>NZ_CP080382.1:2589117-3883676 GCF_019443425.1 Arthrobacter sp. PAMC25284
CTGCCCAGCAGCCACAGGGCCAGGGCCCCTGCGAGGGCCGATCCCACAGCGGCATAGCCCATGCGGATGTAGGAGCTCATGACGCGCGGACCGTCCAGGTGTCCGAGGAGGCGCCGCAGGAAGATGGCGCTGACCAGTACCGAAAGGATGTTTCCGCCGGTGTACAGGATGGCGATGGCGAAAATGATCTGATCGAAGGGCAGGAACTGGATGGCGAAGGCGGACACCAGATTGACCAGGGCGAGGACCAGTTGGATAAAGAAGGGGGTTTTGGCGTCCTCGTTGGCGTAAAACACCCGGGACATCATGAAGTTGGCGCTCATGAACGGTGTGCTCAGCGCAAGGATCGTCAGCGTCTGGGCGAGCATGGCGCCGTCCTGCCGGTCTCCGCCGGAGAAGAACATACCCAGCGGCCCGGCGAGGGCAAAAAGCGCCAGTGCCCCGAAGACCGTGGCGACAGCCATGGTCCGCAAACCGTGGGACAGGGCGTTCCGGAGTTCGGCGTGGTTTCCGTCCTGCGAGGCCCGGGTCATCCGGTTGAACAGCACCGTGGCAAGCGAGAGCGCAATGATGGAGTGCGGCAGCAGATAGAGCTGGCTGGCGACTTCGAGTACCGCATTGCCCGGCAGCGTCTCCGCGGCCGGGTCACCGGAACGTTCCAGTCGGAGGCGCTCCGCGCCCGGGATGGTGGCGATGCGCATGACGTATAGGAACGCGAGCTGCCCGACGGCGGCGGTAGCCAGCGTCCAGACGCTCAGCCTGGCCGCCTGTCCCAGCCCGACACCGCGCCAGCCAAAGCGTGGCCGGAGACCGAGCCGGAGCCGGAATACCGGGATCAGCAGGATGGCGGTCTGGCTGATGACGCCGATGGTAGAGACTCCGGCCACCAGGAAAGTCTGGAAAGGTCCCCAGTTGTCCAGGGTGTGCGGGTTGGCAACATTCGCGCCCAGAATCGCGATGAACATGCCGAGCCCGGCGATTGCCACGATGTTGTTCAGGATCGGAGCCCACATGGCGGGTCCGAACGCGCCGTTGGCGTTCAGGACCTGGGTGAGCAGGGCATAGAGGCCGTAGAAGAAGATTTGCGGGAGGCACCAGAACGCAAAGGAGACTGCGAGCGATTTCTGCTGCGGCGAGTAGCCCTGGGTTGTGAGTTCGATGATCCACGGTGCCAACAGGGTCACCAGCAGGGTCAGCGTCAGCAGTACGAGTACGGCCAGCGTGAGGAGCCGGCTGATGTAGTCCGCTCCGCGGTCCGGGCCCTTGCTGGCTTTGATGATCTGCGGTACCAGGACGGCATTAAAAACACCGCCCGCCACCAGCAGGAAGATCAGGTTCGGCAGGTTGTTGGCGTTGATGAAGGTGTCGGTGACCGTTGACCCGAGGCCAAGCGCGGCACCGAGCATCCAGGTCTTGCCGAAGCCCAGAAAACGCGAGACCAGTGTTCCGGCCGCCATGATGGCGCTGGAGCGGGCTTCACCTGAGTGGACGGCCTTGGCTTCGGACGGGCCGGGGCCGGGGCTGGAACCAGGGCTGGCGGGAGTGGGATCGGCGGAAGACATCGTCTTCATAATCTCACCCAGGCACGGGTTCGTGCTTCACCCTCGCGCGAACGCGTCGGCGTGAGCGGCTCCCGGGGTCCCGTGGGCGGGTCCGGGAGCCCGTCAGCAGTCTTCGGGAAGGACTTCCCTCGCGAGGTCGGCAATGCGCCTCTCGTTCGGGAAGGAAAGCTTGCGGGCCAGTTCGCGGATGGGCACCCAGGCGACGTCGACGGCTTCCTGGTCCGGGTCATTTTCGATTGTGAGTTCGCCGCCGGTGGCCTGCAGGAGAAAGTGGTGGACCGTCTTGTGGACCCGGTGCCCGCTGACGGTGAACCAGTAGTCGATGCTTCCCAGCGGCGCCAGGATCTTGCCGTCGATGCCGGTTTCTTCGGCGATTTCACGGACGGCAGCTTCCTCATTGCTCTCCTGGCCCTCCGGATGGCCTTTCGGCAGGCACCATTCCAGGCGGCCACCGCGGTTGATGCGGGCAATGATCGCCACCCGGAGATCGGTGTCGGAGGTATCGACCACAACACCACCGGCGGAGACCTCTTCCACTGTCGGCAGGGAGGCGTGCCCCGTGTGCTGGGCGGGCGCGACGTTAGCACCGATTGCCGAGGGCAACGGTGCGTTCGTCCTCCTGCCGGGAGCGCTCGGTACGGGATGGGCCATGAAGTCCACTCTAACGACTCTTCCCGGGAGTTGATGACCTGAACATGGCCGGAAAGTGGACCGTCGGAAAAGTGGATTGCCGGTGCGGGCATCTCCGGTCTGCGTTCCACTCCGGTCGATCCCGGGATTCACGAGGCTTTCGGTGTGGTGCTGGCCGGGTTTTCTGACAAGCTTAAGAAACTATGGCGCACGCACATCACAAGATTGACACCCACACCGTTGATTTCCAGGTGGACCCGGTGGTTCTGGAGCTTGGTCGGCGGTTCGTCGACGCGGGCCACGAGCTGTCCCTGGTCGGCGGACCGGTGCGCGACCTCTTCCTGGGCCGGGCTTCCCCCGATTTGGACTTCACCACGGACGCCGCACCGGATCAGACGGTGAAATTGATTAAGAAGTGGGCGGACAACTACTGGGAGATCGGGCGCGCCTTCGGCACCATCGGAATGCGCAAAGCCGGCTTCCAGATCGAGATCACCACGTACCGCGCCGATGCCTATGACCCCGAATCGCGCAAACCGGTCGTGGCTTTTGGGAGTTCGCTGACGGATGATCTGCTCCGGCGGGACTTCACCATCAACGCCATGGCCCTGCGTCTGCCGACGCTGGAGCTGGTGGACCCGTTCGGCGGCGTCCGCGATCTCCATGACTCCGTCCTCGCAACGCCGGGACCGCCCGAAACATCCTTCTCCGACGATCCGCTGCGCATGATGCGCGCCGCCCGGTTCGCGGCCCAGCTGGGTGTCAGCCTGCGCGAGGATGTCCGCGAGGCGATGACCCGGATGGCTGAGCGGATCACGATCATCTCGGCCGAACGGGTGCGGGACGAACTGGTCAAGCTCATCTGCGCCGCCCACCCCCGGGTCGGCGTGGATTTGCTGGTGGACACCGGACTGGCGGAGTTTGTCCTGCCCGAGGTCTCCGCCCTCCGGCTGGAATCCGATGAGCATCACCGCCACAAGGACGTCTACCAGCATTCCCTGCAGGTGCTGGAGCAGGCCGCGGCCCTCGAGACCGGTGCTGACGGGTCCGTCCCCGGGCCGGACTTCGTGCTCCGGTTCGCGGCCCTCATGCACGACATCGGCAAACCGGCTACCCGCCGTTTCGAACCGGGCGGAGCCGTGAGTTTCCGGCACCACGACATGGTCGGCTCCAAGCTCACCTCGAAGCGGATGAAGACCCTGCGTTTCGACAACGACACGACCAAGGCGGTTGCCCGGCTCGTGGAGCTGCACATGCGCTTCTACGGCTACGGTGAAGCCGGCTGGAGCGACTCTGCCGTCCGCCGCTATGTCACCGACGCCGGCCCCCTCCTGGAACGGCTGCACCGGCTCACCCGGTCCGACGTGACCACCAGGAACCAGCGCAAGGCCGACCGCCTGTCCTTCGCCTACGACGATCTAGAGGCCCGGATCGCAGCAATCCGCGAGCAGGAATCCCTCGAGGCGGTGCGCCCGGACTTGGACGGCGGACAGATCATGGCACTGCTCGGGCTCACGCCGGGACCTGTGGTCGGCCGGGCCTACAAGTTCCTGTTGGAGGAGCGGATGGAGCACGGTCCGCTCGACCCGGCGGACGCCGAGTCCAAACTGCGCGCATGGTGGGCGGCGCAGCCCGAGGCGGCCACCCCCGCCGGCAGCCCGGCCCCGCCCGCAACCATTGCCCCCGCCGGATCCTCCGGCGTCGCCCTTTCCACCACCGAGGAGTCCTAAGTGATCACCCCCTTCAACGGTTCCCGTCCGCAACTGTGGATCCTGCGGCATGGCGAAACCGAATGGTCCAAGAGCGGGCAGTACACCGGGCTCACGGACATGCCGCTTACGGTTGAAGGTGAGCAGCAGGCCGTCGAGGCCCGGAAAGCGCTCGAAGCCGTCGACTTCGATCTCGTCCTGACCTCTCCCCTGCGGCGCGCACGGCGCACCGCGGAACTCGCGGGCTATCCTGACGCCGTCCAGGAACCGCTGGCGGTGGAATGGGACTATGGCGACTACGAAGGCATCAGCTCCGACCTGATCCGTAAGGACAACCCGGAATACCTGATCTGGACCCACGGTGTACCGAACGGCGAAGCACTCGACGACGTCGCCGCCCGCGCGGACAAGATTGTGGCCCGCGTGCTCGAATCCGGACTGGACAACGTCCTGATCGTCGCCCACGGACATTTCTCCCGGATTCTGACCGCCCGCTGGCTTGGACTGGACCCGCACGAGGGCCGGCACTTCGTGCTGGGGACGGCAAAGGTTTGCACCCTGGGGTGGGACAAGAAGACGCCGGCAATCGTCCGCTGGGGCCTCTAGGACGTCTTCCTCAGGCAACAGCCGCCTGGCACGTTGCCTCGGTACGTGGCCGGCACTTCGCCGGGCAGGCCAGAGGTGTCCGCCCGGTATGCTCAGGAGCATGCAGGAGACAAAGCCGGTGGAGCGCCGGGAACGGGCTCGACTTGTCATCCCGAGCCGCAGCGACCTGCTGCTGCGTAACTTCACGGAGCTGATCGGCGGTCCGATGGGCCGGCGCTCGGCCCCCGGAGTCATCGCGCCGGGCTTCTTTACCGTGGACCGGGTGCTGGTGCTGCTGACCGTCCTGGCGGCGCTGGCGGGAATCCTGGTCAAGAACCATTGCCGCGTCAACGGCTGGGACTCCCCCGGCCAGTTCTACGCCACGTGTTATTCGGACTTCCCGGAGCTGTTTCGCAACCGCGGACTGGGCTATGGCGCCTTCCCGTTCGTCACGCCGGGCAAGTTTTTTGAGTACCCGGTGCTGATGGGCTTCATTGCCGGGGCCACCGCCCTGCTGGTGCCCGGATCCGGGGTGGACGACTCCCGCATTCTGGCCTACTTCGACATCAATGCCACCCTGATCGCGGCGGTATGGATTGTCACGGTCCTGATCACGGCCCGGATGACGAGCCGGCGGCCCTGGGATGCGGCCATGGTGGCCCTCGCCCCCGGTATCGTCCTGGCCGGCGTGATCAACTGGGACATGTGGGCCGTGGGCCTGCTGGCCGTCGGCATGTACTTCTTTTCCCGCAACAAGCTCGTACTCGCCGGCATCTTTATCGGTCTCGGCACGGCTACGAAGCTTTACCCGCTCCTGATCCTCGGCGCCATCGTGCTGCTGGCCTTGCGGACAGGACGCATCCGGGGGTTCCTGGTGACGTCCGGCGCCGCAGTGGCTGCCTGGCTGGCGGTCAATGTTCCGGTGGCCATGCTGAACCCGGAAGGCTGGAAATACTTCTACCAGTTCACGGAGGACCGGCCGGCCGGCTACAGCTCGCCGTGGTTTGCCTACAACCTCGTGGCCGGGCGGGTGGGCTGGCAACCACTGCAGGCCGAAGCCATCAACGCCCTGGCACTGGACCTCTTTGTGCTCGCCTGCATTTTGATTGCGGTGCTCGCGCTCACGGCTCCCCGGCGCCCCCGCCTTGCGCAACTGGTGTTCCTGATCGTGGCAGCCTTTATCCTCACCAACAAGGTGTACTCGCCGCAGTTTGTCCTGTGGCTGATTCCCCTCGTCGCCCTCGCCCGGCCCCGCTGGCGGGATTTCCTGGTCTGGCAGGCCGTCGAGGGCCTGCACTGGGCCGCTATCTGGCTGTACCTGGGACAGGCCACCAGCGGCGGAGTGGCCCAGCACAACATTGACATGCCCTATTACGTCCTCGCCGTGGTCGGCCACATGGTCGCCACGGCGTACCTGATGGCCCGGGTGGTCTGGGATATCTGGGATCCCGGGTATGACGTTATCCGCCGCCACGGCATGGACGATCCCCACGGGGGCCCGTTCGACGGCGCCCCGGACCGATTGCGTCTGGATCTCCGGCAGCCGGCAGCTTCTGTCCTGCCCTGGCGCAAGGAACGCACCAATGCCTGACGTCGCCGTCGTCGGTGCCGGACCGAACGGACTTGCTGCCGCGGTGATCATGGCACGGGCAGGACTCAGCGTCCACGTCTACGAGGCGGCGCCGACACCAGGCGGCGGATTGCGAACTCTGGAACTGATCGAGCCCGGTCATGTTTACGATGTCTGCTCCGCGGTGCATCCTATGGTGCTGGCCTCGCCGTTCTTCCGGCAGTTCGAGTTGGCCCGTCGTATCCGGCTGGAGATTCCGGACATATCCTACGGTTCTCCGCTCGACGGCGGCCGTGCCGCGCTTGCCTATCGTTCGCTTGACCGGACCGCCGACGGACTGGGGCGCGACGGCGGAGCGTACCGGCGGCTGATGGCCCCCCTCGTGCGCCGGGTCGAAGGCATCACGGCGCTGACGCTCAACCAGTTGCTGAGGATCCCGGATGACCCCCTGGCCGCTGCCGTGTTCGGCTTCAGGACGCTGGAACAAGGCTCGCCGCTGTGGGGGCTGAGGTTCCGCGAAGAGCTCGCACCGGCCCTGCTCACGGGCGCTGCCGCGCATGCGGTATCGCCACTCCCGGCACTGGCGGCGGCCGGCGCCGGCCTGATGCTTGGCACGCTCGGGCATGTAGGCGGCTGGCCTATCCCCGTTGGCGGCTCTGCCGCGATTGCGGCGGCAATGGTTGCCGATATCCGCGCCCACGGCGGCGTGGTGGAAACCGGCACCCGCATCGGTTCGCTGGCGGAACTTCCGCCGGTCCGGGCGACGCTGCTCGACGTGGCCCCGCCCGGTCTGCTGCGGCTGGCGGCGGGACAGTTGCCATCGCGCTACCGGCGCACACTGGAGTCCTACCGCTTCGGGAACGCCGCCTGCAAGGTCGACTTCATTCTGTCCGGACCGGTGCCGTGGACGGCCCCGGAACTGGCCGACGCCGGCACCGTCCATGTCGGCGGGACGCGGGCCGAGACTGCCGAGGCTGAACATCTTGTGGCCACCGGCCGCCACCCCGAACGGCCCTATGTGCTGGTCTCGCAGCCGTCGCGCTTCGATGCCGGCCGCGCCCCGTCAGGACGGCATATCCTCTGGTCCTACTGCCACGTTCCGGCCGGATCCACCGTGGACATGGGCGAGGCAGTGATCGCGCAACTGGAACGGTTCGCCCCCGGTTTCCGGGACCTGGTGGTGAGTTTCAAGGTAACGACGGCGGCCGGGCTGGCGGAGTACAACGAGAACTATGTAGGCGGGGATTTCAGTGCCGGTCTGATGGATCTCCGCGGCATCCTGCAGCGGCCGGTACTCAGCCCCGTCCCCTGGCGCACGCCCGTGCCCGGCGTGTATCTGTGCTCCTCGTCCACTCCGCCCGGCCCCGGAGTTACAGGCATGCCGGGCCTGCACGCGGCAAAGAATGCCCTGAAAGACATATTCGGGCTGCCGCTCCCCGGCCTCGGCTGGCAGGCTTAAAAGCGGGATCCTGGCGGCCTCCGCCGGACGGCAGCAGGGGACCAAAACCGTACGACACCGACGTCGTCGGGGTGCGGTGCATAATGGCGCCATGGGGAAATCACAAAAACCTGCACTGGCACTCGTCTGTCTCTTGCTCGGCGTATCCCTGGTGGGATGCGACGACGGCCGTGCCGGCGCCGAGAACGCGGCGAAGCAACTTGCCTCTGCCATCGAGGCGCTGGACGTCGGATCCGTTGCCTTCGAGGGCAAGGACTCCGGAGCCGCCAATGAACAGCTCAAGGCTGTCTTCAAGGACCTGGAACCCGCCCGGCCATCGGTTGACGCCGGTGAGGTGAGACTGGAATCGGACCTCGCCACTGTCCCGCTCGACTACAGCTGGAAAATCGGCACCGGAGAGTGGAAGTACACGACCAGCGCCCAGTTGAAGAAAAGCGGGGACAAGTGGTTGACGGTGTGGAACCCCGCCACCTTGGCGCCCGGGCTGACCGAGGACGAGATCATTGGCGCCTCCACGCAGGCGCCGGCGCGGGCGGACATCCTCGGCGCAGGCGACGTTCCTCTGGTCACCTCACGGCTCGTCGTGAACGTGGGAATCGATAAGTCCCTGCTGAGCCCGGAGGACGTGGGGTCATCGGCCACGGCTCTTGCCCTCCTCGTCGGCGCCGACCCTGCGGCGTACGCCCAGCAGGTGCAGGCAGCCGGCGCTGAAGCCTTCATTACGGCCATCGTCCTGCGCCAGGACGGCCGGACCGTCACCGAGGGACAGATCGCGGCGATTCCTGGTGCCCGGGCCATCCCGGATTCAATGCCCCTCGCGCCGACCAGGACCTTCGCTCGCGCCCTGCTGGGCTCGGTCAGCGAAGCCAGCGCCGAACAGATCGAGGGATCCGGCGGCGCGTTGAAGCCCGGGGACAGCACCGGAACGGGCGGTCTGCAACAGCGCTACGACGCTCAACTGCGCGGCACCGACGGGGTTGAGGTCTTTGCCGAGACGCCGGGCCTGACGGTGGAAGAACGGGAAGCGCTGCCGAACGGTCCGCGCCGGCTCCTGTTTCAGGTGCCGGCCAGGGCGGGGACGCCGCTGAAGACGACCCTGGACCCGTCCCTGCAGTTACTGGCGGAGGGCGTTCTGGCCAAGATCGGACCCGCTTCGGCGATTGTGGCGCTCCGGCCCTCCACCGGGGCAGTGCTCGCTGCTGCATCCGGGCCCGGCAGCAACGGGTACGACACCGCATTGCTGGGCCAGTATGCCCCCGGTTCCATCTTTAAGATCGTGGATTCCCTGGCGATGATCCGCAATGGCATGACCCCTGATTCCATGGTGGACTGCCCGCCGACCCTTACCGTGGACGGCAGGACTTTCAAAAACGCGGAGGGTTACCCCGCATCCTCACTGGGGTCCGTGATCCTGCGCGATGCCTTCGCCCACTCTTGCAATACGGCCTTCATTAACGCCCGGGAAACAGTCGGCCAGCCCCAGTTGGAGTCCGCTGCCACCGCCCTGGGCATCGCGGTCCCGGCCCCCTCGCTGGGTGCTGCCGCCTTCCTCGGCTCCGTCCCGGGCACCGCCACTGGCACCGAACATGCAGCATCCATGATCGGCCAGGGCAAGGTACTGCTGTCCCCGCTGGCCGCTGCGGTTATGGCCGGCTCCGTCGCCAAGGGGGACGTCCTTTCGCCACAGCTGGTACTGAATCCGGATGCCGGTGTTGAAGCTCCGGCGCGCGGTTCGTCCGCGACGGCCTCCGTGCCAGCTGCGCCGCAAACCGCCACACCGTCGGGTTCTCCGACCGAAACAGGCGCCACGCCAACCTCGTCCGCGGACGCTCCGGCCACTGCCGCCGGGCCGCCCGTCACGGCGGCGGAAGCGGCAGCGCTGGCGGACATGATGCGTGCTGTCGTGACCTCAGGACATGCCGGCTTCCTGGCATCCGTCCCCGGCGCGCCGGTGGGCGCAAAGACCGGAACCGCGGAATTCGGCACGGACAATCCGCCCAAAACCCACGCCTGGATCGTGGCCGTTCACGGCGACCTGGCCGTCGCCGTGTTCGTGGAAGACGGCGGCTTTGGCGCCACCACCTCGGGTCCCCTGCTGGCAGAGTTCCTCACCGCGGCCGGCTGACGGCGGACCCTCCCGCACGTTTTGCAGGGCTGCGGCGGACCCTTCTGCGAGCTGAGGGAACTGCCGTCCTTCCCATGCGTCAGTAGGAAGAACACCTAGGCTGCGAAACCATCCGCAATGTCCAGAACCTCGTCCAGGATTGAGAGCCCGGCCCGGGCGTCCGCCACCAGGGTGTTGCAGGGCGGGACCACATGGATGCGGTTGAAGTTGGCGAACGGCAGGAGCCCTCGTGACTTGCAGGCCGCCACGAGCTGGTTCATTTCCGGGCTTGAGGTGCCATAGGCAGCCATCGGCTCGCGTGTCCCACGGTTCTTGACCAGCTCGATGGCCCAAAAGACCCCTGTTCCGCGCACCTCGCCGACAGAGGGGTGCCTGTCCGCGAAGCCGGAAAGCGCCGGGCCGATCACGGTTTCCCCGAGGAAGGCCGCGTGCTGCACGGTCTGTTCGTGCTCCATGGCTTTAATGGTGGCCACCGCGGCCGCGGTCGCCAGCGGGTGGCCCGAGTAGGTCAGGCCGCCCGGGTAGACACGCTGGCCGAATGTCGCCGCGATTTCGGGGCTGATGGCCACGCCACCGAGCGGAACGTAGCCTGAATTCACGCCTTTGGCGAACGTCAGCAGGTCCGGGACGACGTCGAAGTGCTCGACGGCGAACCACTTGCCCGTGCGGCCGAAGCCTGACATGACCTCGTCACAGATTAGGACGATGCCGTATCTGGTGCAGAGGTCCCTTACGCCCTGGAGATAGCCGGGCGGGGGCAGGTAGATGCCGGCTGTCCCCGGAATCGATTCGAGAATCAGCGCCGCGATGGTGGACGGACCCTCGAAACCGACCAGTTGCTCCAAGTGTTCGAGCGCCCGCTGACTTTCCTCCTCCTGCGTTGTGGAGTGGAACGCGGTGCGGTACAGGTACGGTGGAAAGAAGTGGATGGTCCCGGTGCTGGCATTGTCACTGGCCCAACGGCGCGGATCCCCGGTAAGGTTCACGGCCAGCTGGGTGCCGCCATGGTACGAGCGGTAAGCCGAGAGGACCTTATGGCGGCCGGTGTGGAGCCGGGCCATGCGGACCGCGTGTTCATTGGCATCCGCTCCGCCGTTGGTGAAGAAGATTTTGTCCAGTTCCCCCGGTGTCCGCTCCGCGATCAATCGGGCTGCCTCGGAGCGGGCGTCATTGACATAGCCCGGAGCGATGGTGCACAACTTTGCGGCCTGGGCTGCGATCGCGGACACGACGGCGGGGTGCTGGTGGCCGATGTTCGTGTTGACCAGCTGGGACGAGAAGTCCAGATACCTGTTCCCCTCCCCGTCCCATACATGGGAGCCCTCGGCCGCGATGATGACCATGGGGTCCAGGAGATCCTGGGCGGACCACGAGTGGAAGACATGCTTGCGGTCCAGTTCGTACGCCCGGCGGGCGCCTTCCGAATCGTGCTGGAGCGGCTGAATGCCGCTGTCAATAGTGGAGGTCACGTCGAGTCCCTTTCTGGTGGGGCGCCGGTTAGGCGTTCTGGGGGAAGCCGAGGTTGATGCCGCCGTGGCTGGGATCCAGCCAACGGGAGGTCACAGCCTTGCCCCTCGTGAAGAATCCGACGCCCTCCGTGCCGTGGGCGTGGGTGTCGCCGAACAGTGAATTCTTCCAGCCGCCGAAGGAGTAATAGGCCATGGGGACCGGCACAGGGACGTTGATGCCGACCATGCCTACTTCGACCTCGTTCTCGAAGCGGCGGGCCGCGCCGCCGTCGTTCGTGAAAATGGCGGTGCCGTTGCCGTAGGGGTTGGTGTTGATCAGCTCCAGCGCCTGCTCGTAGCTCTCAACCCGCACCACGGAGAGTACGGGTCCGAAAATCTCGTCCTGGTAGATGGACATGTCCGGAGTGACGTTGTCGAAGAGCGTCGGGCCGACGAAAAAGCCGTCACCTTCCGCGTCGGCGGCGACGTCGCGCCCGTCGACCACCAGCGTGGCACCGGAGACCTCCCCGGCGTCGACGTAGCCCGCGACCTTGTCGCGGTGAACGGCCGTTACAAGCGGGCCCATGTCGCAGCCGCGCAGGGCCGTCGCCGGTGCGGAGCGACCGTGTGCGCTCCGCGATTTTCGCCACGAGCTCATCCGCTATGCCGCCTACCGCGAGGAGCGCCGAGATGGCCATGCAACGCTCGCCCGCCGAGCCGAATCCGGCGTTGACCGCGGCGTCGGCCGCGAGGTCCAGGTCGGCGTCGGGCAAAACAATCATGTGGTTCTTGGCGCCGCCGAGGGCCTGCACGCGCTTCCCGTTGGCGGTTGCGGTCTGGTAGACGTATTTCGCGATCGGCGTGGATCCGACGAAGGAGACGGCCTTGATATCGGGGTGCGTGAGCAGGGCGTCGACGGCCACCTTGTCGCCGTGCAAAACATTGAAAACACCGTCCGGCAATCCGGCTTCCTTCCAGAGTTCGGCCATCCAGTTGGTGGCCGTTGGGTCCTTCTCGCTGGGCTTGATGACGACGGTGTTGCCGGCGGCGATGGCGAGTGGAAAGAACCACATGGGCACCATGGCCGGGAAATTGAATGGGCTGATGATCCCGACCGGCCCAAGAGCCTGCCGGATGGAGTGGACATCCACGTTGGTGGATGCGTTCTCCGTGTAGCTGCCCTTGAGCAGGTGCGGGATGCCGCAGGCGAACTCGACGACTTCCTGCCCCCGGGTCACTTCTCCGAGGGCGTCGTCCAAAACCTTGCCGTGCTCGGATGTGATGATGGCGGCGAGCTCGCCCTTGCGGGCATTGAGCAGTTCGCGAAAGGCGAAGAGCACCTGGGTGCGGCGGGCAATGGAGGTGTCCCGCCAGGCGGGGAACGCGGCCCTGGCCGCCGCGACTGCGGCCTCGCTCTCTTCCTGGCTGGCCAGGGAAACCTGGCCGGTGACCTTACCCGTCGCGGGGTTTGTCACGGGGGCCGTCCGGCTGCCGGCCGGAACGTAGCTGCCATTGATCCAGTGCTCGATGGTGTTCACGTAATTCTCCTCATGCGGGATGGGTTCTCTCTTGCGTCCAGTGTGTCCGGCACGGAGCCACACCATAAGAGCCAATATGTAAAGAAAAACGTGAAGGGCTTTACACTTTGTAAATGCAGCCCACTGTCCGATCCGTCCTTGGCCTTCCCGTGCTGCGGGAGGCCAACCCGCAGATCCTCGGTGGCGGGAAGGCCCTGGATAACCCCGTCCGCTGGGTCCATGTGAGCGAAGTACTCGACATTTCCGGGCTCCTGTCCGGCGGGGAGCTTGTTCTGACCACGGGGCTTGAGCTGGAAAAGGCACCCGGCCTCACGGCAACGTTTATCCGGTCGCTGGAGGAGGCGGGAGCCGCGGGCCTGGTCGTGGAAGTCATCGGCAACCGAATGCGGAGCATGGACGCCCTGCGCGCGGCCGCGCCCGGCGCGACGATGCCGGTGATCGTGGTGGAACGGCGGGTACGCTTCGTGCAGATTACGGAAATTGTGCACCGTTCGATCGTTGCCGAGCAGTTGGAACGCGTGGAACGTGCGCGGGATGTCCACGAAGCTTTCACAACGCTGAGCCTGGAAAGCGCGGGGACCCAGCAAGTCGTGGAGCAGGGCCTCAGCCATGATCGGTGCCCCGGTTGTCCTGGAGGACCTCTCGCACCTCGTCCTCGCATTTTCGGCCGGCCAACTCAATACCGCGGACCTGCTCGATGACTGGGAGCGGAGGTCGCGGACCACACCGTCAGCCTCGGAGACATCCCGGAGCGGCCCGGAAGCCTGGCTGCAAACGTCCGTAGGCGTGCACCGGCAGCTGTGGGGGCGGCTCGTGGTTCCCATGCCGCTCGACGACGACGAGGCGGCGGCCATGGTGCTGGAACGCGCGGCACAGACGCTGGCCATCAATCGGCTGGCCGAGCGGGACCGGCGGGAGCTGAGCCACCAGGCGCAGGCCGGGCTCCTTAATGCCCTCCGTCAGCCCCGCGGGCTGAGCGAGGGCGAAGCGCAGGCGCGTGCCGCCGCGCTGGGCCTCAGACGCTCGTCCTACTATGTGCCGGTGGTATTCCGGAGTGACGGAGCGTCCGCCGGGTCATCGCCCGACGACGCGGCGGCCGACGGTGATCCGCTCGCCGGCCAGCAGGAGGAGCGGGCACTGCTCGAGCAGCTCGCCCGGGCCCTCAAGTCCGGCTCGGGCACCGCACTGACAGCGAGTATCCGGTCAGGTTCGGTGGGTATGATCCTGGCGATTCCGGCGAAACAACTTGAGGATCCGATGCTCCAGCGCCTCGCCGATGCCCTTGCCAGTGCTAGGCCGCCGTCCGGTCCGTCCCTGGACGGAGGCCGTCCGCCCGGCCACCCGGAGGTGACGTGGAGCATCGGCGTCGGCCGCCTGCGCGGTTCCCTGCTGGAGGCGGCGGCGGGTATTGACGAGGCTGCCCACGTCGCCGAGACGGCCGCGACCCTGCCGGGTGGCCGCAAGCCGTTCTATCGGGCGACCGATGTTCGCCTGCGAGGGCTGCTGGCTCTGCTGCGCAAGGACCCCCGCGTGCAGCAGTTCGTCGAGTCCGAGCTGGAGGGCGTCCTGAACGCCGAAGCCCGGGGCGCGGAAGGGTACCTTGAGTTGCTCGGACAGTACCTTGAGTCCGGTGGCAACAAGGCCGCCATCGCCCGCAACGGCTACCTGAGCCGGCCGACGCTTTACGCCCGGCTGGCCCGGCTTGAGGCGCTCCTCGCCGTCGACCTGGACGACGCCGAATCCCGGACGTCGTTGCACGTGGCCCTCCTGCTGCACCGGCTGCGTACCCTGTGACCGTGCCGACCTACTCAGAATGCGCGCATTGAGGAATGGCGAAGCCTTTTATCTTGCCCCAGCTTCGGTACTTCGCGGTGATAGCCGAGCTCGAAAATATGACAGCCGCGGCCGAACGGCTGCTGATGACCCAGTCGACGCTCTCCACAGCGATGGCCCAGCTTGAAGCCAGCCTGACAACACAGCTGTTTGTGCGCCTGCGGGCGTCCAGATCGTGGGTCACCCGTTCGACGACGCGACGGTTTTCACGGTTGGCGCCGCTTGAAGCCATCCGGCCGTGGGCAGCACGCCGGCCGGATCTCCTGGTGATGAGCTAGCCGCCAGCCTCGTCTCCCACGGCCCGGCCGACCGGGCCGTGGGAGGATGGAAGCGTGGCTCATATTGACGTTTCCGGCATCGACTACTTCCTTTCCGACGGCACCCAGCTCCTCAACGGAGTGACCTTCAAGGTTCCGGACGGCACCAAAACGGCGCTGATCGGGCCGAACGGAACCGGGAAGACAACCCTGTTCCGCATCATCGCCGGCGACCTCGTCCCGGATGAAGGCGTGGTCGGGCGCTCCGGCAACATGGGCATCATGCGCCAGTTCGTCGGCCAGGTCAGGGACGAATCGACGGTCCGGGACCTGCTGGTGTCCGCCGCCCCGCCGGCGCTGGCCGCCGCGGCCCGCGCCGTGGACGAGGCCGAACTTGCCATGCTGGAGCACGACGACGAACCCACCCAGATGAACTACGCCCAGGCCATTGTGGACTGGGGCGATGCCGGCGGATACGACGTCGAAACCGTCTGGGACGAGATCTGCATGGCCGCGCTCGGCCTGCCGTTCGACCGCGCCCAGCACCGCCCGGCGTCGACCCTCTCCGGCGGCGAACAGAAGCGCCTGGTTTTGGAGGCGCTCTTCTCCGGCCCGGACGAGCTGCTCCTCCTGGACGAACCGGACAACTACCTCGACGTCCCGGGCAAGCGCTGGCTCGAAGCGAAACTCAACGAATCCAAGAAGACCGTCCTGTTCATCAGCCACGACCGGGAACTGCTGAACAACGCGGCGGGCCGGATCGTCACGCTCGAGCCCGGAATTAACGGCGCCGGCGCCTGGATCCATGGCGGCGGCTTCGGCTCCTACGTCGACGCCCGGGCCGACCGCAACGCCCGCTTTGAGGAACTCCGGAAGCGCTGGGATGAGGAGCATGTCAAGCTCAAGGAACTCGTCAATATGTACAAGAACAAGGCGGCGTTCCGCTCCGATATGGCCAACCGCTACCAGGCCGCGCAGACCCGGCTGGCGAAATTCCTCGAGGCTGGACCGCCCGAGGCCTTGCCGATAGAGCAGAACGTCCGGATGCGTCTCAAAGGCGGACGTACCGCCAAGCGGGCCGTCGTTGCCGAGAAGCTGGAACTCACCGGTCTGATGAAGCCGTTCTCCACCGAGGTCTGGTTCGGCGATCGCGTCGGCGTGCTGGGCTCCAACGGCTCCGGCAAGAGCCACTTCCTGCGCCTGCTTGCCACCGGCGGCACAGATCCCGAGCGGGAGCACCTGCCGGTGTCTGAGGTCGAGATCGCCGAGGTGCCGCACGAAGGCACCGTGAAGCTTGGCGCCCGGATCCGGCCCGGCTTTTTCGCCCAGACCCATATCCGCCCCGACCTGCTCGGCAAGACCCTGCTGGATATCCTGCACCGCGGCGACGAACACCGCTCCGGGTTGGGTCGCGAGGCGGCCGCCGGTGCCTTGGACGGCTACGGCCTGGCCGGGCAGTCGGAGCAGAAGTACGACTCCCTCTCCGGCGGCCAGCAGGCCCGCTTCCAGATCCTGCTGCTCCAGCTCTCGGGGGCCACCCTGCTGCTGCTCGATGAGCCCACCGACAACCTCGACCTGCACTCGGCCGAGGCTCTGGAACGGGCAATCGACCACTTTGAGGGAACCGTCCTCGCTGTCACCCATGACCGCTGGTTCGCCCGCACCTTCGACCGTTTCCTCGTCTTCGGCTCCGACGGGAAGGTCTACGAGTCTGCGGAACCCGTGTGGGATGAAAAACGGGTCGAACGCGCCCGCTAGAGCAACGACGCGGGGTCGGATAGCGCCCTTATTCCTTCGGTTTATAGGCGATATCTGACCCCGCGTTGTTTGGCCGGAGGCGGACGGAACTTGCGCAAATAATGATCAAATAATCAATGATAGGTATCATTTGATCATGAGGACTGATGAGCGACACCGCCTGATCGGCGACCTGCTGCGCGGCCGGGAGCGCGTGACCGTGGACGAACTGGCGGCCGCGTGCGGTGCCTCCGGTGCCACCATCCGACGCGACCTCGACGTTCTGGCCCGGCATGGCGTGCTGCGGAGGGTACACGGCGGGGCCAAGAGCCTGCTGTTCGGCGGCGAAAACCCGGAGTACGCGCAGAGGGAGCTGGAAGAGAATGCCGTCAAGAAACGGATTGCCGCCGGAGTTGCGGCGCTGCTCAAAGACCACAGCCACGTCTGGCTGGACAGCGGCTCCACAGCCACGGAAATCGCCCGCCAGCTGCAGCATCGCGAGATGACGATCATGCCCATGTCTCTGCGGGCGGTCAGTGTGCTGACCGCGGATTCCCAGGCCGGATGCCGCCCCGAGTTGTTGCTGCCAGGCGGAAGCCTGGTCCCCGGCGAGCAGTCCTTCCGCGGACCCATGACGGAAGCCAACATCCGCTCGCTGCGCTTCGATACCGCGGTGGTCACTCCCTGCGCGGTGACTCTTCAGGACGGACTGTTGGCCCACGACCTCGACGACGCCGCGGTGAAGCGCGCAGGACTTGAATCCGCGGGGCGGGTGATTGTTGCCTGCTCCGGCTCCAAATGGAACGCCAGTGCCGTGGCGCTCGTCGCGCCGCTCGATGCCGTCGACGCCGTTGTTACGGATTGGATGTTCAGCCCGGACGAACTTGCCCAACTTGACCGATACTCCGTGAAAGCAATGATCGTATGACACAAACCGCAACGCGGCCGCAGCTCAAGGCTGCGGCCGCCGCCACATTCCTGATCTTCGGTATCAACGGGCTCGTGTTCGCCAGTTGGGCCGCCCGCATCCCTGCGGTCACGGAGATCCTGCAGATCACCGCCGGACAGATGGGGACACTGCTGCTGTGCGTGGCGGTTGGTTCGCTGATCGCCCTGCCCACCGCCGGTCATGTGGTCGGCAGGATCGGGACGGCCAACACGGTTCGAGCCGCCGGGCTTCTGGTGGCCGCCGCCGGTGTGGGCATCGCGCTGTCACTCGCAGCCGGAGCCGTTTCGGGAACTGCAATCTCACTGTTCTTCTTCGGCATCGGCATCGGACTCTGGGATGTCTCCCAGAACATTGAAGGCGCCGACGTCGAACACAAACTCGGCCGCACAATTATGCCGCAGTTCCACGCCGCCTTTAGCGGCGGGGCCTTCGTCGGTGCCCTGATCGGCGCCGGGCTGTCCAACATCGGCATCGGGCTTCCGGCCCACCTGCTGGTGATCGCGGCCGTAGTTGCGGCCGCGGCCCTTGTAACACCGAAGTACTTCCTCGAACATGTGCCGGCCGCTCCACGGCCGGCCGGGGAAGCCAAGGAGCCACGGGCCGCCAGTGCCTGGCGGGATGGCCGCACCCTGCTGATAGGCGTCGTGGTGCTCGGCGCCACCCTTACCGAAGGCGCGGGAAACGACTGGATCGCCAAAGCAGCCGTGGACGGACTTGACGCCACACAGTCCACTGGCGCTCTGCTGTTTGCTGTCTTTGTCCTGGCCATGACTGCCGTGCGATTTTTCGGCGGCAGGGCGATCGATATCTACGGCCGGGTGGCATTGCTCCGGGCCAGCATGGCCGCAGCGGCCCTGGGGCTGGGACTCTTCGTCCTGGCCGGAAATATCTGGCTCGCCACAGCCGGTGCCGCGCTGTGGGGCGCCGGTGCGGCCCTCGCGTTCCCGATGGGCATGTCTGCCGCGGCAGACGATCCCAAGCACGCCGCCGCCCGGGTCTCGGTGGTTTCCACCGTGGGCTACATCGCTTTCCTCGCCGGCCCTCCGCTGTTGGGCTACCTCGGGGACCTAACCGGAATCCGGACCGCGCTGCTGGCGATCGGGGTTCCGATTCTGGGTGCACTCATGCTTGCCGGTGCCGCGAAGTCTTTGCGCGGCAAGTGAGCGGCCGCCGCGGGCCCGGGTGCTCTTGACCGGACTACGGCGCGCACGGTCCCGCGGCAGTAGGGTGGTCCAGTGCAGAGCATACTGAGGAAGGCGCGGGGGAGGGCGGACAGATTCGACCGGAAACTGGTCAGTGCCGTGTCAGCCTTCCCGGGCGGCGTACATGACGATTTTTTCCGGCAGCTCTCGGCCGCGGCCAACAAGGGAAAGCTGTGGTTCGGCATCGCCGCCGTGTTGGCCCTGTTTCCCGGCAGGACCCGGCGTGCCGCCCTGCACGGCCTGCTGGCGCAGGGCGTCGCGTCCAGCATCACCAACCTGGGCTTCAAGACACTGCTGCCGCGGGCCCGCCCCCACCCGGAACACCTCCCGGTGTTCCGGTTTGTCCATCCCCAGCCCACCAGTTCCTCCATGCCCTCGGGACACTCTGCCTCCGCCGCGGCATTCGCTGTCGGGGTGGGGCTGGTCCGCCCGGGGCTCGGCGCCGCGCTGGCCCCGGTTGCGGCGGGGGTGGCCTACTCCCGGGTCCATACCGGAGCCCACTGGCCCTCCGATGTGGCTTTCGGGTCGGCAATTGGCGCCGGAGCGGCCCTGCTGACGAGGAAATGGTGGCCTGTCCGTCCGCCCGTGCCCGACACCCGGCGCACCGCGGTTGTGGCGCCGCAACTGCCTGCCGGGCGGGGTCTGGGCATCGCCGTCAACACCCTGGGCGGCTCCTACGCGGCGGCGACCAAAACGGCCCTGGAAGAGATATTCCCGGAAGCGTATATAATTCTTCTCGCCGAAGACGCGGATGTGGCTGCGGAAATTGATGCCGTTGCGACCCGCCCTGGCATCGTCGCCCTCGGCGTCTGGGGCGGCGACGGGACGGTCGGCACTGCCGCGAACGCCGCCGTCGAGCATTCCCTCCCCCTGCTGGTATTGCCGGGAGGAACGCTCAACCATTTCGCCCGCGACACCGGGACGTCCACCATTGAGGCTGCAGCCGAGGCCGCCGCGTCGGGCACGGCGGCACGGTCCGACGTCGGCCGGGTGAGAGTGGAGCGCGGGCAGCCGGACAACCCTGAACGCCTCGAGCTGACCATGCTCAATACGGCAAGCATCGGACTCTATCCGGATCTGGTGCGCCGCCGGGAGCAGCTTCAGAAGAAGCTGGGGAAACCACTGGCAGGAGTGATCGCCATGTTCCGGACCTTCGCGGCGGGCTGCCCCACCACCCTGATCGTCGACGGCGTACGGCACCGGCTTTGGATCCTGTACATCGGCCGCGGCCGGTACTACCCCCGAGACCACGCGCCGCTGCTTCGGCCCGTGTTGGATGACGGTGTCCTTGACCTTCGGATGATCACGGCCGACGAAGCCCTTGCGCGCGTGCGACTGCTCTGGTCCGTCCTGACAGGAACGGTGGCAACGTCCGGCATCACGCACCTGAGCGAATCGAGCCGGATCCGGGTGGAATCCGGGGAATCATCCATGGTCCTGGCCGTCGATGGCGAGGTAATGGCCGGAGTTCGCACTGTCGACCTAACCGTCCGCCGCGATGCCCTGGTCTACTACTCCCCCGGGTCCTGACACGGCCGGACCACCCTGAACCGTCCCTGATTCATCCCTGAAACCGGCGGAAAACTGTAGGCGGTGTGGGTAGCGTGGGGTGTACGCCGTTTGCCGGTTCGCGGCGGACTGTTATTGCCCGCTCCCTACGCAAAGGAACGCTTCCATGATCGAAGCACGAAACCTGACGAAGGTCTACGGCGACAAGACCGCCGTCGCCGGCGTGAACTTCACCGTCGAGGCCGGGCGGATCACCGGCTTCCTGGGCCCCAACGGCGCAGGCAAATCCACCACCATGCGCATGATTATGGGACTTGACCGGCCAACGTCGGGCACCGCCACGGTTAATGGCGTCCCGTTTGACCGGCATGCCGCCCCGCTGCGTGAGATCGGCGCGCTGCTGGATGCCAAAGCCGTCCACACCGGCCGTTCCGCCTACAACCACCTGCTGGCGATGGCGGCCACGCACGGCATCCCCAGGAAGCGCGTGCACGATGTCATTGAAATGACCGGGCTGACCGAGGTGGCCAAGAAAAAGGTCAAGGGGTTCTCCCTCGGCATGGGCCAGCGGCTGGGCATCGCGGCCGCGCTGCTGGGCGACCCGCAGACCATTATTTTGGACGAACCCGTCAATGGCCTCGACCCGGAAGGCGTCGTCTGGGTCCGGACCCTGGCCAAGCACCTGGCATCGGAGGGCCGCACGGTGTTCCTCTCCAGCCACCTGATGAGCGAAATGGCCGTCACCGCGGACCACCTGATTGTGATTGGACGGGGACGGATCATCGCCGACGCCCCGATCCGGGACATCATTGCCGGCCAGGGCCTGAGCAGAACCCGCGTCCGCACCGACCAGCCGGATCAGCTTCAGCAATTGCTGGCCGGAACCGGCGTTACCGTGGCGCG
Organism: Arthrobacter sp. PAMC25284; assembly: GCF_019443425.1. Lineage (NCBI taxonomy): Bacteria > Bacillati > Actinomycetota > Actinomycetes > Micrococcales > Micrococcaceae > Arthrobacter > Arthrobacter sp. PAMC25284. The sequence continues at coordinate 2,610,134 of NZ_CP080382.1, forward strand.
GCAGGAAAACGAACTGCTGGAAGTCACGGGTCTGGATCCGCGGCAGATTGCGCGTGCTGCCCTGGACGGCCGGGTCATGATTTACGAACTCACCCCGCTCCAGGTCAGCCTCGAAGAGGCCTACATGGAACTGACCAAGGACGAAGTCGAATACCACTCACACATCACCGCGGGCGCAGCTCCCGTGCAGCCCGGAGGTAACTAGCCCATGAGCCATTCAGCCCTCGACACCACTGCTGCAGGCGGCGGCTCGCGCACTTCCAGTACCAGCAGCCCCGGGGTTCCCGACGTTGGAGCAGGCCCGTCCTTCCTGCGGGTGTTGAATTCCGAGTTCATCAAGTTCCGCACGCTGTTCTCCACGCTGATGCTGCTGGGAGCCACCATGCTGGTCCTGGTCGGTTTCGGTGCCCTTTCGGCCTGGGGAACCGGCACATTCTCCGAGGCCGCCGCGACAAATCCGCGGGCCGGGGCTGCTTTTGCCGACCAGGGGGCAGAGCTCGCCCTGGGCGCCCCAACCTCCGGCGTCCTCTTCGCGCAGCTGATCCTCGGCGCGCTGGGCGTGTTGTTAATGAGCTCAGAGTTCACGACCGGCATGGCCCGTTCCACCTTCGCCGCCGTACCGCGCCGGACGCCGGCCTTCGTCGCCAAACTGATCGTGGTCACGGTGACGGCCTTTGTACTCACCCTTGTGGGGGTATATATGGCGGGCCTGGTGGCTCTCCCAATCCTGGGTACCTACAACCTCCCGCTGGATCTGGCGAGCCCCCAGTCGATCAAACTGATGCTGGTCAACAGCCTGTACGTGGCGGCCGTCGCAGCGATCGGCATGGCCCTGGGCACGTTGATCCGCAACTCTGCCGGGGGCATCATGAGCCTGGTCGGGCTGTTCTTTGTGGCGCCGATTGCCTTCCAGCTGATTCCGGGAGACTTCTTCGTGGAGGCCCGGAAGTACCTGCCCGGCAATACGTTGGACCCGCTGACCGCAGTAGAACATGTCCCCGACACGCTGGAAGTGTGGCAGGCCGCCCTGGTTCTGGGCGCCTGGGTGGCGGTTCCGGTGCTGCTGGCCGGGATCCTGCTGAAGAAACGTGACGTCTAGCCCGGCCGGCCCGCGTCGGCCCTCTCGCCTCAGCCCACCGGCAACCACCGGACATGCCCTCCCCCGCGCCAGGGAATGGACATACTGCCGCTATGTCCATTCCTGGCGGATAGGGGAGGGCATGTCCCGTCCGGGACCGGCACCCCTCGGCCCCGCAGCGGCACACCAGGACGGAACGGACCGCATCCGGGGCAGCGCTAGACTCGGAGCCATGCCGACCCAGAGCACAGCCGCTGACCACATACGGGACCTCGGGGCGTATGTCACCGCGTCGCCGTCGAGTTTCCACGCCGCGCACGAGGCCGCCCGGCGGCTGGACTCGGCGGGCTTCACCGGACTGGATGAGTTGCAGCCGTGGCCTGTTGCCGGAACCCCGGGTGGGTCCGGTGCCGGAAAGTTCTACATCATCCGCGACGGTGCCCTGATCGCGTGGGTGGCACCGGCCGACGCTGGACCCACCACCGGATTCAACATCCTGGGAGCCCACACCGATTCGCCCTCATTCAAGCTCAAACCGAAGCCCACCACGGGCAAGCTCGGCTGGCTGCAGGCCGGCGTCGAAGTTTACGGCGGACCACTGCTGAACTCGTGGCTGGACCGCGAACTCCAGCTTGCCGGCCGTCTCGTGATGCTGGACGGCACCGAGCATCTCACCGCCACCGGCCCGCTGCTGCGCTTTCCCCAGCTCGCCATCCACCTGGACCGCTCCGTCAATGACGGGCTGACCCTGGACAAGCAGCAGCACATGAACCCGGTCTTCGGACTCGGGGATCCGGCCGATGCGGACCTGCTGGCGCTGCTCGCCGGGAAGGTTGCCGGAGCCAGCGTGGATCCCGCCCGGATCGGCGGGTACGACGTCGTCATCGCGGACACGCAGACGCCGGCCGTGTTCGGGGCCAAGGGCGAGTTCTTCGCCTCCGGCCGGCTCGACAACCTCTCGGCAACCCATGCCGGGCTCACGGCATTGATCGCGCACGCCGCATCGGCGCTTCCGGACGGCGCCCCGATCGCCGTACTGGCCGCCTTCGACCACGAGGAAATCGGTTCCGCGTCCCGTTCCGGCGCCAGCGGACCCATCCTTGAGGATGTGCTGGTGCGTATTTCCGACGGACTGGGCGCCTCGGCGAGCCAGCGGCGGCAGGCGTTTGCGGCCTCGTTCTGCGTCTCGGCCGACGCCGGCCATGCCGTCCACCCCAACTACCCGGAGCGCCACGATCCGGTCAACCGCCCGGTGCTCAACGGCGGCCCGCTGTTGAAGATCAACGCCAACCAGCGCTACGCGACCGACGCACATGGTGCCGCTCGCTGGGCACGGCTCTGCGGTGACGCGGGGATTCCGTATCAGGAGTTCGCCTCCAACAATGTGATGCCGTGCGGTTCGACGATCGGCCCGCTGACGGCCACCCGGCTGGGCATACGGACGGTCGACGTCGGCGTTCCCCTGCTCTCGATGCACTCGGCGCGTGAGCTGTGCGGCGTCGACGATCCGTACCGGCTGGCCGAGGTCACGGAGTTGTTCTTCCGCACGCCGGCATAGCCCGGCGCAGGCGGCAATCTGGACCACAACGTTCGCCGTGAAGGTCAGGATGAGGAACCCCCTGGCCTGATCATGGCCTGCCGGATGCACCGCCTGCCGGGTTTTCTACATGCCCGGCTGCGGGTGTTGATGCCTCGGCCCGGCTGCGCCTACCGTGGGGCATGGAATCGCCGAATCCAGCCCAGATGCCCTAAGATAGTGAAGTCTGTGCTGCGACCTGACACCGTTCCGGTGGAAGTCCAGCGCAAGACACCGCAAATGAACCTCCTGTTACGGAAATGCCGTAACCGCTTAGCCCAAAGGAGGTGGGTTCACATATGCGTCCTTACGAATTGATGGTAATCATCGACCCCGAGGTCGAAGAGCGCACCGTCGAGCCAACGCTTCAGAAGTTCCTGAGTGTCATCACCAACGATGGTGGAACCATCGAAAAGGTTGACATCTGGGGCCGCCGTCGCCTGGCATACGAAATCCAGAAGAAGACCGAAGGTATCTACGCCGTGGTGAACTTCACCGCCGAGCCGGCTACCTCCAAGGAACTTGACCGCCAGCTGAGTCTCAACGAGACCATCATGCGCACCAAGATCACCCGCCCCGAAGTACAGAAGGTTGTTGCTGAGTAATTTCAGCCCACGATTTTCCGCTTCACCCCCGCAGGAACGAACAAGGAGGCAGTAGATGGCAGGCGAAACCACTATTACGGTCATCGGTAATCTCACCAGTGACCCCGAACTGAGGTTCACACCGTCAGGTTCGGCCGTGGCAAACTTCACCATCGCTTCCACCCCGCGCACCTTTGATCGCCAGTCCAATGAGTGGAAGGACGGGGAAACCCTGTTCCTCCGCGCATCGGTTTGGCGTGAAGCAGCCGAAAACGTCGCCGAATCCCTGACAAAGGGTATGCGTGTGATTGTCAACGGCCGTTTGAAGAGCCGTTCCTACGAAACAAAAGAAGGCGAGAAGCGCACCGTTATCGAGCTCGAGGTCGATGAAATCGGCCCGAGCCTGCGCTACGCCAATGCCAAAGTCAACCGCACCCAGCGCTCCGGCGGTCAGGGTGGCCAGGGCGGCTTTGGTGGCGGCAACAGCGGCGGCGGCTCTGGTGGAAACCAGGGCGGCAACTCCGGTGGGACATGGGGCGGCAACCAGCCCGCAGCGCAGGAAGATCCTTGGGCCACGCCCGGGGTCAGCAATGCCGGCGGCTGGGGCAACGGCCCGGATTCCGAACCTCCCTTCTAAACAACATCTAGGGTCCGGCAACATCAGCCGCCGAGGCGCCGCGAGGCGCGCGGGGGCTCATGCCGCCGGACCACCACCATCCCGTGGATCAATATCCACGGGCTCCATCGAATAGGAGCTCCACGATGGCTAAGGCTGAACTCCGTAAGCCCAAACCAAAGTCCAACCCCTTGAAGGCCGCTGACATCACTGTCATCGACTACAAGGACGTAGCATTGCTGCGCAAGTTCATCTCCGACCGCGGAAAGATCCGCGCCCGTCGCGTCACTGGCGTCACGGTGCAGGAACAGCGCAAGATCGCCCAGGCAATCAAGAACGCCCGCGAAGTTGCTCTGCTGCCTTACTCCGGCGCTGGCCGCGGCTAAGGAAGGGATTAACTAACATGGCAAAGCTCATTCTGACCCACGAAGTAACCGGTCTCGGTGCTGCTGGCGATGTTGTCGAGGTCAAGGACGGTTACGCACGTAACTACCTGCTGCCCCGCAACTTCGCTCTGACCTGGTCCAAGGGCGGCGAGAAGCAGGTTCAGTCCATCAAGGCTGCCCGCGCTGCCCGCGAGCACGCTTCCCTGGAAGACGCTCAGAAGCAGGCCGCTGCACTCTCCGCCAAGCCGGTCAAGCTCGTTGTCAAGGCTGGCGAGACCGGACGTCTGTTCGGCACCGTCAAGCAGGGCGACGTGGCCGACGCTGTTGAGGCCGCTGGCCTTGGCCGCATCGACAAGCGCAAGGTTGAACTGCCAGCACACATCAAGTCGGTTGGCTCCTACCAGGCCAACGTTCGTCTGCACGACGACGTTGCCGCTGTGATCGAACTCGACGTAGTCGCAGGCAAGTAATCACTTCGACTACCGCCGTTTTGGCTAAGCAGTCCTGAACTGCTGAAAAGCCCCCGTCTTCGGTTCCTCCAGGAATTGAACACGGGGGCTTTTTCGTGCCCGGCCGCCCCACCGCGGGATCACTTTTGGTCCATAAAGGGCGCGGCAACGGGCCGGAAGTGGCACCGCGTTGCGGTCAGGACTGGTGCAGCACGGTGGTGATATGCCGGTAACCGGTTCGGATCAGTTCCCGGAGGACGGCTTCGTCCACGTCGGCGAGTTTATTCACATACAGGCAGCCGGCGCCGGTCTTGTGTTTGCCCAGGCGTTCGAGAAGTCCGGCGGCTTCCGGGCTGTACGTGGCGCCGTAGATCGACAGGCTGGCCTTCCGTGGTGAAAAGCCGACGGCGGCTGCATCCCCTTCGCGTCCGGTCTCGTATTTGTAGTGATACTGGCCGAAGCCCACAATCGTTGGTCCCCACATCCGGGGCTGCTCCCCGGTGATCTCCGCCATGAGGGCGAGGAGCCGGAGTCCGTCGGCGCGCCTGACGGGGTGCTCGACGGCGGCAAGGAAGTCCATAACGGAGGCATCGGTTGGGCGGGTTACATTCTCAGCCATTCCGCGATTGTGGCAGACAGAGCCGGCATTGTCAGCCGCGGAGGGGAATAAACACCGAAGGCTGCGACTTATCCCAGTAGATGCAAATGCATACAGTTACTTCGAATGGAGAACGCCGTGGAAGCGCGCCGCATAACTGTCCTTACCGCCGGGCTCGGCGTCCCGTCGTCGAGCCGCTTGCTGGCAGACCGATTGGCAGCCGCTGCCCAAAGCAGTCTCTCGGCCGCCGGGATCACCGCCACAGTCGAGGTGGTGGAGCTGCGCGAGCACGCCGTGGAAATTGCCAACAACTTCGTGACAGGCTTCGCCGCACCCCGCCTCGCGGAAATGATTGCCCGGGTCGAGGCCTCCGATGGCGTGATTGCCGTGAGCCCGGTGTTCAGTGCCTCGTACAGCGGACTGTTCAAATCGTTCATCGACATCCTGGCGCCCGGTTCACTGGAGGGCAAGGCCGTCCTTCTCGGTGCCACCGCCGGCACGGACCGGCACCAGATGGTGCTGGACTTCGCCATGCGGCCGCTCTTCACCTATCTCCGCGCGCGTATTGCGGCCACCGCGGTCTTCGCCGGACCACAGGACTGGGGGAACGGCGGCGACGGCGGTTCGCCGCTCTCCCGCCGGGTTGCCCGGGCCGCGGCGGAATTCGCCGGCCTGCTCCAGAGCACTGAACCCGGGCGGAAGCCTTCGCCGCCGGAGTCGCTGCCCTTTGAACAAATGCTGGCCGGTATCTCCGCGGGACACTGAACGGAGGCCCTCGCCAGCCGCAGCGTGCCGGAAAACAATGGGCGGGGACGTCAGTCGTCGAGGAGGGCGATGAACTCCCGGGCCCTGCTTCGTCGAGATGTCCGAATGGCGGGTGAGGGCCCTGACGGCGCCCTCGGTGTCGCCGCTTCTGGCCAGGGTGCGGATCCTGCCGTAGATCTCGTCGTTGAGCATGTTGCTGCTGACCTCACGGGTGACGTCGCCTTTGCTGGCAATGGCGCGGTAGCGGTACGGGAAGCGCTGCGGCTCGTCGTCGTCCTGGCCGTCTTCGCTGTCCAGCGGGGTCGCTGGCGGCTGGAACGGCTGCGGATGCGCCGCCAGGGCGCTGACGGCGTCACGGGACGCCCGCAGACCCTCCCCCGTGGCCTCGAGGTAGAGCTTGATGGCCGCCATTGCCTGTCCCTGCGCAATCAGGGCGTAGAGGAGGCGGTGCTGCTCCTGATCGAGTTTTGCAGCCGCCGAGCGTGCAAGCTCAGCGGGCTCCCTGCCCGGCTGCCCACCCGGCTGCCGGGCCGCGGATTCGGGCGGTACTGCCCCGGAGGGTGCTGTCCCGGACAGCGTTGATCCGGGTCCGCGATTGGCCTTACGGCCGGTCGACATGGCGCGAAATACCAGCAGGACGCCGGTTCCGACGAGCACCAGGATCACGAGGGGGATAAGCAGGGCTTCCATTTACTGCAGCCGATCTACATAGTTCTTTGCGGTGATGAGATCCGAGTGGGTGGCCTTGCGCAGCAGTCTGATCGCCTGGACCTTGTTGCCGCTTCGGGCAAGTGACTGCAGCTGAAGGGCAAATTGTGGATTCAACTGCCCGCCCGGCATGACCTGTGTGTCGTTGCCCGCGTGATCGGCAAACGAGGCGGATGCCGTCCGGGATCCCCGGTTCGCACGGGCATTGACCTCTTGCTGCGTCTGCTGTTGTTCGTTCTGGCTGGGGCGGGTTGCCGCGTCAATCCGCGCGCGGGCTGCTGTGGCGGCACGAACCTGTGCGGCGGCATGCTCTTCGGATTTCATGGCCAGTTCGAGTTGATAAAGTTCCGCGTCCGAGATGCCTGCGCCGCGCGGTTTCAGGGCCGTCGCGACGGCCCAGAGAACGGCTGCCAACACGAGGGCAGGGAAAATGACCAGCAATACGTCGCCCATAGCTAGAGCTTATGCCAGATCGCGGTTATCCACAGCATGTTGGGCCGGTCCGTACAGTGTGATCACAGACGGCGTCAATTCGGGGGCGCGAGTGAGGGTTGCGTCACGAAATGCGAAGATTTTCCGCTATTTGTGGGTGCGTTTCGGCCGGGTATCCCCAGCCTCCGGCCACAAGCTGTGGATGAAGGTTTTGCGAAAAACTTTCGTGTCCACAAGCGGTTCCTTGTATTTCCGCAGTTCAGGACCTGATTCCCGGGGGAACTATTTTTCTATCCACAGGTGTTCCCACAGGCTGTGCACAAGCAGCACGCGGTAGTGCACAGGTTATCCACAGGTGCGCGCCATGAGCGGGTTGGTCGTAGCCGGATGGGCGGATAACGTTGCTGGATATCAAGCTTTGGCTGCGAACGCTCCAGGACGCCGCCCGGATCGGAATCTCCCTCGGTCCGGCCGCGACTACGCAGACCGGCCCGGACTCACGCCCCAAACCCTGGCCAGAGGAAACGGTGTCGGTGCCAGCTGGTAGACAGGGATAAGAAACCGGCGCGCACACCGGATCAACGCCACCGGCCGGCACGGCACATGGCATACGCGCCCATGGCGGACATCTGGTCCGCCGCGGAAACACAATGAAGGACGGCAGTTTTGTCAGTTACGCATCTGGATTCCATCGAGGGCGCACGCGGGCCCCGAAGGCAGCCGCAAACCGCCACAGGACATCCCGGCCGAGCAGTCCGTGCTGGGTGGCATGATGCTCTCCAAGGACGCCATCGCCGACGTCGTGGAGATATTGCGGGGCCAGGACTTCTACCGTCCGGCCCACGAGACAATCTATGAAGCCATCATCGACCTCTATGGCCGCGGCGAACCGGCCGACGCCGTGACCGTATCGGATGAGCTGACCAAACGCGGTGAGATCAACAGGATCGGTGGCCCCGCGTACCTGCATGAGCTCATCCAGACTGTTCCCACCGCTGCCAATGCCGGCTACTACGCCGAGATCGTGGCCGAACGCGCGGTCCTCCGGCGACTGGTCAACGCCGGCACCAAGATTGTCCAGCTCGGCTACGGACAGGATGGCGAGGTCGAGGACCTGGTCAATCAGGCCCAGGCCGAGATCTATGCCGTGGCCGAACGCCGCACGGCGGAGGACTACGTGGTCCTCAAGGACGTCATGGAGTCCACCGTGGACGAGATCGAAGCGTCCGGCCACCGCGGCGAGGGAATGACCGGGGTCCCCACCGGATTCTACGAACTGGACGAACTGACCCACGGCCTGCACCCGGGACAGATGATCGTGATTGCGGCCCGCCCGGCCGTGGGTAAGTCCACCTTCGCGCTGGATTTTGCCCGCTCCGCGGCCATCAAGAATAACCTCGCCACCGTGATGTTCTCGCTCGAAATGGGCCGGAACGAGATCGCGATGCGCCTGCTGTCGGCCGAGGCTACCATCGGCCTGCAGGACCTCCGCAAGGGCACCATCAAGGACGAGCAATGGTCCAAGATCGCCACGACCATGGGCCGGATGAATGACGCCCCGCTGTTTATTGATGACAGCCCCAACATGTCGTTGATGGAAATCCGTGCCAAGTGCCGCCGGCTGAAGCAGCAGCACGACCTCAAGCTCGTGATCCTGGACTACCTGCAGCTCATGAGCTCCGGCAAAAAGGTCGAATCGCGCCAGCAGGAAGTCTCCGAGTTCTCCCGTGCCCTGAAGCTCCTGGCCAAGGAACTCCAGGTGCCCGTGATCGCCCTTTCGCAGCTGAACCGTGGCTCCGAGCAGCGCCAGGACAAGCGGCCCATGGTGTCCGACCTCCGCGAATCGGGCTCCATTGAGCAGGACGCGGACATGGTGATCCTGCTCCACCGCGAGGATGTTTACGACAAGGAATCCCCGCGGGCCGGTGAAGCGGATATCCTGATCGCCAAGCACCGTAACGGTCCTACCAAGGACATAGTGGTGGCCTTCCAGGGCCACTATTCACGGTTCGCGAATATGGCGGCCGACGCCGGGGGCGGCGGCGGCTTCTAGCCTGCCGCGTGCTCCGGACCGGCTTTCAGCAGGTGGTTGGGCAGCCGGTTCCCGGGTGCGCGGCCGCGGATTTCCAGGAGTTCCTGCGCGTGGGCGTGCAGCCGTTTGTCTTCTCCGGAAATCGGCACCCACTGCGGGATCGGGACCGAGTTCCCGTGCTCATCGCGTGCCACCATCACGGTCAGGCAATACGTGGTGAGGTTGAGCTCGCGCCCCTTGGGGTCGCCCGAGCGGACGTGGACAGCGATGTGCATGCCCTTGGTCCCGGTGTAAACCAGCCGGGCTTCGACCTCCACCACATGGCCGATCAACAACGGACGGTAGAACCGGACTCCGCCGGAAAACACGGCCACCGTGTCCCGCCCGCAGTACCGTGAGGCGCAGACGTAGGCGGCCTCGTCGATCCACTTCATCACAATGCCGCCGTGGACCTTTCCGCCCCAATTAACATCGGTCGGGGCAGCCATGAACCGCAGGACCACACGCTCTGCGGTGCCGGCGTCGGTGTACTCCTGGGAGCTCATGGCGGCGACAATGTCGTCGCGGACCTTGATCCGCGCCAGCGCATGGTCGCGCTCTTCGATTTCCGCGACGGTCACGGGCTCAAACTGCGCCACCGGTGCGGGTTTCCCGTCGTCGCCCACGGCCACGAAAATCACCATGCACTGGCTGCGCATGGTGGCCGGGCCGCCTTTGGGATCTCCCGAGGAGACCACGGTCCGGATGTGCATCGAGGATCGGCCGGTGTAAACGATGGTGGCTTCGACTTCGACCATGTCGCCGCTGTTGACGGGATCGGCAAAGTGGATGTTGCCCACGTAGGCCGTGACGCAATAGGACTTCGCCCAGCCGACGGCGGCCGCGTAGGCAGCCTTGTCCACCCATTCGAGCACGGTGCCGGCGTCGACGGAACCGCTGTGGCCGATGTCCATGGGTGCCGCCAGGAAGCGCAGGGTCACGGCGTTCGCCGCAGTTTCGTTCATGGTGTGAGTTTACTGACGGGCCAAGTGCCTGTCCGGCCGGGCGTCATAAACGGCGCCCTGTGGGACGGGAATTAGGCGAGGACCCGCAGCCGGGACGTGCTGCGGCCGAAAATCGCGCGGTCTGCGGACATGCGTCCCGCACCGACCAGTGCGACGGTCAGGGCGGCGGCGGCCAGAATCAGCACCAGCTCGAAGCCGCCGGCTTCGACGAAGATGCCGGACGGAGCATGCACCAGAAACAGTGCGCCGAGCATGTTCAGGGCAAGGAGGGCGGCGAACACGCGGGTGAGCACGCCGACGATCAGCGCGATACCGCCAACAAGTTCCAGCGTGGCGACGACCGGAGCCGCCACCTGAGCCGCCGGAACTCCCATCTGGGCGAAGGCGGCCTGGGTCCCGGCAATGGTGAATTCGTTGAATTTCTGCCAGCCATGGGCCGCGAAGAGAAAGCCGGTAATGACGCGGAGAATGATACGGGCCGAGGTGGTCAGGGCGGTCTGGTTCATGTGATGTGCCTTTCCGGGCAGGAGCGGGTGCCGCGCACGGCATCCTTGAAGTTGTAGATTCAACTATCTCCCCGCTTGGTTGAACAGTCAACTAAGTGACGCAGGGTGCCGCCCGGGACCACCACCCCAGCTAGGGTTGACCCGTGCCACCATCACGACCTGCCGCAGCCGGACTGTCAGTCCCAACCGGCCATCGCCGCGAAATCCTCCGCCTCGCCGTACCCGCCTTCGGGGCATTGGTCGCTGAACCCCTGTTCCTGCTCGCGGATTCGGCGATTGTCGGACACCTCGGCGTGGCGCAGCTCGCCGGCGTCGGACTCGCATCCGCGGTGCTCCACACGGCGGTGGGGCTGATGGTGTTCCTCGCCTACTCCACAACGCCCGCCGTCGCACGCGCCATCGGCGAGGGCAAGCTTCCGCGCGCACTCGCGGCCGGACGCGACGGCGTCTGGCTGGCTTTCCTGCTCGGACTCGTGCTGGCTGCCGCCGGGTTTTTGGCCGCCGAACCCCTCCTGGAACTGATGGGTGCCCGCGGTGACGTGCGGTCCTTTGCGGTGGACTATTTGCGCTGGTCCATGCCCGGGTTGGTCGCCATGCTGCTCATCTTTGCCGCGACAGGGGTGCTGCGGGGGATGCAGGACACCCGGACCCCGCTCGTCGTAGCCACGGCCGGATTCGCGCTGAACATCGTGCTGAACCTGGTCCTGGTCTACGGTCTTGACTGGTCCGTGACCGGTTCCGCCGTCGGCACCAGCATTGCCCAGTGGGCGATGGCCCTGGTGTACGTCGTGATGGTCCGGCGCAGCGCCCGGCATTATGGCGTGCCGCTACGGCCGGACTGGCACGGCATCCGGGCCATGACCAAGGTGGGCTCGTGGCTGATGCTGCGGACGCTCAGCCTGCGGATCGCGATCCTCGTGACGGTCGTCGTCGTGACTGCCCAAGGCTCCGTCAACCTGGCCGCCCATCAGCTGGCCATGACCATCTTCACGTTCCTGGCTTTCGCCCTGGATGCCCTCGCCATCGCGGCCCAGGCGCTGATCGGCAAGGAACTCGGAGCCGGACGTTCGGACGCTGCCCGTGCACTGACGCGCACCATGACGCGGTGGGGCCTCGGCTTCGGGGTCCTCACGGGAGCCCTGCTGGCCATGGCGGCGCCGTGGCTCGGGCCGCTTTTTACGTCCGACGCCGGCGTTACCTCAGCCCTCACGCTCGCCCTGCTCGTGCTCGCAGCCGGACAGCCACTCGCCGGGTACGTTTTTGTCCTCGACGGCGTCCTGATTGGCGCCGGCGACGCAAAATACCTGGCGGTGGCCGGCGTCATTAACCTGGCGGTCTACCTGCCGCTGTTGCTCGCCGTCCACCTGACCGGAGCCGACGGCGGTACGGGACTTCTGTGGGTGTGGGCCGCATTCTCGCTCGGCTACATGCTGGTTCGGGCACTCACGCTCGGCCTGCGGGCGCGCACGGACCGGTGGATGGTGCTCGGGGCCCGCGCGTGACCGGGGCGCACTAAACTGGTCAGGTGACTTTCCCCAAAACGCCCGATGCCACCACCGCCCGTCCTGCCTCGGCGGAACTCTGGAAGCCGGTCCTCTTCCGGGCCGCCGTAGCCTTGGCGTTTGGCGCCCTGACGGTGTTCTGGGCGTCGCCGTCGGACACGGGCATGGGACTGTCCGGCGGAATCTACCTGGCAGCCACCGGAGTGGTGCTGTTCTGGGGCATCAACAAGACCGGCCTCGTGGCGGGGACGCGGTCCGCCAAGGTCCTTTCCGCGGCAGGTTCCGTCCTGGTCGGCGCCGGCGCCGCCGTGATGCTGGTTCCCGGCGCCCTGGCATTCGGCACCGTGGCGGCCGCGGGGCTGGGTCTGGCGGGTGCCGCTGAACTGTATCTCGGTTTTGCCGGCCGCGGCCGGTCCGTCCTGGCACGCGACTGGATCGCCTCGGGCGTGATCGGACTCGGGACGGCGGCCGCACTGCCGTTCTTCATCGGTCTCGGCCCGCATGCCCTGCTCGGCGTCACCGGCGGCGGCGCCATCATCGCCGGGGTGCTGTGGATCCTGGCCGGCCTGACCCTGCGGCACGATGCGCGGGACGATTCCGCGAAGGCCGTAAACTAGTTCCGACAGGTTCTACCCTGCGTAGAACAATTGCGGCAACAAGTCAGCCCCGGCCCGCCGGGCGCCGGCTGCAGGAGGAAAGCATCTTGGCACAGCAGAAACCCGGAGAACCGCGCAGCCTGCGGACCTCGGTCAAAGGACCGCTTATGTTCTCCGCGTTCTGGGCAATCATCACCTTCTTCGGCGTGCTGATCTTCGCCTCGGGCGGCAGCGCTAAGGCGCCCCGGCTCGATTTGGCCCTGATCGGCGCCGGGATCGCCTTCATTGTGACCCTGGTGGTGGCCGCCATGCTCTCGATGAGCCACAAGGCCAACGAGGCCCACCTCGGCAAAGGCTCCGGCGTGAATCTGAGCTCCAAGCGGCCAGCCGCTGGCCACGGCTACCGTGCGGACGGTACGGACGGCGCCGGTGCGCCTGACGCGCCGCCCCGCGACAACGGCCACTGACGCCGCTGCGCGACAACGGCCACTGACGCCGCTGCGCGACAACGGCCACTGACGCCGCCGCTGCACCAGTTCCGGCCGGCGCCCTCAGGACGCGGCTTTGCGCGCCCGGTAAGCCGCGACGTGGGCGCGGTTCGCGCAGTTTCCCGTGTCGCAGTAGCGCTTGGAGCGGTTGCGGCTGAGGTCCAGCACTACGGCGTCGCAATCCTCGGCCGCACACACGAGCAGCCGGTCCCACTCCTTGCTGCGGATCACGTCCACCAGTGCCATGGCCGCCTCCGTGCTCATCCGGTCCGCCAGCGGAGCCTCCGGTGCGGTGGCGTGGAGATGCCAGTCCCAGTGGTCATGCCTGACCAGTTGGGGGAGTGCGCAGGCATCCCTGAGCAGCCGGTTCACGGTGTCTACGGCGGTGTCTTCATCCGCGAGCCACACCTCGGCCAGCCGGTCGCGGAGCCGGTGCACGCCGGCCAGTTCGGCTGCGTCGCGGGACCGCGACCCGGTGAAGCCTTCTGCCTCAAGGAACCGGTCGAGGTCGTCGAGCGCAGGGAGGTGCTCTTCGCCGTTGGTGCCGGTGTTGATGAGAGCGACCACCGACCGCAGGGCGGTTTCCGTGTCAGGGGCAAAAACCATCTTGACTCCTTACTAATTTGCGGCGTACTGTCAGGAGCATAACCCAACTTTACTCCTGACAGGAGGCAGCTGTGTCTGCCGCACGCAATCCCGCCGATGCCGCGATCACTGAAGCTCCCGGACGCCCGGCCTCCCGCCCCAACGGTTCCGGCGGCGCCGGCTCGGGGTTCATGGCCTCAGGCCTGGGTGTTGCCCTGTTCTCCTCGGCTGTGTTTGGCCTCTCCGGGTCGTTCGCGAAAGCCCTCATGGAGACTGGCTGGACGCCCGGCGCCGCGGTCACAGCGCGGCTCACCGGAGCTGCACTGATCCTCGTGGTCCCGGCCATCCCGGCCTTGCGCGGTCGCTGGCACCGGCTCAAGGACAACTGGATCACCATCGCGCTCTTCGGCTTCATTGGCATCGCGGCCTGCCAGCTGTTCTACTTCAACGCAGTGGCCCGGCTGTCGGTCGGCGTCGCGCTCCTTCTCGAGTACCTGGCACCGGTCCTGATCGTCCTGTGGCTGTGGGTTGCGAGCCGGAAACGGCCCCGGCCGCTGACCATCGCGGGCACCTTGCTCTCCCTTGGCGGCCTCGTCCTGGTCCTGGACCTTACCGGTGCGGTCAAAATCGATGTGATCGGCGTGATGTGGGGAGTCGCAGCGGCTGTGTGCCTCGCCATTTATTTCTTCATCACGGCCAAAGAGAACGATACGTTGCCGCCGATCGTGCTGGCCTCCGGCGGGCTCATGGTGGGCGCCGTCGTCATGTGGCTTGCGGCCGCGACCGGCCTGCTGCCCATGGCCTTCAGCACGGCAGACACGACGCTGGGGACATGGATCACGCCGTGGTGGGTCCCGCTGGCCGGACTCGTTGTCCTGGCGACCGTCCTCGCGTACGTCTCCGGAATTATGGCGGCCCGGGCGCTCGGATCCAAGGTGGCGTCCTTCGTCTCACTCACCGAGGTCCTCTTTGCAGTCATTTGGGCCTGGCTCTTGCTCGGCGAACTGCCCGGTCCCATCCAGTTGGTCGGTGGGATCCTGATCGTCGGCGGCGTCGTGCTGGTGCGCTTCGATGAACTCCGCAACGCGGCGGCGACGCCGGCCGCACTCGACCACGCGAACGACGTCGAACCGGTGCCCTGATTGTGCGGCACCGGCCCGGCGCGGCTACTTGCCGAAGCTGCGCAGCCTTAGTGAGTTGGCCACTACGAGGACCGAACTGGCGGCCATTGCGGCACCGGCGATCATCGGATTGAGCAGGCCCAGGGCCGCCACCGGAATGCCGACCGCGTTGTAGAAAAACGCCCAGAACAGATTCGTCTTGATGGTGCCCAGGGTCCGGCGGGACAGTTCGATGGCCTGGGCCACCTGCCCGAGGTCGTTTCCCATAACGGTCAGATCGGCGGCCTCGATGGCGACATCGGTGCCGGAGCCCATGGCGATCCCCAGGTCCGCCTGGGCCAGGGCCGCCGCGTCATTCACGCCGTCGCCGGCCATCGCCACTGTGGCGCCGCCTGCCTGGAGCTTGCGCACCGCCTCGACTTTGCCTGCGGGCAGCACACCGGCAAACACATCCCGGGGATCGATCCCGACGGCGGCGGCAACCTGCGCAGCAACGACGGCGTTGTCTCCGGTCAGCAGGATGGGCCGCAGCCCGAGCTGCCGGAACCTTGCGACCGCCGCTGCCGATCCCGGTTTGAGGGTGTCCCGAAGGCTGATGAGGCCCGAGGTTTCGCCGTCCACTGCGACCCAGATGACGGTGGCGCCGGACTCTTCTGCGGCCCGGAAGGCGTCCTGCTGTGCGCTGGCCGGAACAATGCCGTTTTCTTTCAGCCAGCCGGTGCGCCCGGCCGTAATCAGGCGCCCGGAGACTGTCCCCTGGACGCCGCCGCCCGGCGCCGAACGGAAGCCGGCGACGGCGGGGAGGCGTCCGGTTCCGCTCTCCAGGACTGCAGCCGGGCCGGCCGGGTCGGCTGCGGCGGCTGCGGCGGCCGCGATGGCGCGTGCGATGGGGTGCTCAGAGGCGGATTCGACGGCCCCGGCGAGGCGCAGAATGTCGGCGGGAGTGAAGGTGCCGAACGTTTCGGTCGCGTCGACGGCCAGGTGGCCGGTGGTGACGGTACCGGTCTTGTCGAGCAGGATAGTGTCCACGCCCCGGGTGTCCTCAAGGACCTCCGGTCCTTTGATCAGGATGCCCAGCTGGGCTCCGCGGCCCGTCCCGGTCAGCAGGCCCACGGGTGTGGCGAGTCCCAGTGCGCAAGGACACGCGATGACCAGAACGGCGACGGCGGCCGTGAAGGCAGCCCGCAGTTCGGCAGCGTCGACGGCGGGTCCGGCCACGATAAGCCACCCGGCGAACGTCACGGCGGCCACGCCAAACACGATGGGCACGAAGACGGCGCTGATGCGGTCCGCGAGCCGGGCAATGGGCGCCTTCCCGGTTTGCGCCTCGGCGACGAGGCGCGCCATTTGTGCCAGTGTGGTTTCAGTGCCCACACGGGTGGCTCGGACCAGGAGCCGGCCGGAGGTGTTTATGGTGGCCCCCGTGACGGGGCTGTCCGGGCCGACCTCCACGGGAACGGACTCGCCGGTGACCAGGGAGGCGTCCACGGCAGAGGTTCCTTCGATGACGACGCCGTCGGTGGCGATCTTCTCGCCGGGCCGGACCACGATCACATCACCCACCCCGAGCTGTTCCGCAGGAACATTGTGCTCGCTGCCGTCCCTGAGGACGGTCGCGTCTTTCGCTCCAAGGTTTAGGAGGGCCCTGAGTGCGTCTCCGGCCTTACGTTTGGCGTTGGCCTCAAGGTAGCGGCCCAGCAGCAGGAACGTGGTGACGACGGACGCGACCTCAAAGTAGAGCCCGCCGGCCTCCATCCCTTCGCCGTCCATTCCCTGGTGTGCGGTCAATGACGGATCCGCCAGGAGCTGCCAGGCCGAGAAGGCGTAGGCGGCGGTCACCCCGACGGACACAAGGGTGTCCATCGTGGAGGAAAAATGGCGCGCGTTGACGGCGGCGGCGCGGTGAAACGGCCACGCCGCCCAGCTCGCCACCGGGAGGGCGAGGGGCCCCGCGATCCAGCCCCAATTGGCGAACTGGAGTGCCGGGATCATCGAGATCAGGAAAACCGGCACGGTCAATACGGTGGCCACGATGAGCCGCGGCCGAAGTTCCGCCGCCACGCCACCGGCATTCTCCGGGCTTGCGGGGTGCTGTGGCCCGGCTTCGGGCAAATCCTCGTGGCCGGGAGACCGGACCGTTGCCGTGTACCCGGCGGCGGCTACGATGGCCATGATCTGCTCATCGGTGATACCCGGCGGAACTGCGACCCGGGCGGACTCCAAGGGCAGGTTGACGGAGGCTTCGACGCCCTCGAGTTTGCCGAGTTTTCGCTCGATGCGGCTGACGCAGGATGCGCAGGTCATGCCCTCGATGTCCAGCTCAATCGCCCGGCGGCCGGTCTGACTAAACACTTGCTCGCTGCTCGCGGTGCTACTCATGGAGATTCCTTTCGGTGGCATGCGGGCCGTGCCGGGCGTCGGTCTTAGGCTTCGTTGGCTACCACCAGATAGCCGGCTTCGGCGACCGCCTCGCCGATTTCTGCGGAGGACAGCTTGTCAGTGGACGTGATGGTCACCGTGGAGATGCCGCCGGCATTGAGGTCGACGTCGATCGTTTCAACGCCGGCCAACGACTCAAGTTCCTCGCTGACGGCAGAGACGCAATGGCCGCAGGTCATACCGGAAACGCTGACAACTGTGGAAACGGTACTCATCGTGAACTCCTTATCGTTGGGCCGGTGGGTGAACCGGCCACATCGTCATCAGTTGGCAGGTCCGCTAGCGCAGCAGGCGACCGATCGCGTCGGTGGCCTCTTTGACCTTGAGGTCGATGGCATCCGCGCGCAGAGCCGGATCTTGTTCCGAAGCGGCTCCGACCACGCAGTGCCCGATATGTTCCTCCACCAGGCCCAGGCTCACGGCGTGGAGGGCCTTGGTGACCGCCGCCACCTGGGTCAGGATGTCGATGCAGTATTTATCCTCATCGACCATCCGGGCAATGCCGCGCACCTGGCCTTCGATGCGCTTAAGCCGGCGCAGGTAGGCGTCCTTATTGCCGGCGTAGCCATGCTGTCGGTGTATGTCCGCGGCCGGTGAGACGGGAGAAACCTCGGGATCGTCCATAAACCAAACATATACCCCCTAGGGGTATATTTCAAGTCCGGGGAGAGGTGTCCTAAGAGAGACGGGGAATCCGGAAAGTGTCCGGACATTAAAGAGCTCCGGAGTGCGTTATTGGGGGATACGCACTCCGGAGCAACTTTGGGGTAGGCCTTCATGCCGCCTACGAATAAAAGTTTACCGGGGGGTTGAGGACGATTACCACCCCCGCGAATATCTACTTTCGCTTTAGTTTTCCGGACCCCTCAGCGGGTCCGCCGGGGCGGGAACGATGAGGATGGGACGGTCCTGGTGGTGGCTCAGCCACGCCGCGACGGAGCCGTTCAGGGCCGCGGCAAGACGGTGCCCGAGACCGCGCTCGGGGGTACCCACGATGATGATTTCGGCGCTTGAGTCCGCAGCCAGCCGGCCCAGGGCCCGGGCTGGATCTCCACCCAGGGTCCGCAATGTCCAGTCGATTCCCTGGTCGCCGCAGGCAGCCTGGATGGTGATCCGCAATTGCTGCGTGACGGCCTGAATCTCATCTTTGTCCGTGTCGGGGTGAAACGACAGCCGGTGCATGGAACGCGCCGGGTCCCAGTCCACCAAATAGCTGGCCTCGTCCACGTAGGCGCAAATAACCGGTGCGGCGAGACGCTTGGCCAGCGAGGCCGCGGTCTGGAGCACTTCGGGGTGCTGTCCCGGAAGCACCCCGACGAGCAATGGGTTTGGACCGCTGGTGCGCTCGGAAGACATACTCCATTGTTCCCCGGGAGGCGTCGGCCTGAACAGGGTCTTCCTGCACGACGATCCGGGGCATAACGTTGAAGCAGAAAGGAAGAGGTGACCGCCGTGGAGATTTTCATGTGGTGGCTGGATCTGGAACTGGCATCAAAGGAGTGGCTGCGGGAAAACCTGCGTGCCACCGAAGTTCCGCCGTTCGTGCTCAACCATATCGCCGCAGCCGGGGGGCCGGGGCCCGGCGCCGCAGCGGAAGTGCTGACTCCGGCCGACTGGGACTTCATCGAAACGCAGTCGGAATTTGTGGACTGAAACCCGGGCAGGCCCTGGACTGGCAGACACGTGAGCCCGCGCCGGAGCGCTGGCTGGCGCAACAAAAAGTCCTTGCGGCTGCCCGGCAGCGGTGATTTCATGGTGGGCATGGTGACCGCACATACTCACATTGTCGCGATTGGGACCAAAAAGGGGCTTTGGCTGGCCACGAGCCAGGACCGTAAAGACTGGACGCTGACCGGGCCGCATTTCCTGATGAGCGAGATCCCCAGCATCGGCATCGACACCCGAAGTGGGCGTACCCGCCTGCTGGTGGGAGTACGTTCGGAACACTGGGGGCCTACCGTTGTCCATTCGGACGACCTCGGGGCGACCTGGACCGAGCCTGAACAGGGCGCCATCCGCTTCCCGCAAAACACCGATGCCGCTTTGGAACGCATCTGGCAGATCCACCCGGACTCCGACTCCCGCCCCGACGTGGTGTGGGCCGGCTGCGAGCCGATATCGGTCTGGAAGTCGACCGACGGCGGGGAACACTTTGAGCTCAACCGGGGTCTCTGGGACCACCCGCACCGCAGCGAATGGGGTGCCGGGTATGGCGGAGCGGCTGCGCACTCCATCCTCGTTGATCACAGCGGGGAAAAGGTGCACGTCGCGATGAGCACCGGCGGCGTGTACTCCTCGCTCGACGGCGGAACCTCCTGGGTGCCCCGCAACGCCGGAATTTCCGCTTACTTCATGCCGGATCCGGACCCCGAGTTCGGCCAGTGCGTCCATAAGATCGCCGCGGACGCCGCCGTCGACGGCCGGTTGTACGCGCAAAACCACCACGGCGTTTACCGCAGCGACAACGACGCGGAGACGTGGACGTCAATCGCCGCCGGGCTGCCCGCCGACTTTGGTTTTGTGATGCTCACGCACCCGCGGAGGGCGGGCACCGCGTGGGTGATCCCATTGAAGGCAGACGGTGAAAGAATTCCGCCAGGCGGCCGGCTGGCCGTCCACCGGACCGACGACGCCGGCGAAACATGGACACAGCTGGACGCGGGGCTTCCGGACCGTGACTATAACTCGGTCCTGCGTGATGCCGCCTGCGTCGATTCGGTCGAACCCGCCGGCGTGTATTTCGGGACGCGCGGCGGCAGCGTTTTTGCCAGCGACGACGAGGGCGGGCACTTCTCGGAGATCGCCTCGCACCTTCCCGACGTGCTGTGCGTCCGCGCCGCCGCCTTCCCCGCTGCGGCGTCCGCTGTGAAGCCGTGACGGCACCTCATGCCCGCCCCCAATGACGTCATGAGGTCCCATGAAGGCAGCGCGGCTGCAAGTATCGTCAGCGTTGTGCTGCCCAGCGTCCTTCAACCGCTCGCTGGCGGGCAGTCCATCCTGACTGCGCCCGCACACGAGGCGGTGACGGTGGAATCAATGCTGGATTCGGTGACGGGAAGGTACCCCGCCCTCGCTCGGCGATTGCGGGACGAAACCGGAGCCGTGCGCCGTTATGTGAATATATACGTCAATGGGCAGGAGATCCGGCGTCTGCAGGGCCTGCAGACGGAGATTGCCCCTGGACGCGAAGTCCTGATCATCCAATCCGTCGCCGGCGGCTGACGGCTCAGGCGACGCGCCAAACCGAGCATTCATCGGCGTTGATGGCCTTGCGCATCCCGGACAGGCGGTCCAGGATCCAGACCACGCCGATTCCCGGGGCCGTTTCCTGCACGCTGCCACGGCGGATCACGACGTCGTCGTAGTTAGGTCCCACCCGCAGGCGGGCTTCAATTTCATCGCCGCGGTGGAGCTGATCCAGGGCTCGGATACGGGTTACATGGGCTTTGGATTCCTTCAACATGGCGGGGGCCCTCCTGGACGGGAGCGGTGCCTGCTCTTGCCGGTACTTCCAGTGTGCCGCGCCAATGTTGCCGCTGCGTTTCGTCCCGGTTAGCGTTGCGTAAGCGTTCCGGCGGGGGCGGTTGCCGCTTTGGCTAGACCAACTTCAGATTTTCCGGACGGTGGACGCGGAACCAGCGGTAGCCGTAGCGGTCCAGTTCGAACCGGACGTTGCCGTCGTCGTCGAAAGGAACGTCCTCGCCGCCCAAAAGATCCTCAAGATAGGCGCCCGCGAGACCCTGCTTCGCGGTTCCTGCCCCGGTCACAGACGCTGACACGGAGGTGCGTTCCGCTCCGAAATTGTGCGCCAGAACTACCGTCGAACCCGACCAGGTCGAGCGGTGCAGCAACACCTGCGCTGAGGGTTGTTTAAGGAGCTCAAAGTCACCCCAGCCGAGTTCGGGACTTTCACGGTAGCGCTGGATCAGGGTTGCCACGAAGTTCCACAGCGAGCCCGGCTCCCGCTTCGCCGACGCCACGTTGATGAACTCCGGCCCGAACGAACCGTCGACCGGCTGGGCCACCAGGTCCTTCGCCGGGGCCGTGGAGAAGCCCCCGTTCTCGGCACTGCTCCACTGCATCGGCGACCGTACCGCCGATCGGCCTTCCGCCCGGAGGTCCTCGCCCATTCCGATCTCCTCACCGTAGAAGAGAACCGGTGTCCCCGGCAGGGAGAACATCAGGGAGTAGACCATACGGATCCGGGCTGGGTCGCCGCTGAGCATGGTGGGCAGCCGGCGGCGCAGGCCGCGGCCGTACATCTGCATGTTCTCGTCCGGGCCGAAAGCGGCGAAGACCTCTTCGCGCTCGGTGTCACTGAGTTTATCCAAGGTCAGCTCATCGTGGTTGCGGACGAACATGGCCCATTGGTTGTCCGGGTGGATCTTTGGCCGGGATTTGAGGTTCGTGGCCAGTGGTCGGGCATCTTCACGCGCCAGGGACAAATACATCATCTGCATGGACAGGAAATCGAACTGCATGTTCAATTCGTTCCCTTCCGGTCCGCCGAAGTATTTCAACTGGTCCTTATACGGGAGATTGACCTCGCCCAGCAGCACCCCGCTGCCATTGCGGCGGTTAAGGAAGCTGCGGAGGGCGGCGAGATATTCGTGCGGGTCGATCCGTGCGGCCTTGTCTTCCGGTGCGCCGCGAAGCTCCAGGAAAAACGGTACGGCGTCCAGCCGGAAGCCGTCGATGCCCAGCTGCAGCCAGAATCCCATTGATTTCGCGATCTCGTCCCGGACCTTCGGGTTGGCCACGTTCAGGTCCGGCTGATGTTTGGCGAACATGTGCAGGTACCACTCCCCGGTGGGCTGGTCCCGGGTCCAGATCGACGACTCCTCGCCGGGAAATACAACCTCGTCGGAGGTGTCCGGAGGCGTGTCGTCCCGCCAGACGTAATAGTCCCGGTAGGGGTTGTCCAAGGATTTCCGCGACTCCACGAACCAAGGGTGCCGATCGGAAGTGTGGTTGACGACAAAGTCCGCGATGACGCGCATGCCGCGGTCTTTCGCGGTGCGGATGAACTCCACCACATCGCCCAGCGTGCCCAGCCGGCGGTCCACGCCGTACATATCGGTGACGTCGTAGCCATCGTCCCGGTCCGGCGTGGGATAAAACGGCATCAACCAGATGCAGGTCACGCCCAGGGCGGCAAGGTAGTCCACGCGCTGAATCAGACCGCTGAAGTCTCCGGTGCCGTCACCGTCGCCGTCGAAGAACGTTTCCGGATCGAGGCAGTAGATGACGGCGTTTTTCCACCATAGATCGGAAGTCTCGGCGATACTCATACGACCATCCCCTCCGGCAGCCCGGTGCTGCCCTGCCGCAGTTGCGGGAGGACCTGGCCGGAAAACGTCTCGATGAACGGGGCCTGCTTCTGCCCGACGAAGTGCAGATAGAGCTCCTCGAAGCCGAGATCAACGTAGTCAGCAAGCCACTGGGCGTGCCGGCCAGGATCCGCGGAAATGTTGACGCTCTGCCGCACCAGGTCTTCGCCGACGCCGGTGCTGACGCCGTCGAAATGGGCCGCCGTCGGAAGATCCCACGGGATCGGCGGAGGGAAAACGTTGGTGCGCCACTGGTCCATGGCAATGGCCAGGGCGTCCTGCTCCGTCGGGGCCCAGGACAAGGGCACCTGCAACACGGCTTTGCCCCGGCCGCCCGCGTCGCGGTACGCGGCCAGCATTTCTTTCAGCTTCGAAGCGGGCTGGTTAATGGTCACCAGTCCGTCCGCCCACGCTGCAGCGCGGCGTGCGGTCGCCACGCTGATGGCCGGAGCGATCAAAGGGGGCGTAATGGCGGGAGCGTCCCAGATCCTGGCCTGTTGAACGGTGATCAGACCGGCCCGGGTCACTTCCTTGCCGTCATGGAGTTCACGGATGATCTGCACGGACTCCTCGAGGCGTTGTTGCCTCGTCGCCTTGTCCGGCCATACCTCGCCGGTCACGTGCTCGTTCATGTACTCACCGCTTCCCGGCGCCAGCCAGAAACGGCCCGGGAACATGTCGGCCAGCGTGGCCGAGGCATGCGCGATGATGACGGGGTGGTAGCGCTGGCCGGGCGCTGTCACGACGCCGAAGCGCAGTTGTGTCGTGGCGAGGGCGGCACCCAGCCACGACCATGCGAAGCCGGAATGGCCCTGACGCTCCGACCACGGTTCAATGTGGTCCGAGCACATGGCCGCGTCGAACCCGGCCTGCTCTGCCAGCTGGACGTCCTTGAGGAGCTGGCCCGGACCGATCTGCTCGTGGGAGGCGTGAAACCCGAGGGTAGTCATCACCTATGTCTACCGTCGACCCGGACGCGTGTCGAGGAAAATCCCCGGCAGCGGCCTCAGCCCGCGCCGGGGGCGGTCGAGACCTTAATGACGACCCCTTCGACATCGTCAGTGATGGTAAGGCACAGGTCCTTGCCGACCAATGCCGCGTGGATGTCTTCGCTGTCTTCAGGTGCTAATTGTTCGGCCAGCCGCGTGACCGCCAGCGCCATGGCCCGGCCCCAATCATGGGGATCCATGCTGGATGCCTCGGCCTCGGCTGAGTAGTTTTCGGATTCGGTCATATAATCCCCGCTTTCGGCTTCTGGAGCGCGCACGGCGCGTGGCGCCCGGAAAGGTATCCGGACACCGGCCAGGAAAGGCCGGTATCTCCAGTACATAGGCATGGCCAGTCTAGTGAGCGGTTGGACGGAACGTCCATGCGTGCGGCCTAGTTGCTACCGTCTGTGGCTGACTGCCGCTAGGATTCAGCACGGACGACTTCCCGCCCCCACTGCCCGAAGGACGCTATGCCAGAGAACAGCGCCGCGCGATCCAAACGCGCCGCCATCGTCATCAACCCGATGAAGGCCCCCGAAGGGGACTTCAAGGCCGACGTACTCCAACTGTTTGAGGAGGCGGGGTGGGCGGAGCCCCTGTGGCTGGAGACGACAGTAGAGGACCCGGGCACAGGCCAGGCGCGTGAGGCACTCGAAGCCGGCGTCGACGTCGTCATCGCGGCCGGCGGCGACGGAACCGTCCGCTTCGCTGCGGATGTCCTTGCGGGCACCGGGACGCCGCTGGGGCTAATGCCGCTGGGCACCGGCAACCTGCTGGCACGCAACCTGGGGATCGACATCACCGACCCCCTGGCCGCCGGCCGAGGGGTGCTGACCGGTACGGCCAAAAAGGTCGACGTCATTTCCGCCGTCCTGGACCACGCAGAGGAGAGCCAACGGTTCCTTGTTATGGCCGGATTGGGCTTCGACGCCGCCATCATGGCGAACACCAATGAAGAACTCAAGGACAGGGTCGGCTGGCTTGCCTACGTTGACGCCGGGATCCGGAACCTGCCCGGCAGGCCCGTCAAGGCCACTGTCCGCATCGAAGGCCAGCCCGCAGTCCGGCGACGGATCCGCAGCGTAATGGTCGGAAACTGCGGCAAGATCATGGGCGGCGTCGAGATTTTTCCCGACGCCAAGATCGACGACGGCATTCTCGACGTCGTGGTCATGTCCCCCGCCGGCCGTTTCGGCTGGTTCACCGTCCTCGCCGGCGTGTTCAACCGAAACCGCAAGAACAGTTCGGTTGAGTTCTTTTCCGGGAAATCCGCGGAACTAGACCTGGAACAGGCGCAGGAATTCCAGCTCGACGGCGACACGCTCGGCAAGGCCAAGCATCTTAAGGTCACCGTGGAACCCGATGCCCTGACAATCTGGGTGACCGCCGCGGCCTGACGCAGGTCACCGGGAACGGATCAGCCAGGATCTGCCTGCGAGGCGGCGCGGTACGCCAGGATCTCGGCGATTTCCGCGAGCCGGTGTGCGCGCGCCGACTCGGCCGGAGTGAACGGCTCCCCGGGACGCGAGAACGTCAGTGGTCCATGCCAGGCCGTCGGAATCTTCAAGATGGTTCCGGCGGCCAGGTCTCCCGGACATCCGTCCATCGGAATCCGGGTTCCGGGGTCCCCCGAATCAGGTCCGTCGACAATCCGTGCCCGGAGCAGCTCGGCGACGGCCAAAGGCAGCTCCATCGGGTTGGCGGCAATCCTGGCTGCGAGGCTCAGGGCGCCGGTCTGGCCGTCAGCCATCGCCAGCGCCGTCGTCGGCCAGACATGCGGATCCGTGCCGCCGCCGGCCCGCAGGGCACGGAGAAGCTGGCCTTCGCTGAGCTTTCCCGGCGCCGCCAGCACAAACTCGTCCAGGACCCCTCCTGCTACCGGGTGGACATGGATCGTGAGGATATTCGTGTCCAGCTCAGCCAGGGCCAGTGTGAGCTTCTGAAGCGACCCGGGCCGGTCCTTTACCTTGGTCCGGGCCCGCCACAACGAAGGCGCCGCGACCAGTTTCCGCCGGTGGCGCAAGGCAGGGGCGTGCAGCCAGCTTCGCAGCATCCGCGCGGCCGACGGCTCCGCGACCCAGATCACTAGGATAGATGCGGTCAGGGTGAGGACCAGGACCTTGCCCACATAGGGGAGGTGGGTCTCCACCACCGCCGCGTGCACGAGCAGTTCGATCGGCAGCATCACAGCGATATTGGCCAGGGTCAGCCGGGTCTTGGAGGGTTCGGGCATCTGCCCGCAAGCGTCGCAACTCATCTCGGCAGCGGCAGCGGCAGGGGCCTGCACTGTGGGCATTATGTTCCCAGTGTGGCGGACCGCTGTTTCCGGGGCGTTGCCGAGGGTGACGGCTACGGAACAGCGCAGCCTGGTTTCAGGGCTAGCGGCGCCGCTCATCCAGCAGTTCACGCTGGTCCGCGGGATCGTCCGACCCTTCGTCCGAAGGCTCACCGGCGCCCCGCCGGGCACCGTCAGCGGGCCCGGCCTGCCGGGCCAGCAGATCACGGATCTCGGCCAGCAGCGCGGTGTCGGCCGGCAGCGGCTGTTCGTCCGGTTCTTCCGCCGCCAGGCGGTTCTTGACCATTCGATTTATCCGGTTCATTGGCGCCACGAAGAGGAAGTAAACGACGGCGGCCGTGATCAGGAAGGTGACGAAGGCGGTAATGACCGCGCCGATGTTGACGAAGGTCTTCGCGTTGCCTGGCCAGATGTAGAACCCCAGGCCATTGTTCTCGACGCCGCCGGCAGCCGCGATGACCGGGTTGACGATGTTCGCCGTGAAGGCGCCGACCAGCCCAGTGAAGGCGGTACCGACGACCACCGCAATCGATAATTCGATGACGTTGCCGCGCAGGATGAAATCCTTGAATCCTCTGAGCATGGGGGAACCTCCGGTGTGCCGTTGTTGTATTTCCGCTGGCTGATGCCAGGCCGGGCATCGGCGTCAATCAAACGTTAAACGCTACCATCTAGGTGCCGGCCGGATCCCGTTCGGTCGCATGATGCTGCGGCGGGCATGCCACCATCCCGGGCCCGGCAGGCGGGGATGCATAAGCATTTCCCATCGACAGGCGCATGCTCCGGGACTAGCCTTAAGCCGTCAAACTTGAATCGGCGGTGTGGACAAAGAGGTGTCCGAGATGGGAACAACAGAGAACGTTGACCTGGTCCGGAGGGGCTACGAGGCTTTCAACGCAGGGGATATGGCGACTCTCACCGAGATCTTCGCTGAGGACGCAGTCTGGCATGTTGCCGGCAACAACGTGCTGTCGGGGACCAAGCAGGGGCGGGACGCCGTGCTGGCCTACTTCGGCGAGCTGGGAGCCCGCTCGGCCGGGACCTTGAAAGTCGATATTCTGGACATCGTGGGCGGGGACAGACACACCGTGGGGATTCAGCACAACAGCGCCGAAAACAACGGGCGGAGCATGGACCTGGACGTCGCCATCGCCTTCGAAATCCGGGACGGCAGGATCACCGCGGGCCAGGAGTTCATTGAGGACACGGCTAAGAGCGATGAGTTCTGGGCCGCCTGAGTCCGGGGATCCGCGCGGCTAATCCTGCTGCAGAGTGTCGGTCAGGTGGTGCGTGGGAATCCGGTCCCGGTCATAGGTGATCTCGCTGTAGCCGTGGGGTTCCGGCGTTCCCGCCGGGCTGAGGTTCACGAAGACGATTTCCTCAATCGTGAGGATGCTCTGGCGCGTGATCATGTTCCGGACTTCGGCACGCATCGTCATGGACGTCCGGCCAAAGCGAGTCGCCCTAAGGCCCATCTCAATCAGGTCGCCTTGAACGGCGGAGCTGACAAAGTTGATCTCGGAGATGTACTTGGTCACGGCCCGGCCGTTTCCCAGCTGCAGGATCGCGTAGATCGCCGCTTCCTCGTCAATCCATTTCAGCAGGCTGCCGCCGAACAGTGTTCCGTTGGCATTGAGGTCCTCGGGGCGCACCCATTTACGGGTGCGGAAGGTGATGTCAGCCGATTCCATAGTGTGAGGCTAGCCGACGGCGCCGCAGCAGTCCGAGTATGACGGGAGCACGGCGTCAGGCCATCGCCGTGTGCGCGGCACTGTGCGAGTCGATGGGCTTGGAGTAACAGTACGAATGCTCCACACCGGCATAGGGGCCGAAGTTCGGCACGGGGCCGAAACCCGCGGCCTCGTAAAACTTCCTGCCGTCAGTCTGGGCAGAGCCTGCCTCGGCGGTGATTGTCCGGATGCCCAGGGCATAGGCCTGCGCTTCCAGGGCCGCCAGGACCGAACTCGCAACACCTGATCCCCGGGTATACGGCAGGACGTAAAGCCTCTTAATCTCGGCCGTGTGCTCGTTCAGGATCCGGAGCCCGCCGCATCCCACCGGCTGGCCAGACGCCTTGTCGTACGCGACCAGGAAGACCGCAACGTCGGCCTCCGACGGCGGCGGCCCGGGTTCGTGGTCGCTCGAGCCGAACCTGGCGTCGAGCTCGGCCTGCTGGGCGGCCCGAAGGTCCGCACCCACAGGGTTGGACCACGTGACCTGCCGGATATTGAGCCGGGGGTTGGTCTGCATGGCTGCCTCGATTCGCCGTAGGGTTATGCCACTTAAGGCTATGCAGCTCCGGTTTCGACCGTGTTACCTGTGCGTAAGCGTTCGAAGAACTCCGGGTTCGGCGGGGTCGGCTAGGCAGGGCCGCCGGTGGGGTCTTTCGCCGTCGGATCCGCCAGCGCCAGCCCGCCCACAGGGCTGTCATCCCAATGAATGAGCCGCCAGCCGGCATCGGGGTCGCCCTCGAGCGCGACGATGCCGGTATTGGCCAGCATGTGCCGGGCGGCGAAGCCGGGCTCGATATTGGCGGCCCTAAGACCCGTCCAGACCCGGATGGCGGCGCCGTGGCTGACAATGGCAACAGCGCCCGGATCACCGGATGCCGCAGCCGCCACCACGCTGGCAATTGAAGCGTCAAAGCGCGCAAAGAAGTCGTGGCCGTTGGGCCCCGCCGGCATCCTGCGGTCGAGGTCGCCGGCCGCCCAGGCAAACACAGTGCCGACGTAACGCATGTGGGACTCGCGGTCGGTGAGCTTCTCGAGCGACCCGGCCTCGATTTCGTGCAACCCTTCCAGAACCTCGACGGCGAGGCCCCCGCACGGTGGCCAGTGGCCTGGCCGTAATCTGGGTGCGGATCAGCGTGGAGGCATACAGCGAGCCGATCGGCTCATCCGCCAGCGACCGGGCCAGGGCGGCGGCCTGCCGCTCCCCGAGCTCGGTCAGCCCGGGGCCCGGATGGGCCGTATCCAGCTGACCGAGGACGTTCCCGGGCGTCTGGCCGTGGCGGATGAGCAGGAGCCTCATGCCAGGTGGTCCACCAGCTTGTCCGCGATGCCGATGTACGTGCCCGGGGTAAGCGTCAGCAGGCGGTCCCGGGCCTCGGCGGAGAGGCCCAGCTCCCCAACGAACTCCTGCATCCGGGCGGCGTTGACGCGCTGTCCGCGGGTCAGATCCTTCAGCCGCTCGTAGGGGTTTTCCATCCCGTCGACGCCGGCGATGGCCTCGGCGCGCATGACCATCTGGATCGCCTCGCCGAGGACTTCCCAGTTGGTGTCCAGATCGGCGGCCAGTACGTCCTCGGCGACCTTCAGGCGGTCCAGGCCCTTGGCCACGTTGGAGATGGCCAGCAGCGAGTGGCCGAAGGCGACACCGATGTTGCGCTGGGAGGAAGAATCAGTGAGGTCGCGCTGCCAGCGTGAGGTGACCAGGGTGGATCCCAGCACGTCCAGCAGGCCGGAGGAGATTTCCAGGTTGGCCTCGGCGTTTTCGAAGCGGATCGGGTTGACCTTGTGCGGCATGGTGGACGAACCGGTAGCGCCGGCGACCGGGATTTGCACGAAGTAGCCGATCGAGATGTAGCTCCAGATGTCCGTGCAGACGTTGTGCAGGATGCGGTTGAAGCGGGCGATGTCGGCGTAGAGCTCCGCCTGCCAGTCGTGGCTTTCGATCTGCGTGGTCAGCGGGTTCCAGGCCAGGCCCAGGCCCTCGACGAAGGTTTTCGCGACGAGTTCCCAGTCGGCGCCCGGAACGGAGGCGACGTGGGCGGCGTAGGTTCCGGTGGCGCCATTGATCTTGCCGAGGTATTCGGTGCGTGCGATCCGGTCCAGCTGGCGGTTGAGCCGGTGCGCCATCACGGCCAGTTCCTTGCCGAGCGTGGTAGGCGTGGCAGGCTGGCCGTGCGTGCGCGAGAGCATCGGCACGGCGCGGTTGTCTCCGGACATGGCGCTGATCTGCGCGACGAGGTCACGGGCGGCGGGCAGCCACACGTCCTCCACGGCGCCCTTGACGCCGAGGGCGTAGGAGAGGTTGTTGATGTCCTCCGAGGTGCAGCCAAAATGCACCATCGCAGTGAGGCCTTCGATGCCGATGCCGGGCAGGCGGCGGCCGATGTAGTACTCGACGGCCTTGACGTCGTGCACCGTCACGGCTTCAATGTCGGCCAGTTCCGTGACGGACTCGGCATCGAACTCGGTGACGACGGCGCGGAGCTGCTCCTGCTGGTCAGCTGTCAGCGGCCCGGCGCCGGGTAGGACGCTGTTGCTGGTCAGGTGGATGAGCCACTCAACTTCCACGGCAACCCGGTCGCGGTTCAAAGCAGCCTCGGACAGGTAGTCAACCAACGGCGCGACGGCGGGCTGGTAGCGGCCGTCCAGCGGGCCCAGCGCGATCTGGCGTGATGACGCGGCGAGGGCCAGGCGTCCGGAGGGCGTGCGGGTGGCGGCTGTAGCGGCAGATTCAGGCATGCCACGATTCTTTCACGAAGACCAGCCGGGCTCTAAGCGGGCCCGGACGTATGACAGCTGGCCGGTTGTCCACATAGCCGGCCGGGCAGCTTCGTCCCGCCCCGCTTGGACTCTAGCCTCCTTGTTATGACCATCGAATTGGCCGGTGCCGGCCTGGAATCCCTGACCGCCGATGCTGCCTCAGCCTGCTTGTCCAGGAGCGGCGAAGTGCAGGAACTGGCGTCCCGCGTTGCGGCCTGCGCTGAGAACGTGGACGCCGCGCTGGCGCAACTGGCCCGGCTGGAACTCCAGACCTGGCAGTCGCCCGCCGGGCGCGCCTACCGCACGGCCTTGTCGTTTCAGGCCGCCTCACTGCGCAGCAGCCGGAACGCGCTGCAGGACGCCGCCGCGGTGGTCCTGCGCCATGCGCGACATGTCGTGCTGTCGTCGGGTCGTCCGGGCTACTGATGTCGGAGTCGATGATTGCCGGGCCGGGACGCCCGTGGGGAGGGGATCCGGGCGGTGCCCCCCGGCCGTCCGCTCCGCCCGACGACGGTATGCTCCGGATCCGCGGCGGGGTGGGTGGACTGAGCTTTCAGTTCGAGGAATTGCTCGCCGGAGCCGCGGCCCTCGACGGCGTGGTCCGGCAGTTGGCAGCGGTCGAAGTAGAGGCCGAGGCACTGCGCCGCGCGCTTTTTCCTTTTCAGTTTGATTCCTACGCGAGTGGAAGCGACGCGATCACTGCTGTGGGGGAGGGCGGGCAGGCGGTTTTCCGCGTCCGGACCGAGCTTGAGCGACTCACCCGCGAGGTCAGGGCGAGCCACCGGGAATACGAGTTCACCGAAGCCGGCAACGCCCTGCTCTTTCGGATGGGACTGCCCGCCGTGCCGTCCGGAACGAATGGCATCGGTTGGGTGCCCTTGTTTGGGGCGTCGGCGGTTTCCGTGCGCGACGTGTTGGAGCGCGGAATCGCCGGCGCCCCGGTGCAGCTCGCCATGCTGCTGGGGATTCCTGCGCCGGTGGCCGGGGCTGTGGGGGCTCTCAACGGGCCCACCGACGTCCGCCGCATCGTTCGGGACGTGACGGCGACACCGGGTTTCGGCTATTTGCGACCCCGGCCGGTGGGTATCGCCGGGAGCGAGATGAAGGCCGGGAACGTGGATCTCACGCCCGCCGGACTGCTGCTGCGCGCCGGAGAGGTGGGACGGACGAACGGAGAGATCGAACTGCTCAGCGTGGGCACCGAGGACCAGCGGGCGTGGGTGGTCGTGATCCCCGGTACCCAGCCGGACGGCGCGCCTGAGGGTACCAACCCCTTTGATACCGGAGGCATCGTCGAAGGGCTGGGCTACGGCTCGGCGGAGACTTCGTCGGCCATCCGGCGTGCACTGCGGGAAGCCGGGGCGCAGACGGGCGACCCGGTAGCCGCCGTGGGTTACAGCCAGGGCGGCATCCACGCCATGAACCTGAGCCAGGACCCCGCGTTCACTGCCGACTTCGATCTCAAGTTCGTCCTCACCGCAGGTTCCCCGGTAGGTGCCATCGAGCCCACGGCAGGGGTCAGCAGCCTGCATCTTGAGCACGAGCATGACTGGGTACCGGGGGCGGACGGGCTGCCCAACGCCGACACCAGGGACAGGGTGACTGTGACGCTGACTAATCCGCTGGAGATGCCCCCGTGGCAGGACTTCGGCCTTGGCCCTGGGCACCAGCTGACGAACTATGCTGCCGGCGCCGCTGCTGTCGCTGCCAGCAGGGACCCGTCCCTCCAGGCATCCACCGCCGCTCTGGCAGCCGTGGTGGGTGCCGGGGGAGCCGCTACTGTGACCCGTTTCTCGCTCCGGCGCGAAGCGATGCCGCGTGCAGGTTCGACGCGCACGGCACCGGCAGCCCGGCGCAGTGCGCCTAGCGTGTCCGGGCGCCAGGCAGCCGGCTGACCACGAGGGAAATCACGGAAATAATGACGGAAGCCAGGACCGCGGTCCAGAAGAAGGAGTCGACGGTGAACTGCACCGGCGTGTAGCTGCTGAGCCACGCCGTCAGGGAGAGCATTGCGGCGTTAATGATGATCGTGAACAGTCCCAGGGTCAGGATCGTGAGCGGCAGCGAAAGGAGATTGACCAGGGGGCGCACAAAGGCGTTCACCACGCCGAAGATCAGCCCGATGAAGAGATACGCCAGAACGACCCCCAGGGTCTCCGTGCCCCGGGTGATCCCGCTGCCAACAACGGCCCCGGTGGTGGCCGCCGTCGAAATCTCCAGCCCCGGAAGGATCCAGCTTGCGATCCAGAGGGCCAGCCCATTGATGATGACCCGCACGGTGAAAGAGCGCATGGCTTTATGCTGTCATATCCTCCGGAGCCGGGACGGACCGGAGAAGTAGGCTAGGGTGCATGACTTCATCAGAGAACCCCGCCGGGGAAATCAGGCCGCGCCCGGTGGTGGACCGCCTCCCCCGGTATGCGGCCGGGAAACCACCGGCCCCCGTCGAAGGCCTCGTCAGTTACAAGCTGTCCTCCAACGAAAACCCATTGCCGCCGATCCCCGCAGTGCAGCAGGCGATTGCAGCCCAGACCGACTTCAACCGCTACCCGGATCCCCTCAGCAGCAGGCTGCGCACCGCCCTCGCGGGGTTCCTGGACGTTCCCGCGGACGACATCGTCACCGGTGCCGGCAGTCTCGGAGCCCTGAACCAGCTGCTGGTTACCTTTGCGGGCCAGAACGACGACGGCAAGGCAGACGAAGTAATCTACGCTTGGCGGTCCTTTGAGGCCTATCCCATCTGTGTTGGCCTCGCCGGGGCCGAAAGCGTCCGGATTCCGCTGACCAGCGACGGACGGCATGATCTGGATGCCATGGCAGCGGCAGTGTCGGCACGGACCAGACTGATCCTGCTGTGCACACCGAACAACCCCACCGGACCGGTCCTCACCACGGCCGAAACCGAACGCTTCATCAACGCCGTCCCGTCCGACGTCGTCGTCGTGATCGATGAGGCCTACCAGGAGTTCGTGCGTGACTCCGACGCCGTCGATGGGCTCGCGATGTACCGCAAATACCCCAACGTCGTGGTGCTGCGGACCTTCTCGAAGGCCCATGGACTCGCGGGCCTGCGGGTGGGCTACAGCGTCTCCGGCCCGGAACTGACCCAGCACCTGCGCGTCGCCGCCACCCCGTTTGCGGTGTCGCAAATTGCCGAAACCGCCGCCGTCACGTCCCTGGCACATTTCGACGAGGTTGTAGAAAGGGTACAAAGCCTGGTGAATGAACGTGACCGGGTCACGGCCGGGCTGCGTGAGCTGGGCTGGTTCGTTCCGGAGGCGCAGGGAAATTTCGTCTGGCTTGGCCTGGGCTCCGACAGCGCCGAGTTCGCGGCTCTGGCCGCTGAGCGCGCACTCTCCGTCCGGGCCTTCGGTGACGAGGGTATCCGGGTCAGCATCGGTGAAGCCGACGCCAACACCCGTTTTCTGGAATTGTGTGCAATCTACACAAAACTGCCGCGGCGATCCTAGTGCTTAACATGACGCCCTCGACCGGGCGGCTGCGGATAAAGTAAGGACCAGTAAGCCAAAATATATGCCGCCCCCAGATTGTATTACCGGGGCGGCATATATCCCAGCGATTGCAGCGCATTCGGATGCGGCAAGCAAGGAGACGGTATGGGCGCCACACATCTGCCCGCTACCGAGTTCGACGGAACCAGCACGGACGACCAGCGAGAGGCGGCCGCGGAAGCCCGCATGGGTGATCCCGGCACGCCCATGGTCCAGCTGCTCGGCCCTGATGGCACGCTCGGGACGGATCCGGTCTTCTCGGAATACGCCCAGCGGCTGGACGCGGAGAAACTGCGCGGATTCTACGCCGACATGGCAGCCATCCGGCGCTTCGACCAGGAAGCAACTGCCCTGCAACGGCAGGGTCAGCTGGCGCTCTGGGTGCCGCTGACCGGACAGGAAGCGGCCCAGATCGGCTCCGGCCGGGCCAGCCAGCCGCAGGACTACATTTTCCCCACGTACCGCGAACACGGCGTGGCGCTGACCCGCAACGTGGACCTGGCCGAGCTGCTGCGCCAGTTCCGCGGCGTGTCCAACGGCGGCTGGAATCCTAAGGAAACCAACTTCCACCTGTATACGCTCGTTCTTGCCGCGCAGACCCCGCACGCAGTCGGCTATGCGATGGGCATCCAGCGCGACCAGAAATTTGCGGCCGCCGCCGCGGACCAGAGCGCCGGCCAGGCGCCGGAACCGAAAGCAGCCGTTATGGTCTACTTCGGCGACGGGGCCAGCTCTGAAGGTGACGTCCATGAATCCATGGTGTTCGCCTCGTCCTATAACGCTCCGGTGGTGTTCTTCTGCCAGAACAACCACTGGGCTATTTCTGTGCCCACGTCGGTGCAGACCCGGATCCCGCTGTCCAACCGGGCCAAGGGTTACGGCTTCCCGGGCATCCGGGTGGACGGCAACGACGTGATCGCCGTCCACGCCGTCACCGAATGGGCGCTGGAACATGCCCGCGAGGGCAAGGGCCCGGTTCTGATCGAGGCCTTCACCTACCGCGTCGGAGCACACACCACGGCCGACGATCCCACGAAATACCGCGAATCTGCCGAAGAAGCCGCTTGGCGGGCCAAGGATCCGCTGGAGCGCCTGGCGAAATACCTCCGCGCAGAGGGACTCGCCGACGATGCGTTCTTCGCACAGGTTCAGACCGCCGGGGACGAACTCGCCGCGTACGTCCGCAAGACGACCTATGATCTCGAAACCCCTGACATCCGGACGGCCTTCGCCAACACTTACGTCGAAGCACACCCGCTGGTTGCCGAGGAACTCGCCTGGTTCGAGGAGTACAGCGCCGGATTCGCCGATCAGGCGACCGTCGACCAGGCAGAAACAGGGGCAGCCAACTGATGACCACCATGACTATTGCCAAGGCCATCAACGAAGGCCTGCGCGCAACCCTGACCAACAACCCGCGTTCCCTGCTGATGGGTGAGGATATCGGTCCGCTGGGCGGGGTCTACCGCGTCACAGACGGGCTGATCGACGAATTCGGCGCGGACCGCGTTGTGGACACTCCGCTGGCTGAATCGGGCATTATCGGCACCGCCATCGGGCTGTCCCTCGCCGGCTACCAGCCCGTCTGCGAGATTCAGTTCGACGGGTTCGTCTTCCCGGGTTTCAACCAGATCACCACGCAGCTGGCCAAAATGCATGCCCGCAGCAACGGCAACCTGACCGTTCCCGTCGTCATCCGGATTCCCTACGGTGGCGGCATCGGCTCGATCGAGCACCACTCGGAATCACCGGAGGCGCTGTTCGCTCATACGGCCGGGCTGCGCATCATTACGCCCTCCAACCCGCATGATGCCTACTGGATGATCCAGCAGGCCGTTGACTGCCAGGATCCCGTCATCGTCTTCGAACCCAAACGCCGTTACTGGCTCAAGGGGGACGTGGACACGGAATCGCCTGGCCTGTCCGCAGATCCGTTCAAGGCCCATGTGCTGCGCGAAGGCACCGACGCCACGGTTGTGGTCTACGGCCCGCTCGTGCCGGTTGCGCTGGCTGCGGCCAACGCCGCTGCCGAGGACGGGCACAGTGTTGAAGTGATCGACCTGCGCTCGATTTCCCCAATTGATTTCGACACCCTCACGGAGTCCGTCCGGAAGACCGGGCGCCTGATTGTTGCCCACGAGGCGCCCACCTTCGGCGGCATCGGCGGCGAGATCGCTGCCCGCATCAGCGAACGCGCCTTCCATTCGCTTGAGGCGCCCGTCATCCGCGTCGGGGGCTTCCATATGCCCTACCCGGTGGCCAAGGTCGAAGAAGACTACCTGCCCGACATCGACCGCATCCTTGAGGCCCTCGAACGTGCGCTTGCGTACTGACAACCGGCCCGCTGATCACGACGTTCGAAACCGAGGACACCATGACGCTTAACAAGTTTCCCCTCCCCGACGTCGGCGAAGGACTCACCGAGGCCGAGATCGTCTCCTGGAAGGTCAAAGCCGGCGACACCGTCGCCATCAACGACATCATCTGTGAAATCGAGACCGCCAAGTCGCTCGTCGAATTGCCCTCGCCGTTCGCCGGCACGGTCACGGAGTTGCTGGTTCCTGAGGGCGTGACGGTTGAGGTCGGGACGCCGATCATCAGCGTGACCGACGCGGCGGACGCCGGCCCGGCGGCGGCTCCCGGGGCGGCTGACCTTCCGCTGTACGGGAAGCTGGAGGTGCAAACTTCCGACGCCGGCGAGTTGGGCAGCGGCCCGCTCGTAGGCTCCGGGCCCAAGGCCGACGCCGTGAAGCGCCGCCAGCGGATTGCCGCCACGCCGGCGGCCGCAGCCGCGTCGAGCGTCACGCCTGCCGGACAACCGCCTGCCGGACCGCCGGCGGCCGTCGAGAGCCACGACATCTGGATCAGCTCGCCGGCCAGCGCCGCACGGGAGTCCCCGGCCGAAAACCAGGAGCGTCCCACCTTCGGCGGCGCCATCAGCGGACTCGTCAACAAGGTGCTGGCCAAACCGCCGGTGCGCAAGATCGCCCGCGACCTCGGCATCGACCTCGCAGACGTGATCCCCACGGGTGCCCGCGGCGAAGTCACCCGGGAGGACCTGGTGAGCTACCAGGCCCAGCGGGACGCCGAAGTCGACCAGGCGGACACGTTCTGGGGCAAGACCGGCCGCCCGCAGGAGCAGCGGATTGAAAGGATCCCGGTTAAGGGCGTCCGCAAAGCCACGGCCAAGGCCATGGTCGAGTCCGCTTTCGCCGCACCGCATGTGAGCATCTTCGTCGACGTCGACGCCAGCCGCACAATGGAGTTCGTCAAGCGGCTCAAGGTCTCGCGGGACTTCGACGGCATCAAGGTCTCGCCGCTGCTGATCCTTGCCAAGGCCGTTATTTGGGCTGCCGCCCGTAACCCGAGCGTCAATGCCACCTGGGTGGACAACCCGGACGGCAGTGACACCGCCGAGATCCACGTCAAGCACTTCATGAACCTGGGCATCGCCGCCGCCACACCGCGCGGCCTGATGGTCCCCAACATCAAGAATGCCCAGGACCTCTCGCTCAAGGAGCTGGCCCTGGCCCTCAACGACCTGGCCGTCACGGCCCGGGCAGGAAAGACGCAGCCGGCCCAAATGCAGGGCGGCACCCTGACGGTGACGAATATCGGTGCCCTCGGCATCGATACCGGCACCCCGATCATCAACCCGGGCGAGGTCGCAATCGTGGCCTTCGGCACGATTAAGCAAAAACCCTGGGTCCTCGACGGGGAGGTCATTCCCCGCTGGATCACGACGCTGGGCGGCTCCTTCGACCACCGCGTGGTGGACGGGGACCTGTCGGCCCGGTTCATGGCCGACGTCGCCGCGATCCTGGAGGAGCCCGCGCTCCTGCTGGACTGACAGGAGTCAATCCGGGCTGCCGGCGTCCTGTCCTGGCACGGACGCCGGCATCCGGGGATTCACTCAGGATCCGCCGGTGCTGTCCCGGCCGCCCGGCGGGAGGCTACAGTTGCACCAGCCCTGCCGGTCCGGCGGTCGCGGATCAAAGGAGATGTGCGTGTTCTCGAGCCCCTTCCCTGACGTCGATATTCCCGACGTCAGCATCTATGACTATCTTTTCAGGGGCCTTACCGGGGCAGAGTTGGACCGGACCGCCGTCGTGGACGGCGCCAGCGGCACGGCGACCACCTATCGGGAGCTGACCGCCCAAGTTGATGCTCTGGCCGGAGCCGTGGCGGCCCGTGGCCTGGGCGTCCACGGGGTTGCCGCGGTCCTGTGCCCGAACATCCCCGCCTTTCCGGTGGTCTTCCACGGCCTGTTACGAGCAGGCGCCACGATCACCACCATCAACTCGCTGTACACCGCGGATGAAATCGCGCATCAGCTCACCGACGCCGGAGCTGACTGGCTGTTCACCATCTCTGCGTTGCTGCCGGCCGCACGCGAGGCAGCCGAACGGACAGGTATCCCGGCCGAGCGGCTGGTGGTGCTGGATGGCGCCGACGGCCACCCGTCCTTGCAGGATTTCCTCGCTGCGGGAGCGCCGGCCCCGGAGGTGGCAATTGATGCTGCCACCCACATCGCGGTGATGCCGTATTCCTCCGGCACCACCGGCCGGCCTAAAGGCGTTTTGCTCAGCCACCGCAACCTGGTGGCAAACGTCGAGCAATCCCGCGGGTTATTGGACATTGGAGCCGAAGACCGTCTCCTGGCGCTCCTGCCGTTTTTCCACATTTACGGCATGACCGTGCTGTTGAATCTGGCCTTCCGGCAGCGGGCGCGGCTTGTCACCATGGCAAAATTCGAACTGCCGGAATTCCTGCGGATCGTCCAGGAACGCCGCTGCAGCTATCTCTTCATCGCCCCGCCGCTGGCCGTGGCCCTGTCCAAACATCCGATGGTCGATGAGTACGACCTCAGTTCCGTCCACACCACGCTCTCCGGCGCGGCGCCGCTGGACGGTGAGCTTGGGACGCTGCTGGCAGAACGCCTCGGCTGCCGGGTGCTGCAGGGCTACGGAATGACCGAGATGAGCCCGGTTTCGCATCTGATCCCGCGGAACGCCCCTGGCGTGCCCGTCAGCTCAGTCGGGTACACCGTGCCGAACATGGAGTGCAGGCTCGTGGATCCCGCCACGGGCGAGGACCTTGAAATTCCGGCGGTGGGCGAAAGCGCTGCCGGGCACCTGCTGTGCCGCGGGCCGAACGTGATGCTGGGCTACCTGAACCGCCCCGAAGAAACTGCCGATACCCTGGACTCGGACGGATACCTTCACACCGGCGATATTGCCACGGTGCGGGCCGACGGCGTCGTGACGATCGTGGACCGGCTCAAGGAACTCATCAAGTACAAGGGGTACCAGGTCGCCCCGGCTGAACTGGAGGCGCTGCTCCTGACCCATCCGGGCATCGCCGACGCCGCAGTGATCGGCACGAATGATGCCGACGGCCAGGAAGTGCCAAAGGCGTTTATCGTCCGGCAGGACGGACCTGTGGGCGAGGCGCTCGATGAGGGCGCCGTGACCGAGTTCGTGGCCGCCCGCGTTGCGCCGTTCAAAAAGGTCCATCACGTCGAATTTATCGATGCCGTGCCGAAGTCGGCCTCTGGCAAGATCCTGCGCCGGATCCTCAAAACCACCGACCGGACGTAGCGCCGGTGGCAAAATCCTGTGCCGGGTGCTCAAGATGGCCAGACGGCCGGAGAGCGCCCGGCACAGGATTTTGGCGCGCCGCCGGCTACTTGGCGGAGTCGGTCTTGGCGATGTAGACATCGCACGGGGCATTGTGGGCCACGCTGTTGGCAACGCTGCCCAGCACCCGGCCGATCCCCTGCATGCGCCGGTTGCCGACAACAATCATCAAAGCGTTGGTCCGCGCGGCTTCCGCGATCAGAGCCTCTGCCGGCTTTCCGCGGGCCGCGGAATAGGTGACAGGGGTTTCGGCCGTTCGCAGCGACGACGCGACGTTCTTTGCAATCTTCTCGGCATTCCCGGCATCGGAAACGATCCAGGTGTCGCTGCCGCTGCCAAAGACCTCGGTCCTGTCACTGTCGAATGCGCTGACTACGTGCAGAGTGGCCCCGAGGGAGGCCGCCATGCCCAATGCAGTGCGGGCCGCCTTCATTGCAGTCTCGCTGCCGTCGACGCCCACCACGATGATTCCGGTCATTATTTGCTCCTCAGGTTCTGCGAAAAATCTTCGGTCACACACCAGCGCTTGACTCAGGCTACAGCGCGGCGATGGCTTCCCGCAGGACCGGCGCGAGGCGCCGGACACCTTCGCGGATCGATTCCGGTGGCACGGCGCTGAACGCGAGCCGCAGCTTGTTTGACGGCTCGTCCGAAGGCGAAAAAGCGGCACCCGGGATAAAGATGACCCCCGCATCGATCGCGGTCCGGAGCAGCGGATAGCTGTCCACCCCTTCGGGCAGGGTGACCCAGATGAAGAAGCCGCCTTCCGGATTCGTCCAGCTCAGGCCCTCGGGCATAAATTCCGCCAAGGCGGCGAGCATCGCATCGCAACGTTCCTTGTACAGGCCCCGGTACGTGACGATCTGGTCGCGCCAGTCGTAATCGCGGAGGTAGGCGGACACCAGCATCTGGTTGAGCGTCGGAGGGCAGAGGGTCACTGCCTCAGCGGCCAGATAATAACGGCGCTGCAGGTGGGCCGGAACGAGGGCCCAACCGATCCGCAGTCCCGGGGCGAAGATCTTCGAGAAGGATCCCATGTAGATGACGTCGTCGGGGTTGCCGGCCCGCAGCGGCGTCAGCGGTTCCCCGTCAAAGCGGAGTAGCCCGTATGGGTTGTCCTCCAAAATTAGAATATTCGCTTCACGGCATATGTCGACCGTCCGCTGCCGGCGTTCCGCGGAGAGCGTGATGCCGGAGGGGTTGTTGAAGCTCGGGATCGTGTACAGGAACTTGATGGCCTTGCCTTCGGCCTGCAGCGTCGCGATCTTAGCCTCGAGCAACTCGGGAACGATGCCGTCCCCGTCCATGGGTACCGGCTCAACCTGCACCTGGTACGCCTCGAAGGTGTTGAGTGCACCAACATAGGTCGGGTCCTCGACGAGGATGACGTCGCCAGGATTGCAAAAGACCTTGGTGGCAACATCCTGCGCGGACTGCGAACCGGCGGTAATAACGACGTTGGCCGGGTCCGCATCGAGGATCCCCTCCGCGGCCATGACCTCGCAAATCTGGGTGCGCAGTTCCTCGGTGCCTTGTCCTCCGCCATACTGCAGGGCTGTCAGCCCCTCTTCGGCAATGATCGCCGCGGCCGTCTGTCCCAGCCGATCAAGCGGCAACGATTGGAGGTACGGACTTCCTCCGGCGAGCGAGACGAGCCCCGGGCGCAGTGAGATGTCAAAGACGTCCCGGACGGCTGACTGTTTGATATTCGCGGCGCGCTCCGAGAAGAGGGTCTCGTGGCGATGGGCGGCCGTGGCCGCGCGTTCAATTGCTTCCAGGGCCTCGGCCGGGAGGTGTCCGGCGGCCGTATCAAGTGTTTCGTGGGTCACATTTCCCAGCCTACAGCCAGTGTTGTCTTGAAGAAAACTTTTGTTGACTTTGACCTCCTGCGGGCCGCCGGATCCGCCGCCGGCCCGCAGGAAACTGCATAACGATCGGGCCCCCGACCCGTGGTGCGCGGCGTGAAACGTCCACAACTAAGTAGTGTGATAGTTTCCTCGGGAATGTGATCCGCAACATAGTCTGCACCAGGGCTTGGCCGGAAGGCATGCGGAGGGCCAGGAACCCGAATGGCCTAGAGCCCGGAGCAGCGGTGACCACCGCCTGCCAGGGGACGACGGAAGGACCGATGATTGTGAATAATGGAATCACCCCGGCGTACGGCCCGGCAGGTCCAGGCTGTCACGCGATGACGGGATCCGAACAGACAATGCCGATCCAGAACTAGTCCCAATGCTCCGCTACCTCACCAAACGTGCCCTCACCTACGTCGTGATGATTTTCCTCACCACGAGTGCCGGGTACCTGCTTGCCGTGACGACGTTGCAGCCCGCACTGCTCGAACAGGAGCGGATTCCGCGGCCCACCCCGGAGCAAGTGGTCAACTCCTTCCGGCTCAAGGGACTCGACCCCACCCTCAGCCCCGGGGAACGCTACGTTGACTGGCTGACGGCCGTTCTCACCCGTTGGGATTGGGGGCAGAGTCCCAACGGAGCCTTCATCAACGCCGAATTCGGCGACCGTGTACTGATCTCCACCCGCCTGTTCCTGGCATCCATCATCCTGACACTCATCATCGGCGTCGCCCTCGGTGTCTTCACCGCCGCCCGCCAGTACAAGGCCTCGGACCGGGTGATCACGTCCTACAGCTACCTTATGTACATCGTCCCGGCACCGATCGCCTACTTCCTGGTGCAGCTCGGCGCCATCAACATCAACGAGACCGTCGGTGAGCGGATCTTCTTCGTCACGGGCATCTCCACCCCCGGGTTGGAGGGCAACGGCTGGGTCCAATTCGTGGACATGCTGGCGCACTACGCGGTTCCGACGTTCGCCATCACCATCGTGGGCTGGGGCGCCTACCAGATTTCCCAGCGCCAGTACCTGCTGGACAACGTCAATGCCGACTTCGTCCGGACCGCCCGGGCCAAAGGACTGACCCGGAACCAGGCCATTACCCGGCACGCCCTGCGCGTATCCTTCATCCCGGTGGCGCAAAGTATCGCCTTCACGATCCCGGCCATTTTCGCCGGCGGCTTCTTCGCGGAAAAGATCTTCGCCTGGCATGGGGTGGGCTCCTGGTCGATTGATTCCATCGCCCTGCAGGACGTCAACGCCGCAACGGCGACGCTCGCCTACGGATCGGTGATCTTCGCCATCGGCGCGATCCTGGCCGACTTCGCCACCACACTCGTTGACCCGAGGGTAAGGGTTCAGTAGCCATGACCAACCTCAACGCCCTGGACCCGGCCGCCGTCGCCGAGGAAGCCGCCATCGAGCACGACGGCGTTGTCATCGCCAAGTCGCGGATCATCCTGCGCCGGTTCCTGCGCAACAAGACCGCCGTCGCCGGTCTGGTCATCTTCGTGGCCCTGACGCTCTTCTCCTTCGTCGGCGGCTACTTCACCAGCTGGGACAAGGAGACGATCGACCCCTTCAACATCGGCATGGGCCCCTCGGCGGAACACCTGCTGGGCACGTCGCAGGCGGGTATAGACCTGTATTCCCTGACGGTGGAGGGCACCCGGATCTCAATCCTGATCGGACTCGTGGTGGGCCTCGTGTCCGTCTTGATTGCCGCGGTCTACGGCTGCACCATGGCGTATTTCGGCGGCAAGGTGGACAAGGTGATGCTTTTCATCCTGGAAGCCCTCATCATGATGCCTGCCCTGCTGGTGGTTGCTGTCGCCACGAGCGGCGGCGGCAGCGGGCTGAAAAGCAATCTCCCCAGCTGGCTGCTGCTCATTATCGTTTTGTTGATCTTCAGCTGGATGGGCACAGCCCGCCTCATCCGTTCCCTGTCGATGTCCCTCATGCAGCGGGACTTCGTCAAGGCCGCCCAGTACATGGGGATCCCGCCGCGCCGCATCGTGTGGCGGCACCTCGTGCCCAACATTGGATCCCTCCTGGTCCTTGACGTCACCCGCGGCGTGACCGGTGCCATCCTCGCCGAAGTGGCCTTCTCCTTTATTGGCATCGGCATCAAGGTTCCTGATGTCAGCCTGGGCGTGCTGATCGGGCAGGCCACCTCGCAGGTCTCCACCTTCCCGTGGATGTTCTGGGTGCCGCTGACTGTGATGTTCCTGCTGACCGGGTCGCTCGCCATGATGAATGACGGCCTGCGGGACGCCTTCGACCCCCACTCGAGCTCCATTGGCAGCGCCGCCGGGCGCAAAGCAAAGAAATCCGCAAAGAAGAAGACCTCATGAGCAGCGACCTCACCGCCAGCACCGACGCCGTCCATCCCGTGGCAGAACGGCTCCACGTCGCCGGGCTGCACGCCCCCACGGACGCCGTACTGTCCGTCCGGGACCTGAACGTCCGCTTCAACACCGAAAACGGTGTGGTGCATGCCGTCCGCGGCATCGACTTCGATCTGCTGCCGGGGAAGACCCTCGGCATCGTGGGTGAATCCGGCTCCGGCAAGTCCGTCACGTCCATGGCCGTTATGGGCCTGCTCCCCACCACCGCGCAGGTCACGGGCTCGGTCCGGCTCCTGGGCCAGGAACTGCTGGGCCTGAGCGACAAAGCCATGTGCCGGCACCGCGGCAAAGAACTGGCCATGGTGTTTCAGGATCCGCTGTCCTCGCTGACGCCGGTCTACACCGTCGGCAGCCAGATCATCGAGGCGCTGACGGTCCACAATCCGGGTATGAGCACGCAGGCCAAGACGGCCCGCGCCGCGGAGCTCCTGGCCATGGTGGGGATTGCGAGCCCGCAGGCGCGGCTCAAGTCCTTCCCGCACGAATTCTCCGGCGGCATGCGGCAGCGGGTCATGATCGCCATCGCGATCGCCAACAACCCCAGGGTGCTCATAGCCGATGAGCCGACGACGGCGCTGGACGTCACCATTCAAGCCCAGGTGCTTGAGGTACTGCATAAAGCGCAGGAGGAGACCGGCGCCGCCGTCGTGATGATCACCCACGACCTCGGCGTGGTGGCCGGGATGGCTGACGACATTATGGTCATGTACGCTGGCAAACCCGTCGAGAACGGCACCGTGGATGACATCTACTACCGGCCGCGCATGCCGTACACCATGGGACTGCTCGGAGCCGTACCCCGGGTGGACGCGGCGGAAAAAACCTCCCTCGTGCCGATCGACGGCATCCCGCCGAACCTCGTCCACACGCCCACGGGTTGCTCGTTCGCCCCGCGCTGCCCGCTCGCCAGCGACGCCTGCCTGCACGGGGAGCCCGCACTGCGGCCGG
This sequence comes from Arthrobacter sp. PAMC25284, assembly GCF_019443425.1. Taxonomy (NCBI): domain Bacteria; kingdom Bacillati; phylum Actinomycetota; class Actinomycetes; order Micrococcales; family Micrococcaceae; genus Arthrobacter; species Arthrobacter sp. PAMC25284. The sequence goes on from NZ_CP080382.1 coordinate 2,655,065, forward strand.
TGCCGGGAAGCGACGGGCATAAAGCGGCCTGCATCAAAACAGATTCCCTCGGCGATGTGGATGTCCGCGAGGTCTTCGCCGCCCCGCCCGTGCCCGTGTCCCGGTTCGACGCGACCCCGCGGGACGAGCGCAAGACCGTGCTGGAGCTCCGGGACGTCAGGAAGCATTTCCCGCTCCTGAAAGGCTCCTTGATCAAGCGCCGGATCGGGACCGTCAAAGCCGTGGATGGACTGAGCTTCGACATCCGCGAAGGCGAGTGCTTCTCGATCGTCGGCGAATCCGGCTGCGGCAAGACCACCACACTGCTCGAAATCATGGAGTTCCACAAAGACCAGGATGGCGAGGTGGTGATCGGCGGGCTCAGCAACAAATCGGCCGTCGACTCCAATGCCAAGGCCGCCATGCGCCGGCAGTTGCAAATGGTCTTCCAGGACCCAACCGGAGCCCTGGACCCGCGGTTCACGGTGTACGAGGTCCTGGCCGAGCCGCTGGAAAACGCCGGCATGTCCAAGCCGGCGATCCGGACGCGAATCATGGAGCTGATGAAGCTCGTGGGTCTGCAGCCGGACCACGTGAACCGGTTCCCCAATCAGTTCTCCGGCGGACAACGCCAGCGCATCGGCATCGCCCGCGCCTTGGCGGTAAACCCCAAACTGGTAGTTCTCGATGAACCCGTGTCCGCCCTCGACGTCTCGGTCCAGGCCGGCGTCATCAACCTGCTGGACGAACTCCGGGCCGAACTGGGACTGAGCTACCTCATGGTTGCCCACGATCTGTCCGTCGTGCGCCACATCTCCAACCGGGTGGCCGTGATGTATCTGGGCAAGATTGTGGAGATCGGCGACGTCGACGCCATCTTCGACAATCCCCGCCATCCGTACACCAGGGCCTTGCTCTCCGCGATCCCGATCCCGGATCCCCGGCTGGAGCGCAGCCGCGAACGCATCATCCTCGACGGCGACCTGCCGTCGCCGCTGGACGCGCCGGCAGGCTGCAATTTCGCCTCCCGCTGCCCGGTGTTCGCCGCGCTTCCGGCTGACAGGCAGGAGAAGTGCCTCACGCTGGAGCCGCCGCTGGAGTCCGAAGCAAGCCTGGCTGCGGACCCCCCGGACCAGCAGTTCGCGTGTTTCTTTCCCGACGGACCGCTCGACGCGGATCTGCTCGTGGTCCACCAAACCGACTGACTTACCTGATATACAGAGCACCAGGTCTCGTACAAAACGAAGGGAACACCCATGAAGAATCTGACCAGGATCGGCGGCGTTACCGCCGCCGTGGCGGCACTGACGCTCACCGCGTGCGGCGGCGGCGGCGCGGCTTCCGGCCCCGAAGCCGGCAAAGGCCAGGATGCGGGAAGTGATCTCGCCCAGCTCGTCAGCATCAATGCCAAGGACGCCAAGGACCTTGAGCCCGGCGGCACCGTGACGCTTCCGCTGGGCAACATCGGACCGAACTTCAACGGGTTCTCCAACGACGGCAACAGCGCGGACAACACCGCCCTGCACCGCCCGATCGACGGCGCCGGCACCTGGGGCTGCTGGACCTACGACTTCGACGGTACGGCGAGCGTCAACAAGGACTTCTGCGAGGAGTTCACGAGCGACGTCAAGGACGGCAAGCAGACCATCACCATCAAGGTCAATGACAAGGCCTCGTATAACGATGGCACGCCGATCGATGTCAAGACCTTCGAAAACACCTGGAACATGCTCAAGGGTGAGAACCCGGACATCGACATCGTCAGCTCCGGCGCGTACGAGTTCGTCGATTCGGTCAAGGCTGGCGCCAACGACAAGGAAGTCGTCGTCACCACCAGTCAGCCGGTCTACCCGCTCGATGCCCTCTTCACGGGCCTCGTGCACCCCAAGGTCAACACCCCGGAGCTCTTCAACACCGGGTTCACCGGAGACATGCACCCGGAGTGGATGGCCGGCCCGTTCAAGCTGGACCAGTACGACTCCGCCGCCAAGACCGTTACCCTGGCCCCGAACGAAAAATGGTGGGGTACCAAGCCGGTCCTGGATAAGGTCATCTTCCGTCAGCTGGAAAGCAGCGCCGCGATCGCAGCGTTCAAGAACGGTGAAATTGACGGCGTCAGCGCCAACACGATCACCCCGTACAAGCAGCTGGACGGCACCAAGAACTCCGAGGTGCGCCGCGGCCAGCGGCTCTTCGCCGGCGGCCTGAACATCAACGCCCAGAAGGCTCCGCTGACCGACGTCGCCATCCGCAAGGCAATCTTCACCGCCGTCGACCGTGAGGCCCTGCGCAACGTCCGTTTCAACGGCCTGAACTGGGAAGAAACCAGCTCCGGATCGATGATGCTGCTGCCGTTCTCCAAGTACTACCAGGACAACTACCCCGTCACCGAGACCGGAGCGGACGCTGCCAAAAAGGTCCTCACCGACGCAGGCTACGCGCCGAACGCGGCCGGCTTTATGGAAAAGGACGGCGTTCCGGCGGCCTTCTCGATCACCAACTTCGGTGACGATCCCACCACCCTGGCCTTCACCCAGACGCTGCAGAAGCAGCTTCAGGCCGGCGGTATGGACGTTGGAATCGACCAGCGCGCCTCGGCCGACTTCGGCAAGGTCCTGGGCGGCCGCGACTTCTTCCTGAGCGTCTCCGGCTACACCGTCGGACCGGACGCCACCGAGGCCGTGAAGCAGTTCTATGACTCCACCACCAACGAGAACGAGCTCGGCGACGCGGAGCTCGACGCAGAAATCAAGAAGCTCACCACGATTTCCGACGACGCCGAACGCAACAAGGCGGCCATGGACGTCGAAAAGAAGCACATGGCTAAGTACTTCTCGATGGGCGTCGTGATGAACGGCCCGCAGATCTCCTTCGTCCGCACCGGTCTGGCCAACTACGGCCCGTCGCTGTTCAAGAGCCTGTCCCAGGTTCCGGACTGGACCACCCTCGGGTGGGAAAAGAAGTAACGCCTCCCGCCAAACGGCAGAAGGCCGGCTCCCCCGTACCGTGGGGGTGCCGGCCTTTGCCGTCCCCAGCGACGCGTCCCCACCTTTCGCGGGTTTCCCCCGGACCCTTCCCCACGTTTTGAAGTGTTGAGGGCGGTGCCCCCTCACATCCGGTGCGGAAGCGTTCAGGAAATAGCTGCAGGATGTGGGGAAGGATCGGTTCAAACCCTGCAGGATGTGGGGAAGGATCGGCTTTAGCCCTGCAGGATGTGGGGGAGGGTCGGTTTGCCAGGGTGGGTCCGGGGGTAGCGTAGGAGCCATGACTTCTGAATCCCGTGGTGCTATCCGGACCGCCGTCGCCGGTTTCGGCCTGTCCGGCAGCGTTTTTCATGCCCCGCTGCTGGCTGCGAACCCAGCGTATTCGTTCGATTTGGTTGCCACCTCTGATCCGACCCGAAAGTCCGCGGCCGCAACCCGGTATCCGGAGGCCCGGATCGTGGACACTCCGGCGGAGATCCTGGAGCGGGCCGATGAGGTGGACCTGCTGGTGTTGGGGACGCCGCCGGCTACCCACTATCCGCTCGCGAAGGCCGCGCTGGAAGCCGGTCTCGACGTCGTCGTGGACAAACCCTTCACGGTTCGCAGTGCCGAAGGCGAGGAGTTGATTGCTTTGGCTGCCCGGCTGGGACGCGTCCTGACGGTGTTCCAGAACCGGCGCTGGGACGGGGACTTCCGCACCGTGCAGTCCCTTCTCGCCTCCGCTGCACTGGGTACCGTGACACGGTTTGAATCGCGCTTCGAACGGTGGGCGCCAACAGTGGTCAAGGCCTGGAAAGCCAACGCGACCGTGCACGACGGCGGGGGCGTCCTCTTCGACCTGGGTACCCACCTGCTGGACCAGTCCCTCCAGCTTTTCGGCCCGGCCACGGTCACACACGCCGAACTGGACACGCGGCGGCCCGGGGCCAAAGTCGACGACGACGTGTTCCTGGCTTTGCGCCACGACTCAGGGGTGACCAGCCACCTCTGGATGAACATGCTCTGCGCCCAGCAGGGACCGCGCTACCGGTTGCTGGGCAGCGAGGGCGGATTCACCAAGCATGGCGTGGACCCGCAGGAGCCCTACATTGCCGCCGGGGGCAGCCCGCTGGACGCTGACTACGGTCTGGAGGACCCGGCCTGGGCAGGGCTTCTGGGCCGGGACGGCCATGGAGACCGGCTGCCCACCGAACGCGGCGCGTACCCGGAGTTCTACCGGATCCTCGCAGAGAAGATCAATGACGGTGGCGCCGGCTCGGGGCTGCCCGCCCCGGTGGACCCGGCGGGGCCGGTTGCTGTGCTGCGGCTGATCGAGCAGGCCAGGAAACTCGCGAATTAAACGGGCAACGGCAGCAATCCTCCGCGTGCTCGCTTGGCCGCACGCTTCCGGATAACTGCCGTTGCCCAAACCGCTGACGTCAGCCTGTCGACCAGCGGGTTTATCTTTGCTTAGGCCGGGACGAGCTCGTGCCAGTCCGCCACGAGCGGCAGGTCGTGCGCCTCGGAGACGGAGCGGTGGGCGACCTGGCCGGCAGCGATGTTGAGGCCGGCCGCGAGGGTGGCGTCGCGCTCGAAGGCCGCCTTGATACCCAGGTTGGCCAAGGCCACGGCGTAGCGCAGCGTGACGTTGGTCAGCGCGTAGGTCGAGGTGTTCGGGACCGCGCCGGGCATGTTGGCAACGCAGTAGAAGATCGTGTTGTGGACCCTGTACGTCGGCTCCTGGTGTGTGGTCGGGTGGGTGTCCTCGAAGCAGCCGCCCTGGTCCACCGCGATGTCCACCAGCACGGAACCGGGCTTCATCCGGGAGACGAGTTCGTTGGTGACCAGCTTCGGGGCCTTGGCGCCCGGAATCAGCACGGAACCGATCACAAGGTCGGCGTCGACCACGGACTTCTCGATCTCATAGGAGTTGGAGGCAACCGTCTTGAGCCGGCCCTGGTACTGCGCGTCGAGTTCGCGGAGGCGGTTGATGTTGATGTCCAGGATCGTGACGTCGGCGCCGAGGCCCAGGGCCATGGCAGCGGCGTTGGTTCCGGCGACCCCGGCGCCGAGCACCACGACCTTGGCCGGGCGGACGCCCGGGACGCCGCCGAGCAGAACGCCCTTGCCGCCGGCCGGGGCCATCAGGGAAGTCGCACCGACCTGGACGGACAACCGGCCGGCAACCTCGGACATCGGAGCCAGCAGCGGCAGAGTGCGGCCTTCCTGGACCGTCTCGTAGGCGATGGCGGTGACGCCGGCATTGATCAGTGCCCGGGTCAGTTCCGGCTCGGCAGCCAAGTGCAGGTAGGTGAAGAGGATCAGGCCCTTGCGGAAGCGGTGATATTCGGCCTTGATCGGTTCCTTGACCTTCATGACCATCTCGGCCCGGGCCCACACGTCGTCGGCGTCGGCCACAATCTCGGCACCGGCAATCGCGTATTCCTCGTCCGTGATCCCGGAGCCGAGGCCCGCGCCGCGTTCGACCAGCACGGTGTGCCCGTGAGTGCGGAATTCGTGGACTCCGGCGGCCGTAATGGCGACGCGGAATTCGTTGTTCTTGATCTCTTTGGGGATACCGATAATCATTTTTGACTCCAGTGGTGGCGGCCTCATGGGCCTGATCGGGCTGGCTTTTCTACTCTCCAGAATAGGTCCCGCTGTGACGGGGGCTACAGGATGCCTCGCTGGGCCCGCTCCCAAACTCTTGAGTTTCCGGGCTTTTTGTCAATTTAGGTTCGACATTTGTCGAGCCTGGAAGCGTCAAGTGTCGCCTGCTGTAGGTCTGCCCCGGGTTCGCGGGGCGGACGGCAGGGCAGAGTAGTCTGGCAACATGCACCAGCAGGACGTCGAACAGCTCGTGGAGCGCGTGGCACTCAGGCTCGGACGCGGCCTTTCACTCGAAGATCTCGACGGGCTTCTGCTCGCCTATAGCTCCAACCAGTCGCACGCGGACAGGGTGCGGGTGAATTTCCTGCTCAGCAAGCGGGTGCCGGCCGATGTCACTGCCTGGCAGTTGTCCCACGGGATCGGGACGGCGGTGCGTCCCGTCGTCGTCCCTGCCAACGACGAACTCGGGATGCTGGGGCGCGTCTGCGTGCCGCTGATGGTGCGGGGCTTCCGGGTGGGCTACCTGTGGGTTCAGCTCGACCTGGATGACCCCGGGGCGGCGCCGGTCCTCGCGGGACTGCCCGACGTCGCCAGCGAGCTGGAGCAGCTCTCGACCCTGCTGCTGGAGTCCAACACTGCGGAATCAGAGTTCCGCCGCCGCCGGGAGCAGGACTTTATGGCGGCCTGCGCCGGGGACATGAACGCGCTGGCTGCCGTGGCCGGCTGGAAGGAAATCCAGGGCCGCGGACCGTGGCTGCTCGTGACGGTCCTGGACGCCGACGGCTGGGCTGAAGGAGCAGACCCGTTAGCGGCCACCCTCATCCACCGCTCAGCCGCGCTCCAGGCGACCATCGGGGTGGATGCGGCCCTTTTCAGTGCCGGCACTGAAACCCACGCTGTTGTGCTCTTCCGCGAATCAACCGGCCGCGCCGACCATGCCCAGGTGCTGGTCCACTATCAGCTCGAACTGGCCAAACGCTCCGGCAGGCCGGTCCACCGGATCATTCTCGGCGCGAGCGAGGGTTTCGCCAAGCCCCGGGAGCTGGCCGAAGCCTACCGGCAGTCGCGCCAGGCCGCCCAGGGCCGCAGCGGTGGATCCACGCCTGGGCGAACTCGTCGATTGCCGCGCCACCGGCGTCTACCAGGTCCTGGCCTCGGCTGGCGGCGGTGCCGCGGCCTGGGCGGACTCGGGTTCCGTGTACTTCCGTGTCCTGGAGGACCACGATCGGAACAACGAGCTGCTCTCAGTGCTGGAACTGTTTTACGACAACGACGGTTCGGTCCAGGAAGTGGCAGCCCGGCTGCACCTGCACCGAAGCAGCATCTACAACCGGCTGGGGCGGATCCGCCAGTTGCTCGGCGTGGATCCGCTCAAGGGGACGGTGCGGCTTGAACTGCATGCTGCACTCAAGGCGCGCCGCTGGGCCGGGCGGCCGCGGATCTAGCCGGCGCGGCCTTCGCGTTTGGGCGACTCGGGGTCCAGGGAAAAATCCGGGTCCGTCGGGCTGGCCGCCTTGTCCGCCTTGGCCCGGGCCGCCTTTCGGCGCCGGCGGGCCAGTCGGCTGTCCGTCCACAGGGCCACGGCCACAAACGCCACGCAACTGGCCATAAACGTCGCCGTGTCGTTCAGCCCAAGCGTGGTCCCAAGGACACCGGCGAGAACCATGGCGGCAATGCCCGCCATGATGTGCCATCCCCTGAAATTACCCACAATTCAAGCCTAACGCCCGGCGCAGGCGCCTTTCCGTGCGCCACCGGGATCGTTGCTTGATCCTTATCACTGCTTCACGAAGGACCCGGAGCATCGTCATCCAGATGTGCCGCGGCGCTGCCCGCAGTATTGTTCTTCCTCTGCGTCGCCAGCCACGCCGTGATATCGGCGAGCCGGATCCGCCGGTGCGTTCCGCGGTATTCCACCGGGATCTCGCCCCGGTCGGTCAGGTTCCGCAGGTACGTGTGCGAGATACCGGCCAGCTCGGCTGCCTTGGAAGTGGTCAGCATTTCCTCGACGCTGCTGACCGTGACCGCTTCGCCCCGGCTGAAACGGCCCAGCAGATCGACGACGGCGTCCCTCGCCTGCGGCGGGAGCCGATGCACCGTGCCGTCGACGAAGACGGTGATGTCACTGCTGCCGCCGAGGGCATAGCGGAGCTTTTGCGCGTCGTCGGCGGGGAGGCCGGCCGTCACCCGGGGTGCTATGAGGGTCATGGGTGCATCCTAACGGAGAGCTGCCCCTGGGCCCGCGGTGAAGCGCACTGTCACAGGCCGAGTTCCTCGAGGACCGGAAGCTTTGCCCGCACGAGTGCGCGGGCTTCGGCGGCGCTGGGGGCGGAGAGCGCCAGCTTGGCCAGCTCCTGCGCTTCCTCAAGGGTCACGGTCTTCAGCACGGCGGCCACGGCCGCGATTGAACGGGCCGTCATGGACAGGGTGGTGACACCCAGGCCGGTGAGGACGACGGCGAGGGCCGGATCTGCGGCCGCCTCGCCGCAGACGCCCACCGGCTTGTTGTGACCTTCAGCTGCCGAGCCTTCAACGGTGAGGCCGACAAGACGGAGCACGGCCGGCTGCCAGGGGGAGTTCAGTGCCGCGAGGGGGCCGAGCTGGCGGTCTGCGGCCATGGCGTACTGGGTGAGGTCGTTGGTGCCGAGGCTGGCAAAACCGACTTCCCGCAGGATGGACTCAGCGGTCAGGGCGGCCGAGGGGACCTCGACCATCACGCCAGGAGTCTTGATCCCGGCCTCCGCGCACATCCCGGCGAAGCGGGCAGCCTCCTCCGCGGTGGAAATCATCGGTGCCATAACCCAGACGTCCGCCTCCGATGCCTGTTCGGCCTGGGCAATGGCCTGCAGTTGGCGCGCAAGCACGCCGGGCGTCGTGGTGTCCGTACGGTAACCGCGCACACCCAGGGCCGGGTTGGGCTCGGTGGCGTCGGTCAGGAAGGGCAGTGGTTTGTCAGCTCCGGCGTCGAGGGTGCGCAGTACCACTTTCTTCCCCGGAAAAGCGTCGAAAACTCCCTTGTACGCGGCGGCCTGTTCCTCCACCGTGGGCTCGGTCTCCCGCTCCAGGAAGCAGAACTCGGTCCGGAACAACCCGACGCCCTGGGCATTGAGCGCCGCGGCGGCAACGGCATCCTTGGCGCCGCCCACGTTGGAGAGGAGCGGAACGAGGTGGCCGTCCGCCGTCGCGCCGTTGCCATCGAATTCGGACAGCAGCGACGCGGTCGCGGCCCACTGGGCAGCGGCGGCGTGTTCGGACTCCCCGGGCCCAGCGATGATGCTGCCGGCGGCACCGTCGACGTAAACTTCGGTGCCATCGGCGAGTTCGTCGACGCCGGCCGCGGCCACCACGGCCGGCAGGCCCAGCGAGCGGGCGATGATGGCGGTGTGTGACTGCGGGCCGCCGCCGGCCGTGACAAGGGCGAGGATTTTTTCCGGGTCCAGGGTCGCGGTGTCCGCCGGGGCCAGGTCCTCGGCGACGAGGATGAACGGGGTGTCAGAGGCGGGGATGCCGGGGGCTGCAACGCCGCGCAGTGCCGCCACAATCCGGGCCCGCACATCCAGGACGTCCGTGGCGCGCTCGGCCATGTACCCGCCCAGATTGTGCAGCATTTCGGCGACGGATCCGCCGGCTTCCCAGATGGCACGCTGGCTGGACGTGCCGCGGCCGATCAGCTTGGCGGCCGCCTTCAGCAGCATGGTGTCGGTGGCCATGAGGGCCGTCGCCTCCAGCACGGCTTTTCCGTCGCCGCTGACCGTCTCGGACCGGGCCTTGAGCTCGTCGTGGACGGCTTTGGCGGCCACTTTCATCGCCGCGGTGGCCTCCTCGGCCGTAACGCCGTCAGGCAGGACCTCGCCGGCGGGAGGCTCGCTGATTGGTTTGGGCATCTGGCGAATGGTGCCGATGATCCGGCCGGGGCTGACGCCTACTCCTGGGAAATTCTGCACTGAAGGTCCTCATTTTCTGCCGGCTGCCGTGCCCATCGATACACGGGGCTGGGAGCAACTGCCTGGCGCTGGTAATGCTTCGATAATTTTGCGTTTCTAAAAAGTGTATGTGATCCACTTCATATAGCGCTGCTATAGGTGCTAGGCTAGCGGTTATGAGCGCGAATGGCGAGTTACCGGCAAAGACGCGGCTACTGCAGGCTGCTGCCGGATTACTCGCTGCATCGGCCGGCGGACCAATCTCCACCCGGCAGATAACACAGGCGGCGGGCGTCACGGCCCCGACCCTGTATCACCACTTCGGTGACAAAGAAGGGCTCTTTGACGCAGTCATTGCTGAAGGTTTCAGAGCCTATGTTGCGGGCGAACGTGATTTCGCCCCGTCCGGACGGCCTATGGAGGACATCCGGCGCATGTGGGACAACCATGTGCACTTCGGGCTCGCTAATCCCGAGCTCTACCTTGTTATGTTCGGCAACATCCGTCCTGAAAGCCGCCCCTCTGTCATCGCTGATGCCGAAGCGCTGATGGAAGAACTGCTGAACAAGGCCGCCGTTATTGGTCACTTGAATGTGCCACCGCGCGAAGCCGCCAGAAGCATTCTGGCCGCTACCGTGGGCGTCACGCTCATGCTGATATCCGAGCGGGCGGCCGAACGCAACCTTGAGTTGTCCGCGATGACGCGCGACGCCATGGTCCTGGCTGTCTCCACAGACAAGGCCAAGGCGTCGGGGGCAGAATCCTCCGGCGAGTCCTCCGTTGTAGTGGCCGCGATCGCCCTGAATGCGGCGCTCCAGTCCTCAGAATCGGACCAGCTCTCCAGCTCCGAACTTAAGCTCTTCCTCGAATGGCTCCACCGGATCTCCACCAGCACCAATAACTGATCCGCGCCACATACACCCATCCTGCGCTGGCGCAGGAGTGACGTTTAGGAAATCACATGGCAACAGATACAGTTGCAAAACCCCGCACGAGTGCACGCGTTCATGTGCAGAAATTCGGGACGTTCCTGTCCGGCATGATCATGCCCAACATCGGCGCGTTCATCGCCTGGGGCATCATCACAGCACTCTTTATTGAGAAGGGCTGGTTCCCGGTCGCGGCGCTGGGCGGCTTCGGCACCAACGACGCCGGAGATCCGAACGTCGGCCTCGTAGGCCCCATGATCATCTACTTGCTGCCCCTGTTGATCGGCTACACCGGCGGCAAGATGGTGTATGACGTCCGAGGTGGCGTTCTTGGTGCCATCGGCACCATGGGCGTGATTGTCGGAGCCGGCATCCCGATGTTCATCGGTGCCATGATCATGGGCCCGCTCGGCGGCTGGACCATGAAGAAGATCGACGCCATCTGGGACGGCAAGATCCGCCCCGGTTTCGAAATGCTGGTGAACAACTTCTCCGCCGGCATCTGGGGCTCACTGCTGGCAATGCTCGGCTTCTACGGCATCTCGCCGCTGGTCTCGGCTTTCAGCACGGGCGCCGGAAACGTGGTCCAGTTCCTCGTCAGCAACGGCCTCCTGCCGCTGACCAGCATCTTTATCGAACCGGCCAAGGTGCTCTTCCTGAACAACGCCATCAACCACGGCGTTCTCACCCCGCTGGGCGTCCAGCAGTCGCTGGAGCAGGGCAAGTCCATCCTGTTTCTCCTCGAGGCCAATCCCGGCCCGGGCCTGGGCATCCTGCTCGCCTACATGTTCTTCGGCCGTGGCATCGCCAAGGGTTCTGCCCCCGGTGCCGCCATCATCCACTTCTTCGGTGGCATCCACGAAATCTACTTCCCGTACGTACTGATGCGCCCGCTGCTGATCCTCGCGGCGATCGCGGGCGGTATGACTGGAGTCGCGACGCTGGCCGTCACCAACGCAGGCCTCGTGGCTCCGGCAGCTCCGGGATCCATCATTGCTGTACTCGCCCAGACCAGCCGGGACAGCTACCTCGGTGTCATCCTCTCCGTCCTGCTGGCAACAACCGTGTCCTTCCTGGTCGCGTCGGTGATCCTCAAGACGGGCAAGGTCTCGAGTGAGGACGAACTCCACGAGGCAACCGCCAAGATGGAAGGAATGAAGGGCAAGAAGAGCTCCGTTTCCTCCGCCCTGGTCGGCGGCGGCGGGGTGGCTGTTATGGCCGGCCCGATCCGCAACATTGTGTTTGCCTGCGACGCCGGCATGGGTTCCAGCGCCATGGGCGCAACGGTTCTGCGCAACAAGATCAAGGCGGCCGGATTCCCGGACGTCAAGGTCACCAACTCTGCGATCGCCAGCCTCACCGACACGTATGACGTTGTGATCACTCATCAGGATCTGACCGAAAGGGCCAAACCCCTGACGAGCCAGGCACTGCACTACTCGGTGGACAACTTCATGAGCAGCCCGCGCTACGACGAAGTGGTGGAGCTCGTCCAGCACAGCAACACCGCTGGTGCGCAAGAATCGGCTCCGGCCGCCGGCGCGGCGGCTGCGACTGAACCGGCAACCGGTGGCGCGCACGTGGCCCCGGCAGCTGACGCTGACGGCGGCCCCCGCCGGCATCCTCGTGGCCGAGAGCGTTGTCCTGAACGGCACCGCAACCACGCGGGACCAGGCGATCGATGAGGCCGGCCAGCTCCTGCTGGACCGCGGCGCCGTCGACTCCGGGTACCTGGACGCCATGCACGAGCGGGAGGAATCCGTGTCAACGTACATGGGCAGCTACCTCGCGATCCCGCACGGCACCAACGCGGCCAAGGACCACATCCTGAAGTCCGCAGTCTCCGTGATCCGTTACCCCCAGGGCATCGACTGGAACGGCAAGGAGGTCAAGTTCGTTGTTGGCGTCGCCGGCATCAACAACGAACACCTGCACATCCTGTCCTCCATCGCCAAGGTGTTCACCAGCAAGGAACAGGTCGCCCAGCTTGAGGCGGCAACCACCGTCGAGGAAGTCCTGGATCTCTTCGGAAAGGTGAATTCATAGTGAAGGCAGTCCACTTTGGGGCCGGAAACATCGGGCGTGGATTCGTGGGCCTGCTGCTGCACGAAGCTGGCTATGAGGTGGTGTTCGCCGACGTCGCGTCGGAGCTCATCGACCAGCTCGCCGCCGCGGACAGCTACCAGGTCCACGAGGTGGGCGAGCAGCCCGCCGTGCGCACGGTTGACAATTTCCGGGCCCTGAACTCCGGTAGCCAGGAGGCGGATGTCGTTGCGGAGATCGCGACGGCGGACATCGTCACCACCGCGGTCGGGCCGCACATCCTGAAGTTCGTGGCGCCCGTCATCGCCCGGGGCATCGCCGCCCGGGCGGCGGGTCTGCCGCCGCTGCAGGTGATGGCGTGTGAAAACGCCATCAACGCGACGGACCTCCTCAGGGCCGAAGTGGAGGGCCGTTGGGATACGGCCGTTGGTTCCCTTGCCGGGGCGGCCGTGTTTGCCAACACGGCAGTGGACCGGATTGTGCCCAACCAGGCGCCGGGACAGGGGCTCGACGTGACCGTGGAGACCTTCTATGAGTGGGTCATCGACCGCACTCCGTTCGCGGGCCATGCACCGGTTATCCCGGGCGCGACCTTCGTGGACGAGCTGGGGCCGTACATTGAGCGCAAGCTGTTCACGGTCAATACGGGGCACGCCTCGGCGGCCTACTTCGGTTTCGAGGCCGGGCTGGAGAAGATTTCCGATGCCATGGCCGATCAGGATGTCGCCGCCGATGTGCGCGCTGTCCTGGACGAAACCAAGGAACTGCTGGTCGCGAAGCATGGCTTCAACCGGGACGAGCAGGAAGCGTATGTGCAGAAGATCCTTGGCCGCTTCACGAATCCGCACCTGCCGGACACGGTGAACCGGGTGGGGCGCGCCCCGCTGCGCAAGCTGAGCCGGAACGAGCGGTTCATCGGCCCTGCCGCTGAGCTGGCTGAGCGGGGAATTGTCCCGGAGGCGCTGCTGGGCGCCATGGCCGCCGCGCTGCGCTTCAACGATCCGGCAGACGCAGAGGCCGTTGAGCTCGGCAAGATCCTGGCCGAATCCAGCGCGGAAGAGGCCACGGCGAAGATTACTGGCCTGGCGGCGGAACATCCGCTCTTCCCGGCCGTGCGGAGCCTGGTCCAGGAGCGGCAGACCGAATCCTGAGCTGACAACTGAACCACCACAAAGCCCGACGCCGGCAGTAACGGCGTCGGGTTTTTTGGTGCCTCCGCGACGGGATTGCCTCCATTGGCCGGGCCCGCCGGTGTGCCGTGCGACGCCGACGGCGTGTCCCGCCGTCGGCGTCGGAAGCCCTAGTGGGTCGGAACGGGCTCGGTGCCCGTCTGCTTTGCGGCTACCCTCGGGTCCGTGAGCTTCTTGTTCGGCAACGCGAAGCTGATCAGGAACGCGATGCCGGTGAGTACCGCCGCGGTGAGCATCACGGCGTCGATTGACTGGGCGAAACCCTCGATGATGGGGCGGGTCAGTACCGGGTTGGCCTGATGGAGCCAGCTGGTGTCGTTGAGGGAGTCATTGCTGGCACCATTGTTGAAGAACTCATACAGTTTGGCGTTCGCGGGATCGGAGGCCACCGCCGGGTCCTTGAGGACGCTGAGGTACTCGGCGCTGGACATGGCCGATTTTATGCCGTCGGCGATCTTGCTGGCCGCCAGGCTGAACAGCATGGAGATGAACACGGCCGTGCCCACCGCCCCGCCCATGGAACGGAAAAACGCGGCGGAGGATGTGCCGACGCCCATGTCCTTGGCCGGGACGGAGACCTGCATCGCCAAGGTCAGCGGCTGCATGCAAAAACCCAGGCCCATGCCGAAGAACACTGCGATGAGCCCTGGAACCCAGAGGGCGGTATCCGCGCCGAGCGAGAGGCCCATGGCGACGGCGGCGCCGGTCAGGAGGGCCGTTCCCATGATGGGGAAGATCCGGTACGTTCCCGACGCCGAGATGGTGCGCCCTGCGGTAATGGAGCCGGTGAGGATGCCCGCGGTGAAGGTGATCATCATCAGACCCGCTTCGGTGGGGGTGAGGCCCTTGACCAGCTGCAGGTACATCGGGAGCATCGCGATTGCGCCGAACATGCCGATGCCGATGATGAAGTTCAGGATTGAGGAGAGGCCGAACGTGATGTTCTGGAACAGGCGCAGCGGGATCAGCGCGTAATCCCCGGCTCGCTTTTCGGCCAGCAGGAACGCGATGATGCCTACGATGCCGAGACCGATGCAGGACAGGGTCGCCGGAGCGGTCCAGCCCCAGCTGCGGCCCTGCTCGGCGACGAGAAGCAGCGGCACGATTGCCAGAGTGATGGCCGCGGCACCCCAGTAGTCGATTTTCTGCTTCACGTGCTTCGCCGGCAGGTGAAGGTAGAGGAACACTACGGTCAGGGCGGCGAGGCCGATCGGCACGTTGATGAAAAAGACCCAGCGCCAGCCGTCGAAGCCGAGGATACTGGTGGAACCGGCGAAAGCGCCACCGATCACTGGGCCCAGGACAGAGGAGACGCCGAAGACGGACATGAAGTAGCCCTGGTACTTGGCCCGGTCCTTCAGTGCCACGATGTCGCCGATGATGGTCAGGGCGAGGGCCAGGAGGCCACCGGCGCCCATGCCCTGGATGCCGCGGGCGATGGCGAGCTCGGTCATCGAGTGGACCGAGCCTGCGTAGAGCGAACCGGCCAGGAAGATCAGGATCGCTGCCAGGTAGAGCGGGCGGCGGCCGAAGATGTCGCTGAGCTTGCCGTACAGCGGGGTGGTCACCGTGGAGGTGATGAGGTACGCCGTGGTGGCCCAGGCCTGCAGGGACAGCCCGTCAAGGTCGTTGGCAATGGTGTAGATCGAGGTGGAAACGATCGTCTGGTCCAGCGACGACAGGAACATGCCGAGCATAAGGCCCACCATGACAGTGATGGTCTGACGATGCGTCAAGACCTCTCCGGGGACTCGCGTGGCGGCGGTTTTGGACATGGCTGCTCCAGAAGGAAGAAGAGGGAAAAAAGCGAAGATAGTTGCTTTCAGTAACTATCTTAGTTGATCGTTTATTCCCGGCGCCAGATATTTCATTCGATTGCCGCCTGCCGGACGTCCCGGGCTTTCTCTAGCAGGGCTTCCACGACTTGCCGCCGGGAGCGTAGCATCGTGGCCCTGTGTATCCGGGGTAGGGGTTCGGCGCCGCAGGGGGCACGTAGGCAGGGGGCACGTAGGCGGGCGGCACGTACGCCGGCGGAACGTAAGGGGCAGGTACGGGCGGCAGGTTGCGGATACGTTCGGCCTCTGCGGCCGCGGCCGCTGCGGCAGTTGCCTGGCGGGCAGCTTCCTCGGCCTGGCGGGACGCCTCGGCTGCCGCTGCGTCCGCGAGTTCTTGTTTCTTCGCTGCTATGGCGTCCTGATGCCCCACACCTGACGAGGCTGCGGCGTCCAGCCGATCCACGAGCACAGCCAATTGCGCCGGTTTATAGGCTGCCCAGTGCGCCCGGTCCTTCGTTGTCGCCGCGGACTTGAGGGCACTGATCGTCGCCAGCGCAGCCACCAGGCCGGCGTGGCGCTGATCGAGGTCAGCGGCAGCATCGGACAGTGGCGCGGCCACGATCGCTTCGATGGCGTCCGCTGCCGAGCCTACCTGCTGCGCCGGAAGACACGGGATGTCGGCCGAGTTCAGGCCGGTGCCCGCGGTCCGGGACTCAGCAAAGGCTTCCTCCACCGGTGGATAGAACTTCTTGTTGGGCTCGATCAGCACCGGAACTCCGAGCCCGAGCCGGGCGACCTCTGCGTTGACGAGGGTTCCGTCCGGGCTGAAGACGCCAGCCAGGGTTCGGCCGTATTTGTCCAGTGGCTCGACGTCCAGCTCAAGCCTGACCTTCGAGCCGACAGGCAAGAGCCCTTCGAGGCCTTTCGTCGCTTCCGGGCCCAGGCACTCCACCGGCACCTGAGGATCCTTGGTTTCGGGTGAATCCACGTTAAGAAGGCGGATGGTTGTCGGTTCGCCATCGACGGCGGCTTCGAAGGTATCGCCGTCGATTACGCGAAGCACGGTGGCCAGGCCCGCATCCTTGTTCGTTGCACTCGGTCCACCGCCTGTTCCGTTGGCGGTACAGGCGGTGAGGGCGAAGGCGGCGACGATGACAAGGCTAATCGCCCGGGCGCGGGCAATGCGGGCTGGTGCGGGTGACAACAAGATGTATTCCCCCCAAGGAATGAATGAGTGCGGCGTGTTTGGTCCGGACGTTCACAGTAGACAGTACTGTGCCGCCGCAGCCCTGGAATTACTCCGCGGCCGGCCGGCCGCCTGACGTATAGTGGACTGGAATTGCCACCCGGAGTGCCGAGCAGGATTTCTCTTGGCCGCCCAGAAAAAACTACCCCCGGAACGCCGCTGATGAAAGAATTCCATTCAGACCTTCCACCGATGGCCCCCGCCCCCACCCTCCCCCGGCAGCGGCTGCGCTACCTGCGGATCCTCGAGGTTGCCGCGGGAGTCGCCCGCAAGGGGCTCGACTCAGTGGTGCTTTCTGAGGTGGCAGCCAAAGCGGATGTTCCGTTGGGTACCCTCTACCGGTATTTCCCGTCCGCACCCCAGCTCATGCTGGCCCTTTACCGCAAACAACTTGGGGACCTGCACGAAGGAAGTCTTTCCGCCGCGGGCAAGGCTCCGGCCCATGCGCTGACCGGCGTTGCCATGGAGATCTTCCATATGCGCCTCATGCAGCCGGCCGTAGAGCAGTGCCTGACCCGGGCCGTGTACATCAAGGATGCGGACACCACGAAGCTGCTCCGTGAGATTGATGCCGCGGCCGAGAAAGCCGTCACGGCGGCAAGCGGCGATGCCGCGGTGTCCCGCGTTGTGTTGCTGGCCGTCACCGGGCTGGTCCAGGCGGTCCGTTGCCGCCGGCTTTCCCTCTTCGAGGCGGAAGAGGACCTGAAGAGGGCCTGCTCATTACTGGCACGGACAGGCGGGACCGCGTAGCCGATCTGGGCCAGGGCGCCGGGCTTCCGGTCGCCGGTCCTAGACTGGGGTCATGAATTCCGAGACCGTCGTGACGGTGATTTGCGGCGTGGCCATTGTGGTGGGCGTGGCGGGGACCGTCATCCCCGTCCTCCCTGGCAGTATTCTGATCGGGCTGAGCCTGCTGGTCTGGGCGCTGTGGGGCGGTGCCGGAACAACCGGTTGGGTGGTGTTCGGGATTGGCCTGGTCTTCGTTCTCGCCGGAATGGCCGCCGGCGCGGTCCTGACCGGCCGAAAACTTAAGCAGCACAGCATCCCAGGCCGCTCCGTTCTGGCAGGGCTCGTCCTGGGGGTGGCCGGGATGTTTGTTCTCCCCGTCGTTGGACTGTTCGTGGGGTTTGCCGCAGGACTTCTGTTGAGCGAACTCTGGCGTACCCGCGCCGTGCGGAAGGCGCTGGCGTCCAGCTGGGCAGCGCTGAAAGCTACCGGGCTTGGCATAATCGCCGAATTCGGACTCGCCTGCCTCGCCGCCAGCACCTGGTTGATCGGACTGTGGGTGGCGGCGGCCACTTAGCCCGTCCGTCCCGGGCGTTCGGCCACTGTGCTCCATCAGCATCTAGCATGGATGGATGAGCGCCGGACCTCCATCCGTACCAAAACCCTCTGTCCCGTACCGCGACACCCGCGACCTGACGCCCTTCCGCAAGACCGTGGTGCGGACGCCGGTACGCGATGCCGCCGAAGGGGTGGGTGGACTGGTCTCGGAAATTCTGGGCGCGCGGATCCGCGGCACGCTCTTTGCGGAGGGCGGTCCGCCGAGGCTTGGGAAAGTGGCCGGGAGGACGCCGGGAAAGACTGCCAAAGCGGTGCATGCCGCCATCTTCGGCAGCACCGACCCGGACCGGCTGATCGCGCTGGCGCGGGCATCCCCGGGCTGGGCCGGCCTCTGCTACGTTATGGCCGGCCTGCTGGCCTACACGCACCAGGAGCACCTGCGCGCGTCCGTGCTGTTGCAGCGTGGCCTGTCTATCAGGAACGACGACGATGCCCACCGCTATGCCGCCGAGTACCTGTCCGGTGTTGTCACCCGGGTATGGGTGGCGGAGCGGATCGAGGTTCCCGTGCTGTTCGGAGACGAAGCCATATTTCTGGCGCTGGCTCACTCGTTGCGGGAGACCGGTCAGGCGGAGGCGGCCCTGACGACGCTGGCCGGACTGCCGCCGTCGTTGCCGATGGCTTTGTCGCGTTGTTCGATTGCAGCAGAGCTGGGGCGGGACGCCGAGGTGGTCGCCGACACCGAAGGCCTGCTCAACGGCGACGACCTCTCGGCGGCGCTTCTGCTCGTGCGGGTCCGTTCGCTGCGCCGGCTCGGGCGGCTCTATGCAGCGCGGGGGGCGCTGCAGGAAGTCCTGCGCCGCCGGAAAACTGATTTCTCGCTGCGCAGCGAAGCCCTGACAGAACGCACCCTGTTATTGCTGGACAGCGGACGGCAGACGCTGAACCCGAGGGACTGGCAGCACCGGAAACCGTCGCAACAGAAGACTGTCGAGAACATCCGTAAGGACGCGGAAATGCACGAGTTGTGGGACCGGGAATACGGACGGGCCGACGACGGCTGAGATCCCGGACCCGCCGTTCCCAGCTTCACCTGGCGAATACACGTAGCCGGTACCCTTGCGGGGTGCCGTGGGCGGGGGTAGAACCAAGGCATGAAGGATGCAGCGGTGCGCTGGATGCAGCACTACATCACGGCCTGGCGGTCTAATGATCCGGAAGATATCCGCTCCCTGTTCACGCCGGACGCCATGTATGCGACGAGCCCGAATGAGCCCGAACCGTGGCGCGGCCGGGAGCAGATCGTGGAGCACTGGCTGGCCGCGCGCGACGAGCCCGATGAGTGGACCTTCGAATGGAAGCTGCTGGGGGTGGACGGCGGAAGGGCCTTTGTGCAGGGTGTCACCCGCTACCGCGGCACAGGCCGAAGCTACGACAACCTGTGGGTCGTCCAGCTCACGGGCGACGGCAGGGCCTCATCATTCACCGAGTGGTTCATGCCCCGGAGTTAGCCCGCTGCCGGCCGGCGCCCGCCAGCGGTCACGGCTTCCCACCGTCGTACGTCAGCCGGCCGTCAAGGCCGCGATGTGTGAAACGGACGCGCCAAACGCAGGAATCAGTTGCTCCGAGAGGAGCACCGCGCCGAGCAGCAGCATGATGATGCCGCTGGCCAGCGTGACCCGGCGGGCGGCGCCGGGCCTGGAATGGAGCAGCTTCCGGGACAGCAGCGCCACGCAGCTGTAGATGACGGCCGCGAGCAGAACAAATGTCATACCCAGCAGCCCGGACTGGACCGGCACGGGAAGGGCAGCGTCGGCGCTGACGAACTGCGGCACCAGAGCCACGAAAAACAGCAGGCCCTTGGGATTAATCCCGCTGACACCCACGCCCTGCAGGAAGATCCGCGCTTGGCTCGCGGAAGCCGCGGCTGGCACTCCGCCCGTCCCCGCGCTGAAGCTGGCTCCACGCCAGGAGCGGACGGTGCTGAAGCCGAGCCACAGCAGGTAGACGGCGCCGGCCCGCGGTCAGCCAGCCCAGGACACCCGGTACGCCGGTAAGCAGTGCCGCCAGCCCGAGCACCATGAGTGCGGTGTGGATGACGTAGCCGCCGCACAGTCCGGCAACGGCGGGGGCGAAGCTGCATTGCCTCAGCCCGGCTGCGATCGAATAAGCCCAGTCGACACCCGGTGTGCAGGCCAGCGCGACGGCGACGACCAGGAAGGCGAGGTACAGCTGAGGGTTCACGGCGGGCTCCAGGGCTTCGGCGCCCCGAGTGGGCACAAAGAAGACTCTAGGCAAATAGGCCCCACAAGTGTTCCCTCATTTACTGCTGAAATGCTCAATGCCGGTAAGATTATTGCGTGATTGACCATATTGATAGAAGTATTTTGCGCCACCTGAAAACGGACGGACGAATGACTGCCACGGCGTTGGCCGCCAAGGTCGGGCTGACCGTTGCCCCCTGCCACCGCAGGCTGCGCGATTTGGAAGTTGCCGGGGTCATTCGGGGCTACCGGGCGGACATCGATCCCGCCGCCGTGGGCTTGGGCTTCGAGGCAATCGTCTTCGTCACGCTGCGGCAGGTGGACCGTTCCACTATGGAAATTTTTGAGAACCGGGTGGCGGACAATCCGAATATCGTGGAGGCCCAGCGGCTGTTCGGCTCGCCGGATTACCTGCTCAAAGTCATTGCCGAAGACCTTCCGGCCTACCAGCGCTTTTACGACAGCGAACTGACGTCGCTGCCGGGCGTCGAACGGCTGACATCGACGCTAGTGATGAAAAACCTGAAGTCCAACGCTGGCCCGCCGGTCTGAGGCGGGGGAGCCGGGGGCGCAGGCGCAGCGTCAGGCTCCCAGCAGCCCCGTGGTCCGGTAGCGGATGACCTCGCGCAGGAACATGCTGGTGGAGGTCCGCACGATCCCGGGGCACAGCCGGATTTCCTCGGACACGCGGTACAGATCGTCCGGGCTGCTGGCCACCACCCGGATCAGCAAATCCGTATCGCCCGCGGGGGCATGGCATTCGAGCACTTCCGGGATGTTCCGCAGGGCCTCGATGGCCTCGTTCAGGTGGCTTTGGTCCAGTTCTGCACTCACCGAGGCTGCCACGCCCCGGCCCAGGGCGGACGGCAGCACGCGGCTGCTGTTGGGGCGCAAGGCCCCCGACGCCGTCATTCGTTCCAGGCGCGACTGCACGGTACCGCGCGCAAGGCCCAGTTTCTGGGCCAGCACCATGATCGGCACCCGGGGGTCCTCGTCAAGCGCGACAAGGATCCTGCGGTCGGTCGCATCGAGTTGCTGCAATATGACCACTTCCTGTTCTTCATCACCGGTCGTATTGATCAGATTGACCACTGTAGCCGTAGTCCGTTGCACCAACTGTAGAAGTTCTGCTCAAATGATGACAACAAAGGAACGCAGGCTACCGCCGGATTCCATCAGGCTACAGGCAGACCGGAACACCACCCGGACCCTGGACCAGGCTCCCCGCAAGGAAGCTGCCGCAGATCGACACTTGTTCACACATCGTCTGTCCGCACACACGACAAGAGCCCCTGAGCCACCGACGCCGGATTTCCGAAGTCATCGGTAGCTGAGGGGCTCTTGTGCTGTCCGGACCGAACTTCCCGTCCGCACCAATCAGCGCGGGGTCAGATCCTGCCGGTCCCACGGGGCAACACGGGCAGGAAATGACCCCGCGTTGCTCTGGAACTGTTCCGCATAGGCTGGTGCCATGACTTCTGCCGGCCGTTTCGCCCCCAGCCCTTCCGGCGAACTGCATGTGGGCAACCTCAGGACGGCGATCCTGGCGTGGCTCTTCGCGCAGTCCACAGGACGCCGGTTCCTGATGCGGGTGGAAGACCTGGACCGGGGCCCGGGCCGGCGCCGAGGCCGGGCAGCTCCGCGATCTTGCGGCGGTCGGCGTGACCTGGGACGGCGGCGTCGTGCGCCAGACGGACCGGGAGCCGCTCTACAGGGAGGCGATCGAACGGCTGCGCGCCGCGGGACTGACCTACGAGTGCTTCTGCACCCGCCGCGAAATCCAGGACGCCCCGTCCGCGCCGCACGCTCCGCAGGGCGCTTACCCCGGCACGTGCCGGTCACTGACGGACGGTGAACGCGAGGCCAAACGCGCCGTCCGGCCGGCAGCAACCCGGCTCCGCTCAACGGTGGCCGAGGCAACGGTGCGCGACCTCCTGCACGGCAGCTTCACCGGCGTCGTGGATGACTTCGTGCTCCGCCGCAATGACGGCGTGAATGCCTACAACCTCGCCGTGGTGGTCGACGACGCGGCGCAGGGCGTTGACCAGGTGGTCCGCGGCGATGACCTGCTGCCCTCCACGCCCCGGCAGGCCTACCTCGCGTCACTGCTGGGGCTGCCCGCTCCGGAGTATGCGCATGTGCCGCTGGTAGTGAACCGCGACGGCGCGCGGCTGGCCAAGCGGGACGGCGCCGTCACGCTCGCGGACCTCGCGCTGGCCGGCGTTTCCGCGCCTGAGGTGCGGGACACGCTGCTGGCGTCACTCGGGCTGCCTGCCGGCCCGCTGGAGCACGCGGTGCCCTCCTTTGACCCCGCCCTGCTGCCGCGGGAACCCTGGGTGTGGCCGGGCATGGCCGGTGCCGGCGCGTAGGCTGGAGTCATGTCAGAACCCGCACTTCCCCAGCACCGTTTTACCGTCGAGACCGCCAAAGTCCTGGCCGAAGTGGCCCACAACCGCCAGAAGGATAAGCTCAAGCGCCCCTACCGCGAACACGTCCTCGCCGTCGGCGATGCCCTGGCGGATTTCGACGACGACATCCGGATCGCGGGATACCTGCATGACATTGCCGAAGATACGCCGATGACGCGTCAGGCGCTGCTGGATATGGGCGTCTCGGAGCGGGCCGCGGATATCATCGAACGCGTCACAAAGAGACTTCACGAGAACCCGGACGACTATCAGGCCGGCATCCGTTATATTGCCGAGGACCACGGCGCCACCCTGGTCAAGATCGCCGACAACGCCCACAATTCGCTGCCCGAACGGGTCAAGGCGCTGGCCGAGAAATGGCCGGACAAGCCCCCGGTGACGCGCTACGACGAGGCCCGCCCGGTCCTCTACGCGGCGGTTCCCGTAGAGGAAACGCGCATGATTCTGGCCCGCATCAACCCGTGGCTGCTCGAAGAACTCGACGACCTGCTGGACGAGGCGGACGACACCGACTACGAAAACCTCTCCTACGAGACCACGGAGTCTGACGAGGCCGCCGCGACCGCGGATGCGGCCGAGGATGTCGCGGGCGCCGGGGAAGCGGCCTCGGACACCCGGCAGTAGCAACGCGGGGTCGCCTCTTGCCGGTCCCGCCGCGCAACATGGGCCAGAGGTGGCCCCGCGTTCCAGTGGAAAGAGAAACTAGACACGGCCGAGCGCGTCGATGTCCTCCAGGAACTGCTGCTGGACCTCTTCGCTCACCGTCATGCGGGTGTCCCCGATGGCGTCGAGGTAATCCTGGGTCGCCGGACCCTTGCGGACGGCCTCGCGGACGGAAACGCTGCCGCCGGAGGCAAGTCCGCCGTCGTCGTACACCGCTTTTTCCAGAGCCCGCTGCGAGGCGCTCCGGGCTGCGTATTCGATGTCTGCCGGGGAGAAGCCCTCGGTGCGGTCCACGAGCTGCTCGACATCAACATCGTCCACCACCGTGGCCGGGATGAAGCGCTGCCACATGGCCTCGCGGGCCTGGCGGTCGGGCAGCCCGATGGGGATGACGTAATCGAACCGGCCGTGGCGCAGGAACGCCGAGTCAAGGGCGCGGATGAAGTTGGTGGCGCAGACCAGCAGCCGGCCGGGCTGGTCGCGGAAGGCCGGGATGATCTTCAGGAGTTCGTTGGTGACGCCCTGCAGCGGCGACGGCGGTTCGCCCGAGCGCTGGGCGGCGATTTCCTCCACCTCGTCGATAAAGACGACGGCGTGCTCGAGCTCGGCGATCTCCAGGAACGTCTCGCGCAGCGCCCCGGCCAGGCCCTGCGGATCGGCGGCGAGCCGGGAGGGGAAGACTTCCACGAAAGGCCATTCCAGCCGGGACGCGATGGCCTTGGCGAAGGTCGTCTTGCCGGTTCCGGGCGGGCCGAAGAGGACAACTGCGCGCGGCGGCACCACACCGTACTCGTCGGCGAGGTCCGCCTCCGCGAGCGGTAAGACGAGGCGGCGCTCCAGCAGCTCCTTCTCGCGGCGCATCCCGGCCACGTTTTCCCAAAGATTTCGGGCCAGGATACGGCCCCCGAGCAGGCTCAGGGGTTCGAGCTCCTGGCGCTGGACCGGGATTTTCCGCTCAAAGTAGCGCAGGTTCTTCTTCAGCAAGAACCCCCGGGTCACAAAAGCCTCCACCCGCGCCTCCGACTCCGGCATCAGCGCGGAAAGCTTGTTCAGCCCGTGCGGGGCCATCCGGTTCTCGACGGCGGCCAGCAGCGAGGCGCCGATCCCGCGGCCGCGGAATTCGGGCAGGGTGGCGAGGAAGACGATCCAGCCCTGGTCGTGAGCGGCACGTCCGACGGCGGCGCCGACCACCTGGTCGCCGAGGACGGCGACGACGGCATGGTCCTTCTCGCAGGACGCAAGGACCTCGGAGAGCGCGTAGACCGGCTCGACATTGGTGGCCTTGAGCGTTTCCCAAAGGTGCAGGATGCCGTCCAGATCGGCCGAGTGGAAATCCCTGATCCGCCAGTTGGTCATGAGGTTCTCTCCCAGGTGGTTCGTCATTGAGCCAGATTGAGCCAAGTTGAACTTGTCTCCTCGAGCATATGCGAACCGCCGGGGCCAGGAGTTGCGGGAACGTTGCGTTACGTCCCCGCAACCCTCGGGGTGCTAGTCCCGGTCGGCCGGGATGTTCCGCGTGGTCGGGCTGGCCGCGGGCGGGAAAGCCCCGGTGTAGCCGTCGCGGAGTGCCGCGATCTCCATCACGCGCTCCCGGCACAGGCGCCAGCCGAGCATCAGCGCCGGGATGACTACCACCAGGGAAGCGATGGTCCAGGTGCCGACGGGGGAGTCGAAGGCCATCAGGACCAGGACGGCCAGCAGGAACGCGAGCGTGACCCAGCCGGTGACCGGGGCGCCGGGCATCCGGAAGGCCGGGCGCAGCAGTTCACCGCGGGCGGCCAGCTGGGCCAGCCGCATCTGGCACAGGACGATCATGGCCCAGCTGCTGATGATGCCCACCGAGGCGATGTTCAGCACGATTTCGAACGCCTCGGCCGGAACCAGGGCGTTGAGGATCACGCCGAGTACGGCTACGGCGGCGGTCAGGGCGATGCCGCCGTAGGGGACGCCGGCCTTGTTCATCAGGCCGGCGAATTTCGGTGCGGAGCCGGCCAGCGACATCGAGCGCATGATGCGCCCGGTGGAGTAGAGACCCGCGTTGAGCGACGACAGTGCCGCGGTGAGGACGACGAGGTTCATGATGGCGTCCACGCCTTCGACCCCGATGGATCCGAAGAAGGTGACGAACGGGCTCTCACCGGCCTTGTAGGCGGTGTAGGGAAGCAGCAGGGAGAGCAGGATCAGTGAGCCGACGTAGAACACCGCGATGCGGACGATGACCGTGTTGATGGCCTTCGGCATGATCTTTTCCGGGTTTTCGGTTTCGCCCGCGGCGGTGCCGATGAGCTCGATCGAGGCGTAGGCGAAGACCACTCCCTGCATCACGACGACGGCGGGCAGCAGGCCGTTGGGGAACATGCCGCCATTGTCTGCGATCAGGGTGAAGCCGACCTCCTGGCCGTCCACCGGGGTGCCGAAGATGACAAAGTAGATGCCGACGACCAGGAACGTCACCAGGGCCACCACCTTGATGAGCGCGAACCAGAACTCCATCTCTCCGAACACCTTGACGGAGACCAGGTTCAGTCCGAGGACCAGGATCAGCGCACCCAGGGCCCAGGTCCACTGCGGCACCTCTGCGATCGGCGCCCAGTACTTCTTGAAGAAGTTCATGTAGAGCGCGACGGCGGTGATGTCCACGATCGCCGTCATCGCCCAGTTGAGCCAGTACAGCCAGCCGGTGACGAAGGCGGCCTTTTCTCCGAAGAATTCGCGGGCGTAGGAGACGAACGAACCGGAGGAGGGGCGGTGCATTACGAGTTCGCCGAGCGCGCGCAGGATCAGGAAAGCGAAGAAGCCGCAGACGGCGTAGCTGAGGATGAGTGCCGGGCCGGCGGCGGCAAGCCGTCCGCCGGCTCCCATGAAGAGCCCGGTGCCGATGGCGCCGCCAATGGCGATCATCTGGACCTGGCGGGGCTTGAGGCCCTTGTGGTAGCCCGCGTCTTCGACGTGGAGGGCGGCTTCGGAGGCCTTGGCATGCGCCGGAATGGTGTGGTCGCTGATGGCCAATGGCCGGCTGCCGGCCGGTTTTTGGGCAGCGGTTTGCTGGGAAGGTGTCATGGGATTCTGTAGGTTCCTGTTCGGAGGGTGCCGGTGTTTACTTGCTGAGGTTTGCCAGGCGTTGCGGGCTGAGGAGGTCCGTGAGCTGCTCGGCGGTGAGCAGCCCGTGTTCCAGAACGAGCTCGGCAACGCCCTTGCCGGTGGCCAGGGCTTCCTGGGCGATGGCCGTAGCTGTGGCGTAGCCAAGGTGCGGGTTGAGAGCCGTGACCAGTCCGATGGACTGTTCCACCGTGAGCCGGAGGTGTTCGGTGTTGGCCGTGATGCCCCGGACGCAGCGTGCCGTCAGGGTGCGGCAGGCTGCATCAAGGTGGGAGATGCTCTTGTGGAGGCTGTGGACGATGATCGGCTCGAAGGCGTTGAGCTGCAGCTGTCCGGCTTCGGCTGCCATGGTGATGGTGACGTCGTTGCCGACCACCTCGTAGGCGACCTGACTGACCACTTCCGGGATCACCGGGTTGATCTTGCCGGGCATGATGGATGAACCGGACTGGACGGCAGGGAGGTTGATCTCGCCGAACCCGGCACGCGGGCCGGAGGACAGCAAGCGGAGGTCGTTGCAGATCTTGGACAGCTTGACGGCCACGCGCTTGAGTACCCCGGAGAGGTGCACAAAGGCGCCGACATCCTGGGTGGCCTCGATCAGGTCGACTGCGGTCACCAGCGGCAGACCGGTGATCTCGGCCAGGTGCCGGCAGGCGGCCTCGGCGTAACCGGCGGGGGCGTTGAGGCCCGTGCCGATCGCGGTGGCGCCGAGGTTGATCTCGTGGATGAGCAGGTCGGCCTCGGCCAGTCGCAACCGGTCTTCGCCGATGGTCACGGCGTAGGTGCCGAATTCCTGGCCCAGGGTCATGGGGACGGCATCCTGCAGTTGGGTGCGTCCCATTTTCACGACGGTGCGGAACTCAGTGGCCTTGGCGGCGAAGGCCTCTTCAAGTTCGGTCAGGGCTGCCAGCAGTTCCCGGGCGGCGAAGATGGTGCCCAGTTTCACCGCGGTGGGGTACACGTCGTTGGTGGACTGGCTGAGGTTGACGTGATCGTTCGGGTGCAGCCGGGCGTAGTCACCCTTGGGGTGGCCCAGGATTTCCAGCGCCCGGTTGGCAATGACTTCGTTGGCGTTCATGTTCGAGGACGTGCCGGCGCCGCCCTGGATGACATCGACGACGAACTGCTCACTGAACTTGCCGTCCATGATGTCCGCGCAGGCACCCGCGATGGCATGGGCGCGCTCGTCGTTGAGGAGCCCGAGTTCGTGGTTGGTGCGCGCCGCGGCGAGTTTCACGGCGGCCAGCCCGCGGACCAGGTACATGTTCGAGGAAAGCGGCTGGCCGGTGATGGGGAAGTTTTCCACCGCGCGGAGGGTGTGGACGCCCCAGTACGCGTCGGCGGGGACGTCGCGGTCGCCCAGCAGGTCGTGCTCGGAGCGGAACGTGGCGGCAACGGGATCGGTCATGGCTGTCCTTGGAATGTTTCGGGGCGGAGGAGGAAGTCGGTGGCCTGCAGGAGGCCGACGGGACGGCCGCCGCCCAGGACGGCCTGGGTGGCGATGCCCGCCAGCGGTGCGGTGTCGACGTCGAGCGCCTTCAGCGCATGGACGGTGACAGGCATGCGGGCCCGGTCTCCGCCGTCGGAAATCTTCACGGCAAGTGCACGGCCGTCGGGAAACCCCACGAGCTGGACCCCTTCAAACCCGTCCTTGGCCAGGAGTCCCGGCGCCAGGCGCATGAGTGCGGTGACGTCGCGGCCTTCGCCGGCCACCATCTCGGGATGCTGGCGCATGGCGTGCGCGACGGCGGCTTCCGGGGTCCGGGCGGGGGAGTCTCCTTCAGCCATCCGGTCAGGCGCGCCGGCGGAAGCCAGGCGTCCAAAGGCGCGCGCCATGCCTCGCAAAGTCAGGGCGAACAGCGGGGTCCCGCAGCCATCGGTGCTGGCGCCGGCGGGTTTCTCGCCGGTGAGCTCCTGGACGGTGCCGGCCACGAGTTGCTGCAGCGGATGCCCGGTCTCCAGGTAGCCGCGCACTGGCCAGCCGTTGATGACGCACGTGGCGGCCATGGCGGCGTGCTTGCCCGAGCAGTTCTGGGCCAGTTGGGTGGGCTGCCCTCCGCCGCGGAGCCACTCTTCGCGCTCGGCAGTGCCATAGGGCAGATCGGTGCTGTTCTCAAGGTCTGCCGAGGTGAGCCCGTGTAGGTCCAGGATCCGGGCGGCGCCGGAGCGGTGCATGGCAGCGCCGGAGTGGCTGGCCGCCGTGAGTGCCAGGAGGTCGGTCGGGAGGTCCAGCCCGGCCCGGACCATGGCCACGGCCTGGAGTGGCTTGAGCGAGGACCGCGGGTAGAACGGAGCCAGCGGATCGCCGGCGGAGAAGAGGGTCCGGGTGCCGGCTGCGTCGCCGGCGACGGCGATCAGGGAGCCGTAGTGGATGCTTTCGACCAGTCCGTCGCGCGTCTGGGCGGCGAGCTGGACGTGCTTTGGAAGGCCGGTGTCGCCCGGGACGGGGACGCTGGCGGGGGCGGGGAACGGCATGGAGTCCTTGGGGTGTGGGGCTGCGGGAGGTGGAACTGTGAACAGAGGGGGGCTTACGCGCCGAGGATCGAGTCGAGAGCGGCTCCCACTGCCTTCAGGTGCGCGCCCATGGCGTCGCGGGCCGCCGGCGCATCGCCGGATTCGATGGCCTGCAGGATGTTCTGGTGTTCCCGATCCGAGGCGTGCTGGCGGGCGGCGACCATATTGAGGGTTTCCGACTGATGGGTCAGGGCGTCCCGGATGTCCGTCACGATGTTTGCAAACACCTTATTGCCGCTGGCGCGGGCGATGGCGGCGTGGAAGCTGGAGTCCAGGCCGACCCAGGCTTCGGGATCGTCCTCGGCGGTCATGGCAACGATGATGTCGCGCAAATGTTCCAGTTGCTCCGCGCTGCGGCGTTCCGCGGCGAGCCCGGCCGCCGGAACTTCGATGTGGGGCCGGGCTTCGTTAAGATCCCGGGCGGAGTAGTGGCCCAGGGCGAGGTCCTTGGCTATCTGGTTGGCAATCACAAAGGTGCCCTTGCCGGTCCGCGTGATGGTCAGCCCGAGGGCGGTACAGGACCGCAGCGCCTCCCGGACTACCGACCGGCTCACCCCGTAACGCTGGGCGAGCGTGGCTTCGGAGCTCAATTTCGCCCCCACGTCCACGGTTCCGGTCTCGATCTCGGAGCGGATGGCATTAAAGACAGCCTCGGCGGCGCTGAGCCGTGGAAGCGGGTCGCCGGCCGCGCTGGTGGACTCGTTTGCAGGCTGCCCTGCTGTCCGGCTGTCTGACAGGTTCACTTGAGAAATATGGCACGGCTCACAAGGGGATGTCAATTTGCGCCTTGGACCCCCAGTGCGACCAGGCTCTTTTGCAGCGTATCGGCTGAATGGTGCAGGGACGTGAGCTCCCCGTCATCCATCGGGGTGTCCAGCACCGCACTGACGCCGCCGTGGCCCACGATGCTGGGCAGCGACAACGCCACCCCGGAAATGCCGTACTGGCCATTGAGCACGGTGGAGACCGGAAGCACCGAGTTCTCGGCCCGAAGCAGGGCTTCCACGATGCGTGTCCCGGCGAGTCCGATCGCGTAGTTGGTGGCACCTTTGCCGGCGATGACCTTGTACGCGGCCATCGTGACTTCCCGGCCGGCCTGGGCGAGGTATTCGGGCGTGAAGACCTCCTCGCCGCCGCTCTTCCAGTGCCGGATGGGCACCGGTCCGATCGTGGCGCCGGACCAGATGGGGAACTCCGTGTCGCCGTGCTCCCCGATCATGCTCGCGTGCACACTTGTCAGCGCAACTCCGGCACGGCCTGCCAGCAGCCAGCGCAGCCGTGAGGTGTCCAGGACGGTGCCCGAGGAGAAGACGCGGTGCGCCGGCAGCCCGGAAATCTTCTGCGCCGCGACGGTCAGGACATCGCACGGGTTGGTGACCAGGACATAGACGGCGTCCGGAGCGTGTTGCAGCAGTTGCGGCATGAGGGTCTCGAGGATCCGGGCGTTGGTGCCGGCGAGGTCCAGGCGCGTCTGTCCCGGCGCCTGCTTGGCACCTGCCGTGATGACTACGACGTCGGCTCCGTCCACTGCGGTGATGTCCCCGCCGCCGGTGACGGTCGCGGACGCGGCTGCGAACTGCGTTCCGTGGGCCAGGTCCAGGACTTCGGCGTCCGCCTTCGTGGCGTTCACATCGTAAATGGCGACGTGACTGGCCGAGCCGCGGATCAGGGCCGCGTAGGCGAGCGAAGTGCCGACACTGCCTGCGCCGACGATTGCTAGTTTCGTGCCCGGATTCGCTGACATTGCGCTCCTGTGTGCGCCGCTGCTGGCGTGCTGCTAGTGATCGGTTGAATCATCGCGGGGCGGAATGGACGTCCCCGCCGTGTCGCCGCCGTCGATCACGAATTCCGCGCCTGTGACGAAGGACGACTCGTCCCCGGCCAAATACACCGCGAGGTCAGCCACCTCCCGGGGCTGGCCGATCCGGTGGACCGGCATCTCTGCGAAGTCGAAGGCCATGCCGGCCGTCATGGGGGTTTCGATGACGCCAGGGTGGATCGAATTGACGCGGATGCCCATGTCGCCGAGGTCCAGGGCGGCCGATTTGGTCAGACCGCGGACGCCAAACTTCGACGCCGTGTACCCGGCGATCTGGGCATAGCCGCGGAGCCCGGCAATGGAGGAGACATTGATGATGGATGCTGCGCCTGCGCGCGCCAGGGCCGGCACGGCGGCCTTAATTCCGTTGAAGACGCCGGTGAGGTTGACCTCGATGATCCGGGTCCATTCGTCGTGCGGGTATTCGTCGATCCGGCCGAAGGTCACGATCCCGGCGTTGTTGACCAGGATGCTGAGTCCGCCGAAAGAGTCTACTGCTTCCTGCACCGCCGCGTCCCAGTCCGTCGGCGTCGTCACGTCCAGGTGCACGTAGCGGGCTGCGTCTCCGAGGGCCGGCGGCGAGTTGCCCGCCGTCCTCGTCAAGGATGTCACCGATGACGACCCGTGCGCCCTCCTCTGTCATCCGTGCTGCCATGGCGGCCCCAATGCCCCGGGCCCCGCCGCTGATAAGTGCCACTTTCCCGTCCAGCCGTCCCATGCCTTTGTCCTTTCCGGATTGCTGTTCCGGCTGTGATCAGGGGTGGATTGCCACATACAGCCGGGGGTTCACTCCCAGCATTCCCGCGAATAGCCCCCGTGTGCAGGGCCGATGGACTCTAAGTCGAGCCATTTAGATAGCGGCACGAACGTGCCGCAGGAGCCCCTTTCGGCCGGCGTGCCGCGTCGCTAGACTCAAACCAGCAAGCAAAACGGCACGTCCGTGCCGCTTCGGATCGTCTCGGGAGGAACCTGTGACCGACGCATTTTCGGAACGGCTGGCCGGCGAGGTGCGCGCCCGGCGTCGGAGCCTCGGTCTCGCCCAACGGGACCTCGCCGGGCTCGCCGGACTATCCGAACGCTTCGTCCGGTCCGTGGAGCAGGGCAAGCCGAGCGTCCAGCTCGACTCCGTGCTGGCGCTCCTGGGCACGCTGGGGCTGGAGCTGCAGCTCATAACCCGGCCCAGCGCCGCGGCGCAGACCGGCGCGCAGCCGGCGGCGCAGACCGGCGCGCAGCCGGCCGCGCAGACCGGCGCGCAGCCGGACGCGCACCCCCGGACGCCACGGGAGGACCGGCCGTGACACATCGCATCGCGGACGTCTACAAGGCCGGTCTGTTGGCGGCCCGGCTGGAACGCTCCGGCGGCGGCACGAAGTTCAGCTACCTGCCCGCCTATCTTGCGGCGGGCGGCCCCGCCGTCGCCAGTTCCCTGCCGCTGTCCGCGGAGCCGGTGTTCTCCGGGGCCGGGGCTGCGCCGCCGTATTTCACCGGGCTGCTGCCGGAAGGGCGGCGGCTTAACGCCCTGCGCCGGTCGGTGAAGACCAGCGTGGACGATGAACTGTCCCTGCTGATCGCGGCTGGCGCCAACCCGGTGGGAGATGTGCAGATCGTGGGCCGCGGCGAACCGCTGGACCCGGACGAGCACGCGGTGGAGCTCGATCCAAAGTCACCCGCGGACTTCGACGCGCTCTTGGGGGATTCGGGGCTGATCGACCCGGTGGCGTTGGCCGGGGTGCAGGACAAGCTGTCCGCCGGGATGATTTCACTGCCGGTGGCGCGGGCGGACCGGCGCTACATCCTCAAACTCAACGCGCCCGAATTTCCGCATGTGGTGGAGAACGAGTTCGTCATGTACCGGCACGCGGCCCGGCTGCGCATCCCGCTGAGCCGGGTGCACCTGATTCGCGACGTCGCGGCCCGCCCGGGGCTCCTGGTGGAACGCTTCGATCGCATTCCCGCTGCGGATCATGAGTCAGGAGGTGCGCCGGACGCGGTGCGGCGGCTCGCCGTCGAAGACGGGGCCCAGGTGCTGGGGCTGTACCCGGCGGATAAATACAACGTCGGGTACGGGCAGGTCTGCCAGGCCCTCGCGGCCCACTGTGCGGCGCCGCTGCCGGCACTGCGGAACCTGGCCGTCCAGGCCACGTTCGCCTGGTTGAGCGGCAATGGGGACCTGCATGCCAAGAACGTATCCATGGTCCAGCAGCCCTCCGGGGAATGGTTTGTTGCCCCGGTGTACGACATCCCGTCCACCGTGGTCTACGCGGACAAGACGCTTGCCCTCACCCTGGGCGGCAAGCGGACCGGGATCTCGCGGAAGCACTTCCTGGGTTGGGCCGCCGGGCTGGGGCTGAGCCGGCGCGCTGCGGTGCAGGTGCTGGAGCTCGGGCTAAAGGCAACGGGGCCGCTGCTGGCGGATCTTGAGGCGGGCACGGCCTTCCGAGGCACGGCGCCGGGAGCCGACGACGGCGGAGCCGCACCATTTTCGGCCATGGTCACCCGCGACTGGATCAAGGAACTCAAACACCGGCGCCGGCTGCTGGAGGCCTAAGGCGCACAGCAGCATCGGTGGGCGCGGGGTTAGAGGTGCTGGATGCCGGCCCGCTGCATAGCGTCTTTGTAGACCTCAACGTTTTTGTTCAGGAGCTCTTCCTGCTTGGCGGCCGAGACGGCAAAGGCGCGGCCGCCAAGGGCCGTTGCCTTGTAGATCTTCACGCCATGGTTCTTCAGCGACGAGTGGTACGTCTTCTCGAACAGCGTCAGGAACGCGTTGGCGTCGGCGCCGTGGGCGATCACGGCCGACACACGCTTGTTGATCTTCAGGAACTGGCGGAAGGGGCGCAGCCCGTCCGTTTTCTCCTGGACGTTCAGTGCCGTGGGGAGGTCCGGGTCGCGGATCCACGGGTAGGCGTTCCAAGGCATTACGTAGCGCGGGTCAAGCTCCGCGGCCTCGTAGATGGAGGTCGCGCGGCGGCCTTGCTCGTCGTCGTTCAAGTGCGAAACGAAACCCGACTCAGTCCCCTTGCCGGGGCTGATGTGGAGGCTGATGATTCTGCACTCGTCCTCGTCATGGATGGGATCGATGTAGGGGACGACGGACCCCGGCTTCTTCTCCATGAGTTCGTCGCAAAGCTGCGTCACGGCCACGATGTTCGGTTCCTGCAGCAGGGCCTTTTTTTCGTCCCAGTCAATCGTCACGATTTCTCCCTCAGCACTTAGCGTCCAGAATCAGGCGTCTTGTTCTACTCTACGCGGTCGGCCGGGGCCGTGTTCCAGGACGGCCTCAAAAGGCCTCGCCGATGTCACCCCGGCAATCGCGCAGGTCCAGCGGCGGGTCCTGGTGCCGCCGGCGGTGGTCCTGACTGGCGACCGGTTTGCCACGGCTCACCGGATGCGGCAGACCGCGCGCATACTCATCACGTTGACAGGCGCAAAACTCCGAAATTCCGTGATTTGCCTAGCCACTCGACCGGGCTGGACGTAAAATTGAAACGCCTGCAGGTAACCATCTGAACTAGCCGGGTCGTTCGGGACAGTTAATGTCCGAGCCAGCTCCATAGCGAGATCGCGAAGGTGCCTGCAGGCTTCTGCGGCGCCACAGGTTTTGGGTTTTCCCGCCAGGCCGGCGCCAACTAGGTTCCCGCCTCCACCATGAATTCCGTGTGCCCGGAGCGGATGCCGTTGATTTGCAGTTCCAGGGCCAGCGCTCCCGGGTTGGCTTTTTTGACCAGGGTGCGCAGGCCGTGCCGCAACACCCAGGCCGTATTGGCGTCCGGTTCCGCCAGCCAGCCGGCCGCTGTCTCCAGCACGGCATCGGGCGCGTGGCGGGCAAGGTCGTTAAGATGGTTCGCGACTGAGCGCCGGACGTACTCGTGCGGGTCCCGATACAGGGCGTCGAGGAGAGGGATCGTTGCGGCCGGGCGGGCCCTGAGGGCCGGAACGCGGACAGCCCAGGGCAGGTAGGGGCGGGTCCCCTCACTGGCCAGCCGGCGGACATGCTCATCGGGATGGGCCGTCCACGTCCGAACGACGGCGAGGGCCCCGGTCCAGGTCGGCGGCCAGCAGCCGGCGGATGGCGAATCCGCCAGTCATCCGCGGCGGAAGGTGCGTGCCGCCGTCCTGTAGCCCGCGCGCGCGGCAGCCAGATCGGCGAGCAGTGCCTCGCTTACATGGTCTGTGCGCCCGCGCAGGCTGAGGTTATCCAGTGCTGCACGGGTGGCGGCCACCTGCGGCCAAACAATGTCCGGTGCGGCGCCTGCCAGCCCCCGGACCAGCGAGTCGACGGCGGCCCGGTCTATCAGTTCGTTCATGGCACCCACGGATTCAGGCTACCGGGACTTCTCCTAACCGGCCGTTCCGGAGGTCTCAGTGCTTTGCTGCCCGCCGCGCGTGCCTGTGCCGGTGCTGCCCTGGCGGGTCGCGACTCGATGCAGCCCGCTCCGGAACGACTCCGCTCCGGGAGACATCCGTGCTGAGATGATCCCCTGCTCAACGAGGGAATCAGCCCATTGCAGGACCAGGCCGTGGTGGAAGACGAATTCCTCCAGCGCTGTGGCCTGCGGCAGTGCAAGGCGGGCCGGTCCCGGCCCCGGCGGAAGCTGCCGGACCGCGGCCAGCAGCGATTCCAGCGTCCGGCGGATGGTTTCCGGGCCGCGGGTTTGTTCGGGAAGAAGTCCCAGGGCCTTGGCTGCGGCTATTTCGGCGCGGAGCGTGTCCAGGTATGCCGCCCAGGACCGCGCGTCATCGGGATTCACGTCCATCGACCCGTGGACATCGCGGCGCCGCGCCTCGTCGTAGATCATGAAGCGGCCGCGTCCGGAGTGCTTGGCCGCGTACATGGCCGTGTCAGCCTGGGACGCCAGGTCCTCCGGACGGTCCAGCCCGGTGCCGTGGGCCAGGCCCAGACTGGCGCTGAGGCTCAGTTCCGAGCCGTTCAAGCGGAACGGGGCCACGAGCGCATCCAGGATCCGCCGGGCCACGTCAGCCGCCGCCATGTGGTCCGCGCCGGGCAGCAGCAGGGTGAATTCGTCGCCCCCCGTGCGGGCCGCGGTATCACCGGGCCGCAGGCAGCCGCGCAACCGGCGTGCGCTTTCGACCAGCAGCGCATCGCCGGCTGCGTGTCCGAATGAATCGTTGACAGGTTTGAAACCGTCGAGGTCCACGGAAACGACGAGGATGGATTCCCCGGTGGCGCGGCAGGCCTCGGATGCCTGCCGCATCCGGTCGGCGAGCAGGGTCCGGTTGGCCAGCCCCGTCAGCGGGTCGTGCAGCGCCTGCCTTTCCAGGCGTCCCAGCCGGACCCGCTCGGCAACCCTGGACTGTGAAAGGACAGACATCGGAATCAAACTCGTGACGCACATCAAGGCAAACAATGATCCAAGGACCAGCGGATCGGTATGGGCCGACACCGGGACGGCGCCGGGACCGGAGGCATCCGAGAGCACGGTGCCGGGGATGCCGGAACGACCAACGACGATCAGGGACGCTACTGCCAGCGGGGCCCAGTCCTCATAGAGGGCAACGATGGGAACAAGGATAAACAACAAGAACTGCGACTCCACGGCGCCGGACAGTTGCACGGCGATGGCCGCGGCGACCATCAGGGCTGCGGAGTTTAAGGTTGCCCGCAGCCGCCGACCCACCGGGGCGAGCCAGCCCATGGCAGCCAGGACCACGGGTATGCCGCCGCAGAGGAGCGCGGACACCAGCGGGGCGCCGGAGAGTCCGGTGCCGACGGCGACGCTGAGGGACGCGGCGAGTGCCGTGGCCCCGACGCCCCGGTGCCGAATCGTCCAGTCAGTGTCCGGCAGGTGGCCTCCGCCCGGGACTGCACGGCGGGCCATGCCTAACCACTGTGCCATCACGGTCATGCCCCCCTCGTTGCAGACCGCATCCGGACATATCCCCCTAATTCATGGTTGGCTCACTGTATCTGCACCCGCGGGTCAGGTGCTGCGCGACTCGCACGTGGTAGGCCAAACCGATCAACGCCCCTATACCTGGGGGCGGTCCCGGGACCGCACGCAGCCCCGGCTGCCCGCGCCACCTTCTACTACCGGGCCGTGAGGATCTCCGTAGACTGGGTACCGCCCGCACCCTAGCCCGAGGAATCCATGACGATCACCAAACAAACCCTTAAATCCGAGGGTTTCGCGGGCTTCCGGAACATCGCCGCGCTGGACATCAACCGGATCCCGCAAAAGCCCGGGATCTTCGCGGTGCTCCGGCCCGAGGGATTCCAGCCGCAATTCCTGGCCAAAAGCACGGCGGGCATCTTCAAGAAGAAGGACCCCTCGCTGCCGGCCGTCGCCCTGGCCGCCGAGTGGGTGGACGACGCCGACGTCCTGTACGTCGGCAAGGCCGGTCCGGGCAGCAAGGGGAACCGCGGACTCCGCCGGCAGATCCAGGAGTTCGTCGACTTCGGCAAAGGCAAGCCGCCGGGTCACTGGGACGGCCGGCTGATCTGGCAGCTCGCCGCCGCCGGGTCCCTCATCATTGCCTGGCGGGAGCTCCCGACGGAACAATTGAACGCAGCCGAAGCCCGCTACCACGCCGATTTTCACGCCGGCCATGGCGGCCTGCCGTTCGCCAACCTCGTGCAGGCACGGGTCAAAGGACGCTAAGACCTGAGCCGGCGGACTGAGCCGTTGTGGACCTGAAAGAACCAGTCCGCTACTCCGGGCCCCGGAGCCGTTCCATCTCGCGCCGGTCCTTCTTGGTGGGACGCCCGGCGCCGCGGTCGCGTTGCGGCAGGCCAAGTGCCGGTGCCGCTGGGCGTGGCGGCGTGTGGTCGGTGAAGCAGTGCGATGCGGCCTCGGCGCCGACGCGTTTGACGATGAGCCTGCGGACCTCGAGGATCCTCTCATAGCCCGGCTGCCGGACCCGGATGGTGTCGCCGGGCACTACAGTCTGCGACGCCTTTGCCGGATTCCCATTGAGCCGCACATGGCCCGCGCGGCAGGCTGCGGTGGCGGCCGAGCGCGTTTTGTAGGCCCGGATTGCCCAGAGCCAGGCGTCGATGCGGGCAGTGGCCGGAGAGGAAGGGATGCTTGTCATGGCTGCGACCGAGTATAACCGGCGGACGCCCCAGCGACGGCGTACGTGAACCGCCCCGCCACCAGCGTCGCGGCCACCGGCATCGCGGCAAAAACCGACTCGGACGCCGACAGCGGATCGGCATCGAGCACGGCGATGTCGGCCCGGTCCCCAACCCGGATCCGGCCCCGTCCACGGGTTGAGGCCGTCAGGGCTTCTTGCCGGGTCAAGGCCTGCTCGGGGTGCCAGGGCGCACGACCGTCCTGGCGGGCCCGGGTGGTGGCCGCCGCCATTGCCGTCCAGGGATCCAGCGCCGCCACCGGCGCGTCGGAACCCAGTGCGAGGGTGGCCCCGGCAGCCAGCAGCGACCGCAAGGGGAAGGCCCGGTCCGTGCGCCCGGCCCAGTTGGAATCCGCGGCGTCGCGGTCATCGAGGGCGTGGGCCGGTTGGACACTGGCGGTCAGGCCCAGCGCGCTGAAGCGGGCGAAATCATCGTGCCGGACAAACTGGGCATGCTCAATGCGCCCGGGGATGCCGACGGCGGCGAACGCGTTCAGCGCCACCTCATTGGCGCCGTCGCCGATCGCGTGGACCGCCGGTCGGAAGCCTGCGTCCCGGGCCCTGACCAGGAGTGCGGTCAGTTCGGCCTCACCCACGGTGAGCAGGCCGTGACCGCCGTGCGGGTACGGATCGACGCAGTAGGCAGTCCGGGTGTTCAGCGAACCGTCAATCAGCACTTTCAGCGGGCCGACCGTCAGCAACCCGTGCGTGCCGGCCACGCCCTGGCCGGTCCGCAGTCCCTCAGCCACGGCGCGGTCAAGATCCTGCGGGTACACCGCGGCCTCCACCCGCAAGGCATCGAAGCCCGCAGTCATCCGGCGCAGCCACACGTCCCGGTTCCAGGTCATCTCAAAGTCCACGGCACCCACGACGCCGCGAGCGGCGGCAGCCCGGCCGGCCTCCCGCACCCACCCATCGACGACGTCGTCCGGCAGCCTGCCAAGCTCGCGGGTCAGCGCAAAAGCGGGATCTTCACGGAGCAGGCCCGACTCGTCCACGCTCACCCCGTACCTTTCCGCCGCCGCTCCGTTGAGCCAGACGCAGTGCAGATCATGGCTGATCAGTACCGCCGGCCGTCCGGCGGTGACGGCGTCGAGCAGTGCACGGCTGGGAGCGTCGGACCAGACTGCATCCCGGAACCCGACGCCCACCAGGGTCAGGCCGCACCCGGCCGCGTCAGTGCCGGCGTCAGCTCCGGCGACGGCAGAACGGACGACGTCGGCAGCCCCGCGTGCGGACATGGCGGCGGAGAGATCGACCCGGTTGGCGGCGAGGGCCCACTGGGTGAAGTGGACATGCTCATCCCACAGACCGGGAATGACGTAGCGCCCGCCGAAGTCCACCACCTGAACCCCGGCCGGAGGTGCTCCGGCGGGCATCACGGCCGAAACAACTCCGGCGCTGATCTGCACATCCGACAGCGAGTCGTCCCCCGGCTGCCGGACCGAAGCCAGGATGAGGTCGGGCAGGATCGCGGGACAGTGGGCTTTACGCATAGGCATCAGGCTATGGGCCGGAACGCCGCTGTACAACGCAGTCCCCCGCCAGATAAGGGCCTTTCGTCCCTTACCCCGGCATGGCAGATCCGGGAAGCTGGTTTTGGGGCGGTTCCCGTACAGATATTGGGGGAGGAACCGCTTGGAGGATACGCACGACGGGTCTCGTTCAGTTTCGAACCGGCAGCGGCATATTTGCCGTTGCCGGATTCAGCATGAACCGACAGGAGACCACGCACTATGGGCAGTTGCAGCGCACGACCTGCCTTCGCCGGAGTTCCGGCGAAGGCCCGGGAGGTCTGAGCGTCCCATGCACCACCATATTGGGGACCCGCGGTTAAGCGTCATCATCCGTATCGATGCCGAGGCGGGGTCGACGCGGATAGAGGTGCACGGCGTGGTCACCGCGGCCAACGTCAGAGCCCTCTATGTGGTCGCACGGCGGGTGGCGCACAAGTTACCGGACCATGAAATTGTGATCGACCTCGCCCACTCGCGCGTTTCGGAGCCGGCAATCGACGAACTCCGCGAACGTGCCCGGCTCTCATTGATTTATTCCGGGATCGACGCTTCCGAGACGCCATGCCGTCTGCGCCTCGTGGACCCCCTGGTGGTCCTCAAGGCCAGGGCGCACGTCTGACGCCCCGCGTCTGCGGCACTGACCCCGCGCCGCGGAATCGAAGGCGCTCCCGATAATAAGGAGCACGTGATCAGCGGCCGGGACGGCACCCGCCAAGCGGAAGGACTGCCATGAAGCCGGGCCGGATTGCCATGCTGGTACTGGGTACGCTGAGCGCCATAGCCGGACTCGGACTGCTGGCTGGTGCGGGAATCAGCGGATGGGCCAACTACCAGCAGCGCGAGGGCCGGTTTTACACGTCGACGGTGGAATATCTGTCCCACAACTCCCATGCCCTGACCTCGCCGGGTCTCGACCTTGCCTCCGGACAAAACGTGCCCGATGCCGCCCCGGCGGATCTTCCGGCCAGTATCATGTTGCGCGGGAAAGCCACCGACCCCGCGGGGGAAATCTTCCTCGGAATCGCGCCGCGCTCCGAGGTGGACGCGTACCTGGCCGGCGTCGAACATGCCGAGATCGCCGGCGTGAAGTTTGAGCCGTTCCTCGTGCAGTACCGTGAGTTCGCCGGTACCACGGCTCCGGCGCGGCCCGCAGACCAGGGTTTCTGGACGGCGTCCGCCTCGGGGCCAGGTCAGCAGGAACTCACATGGAACCTGAAGTCCGGGGATTGGGCCGTAGTTATCATGAATGCCGAGGCCGGCCGCCCTGTAGCTGTCGAGCTGCAGGCCGGGGCGCGGTCCGACCTGCTCTGGCCAATCTTCCTGGGGCTTCTCATCGGCGGCCTGATCCTGCTGGTGGTGGGAGTCCCGCTCGTCATCGCGGGCGCTGCCGGACTGGGCCGCGGCGGACCGCCGTCGTACCCGCCGTCGCCGTCGTATCCTCTGCCGCCCGGCGCAACGCAGCCGTATGCTGCGCCCGGCGCCGTTCCTTCCTACACCGCACCGGACCGTCCGCCGGTCCCCGGCGGACGGTCCTACCCTGCGCGGCTCAGCGGCTACCTGGACCCGAACCTGTCACGCTGGTTGTGGCTGGTGAAGTGGTTCCTGGCCATCCCGCACTACGTTGTCCTGGTTTTCCTGTGGTTCGCGTTCATCGTGACCACCATCGCTGCCTGGTTTGCGATCCTGTTCACCGGCCGCTACCCGCGCGCCCTGTTCAACTTCAACGTGGGGGTGATCCGCTGGAGCTGGCGGGTGGCCTTCTACGCGTACGGGGTGCTCGGCACGGACCGCTATCCGCCCTTCACCCTGGCACGCACGGACTACCCCGCGGACTTCGACGTCGACTACCCGGACAGGCTCTCCCGCGGCCTGGTGCTGGTGAAGTCCTGGCTGCTGGCCATCCCGCATCTGCTGATCATCGCGGTCGTGGCCGGCAGTGTGCGGGCCTGGGCGGTCCGCGACGGCAACTGGGTGCAGGAGGGAGCCGGCGTGTCCCTCCTGGGGCTGCTGGTCTTCATCGCGGGTGTCATTCTGCTTTTCACCGGCCGGTACCGGAGGGGTCTCTTCGATCTCCTGCTGGGTTTAAACCGCTGGATCTACCGCGTGCTTGCCTACGCCGCCCTGATGCGCGACGAGTATCCTCCGTTCCATCTGGACCAGGGTCCGGCCGATCCTGGCGACCCACAACCGGCGGATGACGGTGGTCATCCGCCGGGCGTCGTCGAAGCCACCCCTCCACGGGGCTAGTGGCTGCCGCCTCTTGCCACTGGCCGACGGCGGGAACATAGTGGAGGAAATTTACCACCCTGGCAGGAGGCGGACGACGTGCTGGATAACGGGAGGCCGGAAAGCGGGCTACTGCACGGCAAGACTGCGCTGATCTACGGAGGCGGCGGCTCGATAGGCGGGGCCGTGGCGCGGGCCTTCGCTGCCGAGGGTGCTGTGGTCCACCTTGCGGGACGGACTGAGGCCAGTCTGGAGAAAGTGGCACGGGACATCGAGGAGACCGGCGGCCGGGCCGAAATCGCTGTCGTTGACGCCCTCAACGAGGAGGAGGTTGATGCGTTCGTGGGTCGGGTGGCAAAAAAGAGCCGCAGGATCGACATCTCCTTCAACGTCATCTCCTTCGGTGATGTCCAGCAACCCTTGATGGAAATCGACGTGGACGATTTCACCCAGCCCATTCACCTGGCCACGCGGACACACTTCCTCACCACCCGCGCGGCAGCCACTCACATGATCAAGCAGGGCGCCGGCGTCGTGCTCATGTTCGGCGGGTCCGGACCGCAAACACTTTCCGGCCTCGGCGGATTCAAAGTAGCGCTGGACGCGATGGAGGGACTGCGCCGGCAATGGGCGCTTGAGCTGGGCAAAAACGGCGTCAGGGTGGTCACCATGGTCAGCGGAGGAATCATCGAGACCAT
Organism: Arthrobacter sp. PAMC25284; assembly: GCF_019443425.1. Lineage (NCBI taxonomy): Bacteria > Bacillati > Actinomycetota > Actinomycetes > Micrococcales > Micrococcaceae > Arthrobacter > Arthrobacter sp. PAMC25284. The sequence continues at coordinate 2,697,331 of NZ_CP080382.1, forward strand.
CCCCTGGCAGGTTGAGGGACGCGAGGAGATCGTGCGGGAGATCGCGGCGACCGCGCACCTGAACCGCACCGCCACCCTGGAGGACGTCGGAAATGTCGCCTCGTTCATCGCCTCGGACAAGGCCGCAGCAATCACAGACGCCACCATCAACGTCTCCAGCGGTGCGATCGTGGACTACTGATTCCGGGAACATCTGGATCCGTGGACCCGCGGTGACTATTCGACAGTGACCCGGATCCGCTGCACCACGTTGTTGCCCATGCCCTGGTAGTTCCAGACCGTGGCCAGCGGCTGCACAGCTCCGCTGGCGTCTGCGGCACGGCAGGTCAGCTCGTGCTCACCCGGATCGGCCACCCAGGGCATCGACCAGGCGCACCAGGCGAACGGTCCGGCCGGGTGCTCCAGGTGCGCGGGCGCCCATTTTCCGTCGATCCCGACGTCGACTCGCGCAACCGCGGCCCGCCCGGACCAGGCCCGGCCGGTCAGCATCACGGGCCCTGCCGCCAGCACCCGGCGCCGGGTAAAGAAGTCCGGGACACCGGGTGGGAGCATCAGCGAACGGACCTTGATCCGGGTAACCGGTGCGCCGGCGTCGTCCGCATTCTGCTGGTAGCGGTAGGCAACCGCTTGCTGGTATCCCTCAAAGGGCTTTGTCACCACCTTGATGGCGGACAGCCACTTAACGCTGGCCATGCCGTACCAGCCTGGGACCACCAGCCGAAGCGGATAACCGTGCTGCGGCGGCAGGTCGGCGCCGTTCATCCGGTAGGCCAGCACAATGTCCCGGCGCAGCGCCTCGGCGACCGGCAAGCTGCGGGCGTACTGCTGGCGGACGCCTCCCTGGAGGCCCTCATCCGCACCGGTGAAGACCACTTCAACGGCGTTCTCGTTCACGCCGGCCTGCTCCAGGAGGTACGCCAGCGGGACGCCGGCCCAAGTGGCTGTGCCGACGGCCTCCAGCACCCAGGGTTGGCTGACGGGCCGCGGGCGCAGCAGGGACCGGCCGTTGCCGGCGCACTCAAGGGTCACCGGGACGCTGATGCTCGGGGCCCGGCGGAGCGCACGCAGGTTCAGCTCCAGTGAGCGCTGCACGGCACCGCTGACCCGCAAGTGCCAGTGGTCGGCATCGATAAACGGAATGTCGAAGTGGTTTAGCAGATAGTGCAGCCCGGGCGGTGTGGTGTCCTGCCGCAGGCCCTCCAGCGGCATCGAATGGTTCCGCGCAGCGAGCTGCAGTTCCTCGACCGTCAGTGGCCCGTCGCTCGGCTCGCCGGGATGGGCGCTGACCCCGGGCAACCGGCGGTGCAGGACTCCAGGGGTGTGTCTGGACATTTGTTTTGGCATGGAACTGATGTTTCTGTGCTGGTTTTCTGCTTCGGGCCGGTCCCGTCGTGGCCGGGGTAGCCTCTCTCACCGGTCTACGCCCGGTGCGGAACGCCGTCAATACCGGGCCCTTAAACCGGACCCCACGATCGCGTGGCTTAACCGGCGGCAGCATGGAAAGGTCCGCGCGTTCGTCCGCCGAATCAATAATTTGCGGAAACTGCTAAAAGGCTGTCCCCCGTGATTTAGTGACGCGGACCGAAAATTCCCGTTCGCTGGTGATATTTCCACGGCATTGGAGTGTTTAGCGGGCTGGCGCGGAGCGGTTTAGCGGGCGGTGATTGGCAGTGTGTCCGGAAAAAACTCGACGCGGTGCCGTGGGATGTCCGCTGCCGGGAATTGGGCTTTTCCGGGACCCTTGCAGGGCGCCGGGCGACGCCGTAAATCGAGCCGCGAGGCCGGGCTGGCATAAAAAATATTAATGTGTATGGTATGGGGTAGATGTGAATTCCAGAAAGGTGGTGATCTCGTTGTCAGGAAAGTCGCCTAGAAGTTTCAATGCCAAAAAAGCCGGAAAATCGATTCTCGAAAAAAGAATCGAAAAAAGGGCCAAAAGCGAAAATAGCGAAATTAATTTTGTGAAACCCCGTAAAAACCAGCGGTAAGACTGCGGGCAGTCGAATGCGAAACTCCTAGCCGCAAACGGCTGCCCGCCCTCGCCGAGGGTGCTTCGGCTGACGGTTCTTCGCTCCACCCTGCCGAGCCTGCCGGACCGGTGGACACCCTGTCCCGACCTACGCCTCGCGGGCGGCGGGCGATCTGGTCTGGGACGGGTCCCGTTCGGCCAGTGCGCCGATCACGGCGTCGATTTTGTTCATGATGGGCTGCTCCAGCTTGACGCCGGCGGCTGCGACATTGCCCGCGATCTGCTCGGGCCGGGATGCCCCCATAATGGCCGAGGCCACGTTTTTGTTCTGCAGCACCCACGCGATGCTCAGCTGGGGCAGGGTCAGGCCGGCCTCCTCGGCCACCGGTTTGAGCTGCTGAACGCCGGTCAGCACCTCAGGGGACATCCAGCGTTCGATCATCTTCGAGCCGCCCTTGTCGTCGGTGGCGCGGCTACCCTCGGGAGCCGGTTTTGCGGGATGATATTTGCCGCTCAGGACGCCCTGCGCCATCGGGGACCAGACGATCTGCGAGAGGCCCAGTTCCTCCGATGTCGGAACAACTTCTGCTTCGATGACTCGCCACAGCATCGAATACTGCGGCTGGTTCGAGATCAGCTGGAAGCCCAACTCCCTGGCCAGGGTGTGGCCGTCGCGGATCTGGTTGGCCGTCCACTCGCTGACTCCGATGTAAAGGGCCTTGCCCCGCCGGACGACGTCGGCGAATGCCTGCATCGTTTCTTCCAGCGGGGTTTCGTAGTCATACCGATGGGCCTGGTACAGGTCCACGTAGTCCGTCTGGAGCCGGACCAGGGAAGCGTCGATGGACTCCATGATGTGTTTGCGGGACAGGCCCACATCGTTGTGTCCCTTGGGTCCCGTGGGGCCGAATACTTTGGTGAAGATTTCCAGGGACTGCCGGCGTTCGCCCTTGAGGGCCGCGCCGAGGACGGTCTCTGCGGCAGTGTTGGCATACACATCAGCCGTGTCAAAGCTGCTGATGCCGGCATCGAGCGCGGCCCGGACGCATTGGGTGGCAACGTCGTTCTCGACCTGTGAGCCGTGTGTCAGCCAGTTGCCGAAGGTGATTTCCGAGATCTTGAAGCCGCTGTTCCCCAGGTATCTGAATTCCATGGGTTCACGCTAGCGGATTTGACCGGTCCGGGTAGGGTCTCAGCCGGCTCATCTGCCCTGTGCCTGTGCCTTGTTCTTTGTCTGCGACCTGAATGTCACTTGGGGTTTGCCCTCTGTCTGCGGTGTCCGCCCGGGCACGCAGGGACGTGATCCGGTATCCAGCACCGACGCCGCGGTGGGCATTGGGGACTCCCCGAAGGCCGCCGGAGCGGCGGCGGGCCTGCCGTTCCGGTCGGTGGCTGACGCCACAAGCGGTGACACTTCCTTGAGATCCCGGACCGGAGCCGCCGGGCTGGGGAGGTCGCGGACAGAGACGCTGACGGCGGGCGCGGTACGCTTGGCGGCTTTCGCCGCGGCCCGGTCATCGGCCAGGGCGACGGCGGCGGTCCAGTCCTGCGACAGTGCGGGATGCTTCCTGTCCGGGCGGGCCACCACGGCGGGCTTGGCCGGCCGGGGAGGCTGTTCCTCGCGCCACTCGGGGCTGTATCCGAAGAGCCCGACGATGGCCATCAGGACCATCGCCACGAGCCGGCCGATGCCGGCGAACACCAGCGTGGCGACAAAAACTAAAAAGAGACCGAGGAACATCACGAAGGCAACAGCCACGGTCCCGAAAAAAGTCAGGTGCAGAACCACTAACGTCGGATCTCCCACTTCACCTCTCCTCTCCAGCCTGCAGCGGGTCTCCGGCCGCACCCGCGCCGGGCAGGAGCCCCCTCTAACCATACGGACTTTTCGGCGCGGACAAGGGCCGGACCGGTGGCCCCGGGCAAGTTGTGTCAAAGCCGTTATGCCCGGCCGGCGTTCGGCGCCCTGCGTCTATAGTCGAAAGCAGCCGCGCCGTCGCCGTCCGCCCGGCCCGACGGAAGGAAACCTGTGACGAACCCCATTCCATCCGCTCATGGGCCGGGCCGCCGGCTGGACCCCGCAATGTTCGAGGGGAACTGTCCGTGCCTCTCCGGCGAGCAATACACAGGGTGTTGCGGCCGGTTCCACCGGGGCGCCGCGGAGGCGCCGACCGCCGAACAGCTGATGCGATCCCGGTACGCCGCGTTCGTGCTGCTGGACGCCGGCTATCTGATGCGGACCTGGCACCCGGACACGCGGCCGTCCGGCCTGGACTTTGATCCGGCGTTGCAGTGGCGCCGTCTCGACATCCTGTCCACGACCCGCGGCGGGCCGCTGGACAGGGAGGGGGTTGTCGAGTTTGCGGCGCATTTCCGCCACGACGGCGAACGCGGCGTCCAGCATGAAACGAGCCGGTTCGTGCGCGAGGACCGCCGCTGGTACTACGTGGACGGTATAAGCCCGGAGTAGGACCGGGAAGCCGGGATGCCGCACCTCTGCAGCCGCCCGGGTGCCGGTCAGCGGTACTTCCGGTGCAGGTTCTCCTTGACCGATGCCCGCGGGGCTGCGTCGGCGATCCACGGACCGGTCCCTTCGGACTGGTCCAGCACGCCTGCTTCCAGCCACTCGTAGTCGCCGGCCAGGACCTTCCGCGAGAGAACGCGGTCGGCGTCGTCGGTGTTCCGCCACAGCTGGTCGAAATACTCATCAACGCGGACGCGGGCTTGTTCGCAGTAAGCCTCGGCGAGCTCATAGGCAGAGGCAGCATGTTCCGGGGTGGTCCGCAGCAGCATCTCGGCCCTGGAGCAGCACGCGGCCATGGCAAACAGCTCCGCCCCGATGTCCACGATCCGGCCCAGGAACGCTTGCTTGTGTTCGAGCTGCGCCTGCCAGCGCCCCATGCCGTAGAAAGTCTGCCGGGCCAGCCGCCGCGAGGAACGCTCGACGAAGCGCAACTGCTTCGCGAGCCGGCCGAAGTCGCCGTAGGATCTGGGGTCCAGGCCCGCGCCGGCGACAAGCCTGGGCAGCCATTTCGCATAGAACCCGGAGGCGCCGACGGCGGCCCGCGCCTTGTCCTGCAGGCTCGCCTCCGCGGAGGCGAGGTCACCGGCCGCGGCCAGGTGCGCATCCACCGCCTCGCGCGCGATCAGCAGCTTCATGATTTCCGAGGACCCTTCGAAGATCCGGTTGATCCGGAGATCGCGGAGCTGCTGTTCGGCGGGGACCGCGCGTTCGCCGCGGGCTTCCAATGAATCCGCCGTTTCAAAGCCGCGTCCGCCGCGGATCTGCACCAGCTCATCGGCAATCCGGCAGCTGATTTCCGTGGCCCACAGCTTGGCTAGGGCCGCCTCGATCCGGATGTCTTTCTGTCCGGCGTCGGCCATTTCGGCGGTGAGCTCGAACACTGCGTCCAGGGCGAAGGTGCTGGCGGCGATGAACGCGATTTTCTTGCCGACGGCTTCGTGCTGGCCGACGGGGCGTCCCCACTGCGTGCGGGCATTGGACCATTCGCGCGCGATTTTCAGGCTCCACCGTCCGGAGGCGACGCACAGGGCGGGGAGCGCGAGCCGGCCGGTGTTGAGGGTGGTGAGGGCGATCTTCAATCCCTGGCCCTCGCGGCCGAGCCGGTTGGCGGCCGGGACCCTGACCTGGTGGAATCGGGTGAGCCCGTTCTCGATGCCGCGCAGGCCCATAAAGGCATTGCGGTTTTCGACCGTGATCCCGGGGGAGTCCATTTCGACGACGAAGGCGCTGATGCCGCCCTTGTGCGCGGTGCCGGCAGCATCGGTGCAGGGGGGGACGAGTGCCATCACAACGACGAGTTCGGCGATTACGCCGTTGGTCGTCCAGAGCTTCACACCGTCCAGGACATATGATTCCCCGTCGCTGGCGGGGACTGCGGTGCTGCCCATCCGGGCGGGGTCGCTGCCGACGTCGGGTTCGGTCAGCAGGAACGCCGTGATGGCTCCGGCGGCGCAGCGGGGCAGATATTCCTTTTTCTGGGCGGGGGTCCCGAACACCTTCACGGGCTCCGGGACGCCGATGGACTGGTGTGCGGACAGCAGCGCGCCAAGGCTCGGGTGGACGGAGCCGAGCAGGCCCAGCGCCCGGCCATAGTACACAAGGGAGAGGCCCAGGCCGCCGTAGTCACGGGGGATCTTCATGCCGAAGACGCCCAGCTCCGCCAGGGCCTTGAGGTAGTCGTCCGGAATCCGGGCATCGCGTTCAATGGTGCGCCCTGACATGCTGCCGCAAAGGACGGTGAGCTTGGCCATAAACGCTTCGCCGCGCTCGACGTCGTCAGCCGGAGCCTCCGGCCACGGATGGATCAGTGCCAGGTCGAAGTTGCCGAGATACAGCCCTTTGGCGAAACTGGGCCGGTCCCAGCTGGTGTCCCGGGCGGCCTCGGCGACGGCCCGCGCGTCGGCGGCAGTTGCGTTGTGGCCGATGTGCTCCGTGGCGGCGGGACCGGCGGTGGCAGGGTCTTCAATGGCGGAGCTCATCGGGCATCTCCTCAGGCCGGGGCGCCCGGCACGGGCCGTGGATCCGCCGGGGGTGGGGGACCCTTCAGCTGTCCCGCAATACTACCCGCGGGTAGGTGCCGGTACTAGGGGCCTGCTGCCCTGGAAATTCAGCGCTGAAGTCGCCGGTGAGGTCGACGTTCGCTGCGTGGTGGACCAGGCGGTCCCAGCCGCGGTTGATGCTATGGACCAGTGCCGGCAGAATCCCCGCCGCGGAAAGCCATACGAGCCGTCCGGCGCCCGCCAGGAGCAACGCTGCGAAGGCTGCCGCTGCCATCAGGAACGCGATCACCATGCCAAACACGAGGGTCCCCAGGAACACCATGGTCCCTGTTTCCACTGCGCTCAAGTCGAACTGCATACGTCCCCCGCATCATTGCCCCGGATCAGTAGCCCGAGCGTAGATGGCAGGAGACACGCACAACCAGCGTCCTGGGCCCCGGGCCGGTTCTTGTTGCGGGATCGGAACCCTACCCGCGCGTAGGTAACGGGGCGGTCGCGGAAACTTCAACGCGGGGTCACTTCACGCCCATAAAAGCCGGCCGGATCTGACCCCGCGTTGCGCCTAGTCGTCGTCGTATTCGGGGGCGCCCTGATACAGGACCTGGAAGTCGGGTCCCAGCAGCACCTCCACTTGGGTGCCGTTGTCCAGCCGCACTTCTACTTCGTAGGCGGCGCCGCCGTTTTCGCGTTCGATCTCGCTCACGCGACCCTGCCCGACCTGTGCCAGTGCGACGTTCGCCGCCCTGTCCTGGTCAGCGGCGCTCAGCGGCGGTGCCCCGAAATCGTCATCGTCGTCGTCCCACCCGATACTTGCGGGCATGGCCACGATGGGGCTGACGTTCGGGCCCGGGGCATTCCTCGATAACTGGTTTGCTGCCGCCGCCGCCACCGCTGCGCCGCCGAGCAACACCGCAGCCGCCGCCGCGCCCGCCAATAATGCTGTTTTCCTACCCATGGCACACTCCTCTCCAGTGATGTACACAGTGTGCTCTTGAACCCGGAACCATTCAACGACGAATGCAAACCGGGCGCTGCGTTAACCTTGTAGCTGGCAGTTTTCTTCATATCCGCTGCCCACCAACACCCCCAAACCCGCCGAAGGAGAGTGCATGTCCCGTTCCGCTGTGTCCCCGGCCGACGCCATCAGCGCCCGGCTCCGGGATTTGGAGCTCCTCACCAAAGGCCCGGCCTGGGCGTTGACCCGGTCGGCACCCTGGGTAATTGCCGTACTGCAGGCTTCCTTTACCCGGACGCGCGCCCAATTGCCGCTGGAAGAATTCCACGCCGACGTCGACGCCTTCCTCGAACAGCTCCGCAGGGAGGACCCGGCCCTGGGCGGTTCGGCCAACGGAAAGTCCTTCGGCGACGAGTGGACGCGCAAGAACTTCCTGACCCGGCGCAACCAGTCGGGGCAGATTGTCTACGAAGTCACCGAACCCGCCGCCCGCGTCCTCGCCTTCCTGGACAGTCTCTCCAGCGAACGGTCCACGCTGAACGGTTCCCGCCTCGGCACACTGCTCGGCGACGTCGAAAAACTCGCCAATGAGACGAACCCGGACCAGAGTGCGCGGCTCGAATCCCTTGAAGAGGAGATCGGCGAACGGCGCCAGCTGATCACGGACATCAGCTCAGGCGACTACGACGGCCTGCTCGACGACGACGAGGCCGTGGAAGCCGCCGGCAACATCCTGGACCTGGCAGCCAGCCTGCCCGCGGACTACAAGAAGATGCGTGACCGGATCGAGGAGCTTGTCGGGGAGCTCCGCAACCAGATCATCGAGGAATCCCTCAGCAAGGGTGCCACCATGGCCCAGGTGCTGGAGGCAGACAAGCGGCTCCGGCAAAGTCCCGAGGGCCGGACTTTCCGGTCTTTCACGGCGTTCCTTGAGGACCCGCAGCAGCAGCTCAGGTTCCGGTCCGCGATCGGCGAAGTGCTCAGCCGTCAGTTCGCCGACGACCTTCGCTCCGATGAACGCGAAACGCTGAAGAACCTCGTGGCCGAGCTGCGCACCCAGCACAGCCAGATCCAGCGGATCTACGGCAGACTCAGCGAGAGCCTTAACACCTACGTCCAGAGCGACGATTTCCGCCAGTCGGTCCGGTTGCGGAAAGTGCTGCGCGAGGCCGAGCAGGCCATCCGGTCCCTGCCGTACGAGCGGGAACGCCCCGGCCTGGTCCGCGGTCCCGTCCTGTTCAACGCCGGCTTTGAATCACTGGCCATGGTGAAGCTGTTCGACCCGGACGAGTTTGCGGCGCCGCCCAAGCTGGCGGACCCCATCGCCTTCTCCGACTCGGACCGGGGCCCGTTCGCCCCGGACCGGCAAGGCGAAGCCCGAGGCGATCCGGGCCGCGCTCGCCGGCGCCTTTTCGCTCACCGACGCCTGGGAACAGCTGCCGGCCGGGGAACGCCACATCAACTCCATCCGGGCACTGCTCGCCGAGGCACTCCACGGCGGCGCCGGCTTCGACCGCGATGCCTGGGGTCCGGTCGACTTCGACCAAATCGACGGCTCGACCCGCACCGCGTACCTGCCCGTCGTCACGCTCAAGAAGGACTGAAGATGACCGATCTTTCCCCCGACGCGCAGGTTGCGCCCGCCCCGGGCGCCGCAGCCGAAGCAGCCCGACCGGCGGAACCGGACGCCCGGCCCCAGCCCGAACACGTCCGCCCCGACCCGTTCACGATCACGCCGCGGGACACGTTCGTTGATGGCGCCGCGCTCTTCCCCGGGGACACCGGTGTGCTGCCGATGAAGGTCCGCCAGGCTCTCGTGAAGCTCCTGAAAGGCCCGTACATCGATGGCGGCCGCGACGAGAAGCTCTGGACCACGCTGCTGGACAACCAGCTGATTCTCCGCAGCCGCCTCTCCGAACTGTTCCTGACGCTGCAGCTGGACCACGACCGCAAGGTTGCCGTCCTGCGTCCGGTGGATCCCGAAGCGGTCGGCGCCGGCACCCGCGCCAGCATCCTGCGCCAGCAGCGCGCCCTGAGCCGGGTCGAAACGATCGTCCTGCTCCGCCTGCGCCTGCTGCTGGACCGCCACGTCACGGCCCAGACCGACCCCACCATTACCCGTGAGGAAATCGCCGAACTGGTGGCCCACTACCAGCCGGCCGGCCAGCAGGACGCCCTCCGGGACGCCGACGTTGTCAACCGCGCCATCACCAAGCTGCTGGCCAGGCAGCTCCTCCTCGCCACGGGCCTGGATGACGTCTACACCATCTCCAACGCCCTCCCGCTGGCCCTCCCGTTCGAAAACATCGGCGACATCCCGGCCCAGATCGAGGCCCTGGTCACGGCCAGCACGGACCCGGCCGGGACCGAACCGCTGATCGAGCTCGACGCCGGCTCGCCGGCCCCAGCGGACGACGACACTGAGGAAGCGGAGGCAGCCAAGTGAGCATCGCAACCATGCTGCCGATGGGCGAGCTCGCGAACCCGGGACAGATGCGTCTGGCCCTCGTCCAGGTGGTCAACTGGGGCACGTTCCACGGCGCCCACACGATGCACGTGGACCGCAGCGGAACCCTGCTGACCGGCAACTCCGGGGTCGGCAAGTCCACGCTGTTCGACGCGATGTTGCGGGTCTTCGACGCGCGGCCGCGCTCCAACGAAGCCGCCGCGCAGCGCGCCGGCGGCGCCGTGGAAGACCGGCGGACCACGTTTACGTACATGCGCGGCAAGGTGGGGGACAAAGCCGTCGGCGAAGGCTCCGCGAGTGCGTTCCAGCGCCCGGGTGCAACCTGGTCCGCCGTCGCCCTGACATTCGACAATGCCGCCGGCACCAAAGTGACCATTTCGGCCCTCTTCGACCTGCCCAAAAACGGCACCGAATCCAGCGTCGGCCGCTTCTACCTGATCGACAACAGGCCGCTGGACCTCGCCGCGCTGGAGGGTATCGCCGAGAAACGGTTCGGCAAGGCGGCACTGGACGCGATCTTCCCCGACGCTCAGGTTTTCGACGTCCACAAGGCCTTCGCCGAACGGTTCCGCCGGCTGCTGGGCATCAACTCGGACCAGGCCCTGCCGCTGCTGCGCGTGATCCAGGCCGGCAAGGGCCTCGGCGGCAGCGTCAACACCTTCTTCCGCGACCAGGTCCTGGACGCCCCGGCGACCCTGGCAGCCGCAGACGACGTGGTCGAGGAATTCAGCAACCTGATGTCCATCCGGCAGCGCCTCGAGGACGTCCGGCAGCAGCGCGACCAGCTGGCGCCCGTGCCCGGGCTGAATAAGGAGTACGCGCAGTCCCTGCTCGACTCGAACCGGCTGCGTGAGCTCGGCGGAGAGGAATTCGAGGCGTACAGGCAGCAGCTGGCCGTCACCGTGCACGGCAAAACCCTGGAACGCTACCGCGGACTTGCCCAGGTGAAGGCCAGGGAACTCGCAGCCGAACGCGGCGTCCGCGACGGCCTCGCCAAGGACCTGCGCGGGCTCGAAGCGGACTACAACAACCAGGGCGGCAACGCGATCTCCGCGATCGAGCAGTCACTCGAGAACGCCCGGGTGGGGCTCAAGCTTCGCCAGCAGGTGGAGGAAGCAACCCGCACGTCGCTGGCCGACGCCGGCCTGGAACTGGACTGGACGGCGGCCGGCTGGGCCCAGGCACACGAGCTTGCCGCCACACGGTCCGCCGAACTGCAGGACGGTTCCGAGGCGCTGAAGGAACTGCGCTTCGAGGCATTTGACGGCCACGCGACCAAGAAACGCGAACTGGCCGCGGCCCAGCAGGAACTCCTCTCGCTCAGGACGCGCAAGTCTTTGTTGCCGCCGTCGAGCATCGAAAACCGGGCTGCAATCGCCGCGGCCACCGGCATTGCCGAGGAGCGCATGCCCTTTGGCGGTGAGCTGATCGACCTCGCCGAAGGCCAGGAACGGTGGCGGCCCGCCGCCGAGCGTGCCCTGCGGAGCCTGGCCACGACGCTGCTGGTCCCGGGCGAACACTTCGCGGCAGTCACCCGCTACCTCAATGACCACTCCGTCCGCGGCTCGCTCCGCGCCGTGGATGTGTCCAAACCGCTGCCCGGCGGCGCACTCGCGGTGGAGGACGCGGCCGACGGCGATCTGCTGACCAAGCTGAGTTTCCTGACCGACGAGGGCCACCCCTCGTCCGCCGTTGCCGAGGCCAGCGCCTGGATCCGGGAACGGATCGCCCTCGATTTCGCCTACCCGTGCGTTGAGAACCCCGACGAACTGGCCGGCCTCGACAAGGGCCTGAGCCTGGGCGGCGTGGTCAAGCGCAACCGGCACACCGTGGAGAAGGATGACCGCTTCACCGGCCGGAAGGATTACGTGCTCGGATTCGACAACGCCGCCAAGCTTGACCTCGTCGCGGCCCAGGTCGCCGATTTTGAGCAGGAACTCGCCCGGGCCGCCGAACTCGCGCAGAACCGCGAGGAAACCCACCAGGGCATGACCCGCCAGCTTGAGGCGTTGCGCCGCGTCGCGGACGACCACCGACCCTGGGAACAGGTATCTGCCGCAGTCGCGGCGGATGAACTGGCCAGGATTGAACAACGGCTCAAAGACGCCCTCGCAGCGCAGGCGGACCTGGAACCCCTGCGGGCCAATATCGAAGGTGTCCGGCATAAGCACCAGTCCAGCACCGAAGCGGCGGCCGTGCTGCAAAGCGAGTACAGGGCCCTGGACGGACAACTCAGCGCCGCCAATGCGTTGCTGGAAGGAGCCCGCGCCCGCCTGGAGCAGACGCCGCCGTCGGACGCCACCGTCACCGCGCTGGAACCGTACTTCACTGGCTTCGACGGGGTGCAGGAGATGCATGAACTCGATAACCTCGCCAACGCCGTCCGGACCCGGCTCCTCGCCGAGCTGCATGCGGCCGAATCGCGCGGGCAGACGACGTCGGAGCGGCTGACCCGCATTTTCGAGGGCTTCGTCCGCGAATGGGGTACCGCAATTTCCGCCGACCACGGCACCTCGATCGGCGCCGCCGGTGAGTTCGAAGCCCGCTATCACGCGATTGTGAGCGACGGGCTTCCCGCCCAGGAGGCGGAATTCCGGCAGTTCTTCAACCAGCGCACACACGAGTCCTTCAGTACCCTGCTGCACTTGCTCGATGAGGAACGACGCACCATCACCAGCCGCATCCTCCCGCTCAACGGCATCCTGTCCGAGGTGAATTTCCACGAGGGGAGCTTCCTCGAACTGGATATCAAGCAGACCCTGCCCGCCACGGCCAAACAGTTCAAGGACGCCATCCAGAACGCCCTGAAAGTCCGGCACACGCGGCCGGGCAAGGCAGTGGTTCCGGCGACCGGGGCGGAAACGGACGACGATGTCGAGCTCACCGCCCGCTACAAATCGCTGGAAACGCTCGTGAAGCGGCTGGGTTCGCAGACCCCGGAGGACAGGCGCTGGCGCGCCGAGGTCCTCGATGTCCGCGGGCACCTGTTTATCCAGTGCAAGGAGCACCGTGAAGCGCCGGCGTCGAAGAAGGGCGCCCGAAAGACGGATGTCTTTATGCACGCGGACACCGGATCCATGTCCGGCGGCGAGCGGCAGCGCTTCACCGCCTTCATCATGGCCGCGGCGCTGAGCTACCAGCTGGGCATCGCCGAGCAGGGTTTCACCACATACGGCACCGTGATGATGGATGAGGCGTTTGTGCTGGCTTCGGAGGAGTTCGCCGGTGCCGGTATCAAGGCCCTGCATGAGTTCGGCTTCCAGCTGCTCCTGGCCGCTCCGGAAAACGTGATCGATCTGTCCCGCCACCTCGGCTCCGTCACGGAGATCCTGCGGGACAAACGCACCAACCGTTCCGGTGTCCTCACCTCGCCCGTCATCGGTCCGCGTCCCGGTTCCGAGGGGATATGGCGGTCCGAGGCCAACCCGGTGGACATCGTCCTCCGCTGACCCCGCGTTGCCGCCGGATTTTCCGTGTGTTAACCCCGCCGTTCCCCGCCCGCCGGATGACGCGGCTAGCGTGGGCGCGTGACTGGAAACTTTCTTAGTGCGGGCCAGGGCGGCCGGCGGCTGTTTGTTGCTCTCGGAGATTCCTTCACCGAAGGGGTCGGGGACCGCGACCCGCGGCTGCCCAACGGGGTAAGGGGCTGGGCAGACCGTGTCGCGGAAAGGCTGGCCAAGGCGGAGCCGGGCTGGGAATACGCCAACCTCGCCATCCGCAGCAAGAGGCTGCGGCACATCGTCGCCGAACAGCTGCAACCGGCCGTGGCCATGGAACCGTCGCTCGTTAGCCTGTACGCAGGCGGGAACGACATCCTGGACGCCGGCACCGATATCGACGCCCTGATGAGGGACTACGAGGTGCTCGTGGCCAAGCTGTCCGAGTCCGGGGCAACCCTGGTGCTCTTCACAGGCTTCGACGTCAAAGTGTCTGCGGTGCTGGAACCCCTTAAACGCCGCAATGCGATTTACAATCAACGCGTGCGTGAGATAGCGGCCCGGTATGAGGCCGTGCTGGTCGATTATTGGTGCTTTGACGCACTCCACGATCCGCGGATGTGGGATTCGGACCGTTTGCACATGTCCAAGGCCGGCCACAAGTATCTTGCTGGGCAAGTCCTGAACCAGCTCGGCGTGTCGCATTCGCTCAAGCCCGCGAACTGGCCCGAACCCGTCAAGACGGGCCTCCGGGGCAGGGCACGCCAACAATGGCGGTGGCTGCAGGACTGGGTGCTGCCCCTATGTGGCCGCAAGCTCCGCGGCGTCACTCTGGGGGATGACTTGGCTCCGCGCTGGCCCGCTCCCGTTGTGGTCCCGCGGAAGGGCGGACTCAAGAAACTGGCCGCCGGAGTGCGTGCGGGCTGACTGCAGCGCCCCGGCCGACGCACACGGGCCCCGGGCACGGGCCCGGCAGGAGAATCAGCTGTCCAGCAGGTTTTCGAAGCCCTCCGCGACCCGGCTGGCGTGGAATTCCATGACCTCAAATTCGGCCACGCCGTTGACGTAGAACGGGTCCTCCTCCAGCGAGGCATCCAGGGCGGCCCGGTCCGCGTTCGAAAGCAACAGGGCGCCCGTGCGGGGTATCTTGCGTCCGGCGACCAAAAAGACGCCGGCGTCGAAGGCCTCCTGCAGCCAGGCGACGTGTGCCGGCAGGTGGAAGTCAACGATCTCTTCGGGAACCTTATAGGTCAGGGAGACTACGTACATACGCGTAGCCTACCCGCAGCCGGCGGCAGACACCCGCGCTCAGCCGCAAATGCCAAACCTCCAGGTTGAACTGTCAAGCTTCGAGTCTCCTAGAATGTAGCCATGACCGAACCGCGCTGGCTCAATGCCGACGAACGCCGGGCCTGGCTGGCCCTGCTGAGCATCAACACCCTGTTGCCGGCTGCACTGGACACCCAGCTGCAAGCTGCGGGCAGGCTGTCGCTGTTCGACTACAGCGTGCTGGCGATGCTGTCCGAGGCCGAGGCACGGTTCCTGCCCATGAGTGAACTCGCCGCGCGCACCAGCGCCTCCCTGTCCCGGCTGTCCCATGTGGTCACCAAGCTGCAGAACCGCGGTTGGGTGGAACGCCGCCCCCACCCTGGCGACGCCCGCGTCACCACCGCACACCTGACGGACGAGGGCCTTGCCACCATCGTGGCGCTCGCCCCCGAGCACGTGGAGGCGGTCCGCTCGCTGTTCCTGGACGCCCTGGATGAGGCTGAAGTTGCCGATCTGGCGCGGATCGGCGGGAAGATCGTGGCTCGGCTGGACGCGTGCCACTGGATTCTGCGCGACGGGCAGTAAACGGTCCACGGCCCGTAAGGCACCCATGCACCGGTCGCCTAGTGTTGGTCCCATGGAATCGCCCATCGACAGTTACCTGCGCCGGATCCACAACGAGATCGCCAGGCTCAAGGACGGCGCGCCCTACAGCACGATTCCGGCGATGGCCCAGGTGGATCCGGACAGCTTCGGCATCGCGCTCGCCACCGTCGACGGCCAGGTCTACGAAATCGGCGATTCCCGCGAGGAATTCACCATCCAGTCCATATCGAAACCGTTCACCTATGGGCTCGCCCTCGAAGATCTCGGCTGCGAGGCGGTCGATGCAAAGGTGGATGTCGAACCCTCGGGTGATTCTTTCAACGAGATCTCCCTCGCTGAGGGGACCGGCCGACCGGCCAACGCCATGATTAATGCCGGAGCCCTCACCGCGACTTCGCTGATCAAAGGCTCCGGCGGACAATCAAGCTTCAAACGGATCCTTGGCACCTTCTCCGCGTTCGCCGGCCGGCAGCTGTCCGTCAACGAGAAAGTCTTCGAGTCCGAACTCAAGCACGGCCACCGCAATACAGCTCTGGCTTACCTGCTGCGGTCTTTCGACATCATCGAAGATGACCCTGCGCCTGTTCTGGAAGACTATTTCCGGCAGTGCTCGGTGCTGGTGAACTGCTTCGACCTCTCCATCATGGCGGCAACGCTGGCCAACAGCGGCCGCAACCCCCTGACCGGCAAGCAGGTCCTTGGTATCGGGTCCGTCGAGCGGGTGCTTTCGGTGATGATGACCTCGGGCATGTATGACGACGCCGGGGCCTGGATCAGCAGCGTCGGAATGCCGGGCAAGAGCGGTGTGGCCGGCGGCATCCTCGCCGTCCTGCCCGGGCAGGTGGGGCTCGCGGTCTACTCGCCGCCCCTCGACGACCACGGCACCAGTGTCCGCGGCCTCGCGACGGCCCAACGGATCTCGCGGGACATGGAACTGCACTTCGTCCGGGCCGCCCGCGCCGGACGCTCCGCCATCCTGACCGCCTACGACGTGACCGAAACGCCGTCGGGGATCCGCCGCAGCGTCGAGTCCGCGGACGTGCTGCGGGAAAACGGGCATCGGGCCCGGGTGATCGAGCTCAACGGCGACCTTCTCTTCGCTGGCGCTGAATCCGTGGCGCGGGAGCTGAGCGGCCTGCCCGATTCGGTGGAAGTGGCGGTCCTGGACCTGCGCAGGACGGAACAGCTAAGTGACGTGGCGTTGCGGCTGCTGACCGCGCTTCGGACGGCCCTGGCCGAGGCGGGATGCGAACTGGTGCTGGTGGAGGCGGACGGCTCAATCTCGGCGTCGCTCGCTGAGGACGGCGGGCCGGTGCCGTCCTTCTCGGCCCGCAGCGAAGCCGTTGAGTATTGCGAAAACCGTCTCCTGCAGCACTACGGCGGACAGGAGGTGCCGGACCACGTGCCCGTGACGGCGTCCCCCGCGCTCGCGCCGCTGGGCGAGGCTGACGCGCTGGCCCTGCAGTCCCGCATGACGGCCAGGACGTACGACGACGGCGAGGTCATCCGCCGCGTTGGGCTGCGGTTCGGCGGGGTCTACTTCATCACGTCCGGGAAAGTCAGCAGCAGCTCGCCCGGTCCAACGTCCGAACGGGTCAAGCTCAATACGCTCAGCGCGGGAATGACCTTCGGGGAGATGGCCCTCGGCAGCAGCATGCGGCAGGAGACGACGGTCCGGGCAGTAGGTCCGGTGGAGGTGATGCTGCTCGGCGAGGACGCCATCGCGGATCTTGAAGCCACGGAACCACGCCTTGCCCTGGCCCTGTGGAAAGCGCTCACCCGGGACGCCTACACCAGGGTGGAACAGTATCTGCGTGAATCCGCGGTCCGCATCCGCGAATAATCTTGCAAGCGGGGCATGTCCGGGACCCCCGCTCCCGCGCTCCGCTCCCGCACCCCGCTCCCGCACCCCGGCCCTGGGTCCCGGACATGCCCCGCGGCTGCGCCCGGCGCTTGGTTGCCCGCGGCAACTGCTGGCACACTGGGACCTATGGAATTCACGTCCCGCTATGTCGCACTGGGAGACTCCTTCACGGAAGGGGTCGGCGATGATGATCCTGCCCGCCCCAACGGAGTCCGCGGCTGGGCGGACCGCGTTGCCGAGCAGCTCGGCGCGGCCAACCCGTCCTTTGGCTACGCCAACCTCGCGATCCGTGGACGTAAACTCCGCCAGATCATGGCCGAACAGGTCGACGCCGCCATCGCCCTGAACCCCACGCTGGTGACCATCTATGCCGGCGCCAACGACATCATGCGGCCTAAGGTGGATATCGACAACCTGTTGGTGGACTACGACTCCGGCATCCGTAAGCTCAAGGCCACCGGCGCCACCGTGATGATGTTCACCGGCTTCGACGCCCGTGGATCCAAGGTCTTCAGCACCATGCGGGGCCGCACCGCGATCTACAACGAACTGGTCCGCGGCATTGCGGGGGACCACGGGGTGCTGCTGGTGGACTACTGGCGCTTCAGTGAGTACTACGACTGGGGCATGTGGGCTACGGACCGGATGCATATGTCCGCCGCGGGTCACGCGAACATGGCCAAGCGGGTACTCACTGTCCTGGAACACGACCACTCAATCGACATCCCGCCCATGACACCAGTCCCGGAGTTGAGCCGGACTGAGGCGATCCGTGCCAACGCCCGCTGGGTGCGCGAATTCGCGGGGCCCTGGGTTGTCCGGCGCGTCACGGGCAGGTCCTCCGGCGATGGCCTCCTGCCGCGCTACAGCGGGCTCACCCACCTCTGACGGAGTCGGCCCTACCGCCGGCCTTGACATCTGATGTGATGTCCCCCACTATGGATGTGAGAGCGCTCCCACACCATTCATTCCAGACGCAAACCGCGTTCGGAAGGGCGCAAAAAGGCCAAAGTTTGAGTGTGGGAGCGCTCCCATGCATCCGCCATGACGAAGGAGTCCCCCACGTGAAAAACCCCCGTAAGCTAGCCGCCCTCTCCGCCGCGGCAGCCTGCCTGGCCCTGACCCTCAGCGGCTGCGGAGCCGAGGCTCCGAAGGGATCCGGCGCCGCCGGTGAAACCGGCAAAGAACCCGTAACCCTGTCCATCGCGACGTTCAACGAATTCGGTTACGAGGACCTGCTCAAGGAATACGAAAACCTCAACCCCAACGTCACGATCCAGCACAAGAAGGCCGCCACCACCAACGAGGCGCGCGACAACCTCACCACGCGCCTGGCCGCCGGGTCCGGCCTATCCGACATCGAAGGCATCGAAGTGGACTGGCTGGCCGAACTCAAGGAGTTTCCGGAGCAATTCGCTGACCTGAAGGACCCCGCCGTCGAAGGCCGCTGGCTCGACTGGAAGACCGAAGCAGCCACCACTATGGACGGCAAGCTCATCGGCTACGGCACCGACTCCGGCCCCGAGGCGGTCTGCTACAACTCAGAACTGCTCAAAGCCGCCGGGCTGCCCGCGGACCGCGAGTCCGTCGCCAAGATGGTCGGCAGCACCTGGGACAGCTACTTCGACGCCGGCAGGAAGTTCGTCGCCGCCGGAACGGGCGCGGCCTGGTTCGACTCCGCCGGAGCCATCTACCAGGGCATGAGCAACCAGCTCGAGAAGGCCTACGAGAAAGAAGACGGCACCGTCATCGCCACGGAAAACCCCGCCGTGAAAGACGTCTACAACCAGGTCCTGGAAGCCTCCACCCAGGACAACCTCTCAGCCCACCTGACCCAGTGGAGCAGCGACTGGCAGGCCGGCTTCCAGTCCCAAAAGTTTGCCACCACGCTCTGCCCGGGCTGGATGCTCGGTGTCATTGAAGGCAATGCTGCCGGCGTTACGGGCTGGGACGTCGCCAACGTCTTCCCCGGCGGCGGCGGGAACTGGGGCGGTTCGTACCTGACCGTTCCTGAGCAGGGCAAGCACCAGGCAGAGGCCAAGAAGCTCGCCGCCTGGCTGACCGCACCGGAGCAGCAGGTCAAGGCCTTCACCGCAAAGGGCACCTTCCCGAGCCAGGTCGAGGCCCTGACCAGCGAGACCCTGCTCAGCCAGACCAACGCGTTCTTCAACGACGCACCCACGGGTGAAATCTTCGCCGAGCGCGCCAAGGCCGTGGGCGCCACCCCGTTCAAGGGATCGAAGTTCTTCCCCATCAATGACGCCATGCAGCAGGCCCTCACCCGCGTGGACGTGGACAAGTCTGACGACGCCGCTTCCTCCTGGGAGAAGTTCGTCACCGCAGTGAAGTCCCTGTAAGTCATGGCTGTAACGGACCGGGTCAGGCCACAAAGCCCAAATACTGACGAATCAAGCACTGACAAATCAAGCACTGACAGCAAGAAGATCCGGCGGATTGCGCTGTCTCAGCAGCTCTCGCGGTGGGACGTGAAGTTCTCGCCCTACCTTTACATCTCGCCGTTCTTTCTGCTGTTTGCCATCACTGGGCTGTTTCCGCTGCTCTACACGGGTTGGGTGTCCTTGCACAACTGGAACCTGATCGGTGGCCAGGGCAAGTTCATCGGAGTGGAAAACTTCGGCTTTGTGCTTTCGCAGCCGTACTTTTGGAACGCCGTCGGAAACACGCTGAGCATCTTCCTGCTCTCCTCCGTGCCACAGGTGGTGCTGGCCCTGCTGATTGCAGCGGTACTGGACGCCAACCTGCGCGCCAAGACCTTCTGGCGGATGGGCGTCCTGGTGCCGTTCGTCGTCGCTCCCGTGGCGGTGGGCTTGATTTTCAACAACATGTTTGCGGACCAGTTTGGTCTCGTCAATAACATGTTGGCCTTCGTCGGCATTGACCCGGTCCGGTGGCATTCCGACCAGCTGGCCAGCCACCTGGCGATTGCCACGATGGTGAACTTCCGCTGGACCGGCTACAACGCCCTCATTTTTCTCGCCGCGATGCAGGCCATCCCGCGGGATGTCTTCGAAGCGGCCACCATTGACGGCGCCGGCCGGCTCCGCCAGTTCCTCTCAGTGACGGTGCCGATGCTCCGTCCCACGGTGATCTTCGTGGCGATTACGTCCACGATCGGCGGCCTGCAGATCTTCGACGAGCCGCGAGTCTTCGACCAGTCCGGACTCGGCGGCGCCGACCGGCAGTGGCAGACGCTTACCATGTACATCTGGGAGCTCGGCTGGGGCCAGCGGAACTTCGGCAGGGCTTCCGCAGTGGCCTGGCTGTTGTTCCTGATGATTGTGCTGATCGCACTCGCCAACTTCCTTATCACCCGGCGCATTGCCAGCCAGGGAGGCCGCAAATGAGCTCCATCCCCATGATCCGACAGAGCGCCGGAAAGGGCGCAGCCCGTGCCGCCGCACGCCAGCCGGACCGGCCGGGTGGCCGGCCGCTTAAGAAGCGCGGCGGCATGGACGGCGGCATGCGCCGCCCCGGTGTGCTGACCTACGGCATCCTTGGTTCGGTCCTGCTCGGCGCGGTCTTCCCGCTCTATTGGTCCTTCCTCGTGGGCAGCCACGACAGCACCGCGCTGAGCCGGGGCATCCCGCTCCTGCCGGGTGGAAACTTCCTGGCCAACGCCGCGAAGGTCTTCGACAGCGTTCCGTTCTGGAAGGCGATGGGCAACAGTCTCATCGTCTCCACGGTCACCTCCGCCTCCGTCGTGATCTTTTCCACCCTCGCCGGGTTCGCGTTCGCGAAGCTGCGCTTCCGCGGGAGCAAATGGCTGTTGGTCTTCGTCATCGCCACGATGGCGGTGCCCACCCAGCTCGGCGTGGTCCCGCTGTTTATCCTGATGGCCAAGCTGGGCTGGACCGGCTCGTTGTGGGCCGTCATCATCCCCGGCGTTGTGACCGCCTTCGGCGTGTTCTGGATGACGCAGTACCTGCGCGATGCACTGCCCGATGAACTGATTGAAGCAGTGCGGATGGACGGCGCGTCCATGATCCAGGCCTTCTGGTACATCGGCTTCCCCGCGGCCCGGCCGGCAGCGTCGATGCTGGGGCTGTTCACCTTCGTCGCCACCTGGACCAACTTCTTCTGGCCGTTTATCGTCCTGGATCCCTCGAATCCCACATTGCCGGTAGCGCTGCAGCTGCTTCAGGCTGCACACTTTGTGGACTACTCGGTGGTCCTGGCCGGCGCGGTCCTGGCCACCATCCCGCTGCTGCTGCTTTTCATCGTGGCCGGCCGTCAACTCGTTTCAGGAATTATGCAAGGAGCAGTCAAAGGATGAGTACCACCCCGCTAGCCTTTCCCGAAGGATTCCTTTGGGGCGCAGCCACGGCCGCCTACCAGATCGAAGGCGCAGCCCACACCGGCGGCAGGAAGGATTCCATTTGGGACACCTTCGCCCGGGTTCCGGGCGCCGTGGCCGATGCGCACAACGGCGATGTGGCCTGCGACCACTACCACCGGTCGAGCCAGGACGTCGCCCTGATGAAGTCGATGAACCTCAAGGCCTACCGGTTCTCGACCTCGTGGGCCCGCTGCATGCCCGACGGCAGGACCCCGAACCCGGAAGGGATCGCTTTCTACTCCCAGCTGGTCGATGAACTGCTGGCCGCCGGCATCACGCCTTGGCTGACGCTCTACCACTGGGACCTGCCACAGGCGTTGGAGGACGAGGGAGGTTGGGCCAACCGCGAGACAGCCGAACTGTTCGCCGCCTACGCCGCTGTGATGCACGAGGCCCTCGGCGACCGGGTCCGGATCTGGACCACCCTGAATGAGCCCTGGTGCGCGGCATTCCTCGGCTACGCCGCCGGGATCCACGCCCCCGGCCGGCAGGAACCCGCAGCCGCCCTCGCGGCCGCGCACCACCTCCTGCTGGGACACGGACTCGCCGTCGCCGAACTGCGCCGCCGCGACCCGGAAGCAACCCTGGGCATCACCCTGAACCTCACCGTGCCGGACCCTGCGGACCTGGAATCCGAAGGCGACCGCGACGCCGCCCGCCGGATCGACGGCCAGTTCAACCGGATCTTCCTCGATCCGCTGTTCCGCGGCGCCTACCCGGCGGACCTGCTCGCGGACGTTGCCGGCTTGGGCCTCGACACGGTGGTTCACGACGGCGACCTGGCCGCGATCGCCGCGCCCCTGGACCTGCTGGGCGTGAACTACTATCACGGAGAGTCGCTGACCAAGGCCCCCGCGGCCGCTGAAGAAACGGCACAGCCGGAGACCGTGACGACGACGGCGCAGGCCGCCCACGATTCGGCCGGCCGGCCGGAGGCCTCACCGTTTGTCGCCGCCGACGGCGCACGGTCGCTGCCGCGCGGGTTGCCGGTGACCGGCATGGGCTGGGAAGTCCAGCCCGAGGGACTGCGCCGGCTGCTGAACCGGCTGCAGGACGAGTACACCGGCCCGGCCGGCATCCCGATCTACATCACGGAAAACGGAGCGGCCTACCCGGACGTCGCGGACGCCGACGGGTTTGTGGACGACCAGGACCGGCTCGGCTTCTTCGATGCGCACCTGCGCGCCGTCCGGGACGCGATCGACGACGGTGCCGACGTCCGCGGTTACCTCGCGTGGTCGCTGCTGGATAACTTCGAGTGGTCCTTCGGCTACCACCAGCGCTTTGGCCTGGTCCGGGTGAACTACGAGACCCAGGAACGCATCCCGAAGGCGAGCGGGCTGTGGTACGCCAAGGTAGCGGCGTCGAACGCCGTTCCCGGGCGAACAGCGGAACCTGCGGCCGGAGCAACCGGGGATGTCGTATTCTCGGTGTAATGAGCGAAAAGATCCACCGGTCCGTGCCTGTGCGGCCCAGCCCAACCCTTGAAGACCTCGCGACGGCGGCTGGAGTGTCACGCTCCACCGCCTCGCGGGCCATCAATGGTGGTTCCCGGGTGAGCCCGGAGGCCCAGGCGGCCGTCGATGCCGCCGTCGTGTCCTTGGGCTATACCCCAAACCGGGCAGCCCGCAGTCTCGTCACCCGGCGTACCTCCTCGATCGCGCTCGTGATCAACGAACCCGATGCCCGCGTCATGATGGACCCGTTTTTCGCAGCCGTCATTACCGGGGTGACCGAGGCATTGCGCGAGACTGAGATGCAGCTTGTCCTGCTGATGTCCCGGGCCGGCGGTGACGCCTCCCGGACAGTCCGCTATCTGCGCGGCGGGCACGTCGACGGGGCGATAGTAGTCTCCCACCACAAAGCGGACGGCTGGACCGAGGACCTGGCGGCCTCGGGGCTGCCGACGGTGTTCATCGGCCGGCCCTGGGACACCGGCCTCGGCATCCACTACGTGGACGTGGACAGCTTTGAGGGCGGCCGGCTTGCCGCGCTGCACCTTGCCGCAACAGGGCGGACCCGGCTCGGAACAGTGACCGGACCACTGGACATGACGGCCGCCGTCGACCGGCTCGCGGGCTGGAATACCGGCCTCCGGGAAGCCGGACTGCCGCCAGGACCAGTGGCTGAAGGCGACTTCACCACACCGGGCGGCGCCGAGGCAGCCGCGCTTTTGCTCGCCGAGGACGAAGGACTGGACGGCATCTTCGCTGCCTCCGACATCATGGCACGGGGCGTGATCATGGCCCTGCAGGCCAGCGGACGCTCGGTCCCGGAGGACGTCGGCGTCGTCGGCTTCGACAACCATCTGACGGCTCCCGGCGAACTGCCGCTGACCACCATCAACCAGCCGATGGTGGAAACGGCCACGAAAGCGGGACGGCTCCTCCTTGCTGATATCGAGGACACACGCTCCAATCGGGATCCGGTGATCTTCCCCGCACGGCTCGTTATGCGCGCCAGCACCGCGGTCTAACGCCTGGGTGGCGTTTGCCCTTTCCGCTCACGGGTGACCGGACTAGCGGAGCCGGGCCCGGAAACCGGGTGTCGCAAGCACTTCACCGTCGCTGCGGACGGCGAGGACATCGATATCCCACCCCTCGGCTGCAAGGTCCAGCATCGGCGACCCGCCGGCTACGATCGCCGTCGCCAGCACATCGGCCGTGACAATGTCCGCCGCCGCGACCGACACCTGGACGGACCGCAAACGTAGTCGTCGGCGTCAGCAACAGCCGGCACGTAGCTGGCCAGCCGGTGACCGGCACGGACGGCGCTCTCCGGAAGCCAGGTCCGGGCGCCCGGAGGGCGGGAGCCGGTCAGGTGGAAAAGAGTTGCACCGCGCTGCCGGCAGAGCTCCAGGATTTCCTCGCCCAGGTAGAGCTCGGAGTCGCTGTGACCGCGGAGGATGACGGTGGCATTGCCTGGCTGGAACGGCGTGCTTTCAAGCAGGGCCCGGACCGGGGTAATGCCAATTCCTGCGCCGATCATGACCACACGGCCGCGGCTGCGCGCGACCGTGCTGAACAGTCCGTCCGGACGCCCCGCCGTCGGCCAGCCACAACGCCACGGCACCGGCCAGGGACACCCAGAACAGGACCGCCAAGAGGTCGGTCCTTAGCATCCGGCGTCGATGTTGGCCATTGAAGAGATTCACGGCGCCGCGGGGCGGGCGGAAACCCTGGGGTGGGGCCGCGGAAAGCTGTGGATTCATGGTTCCAGAATCCGCCGTTCCTCTATTATTTTGCTGTGAACCGGCTGCGGCTTTGGTGTGACCTTCCGCCTGTCGATGGTTCGCCGCCAGGGCGACCCCTTATACACCGTTCCCGGCTTGATTCGCCTTTAATTCGTGGATCTCGTAGACTTGGGAGGCGCTAAGTGCGCGGAGCGTGCGCAATTGCTCCGGTGGCCTGGATTTTTGTCCGGGGAAGCCGGTAGTTAGGGGCTCAAGTTGCGCGATTCCACGCTCACTCCCATCACATCGGGTCGTTCTTAGCGCATGGTTCTGCAGCAAATTTGCGGGGTCATTACATTCAATTCATAGGAGAGTCGTCATGGCAGCACACTGCCAGGTGACCGGAGCCGAGCCGGGCTTTGGACACAGCATTTCGCACTCGCACCGTCGCAACAAGCGTCGGTTCGACCCGAATATTCAGAAGAAGCGCTACTGGGTTCCGTCCCTGCGCCGTAACGTCACGCTGCAGGTCTCTGCGCGTGGCATCAAGACCATCGACGTGCGTGGCATCGACGTAGTCGTAGCCGCCATCCTGGCACGAGGAGTGAAGCTCTAGTGGCAAAGGACAAGGACGTACGTCCGATCATCAAGCTCAAGTCGACCGCGGGCACGGGTTACACCTACGTGACGCGCAAGAACCGTCGTAACGACCCGGACCGCATGGTTCTGAAGAAGTACGATCCCAAAATCCGTCAGCACGTCGAATTCCGAGAGGAGCGCTAAACACATGGCTAAGAAGTCAATGATCGCTAAGAACGAACAGCGTAAAGTCATCGTTGAGCGTTACGCTGCAAAGCGCCTCGAGCTGAAGAAGGCTCTGGTTGACCCCAACTCCACAGATGAAGCACGCGAAGCCGCACGCCTCGGCCTGCAGAAGCTGCCCCGCAACGCCTCGCCGGTACGCCTGCGCAACCGCGACATCATCGATGGCCGCCCGCGCGGTACCTTCCAGAAGTTCGGTATCTCCCGTGTTCGCTTCCGCGACATGGCTCACCGCGGTGAGCTCCCGGGCATCACGAAGTCTTCCTGGTAATTCAGTACCCCTGAAACCAGCGGCTTAGGAAGGGCCGGCAACCAATGGTTGCCGGCCCTTCCTGCGTTTAAGTCGGATGCGGATAAGCCGGATGTGGTTAGGCGGGATGCGGTAGCCACCAGGACCGATGCAGTTGCAGAACTGAGGTGGCACACCCGGGGAAGCGCGCCGTCGGATCAAGGCGGACGGTGACGCACCACACAGCCAGTAAATTAGCGCCATTTCCCCGAAATGGCGAGCCCCAACGCGCTGCAGGCCCGCCGTTCCGGGGTTTTTGGGGTGGTGGGGGTGTGTGGGGGGTGGATTTGCGTTGGGGGGTGTGGGTGGGTAGAGTTGTTCGAGTCGCCGGGTCGGGGGCCTGCTGGAAAGCTGGTCACGGACGGTTGGCCACCCCCCTTTTTTTGATGAATGGCCTGGAATATGGTGCGCTTTGTGGCGTGCCGGTGTCCGGGTGGGGATCCTCCTGGTGTGGTGGTGGATTGGTGTGATGCCGGTTTGCTTAGTGTGCCGGGTTCGGGTAAGTTTGTCAGGTTGCTCCGGAGCGATCCACGGTTGAGGTTGTGGTGGTGCCGGGTGTGTCTGTTGTTTGAGAACTCAATAGTGTGCCAAGTTTGTTGATACCAATTTATTGTATTGAATTGGTTGAATGTGCTGGATCCGCCACCCCGTGGTGTGGTCTGGTGTTTTTGGCTGGTTTCAAATTTTGTGCAGCCGGCGTTCCCGTTTTCCCGGGGGCGTGTGGTTGTGTCTGTTTTTGTTTTACTTCAACGGAGAGTTTGATCCTGGCTCAGGATGAACGCTGGCGGCGTGCTTAACACATGCAAGTCGAACGATGATCTCCAGCTTGCTGGGGGGATTAGTGGCGAACGGGTGAGTAACACGTGAGTAACCTGCCCTTAACTCTGGGATAAGCCTGGGAAACTGGGTCTAATACCGGATATGACTCCTCATCGCATGGTGGGGGGTGGAAAGCTTTATTGTGGTTTTGGATGGACTCGCGGCCTATCAGCTTGTTGGTGAGGTAATGGCTCACCAAGGCGACGACGGGTAGCCGGCCTGAGAGGGTGACCGGCCACACTGGGACTGAGACACGGCCCAGACTCCTACGGGAGGCAGCAGTGGGGAATATTGCACAATGGGCGCAAGCCTGATGCAGCGACGCCGCGTGAGGGATGACGGCCTTCGGGTTGTAAACCTCTTTCAGTAGGGAAGAAGCGAAAGTGACGGTACCTGCAGAAGAAGCGCCGGCTAACTACGTGCCAGCAGCCGCGGTAATACGTAGGGCGCAAGCGTTATCCGGAATTATTGGGCGTAAAGAGCTCGTAGGCGGTTTGTCGCGTCTGCCGTGAAAGTCCGGGGCTCAACTCCGGATCTGCGGTGGGTACGGGCAGACTAGAGTGATGTAGGGGAGACTGGAATTCCTGGTGTAGCGGTGAAATGCGCAGATATCAGGAGGAACACCGATGGCGAAGGCAGGTCTCTGGGCATTAACTGACGCTGAGGAGCGAAAGCATGGGGAGCGAACAGGATTAGATACCCTGGTAGTCCATGCCGTAAACGTTGGGCACTAGGTGTGGGGGACATTCCACGTTTTCCGCGCCGTAGCTAACGCATTAAGTGCCCCGCCTGGGGAGTACGGCCGCAAGGCTAAAACTCAAAGGAATTGACGGGGGCCCGCACAAGCGGCGGAGCATGCGGATTAATTCGATGCAACGCGAAGAACCTTACCAAGGCTTGACATGGACCGGACCGGGCTGGAAACAGTCCTTCCCCTTTGGGGCCGGTTCACAGGTGGTGCATGGTTGTCGTCAGCTCGTGTCGTGAGATGTTGGGTTAAGTCCCGCAACGAGCGCAACCCTCGTTCCATGTTGCCAGCGCGTAATGGCGGGGACTCATGGGAGACTGCCGGGGTCAACTCGGAGGAAGGTGGGGACGACGTCAAATCATCATGCCCCTTATGTCTTGGGCTTCACGCATGCTACAATGGCCGGTACAAAGGGTTGCGATACTGTGAGGTGGAGCTAATCCCAAAAAGCCGGTCTCAGTTCGGATTGGGGTCTGCAACTCGACCCCATGAAGTCGGAGTCGCTAGTAATCGCAGATCAGCAACGCTGCGGTGAATACGTTCCCGGGCCTTGTACACACCGCCCGTCAAGTCACGAAAGTTGGTAACACCCGAAGCCGGTGGCCTAACCCCTTGTGGGAGGGAGCTGTCGAAGGTGGGACTGGCGATTGGGACTAAGTCGTAACAAGGTAGCCGTACCGGAAGGTGCGGCTGGATCACCTCCTTTCTAAGGAGCACCTACAATCACCGTGCCTCATGTATGTGGGTGTGGCGGGGTTGTCAGGAGTATATGCCCGTTGCGCAGACGCTAGTTCTGCGGCGGGTGCTCACGGGTGGAATATCAACAAGTAGCGGCCGCGTGTTTGTCTGCGGCACCCAGTACGGCGGGTCTCTTCCTTTGGGGAGGGTCCGGCCTGGAACGGTGCGGCTCATGGATGGGTGGTTTCGTGTTTGGCACACTGTTGGGTCCTGAGACAACAGGACCGGATGTTGTGGCGGGTGTGTTCTTTTCCTTCGGGGGAGGGGCGGGCCGGCTGCGGGGTCCGGGACTTGTGTTTCTGGTTTCCTGGCTGCACCGATGATGCACGTTTGTGTGTGTGGGGTGTGTGGTACGGGGTTGTTGTTTGAGAACTACATAGTGGACGCGAGCATCTTTTATAAGAAGCAATTTCCAAGAATATGAACCTGGATCTGTCCCGGGCGCCTTTCGGGGTGTTTGGGGTGGTTTTCGTGGTTCTCTCGAAAATAGCGTTTTATTGATCTTTTGTGGTCAAGTTTTTAAGAGCACACGGTGGATGCCTTGGCATTAGGAGCCGAAGAAGGACGTAGGAATCTGCGATAAGCCTGGGGGAGTCGATAACCGGACTGTGATCCCAGGGTGTCCGAATGGGGAAACCCCGCCAGGGACGCGAGTGATCTGGTGACCCGCATCTGAACACATAGGGTGCGTGGAGGGAACGCGGGGAAGTGAAACATCTCAGTACCCGCAGGAAGAGAAAACAATAGTGATTCCGTCAGTAGTGGCGAGCGAACGCGGATCAGGCTAAACCGTTCCATGTGTGATAGCCGGCGGGCGTTGCATGGTCGGGGTTGTGGGACTTTCCGTTCCAGCTCTGCCGGGCTGGGAAGGTGAGAGTGTGGACATAGGTGAACGGTCTTGAAAGGCCGGCCGTAGAGGGTGTGAGCCCCGTAACCGAAATGTTGTGCACCGCCTGGAGAGTATCCCAAGTAGCACGGGGCCCGAGAAATCCCGTGTGAATCTGTCAGGACCACCTGATAAGCCTAAATACTCCCTAATGACCGATAGCGGACCAGTACCGTGAGGGAAAGGTGAAAAGTACCCCGGGAGGGGAGTGAAACAGTACCTGAAACCGTGTGCTTACAATCCGTCGGAGCAGTCTTAGTTACTGTGACGGCGTGCCTTTTGAAGAATGAGCCTGCGAGTTAGTGTTACGTCGCGAGGTTAACCCGTGTGGGGAAGCCGTAGCGAAAGCGAGTCTGAATAGGGCGTTGCAGTGGCGTGATCTAGACCCGAAGCGAAGTGATCTACCCATGGCCAGGTTGAAGCGACGGTAAGACGTCGTGGAGGACCGAACCCACTTCAGTTGAAAATGGAGGGGATGAGCTGTGGGTAGGGGTGAAAGGCCAATCAAACTTCGTGATAGCTGGTTCTCCCCGAAATGCATTTAGGTGCAGCGTTGCGTGTTTCTTACCGGAGGTAGAGCTACTGGATGGCTAATGGGCCCCTACAAGGTTACTGACGTCAGCCAAACTCCGAATGCCGGTAAGTGAGAGCGCAGCAGTGAGACTGTGGGGGATAAGCTTCATAGTCGAGAGGGAAACAGCCCAGACCACCAACTAAGGCCCCTAAGCGTGTGCTAAGTGGGAAAGGATGTGGAGTTGCGAAGACAACCAGGAGGTTGGCTTAGAAGCAGCCATCCTTAAAAGAGTGCGTAATAGCTCACTGGTCAAGTGATTCCGCGCCGACAATGTAGCGGGGCTCAAGTACACCGCCGAAGTTGTGGATTTCAGATAATAGCCAAGCCGCTCCCTTGTGGGGTTGGTTCAGGCGTCTGGAGTGGTAGGGGAGCGTCGTGTGGGCAGTGAAGTCGCGGTGTAAACCAGCGGTGGAGCCTACACGAGTGAGAATGCAGGCATGAGTAGCGAAAGACGGGTGAGAAACCCGTCCGCCGAATGATCAAGGGTTCCAGGGTCAAGCTAATCTGCCCTGGGTAAGTCGGGACCTAAGGCGAGGCCGACAGGCGTAGTCGATGGACAACGGGTTGATATTCCCGTACCGGCGAAAAACCGCCCATGCTGAACAGGGGATACTAACCGCCCGAAACCTGCCCGATCGCCCTTGTGGTGTGAGGGTTTTGGCCGAGCGCGGGACCTGATCCTGGGAGGCAAGCGTATTAACAGGTGTGACGCAGGAAGGTAGCCGAGCCGGGCGATGGTTGTCCCGGTCTAAGGATGTAGGGCGAACGGTAGGCAAATCCGCCGTTCATGATGCCTGAGATCTGATGGGACTCCCGTAAGGGGGGATTCGGTGATCCTATGCTGCCAAGAAAAGCATCGACGCGAGGTTTTAGCCGCCCGTACCCCAAACCGACACAGGTGATCAGGTAGAGAATACTAAGGCGATCGAGAGAATTATGGTTAAGGAACTCGGCAAAATGCCCCCGTAACTTCGGGAGAAGGGGGGGCCCCCATCGTGATGGACACTAGCTGTCCGGAGCGTGCAGGGGCCGCAGAGACCAGGGGGAAGCGACTGTTTACTAAAAACACAGGTCCGTGCGAAGTCGCAAGACGATGTATACGGACTGACTCCTGCCCGGTGCTGGAAGGTTAAGAGGACCGGTTAGCCGCAAGGCGAAGCTGAGAATTTAAGCCCCAGTAAACGGCGGTGGTAACTATAACCATCCTAAGGTAGCGAAATTCCTTGTCGGGTAAGTTCCGACCTGCACGAATGGAGTAACGACTTCCCCGCTGTCTCAACCATAAACTCGGCGAAATTGCAGTACGAGTAAAGATGCTCGTTACGCGCAGCAGGACGGAAAGACCCCGAGACCTTTACTATAGTTTGGTATTGGTGTTCGGAGTGGCTTGTGTAGGATAGGTGGGAGACGTTGAAACCCGGACGCCAGTTCGGGTGGAGTCATCGTTGAAATACCACTCTGGTCACTTTGGACATCTAACTTCGGCCCGTAATCCGGGTCAGGGACAGTGCCTGATGGGTAGTTTAACTGGGGCGGTTGCCTCCTAAAAAGTAACGGAGGCGCCCAAAGGTTCCCTCAGCCTGGTTGGCAATCAGGTGTCGAGTGTAAGTGCACAAGGGAGCTTGACTGTGAGAGAGACATCTCAAGCAGGGACGAAAGTCGGGACTAGTGATCCGGCGGTACATTGTGGAATGGCCGTCGCTCAACGGATAAAAGGTACCTCGGGGATAACAGGCTGATCTTGCCCAAGAGTCCATATCGACGGCATGGTTTGGCACCTCGATGTCGGCTCGTCGCATCCTGGGGCTGGAGTAGGTCCCAAGGGTTGGGCTGTTCGCCCATTAAAGCGGTACGCGAGCTGGGTTTAGAACGTCGTGAGACAGTTCGGTCCCTATCCGCTGCGCGCGCAGGAAATTTGAGAAGGGCTGTCCTTAGTACGAGAGGACCGGGACGGACGAACCTCTGGTGTGTCAGTTGTACTGCCAAGTGCACCGCTGATTAGCTACGTTCGGATGGGATAACCGCTGAAAGCATCTAAGCGGGAAGCTCGCTTCGAGATGAGATTTCCATACACCTTGTGTGTGAGAGGCCCCCAGCCAGACCACTGGGTTGATAGGCCGGATGTGGAAGCGAGGACTAACGACTCGTGAAGCTGACCGGTACTAATAGGCCGATAACTTACACCACACACTCCTCCCCGTGAACGGATTCAAAAGACGTTCACACCACGGGAAGAGTAAAGAAACAAGATACGCTTGCGTCCACTATGTGGTTCCCAACCAACAAACCCGCCACGGGTTTCGTTGCCGGAACCAACAACAAAATAACAACACTACCCCCGCCCCAGGGCGGGAAAACATGTTGTAACCACACACTACCCACCCCCACCGCCACACACACGGCACGGGGGACGGGTGAAAAGGTTACGGCGGTCACAGCGTGGGGGAAACGCCCGGTCCCATCCCGAACCCGGAAGCTAAGACCCACAGCGCCGATGGTACTGCACCCGGGAGGGTGTGGGAGAGTAGGACGCCGCCGGACAACCATTAACAGGTCGAGAGCCTCCAACCACCACGTTGGAGGCTCTCCCTGTTTAACCCCCCAACCGCAGAAGCAACGGACACGACCAGAACGCGCAGCACCCACCCGCAGATCCCCGCACTCTGGCGTCTGCGTCACCCTCTAGACTTGCCAACTATGACGTCCCCTTCCGCGCCCAGGCCGAGTAAGCCGGCCACCATCCTGGACGTCGCGGCGGCAGCCGGAGTATCCAGGCAAACCGTGACGCGCGCCATGAACTCGATGCCGGGAATCAAGCCGGCGACGAGGGAGCGGATCCTGGGGCTGGCCAAGGACCTCGGCTATACACCCAGCCGGTTCGCCAAAGGCCTGGTCCAAGGTGCACGGACTTCCGTGGGGCTCGCAATTCCGGACCTGACAAACCCTTATTTCCCGGCGTTTGCTTCCAGTGTTGTTGAACTGGCCACCCAGCGGGGCTGGTATGTGGTTATGGACGACTACGGGCACGGCCGCGGCAGCGGGCTGGAGGCCGTTCGGAATCTCTCTCCCCACGTCGACGCTGTCATTGGCTACCTTGGCGGCGATGCCGGGCCCGCGCAGGCTCTCCTTGGCCGGCGACCCCTGATTGTGCTCGATCAGCCCGCGGGCACAGCCGCCGGCTGCATCTCCTTCGACTACGCACATGCGGCGAAACTTGCCCTGGATCATCTGGCGTCAGCGGGACGCCGCCAGATTGCTTACCTGGACGTCCGTCAGGCCGGTGAGGTGCCAACCGTACGCGGTGCTGCGTTTGCGGGATTGTTCGGCTCGGCCGGAACGGAGCTTACGTGCTTCAGCGCGGACGAATCGGCAGAGGCCGCCCGCCGGGCGGTGCGAAATCTCTTGGCCCGGAATCCGCAGACAGACGGCATCGTGGTATTCAATGACCTTATGGCCGCCGGCGCACTCAAGGCCCTCACGGACATGGGACGCAGTGCACCCGCAGACTGCGCGGTCATCGGGATGGACGGAATTCCTCTGGGCGAGCTCCTGACGCCCGAACTGACCACCCTTGCCTTGGACCTGCGCGACGTGGGCAGGGCCGCCGTCGATCTCCTGGAACAGCTGATGGGCGGGCTCGTCCCCGACGGGGTTCCGGCCCCCGAGCTGGTGCTCAGGCATCGGCTGGTACTGCGCCAATCCGCCTGAGCCTGCTTTCCGTCCCCGGCGAACTTGGTCCCCTTGAGCGCGCGGACCAGAACAGGTAGGAGCTTCGGGCAGTCTTCGCGGACACCCGGGCCTATCCACCACGCCGGAGCTGCCGTAAGATGGCTACAAATTCGTGAACGTTCACGATTTGCCGCGCAGGCAGCCGATTGCTCCGCAGGCGCCACGTCACGGAACCGCTCCGACTGAGGAACTCCATGCCCCACACACCACTGCCCGCAATGCCCCCGGCCGATCTTGGCGGCCCCCTGACGACGGACGAATCGCCTGCCGGCCGGGAGCTGGGCCTCGCCTCAGAGCAGGTAGCGGCCCTTGAATCGCCGCTGCCGTCCCAGGGCTCCCTGCCGCCCCGCTCCTACCTCACGAGTGATGCACCGTCGCTGCCGCTGGATGGGATTTGGAAGTTCCGCCTGCACGAAGGCACGCGCGCCGCTCTCACCGACGACTGGCAGCTGGGTCAGGACCTTCATGGCTTCGCCGAACTGCACGTGCCCTCGAACTGGTCGATGCACGGACACGGCCGCCCCGCCTACACCAATGTTCAGTACCCCTTCGCCCTGGAGCCGCCGCACGTACCTGACGCAAACCCCGTGGCGGACCACGTCCTGGAGTTCCAAGCCGGCCCGGAGTTCCAGACGTTTGCACTGCTGCGGTTCGACGGCATCGACTCCGCCGGAACTGTCTGGCTCAACGGAACCCGGCTGGGCACAACCCGAGGCAGCCGGCTGGCCCACGAGTTTGACGTGTCAGGCATCCTCGTTGAAGGCGCCAACGTTCTGGCGGTTCAGGTCGCGCAGTTTTCGGCCGCCAGCTACCTCGAGGACCAGGACATGTGGTGGCTGCCCGGCATCTTCCGCAGCGTTTCACTGCAGGCGCGCCCCGCCGACGGCATCGAGGACATCTTCGTCCACGCCGGATTCGACCACGTCACCGGCGAGGGCGTCCTTCGCGTGGGGGCAAGCCGGTCCGGCGAGCCGATTGACGCCGTCGTACGCATTCCCGAGCTTGGTGTGGAACTGCCGGCAGGGGGCGAGCACCGGCTCGCCGGTATCGACCCGTGGTCCGCCGAGGAGCCGCGCCTCTACAGTGCGACCGTCAGCGCCCCCGGGGAAACCGTCTCGGTCGAACTGGGGTTTCGGACCATCACCATCGAAGACGCGCAGTTCAAGATCAACGGCCGTCGGATCCTGCTGCGCGGCGTCAATCGCCACGAGCACGATCCCAAGCTCGGCCGCGTTGTGGTCCCGGAGCGGATGGAAGCCGAAATGCTGCTGATGAAGCAGCACAACATCAACGCCATCCGGACCTCGCACTACCCGCCGCACCCCGGCTTCCCCGCCCTGGCGGACCGGCTGGGTTTCTACGTCGTACTGGAATGCGACTTCGAGACGCACGGATTCTTCAATTCCGGCTGGACGCAAAACCCGAGCGATGATCCGCAGTGGCGCGAGGCATTGGTGGACCGGATGCGCCGGACCGTGGAACGGGATAAGAACCATGCCTCCGTGATCATGTGGTCGCTCGGAAACGAGGCAGGCACCGGTCAGAACCTCGCGGCGATGTCCACCTGGGCCAAGGACCGCGATCCCTCACGCCCCATCCATTACGAGGGTGACTGGTCCTGCCCCGACGTCGATGTGTACTCGCGGATGTACGCCGGCCACGCTGAAGTGGAACTCATCGGCCAGGGCAAGGAAGCGCCGCTGGAGAATGCCGCACTGGATGCGCGCCGCCGTGCGATGCCTTTTATGCAGTGTGAATACGTGCACGCCATGGGTAACGGCCCGGGCGGAATGAGCGAATACCAGGAGCTGTTCGAACGCTACCCGCGGCTGATGGGCGGCTTCGTCTGGGAATGGGTGGAGCATGGCATCACCGGGACCGGCACCGACGGTGCAGGAAACGACCTCTTCCTTTACGGCGGCGACTTCGGCGAGGAGGTCCATGACGGCAACTTCGTCACCGACGGCCTGGTCGACGCAAACCGCAAACCCAGGCCGGGGCTGCTGGACTTCAAGAAGGTCATCGAACCCCTGACCATCAAGGTCGCGGAGGACTGGTCGGGAGTGTCGCTGCGTAACGGCTTCGACTTCGCGGATACCTCCAACCTGCGCTTCCGTTACCGGCTGGAGTCCGACGGCGCCGTGCTGGCACGCGGCGACCTCGCCGCTCCAGCGCTTCCGGCGGGAGAGTCAACGCAAGTACCGCTGCCCGTTGATCTCGTGGAAAAGGCCGGACACTCGACGGCGGTACTCACCGTAAGAGCCGAGCTCGACGAAGATACCTTGTGGGCTCCGGCCGGCCACGAACTGGCATGGGGGCAGGCTGCGCTGAACCTGCCGGTGGCTCCCGGCGTCCCCGCCACCGCCATCGTGACCGAGAGCCCGGAAACCCTCACTCTCGGTCCGGCAGTCTTCGACCGTGTCACCGGCACACTGCTCCGGTTGGGTGGAGTGCCCGTCCACGGCGTCCGGCTCGCACTGTGGCGGCCGCCGACGGACAATGATCTCGGCGCCGAATGGAGCGACCCGGAATGGCAGCCCGTCGCGCGCTCCGATGCGCAGCGCTGGCATGACGCGGGGCTGAACCGGATGCATTACCGCCTGATCGGGATAACCGCTGCACCGGCGGCCGACGGTGGCGAAGAACTTGTGGTGCGGACTCGCATGGGTGCCGCCGACAAGCAGTTCGGAGTTTTCGTCGACTATGCCTGGTCCAGTGACGGACACAGCCTTAGTCTGCGCACCGCTGTCAGGCCGGATGGCGATTGGACCGACGCGTCCGGCCCCCCTGCCGTGGGCGCGTCTGGGATTGGAGGTCGTGCTCGGAGCCGAGACGCAGTCGGCGGAATGGTTTGGCCAGGGACCGCACCACAGCTACCCGGACACCGGGCAGGGGACCAAGCTGGGCTGGTATCAATTGCCGCTCGCGGAAATGGACGTCGACTACGTCCGGCCGCAGGAAGCGGGGGCCCGGCGGGGGACCCGCACTGCCGCATTGGAGCTCGACGCCGGCCGGCTCGCCATCAGCGGGGAACCGTTTGCTCTGACGGTTCGCCCGTACAGCGAAGCCGTGCTTGCCGCCGCGACGCACCGTCCGGACCTTATCCCGGACGGCCGGACCTATCTCTACCTGGACCACGCACAAAACGGAGTTGGCACGGCGGCCTGCGGCCCGGGCGTCCTCGACGCTTACCGCCTGATACCGCGGAAAGCCGAGTTCTCCCTGACGTTCCGGGTGGAGCCGGTCAACGCCGACACCTCGGGTGTGTGAGGTAGTGCACAGCTAGTTTTTCCGGGTCGGAACGCCCCTCGGAACGGTGGGGTCGCCGCTCCGAGGGGCGTTTTTACTTGATCTTCCGGGGTTTTTGGGGTGGTGGGGGTGTGTGGGGGGTGGATTTGCGTTGGGGGGTGTGGGTGGGTAGAGTTGTTCGAGTCGCCGGGTCGGGGGCCTGCTGGAAAGCTGGTCACGGACGGTTGGCCACCCCCCTTTTTTTGATGAATGGCCTGGAATATGGTGCGCTTTGTGGCGTGCCGGTGTCCGGGTGGGGATCCTCCTGGTGTGGTGGTGGATTGGTGTGATGCCGGTTTGCTTAGTGTGCCGGGTTCGGGTAAGTTTGTCAGGTTGCTCCGGAGCGATCCACGGTTGAGGTTGTGGTGGTGCCGGGTGTGTCTGTTGTTTGAGAACTCAATAGTGTGCCAAGTTTGTTGATACCAATTTATTGTATTGAATTGGTTGAATGTGCTGGATCCGCCACCCCGTGGTGTGGTCTGGTGTTTTTGGCTGGTTTCAAATTTTGTGCAGCCGGCGTTCCCGTTTTCCCGGGGGCGTGTGGTTGTGTCTGTTTTTGTTTTACTTCAACGGAGAGTTTGATCCTGGCTCAGGATGAACGCTGGCGGCGTGCTTAACACATGCAAGTCGAACGATGATCTCCAGCTTGCTGGGGGGATTAGTGGCGAACGGGTGAGTAACACGTGAGTAACCTGCCCTTAACTCTGGGATAAGCCTGGGAAACTGGGTCTAATACCGGATATGACTCCTCATCGCATGGTGGGGGGTGGAAAGCTTTATTGTGGTTTTGGATGGACTCGCGGCCTATCAGCTTGTTGGTGAGGTAATGGCTCACCAAGGCGACGACGGGTAGCCGGCCTGAGAGGGTGACCGGCCACACTGGGACTGAGACACGGCCCAGACTCCTACGGGAGGCAGCAGTGGGGAATATTGCACAATGGGCGCAAGCCTGATGCAGCGACGCCGCGTGAGGGATGACGGCCTTCGGGTTGTAAACCTCTTTCAGTAGGGAAGAAGCGAAAGTGACGGTACCTGCAGAAGAAGCGCCGGCTAACTACGTGCCAGCAGCCGCGGTAATACGTAGGGCGCAAGCGTTATCCGGAATTATTGGGCGTAAAGAGCTCGTAGGCGGTTTGTCGCGTCTGCCGTGAAAGTCCGGGGCTCAACTCCGGATCTGCGGTGGGTACGGGCAGACTAGAGTGATGTAGGGGAGACTGGAATTCCTGGTGTAGCGGTGAAATGCGCAGATATCAGGAGGAACACCGATGGCGAAGGCAGGTCTCTGGGCATTAACTGACGCTGAGGAGCGAAAGCATGGGGAGCGAACAGGATTAGATACCCTGGTAGTCCATGCCGTAAACGTTGGGCACTAGGTGTGGGGGACATTCCACGTTTTCCGCGCCGTAGCTAACGCATTAAGTGCCCCGCCTGGGGAGTACGGCCGCAAGGCTAAAACTCAAAGGAATTGACGGGGGGCCCGCACAAGCGGCGGAGCATGCGGATTAATTCGATGCAACGCGAAGAACCTTACCAAGGCTTGACATGGACCGGACCGGGCTGGAAACAGTCCTTCCCCTTTGGGGCCGGTTCACAGGTGGTGCATGGTTGTCGTCAGCTCGTGTCGTGAGATGTTGGGTTAAGTCCCGCAACGAGCGCAACCCTCGTTCCATGTTGCCAGCGCGTAATGGCGGGGACTCATGGGAGACTGCCGGGGTCAACTCGGAGGAAGGTGGGGACGACGTCAAATCATCATGCCCCTTATGTCTTGGGCTTCACGCATGCTACAATGGCCGGTACAAAGGGTTGCGATACTGTGAGGTGGAGCTAATCCCAAAAAGCCGGTCTCAGTTCGGATTGGGGTCTGCAACTCGACCCCATGAAGTCGGAGTCGCTAGTAATCGCAGATCAGCAACGCTGCGGTGAATACGTTCCCGGGCCTTGTACACACCGCCCGTCAAGTCACGAAAGTTGGTAACACCCGAAGCCGGTGGCCTAACCCCTTGTGGGAGGGAGCTGTCGAAGGTGGGACTGGCGATTGGGACTAAGTCGTAACAAGGTAGCCGTACCGGAAGGTGCGGCTGGATCACCTCCTTTCTAAGGAGCACCTACAATCACCGTGCCTCATGTATGTGGGTGTGGCGGGGTTGTCAGGAGTATATGCCCGTTGCGCAGACGCTAGTTCTGCGGCGGGTGCTCACGGGTGGAATATCAACAAGTAGCGGCCGCGTGTTTGTCTGCGGCACCCAGTACGGCGGGTCTCTTCCTTTGGGGAGGGTCCGGCCTGGAACGGTGCGGCTCATGGATGGGTGGTTTCGTGTTTGGCACACTGTTGGGTCCTGAGACAACAGGACCGGATGTTGTGGCGGGTGTGTTCTTTTCCTTCGGGGGAGGGGCGGGCCGGCTGCGGGGTCCGGGACTTGTGTTTCTGGTTTCCTGGCTGCACCGATGATGCACGTTTGTGTGTGTGGGGTGTGTGGTACGGGGTTGTTGTTTGAGAACTACATAGTGGACGCGAGCATCTTTTATAAGAAGCAATTTCCAAGAATATGAACCTGGATCTGTCCCGGGCGCCTTTCGGGGTGTTTGGGGTGGTTTTCGTGGTTCTCTCGAAAATAGCGTTTTATTGATCTTTTGTGGTCAAGTTTTTAAGAGCACACGGTGGATGCCTTGGCATTAGGAGCCGAAGAAGGACGTAGGAATCTGCGATAAGCCTGGGGGAGTCGATAACCGGACTGTGATCCCAGGGTGTCCGAATGGGGAAACCCCGCCAGACGCGCGAGTGATCTGGTGACCCGCATCTGAACACATAGGGTGCGTGGAGGGAACGCGGGGAAGTGAAACATCTCAGTACCCGCAGGAAGAGAAAACAATAGTGATTCCGTCAGTAGTGGCGAGCGAACGCGGATCAGGCTAAACCGTTCCATGTGTGATAGCCGGCGGGCGTTGCATGGTCGGGGTTGTGGGACTTTCCGTTCCAGCTCTGCCGGGCTGGGAAGGTGAGAGTGTGGACATAGGTGAACGGTCTTGAAAGGCCGGCCGTAGAGGGTGTGAGCCCCGTAACCGAAATGTTGTGCACCGCCTGGAGAGTATCCCAAGTAGCACGGGGCCCGAGAAATCCCGTGTGAATCTGTCAGGACCACCTGATAAGCCTAAATACTCCCTAATGACCGATAGCGGACCAGTACCGTGAGGGAAAGGTGAAAAGTACCCCGGGAGGGGAGTGAAACAGTACCTGAAACCGTGTGCTTACAATCCGTCGGAGCAGTCTTAGTTACTGTGACGGCGTGCCTTTTGAAGAATGAGCCTGCGAGTTAGTGTTACGTCGCGAGGTTAACCCGTGTGGGGAAGCCGTAGCGAAAGCGAGTCTGAATAGGGCGTTGCAGTGGCGTGATCTAGACCCGAAGCGAAGTGATCTACCCATGGCCAGGTTGAAGCGACGGTAAGACGTCGTGGAGGACCGAACCCACTTCAGTTGAAAATGGAGGGGATGAGCTGTGGGTAGGGGTGAAAGGCCAATCAAACTTCGTGATAGCTGGTTCTCCCCGAAATGCATTTAGGTGCAGCGTTGCGTGTTTCTTACCGGAGGTAGAGCTACTGGATGGCTAATGGGCCCCTACAAGGTTACTGACGTCAGCCAAACTCCGAATGCCGGTAAGTGAGAGCGCAGCAGTGAGACTGTGGGGGATAAGCTTCATAGTCGAGAGGGAAACAGCCCAGACCACCAACTAAGGCCCCTAAGCGTGTGCTAAGTGGGAAAGGATGTGGAGTTGCGAAGACAACCAGGAGGTTGGCTTAGAAGCAGCCATCCTTAAAAGAGTGCGTAATAGCTCACTGGTCAAGTGATTCCGCGCCGACAATGTAGCGGGGCTCAAGTACACCGCCGAAGTTGTGGATTTCAGATAATAGCCAAGCCGCTCCCTTGTGGGGTTGGTTCAGGCGTCTGGAGTGGTAGGGGAGCGTCGTGTGGGCAGTGAAGTCGCGGTGTAAACCAGCGGTGGAGCCTACACGAGTGAGAATGCAGGCATGAGTAGCGAAAGACGGGTGAGAAACCCGTCCGCCGAATGATCAAGGGTTCCAGGGTCAAGCTAATCTGCCCTGGGTAAGTCGGGACCTAAGGCGAGGCCGACAGGCGTAGTCGATGGACAACGGGTTGATATTCCCGTACCGGCGAAAAACCGCCCATGCTGAACAGGGGATACTAACCGCCCGAAACCTGCCCGATCGCCCTTGTGGTGTGAGGGTTTTGGTGGAGCGCGGGACCTGATCCTGGGAGGCAAGCGTATTAACAGGTGTGACGCAGGAAGGTAGCCGAGCCGGGCGATGGTTGTCCCGGTCTAAGGATGTAGGGCGAACGGTAGGCAAATCCGCCGTTCATGATGCCTGAGATCTGATGGGACTCCCGTAAGGGGGGATTCGGTGATCCTATGCTGCCAAGAAAAGCATCGACGCGAGGTTTTAGCCGCCCGTACCCCAAACCGACACAGGTGATCAGG
Source organism: Arthrobacter sp. PAMC25284 (assembly GCF_019443425.1). NCBI lineage: Bacteria > Bacillati > Actinomycetota > Actinomycetes > Micrococcales > Micrococcaceae > Arthrobacter > Arthrobacter sp. PAMC25284. The sequence continues at coordinate 2,738,337 of NZ_CP080382.1, forward strand.
TAGAGAATACTAAGGCGATCGAGAGAATTATGGTTAAGGAACTCGGCAAAATGCCCCCGTAACTTCGGGAGAAGGGGGGCCCCCATCGTGATGGACACTAGCTGTCCGGAGCGTGCAGGGGCCGCAGAGACCAGGGGGAAGCGACTGTTTACTAAAAACACAGGTCCGTGCGAAGTCGCAAGACGATGTATACGGACTGACTCCTGCCCGGTGCTGGAAGGTTAAGAGGACCGGTTAGCCGCAAGGCGAAGCTGAGAATTTAAGCCCCAGTAAACGGCGGTGGTAACTATAACCATCCTAAGGTAGCGAAATTCCTTGTCGGGTAAGTTCCGACCTGCACGAATGGAGTAACGACTTCCCCGCTGTCTCAACCATAAACTCGGCGAAATTGCAGTACGAGTAAAGATGCTCGTTACGCGCAGCAGGACGGAAAGACCCCGAGACCTTTACTATAGTTTGGTATTGGTGTTCGGAGTGGCTTGTGTAGGATAGGTGGGAGACGTTGAAACCCGGACGCCAGTTCGGGTGGAGTCATCGTTGAAATACCACTCTGGTCACTTTGGACATCTAACTTCGGCCCGTAATCCGGGTCAGGGACAGTGCCTGATGGGTAGTTTAACTGGGGCGGTTGCCTCCTAAAAAGTAACGGAGGCGCCCAAAGGTTCCCTCAGCCTGGTTGGCAATCAGGTGTCGAGTGTAAGTGCACAAGGGAGCTTGACTGTGAGAGAGACATCTCAAGCAGGGACGAAAGTCGGGACTAGTGATCCGGCGGTACATTGTGGAATGGCCGTCGCTCAACGGATAAAAGGTACCTCGGGGATAACAGGCTGATCTTGCCCAAGAGTCCATATCGACGGCATGGTTTGGCACCTCGATGTCGGCTCGTCGCATCCTGGGGCTGGAGTAGGTCCCAAGGGTTGGGCTGTTCGCCCATTAAAGCGGTACGCGAGCTGGGTTTAGAACGTCGTGAGACAGTTCGGTCCCTATCCGCTGCGCGCGCAGGAAATTTGAGAAGGGCTGTCCTTAGTACGAGAGGACCGGGACGGACGAACCTCTGGTGTGTCAGTTGTACTGCCAAGTGCACCGCTGATTAGCTACGTTCGGATGGGATAACCGCTGAAAGCATCTAAGCGGGAAGCTCGCTTCGAGATGAGATTTCCATACACCTTGTGTGTGAGAGGCCCCCAGCCAGACCACTGGGTTGATAGGCCGGATGTGGAAGCGAGGACTAACGACTCGTGAAGCTGACCGGTACTAATAGGCCGATAACTTACACCACACACTCCTCCCCGTGAACGGATTCAAAAGACGTTCACACCACGGGAAGAGTAAAGAAACAAGATACGCTTGCGTCCACTATGTGGTTCCCAACCAACAAACCCGCCACGGGTTTCGTTGCCTGGTGAACCAACAACAAAATAACAACACCACACCACCCCCACACACACAACGGGGGCGGACGTGGACAGGTTGTAACCACAACTTTCCCCACCCCGGCCATGCCAGGATGCGGGACATAAGGTTACGGCGGTCACAGCGTGGGGGAAACGCCCGGTCCCATCCCGAACCCGGAAGCTAAGACCCACAGCGCCGATGGTACTGCACCCGGGAGGGTGTGGGAGAGTAGGACGCCGCCGGACAACCATTAACAGGTCGAGAGCCTCCAACCACCACGTTGGAGGCTCTCCCTGTTTAACCCCCCAACCACAGAAGCAACGGACACGACCAGAACGCGCAGCACCCACCCGCAGTACGCCACCTCAGGCATTGCCGGAGCCTCCCCCCTGAACCCCCTTGAGGCGCAGGACGTGCGGAAGGGCTGCCCCGCACGCGGCAGAAGCTGCGGAAGCATCGCCACCCAGCTTGCAGCAGGTGAGGGAGGGCCGAGCCAAACGCTGCGGAACGTGAGGGAGCGTCCGCTGTCGGCGAAATTTGACCTTCAAAGCCGCGATTTCCCGTGATATTGGCCAAAAAAGGCTGAAAACACGCGGAATTTCCCGCCTCGCGGGCAGCAAGCTGGTAAGTTTTCGAACAGTGGTTTGCGCGCATGCCGTGTGTAGACTCCAGAAATCATGACCGTCCAGGAGGACATAAATGGCTAAGAACCGTAGTGAACTTGTTGCTGAGGTAGCCGGCAAGGCTGGCACCAGCCAGGCAGCAGTCAACTCCGTGCTCGACGCGTTGTTCGAGGTTTTCGAGACCTCCGTCGCCGCGGGCGAAAAGATCACCATCCCGGGCTGGCTCGCCGTCGAGCGTACCGACCGTGCAGCCCGCACCGGCCGCAACCCGCAGACCGGTGAGACCATCCAGATCGCCGCTGGCCACAGCGTCAAGCTGACCGCCGGCTCCAAGCTGAAGGCTGCAGTCTCCACGAAGAAGTAATTTACTTCGCAGACTTGAATGGAGCGCCGACCCTGGGGTCGGCGCTCCATTCGCTTTAAGTGCCGCGTTGCGTCCAGCCGATCCTGTGCACCGCAGGACGGCGCGCCCCGGTCCCGCGCAACGATTCGCCGCGCGGACGGGCGTAGCGGACAATGGTGGTGTGCCTCCTGCCGTGAACTCACAGCCCACCGCCCCTGCCCCCCGGAGGGCAGCCCGCGGTGCCGTCGGCCCGGGCGGAATTTCGGGACCGTGGCAAATCGCCGGCCTGGCCGCACTGTTCATCGGCCTGGCCGCCGCACTCATCTTCTCCGGGGCCGTAGCCGCCCGGGAGGTCTCCGACCCCGGCGCACTTGTCCGCTGGGGTCTTCCGGTCAGCAAGGCGCTTCACAACGTCTCCCTCGCCACAGTAATCGGCGGTCTCATTTTTGCCGTAGGAATCCTTCCCAGGAGCACGCACGGCTCGAGGTCCAGGGACCGGGACGCACCGGAGCATCCTGCGTTCACCCGGGCATTGACCATCGCCGCCGCGGCCGGTGCCGCATGGACTCTCTCCGCCATCGCCGTGCTGGTGCTCGGCTACGCCGATATCGCAGGGCAGGGCGTTTCCGGGGATGAGCAGTTCACCCGGTCCCTGCTGTACTACATGACGGGCCTTGAAGCGGGCCGGGCCTGGCTGGCCGTCGTCGTCATCGCCGCCGTGGTCACTACTGCTCTCTTCGGCGTCCGCTCCCTCGGCGCCCTCGCCGGCACCCTGCTCCTGGCGATGTCCGGGCTGGTGCCTGCTGCGCTGATCGGGCACTCGTCGAGTTCGAGCGACCACGAAGGGGCCATCAACTCGCTCGGCCTCCACCTCGTGGGAGTCTCGGCCTGGGTCGGCGGCATCATCATGCTGGCTCTGCTCTCCGGCATTCTCAGCGGTGCCCGCACCGGCGCAGGGCTGGCCGGCGCGAACCGCGTCGGGACCTCCGCCCCGGACATTACGGAGCCGACGCTTCGCCGCTTCTCCACCCTCGCAGGTTTTGCCTTCGCTCTGGTCTTCGCCTCCGGCGTTATCAACGCGAGCATCCGCATCACCAGCTGGGCAGACCTGTTCGGTTCGGTCTATGGCCAGCTGCTCCTGGCTAAGACCGCGGCGACCCTCGTGCTGGGGTGTATCGGCCTGATGCACCGCCAATGGATTATCCCGCAACTCGGCCACAGGGGCATGGGCAAGTCTGCCCGCCGGGTGCTCTGGCAGCTGGTGCTCGCGGAAGTGTTGATCATGGGCGTGACGTCGGGAATCGCCGTCGGACTGGGCCGCTCCGCCCCGCCGCAACCCGCCACCTTGGCCCCCGCCGCAACCCCCGCCTTCATTCTTTCGGGTTATGACCTTCCGCCCGAGCTCACACCGGAGCGCTGGCTTACGGAATGGCGGTTCGACTGGCTGTGGATCGCCGTCGCCGCCTTTGGCCTCGTGGCCTACGTCGCGGGCGTTCTGAAGCTGCGCCAGCGCGGCGACTCCTGGTCCTGGTTCCGGTTGGCCAACTGGGTGATCGGTTTGCTGGCCCTGATCTACATCACCTCAGGCGCACCCTCGGTCTATGGCCGGATCCTCTTCTCCGTACACATGATCGACCACATGGCGCTGACCATGGTGGCACCGATCTTCCTGGTCCTGGGGGCACCGGTCACGCTCGCGCTCCGGGCGCTGGCACCCCGCCGGGACAGCTCCCGTGGCCCCCGCGAATGGCTGCTCGTCTTTGTACATTCGAAGTTCTCGCAGCTCGTGACGCATCCGCTGTTCGCGGCCGCCAACTTCGCCGGTTCAATTGTGCTGTTCTACTACTCGGATGCCTTCGGCTTCGCCATGCGGGAGCACGTGGGCCACGAATTGATGAACCTGCACTTCGCACTGACCGGTTACATCTTTGTACTGACCATGATTGGAACCGATCCTCTGCCGCGGCGTGCGCCCTTCCCCATGCGGCTTCTCCTGCTGCTGGCCACAATGGGCTTCCATGCGTTCTTCGGCGTCGCCATTATGGGCGGCACGGGACTGCTGGCCGCCGACTACTTCGGCAATCTGGGCCGGACCTGGGGGGTTTCGGCCCTGCTGGACCAGCAAATGGGCGGCGCCGTGGCCTGGGGCATCGGCGAGGTGCCCACCTTGCTCGTGGCGATCGGTGTCGCCATCCAGTGGTCCCGCTCGGACGAACGCGAGTCCAAGCGCACCGACCGGGCGGCGGACCGGAATAACGACGCCGACCTCACTGCTTACAACGATATGTTTGCCAAGCTGGCCGAACGTGACGCCAAGTTGGCCGAACGCGACGCCAAGTTGGCGGAACGAAACTCACATCTGGAAGGACGCTGATGACTGAAACCGTGCGCACCCACCTACGGGTCCGGGCCTCCGAACTCGTCGGCCGGGGCTGGCTGAACACCGGCGGCAAAACCCTGGACCTGGAATCGCTGCGCGGCAAGATCGTGCTGCTGGACTTCTGGACGTTCTGCTGCATTAACTGCCTGCATGTCCTGGACGAACTCCGTCCGCTTGAGCAGCAGTATGCCGACGTCCTGGTGACTGTCGGCGTGCACTCGCCCAAGTTCGAGCACGAAGCTGACCCCGTCGCGCTGGCCGCGGCCGTGGAGCGTTACGAGATCCGCCATCCCGTCCTGGACGACCCGGAACTCGATACCTGGAAGGCCTATACGGCCCGCGCGTGGCCGACCCTCGTCGTCATCGATCCCGAGGGTTACATCGTGGCCCACCTGTCCGGTGAAGGGCACGCTGATGGCCTGGCCGTGCTTATCCCGGAACTGATCGCCGAACACGAGGCCAAGGGCACCCTGCACCGCGGCGATGGCCCCTACGTGGCACCGGAACCGACGTCGGGGACGCTGCGCTTCCCGGGCAAGGCCCTCTACCTCCCCGCCGGCCGGGGCGCCTCCGGAACGGACGCCGACGCCGGCACCTGGCTCGTCACAGACACCGGACATCACCGCCTGGTGGAGCTGGCCACCGACTTCGAGACGGTCCTGGGCACCTTCGGGTCAGGGGAGAAAGGTTATGCGGACGGCCCCGCCGATTCCGCCCGGCTCAACGAACCACAGGGCCTGGTCCTGCTTCCCGAAGATGTCGCCGCGAAAGCCGGGTACGACATCGTGATCGCCGACACCGTCAACCACCGGCTCCGCGGCCTCTCCCTGGCCGACCGAAGTCTCCGCACACTCGCCGGGAACGGCGTCCAGCGGCTGCTTGAAACCGGGCCGGCCCGCGTCGACGAGGAAGGCGCCGCCTTCGGGACGGCGCTGGAATCCGATCCGCTCACCGTCTCACTGAGTTCGCCCTGGGACGTGGTCTGGTCGGCCAGGCTCAATGCCGTGGTCGTGGCGATGGCGGGCGTGCACCAGATTTTCAGTTTCGATCCCATCACCGGGGCCGTGGCGATCATTGCCGGCAACGGCCTCGAAGGACTCCTGGACGGCCCTGCCTCCGAAGCCTGGTTCGCCCAGCCATCCGGTCTCGCCGAGGACGCGGACGGCAACATCTGGGTCGCCGACTCGGAAACCTCCGCGCTGCGTAAACTCGTGATCGACGCGGACGGCAGTATCGCCGTCGAATCCGCCGTCGGCAAGGGGCTCTTCGACTTCGGCTTCCGGGACGGTTCCGCCGCCGACGCCCGGCTGCAGCACCCGCTGGGCGTCACGGTCCTGCCCGACGGCTCGATCGCGATCGCGGACACGTACAACGGTGCGGTGCGCCGCTACGATCCGGCGACCGGCACGGTGTCCACACTCGCCCGGGGCCTGTCGGAGCCCTCCGACGTGATTGTGGACCACACCCGGGTGGCCGGGGCTGAGCCGCTGCTGGTGGTCGTTGAAGCCAACAAGCACCAGTTGGTCTACGTGCCCATCCCCAAGGAAGCGCAGCAGGTCGATGAGGGTGCGGCCCAGACCCAGCGGCCCAAGAGCCCGGTCGCCCCCGGGCTGCTGGAGCTGTCCGTGCGGTTCACGGCGCCGACCGGCCAGAAGCTTGATGACCGCTGGGGCGACCCCACCCAGCTCAAGATCTCCTCCACGCCCCCGGAGCTGCTGCTCTCCGGCGGCGGGACCTCCGTCGGCCTGCTCCGCACGCTGGAGCTCTCCGCGGACGTCCCCGAAGGAGTCCTGCACATTACCGCCCGGGCCGCAGCCTGTGACGGTCCCGAAGACGCCGACGGGGAAATCCCGGACCACGCGGCCTGCCACCTGTACCAGCAGGACTGGGGTATCCCGGTGCTGCTGGACGCCGACGGGGACACCGAACTCGTACTCGACCTGCGCGGGATGGACTAGGCGCGGCCGGGACAGGCCGGACCGGCATGTCCCGGACCAAAGGCTGCCACTGCTGACCGTGCCGTCAGCGGTGGCAGCCTTTTTCGTTTCCGTGGTCCCGGAAATTGGCTTCGGCGGACCCTGGCGGCCCGTCTGCCCAGCCGCGGCCCTGAAGCACCAGCGCCGGCAACGGGCTCAGAAGTTCAGAAGCGGGGTGACCTTGACGGTGTCGCCCGCGATGTCCAGGCGTGTGGTGAAACTGAATTCATGGACTTCATTGAGATCCGTAACGATTCCACTGAACAAGTCCACCTGCCGGGCCTGGATGCGGGCCTTTCCGTTCAGTGGAGCCACGACCCAGCGGCCGCCGAAGGGCTCGATGCTGACCGCCGGGTATTCGCTAATGCTCCAGTCAATGGTCCCGTCGACCACACGGTTGTAGGTGGCGTGATAAAACGGGCAGTCGGGCTGGAGCCGTTGTTGCTTATCTGCCTCATCCGCGCAGGAGTCCAGGAACTCCTGGACCTTGCCGCTTACGGCGTCCTTCAGCCCGTCCGTGGCGTAGGTCAGGAGGTTGAGCGCTGGCGGGGGAGTGTCCCGGCCGGACAATGTGGTCCGGGTGGGTGCGGCCGCAAAGTATTGTCCGTTCAGAGAGGCCTCGTATTCGCCGGGGTAGAAAACAGCAAAGGAGTTGCGGCCGCTGGGCATGTTCACCGGGACTCCGTTCAGCGAGGCCTCGTTGGAGTTCACGACGGTCACGTCCAGGACGGGGAGCGAGGCCGGGACGAATGACCACTTGCTGAAGAAGAGCCACCGGGTCCCGGTGCGTTCGAGCAAAAATTCGGTGTGCAGTTCGCTGCCGTTGATGGAGTAATCCATCGGAACCATAACCTGGTTCCCGCTGCGGTTCTCCGCATCGCCGAACCTGGCGTCCGTGATGTTTGAGGCAGCTGTCTGCAATGCGGTCCCGTCCAGCATTGACGCACTGCCCTGCGGCACCGAAGCGTTCAGCAGTCCGAGAGCCTTGGCCCCCTCGCCCTTCTGCAATGCCGCAACGTACTCGCGGACGGGCTGCTGCGGGCCGGCGACGGAAGTATTGACCAGATAAATTGAAAAGATGGCCGCGGCCACGGCAAGCATCAGGCCCAGCAGCCATATGGCCGCCAGCCTGATTAACCCCTGACTCATTTGCACTTACCTTACGTTACCTGCACGCTGCACAAAGCCGGGTGTTGCGGTGACGCTGGCACCATTGGGTGTGACCGCCCGGGCGGCCATCTCAAGGCCGCGGAGATGCGGTTAGCGGCGCCGGCGGCGCCGCGACGACGTACCGAAGACCCCGCGGAGCAACTCCCGGCCCAACTGGGTTCCGAGCGAACGCGCCATGCTTTTGAGTCCTCCGCCGAAGACTCCGCCAAGCACACCGTCGACGTCGCCCGCGGCGTTGGAGTCCGGCCGGGGCTGCCGGGGTGCGGGTGCTGCGCGGCCGGTTGACGGCGCGGGTGCCGGTGATGGCGCCGGGGCAGAACGGCGGCTGGGGCGGCCCAGGATCTCTTCCTCGATCCGCCGTGCCTCGGCATCCACGCTGCCAGGATCGACGACGTCACGGCTGCCGGCGTCATGACTGGCGGAGCGGCCACTGTCCCGGACCGTTCCGCTGTTTCCGGCGCCGCCGTCACCGGCCGCAGGGCCTTTGCCGAGCTTTTCAAACGCCGAGACGTTGTCCACCGCCGTGCCGTAGGCAGGGAGCAGGCCGGAAGCGGCCACGATGCTGGCGATCAAGGCATCCTCGCTGGGGCCCATGGCGGACTCCGGGGCGCGCATCCGGGTCAGGGCGACTGGCGTTGGCGCCCCGCGTTCATTCATCACAGTGATGACCGCTTCACCGATCCCGGCCGTGGTGAGCGTTTCCGCAAGGTCGTAGTCGCTGATCGGAAACGTGGAGACCGTGGCTTTGAGTGCCTTGGCGTCGTCCGGCGTGAAGGCGCGCAGGGCATGCTGGATCCGGTTGGCGAGCTGCCCCAGCACGTCGCCCGGGACATCCTTAGGGGTCTGGGTTACGAAGAAAATGCCGACGCCCTTGGACCGGATCAGCCGGACCGTCGTGGTGATGGCATCGAGGAAAGCCCTGGACGCGTCCTTGAACAGCAGGTGGGGCCTCGTCCAGGAAGAACACGAGTTTGGGTTTGTCCAGGTCGCCGACCTCCGGCAGGTCCTCGAAGAGATCCGCCAGCAGCCACATCAGGAACGTAGAGAACAGCAGGGGTTTGGTCTGCAGCGTCGGCAGTTCCAGGCAGCTGACGATGCCATGCCCGTCCGCGGTAGTGCGCAGCAGTTCGGCGGTGTTGAACTCCGGCTCGCCGAAGAATTTCTCCATGCCCTGCGCCTCAAGGGTGATGAGTTCGCGAAGGATGACTCCGGCGGTGGCCTTCGAGAGACCGCCCAGCTCCTCGAGTTTCTCTTTTCCCTCGTCGGAGGTAAGGAACTGGATGACCGCGCGCAGATCCTTAAGGTCGATAAGTTCCAGGTTGTTCTTGTCGGCGAAGTGGAAGATCAGCTGCAGACTGGATTCCTGGGTGTCGTTGAGCTCCATGATCCGGGAAAGCAGGATGGGCCCGAACGAGGTGATGGTGGCGCGGACCGGAATTCCGTGGCCGTCCCCGCCGAGGGCCAGGAATTCCACCGGGAACACCCTGCCGGACCACGGCTGGCCGATGCTCGCGGTCCGGGCCAGTAGCTTTTCGCTTCCCGTGGCGGCCGTGGCGAGCCCGGACAGGTCGCCCTTGATGTCGGCCAGAAAGACCGGGACCCCGGCGGCGGACAGCTGTTCGGCCATCATGTGCAGCGTGACGGTCTTGCCGGTCCCGGTGGCCCCCGCGACGAGACCGTGCCGGTTCATCATCGCCAGGGGGAGCCGGACCTTGGCATCCTTGTGCAGCTCGCCGTCGACGATCGCTGCGCCGAGTTCAATCGTGGGTCCGTCCAGGGTGTAGCCCTGCTGGATGGTGGCGACTTTGTCGGCAGTTGATTTGATGGCCATGCGGCCAGCATAGCCGGGTCCGGGAGCTCCGGACCCGGCTGCGGCAGCTCTTATTCGGCGAGGGCCTTGATGACTTCCTTGGCCACGTCCTCGCTGGACTGCGGGTTCTGGCCGCTGATCAGGTTCCCATCGCGGACCACATTGGAGCCCCAGGCGGCGCCGTTTTCGACGACGGCGCCGTTGTCCTTCAGGACCTCCTCGACGAACCACGGCGTGTTGGGCCCGGTACCGCCGTTGAGTTCTTCCTCGTCCGTGAAGACAGTCAGCCGGCGGCCCGCAAAAGCGTAGCTGCCGTCGCTGGCCTTGGCGCTCAGCAGGCCGGCGGGGCCGTGGCAGAACGGTGCAATGACCTTGCCGGCCTTGTCGGCGGCTACCAGCACGCGGCCGAGGTCCGCGTCCTGGAACAGGTCGGCCATGGGGCCGTGGCCACCGGGCATCACAACGGCATCGTAAGAGCCGGGATCGACGTCGGCCAGCACCAGTGGTGCGGACAGCTCGGCGTCGATGGCGTCAATGTAATTCCGGAAACCGTCCGCCCGCTCCTGGCCGCCAGCCGATTCGGCGGCGAGGCTGACCTGATCGACGGTGGGCTTGACGCCGGAGGGGGTGGCGATGTGAACGGTGTGGCCGGCGTTGACCAGCATCTGATGCGAGACGACCAGTTCCTCCGCCCAATAGCCGGTGGGGTGTTCGCTGCCGTCGCGCATGGTGAGGGAATCGGCGCCGGATACGACCATCAGAATATTAGCCATGGTGTTGCTCCTGTTCTGCCGGTGCCCGGGAGGACCGGCGAAGAGTGGATAGCGGGAGGCCGGATTGCAGCATCCGTGCAGTTGCGTCCAGCCGGATATGGCTGTTCGCGGATGCGGTGGGTTCTTGTGGCTCCCAGAGGCGGCAACTCCTTCGCGGCCGGGACTATTCCGCCCGGTGCCGCCTCCATGTATTCCGTTCGGGCCATGCCGAGGTTACCGGGGCTCCCTGCCGGGCGGAGATTGCCGCCCTAGACTGGGGGCATGCTCTCATCCATGGCACGGCTTGCACTCACGGTGACCACTGCCCTCGGCCTCGTCTTGGCGGGCGTCGGCCCGGTCTCTGCCGCACCGGAACGGTCCGCTGATGTGGTCGGCGTTGACGTGTCCTGGCCGCAGTGCGGCCAGGACCTGCCCCGGCAGTTGTCATTCGCCGTGGTCGGCGTCAACAACGGTCTCGCCAACACCACGAACCCCTGCCTGGCGGATCAACTTGCATGGGCGGGCACAGCAACGAAGAACGCGCCCAGTTCGGTGCAGCCGCGGGTGGCCCTCTACGTCAACACCGCCAATCCCGGGCTTCAGGGTTCATGGTGGCCCAAATCGAATACGTACAAGGGCAAACGGGTGAGCAACCCGTACGGCAACTGCGCGTTGCGCACGTTCAAGGCCTGCTCCTACATGTACGGCTACGCGAAGGCCTACGACGACGCCAAACTCCGCGGAGTCACGAATCCGGCGTCGTACTTGTGGTGGCTGGATGTGGAGACGGAAAACAGCTGGCAGCGAAACAAAGCAGCCAACGTTGCCGTCCTCGAGGGGATGGCTGTGTACTTCAAGAGCATTGGCGCCCCCGTGGGGATCTATTCGACCGGGTACCAGTGGAACCAGATCGCGGGCACCGTCAAATCCACAAGCCCGCTGGCCGGGCTGCCCAGCTGGCTGGCAGGCGCCCGGTCACGCTCGGACGCTGAGGCGAAGTGCTCCCTTCCCGCGCTCACCCCCCGCAGCCGGGTCTCGATGGTGCAGTACATTTCCAAGGGACTCGACTACAACGTCTCCTGCAGCTGAGGTCCCGTTTGCGGTGCGGTGCATGGCGCTAAGCGCAGTGACGTGCGGCCTGACCCGGTGCGGCCTGCATCCTCGGGCGGGGCGGAAGAAATAACCCGGGACCGGCCGTGGTTGTCGTTGATGTGCCCCGTGCCCGAACCCCTGCGGGGTCGTCACGGGCGCTGACATCCCCGCAATGAAAGGCCGGTTTTCCGTGACTGTTCCGCTTTCCATCCTTGACCTGGCTACCATCGCCAGAGGCCAGACGGCGGCGGAAAGCTTCGCCGGCAGCGTCGCCATGGCACAGCTTGCCGAGGAACTGGGCTACCGGAGGATCTGGTACGCGGAGCACCACAATATGTCCGCGATCGCCTCCTCCGCAACCAGCGTCCTGATTGCCCACGTTGCCGCGCACACCGCCAGCATCCGTCTCGGTGCCGGGGGCGTCATGTTGCCCAATCACTCCCCGCTGACCATCGCCGAACAGTTCGGCACCCTGGAAACACTGCACCCGGGCCGGATCGACCTGGGCCTGGGCCGGGCCCCCGGCAGCGACCAGAACACGATGCGCGCCCTCCGCCGTGACCCTGCCTCTTCGGACAGCTTCCCGCAGGACGTGCTGGAACTTCAGGGCTACCTGACTGGCCCCACCCGCATCGCCGGCGTGGAAGCCGTCCCCGGCAAGGGCACGGACGTGCCGCTGTACATCCTGGGATCGTCGTTGTTCGGAGCCAAACTGGCCGCCCAGCTGGGCCTGCCCTACGCCTTCGCCTCGCACTTCGCGCCGAACGCCCTGGAGGACGCCGTCGCTGCCTACCGGCGCGATTTCAGGCCCTCGGCACAGCTTGATGCGCCGCATGTGATCGCCGGCGTCAACGTCATCGCCGCGGATTCCGCGGCCGAGGCGCAGTCCATGTTCCAGGCGACCAAGCGGGCGCGCGTGTCGCTTTTCTTCGGCAACGGCAGGGTGTTCAGCGATGACGAGGCGGACATGATTCTGGACTCGCCACAGGGCCAACATTTGTCCCAGATGATGACGTACTCGGCCGTCGGCACACCGGACGCCGTGCGGGAGTATCTGGACGGTTTTTCTGCGCACGCCGACGCCGACGAACTGATCGTCGCGCACCAGAGCACGGGCACGGAGGGCAGGCTTCGTTCCGTGCAGCTCTTGGCCGAGGCCGCCGGGCTCGTCCGGGTATAGAACGGCCCGGTCAGCGGGCCGGATGGAGGCCCGCCAGGGCCTCCCGCAGCCGTGCGGCGGACGTTTCCGGCGGGATGTCCGCAATGAAGGCACCCATCGCAGCTTCCGACCCGGCCAGGAACTTCAGCTTCGATTCCTCGCGGCGCGGTGAGGTCAGCTGGAGCATCAGCCGGATATCGTCCCGGTGGGTGTGCACCGGCGCCTGGTGCCAGGCTGAGATGTAGGGCGTCGGCGTTGTGTACAGGGCATCCACGCCCCGCAGGATTTCGCCGTACAGCCGGGAAAACTCGTCGCGTTCCCCGGCGGTGGTGGCCGCGAGGTCAGGCACATGCCGGTGCGGGAGGATATGGATTTCCAGCGGCCAGCGGGCCGCAAAGGGCACGAATGCGGTCCAATGCTCGCCCGCCAGGACCACCCGCCCGGATCTCTGCTCGGAGGCCAGGATGTCCTCGAAGAGCGTCGGTCCGTAGCTCTCCACCGAGCGGATCAGCTGCGCTGTCCGCGGCGTGATGAACGGGTAGGCGTAGATCTGCCCGTGCGGGTGGTGCAGGGTGACCCCGATGGCCTCGCCGCGGTTTTCGAACGGGAATACCTGCTGGACCCCGGGCAGGGCGGATAGCGCAGCCGTCCGGTCCGCCCAGGCCTCCACGACGGTCCGCATCCGGGACTCTGACATTCCGCCGAGCGAGCCGGTGTGTTCGGGCGAAAAGCACACGACCTCGCAACGGCCCACGGACATCCGGCTGCGTCCCAGACCGATCGCGTCCAGGTCTTCCAGCCCGGCAGGGGCGTCCGGTCCCGTCAGCTCCGGTCCGAAAGACGGTGACTTGTTTTCAAAGACGGCCACGTCGTACTGGCTGGGGACCTCGGAGAGATTGTCCGCCGTCGCCGGGGCCAGCGGATCCAGGTGCGCCGGCGGCAACATCACGCGGTTCTGCCGGGCCGACGCCACCGTAATCCATTCGCCGGTCAGGACGTCCTGGCGCATCGACGCCGTCGGCGGGCGCACTGCCGGTTCGCGCAGGTCGGGGCCCCGCTCCGGGGAAAGGGCCGTGTCGGCGTCATCGAAGTAAATGATGTCGCGCCCGTCGGAGAGCGTGAACTCCCGCTTGGTGATGCCGGCCATGCTAGCCGCGCTTTCCGGCTGCTTCAGGACTTGCAGTGCCAGGTGGCGTAACCGCGCGGACGCTCAGGAGAACCCCGTGTTCCGGGTTCAGGACCGGCATCGGCAGCCCGGCTTCGGCCAGGAACCGGCCGCTGGCTTCGATGCCGGAGGACACCCACGCCGGGGGCGCAACCTGCGTAAAGGTATGGCCCTGGCCGGCGGCCGGGTACACCAGTTCCACGCGGTAGTTCGTCTCGGGTGTCAGGCCGGGCAGGGCCACCTGTCCGGGAACCTCGGAGAACGAAGTTGCCACGGACACGAGCGCGAACAGCGCCTCGCTGCCGTCGGGGGAGACGACGCCGTGCAGCAGCAGGGACGGATCGGGCTCGTCCGCCCGGACCATCCGGCCGCTGTGCAGCAGGCCGCGCCGGTCCTTGTAGAGTGCGATCGCCGCGGCCAGTTCCTTGCGCTCGCCGTCGTTGAGCTGGCGAAGATCCCACTCCATGCCGAAGTGGCCGAAGAGTGCGGTGATGGCGCGGAAGGACAGTTCGTGGGTGCGGGCCGTGGTGTGCGAGGTGGTGGGGCCGATGTGCGAGCCGACGAGTTCAGGCGGCACCACCATTCCGGTCCACCGCTGGATCGTCTGGCGTTCCAGCGCATCGTTGCAGTCTGAACCCCAGACCCGGTCTGTGCGTTCAAGGATGCCGAGATCCACACGGGCCCCGCCGGAGGAGCAGCTCTCGATCTCGACGCCGGGATGGGCCTTGCGCAGTTCATCCAGCAAGCGGTACACGGCCAGTGTCTGGGCGTGGACCGACGCGGCGCCGTCATGGCCCATTTCGGTCAGGTCCCGGTTCTGGTCCCATTTCAGGTAGCTGATCCGGTTGGTGCTAAGGAGATCGTCCAGCCGGTCATAGATGTACTGCCAGGCGTCGGGGTTGACCAGGTCGAGGACCTGCTGGTTCCGCCAGCGTTCCGGCAGCCGGCCCGTCGAATCGTCCGGCCGTGCCGGGCCCGAGATCCAGTCCGGGTGGGCGCGGGCCAGGTCGGAATCCTCGTTGATCATTTCGGGTTCCACCCACAGTCCGAATTCCATGCCGTGCGCGGTGACCGCGTCAATCAGGGGGGCCAGGCCGTCCGGCCAGAGGCCCTCGTCCACGTACCAGTCGCCGAGGCCGGCCTGGTCGTTGCGGCGGTGCCGGAACCAGCCGTCGTCGAGGACGTAGCGTTCGACGCCGAGCGCGGCGGCGGACTCGGCCAGCTCCAGCAGGATCGGCAGCCGGTGGTCGAAGTAGACCGCTTCCCAGACGTTCAGCACAACGGGCCGGGGCTTGCCCGACCGCACGCCGGGGTGGTGCGGGCGGGCCCGGAACCAGGCATAGAACGCCGCGCTGATGCCGTCCAGGCCGGCATCCGAGAAGGCGGCGAAGAGCCACGGCGTTTCGTACGTGCCGCCCGGTTCAAGCGTGACTTCGGCCGGGCCGAGCAGTTCGGAGGCTCCGAGAACAGTCCGGCCGTCACCGATCGTGTCCACGAAGCTCTCGTGGTTTCCGCTCCAGCCCAGGTGCACGGCCCAGACCTGGCCGTGCCGGTTGCCGAAGTTGGCGGTCCCCGCGGCCAGCAGCAGCGAGGCGTCGTGACCGGTGCGCCCGTGCCGGCCGGAGCGTACCCAGGTGCCTTGCCGCAGCGGGAGCCGCTGCGGGTGGGATTCCCGGCACCAGCGGCCGGTAAGGTCCAGGATTTCCGTGGCGGGCCGTCCCACCGGCAGGGTCAGGGCCAGCTCTTCGAGCGAGTAGTTGCCGTAGCCGTCGTTGGTCAGGGTGTGGCGGAGCTGCACCAGCCCGCCGTCGTTGATGCGGAGCTCGGTCCGGACCGTGATTCCGGCGTCGTCGTCGGCCTGCGTGATAACGGCGGCACTTGCTGTCCCGCCTTCTTCAACCGTCGCCGACACGGCGCGAAGGCGGGCCGAGAAGGCCTGGCCGTCACGGTGGCCGCGGAGGCCCGGGCGTCCGCGCCAGCCGGACGACCCCTGTGGGATCAGGCCCAGTGTCACGGGAATATCCAGGGACGACGGCGCCACGGGTGACCCCAGGAGGGACAGGTCCGGGAGGTCTGGGCCCAAATCGGCACCGAAGTGCAGCACAGCCGGCTCCCCGGTGCTGAAATCGATCAGCAGCGCCGCCCCCGAGCGCCGCAGGTAGAGCGGCTCAAGGGCGGTGGTGCCGGCAGGAAGGGTGGCTTGCAGGGCGTTCAAAGCAGCTCCAGGCATGGTTGTCAGGCGGTGTTCGCCCGGTTCGGCAGGGGTGCGGGGATTAAAAGTGTGGGTGCAGGGTATTGCGGGTCAGCCGGCGGCGCTGACGGTGGCGAGGCGCAGCCGTCCGACGCGTTCGCCGAGGATGCGCCGTGCTTCGCCGGGGAGACGGTCGTCGCTGATGAGCTCGTCGGCGTCCTCCAGGCCCGCGAAGCTGCTGATGCCCAGGGTGCCCCATTTGGTGTGATCGGCCAGGACCACGACGCGGCGGGCCGCGGCAACGAAGGCCCGGTTGGTTTCGGCTTCCAACACGTTCGGTGTGGTGAAGCCGGCCTCGGCGTCCACGCCGTGGACGCCGAGGAAGAGCACATCGAGGTGAAGCTGGTGCAGGGCGGCGGTGGCGAGCGGCCCGACCAGCGCGTCGGACGGGGTGCGCTCGCCGCCGATAATGATCACCGTGGACTGCGAGCCGCCCTGCTGGAATACGTCGGCGATCCGGACCGAATTGGTGACGACGGTGATCCGCGGCCCGGTGGCGAGGATCTGGGCCAAAGCCCAGGTGGTGGTGCCGGCGCTGAGGCCCACCGCCATGCCCTCACGAACCTGGGCGGCGGCCTCCCCCGCGATTGCCATTTTTTCGGCCTGCAGTTCGGTCGCTTTGAGCTCAAAGCCGGGCTCGTGGGTGCCGACTCCGCCGGGCAGTTTCGCGCCGCCGTGGATTTTCTCCAGGGTGCCCGCCGCGTCCAGCGCCTCGATGTCCCGCCGGACCGTCATGAGCGAGACTCCCAGCAGTTTGGCCAGGTCGGCGACACGGACAATCCGTTCACGCTGGACCTCGGCAACAATGGCGGAATGGCGGGCTGCGGCGAGCATCTTCGGTCCTTACTGGCTGTACTGACGGGGGGACATTGCAGGCGTTCCAGATCGCATCCTGGTGTGCTCCGTCGCAATGGGGGTGTTGCTGTCCACGATTATCCTTTGCTGGAGCCCAGGGTCAGGCCGGCCACGAAGTGCTTCTGGAGCAGCAGATAGATCACAAGTGCGGGGATGGCCGTGATCATGGCGCCGGCTGCGATCAGGTTGTAGTCGGAGAGGAACTGGCCCTGGAGGTTGTTGACCGCCGTGGTGAGCGGCAGGCGGTCTCCGCTCTGCAGGAACAGCAGGGGCCAGAAGAAGTCGTTGTACACGAAGATGACTTCGAGGGTTCCCATGGCGGCCAGGGCGGGCCGGCACAAGGGAAGGATGATTTCCCAGTACTGGCGCCAGATGCCGGCGCCGTCGACGAGGGCGGCCTCGGTCAGTTCGTGGGAGAGGGCCTTCATGTAGTTGGAGAGCACGAAGGTGACGAAGCCGATCTGGAAGGCGGTGTCCACGGCGATGACGCCGATGTAGGTGTTCAGCAGGCTCCCGGAGTCGCTGACGCTGTAGGGAAGTTCGGTGAGTTTGAACATCTGGAACAGCGGCGCGGCGAGGACCTGTGGCGGCAGCAGGTTGCCTGCTGTGAACATGATCAGGAGGGTGATGTTGAACTTCCAGTTGACCCTGCTGACCGCGAACGCCATCATCGAGGCGAAGAACAGGATCAGGATGACAGACGGGATAGTGATCAGGGCGGAGTTCCAGGCGTACTGCGCGAACCCGCCCTGGGTCCAGGCCCGGATGAAGTTGTCGAAGTTGAAGGCGCCTTCGAGGCTGAAGTAGCCGTACTTGTCAGTGTCCGCCTTGGGACGGAGCGAGGTGAAGATGGTCCAGAGCAGCGGGACGAGCCAGATGGCGGCGAGCACGGTCAGGAAGATGTGGATGCCGTAGTGGCGCTTCGCGGGCTTCTTATTCTTGCGGGGGTGCCCGGCGATGCCGGTTCCTGCGGGCGTGGTTGATTCCGTGCCGGCGGTGACGGCATGGGCCGGGTTTGTGATGCTCATGCCTCTTTGTCCTTTCCGAAGGCGCGGGACAGGTAGAAAGTGATGGGGACCAGAGAGATGACCAGGAGGATGACGGCCAGGGCAGACCCGACGCCGATCACCTGGCCCTCGCCGACGAGGTTCTGGATCACCAGGGCGCTGATGAGTTCCAGGCCGTTGGTGCCGCGGTTGATGACGTAGACGATGTCGAAGGCGCGGAGCGACTCGATCAGTGTGATGACGATGATGATGATGTTGACCGGGCGCATGGCCGGGAAGATGATCCGGAAGAAGGTCTGGACGGCGTTGGCGCCGTCGATCTGTGCTGCTTCCCGGAGCGTGGGGTCGACACCCTTGAGTCCGGCCAAGTAGAGGATCATGACGTAGCCCGCGTGGCGCCACGTCGCCGCGATCAGGGCGGCCCAGATGTTGACGGATGAGTCGCCGAACCAGTCAACGGCCTCGGGTGTGCCGGCGGTGCCGAGGAGGAAGTTCAGGAGCCCGCTGTCCCGGTTGTAGAAAAGCTGCCAGATGACGCCGACCAGGGCCAGCGAGAGCATCACCGGAGTGAAGAAAATGCTCTGGTAGATCTTGCTGCCGCGGATGTTCTGGTCCAGCAGGATCGCCAGGAGCAGGCCCAGCGGCGTGGCGATGAGGGCGAGGAAGACCAGCCAGAGCACGTTGTTCTGGACTGCCGGCCAGAACGGGGGATAGTTCTGCGCTACGAACTCGTAGTTGTCCGTTCCCGCAGGTTGGATGTCTTTCAGGCTCAGGCCGTTCCAACGGGTGAAGGACAGGGCTGCGGAGAGGAGCGTCGGGATCCAGACCAGCGTCAGCTGGATCAGGGTGGGCAGGCCCACCATGAAGGCCAGGACCCACTTGTCGCGGCGCGACAGCCGCTTGACCCGCCCCGCCGGGGCGGCGGCAGGCCGCTGCGCCCGGGCGGGGCTCTTATCGGTTGATGTAGTCACAAAACTATTCCTTGTTTGGTGTGTTCTGGCTCATTGTGGCCGGGCGGGTGCTCGGTTGCCGTTACTGGGCGGCGTAAAGCGATGCAGCCTGGGCTTCCAGGTTCTTGACGTCGACGGTGCCGTCCTTGATGAAGGTCTGCAGTGCCGGGATCATCACGTTGTTTGCCATGGCGGGCAGGGCATCGCGGTCGAAGAACTGGCTGATGCTCTTGGCATTGGCGATGACGTCGGCCATCTTTTTGGTCAGCGGCGAGTAGCTGGACGTGTCAGCGCCCTTGGCGGCCGCGATGTTGGCGGTGTCGACCGACTGGTAGACGTCCTGGCCTTCAGGCGTGCCGACGTAGGCCATGAAGTCACGGGCAGACTGGTTCTCGCCGCCCTTCTTGGTCAGCAGCAGGCCGTCAATCGGGGCCTCGACGGCGTCGCGGCCTTCCATCGCGATTTCCGGGAACGGGAAGAAATCGATGTCGTCGGCGATGGCCTGGTCCGTGTACTGCTGGGTCAGGAAGGAGCCGAGCAGGTACATGCCGGACTTCTTGTCGCCGATGTTCTTGGCGGAGTCCTGCCAGGTCA
Organism: Arthrobacter sp. PAMC25284; assembly: GCF_019443425.1. NCBI lineage: Bacteria > Bacillati > Actinomycetota > Actinomycetes > Micrococcales > Micrococcaceae > Arthrobacter > Arthrobacter sp. PAMC25284. Next base: position 2,757,859 of record NZ_CP080382.1, read on the forward strand.
TGCCCAGGGCGTTCGGGTTCTGGTAGGGCAGCATGGCCTTCCAGGTATCGAAGACGTCGCTGACCTTCTTCTGGTCCCAGGATTCTTTGTGCGCGGTGAGGTCCATGTGGAACTGGTAGCCGTTGAGGCGCATGTTGATGTAGTCGAACGTGCCCATGGCGGGCCAGCCGTCCTTGTCCGCGAATTCGATCGGGATGAGCCCGTCGCCCTGCATCTTCTTGGACAGGGTGAGCAGCTCGTCAAACGTCGTGGGGACTTCGTAGCCCTTCTCGGCCCAGAGGCTCTTGCGGTAGAAGAAGCCCCAAGGGTAGTTGTAGTTCGGGATGAAGTACATCTTGCCGTCGAGGCCGGTGGAGGCCTTTTTCATTGCCTCGGAGTAGTTGCCGCCGACCTTTTCCCAGACGTCGTCGATCGGGGCGAGCAGACCCTTGTCCGCGTAGTACTGCATGCGGTAACCGGAGAACCAGGTGAACGTGTCATCCGGGCTGCCCTGCAGATAGGTGTTGATCTTGTTCTGGAAGTCGTTGTGGGGGACCACGTTGGTGCGGACCTCGACGCCGGCCTTCTTCGTGAACGCGTCCGTAACGGCCTTGTAAGCGGCCTGGGGGACGGCGTCGGACGAGCCGGAACCGAACGTTACGGCCTGGCTGCCGCCTGCAGCGCCGCCTCCGCCGCCGGTGCAGGCCGCGAGGGCGGGGATGCCGGCCATGGCTACGGCGCCCACGCCGATGGTCTTCAGCAGGGTCCGTCGGTTCAGTCCGCTGCGGGTGGATGCAGTGCGCAGGGCGTCTTCGGGAACGGTCATGATTTCTCCTTTGAAAAACAACGGCGTGTGAAGCACTTCACATGATTAACTATCATAATCGCACAATTTAGAACGTCAAGTGGCAAAAAGGAACATTTGTGCAATCGGCATGTGGTGTGGACGTCCGGTGCGCCACTCGTCCCTCTGCGGAGAGGCCGGGCCCGCCACGTGCCGGAACGAGTAGTCCCTACCGTTGACGTAGGCAGGACCGACTCCTAGCGTTAACCACTCCGGGTGCCGACGCGGCCCAACGCTAGGTGGCAGCACCCTCCAGGACGGACCCAGGCCAGGATCCAGGTGACGGTATGAAGATCAAGCCCACGACCATTGCGACCCTCGTGACGCTCGTGCTGCTGACCGGGGTCCTGGAGGGGGCAGCCTCGCCGTCGTCCGCGCCGGCCGGAGTATCAGGGGGCACGTCGCAAAAAGTTTCCAGTGCTACGACCTACTACGTCAGTGACGCGGGCAATGACGATAACGCCGGGACGTCCGAGAAGTCGCCCTGGAAATCACTGTCGCGGCTCAACGTCGCCGTCCTGTCGCCCGGCGACCGGGTCAGCCTTCGCAGGGGTGACACCTGGAATGGCGGCCTGCTGGTCGGCCAGAGCGGAGCGGAGGGCGCCCCCATTACGGTGACGGGCTACGGGACCGGCGAGCCCCCGACCATCGTCGGGGGATACTCGGGGGATTGCGTGAGAATCCAAGGCAGCCACGTCATTGTGGATGGCCTGCGCGCCGCGGGGTGCGGCTATGCGGGATTCAGCGTCGACGGCGACAGAAACGTCGTTACGAACTCCGTGGCGGAAGACAATGCGGCGGGCATCAAGGTGGGCGGCGGCTCCGACTTCGGCCGGTACACCAACAACCGCCTCGCCAATAACAACGTGATGAACGTCAACACCAAGGGAAGCGGCTGCGGTGCGGCCGGAGGCACTGGATGCAATGACGATTCGGGCGCCTTTGGCGTCCTGATCAACGGCAACGACAATGAATTCTCCGGCAACATCATCACCGGCTCCACGGCGCCGTCCCACGATTTCATCCAGGATGGCAGCGCTTTTGAGATCTTCAACGGCAGCCGCAACAACATTCATCACAACAGGGCGCTGGACAACAACGTGTTCTCCGAGATCGGCCGTTCTGCCGGAAAGGCCGATGGAAACACGTTCAGCTACAACCTGGTCCGGGCCACATGCGGTGCAGGCTGCGCGAAGACCACGGGATTGATCGTCCGCGGACCAAACAGCTCTTTCGGCCCGACCTACGGCACAGTTTTCGAGCACAACACCGTGTTGCTCGACGGGCCGGACTCGAAGGCCGTGGTCTGTTATGGGTCATGTCCTGCATCAACCGTGATCCGCGGAAACATCCTGGTCGCCGTCCGCAACTCCCTCTGGATGGATGGCTCCGGCTGGACCGAGCGGCAGAACGTCCTTAACGGGCCCAGTAATGTCGCTTTGGACGGCTCCTCGACCAAGGCGCCGGCGGGCTTTGTTGATGCACCGTCCGATCTCCGTCTGACCGCGACCAGCCCCGCGATCGACCTGGCCGGCGCAAGCCCCTTTGGTGCGGATTTGGAAGGACGGCCGGCCGTGCAGAACGGCGGGTGCGCACGAAATCAAATCCCCGACGCCGGAGCCTACGAGTACTCCCCGCCCGGCTGCTGATTCCCCCGCGCCCGGGTGCTCGGGCCGCCCGCCAGGACGGGGCCAGCCCCGCCCATACCGCCCCGGTTATGTGCCCGCGGACCCCCGATAGTAAGCATGTTACAAAGCCGCAACAGCAGGGATACCCGCGCGAAACCGTGGCCGGAGCATACTGGAAGTAGTCCAACAAGGACGATTCTCATGCAGCATTGGGGACAATCCGAAGGACTCCGCGCATGCCTACCCCCTTTAACCAATCACTGGCTGATTCGGCCCTCCTGACAAAATCGCTCCCGCTGAATTTGCTTCGCGCTTTTGTGCAGACCAATGCGGCCGACGACGGACTGACGCCGCACCTGCTGGCCGAACTGAAGGTCCTGGCCCGCACACCGGGGCTGCTTGTGGCGTGCAACTATGGCGGCACCCTGTGCGAAGCGGAGGGCATTTCCACCGAAACGCTGCCGCTGGGCAGCGCCGCAATCGCCCTTCGGGCGCTCGCCGCCCTGCCCAATACGCACGCGGCCGTCATCTCCGGCCGATCCCTGCGCGACCTCGCCGCGGTCTCCCGGCTGCCGGCGGAAGTGCACCTCGTGGGATCACACGGCGCCGAATTCGACATGGGCTTCGCCCACGGGATCTCGCTCGCCACCGAATCTGTCCTCCAGCAGGCCGGTCAGGCGCTGTCCGAAACCGTGGGGGCCTACCGCGGTATCAGCATCGAGCGGAAGCCCGTGGCTGTGTCCGTGCACACGAGGTCCGCGGGGCCGGACGTGGTGGCTCTCGCCACCGAAAACGCCTCGCATATCGCCCGGGCTCACGGCCTGCATTTCATCGTGGACGGGTCCGTCCTGGACCTCTCCATCGTTGAACCGTCCAAGGCCACCGCCATGGAACACCTGCGGTCCATGCTTGGTGCCAGCGCGGCCCTCTACGCGGGGGACGCGTTCAGCGACGAACTGGCGATGGCCACGCTCCGGGGACCGGATATGGCACTGCACGTCGGCGACGGGGACACCCGGGCAGCCCACCGACTCCGGGATCCCGAGTCCTTCGCCCGGGTCCTGGCGATCCTGTTCGAACTGCGGCGGGCCTGGCTTTTCGGCGAGGACGCCGTGGGCCTGGAACGGCACTCCATGATCGGCAACGGCTCTTCGACGGCGCTCATTACACCGGACGCCAGGATCTGCTGGATGAGCCACCCGCTGCCGGATTCAGGCTCGCTCTTCGCCCATCTCCTCGGCGGCGATGCAGCCGGGCACTTTTCCGTAGCGCCGGTGAAACCCTCCGAGGTCCTGGGCCAGCGCTACGTCGACAGCACCATGATTGTCGAGACCCGCTGGGCGGATGTCACCGTGACGGACTACCTGGAACCGGCCCCGGAGGGCATCACGAGCCTGGTCAGAGTGCTCTCCGGCACTGGCACGGCCAGAATCGTGTTTGCACCGCGGCCCGACTACGCCAACGCACCGTTCAGCATGGAAGCGCGCGGGGCCGAACTTCACGTCGTCGGCACGGCGGATCCAATCGTCCTGCTCGCGCCCGGTGTCGGTTTTGATGTGACGTCGGACGGCCGCCACGCCACGGCAACCGCGGTCATCGAACTGGGCGCAGGCCCCGTTGTGCTGAACCTGCGCTGTGGTGACACCGCACCTGAGCCCGCCGCTCCCGGCGGCGAAACAGGCCGGCGGTCCGCCGTCGCGCATCACTCCCGCCGCTGGGTGCAGGATCTGACGTTGCCCCGGGTGAAGCCGTCCCTGGTCCGCCGCTCCGCCCTCGTGCTGCGGGCCCTGGTCCACGAACCCACCGGCGCCGTGCTGGCCGCGCCCACCACTTCGCTGCCGGAGGGAATTGGCGGTACCCGGAACTGGGACTACCGGTACTGCTGGCTCCGGGATGGATCCATGACAGTCAATGCGCTGGTGGATCTCGGCTCCACGGTAGAGGCGGAGGGGTTCCTGGCCTGGCTTGGCAGGATCGTGGCGCAGGCCCGGGGACCGGAATGGCTGCATCCGCTGTATTCGGTGACGGGGGCGCCACTCTCCACCGAAGCCGTCATAGACTCCCTGCCCGGCTACGCGGGATCACGCCCGGTCCGGATCGGCAATGCAGCGGACCATCAGGTACAACTGGATGTTTTTGGGCCGATCGCCGAGCTCATCGATGCCCTGAGCGCGCGTCAGAATTGCCTGTCCGACGCCCACTGGGACCTGCTGGTCCAGATGGCATCGGCAGTCCTGGCCCGCTGGCACGAGCCGGACCACGGGATTTGGGAGGCCCGGCGCGCTCCCCGGCACCACGTCTATACCAAGGTGATGTGCTGGGTGACGCTGGACCGTGCCCTGCGCACGGCGGCCCGGCACGGCAGGGAACCGCTGCCCGCCTGGGCGCCCGCCGCGGCAGCCATCCGCGAGGAAGTCCTCCACGAGGGCTGGGACAACGGCGCCTCTTCCTACACCGTGGCCTATGACAGTCCGGACCTGGACGCCGCCGTACTGCACATTGGGCTTTCAGGCCTGCTGGACGTCAGTGACCAGCGGTTCCTGGATACGGTTACAGCCGTGGAGCGTGAATTGCGCGTCGGCCCCACCGTTTTCCGGTACCGGTACGACGACGGACTGCCGGGTCTCGAGGGCGGCTTCCACATCTGCACCACCTGGCTGATCGAGGCCTATGTGGCGGTCGGCCGCATCGAGGAGGCCTGGGACCTGTTTGACCAGCTGGTGAATCTCTTCGGACCGACCGGGCTGCTGCCGGAGGAATACGATCCCGGCACGGAAACCCACCTCGGCAACCACCCCCAGGCGTACTCCCACCTGGGCTTTATCCGCTGCGCGCGGTTGCTGGATCAACACCAGAAAGCGTAGCTCCACGCGGTGCCGTGGTGGCGGAACACCTGGTTATTCGCAGGCAATTCCGTCGGCGTCGCCGTCCAGACTGCTGCTGTATCCCGGTTGTCCCGCGCGGACCGGCGCGGCGCCGGCCGCGCGGGCTGCGGCACAGTTCGCATAGGCCGCGACGGCCGGCGCCGGAACCGGCGACGCCAAAGGCGCCGGGGCCTCGGCGCAGTCAGCGAGCACCCGGGCCATGGCGTCATGCTCGGCTGCGGTGACCCAGAGCCCGTAGCTGGACTTGACCGAGATCTGGCGGACGACATACTCGCAGCGGTAGGACTTGTTGGGCGGCAGCCACGTCGCGGCGTCGCTGTCGCTCTTGGCGGTATTGGCCGGGCCGTCCACGGCCAGCAGGTTCAGTGGATCGTTGGCGAAGGCGAGGCGTCGTTCCGCGCTGAGCTGTTGCGCACCTTTCTGCCAGGCGTCGCTGAGGGCCACGACGTGGTCAATCTGCACCGCGGTGCTCGTGTCCGCACCGCGCAGGAAGTTGATGGGCCGGTCCGTATAGGGATCGTTAAGGACACCGGAAATCACCACGCACTCTCTGGTGCCGGGCTTCAGCGCGATGGCGGCAAGGTCCCTGCGAAGCATGTCGTTGCGGGTGTCGCAGCCATTGCGATCGACATCTGCCCAGGCCGGACCGAACTCATCCCGTGAATAGCCTGTCTTCGGCGCCCGGCCCTTGACGGGCAGTCCGGCCAGCGCCTTGAGCCCCTGGCCGGCGTCGGCTGCCTGCCGCACCGGCGCAGCGGTGCTGGCGCCGGACACGGCTGCTTCCGGGCCGCCGGCCGGGGCAGCCGGGGCGATCCCGGCGCTGGCGCACGAGGTGGCGGCGAACAGCAGCACCCCAACCACCGCGCGGGCAATCCAATCGGCTGCCCCGATCTTTGTGGTGCTGCGGCCAGTCTGCAATATATTCCTCAATGTGCATATAAAATCGTCGTTCCGACCAACCAGCTTACGGGCCGCGCGAGACCAGGGCCGGGGGCCACGCCGCCCGGACATTCAAACGCTCCCGCACATTCCGCGGGTCCAGGCGGCACGCTCCCGCACATCCTGCGGGTCCAGGCGGCACGCTCCCGCACATCCTGCGGGAGAATTTTTTTGGGGGGGGGTGTCCCTATGCTTTTGGTCAAGCGCTTGGGCAGGATTTTTCGAAAAATGATGTGACCGTTTTCGGGCAGGGATAAGCGGCTGGCGGCGCGTGTCCGCGAGCTGGTAGCCCTCCGTGTTTAGGCGGTTTTCGGGCTTGGCGCCTCGTAGAAGGTGCCGTCGCGGAGCATCGCGAAGAGGACGTCGCAGCGGCGTCGTGCCAGGGCGATCAGGGCCTGGTTGTGCCGTTTACCCTCTGCCCGTTTCCGGTCGTAGTACTCCCGGGAGACCGGGTCTTTCAAGGACGCGAACGCCGAGAGGAAGAACGCCCGTTTGAGGATCTTGTTGCCCTTCCTGGAGGAGTGGTCTCCGCGGATTGAGGTTCCGGAGCGCCACGTCACCGGCGCGAGCCCGGAGTAGGAGCCCAGGTGCCCGGCGGTCTTGAATTCCTTGCCGACAACCTCGGTAATGACCCGGGCTGCCGTCCTGACGCCGACCGCCGGTAGGGACGTCAGGAGCTGGTGAAGAGGGTGGGCCTCCACGAGTTTTTCAACCTGTGCCAGGACCTCTGCCCGGGAGGCGCGCAGCTGGGCAAGCTGCGCCGCCAGCTGGGGCAGCACGACGCCGGCGGCACTGGTGCCGGCCACGACCACGGTCTGCTCGGACAGGGCGGTGAAGATCCCCGCGGCCCAGCCTTTACCGGCCCGCGGAGCGGACCTGGCCATGAACGCGGCAACCCGGCTCTGGCCGGCCCTGCGCAGCGCCTCAGGCGTGGGGTATTTTTGCAGCAGCTCGGCCATAACGGGGTGGTCCAGATGCGGGCCGATGGCCCGTTCCAGTGCGGGATGGATCTGGGTGAGGAGCCCGCGGATCCGGTTCGAGGCGGCCGTGGCCTGCTTGGCCAGGTCATCGTCGAAGCCGCAGAGCATCGACAGTTCGGCGGCCTGCTCGTCGGTGACGGCGATCGAGCGCAGGGTGTGCGGCATGGTCCGGGCGGCGTCAGCAATGATGTAGGCGTCTCGGGCATCAGTCTTGGCCTCGCCCGGGTGCAGGTCCGCGATGCGGCGCATCGCCAGGCCCGGCAGGTAACCGACCAGAATGCCGGCACCTTGCGCCACGGCGACCGGCAGGGCGCCGATGGTGGCGGGCTGGTCCACGACCAGCAGCAAAGTCCCGTGCTTTGCGAGGCTGTCGATGATCGCCCGCAGTTTCGCCTCATCCTGGGGCAGGGCCTTGTCGAGCAGTTTCTTGCCGTTCCTGTCCAAGGCCACCGCGTGGTGGTTGGTTTTGCCGACGTCGACGCCAATGAAGACATCAACGGAATCGTGGTCCTTAATCACGCATACCTCCAGCATTCCGGTCCGATCTGACAGCTGGCATGTCCTGCGGCCCCAGAGCTCGGCATCCACGTTACGGCCGGCCTCCCGCGATAAAGTCTGCAGCTGGTCTGGTCCCCATCAGCGATCCCCTGGCGCCTATCGCACCCCGGTGACAACACCCCCCGGATCATGATCGACTGGGGGACTAAATCATGCCGGGGCCGACAGGCCAGCAACCCCGATTCTTGCTCGTTCAGGGGCTATAAGAAAGGTAACGGGTGCCGCCGTGGTTCCGGCGCGGAGCGTATGAGCAGGAAGCGGACAGCGCCGAAGGAAAGTACCGCCGTGGTGAGGGCAGCATCTGCTCTCACCAGCGGTGCGGCGAAAACGGCCGCTGGTCCGGCGTTGCTGGGCGTCCCGAAAAGCAGGGCGGTGCCGGGGCCGAAGAACGCCAGGGAACTGAGGACGGAGCGGGCGTTGTGGCCCGGGATGTTCCGCCGTCCCACGAACATTCCGACAAGGTCGATGAACCAGGCCACGAAGAAGCCGGCAAGGACGCCTGGCTCGCCAGCCTCCATGAGTGCGTCCGCGTCGCGGCGGACGGGGAGGGGGGCGGGGAGGGGGGCGGAAGTCACGACCCCGGACCAATCAGCTTTCTTCAGGCGGCATCCGTAGTGCGGGCTGCCGGCCGGGTATCAGCTCAGGGTGGCGTTATTGAGGGCGTGCGGCGCGCGCATGAGCCCCGGAGTGATGCCGTCTGCGGGGTCATTGCCGATTTGGACAATCTTGTTGTCCTTGTCGACGTGGACCACTCGGGGCAGGTACGCCTGCGCCTCGTCCGTCGTCATTTCGGCGTAGGTGATCAGGATGACGATGTCATTTTCCTGCATCAGATGGGCGGCGGCGCCGTTAATCCCGATCACGCCTGAACCGCGTTCGCCGGCGATGGTGTAAGTCTCCAGCCGGGCGCCGTTGGTGACGTCAACGATTGCCACGAGTTCCCCGGGCAGGATGTCGGCGGCCTCCAGTAGATCCAGGTCTATAGTGACGGAACCGACATAGTGGAGGTCCGCGTGCGTAACCGTGGCGCGGTGGATTTTGGACTTGAACATTGTGCGTTTCATATCCAGACCAGTCTAGCGCGGGCCGGCTTCCGGCGCTGTGGCGGGCGGCACGGCACCGCTGTCAGCCAGACCGTGCCGACGTCGGTGAGGCGGGGCCGATGGAGTCCGCCGTCGCCGCGAGAATTTCACGGGTTACGACGATGGCAGGGCGTTTGGCGCTTGATCGCCGCGCCGACGTAAATACAGTGCGTCGCGGCTTGGCGGGCAGATCAAGGAGTTGTGCGGTGGTCCCGCGGCCGGTCCACACGAGGTCCGGCATCAGGGCCACGGCATTGCCGGATTCGATCAGTCGGATCTGCGCCTGAAGATCGGCTGTCTCAAAGCGCACGTCAGGTTCGAAACCGGCGCTCCGGCAGGCCTGTTCGGCCCAGTGCCGCGACGCCGCGCCACGGGGCTCCATGACCCAGGGAAGTCCTGCCGTGTCCGCCAGTGTCGTCACGGGGGTGCGCCGCGGCGATGCAGGAGGAACGGCCAGCCGGATCGCGTCGCTGGTCAACGCGATGCGGTCCAGTTCCGCATAGCGCGGGGCGGCGTGGCCGGGATACTGCTCCGCGATCACGAGGTCGAAGTCCCTCGCCCATGTCTCGTGGAGGGCGGTTTCCGGTTCCCGCTGGGTCATCTCAACCCTGACCTCCGGGTGCCTGGCGGACATCCGGGTCAGTGCGCCAGGCATGAGCGCCAGCGCGGCGGACTGGAACACTGCGATCCGGACCGTGCCCGTAACTGTGGTCAGGGAGGCCGCCAGGTCCGCCTCGGCCTGCTCCATAGTTTCCAGAAGCTGCGCAGTGTGGGCCACGAGGACCTCGGCCTGGGGCGTCAGCTGCACCCGGCGGCCGCTCTTTCGGAGCAGTTCGACCCCGACTTCCTTCTCCAGCAGCGCCAACTGCTGTGAGACGGACGAGGGGCTGTACTGGAGCGCTTCGGCGACCTCTGCAAGTGTGCCCCGGATCTTGAGTTCCCGCAGGAGGCGTAATCGCCGGACGTCGAGCATGTGAAACCCCTTGCGATTACTAATGAATGATGATCGAAAGAACCAATTTATCCAACGCAATCCTACTTGCCCGCTGCAGGCGCGGGGCTCGGCCCCGCGCTGTGCAGCGTCGCTCGGCCGGGTCGCCAATCATTGTGGAAATCACCCGATGCATCATTTTTTCTAACTTGTACCGCTCAGAAAACATCGCTTTATCTTATGGGACCTGGATCGCATACTGATTCTAAGAGTTCCATTTTTAAGAAACAGGTGTCAGCCATGAGCAATATGTCAACGAAGTCCGGCGTAGTCGACTCCTCGGAGGTCCTTCAAGCCACCGCACTGGCAGCGGAGGCGACCGCGCTGGTGCGCCACTGGCTGACCGAGGCCGCGAAAGTTCCCGTCGATGCCTCGGCCTCGCAGCTTGCCGGGGTGTTGAAGGATCCGAACGGACTCGACTTCACTGTCGGGTTCGTCGACGGTGTTGTCCGCCCCGAAGACCTGCAGGTCGCGGCCCGGAACCTCGCGGCGCTGGCACCTAAGGTCCCGGAGTTCCTGCCCTGGTACATGCGCAGCGCGGTCCGGCTCGGGGGTGCGATGGCACCGGTGTTGCCTCAAGTGGTGATCCCGATTGCGCGCCGCGTGCTCCGGGAAATGGTGGGACACCTGATTGTCGACGCGACCGACGCCAAACTCGGCCCGGCCATCGCGAAGATCCGCAAGGATGGCATCAACCTTAACGTCAACCTGCTCGGCGAAGCCGTCCTCGGAGAGCAGGAGGCATCCCGCCGGCTTGAGGGCACCCACACCCTGCTGGCGCGCCCCGACGTCGACTACGTCTCAATCAAGGTTTCCTCCACGGTCGCCCCGCACTCACCGTGGGCGTTCGACGAGGCCGTTGAGCACGTCGTGGCGAAGCTCACCCCGCTGTTCACCCGTGCCGCATCCTTCCCCAAGGCCAAGTTCATCAACCTGGACATGGAGGAATACAAGGACCTGGACATGACCATTGCGGTCTTCACCCGGATCCTGGATAAGCCCGAGTTCAAGAACCTTGAAGCCGGCATTGTGCTTCAGGCTTACCTCCCGGACGCCCTGTCCGCGATGATCCGGCTGCAGGACTGGGCCGCGGCCCGCCGGGCCGACGGCGGGTCCGCGATCAAGGTCCGCGTTGTCAAGGGCGCGAACCTGCCGATGGAGCAGGTCGAGGCCTCGGTGCATGACTGGCCGCTCGCTACCTGGGGCACCAAGCAGGACTCGGACACCAGCTATAAGTGCGTCATCAACTACTCGCTGCACCCGGAGCGGATCCGCAACGTCCGGATCGGCGTCGCCGGCCACAACTTGTTTGACATCGCGTTCGCCTGGCTGCTGGCCGGCAAGCGCGGCGTTCAGTCCGGGATTGAATTCGAGATGCTCCTGGGCATGGCGCAGGGCCAGGCTGAGGCAGTTAAGAAGGACGTCGGTTCGCTGCTGCTCTACACGCCAGTGGTCCACCCGGCAGAGTTCGACGTTGCGATCGCTTACCTGATCCGCCGCCTTGAGGAAGGCGCCAGCCAGGACAACTTTATGTCGGCCGTATTCGAACTCAGCGAGAACGAATCCCTGTTCGAGCGTGAAAAGCAACGCTTCCTGGCCTCCCTCGAAAAGCTCGACGGCTCCGTCCCGGCCCCGAACCGCGTGCAGGATCGCAGTCGCACCGCGGAGCCAATGCCTCGGGACTCGTTTGTGAACACTCCGGACACGGACCCGTCGCTGCCCGCCAACCGGGCATGGGGACGCGCCATCCTGAAACGCGTCCAGGGCTCAACCCTGGGCAACGCCGCGGTCGAAGCAGCCACCATCAACGACGAGACCACGCTGAACGCGGTGATCGAGACCGCGGTCGAAAAGGGCAAGGCCTGGGGCGCGATGACCGGTGCCGAGCGTGCCGTCATCCTGCACCGTGCCGGCGACGTGCTGGAGGCCCGCCGCGCGGATCTGCTCGAAGTCATGGCGAGCGAAACCGGCAAGACGCTGGACCAGGGCGACCCGGAAATCAGCGAAGCCGTTGACTTCGCGCACTACTACGCCGAAGCTGCCCGCAAACTCGACGACGTCGACGGTGCCACGTTCACCCCGGCGAAACTGACAGTGGTGACCCCGCCGTGGAACTTCCCGGTCGCGATTCCGGCCGGTTCCGCTCTCGCGGCACTCGCCGCAGGCTCCGCCGTCGTCATCAAACCCGCAAAGCAGGCCCGCCGCAGCGGCGCCGTGATGGTCGAGGCGCTCTGGGAGGCCGGTGTTCCGAAGGATGTGCTCACCATGGTGCAGCTGGGCGAGCGTGAGCTCGGAACGCAGCTGATCTCCCACCCGGCCGTGGACCGGGTCATCCTCACAGGCGGGTATGAAACCGCTGAACTGTTCCGGTCCTTCCGGCAGGACCTTCCCCTGCTCGCCGAAACCAGCGGCAAGAACGCCATCATCGTGACCCCCAGCGCGGACCTGGACCTCGCCGCGAAGGACGTCGCGTACTCCGCATTCGGCCACGCAGGGCAGAAATGCTCCGCCGCTTCCCTGGTGATCCTCGTCGGATCCGTCGCGAAATCCAGGCGTTTCCACCACCAGCTCCTCGACGCCGTCACGTCCCTGAAGGTCGGCTACCCCGGAGACCCGAGCAGCCAGATGGGGCCGATCATCGAGCCCGCCAACGGTAAGCTCCTCGACGCCCTCACCACCCTGGGCGACGGCGAAACCTGGGCCGTTGAACCGAAAAAGCTCGATGGCACCGGCCGGTTGTGGAGCCCGGGCGTTCGCTACGGCGTCAGGCGCGGCTCCTACTTCCACCTCACCGAGTTCTTTGGCCCCGTCCTGGGTGTGATGACCGCGGACACGCTGGAAGAAGCCATTGCGATGCAGAACCAGATCGACTACGGCCTGACCGCCGGCCTGCATTCCCTCGACACGGCCGAACTCGGCACGTGGCTCGAGACCATCCAGGCCGGCAACCTTTACGTCAACCGCGGCATCACCGGCGCCATCGTCCAGCGCCAGCCCTTCGGCGGCTGGAAGAAGTCGGCCGTCGGCGCCGGCACCAAGGCCGGCGGGCCGAACTACCTGGTCGGACTCGGCGAATGGACCAGCAAGCCCAGCAGCGCCACCGCGGCCCCGAAACACTCCGGTGTCCGCCGGATCGCCGAAGCTGTCCGGGGAGTCCTCGCCGAGGATGACTACGCGGCCCTGCAGCGGGCATTGGCTTCGGACGCAGTGGCGTGGGCCGAGGAATTTGGCACCGCCAAGGATGTCACCGGACTCAGCGCGGAACGCAACGTTTTCCGCTACCGTCCCCTGCCCGTCACCATCCGCCTCTCCGAGGGTGCACCGCTCGCGGGCCTGGCCCGGACCGTCGCCGCCGGCGTTCTGGCCGGGTCGGCCCTGACCATCTCCACTGCCGCCGAACTCCCAACCCCGCTCGGGAACCTCCTCTCCGGCCTGGGCATCACCGTTACGGTGGAGCCCGACGCCGCCTGGCTGGCATCCGCCCGCCGGCTGGCTGGCGCCGGCAAGCTCTCGGGTGCGCGGATCCGGCTCATTGGCGGAGACGTCACCGCCCTCGCCAAAGCCACCGGCGGACGCCCGGATGTTGCCTTCTACGCCCACCCTCTCACGGAGGCCGGCCGCGTCGAACTGCTGCCGTTCCTGCACGAGCAGGCCATCAGCATCACCGCGCACCGTTTCGGTACCCCCAACCACCTCTCCGAAGGAGTGGTCTAGATACCCCACGGTGCTAAGCCGTCAAGCGGCGCGGAGTTCGACGTTTTGGGTAGTGGTGTGCCAGGCGGTGTCCTCGTTGTAGGTGGTGTGGTGGCGGAGGCAGCCGTGGAGGATCCCGACGAGCCGGTTGGCCAGGGCCCGGAGGGTCTGGTGGTGGGTGGCGCCGCGTGAGCGGCGGGCGTCGTAGTAGGCGCGTGCGCCGGGCGAGACGCTGAGTGCGGTGAAGGCCTGCAGGTCCAGGGCATCGGCCAGGCGCCGGTTTCGGGCATGCCGGGCCAGCACGCTGCGCTTGGTGCCGGAGGCCCGGGTGACCGGGCTGGTCCCTGCGTAGTTCCTCCGTGATCTGGCGTCGGCGTAGCGGTCCGCCGCGTCCCCGAATTCGCCCAGCACCCGGGCGCCGAGCACCGGCCCCAGACCCGGCTGGCTGAGGTAGATCTCAGCGTCCGGGTGCCGGCCAAAAGATTCCTTCACCTGCCCCTGCAGGACGCCGATCTGGGCGTTCAGTTCGCGGATGACGGCAACCAGGGCCGCTGTGGTGGCCGTGTAGGCGGCCTCGATCCCCGGGCGGGCGGGCAACTGGGGCGCGTGCAGTGCCTCGACGATCTCGCCGGCTCGGGCGGCCAGGTAGCGTTGCCGTCCGGCGTGCCGCAACAGCGCCTGGACCCTGGCCGGGGTGAGGCGGGCCCCGGCCTTGGGGCCAGGCGCGGCGCCGAGCACGGCCATCGCGTCCCGTCCGTGCAGGTCCTGCCCGAACGCGGACAGCGCGGCCGGGTAGTACTCGCGCAGGTTCGAACGCAGCACGTTCGCCTGCCGCTGCCTGGCCCAGATCAGCGACTGGTGAGCCCTCGCCAGGACCTTGACCTCCTCCGCGACGTCGCTGTCGGCGGCGATCGCCCGGTGCAACTCCCGGTCAACAGCCACGATCCGGGCCAGCACCAGCGCATCACCCTTATCCGATTTCGCCCCGGCCGCCCCGGTGCGCTGCCGGTAGCGGGCCGACTGCGCCGGATTGATCGCGTAAACCGTGTAGCCGGACGCCAGCAGTCCCTGGACCCAGGGCCCGCGGTCGGTCTCAATCCCGATCAGCACTTCGGCCGGTGCCGCGTTCTCGGGCAGGTACCCTCCGAGCAGGTCATGGAGGGCCTCGAGCCCGGATACGCCCTCAGTGAGCCTGCGGCGCGTCAGTACCCGGCCCCCCCTCATCCATGACCGCGATGTCGTGGTGGTCCTCCGCCCAGTCGTCGCCGATGAACAGCATTGTCCCGATCCCTTCCGTTGTGGGCTTATCCCGGGCACGACGGGGAGGAAGGAACTGGCTGCGGTCTAATGGATCAGTGCTCCACGGCACGACACCCCACCAGCGCTACAGGCCCACCTCACCAACCGGCAGGGGCACGATCTAGACCTAGGCCTCGACACGGGGCCAGGGGCGTCAAGTGCTCACCCACCAGCGGCTCGGATACCCAGCATGCCCCCGAAAGGACCTACGGGTACACCCCCATTAGGGGCTTCCGCCCGGATCCAACGCCTGGGTCCCTAAACAGCGGTCGCCGCCGCCCGCACATCGAGTGCAGGCGACGGCGATCGCTCGTCTTCGGGGTGGACTCAGCCGAAATACCAGCCGGGCGGCACCCATGATGCGGGAACGGCGTGCGCTGAATAGTCGTCGCAGCCGGAGCAGAAGTACGTGACTTCGCCCAGTTTGCTGACTGAACCGTCCCTGCGGTGTGCCGCAGGGACGAAGGACTCTAAATAGACAAAGTCGTCGGTGCCGCAATGCTCGCAGTACGGGCTTCCGACGTAATCAGCATTGCCCAAGGTGACGTGGTGGATCATCGTACGTCCCCGGGCCGGGTGCTTGGGGGCAGTGCCGCGCGGAACCGGTGGCGTCACCGGATGTGCGGTCTTAAGAGCATGGACGGGGCGGGTGAGTGGAACATGCGGTCGATCTGTGGCTGGCAACATTGACGGCCTATCCCGAGCGCCCCCGCACTCAACCACATGGATTTAGCAGGGACGTAGCTCGTAATCGAATCGTACTTTTGGGCCTCTGCTTGACCTCTTCGTTATGTCAGGATAAAGGAAGGACACGTTCCGATCAATGGCCGCGTAAGTACCTCTTCTGCGTAAGTACGCTTTTCCGCGTAAGTACAGAGACTCCGTAAGTACCCGGGCTGCCGGCGCGCAGGTAGAGGGTGCCCTGGCGCGGCCCCGTCAGCCCGGTCCCGCGGGCGGATCCGCGGGACCGGTACCGTCTGGCGCGGGGACTACTTGCGCGGCGTGCCGGTGAGCGGGGAGTGCGGGTACTCCGGCTCCCGCTGCTGGAATTGCAGTACGTCCGGGTTGAGGATCACCCCGTCGCGGATCTCGATCGCGCGCCGGATGGTCTCGTTGCCGGCCCAGGCTTCGGGACCGCTGATGACGGTTTCCAGGAACGGCAGCAGCGCTTCGCTGATTTCCCAACTGGCGGAATTCCAGAGGTAGGACGGGCTGTGGTCCACCGCGTAGTAGTCGATATGGTCGCCCACCTTGAACATTGGCTCGGCAAACGTCGTGGACTTGGCCCAGCTGAAGCCCATGCCCTCGTCGCAGGAGACGTCCACGATGAGGCTGCCAGGCCGGAACGCGGCCAGGTCTTCCTCGCTGAGGTAAGTCAACGGTGCGTTGGGGTCCTGGAGGGTGCAGTTGACCACAATGTCGCTTTCGGCGAGGAACGGTGCCAGTGGCACGCGTCCGCGTTCAGTGATGACCTCGCTCAGGAACGGGGCTTTGTCGTCGTGGTCGAACTGGGCAATCCGCACCGAATGAATTGGCGAGCCCACCGCGGCAACACCACGGTTGGTCAACACCTGGACGTCATGGACGCCGTGGGCGTTGAGCGCCGTGACGGCGCCGCGGGCCGTGGCGCCGAAGCCAATGACGACGGCGCTCAGCCGGCGGCCGTAATCCCCGGTGGAACCGGTGAGGGCCAGGGAATGCAGCACTGAGCAGTAACCGGCGAGTTCGTTGTTCTTGTGGAACACGTGCAGGCCGAAGCCGCCGTCGCTGGCCCAGTGGTTCATTGCCTCAAAGGCAATCAGAGTCAGCTTTTTGTCAATCGCTATCTGGGTGATGTTCCGGTCCTGGACGCAGTGCGGCCAGCCCCAGAGGATCTGCCCGTCGCGGAGCTCAACGAGGTCCTCCGGCTGCGGTTTGGGCAGCAGAACGACGTCGGCCTCGGCCAGCAGCTGCGCCCGCGGAACCACGCGCCCCACGAGTGGAGCGAGATGTTCGTCGGAGACACCGAAACGTTCGCCATACCCCTCCTCCACGATCAGGAGGCGCCGGAGTTCCGGTGCAATCCGGTCCAGGTGCTGGGGGTGGATGGGGAGCCGTTGCTCGTCCGGTTTCCGCGTAGTCGCCAGGACGCCCAGGGTGAGGTGGTTCGGTGCGCCGGTCACTTCTTCTTGGGGCTCGCCGGCTTCGACGCGGTGGCCTTGTCCATGGAGCTGGGCGGGGCTGCAGCGGTCCGCTTATCGGCGCGCTTTTCCTTGAGGGATTTGCCGGATTTCTTGGATGCTGCTTGACGGGGGGATTTGTCAGCCATGATCGCTCCTGTAGCGGAACCGAAGGGGTTCCTGACTTCGAACGATACAGGTATGCACCTAATGGTTTCCGGTGGAGTGCCGGGCCGGTGGTGCGCGTGATTGGAGCGGCTGACGGGAATCGAACCCGCGTATCAAGCTTGGGAAGCTAGCGCTCTACCATTGAGCTACAGCCGCAGAAGGACCTGTCCGGAAACACGTTCAGCGACCCGGCCTGTCCAACGACTTCATACACTACCGCAGTCTTGCGGCGCCTTCGAACAACCGCGTCGGTTCCGTCCGGCACGAGACGGAGGACCTGCCCTTCGTCCGCCCACGCATACAGCGATGCTGCCCGGCTCCCTGGAAGAAGCTGGAGCCGGCCCGACAATTACCGCCACGCCACCACACCAGGGGGTTCGCCCTGCGTGGGCTTCGGGACTGGGCCGCTGCGTAACAGGTAGTCATGTCTCAGCTACACGTAATTTGGTCGAGTAGTTATCCAATTGAGACGAATTTCTGCGGGTGGTGGACGAAATCTAGAGGGGTAGCGCCCACTCGTGTATAAGGAGCCGGCATCCAATGTACTAGGGGACACGACAGCTCACCGACTCAATAGAAGGTCTCGCTATGTATGAGGAGCAGTTGCTGGCGGTCGACTCCGCGTTGGTTTCAACGGGTGGCGGCTACCGGCCGAACGCGCAATCCCACGGACGCCTGGCAGCGCCAGGTTCGGGGTGCCGAAAGACGCCACCCCGGGCCAGCAGCAGGAGTCGACGATGAGTAACCTCAGGCAGCAACCGGCATTCAGCGCCGGCAGCCATGCGCCGGCCCCTGAGCTGGCGTGGCCGCGACCGCATACGAAGCCCAAGCACTCCGTATGGGACGATTCCTCCCGGGCCAAAAGGGCAGGGTCGCGTGGCTCCAGTGCCATCCGGTGGACGGACTATGCGAACCGTCTGCGCCTTACCGACGCCGCTGTCATCGCAATTTCGATCGCGTGCGCCTACATGGTGCGGTTCGGCAGTGACGCTCGGGGAATGGGCGGCCAGCAGTTCGAGGCGCGCTACCTTTGGGTCTCAGGCCTGATGCTTGCAGCTTGGATCGTGGCCCTGGAGGTGTACCGGACGCGCGACGGCCGGACCTTCGGGATTGGATCGGACGAATACAAACGTGTGGCACAGGCAACGCTCAAACTTTTCGGCGCGCTGGCGATAGCGATGGTTTTCCTGGGCTTCGACGTCGTCCGCGGCTATTTCGCCGTGGCGCTGCCGATGGGACTGCTCCTCCTGTGCGCAAACCGCTGGTTATGGCGGAAATGGTTGAACCGGCAGCGCAGGAACGGCGCGTACCTTTCCAAAGTGATCGTGATCGGAAACCCTTCGGACGTCGAGTACGTCGTGAACCAGATCTCGGGAAATCCCTGCGTCGGCTACCAGATTTCCGGTGTCGCGTTGTCGACGCTGAACGAGTCCATGGAGCTGCAGCCTCCGTGGTACCGAATCCCGGTGCTGTCGACGCTGGCAGACGTATCCCGGATGGTGGCTGTGACCGGGGCCGACGCCGTCATCGTCGCAGGCGAGGTGCCTGGCGGCAGCAAGTACATCCGCGAGCTGGGATGGCGGCTGGAAGAGACCGGCACGGAGCTCGTCCTGGCTTCCGCTCTCACCAACGTCGCCGGTCCCAGAATCCATTGGCGGCAAGTCGAGGGGCTGCCCCTCGTCCATGTGGAGCTTCCCCAGTACGCCGGCGGCAAGCATGTCCTGAAACGCGTTGTCGACATCGTGGCCTCGGCGCTGGCGCTCCTGGTCCTGTCGCCGCTGATGTTGTCACTCGCAGTCATCGTCAAACGCGACAGCGCAGGGCCGGTTATTTTCCGGCAGGAACGGGTAGGCCGAAACGGCGTCCCCTTTAACATGCTGAAGTTCCGTTCAATGGGACAGAACGCTGAAAACGATCTCGAAGCCCTGCTCGGACAAAACGAAGGTTCCGGCCCGCTCTTCAAGATCCGCAACGACCCGAGGGTGACCAACTGCGGACGCTGGATGCGCAAGTTTTCACTCGACGAACTGCCCCAATTCTGGAATGTCCTCGTGGGCGAAATGAGCCTGGTCGGGGCCGCGGCCGCCGCTGCAGCAGGAGGTCCAGGAGTATGAGCACTTCACCAACCGCCGGCTGCTGATCAAGCCTGGAATAACCGGGTTGTGGCAGATCAACGGACGATCCACTCTTCCGTGGGAGGAGAGCATCCGGCTCGATCTCTACTACGTCGAAAATTGGTCCCTCACCGGCGACCTGATGATCTTGTGGCGGACCTTCCGGGCCATGCGCAGCCCGGTTGGGGCGTTCTAGGAGATGCGATTAAACAGCCTCCGGCCGGGGTAATGTTGGGGCGCTCCGCGTAACCCCGCCGGGCTGTACGGTAGTTTGGATCTGTGCTGATCTCTGACCGCGACATTCGTACCGAAATCGACGCCCGCCGGATCGTGCTGGAGCCGTTCGACCCGGCGATGGTCCAGCCGTCGTCGGTTGACGTCCGCATTGACAAGTTCTTTAGGTTGTTTGACAACCACAAGTACGCCCACATCGATCCGGCCGAGGACCAGCCCGAACTGACCCGGCTGGTGGAAGTGGATTCGGGCGAACCGTTCATCCTGCACCCGGGCGAGTTTGTGCTCGGCTCCACCTATGAGACGGTCACGCTGCCCGATGACATCGCCGCACGGCTGGAAGGCAAGTCCTCGCTGGGCAGGCTTGGTCTGCTCACGCATTCCACGGCGGGCTTCATCGACCCGGGATTCTCCGGCCACGTCACCTTGGAACTATCAAACATGGCGACCTTGCCGATCAAACTTTGGCCGGGCATGAAAATCGGCCAGTTGTGCTTCTTCCGGCTCTCGTCAGCGGCGGAATTCCCCTACGGCTCCGGCGAGTACGGCAACCGGTATCAAGGCCAGCGCGGCCCGACCGCCAGCCGCAGCCATCTCAACTTCCACCGGACAGACATCTAGCGGCTACCGGACGGGCTAGGCCGGCCCGGCGGCCGGTACCACGGGCGGCTTCACCCGACCGCGCAGCATCCCCACGACTGGTTCGACGAAGCGGGCCGCCAGCGGACCCATGATCGCCATAATGAGCACATAGGCGGTCGCCAGCGCCGCCAGCTCCTGGCTCACGGCGCCCGAAGCCACCGCCAGGCCTGCGATAACAATCGAGAACTCGCCGCGGGCAATCAGTGTCGCCCCGGCACGGAATCGCCCCGGAACCCCAATCCCTACCTGCCACGCAGCCCAGACACCCGTCGCCATCTTGGTGGCCGCCGTCAGGACCGCCAGCACGAGGGCCCAGCCCAGGACCGGCGGGATGGCGGCGGCATCCGTATTGAGGCCGAAAACCACAAAGAAGATCGCCGCGAACAGGTCGCGCAACGGCTCCAGGATGCGGGTGGCGCTGTGGGCCGTCGCGCCGGAAATTGCTATGCCGAGCATAAACGCACCGACAGCCGCCGATACCTGGAGGGCCGAAGCGAGCCCGGCGACGAGCAGAGCCGCTCCGAGCAGATTGAGCAGAAACACCTCGGAATTCTCGCTGTGTACCACCTTGGAAACCCGGTGGCCGTGCCGCAGCGCCACGAGCAGCACAACAGTCACCACGCCGAGTGAGATGCCCACGGTCTGCATCCCAAAGACCAGGCTGACGCCCGCCAGCGTGGCCGTCAGGATCGGCAGATAGATGGCCATGGCAAGGTCTTCGAAAACCAGGATGGAGAGGATCACCGGGGTCTCCCGGTTGCCGATCCTGCCGAGGTCAGTGATCACCTTGGCAGCGATTCCGGACGAAGAAATGTACGTTACGCCCCCCATGACCATGGCGCCCACCGGACCCCAGCCAAGGAAAAAGGCAAGGCCGGCACCCGGGACGAAATTGAGCACAAGATCCAGGATGCCGGCCCCGCCACGACCGGCGCAGACCCGTCACGAGCTCCGCGGCTGAATATTCCAGACCGAGCATAAGCAGCAGCAGGATCACACCGATTTCGCCGGATATGTGAGTGAACTCCTGCATGCCGTCCATTTTGATGACACCGGAGGAGCCGAAAAACAGCCCGCCCACAAGGTAAAGCGGGATGGGGGACATCCTGATGCGCCCGGCAAGCCTGGCCAGCAAACCGAGACAGAACACGACGGCGCCCAGTTCGACCAGAGCCAGTGCCAGCGGATCCATTCCGCTAGCCGTTGCGCAGGATGCCGGCTGCGGTGTCCAGGCCTTCCTGCGTTCCCACGGCAACGAGGAGATCGCCGCAGCGCAGGACGACGTCGGGTCCCGGTGAGGCGAGAACTTCGCCTTCGCGCATGATCGCGACGATCGATGCGCCGCTGCGGGAGCGGATGCAGGCTTTGCCCATCGGCTGGTCAGTGTATGGCGCTTCCGCCCCGATCGAGAACTGGCGGGTGACGATGCCCGGGACCTCCCGGTGGGCCTCTGCGAGCTGGGCGGCCAGGCGCTGGCCGCCCAGCAGGTTGCCCAGGGTGTTGGCCTCCTCCGTGGTCAGCGGAATGGACGCCTGGCAGGTATCGGGATCATCCCAAGTCGAGACGATCAGTTCCGTCTGGCCCTCGCGGTACTCCACGATGCCGATCCGGCGCCCGGAGGCGGTCATAAAATCTTTGCGCCGGCCCAGGCCGGGGAGATCTGTCTCGTCCACGTTCATAGCTTCAGCCTAGTCCGCGGAGCCTTGTTTCGGAGGTGGGCAGGCCGCGGGAAGGGACGCGAACCCGGTTTTGCCCGGCGGCTTAACCGGCAACAGCACGAGCAACCCGGCCAGCAGCACCACCAAAATGCCCAGGATGCCCCAGCGCTGGGCCTCGCCGGGAGCCACGAGAGGAGTCGCGATAGTGATACACAGAGTGAACAGCGCCGGGGCCAGGAAGCTCGCAGCACGGCCGGTGGTCGCGTAGAGGCCAAACAACTCGCCCGCCTCACCGCCCGGGGCGAGCCGGGCCAGGTAGGCGCGGGACGAGGATTGCGCCGGCCCCACAAACAGGGACAGGAACAGGCCGAACACCCAGAACGTGGTGGACCCGCTCCAGTCGAACCCGAAGACAACA
The DNA here is from genome assembly GCF_019443425.1 of Arthrobacter sp. PAMC25284. Lineage (NCBI taxonomy): Bacteria > Bacillati > Actinomycetota > Actinomycetes > Micrococcales > Micrococcaceae > Arthrobacter > Arthrobacter sp. PAMC25284. Next base: position 2,780,130 of record NZ_CP080382.1, read on the forward strand.
TAGTTGGCGTTGCCGAGGACCAGAATGGCAGTGCCGGCGGCCAGCAGTCCCACCAGCGAACCCACAATCACGGCTTTCGGCCCGATCCGGTCGTCCAGGAAACCGCCGCCCACGGCCCCGGCAGCAGCCACAATGTTGCCGAAGATCGCGAAGAAGATGACATCCCTCAGGTCGAAACCAAACGTTCCGGCCGCAATGACGCCGCCGAACGTGAAGACCGCGGCCAGCCCGTCACGGAAGACCGCACTGGCGAGCAGGAAGAATATGGTGTGCGGGCTGGTCTGGTAGATCGCCTTGATCCGGCGCACTAGCAGGCCGTAGGAAGCGCGGACCCCGGGCCGGGGACCCCGCACCGGCCGGGGAAGTTCCGGCACCGCCAGGAGCACAGGCAGGGCAAAGACCAAAAACCATATCGCGGAGAACACGGCAACGAGCCGTATATTCAGGCCGTCCTGCGTGGAAGCGCCGAACCAGTCGAAGGCGGGCTGGACGAACAGCTGCAGCACCGCCACGAGCGCGGCGATACCGCCAAGATAGCCCATGCCCCAGCCGAATCCGCTGACTTTGCCGATGTTTTTCGGCGTGGAAATCTGGGCCAGCATGGCGTTGTAGTTCACTCCCGCGAATTCAAAGAACACATTGCCGAGCGCAATAAGCGTCACGCCCAGGAGCAGGAATTCCGGCCGGGGAAAAACAAAGAAGCAAAGGCCGGTCAGGAGCGCAGTGGCGGCAGTGTTGACGCCGAGCCATAACTTCCGGCGCCCGCCGGAGTCCGAACGCTGCCCGGTGACCGGCGCCAGCACGGCGATCACCGCGCCCGCGAGGGCCAGTGCGCCGCCCAGGACAGCCGAGGTCTGATCTTTGCCGCCAAACGCCCCGGATGTCAGGTAGACCGTGAAAACGAAAGTGGTCATAACGGCGTTGAACGACGCCGACCCCCAGTCCCAGACGGCCCAGGCCAGCACCTGCCCTTTGCGGGAGACGTGGTTCCCGGATTCGAGTTCCGAGGAGGGCCGTATGGACCCGGGAGCGGCGGAGTTCATAGCGTGAATAGTAGCTTCCGTGCGCAAAGCACCTGCGGCGCTGCCAAAAGAATTTGTGCACGCTTGGTAAACTGTGGGCACCGAACCCAGCGAAATCCCCGCCTGCCCGCCTTTTGACAATCAAATTCCTGACGTTGCGGAGATACCAGTGATCACAGTCCTCGCCCTGCACTTCGTCCTGGCCGCTGTGGCACCGCCGCTGTTCCGGAGATTCGGCCGCAGCGCGTTCTATGCCCTGGCCGCCGTTCCCGCCGGCTCGTTCGCCTGGCTAATCCTGCAACATGGCGCCATCTACTCCCGGACCGACGCAGAACCCGACCCGGGTGCCGACACGGCCGGCACGGGCGGAGCCATCGCGCAGGTACTGCCGTGGATTCCGGACCTCAAGCTCGAATTGGCATTCCGAATGGATGCACTGTCCTGGGTCATGTCGCTGCTGGTGCTCGGTGTGGGCGCGCTGGTCTTGGTCTACTGCGCCCGGTACTTCAAGGCAGGCGATGAGAACCTGGGCGGTTTCGGCGCCCAGCTTCTCGCCTTCGCCGGGGCGATGTTCGGGCTGGTGACTGCCGATGACCTGCTCCTGATGTTCGTCTTCTGGGAATTGACCACCGTGCTGTCCTACCTGCTGATCGGCTATGCCCGGACCAGATTGTCCGCCCGCCGCTCGGCGCTGCAGGCCCTCATGGTGACCACTGCCGGCGGTCTGGCCATGTTTATTGGGCTGGTCATTCTCGGTACTGCAGCAGGCACCTACCGGATCCAGGCCATCATGGAGCTGGCCCCGGCACTGGTCACGGGACCGGCCGGGGCCGCCGTGGGGGCCGCCGTCGTGCTCATCCTGATCGGTGCGGTCACCAAGTCCGCGCTGGTCCCGTTTCATTTCTGGCTCCCCGGCGCCATGGCGGCACCCACCCCCGTGAGCGCGTACCTGCACGCCGCGGCGATGGTGAAAGCAGGCATTTACCTCGTGGCGCGCCTCGCGCCCGGGTTCAACGAGACGGCTTACTGGCTTCCGGTCGTCCTCGGCCTGGGGCTGGCCACGATGCTGGTGGGCGGCTACCGGGCTCTCCGCCAGACCGATATCAAGCTCATCCTGGCCTACGGCACAGTGAGCCAGCTCGGCTTCCTGACCATGGTGGTGGGACTCGGCACACCCGAGGCGGCCCTCGCCGGACTCGCCCTCCTTCTGGCCCACGGGCTGTTCAAAGCCACCCTCTTCCTGGTTGTGGGCATCATCGACCATCAGGCCGGAACACGTGACATCCGCCAACTTTCAGGAGTTTTTGGTTCCGCCCGTGCCCTGGCCGTCGTGGCGGCCATCGGCGCCGCCTCGATGGCCGGGCTTCCACCACTTGCCGGTTTTGTTGCGAAGGAGTCGGTCTTTGAAGCGTTCGTCGACTACGGCGCCGGTTCGGCGGCCGGGCAGCTGCTCCTGGCCGGACTGGTCATCGGCTCCATCCTGACCTTCGCTTACAGCGCCCGCTTTATGTGGGGCGCCTTCAGTGTGAAGACGGGCGTGGCACCGACACCTTTCAAGCCGATCCCGCCGGCTTTCCTCGCCGCACCCGCGGTGCTGAGCGCCCTGACGGTTCTTTATGGGCTGTGGCCCGCCCCGGTCGACGGCTGGATCCAGCCCTACGCTGCGCTCGTTGCCGCTGGCGGGGCGGTCGACGGCGGTGCCGGCTACCTGGCGCTGTGGCATGGATTCACCCCTGCATTGGGGCTGACCGCCGTCACCTTCGCCCTGGGCCTCGCCATGTACTTCGGCCGGCCGGCTGTGTCCCGTCTGCAGGACCGGGTGCCCGGCTGGATCGACGGTGACCGCGCCTATCAGTTGACCATTGGTGCGCTCGACGACATCGCGGTCTGGGTGACCGGCCGGACCCAGCGCGGTTCGTTGTTCTTCTACCTTTCCGTCATCCTGACGGTCGCCTTCGTGCTGCCGCTGACCGCACTTCTGCTCGCCCGCAAGCCGCTGCCGGACGGCCTCTACCTGATCGACCCCAACTCACCGCTGCAGCTCGTGGCCGGTACCGGGATCGTCATCGGAGCGCTCGCCGCCGTACGCGCCAACAAACGGTTCCTCGCCGTGCTGATGGTGGCCGTCACCGGTTACGGGATCGCGCTGATGTTCGCGCTGCAGGGCGCCCCCGACCTCGCCCTGACCCAGGTGCTCGTCGAGAGCATCATCCTCGTGGCGTTTGTCCTTGCCATGCGGAGCCTCCCCGCCGAACTGAGGGACCGCACCGGCGGGAAGTACCGTCTGGTCAGGGTCGTCATCGGCCTCTCATTCGGCGTCACCATGATCTTTGTGGCGATTTACGCTCTGGGCGCCCGCGTGGCGCTGCCGGTCTCGTTGGAGTTCCCGCGGCTGGCCTACGAGGGCGGCGGGGGACTGAACGTCGTTAACGTCATCCTCGTGGATATCCGCGCCTGGGACACCTTCGGCGAGATCGCGGTGCTGGCCCTGGCCGCCACCGGCGTCGCGAGCCTGATCTTCGTCCGGGGCCGCGGCGACAATATCCAGACCTCCTCGACGGTCGCCGAAGGCACCGTGGGGAGACTGCACCGTGCCCGCGGCAGCACACGCGACGCCGCCGCCCTGGCCACGAACCGCCGGTTCGCTGCTGCCACCCGGGATGCCTGGCTTGTGGCCGGGCGTACCCTGGCCCCGGAGCGCCGCTCCATCATTTTTGAGGTTGTCACCCGGCTCATCTTCCACTCCATGATCGTTTTTTCCCTGTACCTGCTCCTCGCCGGCCACAACCTGCCCGGCGGAGGCTTTGCCGGCGGGCTCACCGCCGGCCTCGCCCTGACCATCCGGTACCTTGCCGGCGGCCGGTTCGAATTGCGGGAAGCCACGCCCGTCAGCGCGGGCGCCCTGCTCGGGATCGGCCTCGCCACGGCCGCGGCCGCGGGCCTGGCCCCGCTGCTGCTGGGCGGACAGGTGTTCCAAAGCGCGATCATCGAGTTGTGGCTGCCCGTGTTCGGGGACATCAAGTTCGTCACGTCGACTATCTTCGACATCGGAGTGTACGTCGTCGTCGTCGGACTGGTCCTGGATGTGCTGCGCAGCCTCGGCGCGGAAATTGACGAGCATTTCGAAGAAGGCCCCCCGGAATCACCCGATGCGGAATCGGGCGGGCCGGAGCCCGGCGAAGTCCCGGCCGCAACCACTGCCAGGGGGCACCAATGAGCGTCAATCTGACCCTGCTGCTGGTCATGGGAGCCTTGTACGCCTGCGGCATCTACCTGATCCTGGAACGCAGCCTCACCCGCGTCGTGCTGGGCCTGATGCTGCTGGCCAACGCCACGAACCTGTTGATCCTTGCCACCGGCGGCTTCGCAGGACGTGCGCCGATCTTCAGCCAGGACACCGACCCCAATGACTACAGCGACCCCCTGCCGCAGGCGCTGATCCTGACGTCGATCGTGATCTCATTCGCTGTCACCGCCTTTTTGCTGGGCATCATCTACCGCACCTGGGCCCTGGCCCGGCGGGACGACATCCAGGATGACGCTGAGGACCGCCGTGTGGCGGCGACGCCCAGCTTCGACGCCGAGGATGACGCCGAGATCCCCGCCGAGACGTCGGAATTCCCGCTGACCATAACAGGCTCCGACGCCACCAGGGCCGCGAACCTTGCGGCAGAAGAACAACCAGGCTCCCTCCGGGCGGCCCCGAAACCGGAAGGCGGCAGGCCGTGAACATCGCCAGCTTCGCCCCGCTGGCCGTCCTCCTTCCGGTCCTCGGTGCGGCATTGACTTTCCTGCTGATCCGGCAGGCCCGCAACCAGCGGATCGTCAGCATCGCCGTGCTGTCCGTGACCCTGCTGCTTGAGTGCTGGCTGCTCGCGACCGTGTGGGAGGGCGGGGCGGCGGCCGTGAACATCGGCGGCTGGCTTCCGCCCTGGGGCATCGTGCTGGTCGTGGACCAGTTCTCGTCGCTGATGCTCGTAGTCTCCTCCACGGTGAGTCTCGCCGTGCTCGTCTACGCGACAGGGCAGGGCATGGCGGACGGCGACGAGGACGCCCCGGTCTCGATCTTCCACCCCACCTATCTGATCCTGGTGGCCGGCGTGTCCAACGCCTTCCTGTCCGGTGACCTGTTCAACCTCTATGTCGGATTCGAGATCCTGCTGACCGCCAGCTACGTCCTGATGACTTTGGGCGGGACCGGCCCCCGGATCCGCGCCGGGGTGACCTACGTGGTGGTCTCGGTGGTTTCCTCGGTGCTCTTCCTGATCGCTATCGCCATGATTTACGGCGCCACCGGAACCATCAATATGGCGGATCTTGCGCTCAAGCTCGCGGACGTGGACCCGGGCACCCGGGACCTGCTGCACGTAATGCTGCTCGTGGCGTTCGGGATCAAGGCCGCGGTGTTCCCGCTGTCCTTCTGGCTCCCGGACTCCTATCCGACGGCGCCGGCCCCTGTCACCGCGGTGTTCGCCGGGCTGCTGACCAAAGTGGGCGTCTACGCGATGGTACGGACGGAGACGCTCCTGTTCCCCGGGGATGCGCTCAACGCCCCGTTGATGGTCGCAGCACTGCTGACCATGGTGGTCGGCATCCTCGGCGCACTGGCCCAGAGCGACATCAAGAGGCTTCTGTCCTTCACCCTGGTCAGCCACATCGGCTACATGGTCTTCGGACTCGCCCTGTCCACCGTGGCCGGGCTGGGCGCCGCCGTCTTCTACGTGGCCCACCACATCACCATCCAGACCAGTCTGTTCCTGGTGACCGGCCTGATTGAACGCCGCGGCGGCAGTTCCTCGGTGGACCGGCTGGCAGGGCTGGCGAAACTCTCCCCGCTGCTGGGCGTACTGTTCTTCCTCCCCGCCATGAACCTGGCCGGGATCCCGCCGTTCTCCGGCTTCCTCGGCAAACTCGGCCTCGTGCAGGCCGGCGTGCAGCTCGGCACACCATTGGCCTACGCGCTGGTGACCGGGGGAGTGCTGACCAGCCTGCTGACCCTGCTCGCCGTCGCCCGGGTCTGGAACAGGGCCTTCTGGCGCCAGCCCGCGGACGCCGAACACCCCGACCCGGTACTGCTCGCCGCTCCCGCGGATTCAGCCACGGGAGACCGGGCAGGAAAAACCAATGTCACGCTGCTGCCGCGAACGATGGTGGGGTCCACCCTCGGCCTCGTGATCGCCGGCGTCGCACTCACGGTATTCGCCGGGCCGCTGTTCCAGCTCGCAGACCACTCCGCGCAGGAGATGCTGGACCGGTCCGCCTATATCCAGTCGGTACTCGGCGAGGAAACCCCGGTCCCCGCGGCTCCGCAATCCGGGCAGGCCCAGCCGCAGAACAGCCCGCAGCCGGGGGCCGGGACATGAGCAGGCAGCGGATCTCACTCCGCCAGGAAGTGCCCCTGCTCGTCTGGCTCGTCTTCGTCTGGGGCGCGCTGTGGCAGGACTTCAGCGCGGGTAACCTGCTCTTCGGTGCCTTGATCTCGGTGGTGGTCGCCCGGCTGCTTTACCTTCCCCCGGTGGAGCTGGGCGGCCGGTTCAATGTGCTGCGCGCCATCGCGTTCGCCGTCATCTTCCTGGGCAAAGTGGTGGCGGCGAGCATCCAGCTTCTGGTGCTGGCCGTGGTGACCGGGCCGCGGGTGATCAGCGCCATCGTCGCGGTCCCCCTGCGCAGCCACTCCGATCTGCTGGTCACGGCCACGGGGCACGTCATCTCGCTGATCCCGGGCTCGCTGGTGGTGGAGGTGGACCGGTCCACCTCCACGCTCTACATCCACGGAATCAACGTCCGTACTGCCCGGGACGTGGCCCGGCTCCGCAAGGAGGTCCGCGACACCGAGGCCGGGCTGATCCGCATCATGGGGTCGCGCGAGGAATTGTCCGCCCTAAAACAGGAGGGGGGCGCGTGATGCAGCTCGTCCTGACCGTGACCGCCATCGTTTTGTCCCTGGCCGCCGTCGGAGCGATTATCCGGATCGCGGTCGGCCCCTCGCTGCTGGATCGGGTGCTCGCGGCCGACGTGCTGCTGGCCATTTTTGCGGCCGCGCTGTGCATCGACATGGCCGTGAACCGCCGCCTCAACAACATCATGCTGGTTGTGGCGATCTCCATCATCGGCTTTGTCGGATCCGTGACCGTGGCCCGGTTCGTCGCGGACCGAAGGGAGACTCCCCGTGACTCCTGAGGATTTCCCCGTCGAGGCAGTGATCGACGCCGTCTCCGCCGTCTTTATGGTGGCCGGCGCCCTGCTGTCGCTCGCGGCGGCCATCGGGCTGCTGCGTTTCCCGGATCTTATGAGCCGGATGCACGCCGCCACCAAACCCCAGGTGCTGGGTCTGTTCCTGCTGCTCTTCGCCCTGGGGCTGCAGATGCGGACCTGGTGGGTGTGGCCCGTCCTGCTGGTGGCCTGGATCTTTCAGCTGCTCACCGTGCCTGTGTCCGCCCACATGGTGGGCAGGGCAGGCTACCGGACCAAGCACCTGCACCCGGAGCTGTTGAGCACGGACGAGCTCGAAGCCGTGGTCCAGCAGGCGGCCGCCCAGCCTGATCCGAACGCCGACGACGGCGGGCCTGCCGGATCCGGCGCACCGCACGGCAGGTAAGCCGACGGCAGTCCGTCCGGCCGCTGGCGCTTAGACGATGTCCTGGGTTTTAGCGAAGCGGGTGATGGCCCGCTGGGTGCCACGGTTCGCGAGGACCTGGATGATGGCGCTGACCGACGCCGAGATGAGAGCAAATGTCAGTGCGTGGCGCAGGGTGGTGGGAACGTCGTCGTCGTCGCCTTTGGGCGGTTTGGACCCGGTGATCTTTTCCCAAGTGGTGTCGACCAACTTGGTGCCGACGAAACCGGCGAGCAGGCTGATGCCGGTGCCGAGCAGTTTGATGAAGAGGTTCATACCGGGACTCCTAGGGGGCGGGAACTGGACTTGACCAGCCTAACGTTTTCGCCGGGCCCGTCCATACCGGCCGTCCGGCTCCGGCTGCGCCGCCGGGACCGGGCAGAATACGTCTTTCGGCCGCCGAATGTTACTGCAGGCCGTGAAAGCGCGGCGCTTCAGGTGTAAGCTGGGCCACGCCCACAAGGGTGATTTTTAATACGACAGGGGAGCGCCGCCGGCGACACCACTGGAGAAATCCAGAGGCATCACAGGCGGGCGCTGAGAGTGCGGACAGCCGCAGACCCTCGAACCTGATCCGGTTAGTACCGGCGCAAGGGAGTCGAGTTCTCAGAGTGCCCGGTGCGGCGGCGGAAGCTGTCGGACCGGGCACCCTCCCCTCCTGTTCCTCAGGAGGACGGCATGACATCTGTAGTAACCAAGAAGACCAGCTATAACTGGCGCGTTGTGGACATCGTGGTGGCCGCGTTGATCGCGGTCGCCGGCGGCGTGATCTTCTGGGCCTGGTCCCAGGGCGCCAACGTGATTTCCGCGCCCATTAATGCACTCTATCCGCCGCTCACCGGCCTCTACGCCGGCGGCTGGATGATCCCGGCCGTGCTGGGCATGCTCATCATCCGAAAGCCCGGAGCCGCTTTGTTCTGCGAAACCGTGGCCGCGACAGGTGAGTTGTTCATGGGCTCGCAATACGGGGTCGCGGTGCTCACCTCGGGCCTGCTGCAGGGCCTCGGCGCGGAGCTGGTGTTCGCGCTGGTCCTGTACAAGAAGTTCAGCGTCCCGGCTCTCTACCGGAAGTTCAACCTGCCGGTGGCGTTGCTGGCCGGTGCCGGCGCGGGCCTGTTCTGCGGACTCAATGACTCGTTTACGCCGTGGGGCTGGAACATCGCCTATGCCGCACCGGACAAGCTTGTCTACATCATCTGCACCACCATCTCCGGAGCCCTCATCGCCGGCGGGCTGTCCTGGCTCGCGACCCGGGGCCTGGCCAGGACCGGTGTCCTGGGCTCGTTTGCCTCCCGCAAGGCCGCCACGGAGCCCGTCTTTTCCTGATCACGGGACAGCCCTCATGACATCGATTCAGGCAGTCCGCCCCGCGGCCGTCACGGCACGGGGTTGGGGCTGGCGGCATGCCGGGCGAGCCCGGCCCGCCGTGAATGCGCTGGACCTGGACATCCGGCCTGGCGAACGGGTCCTCCTGCTGGGCCCATCCGGCGCTGGCAAATCCACCCTGCTCCATGCCCTCGCGGGCGTGCTCGGCGATAGTTCCGCCGGTGAGCCAGGTGAATCCGGTGATACCGGGGATTCCGACGAGACCGGCAGCCTCCTGATCGACGGGGCCCCGCCCCGGGACCGGCGTGGCCGTGCCGGCCTGGTCCAGCAGGACCCGGAGACCCAGGTCGTGCTGTCCCGGGTCGGTGACGACGTAGCTTTCGGCGCCGAAAACCTATCGGTGCCTCCCGCGGAAATCTGGGCGCGCGTGCACGAATCACTCGACGACGTCGGGCTCGGCGCACTGTCCCAGGACCATCCCACGTCGGCCCTCTCGGGCGGACAGAAGCAGCGGCTGGCGCTGGCCGGCATCCTGGCCATGCGCCCCGGGCTGCTGCTGCTGGATGAGCCCACCGCCAACCTGGACCCCGCCGGTGTGCTCGAAGTCCGCGACGCGGTAGGCCGCTGCCTGGAAAAGACCGGGGCCACCCTGGTGGTCGTGGAGCACCGCGTTGCGGTCTGGAAAGATCTCGTGGACCGGATCGTGGTGCTGCAGCCGGGCTCCGCCACGGAGCCGGCAGTGCTGATCGACGGCACGCCGGACGCGGTGCTTGATCAGGCGCGGGACATGCTCATGGCTGCGGGCGTCTGGGTGCCTGGCCATGTGCCCGCCACCCGGGCCCGCACCACAGCCCGGCGGGGTGATGCTGCCGCACACGGTGCGGGACGGGGCGCCGGGCCCTCTGCCGCAGGCGGCGTGCTGCTCGCCGCGGAACAGCTGGCGGTTTCGCGCGCGCAGCCGCGACGGGCCGGGCTCCGGGACGGCTTCCGCCGGATTGCCCCGCAGCCCGTGCAGGCCGGGATCACCACCGGGGTCCGCGCCGGCGAAGCCCTGACCATCACCGGCCCGAACGGCGCCGGGAAATCGACCTTCGCGCTGACACTGGCAGGCTTGCTCCGCCCCGTCGCCGGAACCGTGAGCGCCAGCGATGCCCTGAGCGCCGGCGTCGGAAGTGACCCCTACCAGTGGAAGGCCCAACAGCTGATTGCACGGATCGGGACGGTGTTCCAGGAACCCGAGCACCAGTTCGTCACCGGCCGGGTGATCGATGAACTGATGTTCGGCCCCCGCCACCTCGGCTACGGAGAGGACCGGGTGGAGGAGCTTTTGGAGCGGCTGCGGCTGACCGACCTCGTGGATGCCAACCCCTACACGCTCTCCGGCGGGGAGAAGCGGCGGCTGTCGGTGGCCACCGTCCTCGCCGCCCACCCACAGGTGCTGGTCCTTGACGAGCCCACCTTCGGCCAGGACGCAAACACGTGGGCCGAGCTCGCTTCCTTCCTGTCCGAGCTGCTCGATGCCGGAACCGCGATCGTCTCCGTGACCCATGACCAGGAATTTACGGCAGCCCTGGGCGGTACGGAACTCAGCCTCGGCGCTCCGGGCCGCGCCGGGCGCGGCAGCCGGGAGCACGGCGGGGGCCACCATGACCTCCGGGGCCGCGAACTGCCCGGGGCGGCCCCGTCATGAGGGATGCCCTGGCCCTTCGCGGCAACCGGTCCGTGCTGACCCGGGCCAACCCGCTGGCTAAGTTCACGGCCGTCGTCCTCATTACCTTCGTGCTGGCGTTGTCCATCGATTGGGTCTCGGCCTCGGTGGCACTGGCGTTCGAACTGCTCCTGTTTCCCCTCGCCGGCCTGACCCTGGTCCTGCTGTGGCAGCGCGGATGGCCACTGATCCTGGCCGCGGCACTGGGCGGATGGAGCACCGCCATCCTGGCGCCGGACACCGGGTCCATCCTGGTCGACACCGGGATCTGGTCCATCAGTGAGGGCTCCTTGCAGCTGGGGTTGGGGTTCGCGCTGCGCGGGCTCGCAATTGCCCTCCCCGCCGTGCTGCTGATGAGCTGCACGGACCCCACCGATCTGGCTGATGCGCTCGCCCAGAAGGCAAAGCTGCCGCACCGCTTTGTGCTGGGAACCCTGGCCGCGATGCGGCTGGTGGGGCTGATGGCCGAAGAATGGCAGACCATCGGGATGGCCCGGCGGGGCCCGCGGCGTGGGCTCGCGCGGCAACCCCTACCAGCGGATCCGGGCCACCCTGGGGCAGAGTTTTGGACTGCTGGTTCAGGCGATCAGGCGCGCTTCCCGGCTCGCTGTCACTATGGAAGCCCGCGGTTTCGGCGGGGCCGAGCGGACGTGGGCACGCCCTTCGACGTTCAGCGGCCTCGACGCGTGGGTCCTGCTGGGCGGCCTGGGAATCGCCGCCGCCGCAGTTGGCGCCGCCCTCGGAGCCGGTACATGGAACATGGTCTTCCTCGCGCAGCAGTAGCGGCCGCTGGCCAGGTTATCGCATGATGTGGGTATGAGGGGGCGAATCTGCGGACCGGGCCGCACTTCCTGCCTCGGGTAACTCATCTGTGATATTTTCGTGGAATGACTCAAGAGACTGCAGAACACGTTGGCATCCTGCTCCGCGACGCCCGGGGAGAGAAAGGCTGGACCCAAGGGCAGCTCGCCGCCGAGCTCGGGACGAGCCAGAGTGCCATCGCCCGGATGGAGCAAGGCAAACAGAACCTCAGCCTCAAGATGATCCAGCGGCTGGAAGCCATCGTCGGCCGCAGCATTGTCAAAGTGGGCCGGCCGCAGATGACCCACCTCAGGGTGGAGGGCGGCCGTACCCTGTCCGGCGCCGTCGACGTCAATAGCAGCAAAAACGCCGGCGTCGCGCTGCTGTGCGCCAGCCTCATCAACCGCGGCACCACTACCCTGCGCCGCCTGGCCCGGATCGAAGAGGTCAACCGGATCGTCGAGGTCCTGACCAGCATCGGGGTCGAGTGCACGTGGCTCAACGTGAACGACCTCCGGATCCGCCGGCCCGCAAAACTGAACCTCGACGCCATGGATGTCGAGGCCGCCCGGCGGACCCGCAGCGTCATCATGCTGCTGGGGCCACTGCTGGATGAATCCGCGGGGTACCGGCTCCCCTACGCGGGCGGCTGCGACCTCGGCACCCGAACGGTCGAGCCACACATGCAGGCGCTGCGCCAGTTTGGTCTCAGCGTTGAGGCCACGGCCGGCTTCTACGCGGTACAGGCTCCTCCGGCGGACGGTAAGGACCGGTCCTTCGTGCTCAGCGAACGCGGCGACACCGTCACCGAAAACGCCATCATGGCTGCCGCGCACCGCAGCGGCACCACCATCATCCGCAACGCCAGCCCCAACTACATGGTGCAGGACCTCTGTTTCTACCTGCAGATGCTCGGCGTGAAGATCGACGGCGTAGGCACCACGACGCTGCGGATCGTCGGCAACCCCGCCGCCGACGTCGACGTCGAATACTTCCCCTCAGAAGACCCGATTGAGGCGATGAGCCTGATCACAGCCGGGATCGTGACGAACTCCGAGGTCACCGTCCGCCGTGTCCCGATCGAGTTCATGGAAATCGAGCTCGCGACACTGGAACAGATGGGCCAGCAGCTCGAGGTCTCCGGCGAGTACTTTGCCCGGAACGGCCGGACCCGGCTGGTGGACGTCACCACCCGGCCCTCGGAGCTGCGCGCCCCGGAAGACAAAATCCACCCCATGCCGTTCCCCGGGCTGAACATCGACAACCTGCCGTTCTTTGCGGTCATCGCGGCCAATGCAGAGGGCCAGACCATGATCCACGACTGGGTCTACGAGAACCGTGCCATCTACCTGACAGAACTGAACAAGCTGGGCGCCCGTGTGCAGCTGCTCGACCCGCACCGCATCTACGTCAACGGACCCACCAGGTGGCGGGCCGCCGAAGTGGGCTGCCCGCCCGCGCTCCGCCCGGCGGCCTGCCTGCTGCTGGCCATGCTCGCCGCGCGGGGGGTCTCGGAACTGCGCAATATCTATGTGATCGAGCGCGGCTATGAGGATCTGGCCGAGCGGCTCAACACCATCGGCGCGAAAATCGAGTACTTCCAGGACTAGCCTTCCTCTGAAAGACCAACGCGGGGGCACTGTTCGCCCATCCGGGGCCGCCGGACGGGCGAAAAGTGGCTCCGCGTTGGTCCGCGCCATCTGTTGCATACACGTCCGCACGGGCAAAATAGGATCATGCGCACTTTCGGCGTTGAGGAAGAACTCCTGATTGTCGACGAGGCGACTGGTTCCCCGCTGGCTCTTGCTGCGGCCCTGATGGCACAGCTGAGCCCCGACGGCGCCGCCTGCCCGGACGAACCCGGCTTCAGCTATGAGCTCAAGCTCGAACAAATCGAAACCCAGACGGCGCCGTGCCGGGATTACGCCGGGCTGCTCCGGGCAATCCGGCTGGACCGGGACCTCGCGGACCGCGCCGCCCGGACCCACGGGGCCCGGGTTGCCGCCCTGGCAACGTCGCCGCACGCGCCGGTGACCCATATGACGCCCAAACCGCGCTACACCGCCATGGAAAACCGCTTCGGGCTCACCGTGCGGGACCAGCTGACCTGCGGCCTGCACGTGCACACCCTCGTGGAGTCCCCGCACGAGGGAGTGGCCGTGATGGACCGGATCCGCGACAAGCTGGCCGTCCTGGTGGCACTCAGCGCGAACTCGCCCTACTGGAACGGCACGGAGACCGGGTTCGACAGCTACCGCACACAGGTCTGGAACCGTTGGCCCGGCGCCGGACCGTCGATGATTTTCGGAAGTCTGTCTGTCTATCGCCGGGTTGTGAACCGGCTGCTGGAGACCGGAGTGCTGTTCGACGAGGGGATGGTCTACTTTGACGCCCGTCTGTGCCGGCACCATCCCACCGTTGAGGTCAGGGTGGCGGATGTGTGTCTGCTTGCCGAAGACGCGGCGCTGATTGCCGTGCTGGTCCGCGCGCTCGTGGAATCGGCCAGCCGGGACTGGCGCGACGGCGTTGAACCGGCCCCGGTCCCCACTGTGCTGTTGCGGATGGCTGCCTGGCAGGCCAGTAACTTCGGCGTGCGCACGGAGTTGCTGGATTTCGGCAGCTTCAGGCCCGCACCTGCCCGCGACGTAGTGGATGCGCTGGTGGACTACCTTGCCCCGGTGCTCCAGGAACAGGGCGAACTCGGGCTGGTGGACGCGGGCATCCGGCGGATCATGGAGCGCGGCACCGGGTCGCAACAGCAACGCCGCCTGTTCGCCGAGGCCGGGCTGCCCGGCGTCGTGGACCACGCGGTCAGGGCGACGTCGTTGTCCCCTGACGAAGTGCCATTCGCCGGATAGCTCCCGGGGACGGCCCGCGGACGACGGCCGGGGCCGGGGCGGTTAGACCTGCTTCAGGGCCTGACCCAGGTCACGCATCAGGTCTTCGACGTCTTCCAGACCCACGGACAGCCGCACCACTCCGTCGCTCAGCCCGATTGCGGCGCGTCCCTCCGGACCCATGGCCCGGTGCGTTGTGGTGGCCGGGTGCGTAATCAGGGATTTCGAATCGCCCAGGTTGTTGGAGATGTCGATGATCCGCAGCCCGTCCAGCAACGCGAAGGCGGCTTCCTTCGCGGACCGCCCGGGCGTCGGGGCGAGCTCCAGCGTCAACACGGTCCCGCCGGCCTTCATCTGCCGCGCCGCCAGCTCGTGCTGCGGGTGGGATGCCAGCAACGGGTACTTGACCCAGCCCACCGCCGGTTGCCCTTCAAGCCAGGCGGCGAGACGCAGTGCCGAGGCCGAGGCGTGGTTCACCCGCAGCGCCATGGTCTCCAGCCCCTTGGTCAGCACCCAGGCGTTGAAAGCGGACAACGCCGGGCCGGTATGCCGCATCAGCTGCTTGACCGGGCCGTCGATGAACTCCTTCGTTCCCAGGATGGCGCCGCCCAGAACACGGCCTTGACCGTCAATGTGCTTGGTGCCGGAGTAGACAACCACGTCCGCGCCCAAATCACCGCAGCGCTGCAGCAGCGGTGTGGCGAAGACGTTGTCCACCACCACGGTGGCGCCGGCGGCATGCGCGAGGGCGCTCACCGCGGCAATGTCGACGATTTCCTGCATGGGGTTTGATGGGGACTCGAAGAACACGGCCGTCGTCGGCTCCGACAGCGCCACCCGCCACTGCTCCAGATCCGGTCCGTCCACGAAGACAGTCTCGACGCCCCAGCGAGGCAGAACCTCACTGAGGATCACGAAGCAGGAACCGAAGAGGGAGCGTGCGGCGACCACCCGGTCGCCGGCTGCCAGCAGGGCGCCGAGGGCGGTGAAGACCGCGGACATGCCGGATGCCGTCGCGAAGCATGCCTCTGTTCCCTCGATCAGCCGGAGTCGCTCCTGGAAGGTCGCCACCGACGGGTTGCCGTAGCGCGAGTAGACAAACCGCTCGTCTTCGCCGGTGAAGGCCCGTTCGGCGGCTGCGGCGGATTCGTAGACGAACCCGGAATTGAGGAACACCGGCTCAGTGGTCTCCTGGAAGCCGCTGCGGTCAAGACCGCCGCGTACGGCCTGGGTCTCCGGTCCCCACCCTGCGGCGTCGGGATTGAAACCCACTTAGTTTTCTCCGAGATTGGTGGGCAGGCCGCGGTTCTTCCAGCCGTTGACGGTCCGCTCGCCGAGGTGGTCGGGTTCGCCTTCGAAGCCTTCCAGGACGTTGTACGCGGTGAACCCGGCTTCAGTGGCGGCAATGGCGGCGGCAATGGAGCGGGCGCCGGAGCGGCACAGGAAGATGAGTTCCACCGCGTCGTCCTCCGGCGCCTGCAACTTCAACTGCTCGATAAACCGCGGGTTGGCGTAGCCGCCGGCAAGATTCCACTGGATGAACAGTGGATCGTTCTCGGTGGCCTTGGTGTCCGGTATACCAATGTGGGCCCATTCGCCTTCTGTGCGCACGTCGACCAGAACGGCGCCGGCCTCCAGCTTGGCCCAGGCTTCCGGCGGGGTGAGGTCTCCTGCGTAGCTCACGCGTGCCCCTCAAATGCTTCCTCGTAGTCGGCAGCGTCGCTGTCGAGGTCCTCGACGGCGTTCGCGACGGCTGCGTCCGCGGACGCAATCGCCGTGGGCAGGATGACGGCCTGCGCCACGATCACGGTGCTGCCGTTAAACGTGACGGCGGGGTTGCCGTGAAGCACGTACCCTTCGGCCAGGGCGGCCGAGACGCGCTCGCAGAAGGAACGGTCATCGGGGCCGGTGAACAGCCGGTAGGCCAGTTTTTCCTCGGGGGAGGCCTGCGGGGCCGCCTGGACGGATGCGTCGGGCATTAGGGATCTCCTTCATTCACGCTTGCAGCTCGAGTGGTCGATATGCCGAGTATTCACCTGAGGCACCCCGCCGCGAAAGGGAGGGTTGCCGACCGGCCAGTCAGGGCTTGGCACCGGTTCTCATTACTCCCAACGAACGTAACACTTACGACGTCGGCCCGCACTGCCGCCGTCGTCATTTTCTGTCACGGATGCCGGGAACCGGGCCCGGCGCAACCGGGAGTTCCAAGTAGTGGCCACTCGTGTTATCCGGGACGGCGGCCACTTTACTGGAAGGACAAAGCCAGCAACATCGCCGCTCAAGTCTCAGAACTTGGGTCTCAGAACTTAGGTCTCATATAACTGTGAATCGCTGCCGCCGGGGGGACCGGCGTCAGCGGCCCGCAACGGAAGGGGAAGCCGTGCGTCCACACATCCTGGTTACCGGACTTGGCAGCGCCGCCGGGCGGAGCATCGCAACCCAGCTTTCGGCCCGGGGACTCCCGGTTCTCGGCGCCGACTCCTGCCAGGTGCCGGGTATCGCGGGTACCGAGGCGGTGGTGCTTCCGCCGGCATCGGATCCGGACTGGGTCCCGGCTCTGCGCCGGCTCGTTGATGCCAGGAACCTCAATGTGGTTATCCCGACGCGCACCGAGGAGTTGCCGCACCTGGCGGCCGCCCGTGCCGCGTTCAGCGACGGCGTCCGGCTGATCGTGTCCGATCCCGGCCCGGTGGCCCTCGCCAACGATCGCCTCCTGACCGCTTGGACGCTGCAGGCAGAGGGGATCGCGGTCCCGCGGTTCGGTGTGCCCAGCGACTTCGCGGCCGCACCGGCGTCCCTCGCAGCGATGGGCGGTTCCGTCGTCGTGAGGCCGAGGGTCCCCCGCGGCGAGAACGGCGCCGTAGTCCTGCCCGGGGCCGGGCCGGTGGACTGGGCGCAGCAGCCGGAGGGCCGGATCGTCCAGGAGTTCATCCCGGGGGCAGGATATGTCGCACTGGTCTTCGGGACCCGGACGCAGAACGCGATGGCGCCCCACGTGGTAGTCGTGGATCAGCCTGTCCGGGCCGGCCTGGGCGCCGGGACCGACACCGGTGCTGCGTCCGCTGTGGGCCGGAGGGTCGCGACCGGCGCCGCCGCGGATGTGGCCCCGCTGGCCATGGCCGCCGTCCATGCCGTCGGGCTGACGGGGCCGGTCGAGGTTGACATCCGCCGCAGGGCCGATGGCACCCCGGTGGTCCTGGGCCTGCGGGCACGGTTTGGTGCCAGCAGCGCCGCAGCCCCCGAACTCCTCGACGCGGTCCTGGCGGCGTTCCTGCTTCCGTCCTTCAACCCGGCCTCGTTCCGGCGGCGCCCGTCAGCGTACGCAGGAGCCGTGCGCTCAGCCTGAGGTGGCACTTTCCGGCACGCCGGCTGGATCCCCGCCTATCCGATCGTCGCGTAGAGGGCGTTGAGCTCCGCCGTGAGCTGTGCCCGCCGTTCCCGGGTCCCGATTTCATGGCCGTCGATGTGGTTCACCGGGGCCAGGAGCCGGATGCTGGAGATCAGCCACACGGCATCGGCGTCGAGCAGATCCTGCGGCTCCAGCGGCCCGTACCCCAGCTCCCAGCCGGCGGCCTTCGCTGCCGTGAAGAGGGCGCCCTGGGAGGTACCGGGCAGGATGCCGCTGTCCTGTTGCGGCGTGATCAGCCGACGGACCGTCCGGACCCCGCCGGCGCCGTCGTCCGAGGTTTCCAAATGCGCCAGCAGCACGGTCGACGTCGGCCCTTCAAGGACCCGTCCGTCCGCTGAGGTGAAGATGACGTCGTCGGCACCCTGCCGGTGCGCGTACCGCAGGGCGGCCATGTTCACGGCATAGGACAGTGTTTTGGCCCCGAGCAGCAGCCAGGGGGCGCGTTCGCCGACCTCGCTGTCATAGCCGCGCTCCAGCAGGATCACGTCGAGTCCGGTCTCGCGCTGGCGGCGGCCGGCCGGGGACGGCCGGGATGCCTGGACCCAGCAGATGGGGCCGTCGCCGCCCTCGACGCCGCGGGTGGCAATCAGTTTGATAACTGCCTCATCGGCGGGCGTGTCTGCACTATCGCCCGCATGGCCGTCGGGATCGAGGGCGTCCGGGACGGGCGCTGGCCGGCCCCGGTACTCGCTGAGGGCCGTGCCAATCGCGCGCCGCCACACGTCTTCGACGGGGATGTCCAGTTCCAGGAGGCGGGCCGATCCTGCCAGCCGGTCCAGATGGGCCTGAAGCTTCCGGGGCTGGCCGCCGACGGCCAGCAGCGACTCGAAAACACCGTCGCCACGGGTGGCCCCCTGGTCTGTGGCCATCAGTTGCGGTTTTGACGCGTCAGCCAGGCGGCCGTCCTCGAATGCGGGATCCAGGAAGACCAGAACCGTGACAGGAGCGGAAACGCCAGCAGCAGAAGTCATGGCATCAGCTTAGTGCGCGGCGTCCCGGGATAGGATTTGGTCGTTGCCCGATCCGGAACAGTTCCGCGGGCCTGTAGCTGGAGGGGTTCGCCTGTGTTGTGGCCGATACCGTTGGCGGGAACTCTCCCGCCCTGGCTGATCGTGGTCCTGACCCTGATCGACCTCGCCATCCGGGTGCTGGCGCTGGGAATCATCCCCGGTAACCGCCGGCCCACCACGGCGATGGCGTGGCTGCTGGTCATCTTCTTCGTTCCCTCCGTGGGCCTGACGCTGTTCCTGCTCTTCGGCAACTTCCGCCTTTCCCGCCGCCGCCGGGCGCAGCAGCAGGCCATCAACACGCGCGTCCGGGCCGGCACCTCCGAGCTGGCAAGTATGGAAAGTGACTATAGCGGCCCGGAATGGGTCGCGTCAGCGGCCGAATTGAACAAGACCCTGGGCTCGCTGCCGATGGTGGACGGCAACAGCGTCGAGCTGCTGCCGGGCTACCCGGACTCCATCAAGGCGATGGCCGCCGCGGTCCGGGAGGCCAAGACCTTCGTTAACGCCGAGTTCTACATCATGAGCGCCGATCATGTCACCGATGATCTGCTGACCGCGCTGGAGGAGGCGGCGGAGCGGGGCGTCGAGGTGCGGCTCCTCTTCGATCACCTGGGCACGCTGCGGATCCAGGGCTACCGGAAGTTGATCCGGCGGCTCAAGGCGAGCAAGATCCGCTGGCGGCCCATGCTGCCGCTGAGCCCGGTGCACGGGCAATGGCGGCGCCCGGACTTGCGCAACCACCGCAAGATCATGGTCA
Source organism: Arthrobacter sp. PAMC25284 (assembly GCF_019443425.1). Classification (NCBI taxonomy): domain Bacteria; kingdom Bacillati; phylum Actinomycetota; class Actinomycetes; order Micrococcales; family Micrococcaceae; genus Arthrobacter; species Arthrobacter sp. PAMC25284. Next base: position 2,799,616 of record NZ_CP080382.1, read on the forward strand.
TTGATGGCGAGATGGCCTTTACCGGATCGCAGAACCTCATAGAGCCGTCCTACAACAATTCCAAGCACCGCAAACTGGGCCGGGAATGGGTGGAACTCATGGCGTGCCTGCGCGGACCGATCGTGACGACCCTCAACGTGGTTTTTGCCACCGACTGGCTCAGCGAAACTGATGAATCGCTGGAGGAGCAGTTGCGGCACCGGCCCGAACCGTCTCCCGGGCACGTCACGGCGCAGGCAGTCCCCAGCGGGCCTGGCTTCATCACCGAGAACAACCTGCGGCTGTTCAACACGCTGATTTACTCGGCGCAGCACAGGATCTCCATCTGCAGCCCGTACTTCGTCCCGGACGATTCCCTGCTCTACGCAGTGACCACCGCGGCGCAGCGCGGCGTCGACGTTGAGCTCTTCGTTTCGGAGAAAGGCGATCAGTTCCTGGTCCACCACGCGCAGCAGTCCTTCTACAAGGCCCTGCTGGAGGCCGGAGTAAGGATCTACCTGTACCGGGCCCCGTTTGTGCTCCATGCCAAGCACTTCACGATTGATGACGAGGTCGCGGTCCTGGGTTCGAGCAACATGGACATGCGGTCCTTCTCGCTGAACCTTGAAGTCTCCGTGATGCTGCTCGGTTCGGACATTGTGCAGCGGGTCCGCGCGGTGGAGGACACCTACCGCGACATCTCGAAGGAGCTGTTGCTGGAGGACTGGCTCAAACGTCCGATGCGGGCCAAGTACGTCGATAACGTTGCACGGCTGACTGCGACGCTGCAGTAGGCGTGCTGTCGGCCCGTGGCGGGCAGGGGCCGGTCTCAGCCGGCCGGGAACTCCGCGTTGAGCGTCGAGAGTACCCCGAACGCCTTGGTCCGGATTTCGTCGTATTCCTCCTGCGGTGAGGAATCCGCTGTGATGGCGCCTCCAACGCCAAGGCTGAGTTCGGCGGTCCCGTCGCCGGCCGCGCCGGGGCTGATCACGAGGGTTCTGATCGCGACGGCGAGGTCGCTCGCGCCGGTGAGCGAGAAGTAGCCGATGGCGCCGGAATAGACGCCCCGCGGTGCGGCTTCGAGCCGGTCCAGAACTGCCATGGTGCTGACTTTGGGTGCGCCCGTCATGGACCCGGCCGGGAAACAGGCGGCCACGGCTTCGGCGGGCGGCACCCCCGGTTCGAGCCGGGCGTCGATGGTGCTGACCATCTGGTGCACGGTGGCGTAACTTTCGATCGCGCACAGCCGGCTGACCGAGACTGACCCCGGCACGGCGAAACGGCTGAGATCGTTGCGGAGCAGGTCCACGATCATGATGTTTTCCGCCCGGTCCTTGGCGGACCGCCCGAGATCATGGCGCAGCGCCTCGTCCTTGCCTAGGTCAGCGTCCCGACGGCGGGTTCCCTTGATCGGTTCGGCCCGCATCGTGCCGTCGGCCGCGATCTTGAGGAAGCGTTCAGGAGAGGTGCTGGCGACGGTGAGATCCCCGAAACGCAGGTAGCTTGCGAACGGGGCCGGGTTCCTCCGGCGCAGCGCAAGATAGGTCTGCCACGGGTCCAGCGCATCCGGTCCGCCGGGTGCCAGCGCCACCGACGCCGTCAGTGCGGTGGTCAGGCAGACTTCGTAGGTATTCCCCTCGAAGATTTCACGCTGGGACTCGGCGATCTTGGCCTTGTAGCCGGACTCGGTATCCCGCGCCCGGAAGGTCAGCCCGGCCCCGCCGGGAATAAGGAACTCCGGGGCCGCCGGTGCCGCGGCTGCCGAGTGCACGGCCGCGCGGGCTGCCTCGAGCCAGGCCTCCGCATCGGGAGCGTCGAGCGTCAGCAGCCAGACTGTGCCTTCGACGTGGTCCAGGACCACGGCGCGGCCAGCGAAGAGCAGGCAGGCGTCCGGGGTGGGCGCCGTGACATCGCTGCCGCCGGTCTCACGCTTGAGCTCGTAGCCGAGGTAGCCGAGCCAGCCCAGGGTGAATTCGCACGGATAGTCCTCGGGACTGCGGAGGTCGCGGCGGCCCCAGGCGCTGTCCAGCCAGCGGAAGAATCCTCCCTCAGTTGTCACCGTGGAAGTGCCGACGCTCACGAAGGTTCTGCCGGAGCTGTGCCGGACTGACTGTCCGAAGGGTCCGCCGTCATCAGCGAGGATACTGAAGCGGCTGCGTTCCGCCGCCGCAGGGGCGAGCCCTTCCGGGGGCAGCGAGGAGTCGAGCCACACCGCATTGGGGGAGCGCCCGTACAGCGTCTTGAAGACTCTGGCGGTGTCCGGTGCCGCGGTCAGCCGTTCGGACCGGAGCCGGAGTCCGCGCCGGGTGGCCAGGTCGGGCAGGAGGATGGGGGCCAGTGCGGGCAGGTACTGCAGTGATTGCAGGACGTCGGACGGGGACGCGCCGTCGGCGAGGTTGACCACCTGCACGTCGGCGTGAGCCGGGACGTCGTCGGCCTCCAGCCATTCTGCTTCCTGGCCGGCCCATTGCTCCCAAAACGGCGCGTATGTGTCGCCGTCGCGGGCCAGCGCCCGCCGGCGGCGGTCGGCGTCGGGCGAATCCGCCCAGATCACGGCATCCAGAAACGGCCGTGCCGACGCGGAGCCGGCGCCGACGCCTTCCACGATCACTATTTCAGAAGGCGGGGTGGTGCGGGTTTCGCCGTCGTAATGCTTGTCCCAGTCCCAGCTGACCCACTCCGCCGTTTCGCCGCGGTGCAGCGGAGTGAGGACGGTGGAGACGTAGCGTTCGACGCCGGCCGACAGCCCGTTCCAGCCGGGATAGATGTCCTCCAGATGGAAGAGTGAGACCTTGTGGTGCTCGCGGAGGCGTGCGGCCAGTTCAATGGCCAGAGTGGTTTTCCCGGAGCCTGACCTCCCGTCGATGGCGATGATGACGGGTGCTGGGTTCATGAAGTAGAGCGTACCTGCTGCCCTGCGTTGTCCTGCTGCTGGTCCGGTCGTTCCAGCTCCGCCCGGACGTGCGCCACGATTCCCGGGACCGAGGCGCGGATGAGGTCCCACGTGTTGTCAAAGTCCGTGTGGCCGCCGAACCACGGGTCCTCGATGCCCTGGTCCAGCGGGTCCTTGCCGGCGACGGCGGGATCAAAGCTTCGCAGCATGCGGATCCTGGCCATGGATTGCGGGTCTGGCGCCGCCTGCCGGAGCCAGCCATAGTGGTCCACGTCGAGGGCCAGAATCAGCTCACGGCCGGCGAACCATTCAGGACGCCATTCGCGGGCGACGTGGGACCGGGAGGCGATGCCGTGGGTCAGGAGCTTGCGCGCGGCCCGCGGATCAATCGGACGGCCGGCTTCATAGGATGTTGTGCCGGCTGAATCCACGACAGCTCCGGTGAGACGTTCGGCGGCCAAAGCCTCCGCCAGCATCAGCTCGGCCATCGGCGACCGGCAGATATTTCCGGTGCAGACGGTGATGATCCGAAACTGTCTCGACGTTGAACTCATGTGCTTAAGCATGAATCATGCCGGTCCTCGTGGCCAGCGCCCCCGGAAAAGGGTATCCGTGATCCACGCCCCCGGTATGGCTGCCTTCGCCTGCAACAGTGGCTGTGATAGCTCCCACGTCCTGTCAGCACTCGCCGGGGACGGGCGGCGGGCCGGGGCGCCCGTCCGTCAGTGAATCAGCGCCAGCAGGACACCGACGCCGACGAACAGCACCCCAAACGTCCGGTTCAGGATCAGTTGCCCGCGGGCGTCGTGGGTGAAGCGCCGGAAGGACTTGGCCGCCGCGGCAAAGAAGAACCACATCACCAGGATGTCGATCGCGATCACTGTGACGGCGAGGATCATGTACTGCCCCAGCAGCGGCTGCTCGGGACGAATGAACTGGGGCGTGAAGGCCAGGAAAAAGACGATCGCCTTCGGATTGAGCAGGTTGACCCACAGGCCGCGGCGGAACATGGAGAACGCCGGTTCGTTGCGCAGCGTGGCGGCCGTCTCCTGGTCCAGGTCCGGTTTCTGCAGGAACTGCCGGATGCCCAGATAGACCAGGTATGCGGCCCCGGCATAACGGATGACGTTGAAGGCCACAGGAGAGCTCGCGACGAGGACACCGACACCCAGCGCGACGACCACGATGTGTACCACCAGCGCGGCCTGCTGGCCAAGGATGCCCCAGATGGAACGGCGGAATCCCGAGTTCAACGAATTGCTCATGGTGTTGATGGCGCCTGCGCCGGGAGTGAAGCTGATCAGGGCGCCGGCGCCGGCCAGGGCCAGCCAAAGGGAGGGTTGCACCAGATGAGTCTACTGTCCGGGCCGTGGTTGGTTGGCTGGGAGTCAGTTGCCGCGGGGCGGCGGCGACGCCGCACACACGGTGCCGCGCACACGGTGCCGGTCTGCATGGTCAAGCCGCACATTCCGTTTGCCCCAAGTGGCCGTTTTCGGGTGCCGGTTCCGGCCATCTCCGTCAAATCCCGAGCGGCGGCGGATTTTAGCCCCGGGCGAGCACTTCGCCGTTGGGGATGAGGAACCAGCCGTCGTCCGTGGATCCCCACCGGTGCCAGCCCGCCGAAATCCGGGCCAGGTCCGCCGCGTTGGCGAATCCGTATTCAAGCGCCTGATCCGCGAAAGCAGAGTGCAGTACCCGCTCACCCCACACCCGCGCCTGCCAGCGGCGCTGCTGGCCCGTGGCGTAGAGCCAGTTACTGCTTGATGGTGCGACATCCGTGAAGCCGGCGGCCTGCGCCCAGGACACCAGGCGCCGGCCGGCGTCGGGCTCGGCCCCGTTACGGCGCGCGATCCGCTGGTAAAGCTCCATCCATTCGTCCAGTTCCGGGAGGGCCGGGTACCAGCTCATTCCATGAAAGTCGGCGTCGCGCACGGCCACGACCCCGCCTGCCCTCGCCACCCGGCGCATCTGGCGCAAAGCGGCCACCGGGTCGGTCAAATGCTGCAGGACCTGGTGTGCGTGGACGACGTCGAACGAGTCATCCTCGAAGTCGAGACTGTAGATGTTGCCGGCCGCGAACCCGACGTTTTGCATGCCACGCTCGACCGCGAGGGCGGCTGCCTGGGCGACCACCTCGGGGGATCGGTCCAGCCCGGTAACCCGGCCCGGGGCGACGAGTCCGGCGAAATCGCACGTGATACTGCCCGGACCGCAGCCGACGTCGAGCACGGTGGCCCCCGGGGTGAGGTAGGGGACAACGAACGCGGCGGAGTTCTCCGCCGTCCGGGAGGCGTGGGCCCGGACCACCGACTCGTGATGGCCATGGCTGTAGACGTCGTCAGGCTGCTCCTCGCTCATAGGGGAACGTTACTCCTTCGCGCCGGCAAAATGCCGTGTCCTGCCGCGGACTTTATTCAGGCGGTGCCCGGCGCCGATTCGCCGCGCGGGTACTCATCGGGTCCTCTTCCGGCGGCTTCCTGCCCGGCCGCCAGGGTCGCGTCGATCATGGACGTCATGAACCGGGTGACGATCTCCAGTTCCCCGGGTGAGTACGCGCCCATCGCGGCGCCCATATGGCGGGCAAGCGGGAGGAACATGGCTCCGCCGTCCTGGTAGGCCTTGGCTGTCATCCGCAGCTGGACCTGGCGCCGGTCCGGCCCCTGGCGTTCGCGGAGCACATGGCCTGAGGCGTGCAGCCTGTCGATCAGCGCGGTCGTGGCAGGGGAGCTGAGGTTGAGTTCTTTCCGGAGCACGCCTGGCGTGACTATTTCGCCCCGGGCGGTATGGCGCATGATGACGGCGAGGGCATTCATGTCAGTCCGGTGCATATCATTCCGGCCGCCGGCGGCGTCCACGTAGCGGTTCGCTTCCAGGGTGAACTCCTGCAGGATCCGGACCAGTGGCGGCGGCCCTCCGGTCTCCGGTTGTCCCGGTGTCTCTGACATGGCGAGCCTCCTTTCGACGGTAATTGTTGCTGCGGCTCCAAAAGTGCGCCCTTGCGGATTTTACTTCAGCCGGCTGGAACTGACGTGCGCGCCATCGTCTCCCGATATATGCCTGAAGTCTTATTCGCCAGATTCCCTCAGGGGTTTATCTCCATATTGGAGATAGTCTACTATGAAGATGATTTTACTCTTCCGATGACGATCCAAGAAGGACCCATGACTACGAAACCTCCTACCGCGACGCGGGTCCCGTTCTGGTTGCGCTGGCTGGTGCCGGTGCTGCTGGTTGTGACATGGCTGGCTATCGCCGGCATCGGTGGCCCCACCTTCGGACGTCTGAGCGAAGTCTCCACTAACGACCAGGCCTCCTTCCTGCCGGCAAGCGCCGAAGCCACGGCAGCCCAGGAGTGGCAGGCCAAGTTCCGAGAGTCCACGGAAATCCCCGCCGTCATTGTGATCGAGAACGGTGACGCCTTCACGCCGGCGCAGTTCGGGCAGGCGGCCGCGATCAAGGGCAAGCTGGAGTCCCTGGAGGGCGTCAGCACCGTCATCGGCCCCCATTCCTTCGGAGGATTCGAAGGCCGTTCAGTTCGTGGTGCCGATCGAATCCTCGGAGGCAGTGCGGGACATTGTCAAAGAACTCCGGGATGAAGTGAAGGCCTCCGCCCCGGACGGGATGCAGACCTTCGTCACCGGTCCCGCCGGGCTGACCGCAGACCTCGCCAGCGCCTTTGGCGGGATCGACGGCATCCTGTTGCTCGTGGCGCTCAGCGCCGTCTTCGTGATTCTCCTGATCGTCTACAAGTCGCTGCTGCTGCCCGTCACCGTCCTGCTGACCTCAGTCTTTGCGCTTACCGCTGCCATTCTTCTGGTGTTTGGCATGGCCAAAATGGGATGGATCCAGCTCAACGGCCAAAGCCAGGGCATCCTGTCGATTCTGGTGATCGGCGCCGCCACGGATTACGCCCTGCTCTACGTGGCCAGATTCCGTGAGGCGCTCACGCATACGACCAACCGCACCTCAGCCGTCCTGACGGCGTGGAAGGCTTCCTTCGAGCCAATCCTCGCCTCCGGCGCCACCGTGATCATTGCGCTGCTGTGCCTGTTGTTCTCCGATCTCAACTCCAATAAGGCACTCGGTCCCGTCGCTGCCGCCGGCATCCTGTGCGCACTCTTCGCCGCCCTGACCCTGCTGCCGGCCCTGATGGCACTCTTTGGCCGAGCGGCATTCTGGCCGTTCCGGCCGAAAGTCCTTCCGGAAACCGAACGGGAACCGCGGCTCTCCACGGGCCTGGAGGGGCAGCGGGGCATCTGGCGTGCCACAGGGTCGCTGGTCTCCCGCCGGCCTCGGACGGTCTGGGTGGCCTCGGTGCTCCTGCTGCTCGTGGCGTCCACCGGCATCCTGCAGCTCAAGGCCAACGGCGTGCCACAGACCGACGTCATCCTTACGGCCTCCAACGCCGTCGACGGCCAGGATGCCCTGGCCCGGCACTTCGACGCCGGATCCGGCAGCCCTGCCGTCATCGTCGCGGATGAAGCCAAAGCGGCCGCGGTGCTGGAGAAGGTCAAGGCGACCGGCGGCGTCGGGGATGCCTACCTGCTGGCGGCCGGCAGCGTTCCCATCACCGGCGCGCCGGGCGCTCCCGCCGCACCGGCGGTCCGCGACGGCAAGGTGCTGATCAACGCGACGCTGAGCTCCGCGGCCGACTCTTCCGCAGCCGAGGACACCGTCGTAGCACTCCGCGGCGCGGTGAAAACGGTCGACGCCGGGGCGCTGGTCGGCGGCGTGACCGCCACCGCACTGGATACCAACACCTCAGCCCAGCGGGACCTCGTCACGATCATTCCCATTGTCCTGGCGGTTATCCTGGTCATCCTGATGCTGCTGCTGCGGTCCGTGCTGGCCCCGGTGCTGCTGATGGCCTCGGTCGTGCTGTCCTATGGCGCAGCCATGGGCGTCGTCGCCGTCGTCTTCAACAACTTCCTCGGTTTTCCCGGGGCTGATGCAACCGTGCCCCTCTTCGGATTTGTGTTCCTGGTGGCGCTCGGCGTGGACTACAACATCTTCCTGATGAGCCGCGTCCGCGAGGAATCCCTCAAACACGGCACCCGGCCCGGCATTCTTCGCGGTCTCGGTGTCACCGGCGGGGTTATCACCTCCGCAGGCGTGGTCCTGGCGGCGACCTTCGCGGCCCTCGGCATCATTCCGATCATGTTCCTCGTCCAGTTGGCCTTCATCGTCGCCTTCGGCGTGCTGCTGGATACCGTGCTGGTCCGCTCGCTGTTGGTCCCGGCCCTTTCCTACGACATCGGGGAGCGCATCTGGTGGCCGAGTCAGCTCGGAAAGCACTCGAAGGGCGCGCACGCACCCGGACGGGAGCCCGCCGCGACCGACTCCGAAACGGAGAACGCCGGCGTCGGGTAAGCGCTGGGCCCGAAGTGCGCCCGGCGTCGCCCGGGGCCCTATTCCTATCCGGTGGTGCTCGATAGACTGCCCCTGCGTCCGCCCGGGCGCACCCAGTGCTTTCAGGAGGGGGTCCGTTCATGACGGAAAACAGTAGGTCTGAGAACAGCGAGGCCGGCGCGGCGGAAGGGATGCGGCGCGAGGGTGCTCCGCTTCCGGTGGAAGAAACCGCGAATGCCGAGGGCCAGTACGTCGAGGGCGACTACGGCGACGCCGGCGTGGAAGGAGAGAACCTGCCCACGGAGGTCGAGGGCGAATATCCGGCCGGGGACTACGGCGACGCCGGCGCTTCCACGCCCACCACTGTGGCTGCCGAGGAAGGCGAGTATGCGGCTGGAAACTACGGCAGTGCAGGCGCCGTCGGCGAGGCGGCCGCCGATGCCGAGGAAGGCGAATACCCCGAAGGCAACTACGGCGCAGCCGGCAAGTCCGGTAAGCAGTAGACCGCAGCAGTCCGGGAGGAGGAGGTCGGCTTATGCCGGTCTCCTCTTACGTTTAAGGAAATCCGGGGCGGCCACGGCAATCGCGGCGCCACCTCCCAGCCACATCCCGCGGATCGATTTTCGGATGGCCGCCGGTAGCAGGGACGAACTACGCCCGGGCCGCCCGCCGGGTTCGCGCAGGGCGAAACAGGGGCTCCGCGGGCGGGGATGGACCGGAAATCCGCGGGCTGACTGCCGTCCCTCGGCCCGCCGGGAGCAAAGTTGAGTGAAGTTGACTCAACCTTGAATTGACACGGAATCGCCTCTGAGTAAAGTTGAGTGCAGATCGCTCAATAACGGTCGGGCCCGCTGGGTCCGCAGTTCGCCGGGCCCCTCGGCCCGGCAAGATTCCCAGAAAGTAAGGACGCAACACATGTCACGTGCAGTAGGTATTGACCTCGGAACCACTAACTCCGTCGTCTCCGTTCTCGAAGGCGGCGAGCCCACCGTCATTGCCAACGCCGAGGGTGGCCGCACCACTCCGTCGGTAGTTGCCTTCTCCAAGTCCGGCGAAGTCCTCGTCGGCGAAATCGCCAAGCGCCAGGCCGTCAACAACATTGACCGCACGATCGCCTCCGTCAAGCGCCACATGGGCACCGACTGGAGCGTCGCCGTCGATGACAAGAAGTACACCGCCCAGGAAATCTCCGCGCGCATCCTGATGAAGCTCAAGAACGACGCCGAGTCCTACCTCGGCGAAAAGGTCACCGACGCCGTGATCACCGTTCCCGCGTACTTCAACGACGCCGAGCGCCAGGCCACCAAGGAAGCCGGCGAAATCGCGGGCCTCAAGGTCCTGCGCATCGTCAACGAGCCCACCGCGGCCGCCCTCGCCTACGGACTGGACAAGGGCAAGGAAGACGAGCTCATCCTGGTCTTCGACCTCGGCGGCGGAACCTTCGACGTTTCCCTCCTCGAAGTGGGCAAGGACGAAGACGACTTCTCCACCATTCAGGTCCGCTCCACCGCCGGTGACAACCGCCTCGGCGGCGACGACTGGGACCAGCGCGTCGTGGATTACCTGCTGAACCAGCTCAAGGTCAAGGGCATCGACCTGTCCAAGGACAAGATCGCGCTGCAGCGCCTGCGCGAAGCAGCCGAGCAGGCCAAGAAGGAACTCTCCTCCTCCTCCAGCACCAACGTCTCCCTCCAGTACCTCTCCGTCACCCCCGACGGCCCGGTCCACCTGGACGAGCAGCTCACCCGCGCCAAGTTCCAGGACCTCACCAAGGACCTGCTGGACCGCACCAAGAAGCCGTTCCACGACGTCATCAAGGAAGCCGGCATCAAGCTCTCCGAGATTGACCACATCGTGCTCGTCGGCGGCTCCACCCGCATGCCGGCCGTCTACGACCTCGTCAAGGAGCTCGCCGGCGGCAAGGAACCGAACAAGGGCGTCAACCCGGATGAGGTCGTGGCCGTCGGCGCCGCACTGCAGGCCGGTGTCCTCAAGGGTGAGCGCAAGGATGTCCTCCTCATCGATGTCACCCCGCTCTCGCTGGGCATCGAGACCAAGGGCGGCATCATGACGCACCTGATCGAACGCAACACGGCCATCCCGACCAAGCGGAGCGAAACCTTCACCACGGCGGATGATAACCAGCCTTCCGTCGCCATCCAGGTCTTCCAGGGCGAGCGCGAGTTCACCCGGGACAACAAGCCACTGGGCACGTTTGAGCTGACCGGCATCGCACCGGCCCCGCGCGGCGTCCCGCAGGTCGAGGTCACCTTCGACATCGACGCCAACGGCATCGTGCATGTCTCCGCAAAGGACAAGGGCACCGGCAAGGAACAGTCCATGACCATCACGGGCGGCACCGCGCTCTCCAAGGACGACATTGACCGTATGGTCCGTGACGCCGAGGAGCACGCAGCCGAGGACAAGGCCCGCCGCGAAGCAACCGACACACGCAACACCGCCGAGCAGCTCGCCTACTCCGTGGACAAGCTGATCGCCGACAACGACGACAAGCTGCCCGAAGAGGTCAAGACCGAGGTCAAGGCCGACGTCGACGCCCTCAAGGCCGCACTCGAAGGCACCGACGACGCCGCCGTGAAGACCGCGTTTGAGAAGCTGCAGGCTTCCCAGACCAAGCTCGGCGAAGCCATCTACGCGCAGGCCGGTTCCCCGGACGGCGCTACCGGCGAAGCCGGCGCAGAGGGTGCCCCCACAGCAGACGCCGACGAGGACATCGTCGACGCCGAAATCGTTGACGAAGACGAGAAGAAGTAATCATGGCCCGCCACGGTCAGAACGAAGAGCCCGGTTCCGATGCGAACCGCGACGGTGAACCGCAGAAGCCGGTCATCCGGGACAACCGCAAGGTTGACCCGGAGACCGGTGAGGCCCGGCACCCCGAGCCCGAACAGCATGCCGAGTCCGGGGACGCGCTGTCCCAGGCCGAGGACATCCTGAACAGTGTTGAGGTGCCGGCCGAGGAATCCGTGGCGCAGGGAGTGGACGCTGCCGAGGCGGAGGAGCTGAAGAATGATCTTCGCCGCCTGCAGGCCGAGTACGTCAACTACCGCAAGCGCGTCGAGCGCGACCGTGCAGTGGCGGGGGAGATGGCCGTCATCGGCGTCCTGAACTCGCTGCTGCCGGTGCTCGACGATGTCGACGCGGCGCGCCAGCACGGCGATCTGGCCGACGGCCCATTCGCCGCGATCGCGGCCAAGCTCGAGACCGCGCTCAAGACGTACGGACTGGTCCGCATCGATGAGACCGGTGTGGAGTTCGATCCCACGATCCACGAAGCGCTCATCCAGCAGCCCGGCACGGACGTCGAGATCGACACCGTCAGCCAGGTCCTGCGGTCGGGCTACAAATCCGGGGACCGCGTGCTCCGGGCCGCCCAGGTGATTGTGGCAGTACCGGCGTAACCTCGCCACCGGCGCTACGCCGGATATGGGGCGGTGCCCGCTTCGCGGTGCCCTCCACACCGCCGCCCCATATCCGGCCTCCGCGCCAGCGTGCTGCTCGCCTAAAGTGAGTGGACAAACAGCGCGAAGCAGATGATGGGCCCCGGGAGTGGCATCGGGCCTGCCGGAGCGTGGTGGCGTGGTCCGTCAGGACCACGCCACCACGCGAAGGGGCGGGGGCCCATCATCTGCGAAGCGCACTCTGCACGACTTTTGAAAGGAAACGCCATTGGCTAGCCAGGATTGGGTGGGCAAGGACTTTTACAAGATCCTTGGTGTCGCCAAGGACGCTTCCGACGCCGATATTAAGAAGGCCTACCGTAAGCTCGCGCGGCAGCACCACCCGGATACAAATTCCGGGAATGCTGAGTCGGAGAAAAAGTTCAAAGACATCTCCGAGGCGTATTCTGTGCTCTCGGATCCGGATGAGCGCCAGCAGTACGACGCCATCCGTGCCATGGGCGGCGGCGCCCGCTTCGCCCCGGGCGGTGCCGGCGGCGGCGCCGGGGCAGCGGGCTTCGAGGATCTCTTCGGCGGGCTGTTCACCGGCGGCGGTGGCGGAGGACGCCAACCCGGCGGCTACGGGGCGCCTGGCGGTATTCCGCCGGAGTTCGCCGACCTGTTCGGCGGCGGGTACGGCGGCGGCCAGCCCTTCCAGCGCGGGCCGCAAAAGGGCGCGGACCGGACAGCGTCCACCACGATTTCCTTCGCTGGCTCCATCCGCGGAACCACGATCGGGCTGCGGGAACCGGACGGCGAGGTCATCGACGTCCGGATCCCGGCCGGAATCAAGGACGGCCAGAAGGTCCGGGTCCGCGGCAAGGGCCAGTACGGCCCCGCAGGCAACGGGGACCTCATGGTCGCCGTCTCCGTCAAACCGCACCCGTTCTACGTCCGCGACGGCGAGAACCTCCGGATTCATGTGCCCGTCTCTTTTGCCGAGGCGGCACTGGGCGGAGATATTGAGGTTCCGACCATTGACGGCGACAAAGTCAAGGTCCGGGTCCCGGCCGGCACACCGTCCGGACGGACGCTGCGCGTCAAGGACCGGGGCGTCAAGCACGCCTCAAGTACGGGCGACCTGCTGGTTACTATCGACGTCGCCGTCCCCCGACGGCTGAGCAAGGAAGCAGAGGAAGCCGTGAAGGCCTTCGCCGCGGCCACTGCCGGGGAAGATATCCGCGCCGATCTTGCAGCCAAGGCCCGGCTTTAGGGAAGGCCCTGTTATGGCCTTCGATGTTGACCAGCCGATCTTCGTCATCTCCGTTGCTGCGGACCTGGCGGACATGCACCCACAGACTCTGCGTCAGTACGACCGGCTGGGCCTCGTCTCGCCCAGCCGTGCCCCGGGCAAGTCCCGACGGTACTCGCAGCGGGATGTGATGATGCTGCGCGAGGTCCAGCGGCTCTCCCAGGAGGGCGTCTCGCTCGAGGGCATCAAGCGGATTCTGCAGCTGGAAAACCAGGTGGCCGCCCTGCAACGGCGGGTCGGTGAACTGACCGAGGAGCTGACCCGGCGCCGTGAACCGCTGGATGCGCGGATTTTCGCCGCCGGAACGGCCGGCGACGTGGTTAGTCTGGCCCGCGGCAAACGCCCCCGTGCCCGGACTCAGGCCGTTGTGGTGTGGCGGCCGCGGAACCCGGAGTGAATCGGCGCCGGGGAACAGGCCCGCGAAGCCGCCCGGAGATTGCAGACGGCCGGTCCGGGGCCGGTCCAGCGCGCGGCCCCGGCCGGCGTCGATCAGACACCACGGGGCCATTGGCAGGTGTCCATCCAGACCTCAAAGCACATGGACTTTCGTGATGTGGAATACTGTTTCCACAAGAATGAACGCTGATTCGTATTTGAGGATAATTTTATGGACGCAAGGCTTGAGGCTATCCGGGACACCGTACTGGCGCGGAACCCGGGAGAAGCGGAGTTTCACCAGGCAGTGACGGAAGTCTTTGAGAGCCTGGGCCCCGTTCACGACCGGCACCCGGAATTTCTCCATGGCGCTGTGCTGGAACGGCTTTGCGAACCGGAACGCCAGATCATCTTCCGGGTTCCATGGACGGATGACGCCGGCCGGGTGCAGATTAATCGTGGCTTCAGGGTGGAGTTCAATTCGGCGCTCGGGCCCTACAAGGGCGGGCTGCGGTTCCATCCTTCTGTCTACCTGGGCATCGTGAAGTTCCTCGGGTTTGAGCAGATTTTCAAGAACGCGCTGACGGGCATGCCCATCGGCGGCGGCAAGGGCGGCTCGGACTTCGACCCGCGCGGGCGCAGCGACGCCGAGGTGATGCGGTTCTGCCAGTCCTTTATGACCGAGTTGTACCGTCACATTGGGGAATACACGGATGTTCCGGCCGGTGACATTGGTGTGGGCGGCCGTGAGATCGGATTCCTGTTCGGCCAGTACAAGCGCATCACCAACCGCTACGAATCCGGTGTCCTGACCGGCAAGGGAGTGTCCTGGGGCGGCTCCCTGGTCCGGCCCGAAGCCACCGGGTTTGGCACCGTGATTTTCACCGATGAGATGCTCAAAGCCCGCGGCAAATCCTTTGACGGGCAGCGGGTGGTGGTTTCGGGATCCGGGAACGTGGCCATCAACGCGATTGCCAAGGCGCATGCGCTCGGCGCGACGGTGGTCGCCTGCTCGGATTCCAGCGGTTACATCGTTGATGAAGCCGGGATTGATGTTCCGCTCCTGCGTGAGATCAAGGAAGTGGAGCGCGGCCGGCTGAAGGACTACTTCCTGCGCCGTCCGGGCGCGCATTATGTTGAGAACGGGTCCATCTGGGACGTGGACGCCACGGTTGCGCTGCCGTGCGCCACCCAGAACGAGTTGGACGGCGCGGCCGCCTCCCGTCTGGTGGGCAGTGGCCTCGTGGCAGTGGGAGAGGGGGCCAACATGCCCTGCACCCGCGACGCCGTGGCAATCTTCCAGCAGGCCGGAGTGCTCTTCGGACCGGGCAAGGCGGCCAATGCCGGTGGTGTGGCCACGTCGGCGCTGGAAATGCAGCAAAATGCCAGCCGCGACTCCTGGTCCTTCGAACACACCGAACGCAGGCTGACTGAGATCATGGTCGGCATCCATGATCTCTGTGCCACGACCGCGGAGGAATACGGCGACCCGGGCAATTACGTCCTCGGCGCCAACATTGGTGGCTTCGTGAAGGTGGCCGACGCCATGCTGGCGCAGGGCCTGATCTGACCCTTCCCGGCGGCGTGGTCAGTCGTTGAACAACCCGGCCAGGTCCTCGGCCGTGAGCGCGCCGCCGGACAGCGCATCGCCTTCCATGACGTCGGCGAACAGCTGGGACTTTTTGGCCTTCAGCGCCATCACCTTCTCCTCGATGGTGTCCTTGGCGACCAGGCGGTAAACCATGACATTCCTGGCCTGGCCGATCCGGTGCGTCCGGTCCACGGCCTGCGCCTCTGACGCCGGGTTCCACCACGGGTCCAGCAGGAACACGTAGTCCGCCTCCGTCAGGTTCAGGCCGAATCCACCGGCCTTGAGGCTGATCAGGAACACCGGGGCGGCGCCGTTCTTGAACTCATTGACGACGTCGGACCGGTTGCGGGTGCTGCCGTCGAGATAACAGAACTCGATGCCCTCCGCGATAAGGCGTTCCCGGACCTTGCCCAGGAACCCGGTGAACTGGCTGAAAATGAGGGCCCGGTGGCCTTCGGCCACGAGGTCTTCCAGCTGTTCGAACAACACATCGAGCTTGCTGGAGCGTACCCCGGACAGGGACGGATCGATCAGGGTCGGATCCAGGCTGAGCTGCCGCAGCAGGGTCAGCGACTGGAAGATCGTGAACCGGTTCTTGTTTACGTCGTCGATCAGGCCCAGGATCTTCTGCCGTTCCCGCTGGAGGTGCGTCTGGTACACCTTCTGGTGCCGCGGGTTCAGCACCACCTCGAGGATTTGCTCCTGCTTGGGCGGCAGATCCTTAATGACCTGTTCTTTCGTGCGGCGCATCATCAGCGGACGGACCCGGCGCCGGAGTTTGTCCAGCTGGGCTTTGTCGCCGTTCTTCTCCACCGGTTTCTGGTAGTACTCGGCGAACCGCTTGGGGCTGGAGAAAAGCCCCGGCGCGACGATCGAGGTCAGCGCCCAGAACTCCATCAGGTTGTTTTCCAACGGGGTGCCGGTGATGGCCAACTTGAACGCGGCCGGGAGCTTACGGGCACACTGATAGGCCTTGGACTGGTGGTTCTTGACGAACTGGGCCTCGTCCAGGAGCAGCCCGGCCCAGGCATGCGACGCATAGGCATCGTAGTCGATCCGGAACAGCGCATAGGAGGTGATGATGATGTCCGCGCCGTCCATCGTGGTCTTCGCGTCCGTGCCGCTCTTCGCGAATGTCTCCCCGATGGCGCGCACCGTCAGCCCGGGCGCGAACCGCGCGGCCTCCGCGGCCCAGTTGCCGACCACGGAGGTGGGCGCCACCACCAGGAACGGTGCAGCACCCGCGGCGGGGTCCGGGACGGCCTCCTTGGCCGCGCACACCAGTGCCAGCGCCTGGACGGTCTTGCCGAGGCCCATGTCATCGGCCAGCACACCGCCCAGTCCGTGGCGGTAGAGGAAACTCAGCCAGTTGAACCCCTCCGCCTGGTACGGCCGCAGTTCAGCATTCAGCGTCGCCGGCAGCGGCAGGCCCTTCACGCCGCCCTCCAGCAGCCCGCCGACAGCCTCGCGCCATGCGGCGGCCTGCTCGTCCACAATCCCGAGCTGGGCGAGTTCGTCCCAGAGCCCGGCCTGGAAACGGCTGATCTGCAGGGGCGCATCCTTGTTGTCCTGCAGCGAACGGGCCTCGTCAATCAGCGCCCGGAGCTGGTGCAGTTCGGGCAGATCGAGGGAGAAGTGCGCCCCGCTGGGCAGCAGCATCCGGGTCTGCCCGGCGGCGAGGGCGGAAAACAGTGCGGCGAAGGACACCGGCTGGCCTTCCAGCGTGATCACGATGCCCAGGTCAAACCAGTCGCGGCTATCCGTGGCGGTGGTGGAAATCGCTACAACCGGGGCTTCTTCGGCCTCGCGGTAGTCCGCGATATCGCCTGCGGTGTCGACCTTCACACCGGGAAGTTCGCGCAGCCGGGGGAGGACCTCCTCCGTGAAGGCCAGCGTGTCCAGGCCGGTGAGCTCGGTGGATGCCGCGAGCCGGGGTGTTCCCCAGCCGCCGGCGGCGGATTCGCCCAGGGACGCAACGATGTGCCACGGCTGGCCGACAGCTTCGAGGATGCGGGCCTCGGCAGGGTCGTCCCGGTAGCCGTGATCACCCGGATGGCGCCACAGCGGCTGCGCCGTGACGTGGTTGCCCGAGGTGTAATGCCATTCCCAGTGCAGCCGGACCCGGTGGTCCGCACCGTAGCTGGCGAGCAGGGACAGAATCGGGACGGCCAGTGCCGGCAGCTGGACGGACTCGTCGGATGCCGTGACGCGGGCGGTCTGCTTCAGCTTGGGATAGAACCCGGTCAGGAAGCGGCTTTCGTCACGGGCCGGGATGTGCAGGGTGGTCCCTTCCGTGACGAAGGTCAGGAGCTCCTCGCTGAGCCCGCCTTCGAGCGGGGCCAGCGTGATAACCGGGTCTCCGGCGGCGGTGCCGGGCAGGGTGGCGCCGGGCGAGGTCAGGAATATCCCGTGGGCCGGACGGCCGATGGTGCCGACGGAGGCAGGATCCACGACGACCCCCTCCACGGTGATGCTCGGAGCGAGTTCCAAGCCGCCGTCGTTGCCCCCGCCGGAGGCAGGATCGGCCGCGTCCGCCCGCGCAGCGCCCGTTCCGGCCGCATCCCCGGGCCCGGATCCGGCTTCGGGGTCCGTGGCGTCCCGGGAGCCCGCCGGGGCGCCGGAACGCGTGAGATTCAGTCCGACGGCGGCGGGATCAGCTACGAACCGGACCGGTTCTGCCCCGCGGCTGTGCACGAGGGCGACGCCGATTTTCTGCGCCACGGCAAGCAGGCTCCACAGGTTTTTCCCGGCATAGGTGTTCAGCCCCAGCCACAGCCCTGTCCCGGCGTGCTGGCGATTCGCCAGGGCAGTGTGGGCGGCGAGGAACTCCTGCATCCATTCGATGTGGGCCTCATTGCATTCACGCCGGTAGTTCAGGTAGCTGAGGGTGTTCCAGGAGACGTCCCCGCGGATCCACTTGCCCTTGGCCCCCATGATCACGGGCCGTGCCTTGAGCTGGCGTACGCTGCGCAGCGGATCACGGCGGCCGGTGTAGGAGAAGTGCGGTGCGGGTTCCTCGATCTCGAATTGCAGGGCCAGCGGGACGCCGTTGGTAGAGGCGATGATTCCGGGCTGTGAGATCAGGGGGCTGAGCGCCCGCTCCCAGTCGGGCAGGGCCGGAGTGGCGGGTGGACGGGACTGCCGCGCCGCGCTCGCGGGAGCCAGCAGCTGGACCCGGATCGCCGGATTGTCCTCGGCGGCGAACAGCAGGGCGGCCACGTGCTTGCAGTCTTTGCGGACCGGGCAGCTGCAGACTCCCACGGTGCAGCTCCAGCCGCCCGTCTTCCGGACCAGCTTCGCCGTTGTGGAGTAGGGCACGGGCGCCCCGCCCCGGACTTTGCCGAGCAGCAGGCCGGTGGCGGCGTCGAAGGATATGCCCGAAACGCGGCTTCCCATGGCGTACGCCAGTCCGGCCGCCAGGGAGCGGTCGTTGATTGCGGGAGTCTGTATTGCCAGTGCCGCACTCTCGTCCTCATAGGAAGGCATGCGTGCGCTACTTTCGGCAGGTGGTCATCTGATCCATCTTAGCCAGCCTGCCGGGCTCCTCGGACGACGAACGCCGGCTAGACGTTCCCTTCCAGTGCAGCGGAGAGGAAGTTCAGCAGTCCGGCGTCCACTTCGTCCGTGGAAGTGATCCGGATCCTGCGGTCAAAGGAATCGCCGGCGCGGACCTTGACTGCCTCGAGCCGGCCGCCGGCGGGGACATTGATGCGCAGGGCCACGTCCACGGTGGTGTTGTTGGCGCGGGTCACTTGGGCGAACTTACGCTTCGGGCTGTGCAGCGAGACGTAGCCCTTGCGCATTTGGATCGCCACGCCCTCAGTTGCCGCGGCCCAGGCGAGGATCGCGTCGGTGATCGGCCGCAGCTGCGGGTGTTTCGCGTACTGCCCGTCGTAGAGCTCGTCGGCGTCGCGCAGCATGAATTCCGGGTAGCCGAACATCTCCCAGGACACGGCGTATTGTGCGTAGCCGGTGATGCCGTGCTCATTCCGCATCCAGTCCCTGAGCTCGGCGTTATTTCTTAGCCCGGCTGCGCGGCCTTTTTCCGCCCACCACCGAAAGTCGTGGCCGGACTTGCGGAGCAGCAGCGCCTGGTTGCTGTCCACCATGGTCTGCCAGGTCTTCGCGGCAGTTTTCAGATCGATCTCCGGATTCATGAACTGATACTAGCGCCGGCCCTGCCCGGGGGCAGGGCCGGGCCGCGTCAGGATCCGGCCGGTGCGGTAATCATGTCGCCGGAGGGTGCCGCGAGGTACCAGACGCTGTTCACGCCCTGGCCGAGGATGTCTCCGGCGGCCTTGTCCTTGGCGAAGTAGTACAGCGGCATCCCGTTCAGGGTCAGCTGCTTCTTGCCGTCGGGGGTGTCAATGGTCCCGACGACGCCGGTGACTCCGTCCAGTTCGGGCGAATCCGAATCGGTGATGACCGGAGGCCACGCCGCCAGGCACCCGTCGGTGCAGGCGCTGGTTCCGGAGTCCTTCGTGTCCTTGGTGAAGTAATAGACGCTCATGCCGTTGTCATCCACCACGATTTGCCCGGCCGCGGAGTCAGCCACCATCAGCTTGGTGACCGCCGACATCGCCGCCGGAGCCGACGTTGCGGCCGTGCTGCCCGTGGTTTCCGCCGCTGACGGCGACGCGGCCGCGGGAGTGGTGGCAGGCGCCGTCGTTGCCGCCGGTGTGGTGCTGCCGCCGGCGCAGCCGGACAGCAGTGCGGCGAGGGCGACCGCGGACAGGCCAATGCTGAGGTTTTTCATCATTTGTTGCTCCTTGACTCAGGCCAGTCCGACTCGGAGGCTGGCGTTAAGCGGTACGACGTGCAGGCGGGAAGATTGGTTCAAACCGAAACCGTGAACCAATCCAGGCCTCGGCGCGTCATAGGGGTCAGAAGGATGAAACCAGGACGAAAACCGGAGGGTGGAGCATGCCGCTGGACGAAGACGTAGTGGCGTCGATTTATCGTGACCACGGAACTGCCCTCAAGCGTTTTATCGTGAGCGCCACGCGGGATCCGCAGGCCGCGGAAGACATCGTGCAGGAAACCGTAATGCGCGTCTGGCAGCAGGCGCCAGAGATTACCGGCAGCCTGCGCAGTTACTTGTTCAGGACGGCCCGCAACATCATGATCGACAATTACCGCAAGGCCCAGCGCAGACCGCAGGAGGCGGCGGAACGCGACGTCGCCGACCCGGTGAATACCGGACGCGTCGATGAGCTGCTGAACAAGGTTCTGATGGAGGAAGCGCTGCTTCGGCTGAGCGTCGAACACCGGAAGGTCCTTGTGGCCCTTCACTACCAGCGATACACCGTCCAGGAGGCATCCGTACAGTTGAATATCCCGAGCGGCACCGTGAAGTCCCGTGCGTTCTACGCCGTCAGGGCGCTCCGGACCATCCTCGACGAGATGGGGGTGCAGCGATGAACGAAACCAACCCCCACCAAATGCTTGGTGTCTACCTGCTTGGTGGTCTGGAGCCCGACGACGCCGCAACGTTTGAGCGCCATCTCGCAGTCTGTGCCGACTGCCGTCGCGAACTGGACGATCTGGCCGTCCTCCCCGCGCTCCTCGACGCGGTGCCTGCGGCCGATGCCGTGGCCCTCACCGTCGCCGTGCCCGGTCGCGGACCAGGGTCCGCCGCAGTGCCGGTTGAAGTACCGCGGCGGCTGCTCGACGAACTTGCCGTCCGCCGCCGTCACGCAAGGCACCGGTGGGTGGCCGCCCTGGGCGGCGCGGCCGCCGCTGCCCTGGCACTCGGTGTCCTGGCGGGGCCCGTTGCTGATCCAGCCGGCCAAACCCGACGCCAGTTACTCCGTTCAGTCCGGCGGGGGGCTGCAACTCAGAGTCGGGCTGGTCCACAAGACCTGGGGAACCGAGCTGGCCGTTGAGGGTGCGAGCCTCCCGGTCGAGGGAACGATGTCCCTGTGGGTAAAGGACCGCGACGGCGGTGAAGACCGCGCCTGCGCGTGGACCGCCACCCCCAGCGGCAAAGTCAGGATCACCGGAGCAACGCCCGTGCAGTTGGCCAGCATCGCCAGCATCGAGATGCGCAACAGCGAGCAGCAAACCTTGGCCTTGATCTCGGTGCCGCAGGGGTAGCGGGCGGGAGGTTCCGGGCAACCAGCAAGTTGCGGGCTTGACCGCCGGGGCACGGTTACGGTCTACATCTTGGCGAGCTTGGACCGGACTGCCATGAAGATGCCGTAGCAGATCAGGCCGGCGCCCACGGCTGCCAGCATGTAGGGGCCGAACGGCTGCTCGCGCAGGGCCTTCAGCCCGCCGTCGAGTCCGGTGGACTCTTCCGGGCGTGCCTGCACCGTGGCCATGATGATCAGAAGTCCCGCCAAAAACAGGGCGACGCCCTTGGCGGTATAGCCAACCACACCAGTCGCCGTGACTGCGGTGCGGGCATGGCCGTGGGACGGCATCCTGAGGTATTTCAGGAAGGACCGCCGGAAACCCCGGATAGCGTAGATGACCCCGGCGACGGCGACTCCGATGCCGATAACAAGAAGCACGACGAAGCCGCCCGGAGCACTCATGACTTGAACTGTCATGTCACTGGTGGACCGGCTGTTGTCAGAACGTGTACCGAGGGCAAAAGAACCCAGCGTGACGGACAAACCTGCGTACACCAGTGCCTGCAGGGCTGCCCTGACCTTCTTGGTGATCTTCTTGTCGCGTGGCAGGTGCTCAAAATCGAAGACCGCGTCGCTGGTCTGCCATACCGCCAGCGCCACACACGCGGCGAAAGAACCCCAGAGCAGCAGCGGGCCGGCCGGCTGGCTGGCGAGCTGCTGGACAGCGCCGCTGACGTCCGCCTGGCCTTCCCCGCCCACGGCGAGCCGGACGGCGATCAGGCCGATGAAGAAGTGCAGAATGCCCGAAACGGCAAACCCGGCCCGCGCCACGACTTCAAGCGCCCGGGAGTTGGTGACGTCCTCGGCGACGTCCGCAGCTTGGTTCAGTTTCTTTTTGATGATCGTTCCCTTGCGCAGTCCGGCCCCGGGCCTGGGGCGGCCCGGGGAGATCCCCTCAGTCATCCAGACATCGTGCCATGTGAAACCCCGGGGGGAACAGTGGCCGAGGGCGATCGGCGTGGGGGCAGCCGGACCCCCGGCCGCCCGGTGCCGCTAGAGACGCCTGTAGCAGAGGTCGAAGATGTGCCGGCCGGCCTCGTGGGCCTTGTTTTCGAAGCTGGTCAGGATACGCCCGTCGAACCGGGGCGCCCAACCGCCGGTAGCGTCGAGGCCCTCGTTGGGCCCCGTGTGCCCGGTGCTTACGGGGGCCCGGCCTTCCTTGACCGGCGCACCACCGACCAGGGATTCGACGCCGGATTCCCAGACCCGGGTGAGGGGGCTCTCGTCGCCGCTGCGCTCGCCGTCGTGCAGGTTCTCAAAGTCGGCCGAGCCGGCCAGCACGTCGCGGACGTGGACGGCGTAGTTGGACCAGTCCGTTGCGATCCGCCAGATGCCGCCGGGCGTGAGTGCGCGTGCGGCGAGTTCCGCGAAGGCCGGCTGGATGAGACGGCGCTTATGATGACGGGACTTATGCCACGGGTCCGGGAAGAAGATCCACAGTTCGGCGACGGACCCGGCGGGAAGCATGGTGGCCAGGACCTCCGGGGCGTTCGCCTCCACGACACGGACGTTGCTGAGCCCGCGGCTGTTGATCTTGATCAGCGTATTGGCCAGGCCTGGGGTGTAGACCTCCACCGCCAGGAAATCCTTGTCCGGGTTCTGCTCCGCAGCGTGGCAGACGGCATCGCCGAGGCCGGAGCCGATTTCCACGATCAGCGGGGCCTTCCGGCCGAATTCGGCTTCGGCGTCGAACTCAAAGTCGGGGTGCACGGACGTATTGGCGATGTGGCGCGGCACCTCGACCGCCCACCGGTCCGAGTGCTCCTCCCACGCGGCCTGGCGCCGTCCCTGCAGCCGGGTTCCGCGGCGCACGAAGCTGACAGGCCGGCCGCCGTAGGTGCCGAAAGAGGCCTGGCTGCCCGGCGTCACCGGGCGTGCCGGCTGCGGATTCTGCGGGGATTCTGGGGATTCACTCATCCTTTCCAGAATAGAGGACATCCGGGCGGCCCCGGGTGCCGGCGGACGGAGCCGGCACCCGGGAGGAGTGGGCCGGCCGCTGGCGCCCCGGCCCGTGACACAGCCGCTTGACACGGGCCACCGCCGGTGGCCTGCCACAATGGGCTCGTGAGTGCACCGCAGAGCATCCCGGACCCCGCTGCCCGGGAGTCCGTCGTCCGGAATCCCGCCGCCAGCAGCCGGAGCGGCAGCCCCGGCGTCGACGCTGTCCGCGGCACGCTGGTGGACGCAGAGATCGAAGATATCCCCGCCGCGGGTCCCACCCGGGTGGGGAGCCGCCGGGCGCTTGTTTACCTTGGCGTCTGCCTCGTCCTGATCGGGCTCAACCTGCGCACGGTTTTTTCAAGTTTCGCCGCAGTGTTGCCTGAAGTGACGGCCGACGCCGGGCTGCCGGGCTGGGCGCTCGTGGTCCTGACCACGGTGCCGGTGACGCTGCTCGGACTGTTTGCCCCGCTCGCGCCGTTCCTTGCCCGGCGGTTCGGTGCCGAACGGGTGTTGCTCGGGGCCATGGCCATGCTGACGGCCGGGCTGCTGTTGCGTCCCGTGGAGGTCCCCGGCGCGGGGCATCTTCCTGCGCTGCTCGCTGGCACCGCGGCCTGCGGAGCCGCGATCTCGCTCTGCAACGTACTGCTGCCGGGACTGGTGAAGCGCGACTTCCCCCACCGGCTGGGTCTTATGGGCGGTCTGTACACAACGGCGATCGTCGCATCCGCGGCCCTGGGTGCAGGCCTGACCTACCCGCTGTTCAGGGTAAGCGGGGAGTGGGCGGCGGCGCTGTGGTTTTGGGCGCTTCCGGCGGGCGTCGTTTTCTTGCTGTTCCTGCCAGTGGCTGTCCGGCAGCGGCATGGCCGGCAGGGACACGCACACGGAGGCGTGACGGTGTGGCGTTCCGCTGTGGCATGGAACGTGACTGCTTTTATGGCCTTCCAGGCGATGATGTCGTTCAGCGTTTTTGCCTGGCTGTCGCCGATCCTGCGCGAACGCGGCATGGACGGCAACGCGGCCGGGCTGGTCGTCTCGACGTCGATCCTGGTGCAGATGCTCGGCTCCTTGTTCGCGCCGGCCCTGGCCACCCGGTTCGGCGATCAGCGCATCATCAACACGGTCGTGGCGCTCCTGACCGGAGGGGGTTTCGCCCTGAGCGTTTTCGGACCGCTGGAGCTGATCTGGCTCTGGACCGGGGTGCTGGGCCTTGGCCAGGGCAGCCTGACCGCGGTGGCGTTGACCATGATCATGGTCCGTACCCGGGACGCATCCTGCACCGCGGCTACCGGCTGGTGACCCTGGGTTCGTGCGCCCTGGTCTTCATGGCCGCGTTTGAGTCGCTTGCGGTGACGACGATCATGCCGCTGGTCAGCCGCGAGCTGGACGGGGCCGGCCTCTACGCCCTAGCCTTTGCCGGACCGTTTGCCACCGGTGTTATGGGGATGGTCGCCGCGGGCAACTGGTCCGACCGCCGGGGTCCTGCCGCACCGCTCATGACGTCCGTGGCGGTGTTCGCGCTGGGCCTGCTGATCGCGGGAACAGCTGGGAACATGTCCGTTCTGGTTGCCGGCCGCCTGGTGCAGGGACTCGGCGGCGGGGCTCTGACGGTCGCGTTATACGTCGTGGTGGCCCGGGTCTATCCGGCGCTGCTCCACCCGAAGATCTTCGCCGCCTTTGCGGCCGCCTGGGTCATTCCGTCTCTGGTCGGTCCGCTGGCTGCCGGCATCGTTGCGCAGTGGATCGGCTGGCAGTGGGTCTTTCTGGGCGTGGTGGGTCTCGTGGTCCCGGCGCTGCTGATGGTTGTCCCGGCACTGCGTGGCCTTAACGGTGGGCCCGGGAGCACCCCGCCGGAGCAAGCTGCGGAACCGGGCGCTGAGTCAGCCGCGGAGCCTGGTGCGGATCCGGAACGGCGACCCGAAGCGGAGCCTGGTGCGGATCCGGACGCAGGCGAGGGGCACGGCCGTACAGGCAGAGCCGTCACTGCGGCGGACCCTCGACCATTGACTGCCTGGCGCCCGGCCTGGGACTACCGCCGGTTGGGGTGGGCGACGCTCGCGGCGCTCGCCGTGCTCGGCCTGAATCTGTCCGCGGAGATTCCGGCGGTCGGCACTGCACTGTCGGTAGCCGCCGTCGTTGTCGCGCTCGTGGCCGTCCGCCCACTGGTGCCGGCCGGAACCCTGCGTGCCCGCCCCGGGTTGCCGAGTGTGATCCTCATCCGCGGCCTTGCGGCGGCGGCCTTTTTTGGGGCTGAGGTGTATGTGCCGTATCTGCTCGTTGAACGCTATGCGTTCTCGGCCACTCTGGCGGGGCTTGCGTTGACCGGCGGGTCCCTCGCCTGGGCTGCCGCCTCCGCGATTCAAGGCAGGCTTGGTCCGCGGCTGGGGCACCGGCGGGCCATCCGAATCGGCGCGGCGCTCGTTTTAGGTGCCATTATCGTTGTCCTGACGGCCACCATCTTCGTGTGGCCGGCAGTCGTCGCGATCGCCGGCTGGGTCTTCGCCGGCGGTGGGATGGGTCTGCTGTATCCACGGCTGAGCGTCCTGACCCTGGCGTTGTCGACGCGGGCCACCGAAGGGTTCAACAGTTCAGCGATGTCGATCGCCGACTCTCTCGGCGCGGCGCTGGTGTTGGCGGTTTCCGGTGTCGTCTTTGCCGCGCTGGCGGCCAACGGGGCCGCGTTTTCCGGGGTCTTCGCCCTCGCCGCGGTTATCGCCGCTGCGGCGGTAGTGGTGGCTCCCAGGATTACCCCGGCGAAGTAGGGCGCGGGAAGTTCAGTCCATCTCCATGTCCGTGTCAATTGCCGGGTCGCCGGCTGCCGGCACCGCAACCATGACCTGCTCCGGGCCGCCCCCAAGCCTCAGCCCATACGTCCCAGCCGGTCGTCCGTCTCCGGGCCGGCCAGGTCCGATGTGGTGGATAACGGTATAGCGTCCCGGATCATCGCTTCGCATACAGGGTCCTTTCCTGGGCCGCTTCCACAGGTGCTTCGGAGCGGAATGCGGACCGGATGGGCCGGAACCTGAACGGACCAGGGGAAAGGTTGACAACCCAATGCCGGTCGCACGGCGTTCCGCGTCCGGGCGCCGTCATATAAGACCATCACCTGCCCTGGTGGCGTTTGGGCGCGGTTTAGATACCCCACGGTGCTAAGCCGTCAAGCGGCGCGGAGTTCGACGTTTTGGGTAGTGGTGTGCCAGGCGGTGTCCTCGTTGTAGGTGGTGTGGTGGCGGAGGCAGCCGTGGAGGATCCCGACGAGCCGGTTGGCCAGGGCCCGGAGGGTCTGGTGGTGGGTGGCGCCGCGTGAGCGGCGGGCGTCATAGTAGGCGCGTGCGCCGGGCGAGACGCTGAGTGCGGTGAAGGCCTGCAGGTCCAGGGCATCGGCCAGGCGCCGGTTTCGGGCATGCCGGGCCAGCACGCTGCGCTTGGTGCCGGAGGCCCGGGTGACCGGGCTGGTCCCTGCGTAGTTCCTCCGTGATCTGGCGTCGGCGTAGCGGTCCGCCGCGTCCCCGAATTCGCCCAGCACCCGGGCGCCGAGCACCGGCCCCAGACCCGGCTGGCTGAGGTAGATCTCAGCGTCCGGGTGCCGGCCAAAAGATTCCTCCACCTGCCCCTGCAGGACGCCGATCTGGGCGTTCAGTTCGCGGATGACGGCAACCAGGGCCGCCGTGGTGGCCGTGTAGGCGGCCTCGATCCCCGGGCGGGCGGGCAACTGGGGCGCGTGCAGTGCCTCGACGATCTCGCCGGCTCGGGCGGCCAGGTAGCGTTGCCGTCCGGCGTGCCGCAACAGCGCCTGGACCCTGGCCGGGGTGAGGCGGGCCCCGGCCTTGGGGCCAGGCGCGGCGCCGAGCACGGCCATCGCGTCCCGTCCGTGCAGGTCCTGCCCGAACGCGGACAGCGCGGCCGGGTAGTACTCGCGCAGGTTCGAACGCAGCACGTTCGCCTGCCGCTGCCTGGCCCAGATCAGCGACTGGTGAGCCCTCGCCAGGACCTTGACCTCCTCCGCGACGTCGCTGTCGGCGGCGATCGCCCGGTGCAACTCCCGGTCAACAGCCACGATCCGGGCCAGCACCAGCGCATCACCCTTATCCGATTTCGCCCCGGCCGCCCCGGTGCGCTGCCGGTAGCGGGCCGACTGCGCCGGATTGATCGCGTAAACCGTGTAGCCGGACGCCAGCAGTCCCTGGACCCAGGGCCCGCGGTCGGTCTCAATCCCGATCAGCACTTCGGCCGGTGCCGCGTTCTCGGGCAGGTACCCTCCGAGCAGGTCATGGAGGGCCTCGAGCCCGGATACGCCCTCAGTGAGCCTGCGGCGCGTCAGTACCCGGCCCCCCTCATCCATGACCGCGATGTCGTGGTGGTCCTCCGCCCAGTCGTCGCCGATGAACAGCATTGTCCCGATCCCTTCCGTTGTGGGCTTATCCCGGGCACGACGGGGAGGAAGGAACTGGCTGCGGTCTAATGGATCAGTGCTCCACGGCACGACACCCCACCAGCGCTACAGGCCCACCTCACCAACCGGCAGGGGCACGATCTAGACCTAGGCCTCGACACGGGGCCAGGGGCGTCAAGTGCTCACCCACCAGCGGCTCGGATACCCAGCATGCCCCCGAAAGGACCTACGGGTACACCCCCATTAGGGGGCGTAGGCTTTTAGCGCAACACCACGGCAACGATCAGGAACTGGGGGTCCACCATTGCATGGACTACGTCAAAAAATCGCTGCCGGTATTGGGCGACGGCAAGCACTGACCGTGATTCGCGCAGCAGTGCTCGCCGGAGCTACGGGGGCAGCATGGGTATCGAAGGACCAGCCCGGCACAACCAGCCGGTCAGCGGCGCCCGTCAGCGGATTTCGTTTCCGGGGCGCTGACATCTCCTTCACTTTGCAGGAGGAGGCCATCGGCACGGCCGTCCGGGACGCCGCCGGCGTACGCCCGATCGAACGGCTGCTCGCCCGACGCGGTGCCAACACCGTCCGACTGCGCGTGTGGGTCGACCCGCTTCCCGGAACCAGCGGGCTCGCCGAGACGCTCGTAATGGCGCGAAGGGCGCACGATGCCGGCCTCGGCATCATCCTGAGCCTGCACTACTCGGACACCTGGGCCGATGGGAAATCGCAACCGATCCCGAAAGCATGGCGGGGGCTTGATGACGCCGCCCTGCTCAGGACCGTAGAAAATTACACCCGCAAGGTCGTAGGTGCCCTGGTCAAGCAGGGCACCCCGGCCCACGTTGTCCAGATCGGCAACGAGATCAGCAGGGGGATGCTCTGGCCCGCCGGGCAGGTGTATCGGTCCGATGGCGAGCACTGGTCGTTGTTCGCGAAGCTGCTGAAGGCCGGCGTCAAAGGTGCCAAGACCGCCAGTCCTGACCATCCGCCCTTGATCATGATCCATACTGAAACTGGTGGCGACAAGGATGCCAGCAAGTACTTCTTCGACCGCCTTGTTGCTCGGCGGGTCCCATTCGACATCATCGGACTCACGTACTACCCGTTCTGGAACGGTCCGCTGACCAACCTCGAAACCACGCTCCATCAGCTTGTCGCCCGCTATGGCCGGGACGTGATGGTGGCGGAGACCGCCTATCCGTGGACCCTCGCCCAAGCCGGCGAACAACAGAACGTAGTCCGACGCGCCGAGGATCTGCCGGAGGCTGGTCTGTATCCGCCCACTCCTGCAGGCCAGGCCGCGTACTTCGAGAGATTGCGCCGGGTGCTCCAGCAAGTGCCGGGCGGTCGGTGCGCCGGATTTTTGGTGTGGGAACCCGGGTGGACCCCCGGTGTTCGCGCAACCCCGGAGATGGGCAACGCGCACGCCAACCTTGGCCTCTTTGACTGGACCGGTCAGGGGCACCCCGCGCTGAAGGTGTTCCGGGCATAGCCAAAACGGTGGCGGACCAGGGCGGTTCAGTCGGTAGCCCTGCCCGTAGGCCTGAAGGCCTCCAGCGCGGGTAGCCCTTGTCCGCGCCAGTCGAACAGCGTCAGGTTGCTGTGGGTATTTCCGGCATGTTCGCTGGCGCGGACGCCGGGCAGCCAGCCTGGCTCCCAAATGAAGTACCCGGCACCGCGCTCGTCCGGCACTTCACGGAGCACTTGATTGAGCGCGGCGAAGAATTTCGCTTGGCCCTCAGGTGTGGGTGGGTACGTCGCCGCCTCGGGCAGTGCTGAGGCACTCGAGACAACGCTGGAGGCTTCTTTACCGCTCGCCAGCGTCCACGGATACGCCGTCTCGGCGATGATGACGTCTTTGTCATACCTGTAGGCGAGGGCACGCACATTGCGCTCCAGATCGGCCAAAGGCCCATTCCAGAACGGGTAATAGGTCAGGCCGATGACATCGAAATTGACGTCGTGTCGCCGGAGCTGATCGTAAAAGTACACCGAGGCATCGTGGTCGCCCCCCGTGTCGCTGTGGATCATGATGCGGGGCGGCTGTGTCGGATTTCCGGCGAGGGCACCCCTGGCGCCGGCCTTGAGGAGTTCGCTGAAGCCGGCCCAGTCCTCTCCGCCCACGGCATGGATCTGACCGTAGGGCCAGAGAATCCCGAGGGTGACCTCGTTTCCGATCTGGACAATAGCCGGCGGTGTCCCCTGCCGGCTAAATGCGGACACTGTTTCGCGGGTGTAGGTCTCAACCGTCAAGACCAGGGCCTCATGGCTCAGCCCCCGCCAGATTGCGGGAGTACGCTGGGTGCTCCTGTCCGCCCAGGAATCAGAATAATGAAGATTGAGGAGTAGCTTCTGCCCGGCCGCGGCGGCCCCTGCGTGCCAGCGTGAGCGCAGACTCCAGATCGCTGGTGCCGGGCAGCGGGTTCACCCACAACCGGACGCGGACAAAATTCGCCCCGTGGTTCGCCAAAATCTTTTCCACCGGCGCCACCTTGCCGGAGTCACTAACGTGTTGGTTGTTGGCTTCCTCCTGCAATGTGAACGAGATATCGGCGCCGCGAATTCGCAGGATCGGCGAAGCCTCGGGGGGGCTCACTGACACGCTGGCCAGCACCAGCGCCAGCGTCCCAAGGACGACCACAAACAGGAGAAGCGGCCGGTTCATCCCCAGGGGATCGTGGGATGAACCGTGGTCCTGCTCTCCGCCGTCCATTATCGGGCTCCTGGCCATCCATCGGTCATGCGCTGGTTATGGCCTGCCAAATTGGACCCGATGCCGCGACTGACGTGGCGAGAAACAGCACCAGGAACACACCGGCGATTGTCAAGGGTGCCCTCCGTTCCTTCACGGCGTGGCCCCAAGCCAGGCCTGAGTCTCGGAGGGACCGGAAGTCCTGCGTCACGACGACGGCGATCAACATCCCGAAGAACAGTGCTCCCTGGAGTGCAAAAAACATCATCCCCTGGTTCGGACTACTTCCGACTCGAAGCAGGAACGACCAGCAAGCGGCAAGCGAGACAAGCACGAGGAGGAAATAGGGCGCCAGCTGCGCCAGACCGAACTTCGGAACCCCGGTACCGGACATTCCTTTGACCGTGATCATGTACGGTTTTTTTACTCTGAGGATTACCTGGATAAATGCGCTGAGAACCGTAACCCACCGCGAGATGTGCAGCACGACACCCCGCCAGGTCAGGCCGGGACCCTTGGGAAGTTGCCACTGTCGGCTCCAAAGCCACACCCCTGTCGCGGTGAATGCGGCCGGGAGGCTGTGTGCGAAGAAGTCGACGAAACCCGCCCGTGAGATGGGACTGTCTGCCGCGAGCGAGATCAGCGGAGCGACGAACAACAGGAGCGTCGTCAGCGACCATGCCGCGTACCAGGTCTGGACGAACAGGAACTGCAGGGCTTGCCGGGGCGAATACTTCCGGATCAGCCGGGGGGTGAAACTAAAGAGGACCTGGATCATTGAATATGCCCACGCAAACTGTTGAGCGCAGTAGGTGCTGAACGTCTCGGGACCGTCGCCGGTGGCAATGACCTCCGGAAGGAACACGCCTTCGTAGCCCTCGGCGGCAAGGACCACAGTATCGAGGTGGTCCTCGGCGCGCGTCGGCTGAAATCCGCCGATGCCCCGGATCGCCGCCATGTCGTAGGTGCAGTGGCTGCCGATGATGAACGGAGTCCGGCAGAATCCGAAGAATCCGGTTTGAAGGGGGCCCTGAAGCACCAGTTCCTGTTCCAGGGACCCTCTCGCTGTCCAGTGCTCGTGGTTGCCGTAGACGCTGGGCGCCTGCACCCAGGCAACCCGCCGGTTCCGGAAGTACCCCAGAACGCGGTCCAAGTAGTCAGGCACCGGAATATGATCGATGTCCAACTGCGTGAAATGTGTGTACTGGTCGCCGTATCTGTCGAGCCAGGCGTTCACATTGCCGGCTTTAGTCTTGGTCTGGAAGGGCGGCACAGTCCGGTTCCAGGCCGCGACACCGCTGGGGCCCCCACACTTGATCGTCGTGACGGCAGAAGTAGGAGATCCCGAGTTCGCGGGCCATCTGCTCGATGGCGGGCGAGGGTTCCTTGTCGACGAGGATCCAGCTGTCGTGCGGGTAGCGGATGTTACTCATGGCCTCCAGTTGCCGCCGGACGATGCTGAGAGACTCGGAACCCGGAACGGTCAGGGTAATAACGGCAACCTTGCCAACTGTGCCCGGCGGGACATCGTGAATGCTGACCGGAACAGGCTTTCGCATGTAGCCGAGGTAGAAGAGGTAAATGGACGGAAGTACCGTCAACCCGTAGAAGAGGGAAACGGATACCAGGGTATAGAGGACGGGACTTCCTATGTGCCGGGGCTGGAGCCACCAGAGCCAGAAGAACCCGCTCACAAAGACCCAGAGGATAACCAAAGCGACGTATTGAAACTGCTGTGCGCGGGTGAATACCCGGGTCGTTTCAGTGGATGTCAGGAAATCCTGCGCGGGGCTGCCCCGGCGGCCGATCAGATCGCTGGTCATCGCGAGCCTCCTCTCATGTCGACAAGGCCTTTATAGCCAAGCGGATTTTTTTGCTGGAAGCGCCAGGCGTCCTCGCACATCGTCGTCAGGTCCCGGCGGGCGGACCATCCGAGTTCGGCCCGGGCCCGATCCGGTGAGGCCACAAGTTCGGACACATCACCAGGCCTCCGCCCGACCAACCGGTAGGCGAGATCTTGCCCGCTCACTGCAGCGAATGCCCGAACAAGCTCCAACACAGACGTGCCGATGCCCGTGCCGAGGTTGTAGCGGCGGAATCCCGGCACCGGGCCGGATTCGAGAGCGAGCCGGTGTCCTTCGACGACATCCATGACGTGGATGTAGTCGCGGACCGCCGTTCCGTCCGGCGTGGGGTAGTCGGAGCCGAAAATCTTGAGTTCTTCGAGCCGGCCGGCTGCCAGTTGGGACAGATACGGCAGGACGTTGCCCGGAACCCCCTTGGGATCCTCGCCGAGTTCCCCGCTTTCATGGGCCCCCGCGGGGTTGAAATAGCGCAGCGCCGTGACCGACCAGTCAGAATGGCGGGCGCACAGATCCGTGAGGATCTGCTCGGCCATCCATTTGCTCCGGGCATACGGGTTGGTCGGGCGCGCCGGCGAATCCTCTGTGATGGGGAGCGCTGTGGCGTTGCCATAGATGGAGCAGGAAGAGGAGAAGACCAGATGCCGTACGCCTGCGGTGCCCATGGCATTTAGCAGGCTGAGTAACCCGGTGAGATTGTTGCTGTAGTACTCGACTGGCCGGTCCATGGAGTCCCCGACCGCTTTGTATGCGGCGAAATGGATGACGACGTCGATGCTATGGCGATTGAATACGTCGTCCAGCAGTGTCTGGTCGGAGATGTCGAACCGGTAGAACGTGACGTCGTGGCCACTTATTCGCCGGACGCTTTCAATGGCGGCGGATGAGCTGTTGACCAGGTTGTCCACCACAACGACGTCATAGCCGTTCAGCAGCAGGTCCAGGCTGCAGTGGCTTCCGATAAAGCCCGCGCCGCCCGTAACTAGGGCAGTTTGTTGTCTCATAATGTTCGATTCCCCCTGGTTTCAGCGTCTAGCGGGCGGGCCGGCCCATGGCGCGGACGGTCCAGCCGGCGGCGCGCCAACGGTCGATGTCCAGTGTGTTCCGGGCATCGAGGATGTTCGGCGCGGATACAAGATCGGAAACCAGCGCGAGATCAAGTTGCCGGTATTCCTGCCATTCCGTGAGGTGGACGGTGAGCTGGGCACCCTCGAAAGCCTTGTCTACCTCGGTGGTGTAATTCAGGCCGGGATACGCTGCCCGGGCATTTTCAATGGCTTCAGGATCGTGGACTCGCACATCGGCACCCAGGTTTTGGAGCGCGTGGGCGACGTTGAGAGCCGGGGAGTCTCGAACGTCGTCGCTATTTGGCTTGAAGGCTGCTCCGAGCACGGCGATTCTTTTGTTCTCCACGGACCCGCCCAGCATCGTCGTGGCGAGGTTGACGGCGCTCTGCCGGCGATTGACGTTGATGGAGTCCACGTTGCGGAGGAACGCGAGTGACTCTTCAACGCCAAGTTCCTCGGCTCGGGCGAGGAACGCCCGAATGTCCTTGGGGAGGCACCCGCCGCCAAAACCAAGGCCAGGGGAAAGAAAGCGGTTCCCGATGCGGGCATCGTGGCCGAGCGCCGCAGCCAGCGGGATGATATCCGCCCCAACTGCTTCACAGATTTCCGAAATGGCGTTGATGAATGAGATCTTGGTGGCGAGGAAGGCGTTGGCTGAGACCTTAACCAGCTCGGCGGTGGCGACGTCCGTCGAGACATATGGCGTTCCGGCATCGAGGATGCGTGCGTAGACCTCTCGAAGAGTGGCGTCGGCGGCCGCGGACCCCACGCCGACCACCAGCCGATCCGGATGCAGGGTGTCATTGACGGCGAAGCCTTCGCGGAGGAACTCGGGGTTCCATGCGACTTCCACCTGGGTTGCATCGGGAGCCAAATCGGCCACCATAGCCGACAACCTGGCCGCTGTCCCCACGGGAACCGTCGATTTTCCGACGATCAGGCACGGCCGGTTGAGGTTGGGTGCCAGGCCCCCGCACGACGGCGTCGACGTAAGTCATGTCGGCGGCGGTCGAACCCGGACGTTGCGGGGTGCCCACGCAGATGAAGTGAACATCGCCGAATTCCGCCGCTTCCTGCAATGAAGTGGAAAACCTCAGCCGGCCGGACGCTATGTTGTCGCGAAGAAGGTCCGGGAACCCCGGCTCGAAGAACGGAGCGTGGCCGTTGGCCAACCGTTCAATTTTGGTCGCGTCGACATCGACTCCCAGGACATCATGCCCCAATTCGGCCATACCCGCGGCGTGTACCGCTCCGAGATAGCCCGTTCCAATGACGGTTATACGCATGCTTGCCTCCTAAGTGACGGCAGCCCGAAAGTGCCCGGGTCGCCTGGAATAACGGAGTGACCGGTCAGGCCAGCCTGGCCATGGCGGGAGTGCCGTGCCGGGACGTGTGCGGGCGGACGCCCTCAAACTGTGCGCCGGCGATACTGACGGCTGCTGCAGAAACTTCTCCACGGTGCGAACGGAAATAGTTGACCGTGTGGTGGAGGCCTTCCTCTGTGGAGATTCGAGGACGCCAGCCGAGGAGATTCTCGGCCAGAGTGATGTCTGGGCGCCGTCGGGTCGGGTCGTCCATCGGAAGCGGGTGGAATTCGATTGTGGAGCGGGAATCGGTCAACGTCAGAACCAGCTCAGCCAATTCATGCATCGTTCGCTCCACCGGGTTGCCCAGATTGATCGGTCCGGTTTCGTTGCTGTCGATCATGGCAACGATTCCCCGCACCAGGTCATCGACATAGCAGAAACTCCGCGTCTGCACGCCGCTTCCGTAGATGGTCAGAGGATCACCGTTCAGCGCCTGCGAAATGAAGGTGGAGACCACCCGGCCGTCTTCAGCCCGCATTCGAGGTCCGAAGGTATTGAATATCCGGACGATGCCAACGTTTACTCCCAAACTGCGGGCGTAGGCCATGGAAATGGCCTCTGCAAAGCGTTTGGCTTCGTCGTAGACGCTGCGCGGGCCTATTGAGCTGACGTTTCCCCAGTAACTCTCGACCTGTGGATGGACCGTCGGGTCGCCGTAGATTTCGCTGGTGGAGGCCAGTACGAAGCGGGCGCCCTTTTCCGCGGCGAGTTTCAAAGCATTCTCAGTGCCGCGGCTGCCGACGGCGAGCGTCTCTAATGGCATCCGGTGGTAGTCAGGCGGCGACGCAGGGCTGGCCAAATGTGCGACCACGTCGACGGGTCCTCGGACGCGCAGCGCGGCGCTGACGTTGGCCCGCATGAACGTGAAGTTTGGGTGCTTTGCGAACGGCGCAATATTGTTGATGCGCCCTGTGGACAGGTCGTCCGCGCAGATCACTGAATCCCCGCGGTCTAACAAGGTTTCGCAAAGATGGGAGCCCAGGAAGCCGGCTCCACCCGTAATTAATGCACGCATAGTTCCCCTCAGAATGCCGACTGTGAATATCGTCATGAATCTCATGTGCAATCCGCCCGCGGGCAATTGCAGAATGTCGGAAGATAGCTGGACCGAAACGTGGAAAGGAATCGGTTGGTCCTGCGTCATGCCCCAACGAACGCGACCGTTTGTCTACGGCAAACCTAGATTCGCCCCTGAAGTTGCGCACGGGTAGCGAACACCTGTCTTATTCGCAGGCGGCGCGGGCAATACCGGGCGCGGCTACTTGGGAGTCCGCCCGCGCAGTGGCCAACACAGGCCGGTCCGAGGTCGGGGGGCCAACGCGCGATAGATGCGGCTGTGTGTGCCTGTTAGCGCGCGGCCGGCCGCGCGGCCCGAAGCACAGCGTCAGTCAGGAGGGCCGCTTCGCCGGCGGGGCCGGTCGCGCTGCGCTGCCGGCCCGCGGCGACGTCAATCCGCCAGTCGGGTGCCTTGATTCCGAGTTCGCTGATCAGGTCTTCGGCGGTGAAGTACATCTCCGGATCCGCGTGGGCTCCCCATGGCGGCAGCCCAACAGGGTGGTGGCCAACGATTAGCAGAGTGCCGCCCGTACGCACGGCAGCGGCGGCGAGCCGGAGGGTCTGCTGCCAGGGCGTCAGGGTCGAGTGCAGGAACTGTGCGGTGACGAGGTCGAATTGCCGGTCCTGCACCCAACTGGCCAGGTCCTGCTGTATCCATTCGACGTCTTCTGAAATACCGGCGGCCTCCGCATGGGCGGCGGCCCGGCCGAGGGCGACGGCGGACACATCCAGGCCCGTTACGGCCCAGCCGCGGCCCGCCAGCCAGATGGCGTCCGCCCCTTCCCCGCACCCCAGGTCCAACGCCGCCCCCGGGGCCCGGTCTGAGGCCTCGGCGGTCAGTTGCGGGTTGGGCTGTCCGCTCCAAATTTTCGGCCTGCTCAGGTACTTCTCATCCCACAGCCCGGCCGCGGTGACGTCGTCCCCCCGGTGACCGCCGGTGTCGTCGCTGCCCCGGTGCGAATCGTGCTGGTGCTCTGTCATTGCTGCCTCCAGGCTTTCAGCACATCATTGCAGTCTCCGGTCGGGGCCGCTACGCCGCAGACATGTAGAAATCACCGGACGGAAATACTGCCGAAACGTCCGTGCTGAATGCTTGGGACAAGCCGCTGGTGCGAAGGAAAGGTACTGATCATGGATGCAGGCGAAGCGCAGCGGGTCACCGTCTCTTCGGAACTCTCGGTGGGGGAAGAGATTGAAGCCTGGCATCGCGGGCGGCTCTTCCATCGTGGCACCGTCTCCCGGACTGTTCCGTCAACGGATCTGTTCTGGATCACGGAGGCAACAACCGGCATGCGTCGGCTGATCGATCTCGAAGCGCTGGTTATCCTGCGCGTGCCGGCGGGCGGCGGGCCGCACACCGGTGCGGCCAGCGCGAAGGCCGGGACGGCGAAGGCTGCGACGGCCGGGGCTACGGGCCGGCCGGCCTCGCGTGCTCCGCTGTTTCAGGAGCCGGGCTTCGCGGCCCATTGAGTTCCTGGCCGGCATGGGTCGCGGCGCATCGGCGTCCTGATGATAGGCTGGGTGAACTTGATGTGCAGTGATGCCCACTATGGTCGTAACCGACCGGTACCGGTTCAGCCGGCGCCCCTGCTGGATTCCTTCGGGAGTCTGTCTGCGGGAAGTGGGTTTTTTCATGTGAGAGGCACATCCTGCGTCGATGAACGCGTTCTATTTGGTCCCGGCCGCCGCTGCCGAAAGGTTTGTGGCAGCCCGGTTGACCACCTGACTTTTCTTCGGCGAACCCCTGGGCCAACCGGCACCGGGGCCGATATCCGCATGGATACCGCCTGAAAGACATTTGAAACATATGACTACATTTGCTGCCCTCGGCACGCCCAAGGCACTCGCCGACACACTGACCGCCCAGGGAATCGAAACTCCGTTCCCCATCCAGGTCAAGACCCTCCCCGACACGCTGGCGGGACGCGACGTCCTTGGCCGCGGCCGCACCGGTTCCGGTAAGACCATTGCCTTCGCCATCCCGCTCGTCGCCCGTCTTGCCGAGCGCGAAGCCAAGCACTTCCGCAAGCCCGGCCGTCCGATGGGCCTGGTCCTCGCGCCGACCCGCGAACTGGCCACCCAGATCAACGCGACCATCGAGCCGATGGCCAAGGCCATGGGCCTGAACACCACCGTGATCTACGGCGGCATCTCCCAGGCGCGTCAGGAAAAGGCCCTGCGCGCCGGCGTCGACATCGTCATCGCCTGCCCGGGCCGCCTGGAGGACCTGATCCGCCAGCGCATCCTGACCCTAGAGGGCGTCGAGATCACAGTCCTGGACGAGGCCGACCACATGGCCGACCTTGGCTTCCTCCCCGTGGTCAAGAAGCTCATGGACATGACCCCCAGCCAGGGCCAGCGACTGCTGTTCTCCGCCACCCTGGACAATGGCGTGGACAAGATCGTCCAGCGTTACCTGTCCAACCCGCTGACCCACGCTGTGGATGAATCACAGGCAGCAGTCACCACCATGGAGCACCACGTACTCGTCGTCAACGACCAGACCGTGAAGAAGCAGCTGATCGTCGAACTTGCCTCGGGCGCCGGCCGCCGGGTGCTTTTCCTGCGCACCAAGCACCACGCCCGCAAGCTGGCCAAGACCCTGACGGACGCCGGCATCCCCGCCGTCGACCTTCACGGCAACCTCTCGCAGAACGCTCGTGACCGCAACCTGGCCGAGTTCTCCTCCGGCGAGGTCCGCGTTCTGGTCGCCACCGACGTCGCCGCCCGCGGCGTCCACGTTGACGACGTCGAACTGGTCATCCATGTGGATCCGCCCACTGAGCACAAGGCCTACCTGCACCGCTCGGGGCCGCACCGCCCGCGCCGGTTCCGACGGCACCGTGGTCACGCTGACCCTGCCGGAGCAGCAGTCCGACGTCAAGAAGCTCATGAAGGCTGCCGGCGTCGAGGTCAACTTCGAACGCGTCACCGCCAACTCGCCGCTGGTTGCCGAACTGGTCGGCGAAATGGCCGACAAGATCGATCCGCGCACCCGCGCCGCGCTGCTGGCCGCCAAGTCCAACCAGGGTGGCGGCAGCTCCACCGGCGCCAACGCCGAGCGTAAGCGCGCCCGTCGCACCACCCAGGCTGCACCCACCGCGGGTGGCCGTGGCGGCCGTGGCGGACGCGGCCGCGTCGGAGCTGAGGCTCCCCGCACCGATCTTCCCCGCGCCGAACGCCGCGCCGTGGCCTATGAAGGCCAGGCTGCTGCGCGCAACGCCGCAGAGCGTGTCTCCGAGAGGAACGAGGACCGGATGGATGCCGAGCGCGCCGAACGCCGCAGCGTCCGCGCCCGCTCAACCGCGTATGGCACCCACCGGAACGATGTTCCGGCTGCGGGTGGCCGCGCTTCGGCTGGCCGCGGTTCCGACGGCCGAGCAGCTGAGGGACGCAGCGATGCACGGGGCGCCTCGGCTCCCCGGAGCGGTGGCCAGCGTTCCGGCGCTCCCCGCACGGGCGCGTCGACTGGGGGCCAGCGCGGCGGGCGTCCGGCCACAGGCCAGCGCGCCGCGGCCGGTGCCAAGTCCGGCGGCAACTCGGCGGTCTGGTCCTCCAACACTGGAGGCACGTCCGGCGGATCCTACGCAGGCGGCGGCAACGGCCGCTCCGGCGAAGGCCGTCCGGCCCGCAGCGGCCCCCGCCGCGCGTCCGCTCCGGCGTCGAACGAACGCCGCAGCCGCTAATCCAGCGGATTCCGCTCCGGATTAAGTTTCCCGCCAGGGAACCGGACGGGCGCTACGCAAATGTGCGCGCCCGTCCCGTTCCGTAGCGCCCGCCGGAGAAAGCAGCGTCAGTGGCTGCCCGCGGCGAGAACCTACCAGCCCCGGGTCCGCCACTCCGCCAGGTGCGGCCGCTCGGCCCCGAGGGTCGTCGGATTGCCGTGCCCCGGGTGCACCACGGTGTCATCCGGGTAGGCATCGAACAGCCGCTCGCTGACATCTGTGATCAATTGATCGAAGCGCGCGGGATCTTGCCCGGTGTTGCCCACGCCGCCGGGGAACAGCGAGTCACCGGAAAAGATGTGGGCGGGCCCGTCCGGGTCCTGGTAAACGAAGGCGACCGATCCGGGGGTGTGGCCGCGCAGGTGGACCGCCGTTACGGCGAAGCCGTCGAACTTCCCGACGTCGCCGTGGCTGAGCAGCATATCGACGGGTACCGGAAGCTCCGGCGCATCATCGGTTCCCGCCGCCGTGCGGGTGCCGGTCGATGCCACCAGGGCGGGGAGTGCACGGACGTGGTCCCAGTGCTGGTGCGTGGTCGCGATCAGCGCCAGCTTCGGCGCCGCGGGGGTGTCTGCGGCGGATTCCTCGAGCATCCCTTCGATGGCGGGGAGGTCATCGGCGGCGTCGATCAGAAGTTGCGCGCCCGACGCCCTGGCGGTCAGCAGATACACGTTGTTGTCCATCTCGCTGACCGAAATGCGGCGGATAGTGATATCACGCAAGGCGTGGATAAGTGAGTCCATGGGCACCAGTCTACGGAGTGTTCACTCACGCCCCTCGGACACCCAGCGGGGATCCGCCGAGCGGGACCCGACGACGGTGTCCGCGGCGGCGTCGAGCCTTTCCAATTGGGACGCCGTGATCGTCAGCGCGAGGGCGCCGAGGTTTTCGTCAATCCGGTGCGCCTTGCGGGTGCCCGGGATAGGAACGACGGGCAGCCCCAACTGCCGGCCCTTCGCCAGCAGCCAGCCGAGTGCCACCTGGGCCGCGGTGGCAGGCTGTCCAGAGACGGAAAGCTCAGTCGCGACGGAGCGCACGGCATCGACGACGCCGGCGTTGGCCATCGCGGCGTTCTGGCCGAAGCGGGGAATATTGCGGCGGAAATCATTGCTGCCCAACAGCGAGGCATCTACGGTTCCGGTAAGGAACCCACGGCCCAGCGGCGAATAGGGGACAAAGCCGACCCCGAGCCCAGCCGCCGCGGGGACCACGTTGCGCTCCACGTCGCGGCTCCAGATGGACCATTCGCTCTGGACAGCTGCGATCGGGTGGACGCCGCAGGCTGCGTGCAGTTCCTCGGCCGTCACCTCTGACAGGCCCAGGTGCTGCACCTTGCCTTGGCGCACAAGCTCCGCCATGACCTCCACGGTTTCCACAATCGGAACGCGGAGGTCACGGCGGTGCAGGTAGTACAGGTCAATGGTGTCCGTGCCGAGGCGGCGCAGGCTGCGGTCCACGGCCTGAACCACGTAGCCGGCATCGCCCCGGATGTCACGGTAGCCTTCCGCGGGCGTGCCCACCAGGCCGAACTTGGTCGCCAACTGCACCTCACCCCGCCGCTCTTTCAGCAGCCTGGCAATCAGCTCCTCGTTACTGCCCCCGCCGTAGATGTCCGCCGTATCAATGAAGCTGATGCCGGCATCCACCGCGTGGTGCAGCGTCCGGAGCGCCTCGGCCGGGTCCACGTCACCGTAGACCGGGGTCAGTGCCATGCCGCCGA
The DNA here is from genome assembly GCF_019443425.1 of Arthrobacter sp. PAMC25284. Lineage (NCBI taxonomy): Bacteria > Bacillati > Actinomycetota > Actinomycetes > Micrococcales > Micrococcaceae > Arthrobacter > Arthrobacter sp. PAMC25284. The sequence goes on from NZ_CP080382.1 coordinate 2,840,473, forward strand.
AGCCGAGGGGACTGACCCTCAGGCCGTCACCGAGCCGGACCGATGTTGTTGGGCTCATAGCGGACTCTCCGTCGTCTGGTGTCTTGCGTTTCCCAGACTGTACCGCCGCCGGGTTTCCCCGGCATCGATCGCGGGCAGCCCGCGGGGCCCGGCGGTTCAGTGCGACGTAACGGTGACCGTCCTCAAACGTGGGGGGTTTTGGGGGCCGGGAGCACTTTCAGCCCGACTGCGCAGCCCACAATCCCCGCGATGAAGAGTAGTTTGAGCGGGCTCGCGGATTCGACGCCCGTCGCCATCGCCCATCCGACCGTCAGGGCTGCGCCGATCCCCACCCAGATGGCATACGCGGTGCCGAGCGGGATTGTTTTCACGGCAAGGCCCAGCCCCACCATGCTGAGGATGGCGGCCATTGCGAACACGAGTGTCGGGAGCGGGCGGCTGAAGCCCTCGGACAGGCCCAGGGCTGTGGCCCAGACTGCCTCGAGGACGGCGGAACCGAGCAGCAACAACCAGGCGGTTGCTGCTGCCATGGCCACGGTCGGCTTTGAGACCATAGTCATGCGACCACCTTCAGCCCTGCCACGCAGGCGGCGATTCCGCCGAGGAGGAGAATCCGCGCCAGGGTCGCGCGTTCAACCCGGGTGACCATGGCGTAGGCGGAGGTCAGGACGACGCCGACGCCGACCCAGACGGCATACGCGGTACCCGTGGGAATGGACTGCATGGCTGTCGCGAGGCCTCCCATGCTGGCGAGCACGGAGGCGAGGAAAACACCGGCCGCGATAAGGCGGCGTCGGCCCGTGGTCTGCGCTGTGCGGTGCAGGGCTGCTGCCCACACAGCTTCCAGCGCGCCGGAAAGGATGAGGATGACCCATGGCATGACTGCTCCTTGGCCAGTCTTGTCGCGTGCCGGGTACTGAACCGTCGTCCGGAGGCCTCCAAATGGGGCCTTGTCGCCTACTGTATCAACCTGTATCAACCGGCGGCGCGCCTGGCCAGTCACCGGATCAGGCCAACGGGCCGGCAATACGGTCGATGGATACCACGGCCAGAAAGCCACGGCCCAGAACATCCGGCGTCGCGCTGTCCGAGCCGACAACGGCGTCATAGCGGCCCAGCTCAGTGCGGGTTTCCTGGGCGGGAGAGCCGGCTCCGGGCGCTGCTTCTTCCGTGCCGGCTGTTGCCTGACCCTGCAGCAGGATGCCGAGTTGTCCCTCGAACACCGGATGGGCGCGCTTCTTCGACAGCTCGATGATGGACGTGTACCCCTTGAAGGCGCCGGTCCGGGTGATGACGTTGAGGTCGCGGATGTCACCGGTGGGCAGCTTCCCGGTCGAATCCGCGTCGCCGGAGAACCTGAAGGGCCGGTATTTCTCCAGCGGGTGCTCGGCGCCGTCGACGCTGAGCAGGAGCAGTTCCCCCTCGATAACGGTCAGCACCCGGTCCATGCCCGGAAACACGGAGAAGCCACCGGCCTTGGAGACATCGGCAATGCTGATCCGCCAGTCCCAGCCGCCGTCCGGCCCGCCGTCTGCGGGATGGCGGCGCAGCTCCCGGGTCACCCCGCCGCCATTGCGCCACGGCTGGGCTTTCAACTCGGCATACCGGATAATTTCCATGGCCCCAGCCTAGCCGCCTGAAGCGGGCCGGGCGTCGGCTCCATCCGGCCCGTCCACCGGCCCACAGCCGGCGTGCGGCACATGACGCCACCGAGTTCCCCGGCACGTCTGGGTTGCGTTGGTTTTGCTAACGTCAGAGGACTAAACGCTGCAAGAAGGAGCCGGAATGTTCGTTAAAGTGTGCGGCCTCAGTACACCCGAGTCGGTCCGGGCGGCGGTTGAATCCGGTGCCGACGCCATCGGTTTCGTCCTGACCCGCAGCCCCCGTGAAGTATCGCCCGACCAGGTCCGGGATCTTCTTACGGGCATCCCGGCCGGCGTCGCGGCGGTGGGAGTCTTCCGGGACGAGGCTGCGGCGGCTGCCGTCGACATCGCACGGGCGGCGGGCCTCGGCTGGGTCCAGCTCCATGGGGACCGGACGCCGGGGGACATCCGGGCTGTGCAGGACGCCGGCATGAAAGTCATCCGCGCCATCACCATGTCCGCCGGATCCGAGGAATTCGGGAACCTGGGAGAGGACCTGTTGCTGATCGACGCCGCCGTTCCCGGCTCCGGGGAGGCCTGGGACTACGCGTCGGTGCAGGCCAAGGGCCTTGAGAGCAGGCACTGGCTTCTGGCCGGGGGACTGGACCCGGACAACGTCGCCCGGGCCGCCGGGGAGGCCGGCGCGTGGGGAGTGGATGTCTCGTCCGGCGTCGAATCATCCCGCGGGGTCAAGGACCTCGCACGGATCCGCTCCTTTGTGAGCGCGGCCAGGTTGTCCGGCTAGCGGTCGCGCCGGGCAGCCGCGGCCGCCAAACCGGAGCATTGATGAAGGAGGCGGCGACAGGTTTTCCTGTCGCCGCCTCCTTGTAAGCCCGGGCCGCCCTCGGTCGGCTCAGGCTTTGTCACCGTAGCCGTAGCACCGTCGGGACGCTCCTCCCGCCCCGTGCCCGCTACGTCCTGCGGTTAGCTCGTTAGACGTTTGATAACGACGTCGTCGATGTACTGGTCACCTTTCTGGCGGTTGTGTTCGGCTCCGAGCTGGACCTTGGTGATATTCGTTCCGGCCATCTTGACGGAGTAGCTGGAATATTTTTGGGCGCCGTCGAACCAGACCTGGATGACCGATGAATTACCGCGGGTCGAAACACGCATGGAGACGTGATGCCAGGCGTTGAGTGAAATATTTCCCGAGACAAGCTTGGTATAGACGAAACCTCCGGTCGGCGCGGTGACCCGCAACCAGAGTTGTCCGTTGCTGTTGTACCGGTATACGTCCGCGATCCGGGTGGAGCCGGAGAAAAAACGGAAGTAGGGGACGTCGTTACCGGCGACACCGGCCACTGCGATGTTAAACCAGCCGTCGGCGTAGGCGGTCTTGGTAGTCGAAGGGAGGGCCGGCGACGACAGGTTCGCGAGCGATCCGGTATCGTCCGTGACATGGAGTTTTGCCGAACAGGATGTGCTCTTGGACGAGGCGCTGGAAATCGTCGCGGTCCCGGTCCCCGACACCTTGGGCGTGAAGGGACTCAGGCTGTTTGATTCAAAGTTGGTGGCTACGGCCACCGTGCCGGGGAAGGAATTCTTGGGGGCTGCCGTTCCCGTTTTACAGGTAGCTGCCGAACCCGCCTGAGCGGAACCAAAAACCAGGGTGCCGGCCACGAGCAGGCCGAGCGTCCCCGCAGTGCTGAGTGCTTTGAGTTTGCGCATTGATGTGTTCTCCGTGATTGTTGCGACATCCTGATGTGATCCTGCCCGGCGATGACCATTCTGGCGGTTCCGCCTGCGCCAGGTGGACGACCGGTGGGATGCCGGTTCGCGTAAACCCGTCGCGGTCGAGATCACGATTGCCTGGCGGTGTGGCTTTGCCTGGCTGAAACGGACACAACACTTCGCGGTCTGCGAGTGCCGTGGCGGTGGCGGTCCCCACCGGAAGGACGACTATTTTGCGCGTACCAATGCGCGTTTGGGCCACTGGCCGGATCTTTTGAGCTCGAACGCGAGCAGGCCGAGCGTGGCGATGGACAGCAGGGTCACCGCGACCGGCGGGGCCCAGAGCCCCGTATAGATCATCGCCGTCGCGACGAGCGTTGACATTGCAAGGCTGAACGCGATGGCGATGGCGATGCTGAGCGGCAGTGCCCCGGTGGCCTGCATGGAACGCGGCGGGTCCAGGCGGAGCAGGAGGACGAGTGCCGTTCCCGGGCCGGCCAGCATCAGGAGCCCGATCACTGCCAGGCGGAGGCCGCCGGGGCCGACGAATGACAGTGGTACGGCGGCGACGGCGACAGCGGCCGTCGCATAGGTCACGTAGCTGCGTTCATTTGCCATTACCTGCTCCTTCGATTCTGAATATCACGCCGCCGGCGTTCTCATAGATTTTTGTCCAACCACGGCTGCTTCCGCACTCCGCCATAAAACGATTCAGGTCCCCGACCGCCACGGATCCTCGAAGCTCGGCGGCCTCGAGCTGGCTTTCGGTGACGATCAAATAAGCGCCCGACTTTGCGGCAATTTGATTCGCGGCATCACACGTGAGCGACGCGGGGGTGTCGCTGGGCTCCGCCAGCACGAGCGACCGGTAGTCATAGTCGGCGTAGTTCTGGAATTTCCACGGAGTGTTTCGCACCGCCTCGATAAGAACCGAACCCGTAGGCGCCGTCGCGTACAGCTCGTTGACCACCTCTATCTCGTCGGCGTTGAAGCTTTCCATGCCGTCGTTGCCGTACCGCGAGACGATGGTGGCCGTCGCGAGGACGGAGCCCATCAGCAGCAAGCCCAGGGCCCGCCGGATCTCCAGTCCCATGGACCTGTCCGAGACCAGCGGCAGCACGGCAAGGCAGGCCGCAAACGGCAGGCTGAAGAGGTACAGGCGGAGTAGCAGTTCACCGCCGTAGGGCTGGGCCGGGATCAGGAGCAGCGGGGCAAGCGCTCCGGCGGCAGCGGCGAGCCAGGGAGCCTTCCGGCGATGACCCGCGAATGCTCCCAGTGCGGCGAGACCCCAGACCAGGGCCACCTCGGCCATCCGCGTGTAGACGACGAAGAGGTGGGCATCGCTGCCGGCGACCCGGGAATTCAAAACCCCGAAAGTGTGTGCGCCGATGTCACCGAACGAACCGAAGAGCTGCCCAATATGCCCTTGGAGGTATGTTGACGCCGGGAACAACAGCCACGCCACCGGCAGCAGCAACGCGAGCAACGGAAGGGTGCGTGAGCGCAGCCGGCCCGTCAGCAGCATGGCGGCCATGATCGGGATGAGGGCGAACGGCGTTAACTGGTGGGATGCGGTCATGGCGAGGAGGATTACCGCACAGATCACCGTCAGGATATTGGTGTCCCGCGGTGAGAGCTCGATAAGCCCTCGTCGGGGAACGGCTACGTCCAAATTGCCAACAATGTTGGCTACCTTGACGGTGAAGCGGTTGCTCCCCGTTGGCCATGCCCAGCCGCTGAACGCACTGAGCAGACAGGCGAGCAGAGCGACCATGAGCAGAAACCCATATGCCTGCGGTGACAGGTAGTCCTGCCCGATCCAGCTGCTGAGATAAAAGAACCACACGGCCGCCCAGGCTTGCCGGGAATTGGCCGTCAGCCGCTGGGCCAGTGCCAGGAGCGGCGCGAGCAGGAGCAGATTGAATCCGAGGGGCGCCCAGGTGGCAATTCCGGAGAGATTGTCGACCCCGGAAGCGCCGGAGAGCATCCCCAAGCTGCTGAAAAAGCCGGGCCAATTGAAGTATGCGTCTACCCCCGGATCGAGTTGGCCCGACCTGGCCATGGCATCGGCAATACCCAGATGCCGGAAGCTTGCCTCCAGGCGGGGCAGCCCGTGGATGATCGGGTCGGCGCCATGGACGATGACCACAGTCACGAGGACCTGCCACGTCAGCAGTGCCGGGATAAAACGGCGGAGAGTAAGGGTACCTACAAACCCGACAAGACTGAGTGCAAGTGCTACGAAGTACACCGGGGGCAGAATTCGGATCAGCCCGGCACCGTCCACCTGCAGCGGATTAACCAGCGTCATGCCCCAGACGCCCAGGCACAGCGCCGCAGCACCCATGCCCGCGAGTGCATTAATGTGCCAGGCGGGAGTGAGACCCAGGTTGCGGTCCGTCGGGGGCTTGGCCCCGCTGTGCCGTGCGTGTCCCGGCGCCGCATGGACGCCGTGCACAGGAATGGTTGGTGTTGTATCGCGAGTCATTGTTTCTCGATTCACGTCGGCCGTGGCCGGGCTGCCGCAGGTGAGTCACCGGTGGCGGCGGCTGGGCTGGTCCGGGTCAGTACAAAGAGGCGCCAGGTGGCTATTGCGGCGGCGACAGCTTGGGCAGCCGCCCAAAGTACGGACACCCCGGTGAGTCCGAACTGCTGTGCTACGGTCGCCGCCGGGGCGATGACGATAACGGCAGCCAGCATGGCGACGACCGTGGATTCGATGAGACGGCCCCGGGCGCGACACAGCCCGAAATAGACTTGGGTGAAACAACTAAGGAGCAGCGCGGGGACCAGCACCGGCAGGAGCACCGCCGCGGAGGCGTATTCGGTCCCGAGAAAACGCAGCAGGAGCGGACCTGCCAGCAGAAGAATCCCCCCGGCGATCAGGGTCAGCAGGAGACTGACGCGCAGGGCCGAGGCAACCAGGCCCGGCCTGAGCCGTGTTCCGGCCATCGCCGTTTGAAGCGTGAATCCGGCCGACTGCGGCACAAAGAAGACGGCCGAGGCCATCATCCAGACGATGTACCAGGCTGCTGTCGACGTTGCGCCCAACGTGGCGGCCACAATCAGCGGAAGAAGGTAGCCCGGCGCCCGGTCGGCCAGCATAAGAACGTGGTTCGGAAGGCCCGGCCGCAGCAGCTTCAGGGGTTTTCCCCTTCGCAGACCCTGCCGCCAATCCGGGGCCACGCCAGCCCGCCGGAGCTGACGCATCCCCGTCAGCACGCTGGCCAAGGCACCGACGGCGACTGCGCCGACGATCACCGACAAGTCGTGGAATCCCGCGGCCAGCGCGGCGGCCAGGAACGCCAGTTGCACCAGACTCTGGGCGATGCTCCGCACCAGGGTGCGGTCGGCGCGCTCCTGGGCGACGCCGACATGGTCCAGCTGATAGGCGCTGGCGGCCAGCAGCGCCGTCGCGAAGAACAGCAGGGTCACGAGCGGGTCGTCCCAGGCCTGCCCGACGCCCGACCCGGTCGAGAACGTGACGACGGCAAGTATTCCTGCCGCAAAGAGGGTGAAGGCTGCCACCATGAACAGGCTGGTAGCGATCAGCCGCCTGCCGCTGTCTTCTTCTGCGGGAAGCAGCGTCAGCGTGGCGGTCCCAATTCCCATCATTCCCAGCTGAACGGTCAGCAGGGCAGCCGACACCACCGCCGACCCAAGTCCGATCTGCTCCGGAGGCATGACCAGCGCCGCGAGCGCCCAGAACAGGAAACCGGTCACCATGGGGGCCACCCGCGCGGCGGTCAGCCAGGCCGCGTTGCCGCCGAGGGAGAGCGGGCGGTTTCCGGGCCGTACGATCTCGCCGAGCATGGAACGGTAGTTGTAGACGAGGAACCCGGCCCAGTAGGGCAGGAAACGCGGGGCCCGGACGAGGGACATGCCTGCGCCGCGGACTGAGGCGAGCAAGGGGAGCGCGACCAGCCAGCCCGCGCGGGCCGGGTGCTTGCGGATGGTCCGGGCCATGCCGGCACCGTCCTGGACCCATTGGTCTTTGGCGTCATCGAAGGTGTCGCCGAATCGGTGCCGCACCAGCGTGGAGTCCGAGACGCCTATCCGGTATCCGGCTTCCTCCAGCCGGATCCTGAGCTCGATATCTTCGCCGGACCGGAAGTTGTCATCAAAGCCCACCGAGAGCAGGACATCGCGGCGCATGAGCGTCGCACAGACCCCGAACCAGGTGCGGACTCGGCTGTGGTTGTGATGCCAGGCGAGGGCCTCACCCCAGTATCCCGGTCCATCTGATTCGCTGGCCAGGCCAAACTGCAGTCCGTCGTAGCCGCCCGTCTCGAATTCCTCCAGGAGTCGTTCCAGGCTTCCGGGCGGGAGCACGACGTCGGCGTCGATCAGGGCGATCACGTCGCTTTGCGCGGTCCGGGCTCCCAGCATCCGGGCGGCCGGGAGCCCGTTGCCCTCGTCGGAGATGACGACGGCACCCAACGACCTGGCGATCTTGACGGTGTCGTCGGTTGAGCAGCCATCGATCACAATCATCTCGTGCGGGTGCTGGCTGCCGATTGATTCCAGACATTCGCCCAACCAGGCAGCGGCATTGCGCGCTGGAACGACAACCGACACCTTCAAGTCACGCACGCTGCTTCACCTCACCCGTCGAGCTTGGAGCGGACCAGGTTGGCGACGAAGTCGGAGGCCTGGTCGGCAGTCCAGGTGGCGGGCAGCCGCAGCAACCAGCACGGTACGTCTTCCAGGGCCCGCCGGACTACGGCGGCTTTCTCCCCAAAGTGCTGTTCCAGCGGGACGAGGCTGGTGGCCCCGAGCGCTTCGACCAGCCGCCGTGACACCATCGGGAGCTCGGAATGGAAGTTGCCGACGATCCGTGAGGTCATCCACTCGAGGCTTCGTCCCTCAAGCCGGGCCTCCGTCCCGTCATAGCGCTCCAGGAACATGGCGAGCTGGACCGGCGCCGCAGATGAAATCCGGCTCTGTCCGAAGACCTGCGCCGGATGCACCATCCGGTGTTCCGGCGACCAGCGCCGGGTGAACGCAGCGGTTTTCGGGTACCGGACGATGACGGGATGGACGGCGGTGGCGAGCTGGGCGACCGGGGTTGTGAGCCAGCCCGGTGCCAGGGGTTTGCGCGTCCCCCGAAACAGGTCCGGGTAGATGGCCCGGTGATGCGGTTTGATGAACATTGGTTTCGCGTAGCCCATCAGCATGCCGCCCGCGCCCATAAAGGCCCAGTCGTCAGCCATGAACCGCACATCAGGCATGGCAACCAGCTTCGCCACAGTGCTGGTCTTACCGACCCCGCCCCAGGCCGGCAGAAGGACGCCGGAACCGCGGAAGTCGACGACGGCGGCGTGGATCATTGCTGTCTCCTCGCCGACGCAGAGGCGGTCCAGCAGGGGAATCACCGAGGTCAACAGTTCGCCTGTGCCCTCAATCCGGTAGCCCTCCGCCGTCTCAAGGATCTGCACCCGGTCCGCCGGGATATACAGCGAGTCTCCCGTGAACCGGTAGGCGTCCTCCGCACGTGATTGAGCGGAGACAGGGGAGACGGTCCCGCCGATCGTTATTCGCTTGGCGGCGCGGGAAGCTCCCAGAAAGGGGGCCAGCATGTCACGAAGTTGCGACTCGCCCGGAGTGTCGGGTTCGACGTCAATGCCAACGATGCCATGGACGTCGAAACTGGCACCGATTGAAGCGCCGGTCGGCTGTTTCACGTCACGTTCAGACTGGCTCATTGCCGATCCTTCCTAGGGTTGGGGGCCGCCGCCGGGTCAATGGAATCGCCGGTTGGTTTCACTGGACGTCTCGCCATGCCTCGGTCTCTGGTACCTCACGGGGCGTGAGCGGCGCGGTGGCCGGAGGCATCCGGCGTCCGCGCACGTAGCCGGCCGCGGTGGCGGCCAGGACTGCGACGATAACGGCCGCCCGGCTGAATCCCTCCGGCTTCCGTTCCTGGACTCCGGCCCGGATCCCGGCAAACACCGCCCGGGGGAGGACCTGCCGCACGTAGCGCCGTTCGGGGCCAAGAGCCCGCTTGTGTCCGACAATTCTGCTCACCTGTGCCTTGGAAATACCTTCGGACCATGAGCGCGAGAGCATGTAGCGCAGGGTCCCCCGTTGTTCCGGGACGTGGTGGCGCACCAGGGCGGCAGGTTCGTAGACGATGCGGGTGCCCGGGGCTCCAAGTACCGCGCGGATGCACAGCTCCGTCTCTTCACAGCCGAGGGGCAGGGCGTCCTGGCGGCCCAACGCAGTGTTGAAGCCGCCCACCCGTTCGAGGACGTTGGCGCGGAAGGACATGTTCGCGCCGATGACGTTGCGCACTTCGGTGGCGACTTTGGGCATGCCGCGATAAGTGCAGCCGACGATCCAGTCCAGTTCGCCGGCAAAGTGGCCCGGGCGTACGGACTCCCACAGCGGTTCGACGCGGCCGCCGACTGCCAAAACGTCGTTGTCGTCGTACAGCCTCACAAGTCGTTCGAGCCAATCCGGCGCCGCCTCTGCGTCGTCGTCGAGGAACGCCACGATCTCTGCGTTGGCCACGCGGACGCCGGTATTGCGCGCACCGGAGAGCCCTTTAGGGCCGGAGTTCTCTACGATTACCGCGTCGGAGACGGTAAAAATGAGGCGCTTGTACAGCTCGACGTTGTAGTCCACGACGATGATGGTCTGCTTGGGCGTGAGCGTTTGCGCACGCACCGACTCGAGGGCGCCCATCAGGACGTCCCACCGATCCTCGGAGTACGAGCAGATCACCACTGATGCTGCGGGCTCCGGTTCCGGATCCGACATGCTAATCACCCACCCGCACGCCCAGGACGCTCCTGGGATCGGTCGGTACATGGGGGAAGCTCTCGTTGGGATACCTGTATTTCACGCGTCGGAGCGCTTCCGCACGTCCGCCGGCGGTCGGTGCCTCCCAGCTCACCCGCTCCCGGGCGAGGGTCCGAAGCACCCGCCACCCGTCGCGGAAGGTGTGCAGGTTCGATTGTCCGGAGATTCGGCACAGTTCGTGGCTGGGTACCTCCGCGATTCGAAGCCCCGCCCGCGCGGCCCGGACGATCAGCTCTGTTTCGATTTCAAAGCCGTCGGACTTCAACTCAAGAATGTCCACACATTCCCGCCGCAATGCGATGTATCCGTAGCACAGGTCGGAGTAGTTGCTGTGGAGCACGGCGTTGGCCAGGCCGGTCAGCGCTCTGTTGCCGTTGCTGCGCAGCCAGGTCAGATCGTCCGAGCCGCCGCCGGTCACGTAGCGGGAGCCCTTGACGAAGTCATAGTCGTGCTGGAGTGGCGTGACCAGCCAGCCGATCTCCTGCGGGTCCATGCTCCCGTCGCCATCGAGCATAACGATGATGTCGCCGGTTGCCGCCGCGAAGCCGGCGCGGATGGCGTTGCCCTTGCCGGGGCGGGTCTCGGCCACCACTACGACGTCGAGACGGAGCGCGCGTGCGACGTCCACGGTGGCGTCCAGGGACCGGCCGTCGACAATCACCACTTCATCCACGTAGGACGGCATGCGACGGAGTACCCAGGGCAGGTTCATGGCTTCATTCAGCGTTGGGATAACCACGCTGACTGTCGGATTGGCAGCTGGGGGCGCGACCTGGGGGCGCGCATTGGGTTTGAGATTCGGTATGGACACTGGCCTCACCACTCGATGACGTAGTCTTCTCGCCCCCGACTGCAGCGGCTCCCTGACCCCTCAAGTCCGGGAGTAGACCCGTTGCTGCCACTTCAGTCATAGGCAACTTAGTGAATTACCCCAGGGCCATATTTTCTGCCTGTCACCTTGCGTAAACCTTGGATTACTTGAATCCTCAATCGCGGGTTGGTGCTCTTGGAGGTCCTGTGGATGAGCCACCGTCTCCCGTGGCGGCAAAAACAGTTGATCGGCCCGAAGCGTCCGTGCGAGACTGACCGCATGCAGACCCCAAAACCCGGGAAGACTGCCCGATTCCGAGTCCGGTTCCTCCCCCCAACCCGTCACATGCTCGCGTCGGTACTCGTTCTGGCGCTCGCCGGCTGCGGGACGGCTCCCGCTGCCAGCGAGGGTGGGCGGCCGCCGTTCACCTCCGCTTCCGCAGCGCCCGGCCCGGCGCCCGTCGCGTCCCCCGACCCGAGCCCGGTGCGGACCACCGCTGTGACCGCAAGCGGGGACCTGCCCGGCTGGAAACACGTCTTTGAGGAGGATTTTTCGGCGGGCGATGTCCCGGTGGGCGCTTTTCCCGGACCGCTTTACCAGGAAAAGTGGAGCGCCGGCTATAAGGACGGCACTCCGGACACGGCGGCACAGATCGGCGCCACCAGTTCGGGTTACTACCCCTCGAAGGTACTGAGCGTCCGCGACGGGGCCTTGGACTGGTTCCTGCATTCGGAAAACGGCGTGTTTATGGGGGCCGCCCCGACACCCAAGATCCCGAACTCGAGCAGTAATCCGCCGCGAGACAACAGTTTGCTCTACGGGCGGTATTCCGTGCGCTTCCGGGCTGATTCGCTGGCAGGATTCAAGACAGCCTGGCTTCTGTGGCCGGACAGCGGCGTGTGGCCGCGGGACGGCGAAATCGATTTCCCCGAAGGCGACTTGGCGAAGATCATTTACGGTGCGGCGCATTACGAGAAGGACGGCGCCGATGCCTTCGAAAAGTTTGATTCAGACCAGGCTTTTACTTCCTGGCATGTGGCCACGATGGAGTGGGGCCCCGGACCGGGTTGAGTTCTACCTGGACGGAAAGTCCCTCGGCGCCAGCAGGGCGGCTCCGCCGACGGTGCCGATGCACTTCATTTTGCAGACCGAGTCGTGCCTGCCCGTGCCGAACTGCCCGCTTCCTGAAACCCAGGGTCACGTTTCTCTGGACTGGATCAGCATCTGGGTTCCGGCTTGAGCGGCCGCAGCCGGCCTGCCTGGGCCGCCGGACTTACTTGCCGGATTTACTTTCGCTGAAGCATAAAGGAATCGGTGAAGTTGTAGCCCTCGGCCGGAACGAACCGCGCGGCCAGTTCGCTTGGTGTTGCGGTTACATCCAGGGTCCCGAACGCGGGGTTCTGGTTTTTACCCGCCGTTGCAGCAAAGTAGTCGACTTCCGGATCGTCGTTGTGGATGTTGTAGAAACCCACGCCGCCGACGCCGACCGTGACGAAAACCGTCCCTGCCCCCTGCTCCAAGGTGTCGTCGACGTCAGCCAGGCATCCCTGTGAGAAGGCAGCAGGTTCAAGCCGGGGGCACTGTGCCCCGACGCCCAGCTGATATGTGCGTTGATAGACGTGGTCATGTCCGGACAGCACCAGATCCACTTTTTTATCGATGAGCATGTTCGTGAACTCGCGGCCGGCCAGGCAGTCATAATTGCCGATACTCAGGCACGGCACATGCATACCCACGACGGTCCACGGAATCCTCAGCGCTTTTGCCTCGTCGATGGCGGACTCGGTCCAGCGCCATCGATCGCTGCCCGGAGAGTAATCCAGCGGCCCGTCCGGGAACTTGATGCCCGGGGAGACCATGATGAAGCGCACTACGGGGTTCTCCTCGGGGACGTCCACGCGCCACTGTTTGCCGTAGTCGCCTTCGAGGCCGGGCAGCTTGTTGGGCAGGCAACGGGCGAACTTTTCAATTTGTCCGTCCCGGCCGTCGCTCTCGTGGTTGCCGGTGAGGAGCTGGTAAGGCAGTTCTGTGCCCAGTTTCCCCGTGACCATGTCACAGAATTCCTGCTCCTTACCGGCCTTGTAGCTCAGGTCCCCCAGTGCCAGGTTCAGCTGGGGTTTGAGGCCGGCGATGACGTCCAGCACCTTCCGGGCGCCGTTCCCGAGGCTGATGTCGCCCTGGGCTGTGAAGTGGACGGAGGCATCGGGGACCGGTGTGGATGTGGCCGACGGCGTCGAGGGCGTCGGTGATGGCTCCGGACCCGGCTGGCAGGCGGTCAGCACCAGGCCCAGGCACGCCACGATGGTCCCGAATCCCAGCCCCAGTCCCGGCCTGCGGCGCATTCGCTTGGCTCCGGCCATGTCTTCCTCACCTCGGTAGGTCGTGCAGATGAAATCTCTCACCGGCCCGCGTTTACTCGCCAGACTAATCCGGGGCTCTGGCGAAGGCCAGAGCCCCGGGGCTAGTCTGGCCTGATCCGCGGGGTGTCCCGGGCCGGACGCGCCGTGCGCGGGGAACTTCCCCGCTGGGCCGGACCGTCGCGGAAAAGAGGAGAATGAGGCCATGAAGACACTCCTGAATATCATCTGGCTCCTGTTTGGCGGGCTGTGGCTGGCGCTCGGATATTTTGCGGCCGGCATCATTTGCTGCCTGCTCGTGATCACCATTCCGTGGGGGCTTGCCTCTTTCCGCATTGCCGCCTACGCGCTCTGGCCGTTCGGGCGCACCGTCGTCGACCGGTCGGGCAGCACTGGTTTGTTCGTTTTGCTGGGAAACGTCATTTGGTTGCTTGTGGCGGGGATTTGGATCGCGGTGGGGCACGTGGTCACCGCCGCTGCCATGGCCGTCACGATTATCGGGATTCCGCTGGCTATCGCGAACCTCAAACTCATCCCCGTCTCGTTGATGCCGCTCGGTAAACAGATCGTCCCGAGCAACACATCGTTCGTGACCGGCTATCAGAAGGGACCGCGGTAGCCGGTGGCCGGAATCCCGGCACGGCCGCTGCCGGTCGAATCAATCGGAAAAGTACCGAAGCAAAGGAAGCCGAGGGAGAGAAAGATGACTGCACAGGCGCCGGTGAGCGGGGAGCTCATCCTGGTGATCGTCCGTGAGTTGGCAGCCCCGATCGATGCCGTGTGGGGTGCACTGACGGATCCGGACCAGGCACCGGACTGGTGGGGTCCGCACGGCTTCCATGTACCCCGGGACAGCTTCGATACGGACCTGGAAGTCGGCGGGCTCTACCGGGCCTGCATGATCAGGGAGGGCACCGGGGAGAAGTTGTGGTGGAGCGGTGTTCATACCGACGTCGAGCCGCCGACTCTCTTCGCTTTCACCCATGCCTGGGACAGGCCCGATGGGACACGCGGTGTTGAAACCGAGGTGACGTTCGAGCTTGAGGAGATCGACGGCGGCACCCGGATGACCTTCAGCCAGGGGCCGTTCGGGTCCGCGGAGGAGCAGGACTCCCACGCGGCGGGCTGGCAGGAATCGTTCGAGCGGCTGGCGGACCACTTGTCGACGGCTGCCTGAAAATTATCTAGCCGAGTTCCCCTTGGAGGTTCCGGCGTGCCGCCGCCAGCCAGAGCTCTTGCGCCCTGGCCGTGTGGAACAGCGGTTCGAGTTGCAGGAGCCGGCGGACGACGGCGGCGCGTCCAGCGGCAAAGTCGGCGTAGCCGATGTGCGCAAAGTCTTCCCGGACGGCGGCCAGATACCGGCCGTACGCGTCGGCTTCCCCGCCGAGAACGGAGAGATCGGCGTCGCTGATCAGCGCGCCGGCCTCGTCGCCCGGCTCGGGGCGGTGATCCGCGGTCAGCCTCACCAGGCGCGCGACGTCGGCGATCTCGTCGGCAGGAAGTCCGGTGTGCTGCAGCCGTTCCTCTGCCAGCCGGGCCGATTCCTCTTCATCCTGGCCCGCGATGCCGCGGTAGACGGCGTCGTGGAACCAGGCGGCAAGCAGCACCGCCCGCGGCGGCTTGGCAGGTTCCGCCAGCAGGTCCAGTGCCTCAAGGACGGCGAGCAGGTGGGTGCGGCCGTGGTACTTCCGGTGCTCTTCGCCCCAGCGGTCCAGGAGGTCAAGGAAGAGTGCCTCATGGCCCGGGAGCGCCTCGTTCCAGCGGTTCAACAGCGGCACCTTCAGGGCTTTGCCGCGTCGGCGCGCAGGGATCCGCAGGCCGCTGGCGATCAGCGTGCGGACCAGGGCCCGGCCCTCCACGGGGATGGCCCCGGCGGCGACGAGTGCCTCGTACCGGGCCTCGGCGACGTCGTAGTGATCGCCGTCGAACGCCCGATCCGGGATGCCTGCAGTCCCCGCGAAGGCGTGCAACTCCGCGAGCGAGGTGTCCGAGATCAGGTGCGAAAAATGGGTGCCGTGGGCGGGCCAGAGCGGCGGATCGATGTAGATCATGATCCCCATTCTGACCCCCCGCGACGCTTCCGCAGCTTTCGCGGTTCCGCCCGGGACGCTTCCGCAGGAGAAATGCTGGGACCGGTGGAAAGCTGGGGGAGGGCCGGCGCCTAGGCTGACTGGAGATGGACAGGCCGAATGTTTTGGTTGCCGCGGAACACGTTGAGTGGGTCGAATTCGGCTTTAACCCGGGCCAACCGGGCATAATTCTCATCGCCAAAGGCAGCCCGGATCCGGGCATCACCTTCGTCGCCGACGAAGTTCAGCCACACCCCACCCGTTGTGTAGGGCGCGATGTGATGACGGAACTTCTTGACCCATTCCCTCGCTTTCTGGCCCCCTTCACGGGTTTCTTCGAGTCCGAAGGGGTGCGTCACCCAGTTCGCATCCCTGTTCCGCAGCGGCGTTGTTGTGCTGCCGCCCGCCACGGCGCCGCCCCACCGGGCAACCAGGTTTTGTGAATGCGGGCCGGGGAGCTGCCGGGCCGAGTCCACGATGACCTCAAGCGCCTCATCGCTCAGCTCCGCATGATAATCGGCACTCCAGTAGTTGTAAAGATCGGGCGGATCATCGATCATGCATTGGAAGTCGGCGTACGCCATTTCGCCCACCAGGTCCACGGTGGGCCCGAGTTCCCGGAACGGTTCAGCGTGCTCGACGCCCTCCGCCGGGTCTCCCGCGTAGAGGTAGACGACGCCCGCTGCCATTTTCCCCACCATGTTCGCAGGCACGAAGGGTTCGGACGGCGCCGTGAGGTACGCCAATGCCGTGCCGACGGCATCGGGCGAGGCCAGTGCGATGTCCCGGTAACTGCGGGCGATTTCGCTGGCGGCTTCGCCAGGCCACAGCATCAGGCCGGCCTGGACCACAGGCCCCAGCCCGTGCAGCTGGAACGTGAAGCTCGTGGCCACACCGAAGTTGCCGCCGCCGCCATGCAGCGCCCAGAACAGCTCCGGGTTTTCCTGCCCGCTGGCAGTAATCCGCTCGCCTGAGGCCGTCACCAGCTCCACCGACAGCAGGTTGTCGCACGCGAAACCATAGGAGCGCTCGAGCCAGCCCGAGCCTCCACCGAGGGTGAACCCCGCGACCCCGGTGGTGGAGGCCCGTCCTCCGGTGGTGGCGAGACTGTGCTCCTGGGTGGCACGGTCAAACTCGCCCCACGTGACACCCGCACCGGCCGTCACGGTGCGGTTGGCCGGGTCCACCGAGATCGTTTTCATCGGACGGACATCGACCACCAGACCGCCGTCGTTGGTGGACATGCCGGCCACCGAGTGTCCGCCGGCCCGGACGGCCACGGCGAGTTGGTGGTCCCGGGCATGCTGCAGGGCCTCGGCGACGTCGGCCGGGGTGCCGCATTGGGCGATCACGGCCGGCCGGCGGTCGATCATCGCGTTGAAAAGTTTCCGTGTTTCGTCGTACTCCGGATGCCCCGGCTTAACCCATTTCATGGCGGTTGCTCCTAGGCGACCGCGGCTCCACCCCAACAGAAACAGCGTAGGACCTGTACTTTCCGGGAACCAGAGACAATTCTTACGGATTCAGAAGGAGTTGCTTTTGCGGATGTATATGGCCTCAGGGCTCGCTTTTGAGGACCTATGATCGGGGTATGCCTAATATTCGCATATCCGAAGCGGCACGATTCCTCGGCGTCAGTGACGACACCGTGCGGCGCTGGACCGAGAACGGATCCCTCACGCCGCTCAAGGACGACTCCGGCCGGCTGGCGGTCGACGGGCTGGAACTCGCGGGGCTTGCCCGCGAGCAGGCCCAGCTCCCGGATGATCCGGCCAGGGCCGACAGCTCGGCACGGAACCGTTTCGTCGGCCTGGTCACGGCCATCACCGCGGACACCGTAATGGCGCAGGTCGAACTGCAATGCGGGCCCTTCCGGGTGGTGTCGCTGATGAGCAGCGAGGCAGTCCGCGACCTCGGGCTCGAGCTCGGCGCGGTGGCCACCGCCGTCGTCAAGGCCACCACCGTGATTATCGAGACGCCGAAGGGCAGAAACGTTTAATGAAACCGGCCCGAATGGCCCGCATCCGCACCATCGCTGTCCTGTTCGCCGCGGCAACGCTTGCCGCCGGACTCGCCGGCTGCGCCGCCAGTGTCCCGGACTCCCCCGGCCGATCCGCGGGCAACGGAAGCAGCGCGCTCTCCGGAACCGTGACGGTGTTCGCGGCGGCGTCGCTGAAAGAATCCTTTACCCGGCTCGCGGACCGGTTCGAGGCAGCCCATCCGGGGACCGCGGTGGTGCTGAGCTTCGCGGGCTCCTCAGACCTCGTCACGCAGATCACTCAAGGCGCGCCGGCGGACGTCTTCGCCGCGGCCGACGCCCGGAACATGGCCAAACTCGCCGACGCCGGGCTGCTCGACGGTCCGGCCAGGAACTTCGCCACAAACACGCTGGAGATCGCCGTACCACCTGCCAACCCGGCGTCGATCAGTTCCTTCGCCGATCTCGCCAGGCCCGGAGTCAGGGTGGTGATCTGCGCACCCCAGGTGCCGTGCGGCGCCGCCGCCGAAACCGCGGCACGGGCCACCGGGACCGCGCTGCGGCCGGTCAGCGAGGAATCCTCCGTCACGGACGTGCTCGGCAAGGTCATCTCGGGCGAGGCCGACGCCGGACTGGTTTACGCCACGGACGTCCTGGCTGCCGGCGCGAAGGTCACAGGCATCCCCTTCGCCGAATCGGCCCGCGCCGTCAACACCTACCCGATCGCCGCCGTCGGGCCCGGCCGAAACAAGCAGCTCGCGGCCGCCTTCATCGACCTGGTGACTGGCGACGCCGGCCGGAAAGTCTTCACCGACGCCGGATTCGGCACGCCGTGAGGGCCGCATGACGCACCCCGGCTTCAACGGCGTGCCGCGCTGGATCTATCTGATTGCCGGCGTCGGCGCCCTGTTCGTCCTGCTGCCGCTCGCTGCGATCATCGCCAAGGTCAGCTGGCCGCACTTCCTTCCCCTGATCACCTCGGAACCGGCGCTGACGGCCTTGGGGTTGAGCCTGCGGACGGCGGCTGCCAGCACCGTGCTGTGCGTCCTGCTGGGCGTGCCGCTCGCTTTGATTTTGGCCCGGGGACGCTTCCGCGGGCAAGGCCTGTTGCGCTCCCTCGTCCTGCTGCCACTGGTGCTGCCGCCCGTGGTGGGCGGCATCGCGCTGCTGTACACCTTCGGCCGGCAGGGCCTGCTTGGACGGTCGCTGGAAATCGCGGGGATCCAGATCGCGTTTTCGACCACGGCCGTGGTGCTCGCGCAGACGTTCGTGGCCATGCCGTTCCTCGTGGTGAGCCTGGAGGGGGCACTGCGTTCCGCCGGCAGCCGGTACGAGGCCGTCGCCGCGACGCTCGGCGCGCGGCCGACCACGGTGCTGCGCCGGGTGACGCTTCCGCTCGTTTTACCGGGGCTGGCCTCCGGCGCGGTCCTGTCCTTCGCCCGAAGCCTCGGCGAGTTCGGTGCCACCCTCACGTTCGCCGGCAGTCTTGAGGGCGTGACCCGGACCCTGCCGCTGGAGATCTATCTGCAGCGCGAGACCGACGCCGACGCCGCCGTCGCGCTGTCACTGCTGCTGGTGGCCGTCGCGGTGGCCGTCGTCGGGGTTTCCTACCGGCGCCCCGCCACGGGCGGCATCGCCCGGGCAGAGCGGGGGTCCGCATGACGGTCCGGATCGCGGCCTCGGTCACGGCCCGCGGGTTTGACGTTGAACTGAGCCTGGCCCCGGGGGAGACGATCGCCGTGCTCGGCCCCAACGGTGCCGGCAAGTCAACACTGCTGTCGGTAATCGCCGGGCTGGTCCGACCGGACGCGGGCCGGGCTGAGGTGGACGGCAGGGTGCTCTTTGAGCTCGGCCACGGCGCGGAAACCTGGACGGCGCCGCACCGTCGCGGGACCGCGCTGCTGGCGCAGGAGGCGCTACTCTTTCCGCACTTAAGCGCCCTCGACAACGTCGCTTTCGGCCCGCGCAGCGCGGGGGCGACGAAGGACGCAGCTCGAGAGACCGCCGGGCGCTGGCTCGATGAGGTCGACGCCGGCGACCTTGCCTCACGGCGCCCGCACCAGCTCTCCGGCGGTCAGGCGCAGCGAGTGGCGGTAGCGCGGGCGCTGGCTGCGGGCCCGGAGGTGCTGTTGCTGGACGAGCCCATGGCGGCACTGGATATCCATGCGGCGCCGCTGCTTCGCCGGCTGCTCAAGAGGGTCCTGGCCGGCCGCCGGGCAATCATTGTCACCCATGATGTCCTGGACGCGTACATGCTTGCGGATCGGGTAATTGTGCTGGAGGACGGAAAAATCACCGAGCAGGGACCTGTCCGGGACGTCCTGCGGCGCCCGCGCAGCCGCTTTGCCGCCGGACTGGCCGGGGTGAACCTGGTTGCGGGAACCACCACCGCCACGGGAATCCGGTCCGCGGAGGGGCTGGATATCGCCGGTCAGCATGACCTCGCGCCGGTGCCCGGGCTGGCGGGCGTGGCCGCGTTCCCGCCGTCGGCGGTGTCCGTCTTCCTCGATGCGGCGCACGGCAGCCCGCGGAACTCGTTCCGGGTGAGAATCACCGACCTCGAACCGCACGGCGACCAGATCCGGGTGCGGGCCGGAGATCTCGCTGCGGATGTCACCCCGGCAGCCTCGGCGGATCTGGGGCTGGCGCCCGGCCTTGAAGTCTTTTTCGTGGTCAAGGCGGCCGCCGTGGCGATCTACCCGGCGTAGCCCGGGCCCGGTTGCCGCGGACCCGGGGCGGGCGCCGCGCACGATCCCTGGTGTCCCCGACTACAGTGCGGGGACACCAGGCGGGCGCCGCTACTCGGGTTGCTGCTGGCGGGGTTTGCGGACCGGATGATGGCTGACAATGGAGACGCGGTTGAAGGCGTTCATGGTGATGGCGAGCCAGCTGACGGCCGAGAATTCCTCATCCGTGAGGTGCTTGCGTGCCTGGGCGCCTTCGTGTTCGCGGGTGCCGGCGTCGGAGATGTTGGTGATGGCCTCGGCGAGCGTCAGCGCCGCGCGCTCCTTCTCCGTAAAGAGCTCCGTGTCGCGCCAGGCGGTGAGCACCGCGAGGCGTTGGGCGGACTCGCCGTTCTTCACGGCGTCGCCGACGTGAAGGTCCAGGCAAAAGGCGCAGCCGTTGAGCTGGGATATCCGGACATTCAGCAGCTCAATCAGCGTCCCGTCCAGGCCCGCATCCTCGGCCGCTTCCTTTGCCTTGAGCCCGAGGCCGTTCAAGGCCCGCCACGCTGCGGGGTGCGCCTTGTCCAAAAATACGCTGCGGTGCTGGGGCGCGTGGGCCGCTGTCTCATTCATGCCTCACAGAATACCCACGGGCCGCGCGTGAGAGCGGAACGGCATATGACAATGTTGTCATAGTTGTGACAGAATCTATTTACGCGTGATGCCCTGGCACTGCGGCCGACTCCTTGGGGGACTCGCCCATGAGGGCCAGGGCGGACCACGCTGCCACGCGCTCATTCGTGCGCTCCACCCCGGGGGACATGTCCATCCCTAAGCCTGGCAACTGGGCATGGGGGCACTATGTCCAGCGGCCCGGGCGCACGGAGGGCATGTCCCGTGGGAGGGCGGGGATTGTCGGGCACGCCGGCCCTAGACAGTCGTTTCGCTGTGGGCAAACATGGAGCCAAAGAGACCGGCTGCAAAGTTGAGCGGTCTAGACTCAACTTTGAAGCAGCAATATTCCGGAAGGAGCTCTCTTTGGACGCCAAATTCACCACCAAGAGCCAGGAGGCGCTCTCGGCAGCGGCAATGAACGCCTCGACGGCGGGAAATCCGCAGCTCGAGCCCGCGCACCTCCTCAAGGCACTCATGGACCAGCGCGAGGGCGTCGCCGTCGCGCTTCTTCGCGCTACCGGCACCGATCCGGAGGTTGTCAGCGTCCAGGCGAGCACCGCCATTAAAGCCCTTCCTTCGACGTCCGGCAGCTCGGTCCAGCAGGCCCAGCTGTCGCGGACCGCGATGCAGGCCATCAGGAATGCCCAGAACGAGGCCGAAAAGCTCGGCGACACCTTCGTCTCCACCGAGCACCTTCTCCTGGGGCTCTCGGCCGGCGCGGACGGCGTCGGCCGGCTCATCCGCGATGCCGGCGCCTCCCATGAGGCCCTGCTCGCCGCGCTGCCCGGGGTCCGCGGGGGACGCACGGTCGATACCGCGGACCCGGAAAACACGTTCGAGGCGCTGGAGAAGTTCGGCACCGACCTCACGGCCATCGCCCGTGCCGGCAAACTGGATCCAGTGATCGGACGCGACGCCGAGATCCGTCGGATCATCCAGGTCCTGAGCCGCCGCACCAAGAACAATCCGGTCATTATCGGCGAGCCCGGCGTCGGCAAGACCGCCGTCGTCGAAGGTCTTGCCCAGCGGATCGTCGCCGGCGACGTGCCCGAAAGCCTGCGCGGCAAGACCTTGATCGCGCTGGACCTCGCGTCCATGGTGGCCGGGGCAAAGTACCGCGGCGAGTTCGAGGAACGGCTCAAAGCTGTGCTGGAGGAGATCAAGAATTCCGACGGGCAGATCGTCACCTTTATCGACGAGATCCATACCGTGGTGGGGGCCGGCGCCACCGGTGACAGCTCGATGGATGCCGGCAACATGCTCAAGCCCATGCTCGCACGCGGCGAACTCCGCCTCATCGGCGCCACCACGCTGGACGAATACCGCGAGAACATCGAAAAGGACCCGGCCCTGGAGCGGCGCTTCCAGCAGGTGTTCGTGGGCGAGCCCAGCGTCGATGACACCATCGGCATCCTGCGCGGCCTCAAGGAACGCTACGAGGCCCACCACAAGGTCGCGATCGCCGACTCCGCCCTCGTCGCCGCAGCCACCCTCTCCAGCCGCTACATCTCCGGACGGCAGCTTCCGGACAAGGCAATCGACCTCGTCGACGAAGCCGCCTCCCGGCTGCGGATGGAAATTGATTCCGCCCCGGAGGAGATCGACCAGCTGCGCCGCTCCGTGGATCGTCTGACCATGGAGGAGCTGGCCCTCGCCAACGAGAAGGACGCCGAGTCGGTGGAACGTCTGTCCGCGCTGCGGGCAGACATGGCGGACAAAAAGGAACAGCTGGCCGCCCTCAACGCCCGGTGGGAGGCCGAGAAAGCCGGACTGAACCGGGTCGGCGACCTCAAAGCGAAGCTGGACGAGCTGCGCTCCGCGGCGGACAAACATCAGCGTGAAGGCGACCTCGAAGCGGCCTCGCGGATCCTGTACGGAGAACTGCCCGCCCTGGAACGGGACATGAAGGCAGCCGCGGAGGCGGAGAACGCCCGGGTGGCAGGCGGTGCACCCCAACAGGCGCCGATGGTGGCCGACGAGGTCACCGCAGAGGATATCGCCGAGGTCATTTCGGCCTGGACGGGGATTCCTGCCGGGCGAATGCTGCAGGGCGAGAGCCAGAAGCTGCTGGACATGGAACACGTGCTGGGGGAGCGCCTGATCGGCCAGCAGAAGGCCGTCACCGCGGTGTCCGACGCCGTCCGCCGTGCCCGCGCCGGCATCAGCGATCCGAACCGGCCCACCGGTTCGTTCCTGTTCCTGGGGCCCACGGGCGTCGGCAAGACCGAGCTTGCCAAGTCCCTCGCGGACTTCCTGTTCGACGACGAACGAGCCATGGTGCGGATCGACATGTCCGAATACTCGGAGAAGCATGCGGTAGCGCGGCTTGTCGGGGCGCCTCCGGGCTACGTGGGATACGAGGAAGGCGGCCAGCTGACCGAAGCCGTCCGCCGTCGGCCATACTCCGTGCTGCTGCTGGACGAGGTGGAAAAGGCCCACCCGGAAGTCTTCGACATCCTCCTGCAGGTGCTCGACGACGGGCGCCTCACCGACGGTCAGGGCCGCACCGTGGACTTCCGCAACGTGATCCTGGTGTTGACCTCGAACCTGGGCAGCCAGTTCCTGGTGGACCAGAGTCTGTCTGCCGCTGCCAAGCGCGAGGCGGTGATGGCCGCTGTGCACGCCGCTTTCAAGCCGGAGTTCCTAAACCGGCTCGACGAGGTGGTGCTCTTCGACCCGCTGACTGTCACGGAACTGGCCCGGATCGTGGAGCTGCAGGTCCAGGAACTGGGCGAACGCCTCAAGGGCCGCCGCCTCAACCTGGAAGTCACGGAGGGCGCCCGGTCCTGGCTGGCCGTGACCGGCTTTGACCCGGCCTACGGCGCAAGGCCCTTGCGACGGCTGGTGCAGCGCGAGATCGGCGACCGGCTGGCCAAGGCCATCCTCGCGGGCGAGATCACTGACGGGGACACTGTGCTCGTGGACACCACCACCGACCTCGATGAGCTCACCCTCGGTGGGGCCGAGGCAACGGACCGGCCCGACGGCGGACCCGCGGCAGGCGGCGGACTCTCGGTCCAGCGGAAGGACTAGCGGAAGGATTAGCCGCCACGCTTTAGCCGCGCCCGCGGCGGGCCGGGCCGGGCCGGGCGCGGGTCGATCCGTATCCCGGGCCGCCGGCCACCCCGGCCCGCGGCGTGCACCGCTTCAGGGGAGGAGTGAGTCCACGATGACATTGCCGCTTTCGGCAATGACGTAGCAGTCCACGCGCCGGTCACCCTTATCCCAGCTGGTGGAGCTTGGGTAGGCCAGCTTGTAGCCCAGCGGGTAATCAGCGGTTTTGGCCGCCAGGTCTGTTGCTTTGCAGGCGTCCAGGGCTTTTTGCTTCAGCGGCTCGCGCCCAGGGTATTCAGCCGGCTCGGGATAGCTCTCGATTGCCACCAGTTGCGCCGAATGCTCGGTTCCGCAGTCGACCACCGTCGACTGCAGGGCCTCGGGATCGAAGTCCTTGAAGCAGTCGCCGAGCTGGAAGTCCAGGGCACTGACGCCTTCCAGCGGCAGCGCCCCGCGGCTGGCCTCGGCCGAGGGCGTCCCTCCGGTCTGGGCCCCGGATGCTGACGGCGCGCTTTCGGCCGCCGCGGGCTTCGTGCCGCCGGGTGTGGCGGTGCCCCACCAGATGGCGGCCACAAGCGCGATCAGTATTAGGATGGCGGCGCCGACCCGCCGTCGGCCCTGCCGCCGGACCCAGCGGCGCGCGCGGGCGGCATGTCCGGCCAGCGCCGGGGCGTACCGGGACATCAGTGCCCCTTCGCCAGCCGACCGGGCATGCGGAAGCCCTGTTTCCGGCTCGCCGACGCGAGGTGCGCCTGGCAGTCCGGCGTCGTGCCGTGCGTTCTCGTCGGTCACTGAGTTCTCCACCACTTCCGTGCGTTTCTGCCGTGGCCAAAGTCACGGCGGGGCGCCTCTTTTGGCGAGGCCACTACGGAACTCTACCGAAGATCCCGGCCCACTTGCATGCCAGGCCGCCTCTCGGGCCGGCGCGCGGATGCGCCACGTGTGCCGCGCGTGTGGGACCGGGGCGCAACCGGGGCGGAAAGCATGTAATCTAGGTGTTACGACAAATTGACCAAACATTCCGGGGCCTCACCATTTTTCAGTGGTGACCACCTCCGGTCCAAGTACAAAAAGGGGGTCACGCCATGGGGCGCGGCCGTCAAAAGGCAAAAGCTACCAAGCAGGCTCGGGACATCAAGTATTACTCCCCGAACACTGACTATTCGGCCCTTCAGCGCGAGCTCACGGGCCCGGGCGGTCGTGCCGCAAGGCACTTCGCGGATGATCCGGTTGAACCGGACTATTCGGCCTATGTGGATAAGTACGCGGACGATGTGGATGACGACGACGACGAGGTAGATTCCCGTCGCATAGGTTAGTCGCACCTTCTTTCCGGCAGGCCGCACCCCAAGGGTGCGGCCTGCCGTTGTTTTACGGCGCCTGTCATGACCGTTTCGACGTGCCGGTGCCCCTTCGACGTTCCGGCGCGACGTGTGCGCAGGGATACATCGAATTGACGAAGTATTGTCGGCGCCGATGGTGCAGACTAGGTTAATTCTGCCGGGATAATCCGGCGCGACGCTATTCCGTCCGGAAGGATTGCCATGACGGCACACGCGGGGTCCGATGCGGCCGACGCCTACTGGACAGACTTCAGGACCACGGACGTCGAGGCTGCAAAGAGCTTCTATGCCGCTGTTTTCGGCTGGCGGTTTGAGGAATACGTTGCCCGGCACGGCAGCACTTACTTCCTGGCCTGTCTGGCGGACGGACTCGTAACGATTTTCGCCCCGTATATCAGCGGGCAGGACCCCGTGGATATGAACGGGCGGTGGAACGTCTATTTCGCGACGGGGGACGTCCGGGAATTTGTCGACGGGTTGGCGCACTCCGGTGGTGTTCTCGAATCCGAACCGGCGGTCCTTGACGACGCCGGGGAGATGGTCTTCTTTTCACCGCCCGGAGGCGGAAACACCGGAGCCTGGCACCCATGGCGCCGCTTCCGCTCCGCCCGCAGCGAGGACCCGGGCGCCGTGGCCTGGATTGAGCTCCTCACCCCGGAACCCCAAGCCGCCGTCGCATTCTTTCAGCAGCAGTTCGGGCACGAGGTGACAGAGTATCCGCAGGACGACGGCGGCACGTACTCGACGCTGCTGGCCAACGGCACGGAGGTGGCAGGGATCGCGGCCGTTCCGGCGGGCTCCGAGGGCATCCTGGATCCGGGGTGGCAGGTGTACTTCGGCGTATCCAGCGTCGCCGAGTCGGTAGCAGCGGCGGTGGCCGCGGGCGCCGTCGTCCTCCTCGAACCGGACGGAACGGAGGAGGGCGGAACGATTGCCACGCTCCGGGATCCGCAGGGCGCCGTGTTCAACCTGTTGGAGCTTTAACCGCAACGGGCGCCCCGCACCCGCCGCTTCGCAGGAAACGGCGGTTGCGGGGCGCCCGATGGGCGTTTAGGCGTAGCTGTTGACCAGGCGGACGGCACCGCCGTCGACACCCTTGGCACCCTGTACGTAGTCCGGGCCGGTCTTCAGGATCGCATCCGAGTTCTGCTCCACGGTGCCCATGATCCAGGACGGCAGGCCGCGGTCATTGAGGCGGGCCACCGCGTCATCGGCGACCTCGGCCGAGACGATGGCAACCATGCCCACGCCCAGGTTCAGGGTGCGCTCCAGGTCCGCCAGCGGGACGTTGCCAAGCTCGGAGACCAGCTTGAAGATGGCCGGCAGTTCCCAGGTGGCGCGATCCACGGTGGCCAGCAGGCCCTGCGGCAGTACACGGGCCAGGTTGGCCGCGAGCCCGCCGCCGGTAACGTGGCTGAAGCCGTGGACGCCGTGGGCCGAGTTCACCGGGAAGGTGCGGGCCAGGTCCAGGCAGTCCGCCGCGTAGACGCGGGTCGGTTCGAGGAGTTCCTCGCCGAGCGTGCGTCCGAGTTCGCTGACCTGACGGTCCAGGGCCCAGCCGGCGTGGTTAATCACTCGGCGGACGAGCGAGTAGCCGTTGGAGTGCAGGCCGGAGGAGGCCATGCCGATCACGACGTCGCCGGCGCGGACACGGTCCGGCCCGAGCAGGTCGGCGGCTTCGACAACGCCGGTGGCGGCACCCGCGACGTCGTACTCGTGCTCGCCCAGCAGGCCCGGGTGCTCGGCGGTTTCGCCGCCCACCAGGGCGGTGCCGGCCACGGAGCAGGCGGCCGCGATGCCGCGGACGATGTCCGCGATGCGTTCCGGAACGACCTTGCCGCAGGCAATGTAATCGGTCATGAAGAGCGGCTCGGCGCCGACCACAACGATGTCGTCCACGACCATGCCCACGAGGTCGTAACCGATCGTGTCGTGGATATCCATGGCCTGCGCGATGGCGACCTTGGTGCCGACGCCGTCGGTGGAGGTGGCCAGCAGCGGGCGCTTGTAGGTGAGCAGCTTCGAGACGTCGTAGAGGCCTGCAAAGCCGCCGACGCCGCCAATCACCGACGAGTTGTGGGTCGCCTTGACGGCGCCTTTCATCAGTTCAACGGCACGGTCGCCGGCTTCGACGTCCACGCCGGCGGAAGCGTAGGTGATGCCCGCGGAGTTCTGGGCGGCATTCATGTCAGCGGCCGGGGAGGCGGAAGTCATACGGGCTCTTTCTTGTCGGCAGCGAACGAAGCAGCATCCGTCTCTGAGGGGACGCCGTGAACAATGGGTGGGATTCGGTCAGCCTCAGTGAGGAGACCTTCGAATTCGGCATCCGGGCCCGGGTCGCAGCCGGTGGCGCCGGGCTTCCCGGCGGGGTCCTCCTCCAGGGAGGTGCCGGGCCCGGCGTCGGAGGCAGCCGGTACCGGCATGGAGGCCGCGGCAGGCAGCTTGCCGGCATCCGAGCGCTCCAGGAGGTTCTTGCCGAGCTTGTCGGCGCCCGGTAGTTCGATCGGGTACTTGCCGGTGAAGCACGCGGTGCAGAGGCGCTCACGTGGCTGGCGGGTGGCCTCGATCATGCCGTCTTCGGAAATGTAGGCCAGCGAGTCGGCGCCAATCGCCTGGGAGATTTCGTCAATGGTGGCGCCATTGGCGATCAGTTCCGCGCGCGAAGCGAAGTCGATGCCGTAGAAGCACGGCCACTGCACGGGCGGGGAGGAGATCTTCACGTGCACGGACGCGGCGCCGGCTTCCCGGAGCATCCGGACGATGGCACGCTGGGTGTTGCCGCGGACGATCGAGTCATCCACCACCACAATGCGCTTGCCGCGGATTACGGACTCAAGGGCGTTGAGCTTGAGGCGGATGCCGAGCTGGCGCAGGGTCTGCGAGGGCTGGATGAAGGTACGTCCCACGTAGGCGTTCTTGACGAAACCGTGCGCGAACGGGATGCCGGACTCCTCGGCGTAACCGACAGCAGCGGGAGTGCCGGATTCCGGGACCGGGATGACAAGGTCAGCTTCCTGGGTGTTTTCGCGGGCGAGCTGGCGGCCCATCTCCACGCGGGACTCGTAGACCGAGCGGCCCGCAATGGCGGCGTCCGGGCGGGCGAGATAGACATATTCGAACACGCAGCCGGCCGGTGTTGCCTCGGCAAACCGCTGGGACCGGACGCCTTCCTCGTCAATCGCAATGAATTCGCCGGGTTCGATCTCACGGATGAAGCTCGCGCCGACGGTGGCCAGGGCGGACTGTTCCGAGGCGACCACCCAGCCGCGCTCCAGCCGGCCGAGGCATAGCGGACGGATGCCGTAGGTGTCGCGGGCGGCGTAGAGGGTGCCTTCGTCCATGAAGACGAAGCAGAAGCCGCCCTTGATTTTGGGCAGCAGTTCCATTGCGGTCTGCTCGAGTGACTTGCCTTCTTCGCCCTCAAGCAGCGCCGTGACGAGGGCCGTGTCCGAGGTATTGCCCTGCTTCATCTCGCCGCTGAGTTGGCCGTCGTTGCGGTCCATAATCATGGCCTTGAGCTCGGCCGTGTTGGTGAGATTGCCGTTATGGGCCAGGGCCACGGTGCCCGTGGCGGTCGCGCCAAGGGTGGGCTGGGCGTTGGCCCAGTGGCTGGCGCCGGTCGTGGAGTAGCGGCAGTGGCCGACGGCCAGGTGCCCGGTCAGGGTGTTCAGCGTGGTCTCGTCGAAGACCTGGGATACGAGGCCCATGTCCTTATAGACGTTGATCCGCTTGCCGTCGCTGGTGGCTATACCAGCCGACTCCTGACCGCGGTGCTGCAATGCATACAGCCCGTAATAGGTGAGTTTTGCTACTTCTTCGCCGGGAGCCCAGACCCCAAAGACGCCGCAAGCGTCCTGGGGGCTTTTTTCGCCGGGGAGAAGATCATGAGAAAGAGTTCCATCGCCGCGTGCCACTGGTCGATTATCTCACGTCGTGCGCCTCGACTCGCCCGGCGGCCGGTTTATGACCTGTCGCCCGCGTCGGGAAGGTCCCCGGCGTCGTCCTCCGGGACGGACTCGACGACGGCGTGACTGGACCGGCGCACGCTGAGCCGGTCCAGAACGAGTGCTGCGGCACCGCCGACGACGACGCCGCCGGCAACGCCCATCACCATAAAGAAGCCGAAAACGGAGCCGCGGTCGTAAGTGGCGTCGCCCGGGAGTCCGAAGGCGATGATGGCTGCCACGGCGATGCCCAGCAGTCCGCCCAGGATCAGGAACGGCACGTAGCGCGGCGCCCGGCGCACAGTGACCCCGCGCCGCTCGGGCGACCCGGCCGGCTCTCCAGCGCGGTCGCGGGCCGGTTCCTTGCCGGCGCCCCCGCCCGGGGCGTCGTCGCCGGAGGGTCCGTGGGATTCTAGGGAAGACATGGGTTAAGCCTACTGCCCGGCCCGGCCCCGCGGCCCAGCCCCGCGGCCCGGCGGCCCAGCCCCGCGGCCCCGCGGCCCGGCGGCCCGGCCCCGCGGCCCAGCCCCGCGGCCCGCGCGAGCCTGCAGCGCGCGGGACCATTGATCGGGACCTGTTCCAGGAGCACACTGGGCGTGGGGGAGGGCGATGAACGCTAGAGGAACCGCCATGTCAGCCGCATCCGACCGCATCCCGGAGCAACAGCGAAAAATCTGGGATCAGTTCTCTGCCGGCTGGCGGAAATGGGACGCAGAGGTTCTGGGCTGGCACGGGCCCGTCGGGGACGCCATGATCGAGGACGCGCGGCTCCGCCCAGACGCCCGGATCATCGACATCGCTTCCGGCACCGGGGAACCGGGGCTCACTGCGGCCGCGATGGTGCCATCTGGCCATGTGATCCTGATGGACATTTCCACGGGGATGCTGCGGGTCGCGGCGGAAAAGGCCGAGTCACGTGGGCTGGACAACGTCCGGACCGTGGTCTGCGATGTGACTGAACTGCCCTTCGGCGACAAGTCCTTCGACACCGTGTTTTGCCGGTTCGGATTTATGTTCTTCCCTGAGATGTCCGCGGCCCTGGCGGAACTGGTGCGCGTAGCGAAGCCCGGTGGCAGGATCGTCGCGTCTGTCTGGGCCCGGGCTGCGGAAAATCCGTGGGCGAGCCTCATTCTGGGCACGATCGCACGCCACTCCGAGCTTCCCTTCCCGCCCGCCGACGCCCCCGGCCCCTTCCGCTGCGCGGCGCACGGTTACATGAGCCGGTTCTTCACCGGCGCCGGGCTCGTGGATGTCAGCGAACGAAAGATCAGCTCGGACATGGTGCAGCCCTCCCCGGAAACCTACTGGGAGTTCATGACCGACATCGCTGCTCCGGTGGTGCTGGGCCTGTCCAAAGCGGACCCGGCCGCGCGGGAAATGATCCGCTCCGAGGTCTTCCAGATGCTCAGCCGATACGAGCACGACGGCGCCATCAGGCTGCGTTCGACGGCCGCCATAACGGCCGGGACCGTCGCGTAGCTAGGCGGCCGGTTCCGGGGCGGCACCGCTGACCGCCCGGACGCTGTTATTTCGTTTGTCGTGGGTGAGTTCCACCATTCCCAGTGCCTCCAGCAGCGGCGGCAGGTACATGCCGAACCTGCCGCGGTAACCCTGGCGCAGCCCGTACCAGCCGCCCACCGGATTGGACGGGTCGCGGCCCCACGCCTCGACGGTCCCCTCGGCTGCGGGCTTGTTTTCATCCGCGGCGCCGAGCGGTACCCAGCCGGACTGATCCGCCAGCCAGGCCTGCAGGTCCTCGACGGCCCGGAGGTGATACTTCAGCGTGGTTGATCCCACCTGGCAGACCAGGGCGGGCGGATCGGACTCTTCGTCCCGGTACATCGAATATTTCGAGGTGCCCGGTGCGGTGGTGAGAGTCCAGGGATCCTTCTTGGTGCCGTCTGCCACGATGTATCCGCCTTAGGTCCGGCCGGGAGGCCCGGCGTTGTGGGGCCGAGCCTACCCAGTGCCGCGGCAGCTTGGCGAGGGTTCAGACGCCCAAATCCTGCCTTAGCGCCGCAACGTGGCCCTGGGCTTTCACCTGGTACTGCGCCAGCACCACGTTGCCGTCCGGGTCCACGACGACCGTGGAACGGACGATTCCTTCCGTGATTTCGCCGTCGACCAGTTTCTCGCCCCACGCGCCATAGGCCAGGGCCACGGCGTGGTCCTCGTCGGCGAGGAGCGGGAAGGTCAGGTCAAAGTCGCCGCTGAAGCCGGCCAGGGCTTCCATCCCGTCGGGGGAGACGCCCAGGACCTCGTAGCCGGAGCCCTGCAGGGAGGCGAGGTTGTCGCGGAAATCGCAGGCTTCGGTGGTGCAGCCCGGCGTCGCGGCCTGCGGATAAAAGTACACAATGACGTTCCGGCCGCGGTAGTCCGCCAGCGACACCGGGCTGCCGTCGGCCTTGGGCAGGGTGAACTCCGGGGCAGCTGTGCCGGGCTGGAGCTTGACCGTGAGGTTGGTAGTCATGGGGATCCTTCGAGGGTGGGAACGTTGCAATCCGTGCTGCACAACGCCGCGGCCGGGTGCTGTATTCCGCCGGGGGCCTTCGGCCCGCGCGGCAGACCGGCTGACAGCTTCTTCATAGCTGCCGCATAGCCGGCGCCGCTAGCTTGGGCGCTATGGACCACTTCATTCCGCCCCACCCGCGGCACGATCCCCGGGGAGGGCCGTCCGGGCGGCGGCAGCGCGAGCCGGGAACCCGGTTTCGCGCGCCTATCATCACCGCCTGTGCCGCGGTATGCGCGGCGGTACTGGCCGTGGTGCTGGCCGCCGGACTCCAAGCCGCACCAGAGGCCGGCGCGGCATCGGCGGGCCTGTCAGCGGAGAGCCTGTCAGCGGCCGGATCCTCAGACTTCACTGGGCAGGCGGCGGGGGACAGCC
Source organism: Arthrobacter sp. PAMC25284 (assembly GCF_019443425.1). Taxonomy (NCBI): domain Bacteria; kingdom Bacillati; phylum Actinomycetota; class Actinomycetes; order Micrococcales; family Micrococcaceae; genus Arthrobacter; species Arthrobacter sp. PAMC25284. The sequence continues at coordinate 2,872,372 of NZ_CP080382.1, forward strand.
TCGACCCGGACCTGGCCGCGGAGATCAACGGGATCATCGACGCCAACAGCCAGTACCAGATCGGCGTGGCGCTGATGGACCTGTCCGGCGGAGCGGTTCAGCAGTACGGCGTCGAGGCGGAGTTCGTGGCCGCCAGCACCGCAAAAGTCCTGGCCGCCGAGGCGTACTTCCATCTGGTCGAAATAGGCCGCGCGTCGCTGGACGACACCCTGGGAGCCTACAGTGCGGGATTCCAGCTGCAGGCGATGATCCAGGCGAGCAACAACGACTCCTGGTCCCTGGTCATGTCCGCCGTCGGCCTCCAGGAACTCAGCGACTATGCCGCGTCGATCGGGGTGGACTATCAGCCCGAAACCAACACGCTGACCCCGGCGGCGATGGCCCGGATCCTGGCCGGGCTGTATTCCGGCGCGCTGCTCAATTCGGACCACACCGCGCAGCTGCTGTCCTATCTGCAGGACACCAACTACGAGACACTCATCCCGGCTGCGGTCCCCGCCGGCGTCGAAGTCTTTCACAAGTACGGGCTGCTCGGCGGAAACCTGCACGACGCCGCCGTCCTCACCCATGACGGCAGGGCGTACGCGCTGGTGATCTACACCAAGGGTGAGGACCTGAGTGACCTGCCGGAGCGGACCGCAGTCTTCCATGCCGTGGCCGGGGCAGTGGCGGATGCGCAGTTCTAGCCGCGCGGGTGGGCTCCGGACGTTGCGGAGGACGGGCCGCGCGTGCCGCATGGATCCTATCCGGCCAGGAACCGCAGCAGGATGTCGTTGACCTCGGCACCGTGGGTCCAGAGCATGCCGTGCGGGGCGCCCTCGATCTCCACGTATTCGGCGTGGGGCAGGGCCTTGGTGAACTCACGGCCGGTGACGTCGATCGGCAGGATGTTGTCAGCAGTGCCGTGGACGATCAGGGCAGGGACGTCAATCTTGGCAATGTCGGGGCGGAAGTCGGTCAGCCAGGGCAGCTGGGCTGCGGCGGACGCGGTGGGGCCGCCCCGCGTCGCCAGGTTCCACCCGGCCCGCATGACTTCCTCGCTCAGCCTTGGGGTGCCAAGGAATGTCCCGCTGTTATAGAAGTTCTTGAAGAAGTCCGTGAAGAAGGCGTAGCGGTCGGCGGTGACGGCCTCGGTGAGGCCGTCGAATACTGACTGCGGGACGCCGCCGGGGTTATCGTCGGTCTGCAGGAGGAAGGGCTCCAGTGAACCCAGGAACACGGCCTTCGCGATCCGGGAGGATCCGTAGCGTCCCAGATAGCGGCCCACCTCACCCGTGCCCATCGAAAATCCTGCCAGCACGGCGTTGTTGAGGTCGAGGGTGGTGAGCAGGGTGTGGAGGTCGGCCGTGAACGTGTCGTAGTCATAGCCCTCTGTGGGCTTGCTGGACTGGCCGAAACCGCGGCGGTCGTAGGTGATGACGCGGTAGCCCGCGCCGAGGAGAGCGGCAGTCTGTTTTTCCCAAGACGAGCCGTCCAGCGGGTAGCCGTGGATCAGGACTACCGGCTGCCCGGTCCCGTGATCTTCGTAGTAGAGCTCGATGTCGGTGCTGTTTTCGGTGCCAACCTTGATGTAAGCCATTCCAGCGGTCCTTCCGGTTTGTCTGGGTACGGTTCCGTTCTGTGTTCTGTGTTCTGTGTTCTGTGTGCAGCCGCGCCGGTGTCGATTCCCGGCGGCCACTCCTAAGACTGAACGCCTGTGGGGGGATGGGTGTTCCCTCGGCCTCCAGCCTGATACCCCCTGGGGTATAGTGGATTCGACAAGCTATCGAAGGAGACCTGAATGTGCCAGGCAGTTGCATGCAAGAAGTGTGGAAAAACAACATGGGCGGGCTGTGGGCAGCACGTTGACCAGGTCCTGCGCGGCGTCCCGAAATCGAACCGCTGCGCCGGCCATGAGCGGGAAACCAGCAGCGGGACCGGCTTCTTTGCCAGGCTCTTCGGCCGCAAGTAGGGGCAGGTGACCGGCGCGCGCCCGGCTGCGGTCTGCGCGCCGGCCTGCCGTTTGGGCTATTGTCCTTGAAATGGCAACCCAGGATTTTGAGGCAGAGTCACCGCGCGGGGCCCCGGCAGCGAGAACCGTTGGACGTTCCTTACCAACCACGCCCACGTCCTGCTCACCATCGCCCGCGATCCGCAGATCCGGATGCGTGACGTCGCCGCCCGGGTGGGAGTGACGGAGCGTGCCGCGCAAAAGATCGTTGCCGACCTCGTGGAAGCCGGCTATATCACCAGGCTCCGGGCCGGCCGGCGCAACAGCTACACCGTCGCCACCGGGCGCCCCCTGCGCCATCCCCTGGATTCCGGCCACGAGCTGGACGAGCTTCTCGCGGTTCTCGTGCCGGAATCCACGGCACGCGCCGAGGGCTAGAACTTCCCCGGAACTGCTCTAGAACTTCTCCGGGCGCAGGACCTCGACGTCGCTCAGGAACAGGATCATGGCGTAGTCCGCGTAATAGTGCTCCTGCAGGTAAGCGGCGATGGCGCCTGCCGTCTCTTCGTCGCACACCACCTCGAGGCGGATGTTGCTGTTCGCCTCCCAACCCGCGCTGCGGACGCCCCGGTGGCCTTTTCCGCGCGCGTCCGTGATGGTGTAGCCGTGGGCGTTCATTCGTTCGATGTCCTTGACGAGGGTGCTCTCAAGTACGGCTTCGGTGACGACGGTCAGCAGCTTGCGTGTGTGGCTTTGCATGGGTCTTATCCTCTCGCGAAAGTGTGGGCCCACACCGCGAGGGCGTGGTAGATCGGGATGCCCAGCAGGACGTTGAACGGGAAAGTAATTCCCAGCGATGCTGCCAAGGACAGCGTGGGGTTGGCTTCCGGCACCGAGATGCGCATGGCTGCCGGCACCGCGATGTAGGAAGCGCTCGCGGCCAGCGTCGCCAGCACGGCTGTGCCGCCGATGGACAGGCCAAGGGCCCAGCCCAGTCCGGTCCCGACGAGAGCCGAGAAGAGCGGCATGCCAATTCCGAAGGCGATCAGGAAGAGGCCGTACTGGCGCAGGCTGCCCACCTGTGTTGCCGTAATCAGGCCCATCTCCAGCAGGAAGAGGGCCAGGATCCCCTTGAAGAGATCGAAGAACAGGGGCTCGATCGAGGTCAACCCCTCGGGCCCCGCGATCCAGCCGATCAGCAGACCGCCGAGGAGCAGCACTATCCCTTTGCCGAGGAACACTTCATGGGCGATCGACTTCCACCGGGTCTGGCGCGAGAGTCCGCGGGCCAGAACGATTCCCACAATGATGGCAGGCACCTCCAGGAGTACCAGCAGGAGCGGCATGTGCGCCTCGAACTCAATTTGACGGCTGCCGAGGTAGGCGATCACGACGGCAAAGGTGCCGACGCTGACCGAACCGTAGTGGGCCGCGATGGACGCCGCATCGGCCCGCTTGAAGCGGCCGAGGAATCGCAGCACGGGGAAGGCGGCCAGGGTGAGGAAGAAGCCCAGCGCCACCACGGCCAGCATCTGGGGCAGGAGGTCCATAAACGGCTGTTTGGCGAGTTCAATGCCGCCCTTGAGGCCGATCGAGAGCAGCAGCACGATACTGACGAGCTCGTAAACCGCCGCAGGAAGTCGCAGCTCCGACCGCAGCAGGCCGGCGGTGGCGCCAAGCAGGAAGAAGAGAATGATGGGATCGATCACGTAGGTGCTCTCTTGGTCGTGGGATTGCAGCCTGGGGCTGGCGCAAAGGTGCCCGTGATCAATTAATGCACGCTTTGTGATTCACGATCAAGAATTCGTGTATTACATTACGTAATAACTTTCGCTGAGCGTCCGCACGCGCACGAGGTAGTCCCCGGCGTCGGGCCCCCACGGCGGGCGGAAGGCGTAGAGGCAGGCCAGCCGGACACGGGTGGCTGCCGCGTAGGCGGCGAACCGCTCCGGGCTGACGCGCAGCTGTTCGGCCACGGCCAGGATGTGGCCATGGGCGATCCGGTACCGGCGCACTGTCAGCCGGTGTTGGAGGCGGCGCAGCTCCAGATGGACGTCGAGGTTGGCCAGGTCCAGGGCCGGCTCGGCGATGCAGCTGCCGTCAAAGTCCACCAGTCCGGGCGCGCCGGGCCCGCCGGAGGACAGCAATTGCTTGTCATGCAGATCCCCGTGCGCCCAGGCCGGCGGATCCGGACGGGAGGAGACCAGCAGGCCGACGGCATGATCCCTCTGTGCGAGAAGTGCTGCCCGGGCCTGGGACGCCTCCGGAATACCGTCGCTGTGGGTCAGCCAGTGGCCGGTCCAGCGTCGGAGTGTGTCGACCTCGGCTCCGGCCGGGTGCTCCGGCAGGGCAACCGCTGTTGTGCGCAACGCCCGGCCGGGTGCCGCCCGCGCTGCCGTGACCCAGGCCCGCGACCACGCACCCCACATCGCCGCGTAGCCGGCCTCGGTCACCGTCGTATGATCCTGCCCCAGCTCCAGGTAAGACCGGCCGGGAATGCTGCTGAAGACCACCACATCGGACCACGAGGCCAGGAGGCGCGGGGTGTCGAAGAAGCCGCCGGCCAGCACGTCGGCGGCGCTGGCATGGCTTTCGGCGACCCGAAGGCCGTAGCCGGGTCGGAGCACCTTGATGTACCGGTCTCCAGCGTGGACGACGGCGCGTTTATGCGCCCGGTGCACCACGACCTCGCCTCCGGCCGCCGCCGCTGCGAGCGAGGGGAGCCGGGGATCGGCGAGCGGAACGAGACTGAACATGCCGTGCCGCACGTGACCCGCGCGGACGCCCGCTGCCGCGCGTCCGCGCTTCGCGGCGGGGGCGTCCGGCGGTGTTTCAAAGCCGGGTGATGCAGGGGCCGGGCGCGGAACGACCTCCACGCTGTATTCGCCGGCGGACTTCTCCGGCCACGCCCTGCGGACCTGCCAGAGTGCCCCAGCCGCGTCGGTGAGCTGCAGCGGAATGTCCGGGTGCCAGCTCATCGGACGAGCTCGGCGGCCCGGTCAAGATGCCGCCCGATGGCTTCGGCCCAGTCCGCGGCACGATCCCGGAACGGGTCGACGCTGTTGCAGAAGAGCCGCCAGGCTGCCCAGACCGTGACCGCGGCGGGGTCGAACCGGCCCCCGGCATCGCTGTAGCCCTCGAGGAGGTCATCAGTGACCGGGCCGGGCCCGGGATCTGCCTGCCACCGGCGGATTTCCTCGACGGCGGCGAAGGACCCGAGGTCGGATTCCGCGGCTCCGTAGCGGGCGCGGTCGAAGTCAATCAGGCGGACGTCGGCGCCGCTGACCAGCACCTGGTCTGGGGAGAAGTCGCCGTGGATCAGGACGGGCGCCACGCCGGCCGTGACGTCCTCCAGCCGGCGGCGGAGCCGGGCGGCCACCCGGGCGGCGGGCGCTTCAAGGTCCGGGACCAGCGCCGCGACCATACCCAGGGTGGCTGCCAGCTGGTCCGGGGCTTCCCCGCGCGGAGCCCCGCGCACAGCGCCGGGCCCAGCGCCTGCGCCGGATTCCGGCCCGGTGATGCCGTGGAGGGCGGCGAGGGCATTGCCGGCGTGCCGGGCGCTCAGCGGGGTGCCGCCGCCCGCCAGGTCCCCGTTGCCCCAGGCCGGGCTGGCGCGGGTGCCCCGGCGGGAACAGTGGGCGTCGCCGAGCCAGGGCAGCACGGGCACCCTCTGGGCCTGCAATCGCTCGTGCAGCCACCTCTCGGCGGACTCATTGATCGGCTGCGCGGCGGTCTTGATGACGATCGCGGCCCCCGGGGCCGGCTCCAGCAGCACGAGACGGCGCTCCGGGTTATAGCGGAGGACCTGGGCGGTCCCGTCGAGGAGTTCCCCGGGCCGCGGCACTGCGCCGAGCCGTCCCAGGCCGCGCTGGGCGAGCCAGCGCAGGTTCTTGCGCAATGCCCAGTCGTCCGCGGCACTGCCGACGGCGATGAACGCGTCCCGGTTCAGCGGCTCGGGATGGAGGAACCGGATCCCGCCGCCGTTTTGGGCCGAGTCGGCAGCCCGGCCGGCCAGTTTGGCGCCGGGGTCGGCGGCTCTCGTGACGGCCCAGCCGTGGTCCTCGCTGCCGTCGCGGGTGCGGACGAAGGCAACGAGCACGGATGTGTGGGGCTTGTACCGGACCCGGGTGATGCGGACGTCCTCGCCCATGAGCTCGGAGAGCCGGCCGTCGTCGAGCACGGCAGCGAGGCACGGCAGGTCCGGGTCGCGGCCGGCCAGGGAGAGGTCCGCGTCCTGCGAGCGGGTCTGCAAGGCGCTCACGTCCGCGCCCCGACACTGCCCGGCATGTCATCAGGGATATCTTCGGGGATGTCCGCGGCCCGGGGTCCGGGCGCTTCGCCCAGCCATTTGAAGAAGCGGCTCTCCGGATCCCGCAACAGCTCCAGCGGCTTGCCCTCCTCGAGGATGCGGCCGTCCTCCAGCCAGATCACCCGGTCGCACAGCCGCGCGGCGAAGGCATCATGGGTGATCGTGATGGAGGTCCGCCCGCGGGTGAGGACGTCCAGGGCATCCAGGATCGATTCGCGGGACGCCGGGTCCAGCCCGGCGGTCGCCTCGTCAAGGATGATGATCGGTGCCTGCCGCAGGATGGCGCGGGCGATCGCGAGCCGTTGGCGCTGACCGCCCGAGAGGTCCTTCGCGGCGTCCCCCAGGACGGTGTCGTAGCCCTCGGGCAGGTTCCGGATGAACGCGTCCGCCTGCGCCAGCACGGCCGCTTCCTCAATGTCCTCATCCGGTGCATCGAGCCGCCCGAACCGGATGTTGTCCCGGACCGTGGTGCCGAACAGGACGGAGTCCTGAAGCAGGATGGACACATGGGACCGCACCGATGCTGTCTGCAGGTCCCTCAAATCCTCGCCGCCCACCCGGACCGTGCCGGAGGTGGGGTCGATCATGCGCAGGACGAGGCTGGCCAGGGTCGACTTCCCGGCGCCGGAGGGCCCCAGGATGGCCAGGTGTTCGCCGGCCCGGATCTTGAGGTTGATCCCGTGCAGGACGGTGGTTCCCTCGCCGTGGCCGGCATAGACGTTGTCGAACTCGATGTCCGGGTTGCGGCTGGCGAGCGGGCGCGCATCGGGCGCCTCCGGGAGGTCCGTCTGGGCCTCCAGCAGATCCGCCACGCGCTCGCCGGAAGCGGTGGCGCGGGCGATCCTGCTGGTTTGCTTCGCCAGGTCCTTCAGGGGCTTCATCCCGGTCTTGAGGTAGGTCAGGAAAATGATTAGGTCACCCGGGGTGATCGAATGGTCCAAAATACGCATGCCGCCGCCGGCCAGGACCACGGCGATGGCGACGCCGATCAGCACGTCGGTCCGGCGCTCCAGGCTGGCTGCCAGCCGTAGCGCCACGACGCCGGTTCCCAGCGTCGCGCTGTTCGTGCTGCGGAAGTTGGAGCTGATGGTGTCCTCGAGGCCGTAGGCCTGGACCTCCCGCATGGCCCCGAGGGTCTGGGCTGCCGTGGTGGCCAGTGCGCCTTCACCGGTGCGGGACATACGGGCGGCTTTCCTGATGGGGCCGGAGCTTCGCCGCGACAGGAAAGCGAACACGCTGGTGGTCACGATCACCACGAGGGCCAGCAGCGGATCGAGCCAGAAGAGGATGCCGGTCATCGCAACCAGGGTGACGGAATTGCCCAGCAACGGCATGCCGGCGGTGGTCGCGGCTTCCTGCAGGCGCGAGACATCGCCGACCAGCCGCTGAACCGTGTCCCCGGTCGAGGCGCGGGTGTGGTGCCGCATGGACAGGCCCTGGACATGGCGGAAGGTGCGGGCCCGGAGGTCAGCGGCGACCCGGGAGCCGACGAGGGCGAACGAGATTGCGGTGTAGTAGGTGGCAACGGCGCGCAGGAGGCTGATGACCACGATCGCCCCTCCGCACAACAGCATGGTCCCCAACCCGGCCTCGAGCTTGGGCCCGGGGCGATGCAGGTCGGCGCCGAGCGCCCGGGACGCTGCATCGATAACGAGTTTCACTGGCCATGGTTCCAGCAGCCGGAAAAAGACGTCGAAGGCCAGGGCCGTGAAGCCGCTGGTGATCAGGAACCGGTGCCCGCGCAGGTGGGGGCGGACGCAGCGCAGCGTCCGGCGGAGGCCCGACGGGGGTGTGGCCGCCTTGCGGCGCGGCCGCCGTCCAAACCGGCGGGTCCTTGCCGCTTTCATTGCATCACCACCCGGCGGGCGGGCGGCAGTGCCGCCGTGATTTTGGTGAGCACGCCGGTCCAGCTGAACCGCTCCACGGCATCACTCCGGGCCTGGGCCCCCAGCCGTTCCCGCAGTTCGGGATCTGCCCCGAGCCGGGTGAGGGCGGCGGCCAAGGGCACCGGCTCCCCGGGCGGCACCAGGATCCCGGTGCGGCCGTCGTCGAGGATCGTCGGGATCTGGCCCACCGCACTCGCGATGATCGGCATGGCGGCCGCCATGTACTCGTAGACCTTCAGCGGCGAAAAGTAGTCGTCCCGGCCGGGGGTGTCCGGCGGGTAGGGGGCGGCCGCGGCGTCGCAGCCGGTCAGGAGGCCCGGGACGGCCGCCGGCGGAACGGCGCCGGTGAAGACAGTCTCCACACCAAGCGACGCGGCGAGTGCCTTGAGTTCGGCCCGGCCGGGTCCGTCGCCAATAATCAGCACGGTCCAGCGGCGGTCCGGTGCGTCCGTCTGCCGGTTGGCCAGGGCCACCGCCTGCAGGAGCGCAGGGAGCCCGTGCCATGGCTTCAGGGTGCCGACAAACGCCACCGTCAGGTGGCGGGGGTCCCGCCGGCCGGGCCGTCGGGCGGTGACCCGGCCGGCGTTGACCCCGTTCGGTACCAGTACCGTGCGGGCGGCCGGCACCCGGCCCCGCACCCAGCGGACCACAGGTTCCGAAACGCAGGCGACGACGTCGGCCGTGCCGGCGTTGATCCGGAGGACCGTTTCGGCTTTCTTGACGTCGAGCAGTTCCCGGTACCGGAGTTGCTCTTCGATGAGCGGGGCGTTGACTTCGAGGACCGAGGGGACGTTGAGGATCCGGGCGACGACCGACAGTGCCGGGCTGAACAGCGAATACCGCTCGTAGACCAGCCCGCACCCGTGCCGCAGGACCTCGTCCGCGAGGGCCAGTGCCGCGTCCTGGACGGCGCGCTCCCTGGCCTCGCCGCCGGGGGCGGTGGTGACGGGCGGGACCTCGACGACGGCGAGGTCGGCCAGGTCGGCGGGCCGGTCCGGGCCGAGCCGGGAACAGTAGACCGTGACGGCGGCGCCGGACTGGCGCCAGGCCCGGACGATCTCCTGGACATGGACCGAGGAACCCTTCGTTCCGAAAACTGGGACTCCCGGGTCCGCGCAGAGGTAGGCGACGCGCATCACGCGACCTGCCGTTCCGGGCGGCACAGGGACCGCAGGACCGCGGCCTGGCGGTGGACGTCGAACTCGTCCTCGATCAGGGTCCGGGCGTTGCGTGCCAGGGTGGCTCGGTCGGTGCGGGGGGAGCCGAGCTGCAGGATGGCCCGGGCGAGTGCGTGCGGGTTCCCCGGCCGGACGAGGACACCCGTCCGGCCGTTCCGGATCACTTCCGGGATTCCCGTGACGGTTGTGCTGATGCAGGGCACGCCGGTGGCCATCGCCTCCAGCAGGACGGTCGGCATGCCGTCCGCGTTGCCGTCGGCGCCGACGACGCAGGGGGCGACGAAGATGTCGGAGGAACTGAGCAGATCGTGGATCTGGTCCTGGGTTTGCGCGCCGATCAGGCTGACGTGGCCGCCGAGGCCGAGCCGCGCAATGTCGGATTCGAATTCCCCGGCCAGTGTGCCTGTCCCGGCGATGCGGAGGTCGAAGCTGAATCCCTGCCCCAGCAGTTCGGCCGCGGCCGGGAGCAGATGCTGGAAGCCCTTTTTCTCGACAAGACGGCCAACGGCGGAAATGCGCACCGTGCTGCCGGGGGACTTCGGCTCGCGGTACGGGAAGCGGGCCAGTTCCAGGCCGTTCCGGACCAGATGGAGCCGGGAGGTGGACGCCGGGAAACGCCGGCGCAGGTAGTTCAGGTTGAAGCTGCTGATCGTGATGGCGTGGTGGGCTTGTTCGAGCTTGGTCCGCAGGTCCTCGTCGACGACGGGTTCACGGAAGATGTCCACGGCGTGAGCGGTGAACGAGTAGGGAATGCCGGTGATGGCCGAGGCCAGCCGGGCCACGCTGGTTGCGACGGAGGCGAAATGGACGTGCATGTGCCGGATATTGCGGCCCTGCAGGGCAACGGCGAGGTTGATGGCCTGGGCGGCGTCATCGGCGGTCGCGGCCGCGAGATCGGCGAAATTCCTGGCCACCGCCCCGGTGAGACCGGCCGCCTCGGCCATCCTGAGGCTCTCCCACAGATCAATGGTTTTGGTCGGACGCTCAATGTACGTCACCGGCGCCTGGACCCGGGCCAGTTCGTGATGGAAGCGTGGATCGTTGGGCGGGCGGAGCGAGAAAATTTCGATCCGGTCCCCGGCGGCCTCGCGGGCCAGGATCTCCGAAACGATGAACGTTTCGGAGAAGCGCGGGTACATCTTCAGGACGTAGGCTGTCCCTGTTTCAGACGGCGACACGGCCGGCCTCCTCCATCGCTGGTGCCGATGAGGCACTTTCGGCGGCACCCACGAGCGGTTGCAGCAGCTCGGCCGCCAGTTGGGGGACCCGGATCAGCCCGTTCAGCATGGCCCGGCGGCGGTCCACTGTGGTGCCGAGCCGTGCGGCCAGCCAGCCGGCCAGGATGTCGGGGGTCAAGGTGCTGATTTCCTGCTGTTCGAGGTAGCCGGCTTTGACCATGGACGCGGCCCGGATGCGCTGCTCCGCACGGGCTTGTGTCCGCGGGACGAGCAGGGCCGGAACGTCGGTGCTCATGATCTCGCACACTGTGTTGTAGCCGGCCATCGAGACCACGGCGGCGGCGTGGCGGATGTGGAAGACGACGTCGTCCACGGCGGCGACAACCTTGACGCCGGGCCGTGCCCGGCGGCGCAGGTCATCGAGTTGTTCGGCGGGCATCTGCGGTCCCGCGACAATCAGGTGGCCCAGCCCCGGGGGCACCGGGGCGGCGGCCGCCATACTGGCCAGGGCATACCCGTCGGAGCCCCCGCCGACCGTTGTCATGAAATAGGGTCCGGGCATGCAACTCGTTCCGGAGATCGAGGGCCGGCCTGCGGCCAGGTATCCGGTGTACCGGATCAGCTTTCGCAGCGAGAACGGAATTTCCCCGGCCGCCATCGGGTCGTGGATGCTCGGGTCCCCGTACACCCAGATCGCGTCGAAGAGGTCCTTGACGACCCGCGGACCGCCGCAGCGCGCCCATTCGGCGAAGGCGGTCTCCGGATCGTCCAGGACTTCGCGGAGGCCCAGCACGATCCGGACTTGCCCGCCGAGGCGGGTCCGCCGCAGGGCCGTTTCAAGCTCGTGGTGGATCCCGGTGGCGTGGCGGTCCACGATCACCAGGTGCGGGTGGAATCCGGCCAGGGTCGCCTGGAGCAGAGTGGCGCGCAAGGACACGAGTTCGCGCATCGGCACGTCAACGTTCCGGGGCTGGTAGCCGCCGGGGCCTTTGGAGACACCCGGGATCAGGACCCAGTCCCACCCTGCCGGCGCCTGGAACGCGGGCGCCTGCGCGGTCCCCGTGATGAGAATGCCGGTCACCGGGCGGCCGGTGAGGACCGGAAGCTGGTTGTTCAGGGCGTGGGCCAACGCAAGGTTGCGGCGGACGTGGCCAAGGCCTACCGAGTCATGTGAGTAAAGCACGATCCGCATGGCCTCCACGACGTTCCTCCCCCACGGCCCGGCGGCTGCACGGCGTTGTGCCGGTCGGCGGTGTCCCTGATGTCACTTCCAGTCTGGGACCGCGGGGTGAGGGAAGGATGAGCGGAAGATGAAGGATTCCTCATGAGGAATCAGATCCGGATCCCCGCGTCCTGCAGCGGGATCCGGATCAGGAAGGACGAGCCGTGTCCATATTCGGACTCCACGGCCGCCGTGCCGCCATGGGCCTGGGCGATGGCGGTGACGATGGCCAGGCCGAGTCCGGCGCCTTCCTGTCCGCGGCCCGGGTGGGCCCGGCCGAATCGTTCGAAGATCCGCTGCTGGTCCTCGACGGCGATTCCGGTGCCGTCATCGCGGACCCACAGCAGGAGCGTATCCGCCGCGGCCAGCGGGGCGCCGTCCGGCGCCGTCGGGCCTTCCACACTGCAGCCCAACCCGATGGTCGAGCCGGGCCCGGTGTACTTGACGGCGTTTGCGGCGAGTTGGACAAGCGCCTGGGTGAGCCGCTGGGGGTCAGCTTCCACGAGGTAGTCGGCAGTTTCGTCGAGGTGCCAGTTCCGGTGCGCGAGGACATGGACCTTCTCCATGACCTGGTGCAGGAGCGCGCTGGTCCGGATCGGCTCTTTCCGGAGGAAATCGGGATGGCCGGAATTGGCCAGCAGGAGCAGATCGTCGACCAGACGCTGCATCCGGTCCACCTCGTCCAGGAGCACGTCGCGGGTGGCGATCACATCCGCCGGGTCATCGACTGCCACCAGTTCGAGGTGTCCGCGAAGAATGGTGATTGGCGTCCGGAGTTCGTGGCCGGCGTCGTCCAGGAACTGCTGTTGTTGCTGGGCGCCTTCATCGAGCCGCTCCAGCATCGTGTTAAAAGTCTTTGCGAGCAGCGTGACGTCGTCCGCCCCGTCGCGTACTTCCACCCGCTGGGTGAGGTCCTCGTGGCTGACCACGCGGGTGGCCTCGCGCAAGCGCCGCAACGGATCCAGCAGCCGTCCTGCGATCACGCTCCCGATGGCCGCAGCCGCGAGCAGCGTCCCGAGCGCGACCAGCACGTAGGTCCGGACCGAGGCGAGGTTGTGTTCCCATTGGTCCCCGGCGTCCCGGCCGACGAGCAGATACGTTGAGGGCGGCCCGGCCGGACTGATCAGCGGGACCACCACGACCCTGAGCGGACGTCCCGCCAGATCGAACTCGCCGAACGCGGGGCCGTCCGGGTCCCTGAGCCCGGCGGCGGCGGGGAACAGCGCCTCCATCATGAGTTTGGAGTGCGGGCTGCCTTCCACGGTCCAGGCCACGCCTCCGTTCACGATGCCGGCCATAACTTCATTGCTGCGGGGCTCGATGTCTTCGGCGACCTCGTGGAGTCGCCTGCTCTCGGAGTCTTTGCTGTTGGTGCCGTTGACGGTCACAATACGCACCAGCGAGGTGGCCTTGTCCAGGATGGCCTGGTCAATTTTGGCTTCGGTGTCCTCGAACTGGATGGTGAAGGCGATCAGACCGGAACCCGCCAGGCCGGCGAGCATCATGCCCACCATGGCGGCCACCACCCGGAAACGCACGGAATGGATCTTTGCGGACCAGCCGGTAGCGTCCTGCTCTGCGGGCCGGGGCGTGATGTCCAGCGGCTCGGGTGTGATGCGGCCTACGCCGGGCCGGTCTTCGATGGACGTCACGGCATCCCCTGTCCGTAGGTCTCTAGCCGAGGCGGTAGCCTGCGCCCCTGGCGGTCACGATATGGTCCGGGCCGATCTTCTGCCGCAACTGGCGCACATAGACGTCGACGACGTTGGAGGTGCCATCGAAGTCATAGCCCCAGACGTGGCTGAGGAGTTGCTGCCGGCTCAGGATCTGTCCCGGATGGTGCAGGAACATCTCGACCAGTGCGAACTCCCGGGCCGAGAGTTCCACTTCTTTCGCGCCGATGCTGACGGTGCGGGTGTGCAGGTTCAGCTCAAGCGCCCCGTACCGGATGGTGTTCCCTGCTGCCGGATCCCCGCCGTCGGCCGGGCGCAGCCGGAGCCGGATCCGCGCCAGCAGTTCCTCGAAGCGGAACGGCTTGACCATGTAGTCGTCGGCGCCGTTGTCCAGCGCTGTCACGGTGTCGGCCGGGGCCGCACGCGCCGTCAGGAAGATGACGGGAATTGTGGCCTGGTTGTGGCGGAGCGCGCTCAGCACGGTGAACCCGTCGAGGCGGGGGAGGCCGACGTCCAGCAGCAGGAGATCGAAGTCGCCGCTGGAAGCGTAGTCCAGGGCCGTGACTCCGTCCCCGACCACGGTAGGGGCATAGCCAGCTGCCCGTAGCCCCTTCTCAATGAATCGGGAGATGCGGTCTTCATCTTCGGCAATCAAAATGCGGATCACAGTGGACTCTGTTGGACGGCTGACTCAGGGCGGAGGCCCCCAGCAGGCCTTGGTGGACCCGGTCTTCGGGCAAAAACGAACGACTGGTGCGGTCTTCTTATCCTGCCCCTGGTTCGGCGCCCGCGCCACCCCTGTCTGCGGGCGTTTCTCAGCTGAATCTCAGCAAGCGATCCCGCCGGGCTATCCCGTCCGCGGGTCGTAGACCACACCCGCGTCCTGGTGCTGGACCGCCCAGCTGAACCACATCTCGAAGTAGAACGGGATCGTGGTGTTGTCCGGTCCGGTGATCTCCAGGTTGCTGTCTGCCTTGGTCAGCGTGACGGTCTTGCCTCCGACGTCGGTGGTGTAGCTCCGGCCGTTCTCCAGGGCCAGCCAGGGCGCGGCCGCCGGGGTGCCGTCCACGGTGAAGGCGACGAAGATGTCCTTGGCGAAGTACCGGGGATCGTTGAAGCTGGGACGGAAGATGAACCGGTCGTCCTGGTCGTAGCCGCCGTAGGGGTTGGAGGCGTAGTCGCGCCGGTGGCCGGTATTTTCGCTGAGGATTGTCGCCGAGGGGTGCTGGGGCCTTGATCTCGCCAACGCTCAGCAGCTGGAATTTGTGCAGCGCGAGTTGCTGGCCGAAGTGGGTGCCGGCGAGGGCTTTGCCCGTGCTTTGCTGCCACAGGGTCTCGGTGCTGCGGTCAAACATCACCAGGTTGCTCTCCAGCAGGGCCCCGCTGACCCCGAAGGTGGTGGCTTCGCCGCCGGGCAGGACGCCTTCGTAGACGATGGCGCTGCCGCACAGCGGGCAGAACGTCACGGCGACGGGTTCGCCGTCGATGGTGTCGTTGACGATTTCGTGCCAGACCAGGATGTTGTAGGGGTAGGCCTTGATCTCCGTGCTGCCTTCGAGCAGCAGCGCCTGGACACTGTCCGGCCGGGTGAACTCGGAGACAGGCACAAATGCGGGGTTGTCCAGGGCCGGGATGCCGTCCTTGGCCGGTCCGCCGCTCAGGACGTTGGCGATGGCGGGATCGGCGCGGCTGAAGTCCGTGGTGGGGAAGGACTGGCGAAGGAAGTTCGGCACGTTGGCGACGTCGGTGCCGCCGCCGTCGGTGCTGCCGGTGCTGCCGGTGCCCTGCTGGCCTTGGGCCGAGTCGATGAAGCCACGTTCCAACGCCACGGTGCCCAGGAAGCCGCGATCGATCAGCCAGGTTTCAATCGTGCGGATCTGGCCGGAGGCGATCAGCAGGCCCACGAGGACCAGGAAGACGCCGAGGCCGCGGCGGAACCTGCCGTTGGGGTTTGTCGCCCAGCCGAGGCGTTTGGTCACTTTGCGCCCGCCCAGGGCCACGAGCAGCAGGACGGCGGCCAGGCCCACCGTGTACGCGGCGAGGTTGCTCAGGCCGACGGTGAAGTTGGCCGGGAGGACGGCGGCGAGGATCAGCCCGTAGGTGGGGCTGCAGCTGGTGAAAGCCGGGCCGAGGGAGAAACCCAGCAGCACGTTGCGGGAGGTCCCGGTGCGGGTCGCCGTGCCGGCGGACAGCCGGCCCGAGGCTTCGTGGAGTTTGAGCCCTTCCGCGAGCCGGTCCCAGATCCGCGGGAAGGCGAGCGAGGCGCCGATGAAGGCCACCAGGGCCCCGGAGATGATCAGCCAGACATTGCTGGGAACGCCCAGCAGCACGGTGGTGGCCTTGATCAGCAGGGTGAAGAGCACCACCGAGACGGCCAGGCTGGCGATGATGATGTACGGCGCCCGCCGGTTCTCCTCGGCGGCCGACCCGGCGAGGACCACGGGCAGCAGCGGCAGGACACAGGGGGAGAGGACGGTGAGGATACCGGCGAGGAACGCGAGGGGTAGGAGCTCCATGGCGTGCCGCCCGGGCTAGCGGATTTCCTTGACGAGGGCGTTCAGGTCCCGGCTCAGGTTCCACTTGGCGATCTGGGAGCCGTCCGGCCGGACCTGCACGAGGGTGTGCTGGAGGGTCACGCCATATTTCTGCTTGAGCGCGGTCTCGGAGTCGTAGTCCACTTTCAGGATCTTGACGCCGGCGGGGATGTTGGCGGCGTTGGCCTCAATGTCGGAGGCGAGCAGTTTGCAGGTGGAGCACCATGTGGCGTGGAAGAACAGGACTACTTTGTCCGTCTCCGACGCCGAGGACACAGCTTCGGGGGTATACGGGGTGTAGGTACCGGCCTGGGCTGTGCCCGCGGGCTGCCCGGCCCCCGCCGCGGCGGAGGCCGGAGCGCTGGGCTCTGCGGCTGCGGTGGACGTTCCGGGCGCGGTCCCGGCCGTTGTCCCGGCAGGGGCGGCGCAGGATGAGGCACCCAGGGCGACGAGGATCCCCGCAATTGCGACGGCCAGGACTGGTCTCTTCACGGGATGCACCTTTCCGCGACGGCGGATGGGTCCGGCGTCTTCTGCTATCACCGTAGCAAGGCCCCTGCCCGGCGTTCTGTGTCCCGGCACACAGAACGCCGGCCGGCTTGTTCTGCCGGCGGCTCGATTAGGCTGGCACCCATGAACCGGAAGATCACTGTCAGCCTGCCGGATGCGTCGCTGCGCGAGTTCCTCCAGCCGCACCCGGACGTCACCGTTCTCGAATGGGACTTCGCCGGTGAGCCGCCGCAGTCCCGGATCGACATTGCGGTGCCTCCCTACATGGGCGGTCCGCAGCCCCTGCGGAGTCTGGAGGCTGTGGAAACGGCGCTGGTGCAGAGCCAGTCGATTGGTTACGACGGGGCCGTGGACTTCCTCCCGGCCGGCCGGGTCCTCGCCAACGCCGCCGGGGTCCATGAAACCTCGACGGCGGAACTGGCTCTTGCCTTGATCCTCGCCAGCCAGCGCGAATTCCCCCGCGTGCTGCAGAACCAGCAGGAGGGCCGGTGGGATGCCCGGCCCACCGCCAGCCTGGCCGACCGCCGCGTCCTGATCGTCGGCTACGGCGGCGTGGGCAAGGCGATCGAGGACCGGCTGCTGCCCTTCGAAGCCAGTGTGACCCGGGTGGCGAGCCGGGAACGGACGGACGGGCGGGGCCACATCCACGGCATTGCCGGGCTGCACGCGCTGCTGCCGGAGCACGACATCGTGGTGGTGGGGGTTCCGCTGAGCGATGCCACCCGGCACCTGATTGATGACGCCTTCCTCGCGGCCATGCCGGACGGTGCCCTGATCGTGAACGTTTCCCGGGGGCCGGTGGCGGACACGGATGCCCTGGTCCGGCACACCGCCTCCGGACGGATCCGTGCCGCCCTTGACGTCACCGATCCCGAGCCCCTGCCGGAGGATCACCCGCTGTGGCGGACCCCCGGCGTGATCATCAGCCCGCACGTGGGCGGGGCCAGTTCGGCGATGCGGCCGCGGATGGGACGGCTGCTCCAGCGGCAGATTGAGCTCATGCTGGCGGGGGAGCCGCCGGTGAATGTGGTGCTGAACGGCTGAGGCGCCGAAGTCAGAGCCCGAACAATGCCCCGGTGATTTCCTGGGTGAGCTGGTGGATGAGGTCGATGCGGGCGTCGCTGTCGGCGTCGTCGGGACCCCAGGTGTAGATCACGACGGCGTAGGTGTGGCCGCCTGCTTCGAGCAGGGCGGCGTCGTGGACGTAGCCTTCGACCACCCCGTACTTGTGGTGGACCGTGATGCCAGGGTCGAGGGCGGCCGGAATGAGGTCCTCGTCGTTGGTTTGCTGCATGTAGCCCAGCAGCTCCGCGGTGTGTCCGGCGTCGAGCAGCTTGCCCGTGGCGAGCCGCTGCAGCAGGAGCGCCATGTCCTGAGGGGTCAGGAGGTTCTCTTCCGGGTCGTAGTCGATGCCGAGGGAGGTGGCGTAGGCGGTCAGTTCGGGGTAGCCGATGTCCCGCATGAGCAGCAGCCAGGAATCGTCGCTGCTGGTGTTGACCATGGCCTGGATCTGGAAGGCGGCGTCGAAGGAACCCAACGGGGCGTCCAGGGACTTCTCTCCGGTTTCCACCAGGTGGTAGTAAGCGGCCGCCGTGAGGATTTTCGCGGTGCTGGCCGCGGCGTAGGCGGCGTCGTCGCCATAGGTCTGCGGTGTTCCGCCGGCGGTGTCCGTGATAGCGACGCCAATCCGGTGGTCGGGGTTCTCTGCCACGATCTTCTGGATCCCGGCGGCAGGGTCGACGGCGGTGTGCGGTGCGGCCCCGGGTGCAGAGTCGGCCACCGGGCCGGCGGCCTGCTTCGATTGGCCGTGCGGCATACCCGCCAGGAAGCCCGACGCCGGAACCGGCCCCGTGCGGACCGCGGCAAAGGTGAGGACGGCGGCCAGGACCAGTAAGGTGGCGGCCAGGGCCACGAAAGTGTTGCGCCGGCCGGTGCTGGGTCGGTCGTTGCTGGCCGGTGGTGCGGGCCGGTACGGTCCTCGGTAATTCATGCGGCGGGAACTTTCGCTTCAGGCGGGGGTTTCCTTGAACGTTAGCCGCCGCAGCGGCGTTTCCACGGAAGATGACGGGGTGTTCCGGGCCCGGCTGGATTTCCCCGCCTGGATTCCCCGCCAACGATTGCCCACAGCAACCGGTCGTAAACTGGCTCTCGAACCACTGTGTGTGGGTGGACCCCTGGGCGGGAGGCCGGATGCTCTGGAAACTGCTGGTCGAATACCTGCGGCCGCACCGCGGGCTGCTGCTCGCCGTCGTCGTCTTCCAGCTGGCGCAGTCCATCGCATCCCTGTACCTGCCCACCCTGAACGCGGACATCATCGATGAGGGCGTCGCGAAAGGGGACACCGGGTACATCCTGCGGGTCGGGACCCTGATGCTGGTCATCACCGTGGTCCAGATAGCCTGCGCCGTCACGGCCGTGTACTTCGGTGCGAAGGCCGCCATGGGGGTGGGCCGGGACCTGCGCGGCGCCATCTTCACCCGGGTGGGGGCGTTCTCCGAACAGGAGGTCACCCGCTTCGGCGCGCCGTCCCTGATCACCCGCTCCACGAACGACGTCCAGCAGGTCCAGCAGCTCGTGCTGATGGGCGCCACCCTCATGGTCGCCGCGCCCATGCTGAGCATCGGCGGGGTGATCATGGCGGTGCGCCAGGACGTGCAGCTGTCCTGGCTGATCGCCGTGAGCGTGCCGGCGCTGCTGGCCGCCGTCGGGCTCATCATCACCCGGATGGTGCCGCTGTTCCGGCTCATGCAGGCCCGGATCGACACCGTCAACCGGGTCCTGCGCGAACAGCTCACCGGCATCCGGGTGGTGCGGGCCTTCGTCCGGGAGGACGTCGAGACCGCCCGGTTCGGGAAGGCCAACGCGGACGTCACGGACACGGCCCTGCGCGCCGGCCGGCTCATGGCGCTCGCGTTCCCCACGGTGATGCTGGTCCTGAACGTCTCCTCCGTGGCCGTGATCTGGTTCGGCTCCTTCCGGATCCAGGACGGCTCCATGCAAGTGGGCACGCTGATCGCGTTCCTGAGCTACCTCATGCAGATCCTGATGTCCGTCATGATGGCCACGTTTATGGCGATCATGATCCCGCGCGCGGCCGTCTCCGCGGACCGGATCGGGGCGGTGCTGGGCACCGAGTCCAGCGTCCGGCCGCCGCTGAACCCTGTCGGGTTCGGTGCCGGCCGGACCGGGCGCGGGGAACTGGAACTGCGCGGCGTCGGCTTCGCCTACCCGGGGGCCGACCAGCCCGTCCTGGCCGGGATCAGCTTCACCGCCCGGGCCGGGCAGACGACGGCGATCATCGGGGCCACCGGCTCCGGCAAAACCACCCTGGTGAACCTCATGCCGCGGCTTTTCGACGCCACGGACGGTGCCGTCCTGATCGACGGCGTGGACGTGCGCGAGCTGGACCCGGACCTGCTCTGGGGACACATCGGCCTGGTCCCGCAAAAGCCCTACCTGTTCTCCGGGACGGTCCGCAGCAACCTGCTCTACGGCAAACCCGACGCCACCGAGGACGAGCTGTGGCGGGCGCTGTCCATCGCGCAGGCGGAGGGCTTTGTCCGCGAGATGGAGGGCGGCCTGGACGCGTCGGTCTCCCAAGGCGGCACCAACGTTTCCGGCGGGCAGCGGCAGCGGATCGCGATCGCCCGGGCGCTCGTGAAACGGCCCGAGCTGTACATTTTTGACGACTCGTTCTCCTCGCTGGACACCGCCACGGATGCCAGGCTCCGGCAGGCGCTCCGGAGGCACACCGCCGGGGCCACCCTGGTCATAATCGCCCAGCGCGTCTCCAGCATCACCGACGCGGATCAGATCCTGGTGCTCGACGGCGGCCGGCTCGAGGGGCGCGGCACGCATGCGGAGCTGCTGGAGACTTCGGAGACGTACCAGGAGATCGTGAACTCGCAGCTGGCGGCGGAGGAGACGGTATGAGCCGCACCGAGAAGGCCACGACGCCGGCCGCCTCCTCGTCCGCTGGTGGCGCTGGGGGCGCTGGTGGGGGCAACGGGTCTGGCGGCAACGGCGAGCGGATTCCGCGGCCGGCCGGCGGACCCGGGCGCGGCGGCCCGTTCGCGGGAATGAATATTCCCGCGGAAAAGGCGATGCGCTTCGGCCCCTCCGCCAAGCGGTTGCTGGGGGAGCTGCACCCCGAGCGGCTGTGGCTGACGCTGGTAGTGGCGCTCGCCGTCGTGAGCGTGACGTTCTCGGTGATCGGACCCCGGCTCCTCGGCGAGGGCACCAACCTGATTTTCGCCGGTGTTGTGTCCCGGGACCTGCCCGCCGGGGTTAGTAAGGCCGAGCTGCTCGCGCAGTTGCGCGCGTCGGGGGAGAACCAGCGGGCGGACATGCTCAGCGCGATGACGCTGACGCCGGGCACCGGGATCGACTTCACGGCGCTGTCCACTGTGCTGCTGTGGGCGCTCGCGCTGTATGTGCTGGCGTCGGCGTTTATGTGGATGCAGGCATACATCCTGAACGGAATCGTGCAGCGCACCGTGTACCGGCTGCGGGAGCGGATCGAGGCGAAGATCAACCGTCTGCCGCTGCGCTACTTCGACTCGGTGCAGCGCGGGGAACTGCTCAGCCGGGTCACGAACGACGTGGACAACGTCTCGCAAAGCCTGCAGCAGTCCATCAGCCAGGCGGTGACCTCGCTGTTGACGGTGCTGGGGGTGCTGGTGATGATGTTCCTGCTCTCGCCCACGCTGGCACTGATCGCGCTCGTGACGATTCCCCTGACCCTCGTGACCACCGCGCTGATCGCGAAGCGTTCGCAGAAGCTGTTCGTGGCGCAGTGGAAGCACACCGGCGAGCTCAACGGCCAGATCGAGGAGACCTACACCGGGCACGCACTCGTGAAGGTCTTCGGCCGGCAGCGCGAGGTGGAGGAAACATTCCGGCAGAAGAATACGGAGCTGTACCAGGCGAGCTTCGGCGCGCAGTTCGTGTCCGGGCTGATCATGCCGGCCATGACATTCATCGGGAACCTCGTCTATGTGGGCATCGCCGTGGTGGGCGGCCTGCAGGTCGCTATCGGGGCGATGCAGCTCGGCGATGTTCAGGCGTTCATCCAGTACTCGCGGCAGTTCACCCAGCCGCTGGCCCAGCTGGGGTCCATGGCGAACCTGCTGCAGTCCGGCGTAGCCTCGGCCGAGCGGGTGTTCGACCTGCTGGACACCGAGGAGCAGCTGAGCGACCCGGACTTGGCGTTGACGCCGGAGGTGACCCGCGGGCGGCTGGAGTTCGAGGACGTCTCGTTCTCCTACTCGCCGGACAAGCCGCTGATCTCATCGTTGAACCTGGTGGCCGAACCGGGGCAGACGGTGGCGATCGTCGGCCCCACGGGGGCGGGGAAGACGACACTGGTGAACCTGATGATGCGCTTCTACGAGCTGGATGGAGGCCGGATCACGCTCGACGGCGTGGACGTCACTGTGATGGCCCGGCACGAACTGCGCTCGCGGATGGGCATGGTCCTCCAGGACACGTGGCTGTTCGGCGGGACCATCCGGGACAACATCGCCTACGGCCGGCCCTCTGCTACCGAGGCCGAGATTCTGGAGGCGGCGAAGGCGACCTTCGTGGACCGGTTCGTGCACTCCCTGCCGGACGGCTATGACACCGTGCTCGACGACGAGGGGTCCAACGTGTCCGCGGGGGAGAAACAGCTGCTGACCATCGCCCGGGCGTTCCTGTCCCGGCCGTCGGTGCTGATTCTGGACGAGGCGACTTCTTCCGTGGATACCCGGACCGAGGTGCTGGTGCAGAAGGCGATGAGCGCGCTGCGGTCTGACCGTACTTCTTTTGTCATTGCGCACCGCCTGTCCACCATCCGCGACGCCGACCTCATCCTGGTGATGGAAGCCGGCCAGATCGTGGAGCAGGGGACGCATACGGGGCTTCTGTCGGCGGGCGGGGCGTATGCGGCGCTGTACGAGGCGCAGTTCGCGGCTCCCGTGGCGGAGGTTTAAGGGCGCTGGATGGCCAGGCGGGACCATCACGTATCTGGATGGAATTTTTCACGCCGAAGAGAGCCCGGAATGGGTTGCGGCCGGGGACCGTCCAGGGAAGTCGACGGCCGTACAGAGTGCCTCACTGCGGCCGGGTCGCCTTGTGGGGGACGTTGCTGGTCAAGGAACTCTCAGCGGCCCCGACATAGTCCCGCCGCCGCCGCTTGTATGCTGGCCGCGAGTTCAGCTTCCGGTGCGCAACCGGTCGCGTGCGCATTCCACAACGGCGGACAAGTCGATCCCGTAGACCGCCCCTTCGCCGGAACCGTACTCCTCGAGTCGGGAGGCCCCGCGTTCGACGAGCCGGAGCGCACCGATGCTGTTCCCCCGGGCGGCGTGTGTGAGCCCGACGCAGATCTGGGCGAGACCCTGCCAAAGGTTGCGTTCTTCGGCCGGCCCGGCTTTCCAGCGGGCCTCGAGGACCTCATGGGCGGCGAAGGGCCGGCCTGCTTCGACCAGGCTCCGGGCCGAGGTAAGCGTCTGCGCCGGCGGCAGCGGCTCTTCCGAGACGGGCTCGACGCCGGCGTTTCCGTACGGCAGCGGCTCTTCCGAGACGGGCTCGACGCCGGCGTTTCCGTACGGCAGCGGCTCTTCCGAGACGGGCTCGACGCCGGCGTTTCCGTACGGCAGCGGCCGTCCAAGGGCGTCACGCGGCCGGGCCTGCCGAGGGCGACTGGAAGCATCACGATCTCTGTCACCGGTCACTGCCGCTTCCACCCCGGGCGTACCTGGACCTTGCCAACATTCATGTGCCCCATGGTATGACCGCACCGGACCGAAAGTAGCTCCCGCCCGCCCGACACGGACGAAACCTTTGACCAATCGATAAGACTCGAGATGACGCGGTCCCAACTTGTTGTGTGTGCTTCGGGCGCCCAGTTTCCGTACTTTTGCCCGACGTCCGCGGATGTCGCGGGCCGTGACACCCGGCACGGACGCAGTCCGCCCGCACGCGGGGTGCACTGGGCAGGAGGAAGGGCCGCGGCCGCCTTGGCGATCGCCTGCTCGCGTGATTCCGGGAGTTGGAGTCCCGGGCGCGGTTCGGGCTGGCCGGCGGCTCGGTCAGGAAGGTGTTGGACAGGCCTATGCATGGAACAGGTCTGCGGGATCAAGGGTGGGGCGTCCCAGCAGGTAGCCTTGGGCGGCGGTGATCCCGAGCTCGCGGGCGGTTTTCAAATCCGGGGTGGTTTCAACGCCTTCGGCGACGGTTGCGGCGCCGAGGTCCTCGGCGAGGGCGGTGAAGGCCCGAACGGCGCTGCGGCGCGAGCGGTTTAAGGCCATGCCGTTGATGAGAGACCGGTCGATCTTGATAATGTCTGGACGCAGTTCCACGATGTGGTGGAGGGAAGCGTAGCCGGCTCCGGCATCGTCGATAGCCAGGCGCAGTCCTTGTTCGCGCAGGGGCGCCAGGCTGCGCCTGAGCGTCTCGTAGCTCTCCACGGCAGCGGTTTCCGTGACCTCAAGGACGATTCTTCCCAGGTCCAGATCGGGCCGGTCGACGGCCCGGCTCGACAGCTCGAGGGCGGCGGCTGGGCTCAGGTTCACGGCGAGATACTGGTCGGTGGCCAATCGGGGAAGGACCGTGATCGCGCAACGCACGGCGAGTGCTTCGAGGTCGACACCCAGCCCGGCGGCATGGGCGGTCTGGAAGATGACGTCGGGGGGACCGGCCGAGAACCGTGATAACGCCTCAAGTCCAAGCCGCCGGCCGTCGTGCAGGTTCACTATCGGCTGGTAAGCGATCGCGATTGACTGTGTGGTCAGGATCCCCGCAATGAGTGAGCGCTCCTGGTTCAACCGGTGTTGGCTGTCCAGCTCCTCGACCAGCACTTCGGCCAACAGCGCCATAAAGCCCACATCCCGTGAACTCAACGACTCGGCGTTGTGACCCAAACAGCAGAATGTGCCGTAAAGGCTTCCATCCGAGAGGCGCAGGGGAACACCGATATAGCTGCCGATACGCCGGTCGATGGTCGTGGCCAGATCCCGTACCACCGGTTCCGCCGCGCTGTCCGGTACGGCATTGGGAATATGCCCCTCAACCATTTTCTGGCAGTAGGTGGTCGGCAACTCAGGTCCGTCGCCAAGGGTGATTCCGAAGGATTCCGCGTCGCCGTCCGCTGCCCGGTAGATCTGTTTGTCCGAAGTGAATTGAGAGAGGAACGAGACTTCCATCTGCAAATGGGTCCTGGCCAGTTCCAGCACCCGCTCGATTTTCAGGGTCACCAGCCCGGCCAGAGCACCGCTTGATGGCGTGACAACTTCGGTGTTCATGTGTGGCCCCCCGACCATCGGCGGATGCCTCGGCATGAGATCCGTTGCGGCAACCATAGTTCATGCCGGATGGCAGCATAAACGCATTACGAATTATCGGTAATTTGCCGGACTCATCGGATTCCTCTTCTAGCGGACGTAACTTAGGCTGTCGGAATGCTGCCGTTCCAACCCGGCGAGAATCCGTAGGGAACGAGGTCGGTGCCGCCGCCGAGGTAGCCGGTTTCATCCGTCCTCTAAACCGGACCGACGGCCGTGCCGGGCTTTCTTCTGACGGACGCCGGCATGCGGACAATTGTCGAAGTGACGCCGGGGCAATTTCAGACCTCGTGCCGCGGCCAGGACGACGTCCGGTCTGCGGTGCATCCGATCCTCAGTGTGTTCCGTGAGCGTTCCGGACGACGGGCCCCTGACCCTGGCGACGGCTCTTTGGCCGGTTCTGTCGGCCCCGGCAACCACGGGGCTCGAGCATTTCCGCGTATAACCCCCGACACTGTGGGCAGCGTTGGTGTTCTGTCCCCTTCCAGGGTGCTGGTTCCTCTTCTTATTGGATTGGACCGGCCCGAAGTCATGTCTGACGTGCGGATCCGGCGGCAAGGCGTCCGAGGATGGGCCGTGCTAGGGGGCCGTGGATGAAATGCAGGAGTGTCCGGGGTATGAGGTTGGACGGGCGGGTCGTGCTTGTATGAACGTCGGTGGTGGAAATTCCATAGGGGACTTTGCTGCGTTGGTGCGGAGAGGCAGGTGCGGTGGCCGGGCGGCTGGGGGAGTGTCCTATTTGATCGAGCAGGTCTTCCATGGAGTCCAAGTGGGAGGAAAAGATGAAGACCCAAGGTTGGGTGTGCGCGTGGACGACCACTTCCGGAAGTGTCGGTTCGTCCGACATGCCCCAGGCCTGGGACAGTGCATCGGCGGCGAGGGTTCGTGCCAGACCCGCAGTGCGGAGCTCGTCCACTTTTCGTTGGAGCCTGGCTGGTATCGCGGGATTTCCTTGTTCCGGCATCTGGGTTGCGC
Organism: Arthrobacter sp. PAMC25284; assembly: GCF_019443425.1. Taxonomy (NCBI): domain Bacteria; kingdom Bacillati; phylum Actinomycetota; class Actinomycetes; order Micrococcales; family Micrococcaceae; genus Arthrobacter; species Arthrobacter sp. PAMC25284. Next base: position 2,898,091 of record NZ_CP080382.1, read on the forward strand.
GTTCGTTTAGGATTCCGAGCAGTTCTGTCAGGTGCCGACGCTCGGTCCATAGCGCGGCGGAGAGATCATTCGCCTCCGGGTCTGCGCGCCTGCGTGGCGGTAATCCGGAGCGGCGGTCATGGGGTACTTCCGGAACGCCGCGGGCGCGGATTTTGCATTCGGTCATTGGATGGTTTCCTTTTCCTTCCGGCTGGCTGAGAGGTCCGGATCTTGAGTGGCAAACCGGCCCGGAGGTGCCGGGGCAGTGGGGCCGGTCAAAGTTTTTCTGCTTTCCCGGCGTGCCCGTCGCCGGTCGTTTGGATGGTGAGCCATTGGAGAAGTTCGGCTGAGGAAGCGAGATGATCGCCGAGGGCGGTGTGTTGTTGCCGGTGCCAGTGTTCTGCTTTGCTGGCTCCGATGTGGTTCAAAAGCTCTGTCATGGGGCAGGCGCCGGCTGGTCCGGTGTGCGGGGCGCCGAGCCGGGCGAACTGCCAGTGGTAGGCAAGTGCTCCGGAGAGTGTACGCATAAGCCCAGAGCGGTTTGGCGGGGTGAAATCCGTAATCCAGGGCGGTACATCGGCGGCCGGTAGAGGCCGAGTCAGGTGGTAGCCCTGGCCATAGGGGATTCCGAGGACGGTTGCGGCTTCGGTGATTCCGTCGTCTTCGAGGCCTTCGGCGATGACGTCCCAGCCCATGTTTTGACCCATCTGGGCCATCGTGGCCAGGAATGTCATGGTGGGGATGGGGGATGTACGGAGTTGGCTCAGGATTCTGTGGTCAATCTTGACGGTGCTGAATGCTAGAGCGGTCAGTCGTCGAAGGCTGCTGTGGCCGGCGCCCAGATCATCCATGGCCAGGCCGACGCCCAGTGCCAATATTGCGGTGAATGCCTGGCTCTGGGTTGCGTCGTCATCGATATGGTCTTCCAGGACCTCGAGTATGAGGCGGTGCGGGGCAATGTTGTGTCGTTCCAGGGTGGACGTGATCCAGTGTGCGCAGTCAGGGTGGAGAAGGGTCGAGGGCGAGACATTGACGCTGACCCTGAGATGGCGCCCGTCGAGGTCCCAGACACCAAGCTGGCCTAACGCCAGATCCAGTCCGGCCTTGAAGAGCTGGTCAAAGTCCTGGGGGGTGAGCATCGGCAGGAAGTCGCCCGGCGACAAGATGGTGCCGTCTTCAAGCCTGAGTCGGGCCAACGCTTCCAGGAACCGGAGATCCCCGGTGCGCAGATCGATCACGGGTTGAAACAAGAGATGCAGTCCTCCGTTGAAGAGCCTCCGGTGGTAGATATGCGAGTCGTATACGGATCTAACTTTTTCCTCTGCGTTTCGGTCTGGTTCGGCTGTGCCCGGCTGCAGCGTTCTGCCGTCGGGTGCAGTCGGTGGCGTGGTGTCCAAGTGCCACCAAGGATCGCGGACGTCGTTGCCGGACTTGAGGTGGTGCAGGGCAGCATCAGCGCGCCGGAAGACGGCATTTCCGGGTTCCTGACCGGGTGGCAACAACGTGATGCCCAGGCTCATTTTTAGCGTGACGCTGATGCCGGGACCGGGACCGGGGCTGAAGGCGGTGTCCACTGCTTCGTGAAGGCGGGCGAGAATGGGCTGAAGTTGTTCGCGGGCGTGGCGCAGGTCCAGACCTTCGATTACTACGACGAACTCGTCTCCGCCCCGGTGTGCAAGAAAGTCTGTTGCGCGCAGCTTCCCCCGAAGACGACGGGAGAACTCGGTCAGGATGGCATCGCCTGCCTCGTGGCCGAAAGTGTCATTGATGGTTTTGAAGTCGTCAAGGTCGATGACGCCGATCGCTGAATGTTCTGTGCCGGTGACGATGCGCCGGGCAAGTCCGGAAAGATGACGATCCAGTCCGGTGCGGTTGGAAAGCCCGGTGAGGGAATCGTGAAGGGCTAGAAACTGGAGGCGTTCGTGAACCTTCCTCTGGGCCGTGACGTCGCGCTGGACACTGACAAAATTCGTTATCCTGCCGGTGTCGTCCCGTAAGGGAGAGACCGTGAGTGCGTTCCAGAACGGGGTGCCGTCTTTACGGTAGTTCAGAACCTCGCCCCGGAAGCTCCCACCGCGGAGAAGGCTGCTCCGCAGTGCGGCCAGAACGATCGAATCGGTTTCCGGGCCTTGGAGGAGCCGGCAGTTCCGTCCCGACACTTCCTCCACGCTGTATCCGGTGACTGCGGTGAACGCAGCGTTTGCATACAGGATGCGCTGATTTGCATCGGTGATGAGCGATCCCTCGGAGATAGCGTCCAGGGCACGACCGAACAGGCGCTGAGGCTCCGGCCCGGACATACCCGTGGGACGGCCCTGCCGCATCCGCCCGGCCTTCCTCCCGCCCGGAGTCACGGCGTACCTCAAACCGGCCCTTCGTCTCTAAGCGTGGTTGGGTCCGGCTAGGTTTTCGGGTTGGGGCTATTCCGGCGTGGCATCGGGAGAGATGCGTCAGGGCCTCTTTGAATTGGTAGCGACCAAGCTTCCAATTTCAAATGAGACCCCGACTTGTCCCACTCTACTTCCTGCTCCGGCGGGTCGTGGTGTGAACGTGCCGACGCCCTTTTGGGTGTCCCGGGCGTGCACATCACCTCCGTCACCAAGGCCGCCGTCGGCCTGATCGTCCACGTCGAAACCGATCAAACCATCAATGGTTGCCCCGATTGTGGTGTCGTCGCAGTGGGCCACGGCCGGCGGCAGATCCGTCTGCATGACATCCCGTGTTTCGGCCGACCTGCCCGGCTGATCTGGGCCAAACGGGTGTGGCGTTGCCCCGACGAACACTGCCCCAAGAAGGTCTTCAGCGAAGAACATCCGCTGGCCGGGAAGCGGGCGATCCTGACCAACCGGGCCGTGCGCTGGGCCGTCGATGCGCTGGAGAAATACGACGCCTCCGTCTCGGCCCTCGCCCACCAGCTCGGCGTCTCCTGGCGGGCGCTCTGGAAGGGCATCGAGGCCGAAGCAACCCGCCGGATTGGAAGGCCCGAACGGCTCGCGGGCATTGACGCCCTCGGCGTGGACGAGCACGTCTGGACACACACCGGGTTCCCCGGCACCGGCATGGTCACCGGCATCATCGACCACACCCGCGACGCCCACGGCAACGTCCACGCACGGCTTCTGGACCTGGTGCCTGGCCGGTCCGGAAAGGCCTACGGGGACTGGCTCAAAGAACAAGGCTCTACCTTCACCAACGGCATCAAAGTCGCCACGTTGGACCCGTTCCGCGGCTACGCCAACGCTATCCGCGACGAACTCCCCGAAGCCATCACCGTGGTCGACGCGTTCCACATCGTGAAGTTAGGAACAGGCATGGTTGACGACGTACGCCGCCGGGTCCAGCAGGACACTCTCGGTCACCGGGGACGGAAGGACGACCCGCTTTATGGCATCCGCAGAACCCTGCAGCAAGGCATAGAGTCCCTCACCGAGAAACAAGTCGCCAGGCTCGAAAAAAAGCTCGAGGCCGGCGACCCGAACAGCGAGGTGACCATCGCCTGGCACTCCTATCAAAAGCTCCGGGCCGTCTACCACGCCCGCCCCGAGAAGGGACGGGCGCTCATCACCGAGATCCTCGCGAGCTTCCCTACCTGCCCGATCCCGGAGATCGCCAGGCTCGGGCGGAGCCTGCGGGCATGGAAGACAGCGATCTTGGCGTACTTCGATACCGGCGGAGCCTCGAACGGCCCCACCGAAGCCGTGAACGGAGTCATCGAAACCACACGCAGAATCGCCCGAGGCTTCCGCAACTTCAAAAACTACAGAATCAGAAACCTACTCGCCGCCGGAGGACACCGCCCCTACCGAAAGAAAACACCCAACCACGCTTAGAGACGAAGGGCCCTCAAACCTTGCCGCCAGAAAAACCCGACTCCGCACTCAATGGACCCATTTTAACCTCCAGTCTAGAAACAAACCTCGGAAATACCAAAAATTTACTGTGATGTGACAAGCGATTACTCAAAGTCAAATAATCAATTTGCTTATGAAAATCAGCTTGTGGTCAGGCTGCTTATTAGTGCAAGCCTGTGTTCAAATATTCGACGCGCAGGGTTTCCTCGCAGAAGGTACTCGATCTTTACGCTCACACTGGGGTGACCAACAAATAAGCCGTGAATCCAAGGGGGTGGGATGCCAAAGTAAAGGGGGGAGGGGGCTCCGCTGGGAGGGGATAGTAAGCGGAGCCCCCATGCTTTCGACAGGGGACACTCTCGAAAGCATATAAATAAAATAGCTCTCAATCTCAACGCGACCAAAAATGTGAAAGGTGATTTTAGTCATACGCAAACAGCTGCCGGAGGGCAATGTTTACAGGAGAACTATAAGTATTCACAAGCCAGTCACTTGCGGTAATGCGCCTAATTGCTTTGTAAAGTTATTCAGGATTGACGGATGAGACGACGCAGCGATATTCGATGCATTGCTGATATTTTGAGAAGCAAGGGCGGCGAGTTCGGTTCAGCTCTTATGTCCCGCTGGGCCCGCTTGCGACGGGGACGGCTTGGTCGGAGGTTATCGGTTCCTTCGACGGGTACGTCGTCGTCACCGCGGAATACAACCACTCCGTGCCCGTGCCCGTGCCCGTGCCCGTGCCCGTGCCCGTGCCCGCGGACGATGGCTGAAGGGATGCAGACCGCGCCCGGGCGTGTCCGCTAGGGAGACTTGTTACCGCACGGACCAGTCCGGTAACGAGGCCCGCGACGACGGTCACCGGCTCGGCTGCTCCCAGGTCTCGCCAAACGGAACCGTGTCACTGAGTTCGAATGTGTACCGGGCAGGATCATGCCGGGTGACCCTAATGCCGGCAGACCCACGGGTCAGTGCTGCTTGCCGGAGCACGGCCTCCGCCTCGTTAAGCAGATCGTAAAGTTCTTCGGCCCTGTCGATGTGGACTTCCAAAGACTCGATCGTCTGACTACTCATGGTGAACACTTTCTTGTGACATGGACCGCTAAATTGCAACCACTCTGACATGAACAAGCGTTCAAGTCAATTGTTTTTCAAGGCTTCTAAGGGGATCTCGTGATGCGCGCCGTGGGACGTCTTTGCCCCTGCAGCAACAGCAGGTGCTGGATGGCTGTTGCTGCAGGGGCAAGTCGTGGTGCCTGTAGTTGGTGCATAACCGCCTGGTGGGGGCAGCAACGGACCAGGGCCGCTTAGAGGTCCCTTAGTGAGGACATCGAGCCGTGAGCGGTGAAGAAGCCCATGCCGTAGTCGGGGGTCTCGAAGGTGATTTCTGCTTCCTTGGGGAAGAACAGGACGTCGCGCTCTACGCGCCTCAGCAGTTGCCACTGGGAGGAGCGAGCTATGCCACTGCCGTCGTAGCACACGGACACACAGCGCACCGTCTACGCCCCCACCCGTAACCTGTTTAGATGCCTCGTTTCGCGCTTGATATCGACACCGTTCCCCGTCCCGTCCGCGCCCAAGCACTCCTGGACGCAGTGAACAACAGGGTGGTCATTGCCGACGGCGCGATGGGCACCATGCTGCAGAGCCGGGACCTCTCGCTGGAAGAAGACTTCCTGGGGCTGGAAGGCTGTAACGAGATCCTCAACGCCACGCGGCCGGATGTCCTCGCCGACATCCATGACGCCTACTTCGCGGTGGGCATCGATGCGGTGGAAACGAACACCTTTGGTGCGAACTGGTCAAACCTCTCCGACTACGGCATTGACCACCGGATTGAAGAGCTTGCCCGGAAGGGCGCAGCGATCGCCCGCGAGCGCGCGGAAGCGGCGGAAAAAACAGACGGACGGATGCGGTGGGTCCTGGGTTCGATGGGGCCGGGCACCAAGCTCCCCAGCCTCGGACACACCAGCTACGACTACCTCAAGCAGACCTTTGCCCTGCAGGCCGAGGGCCTCATCGACGGGGGAGCGGATGCCTTCCTCATCGAGACCAGCCAGGACCTCCTGCAGACCAAAGCCGCGGTCAACGGCTGCAAGCAGGCCATCGTGTCCCGCGGCGTCCGGCTCCCGATCTTCGTCGAGGTGACGGTCGAAACCACCGGCACCATGCTGATGGGCTCCGAAATCGGCGCCGCACTCACCGCGCTCGAGCCTCTCGGCGTCGACGCCATCGGCCTGAACTGTGCCACCGGGCCGGATGAGATGAGCGAACACCTCCGCCACCTCTCCAAGCAGTCCTCCGTGGCGATCGCCTGCATGCCCAACGCCGGCCTTCCCGTCCTCGGTCCCAACGGTGCGCACTATCCGCTCTCGCCCACCGAACTCGCCACCGCCCACGAGCAGTTCGTGCGGGAATTCGGCCTGGGCCTGGTGGGCGGCTGCTGCGGTACGACGCCGGAGCACCTGGCCGCCGTCGTCGAACGTCTTGCGCCCTTCCGCACCAGCCAGACGAGTGCCAGCAGCAACGGCAGCGCCCGCGTCCCCACCGAGCGCGAAGCCGGCATCGCGTCCCTCTACCACCACGTGAATTTCGACCAGGAGTCCGCGTACCTCGCCATCGGCGAGCGCACCAACGCGAACGGCTCGAAGGCGTTCCGCCAGGCGATGCTCGACGAGCGCTGGGACGACTGCGTCGACATCGCCCGCGAGCAGGTCCGCGTCGGCGCGCACCTGCTGGACGTGTGCATCGACTATGTGGGACGCGACGGCGTGGCGGACATCAAGGAGGTCGTCTCGCGTTTCGCGTCGGCCTCCACCCTCCCGCTCGTCATCGACTCCACCGAACCGCCCGTGCTGCAGGCCGGGCTCGAACTCATCGGCGGCCGCCCGGTGGTCAACTCCGTCAACTATGAGGACGGCGACGGCCCGGAGAGCCGCTTCGCGCGCATCATGCCGCTCGTGAAGGAACACGGCACCGCCGTGATCGCCCTGACCATCGACGAAGAAGGCCAGGCCCGCACCACCGAGGGCAAGGTCGCCATCGCCTCGCGCCTGGTCGATTCCCTCGTGGGCGAGTGGGGGATGCGGGTGGAGGACATCATCGTCGACGCCCTGACCTTCCCCGTTGCCACCGGCCAGGAAGAGACCCGCCGGGACGGCATCGAAACCATCGAGGCCATCCGCCAGATCACCGCGAAGTACCCCGGGATCAACACCACCCTCGGCGTCTCCAACGTGTCCTTCGGCCTGAACCCGGCGGCACGGATCGCCTTGAACTCGGTGTTCCTGCACGAGGCTGTGCAGGCGGGCCTGACCAGCGGCATCATCGACGCCGCCAAGATCGTGCCGCTCGCCTCCCTGCCGGAGGAACAGCGCAAAGTGGCGCTGGACCTGGTCTGGGACAAACGCGAATACGACGCCGACGGCAACGTCACGTACGACCCCCTGGCGAGCATGCTGGACCTCTTCGCCGGCGTCGACACCGCGGCGCTGAAGGACCAGCGCGCTGCGGAACTCGCGGCGCTGCCCACCGGCGAGCGCCTGCAGCGGCGCATCATCGACGGCGAAGGCAAGGGCCTCGAAGATGACCTGGACCTAGCCCGCAGCGAGGGCATGACCGCGCTCGGCATCATCAACGACCAGCTGCTCGAGGGCATGAAGGTGGTAGGCGAGCGCTTCGGCGCCGGCGAGATGCAGCTGCCCTTCGTGCTGCAATCCGCCGAGGTGATGAAAAATGCGGTCGCGCTGCTCGAGCCCCACATGGAGAAGTCCGATTCCTCGGGCAAGGGCACCATGGTGATCGCCACCGTGCGCGGCGACGTGCATGACATCGGCAAGAACCTGGTGGACATCATCCTCACCAACAACGGCTACAAAGTCATCAACATTGGCATCAAACAGGGGATCGCCGAGATCATCGCCGCCGCGGAGGAGCACAACGCCGATGTGATCGGCATGTCCGGCCTGCTGGTGAAGTCCACCGTGGTGATGAAGGAGAACCTCGCGGAATTGCAGTCCCGCGGCCTCGCGAAGAAGTGGCCGATCGTCCTCGGCGGTGCAGCCCTGACCCGCGCCTACGTGGAGCAGGACCTGGCGGAACAGTTCGATGGCGTGGTCAGGTACGCCAAGGACGCCTTTGAGGGCCTTTCGCTCATGGAACCGCTGGTGAAGGTGGCCCGCGGCGCCGACCCGGACGACGTCGGCCTTCCGCCGCTGAAGAAGCGGATCCACAAAGGCGGCCCGAAGTTCACGGTGACCGAACCGGAGGCCATGCCCGGCCGGTCCGACGTCGCCGCCGACAATGCCGTGCCTGCGCCGCCGTTCTGGGGCACCCGCATTGTGCGCGGCGTGGCACTCCACGACTACGCGGCCATGCTCGACGAGCGCGCCACGTTCATGGGGCAGTGGGGGCTCAAGCCCGGCCGCGGCGAGGACGGCGCCTCCTACGAGGAACTGGTGGAACGCGAGGGCCGGCCGCGCCTGCGGTACTGGCTGGACCGGATCCTCGGCGAGGGGATGCTGGATGCGTCCGTCGCCTACGGCTACTTCCCGGTGGTCACCGAGGGGGAACAGGTGGTGGTGCTCCACCACGGCGAGGACCCCGACGGCGTCCTCGGCACCGCGGGTCTGCTCGCCCCCGACGGCGGCTCGGGCGGCCCGCTCGGCACCGAGCGGCTGCGCTTCGACTTCCCGCGCCAGCGCCGCGACCGGCACCTGTGCCTGGCCGACTTTGTGCGGTCGCGCGAATCGGGCCAGGTGGACGTCCTGCCGGTGCAGCTGGTCACCGCCGGCGCGAAGATTGAAGAGTTCACGTCCAAAATGTTTGCTGCCAACCAATACCGCGACTACTACGAGCTCAACGGCCTGGTCATGCAGCTCACCGAGGCGCTCGCAGAATTCTGGCATGCACGCATCCGCACGGAGCTGGGTTTCGCCGCGGAGGAGCCCAAGGACAAGGCGGGGCTGTTCAAGCTCGACTACCGCGGTGCCCGGTTCTCGCTGGGCTACCCGGCCTGCCCGGACATGGAGGACCGCCGCAAGGTGGTGGAGCTGCTGAAGCCCGAGCGGATGGGTGTGGTCCTGAGCGATGAGCTGATGCTGCACCCCGAGCAGTCCACCGACGCGTTCGTGTTCCACCACCCGGAGGCGAAGTACTTCAAGGTGTGAATTGGGGTCTGAAACGACCTTTTGTGCCTGTACTGACGGGGGAGCCCGGAACCACTCTCAAAATCTGTGACTTCGGCGGTGAATGGCGGGGTTCTCACAGCGCTATTTGGCGCATGGCGCAGCCCGCAAGGGGATCCTTAAACGCAAACCAAGAATTCAAAGCATGCGGCCCAGGGCGAAGTGCACGGCTCGGTTCGAAGGGCCGAGCTATAGCATTAGGCGGATGAAGGTTGCTAAGGTCCACAGACACTCAGAGCGGAAACTGCAATGACCGGTGACCGGGATCGGGATGCTTCAAGGCGCCCGCGGCAGGCCCGGCCACGTGACGCTCTTGGACGGCCGTTGCCGTACGGAAGCGCCGGCGTGGAGCCGGTCTCCGAGGAGCCGCTGCCGCCGGCGGAGACGTTAGTCTCGGCCCGGAGCCTGGTTGAAGCGGGCCGGCCCTTTGCCGCACATGAGGTACTTGAGGCCCGATGGAAAGCTGGGCCGGCCCAAGAACGCAACCTTTGGCAAGGTCTCGCCCAGATCTGCGTCGGGCTCACCCACGCCGCCCGGGGGAACAGCGTTGGCGCGCTCCGGATCTTCGAGCGCGGTGCGGCCCGACTCGAGGAGTACGGTTCAGGCGAGGGGCCGACCTACGGGCTCGATTTGTCCGCCCTTGTGAGTTGCGCGCGTGGCCGGATGGGCACCGGCCGCTGAGCTCGCGGCCAGCACTCTCGCGGCAGGCGGCGGGGGGCACTATCTCCGGGAGACTGCTGAGTTTGCTTGACCATTAACTTCATAGAAAACCACCCAGACATCGAGGTTCGCGAGTAGCGCCTTGAGGTCCCGCCGATAGGTCATGGGCCGCGTGCAGCCTGGGTATCCCAGTAGTGTCCTCAGACCCCGAGGTGAAGCCGGTCCCCGGCCGGGGCGGGTTGGGCCTGCCCGCCCTGCCCGCCGGGTCCAGAAACCGTGCTGGAGACCGGCTTCACCCGCCGGAGCGCGGCGAGGATGGCCCGCCCCACCACGGCGATTCCGATGATTGTGGTGACGGCACGCAGGGTGTCCCATCCCGCCGTCGACGTCAATAGGGTGTACAGCAGGAAGCTGCTGAGGTTGGTGCCCAGCGGCGCGCCCGGCACGTAAGAGATGCCGGTGCCGGCGCCCACCGCGAACGGCCAGAACCACAGGTTGGTCAGCAGCCCGAACAGGTAGGACGCCAGAATGCCGTAGCCGGCCAGCATCCACAGTTCGGCCCGTCCCCGGACCCGGCGGGGGAGCAGGCCCTGCCCCGGCGCCCACCCACGCGCAGGCGAAGATCTGGAACGGCGTCCAGGGCCCGATGCCACCCCACAGGACGCTGGAGACGGCGATGGTGGTGGCGCCGAGAAGCATCCCGAACCGGGCGCCGAAGGCCCTGCCGGCCAGAATCAGCAGGATAAAGACCGCTTCCACGCCCCCGACGCCGGTGCCCGCCACGCGCACTGCGGAACCGACGGCGGCCAGGACCCCGAGCAGCGCCACCGTATGCGCCGAGCGGACCGAGCCGTCCATGGACACGGCGATCGCGACGGCGGCAAGCGGTGCGATGGCCAGCGCCGCGTACGGTAGGGCCGCGGCAGCGTCCTGCGGGAGGGCGGCGGCCAGCAAAGGCCAGCAAAACGCGGCGAGGGCCAGCAGATTGGCTGCCGCGAGGACAGCGAGCTCGACGCCGCGCGGCATCCGGAGGCGGCGCTGCTTAGTCGCGCCCTGTGAGTTTGTTTCGATGGCCCGTGGTTTTGGTCCGGCCACTGACTGCCGGAACGGCAGGGGAGACGGAAGCAGAGGTGCCGGTTCTTCGACCGGCGCGACAGCGGGCGCTACGCCGTCACGCATCGGCAGGATCCGGGCGCCGAGGCTGTGGGCAAAGTCGAGGCCGTGGGTGGCAAACAGGACCGCGGCGCCGTCGTCCGCTGCCGCTCGCAACGCCGCCGAGACTGCCGTGCGCGCCGCAGGATCGAGGCCGCGGGTGGGCTCATCGATCAGGAGGACCTGGGGGTTGTCCATGGTCTGCAGCGCGATGGCCAGGATCCTGCGCTCGCCGGCGGAGAGGTCCCGGGGATGCTCGCGTCCTAGGGGCATCGTGGCGTCGCCTCGCAGGCGGGCCAGGTGGGAAGCCGCAAAGCCGGGCGCGGGGTGTTTGCCATTCTTTCGGTGTGCAAGGCGCCGCTCGGCCGCGCGGAGTTCCCCTTCGACGGTATCCCGCGTGAAGAGGTCGTCGGAGGCGTCCGGCACGAGGGCGACCCTTCCGCGGTCGACCGTCTGCAAGCTGCCGCTGCCCTCGCCTCGGGTTCCTTCGCCGAGGGCGAGCGCCACCAGGAGGGAGGACTTCCCGGCCCCGTTCGGACCCACCAGGGCCACTACTTCGCCGTGGTGCAGGGTCAGGGATGCGTTCTGCACCAGAGGCGTTCCTTCGCGGTGCACCGCAAGCCCGGACACCGTCAACACGGGCGTGCGCTCGAGCGCAGGTGCCGGCGTCGAACACGCAGAAGCGCGGGCGGCGGTGTTGGACGAAAGCGCGGAAGCAGCAGGACCGGGTGCGGCCCCCGGGACCAGGGCGCCGTCGTCGATGGTCCACCAGGAGTCGGCAACCGGGACGAGCGCTGCAGCCCGGTGTTCCGCCACGATGACGCAGACACCTGCCTCGCGGGCGAGGGCGTTGAGGACGGCGATGACGCGTCCGCGTGCTGCGGTGTCCAGGTCGGCGAGGGGCTCGTCCACCAGGAGCAGCGCCGGTTGGTCCACCACGGACGCGGCGATGGCCACCAGGGTTGCCTCACCGGCCGAGAGGGAGCTGACATTCCGGTCCAGCAACGCCGAGACGCCGACCCGCTCCGCGACCTCTGTCACTCGGGCCTTGGCGGTCCCGGACGCCACCCCGCGCAGCTCGAGGGCGAGGGCGATCTCGTCCCGGACCCGGGTGCTGGCGAACGCCGCGCGAGGATTCTGCAGGACGACGCCGATCAGCCGGGCGGTATCGCGCGGCGGCGTCGCGGCGCGGTCAGCCCCCGCCACGGTCACGGTGCCGGAGAGGTGGCCGCCGTCGACGTGGGAGAGCAGCCCGGCGATGCCGCGCAGGATGGTGGACTTGCCGGAGCCCGTGGGCCCGGTGATGACCGTGATTGATCCGCTGGACGGCGTGAATTCTTGGACGCGTAGCGTTGTGTCCCCGATCCGGAACTGCGCGTCCCGGAGGAGGACCGGCGCTGCGTCAACGCCGCGGGGTTGGTGTGCTGCCCGGCTTCCGAAGCCGCGAAGCTCCAACGCGGCGGCAACCCGTCCGGCGTGTTCGAGGGTGCGTTCCAGCACGGGAACGAGGGCGCGGGGACCGAAGCGTTCGCCCCGCAATCGGAACGCCAGGCGGACGGAGGCCACGGCGTCGGCAAGTGCCGGGAGCGCCGCCCAGGCCACCACGAGCGTCCGGGCGATGCCCTGCAGGGGGCCGCCGCGGGCCAGTCGGATGAATCCGCGGGAGACGTCCACCCAGGCATTCAGCACGCCGAAAGCGAGAATCATCCCGGCAATCGGCAGGGCGGACTGGATCGCAGCCCACAGGCCCGGCGCCGTGACCGGGCCGAGGAAGACCACATGGGCGAACGGGGGCGGCAGCGGCACCGGCTGCAGGTTGAGTAGGACGGGTCCGCCGGTGCCCGCCCCGTTGAACAGGATGCGGTAGATGACCCGCGCCGCGATAAACACGACGGCGAGAGCCGCCGCTGCGCGTAACGGCGCGGGCCGGAAGGTCATGGGGCCGGGGTGGCCGGTGCGCCGTCGACCGTGAAGAGCAGTTCCAGGCTCTCGCCCGGGCCCACCTGCAAGGTGGACAGGCCCTCCTGGGCGTAGGCCCAGTCACCGGAGGCCGGCTTCACCCAGAGGGACCAGTAAGCGAATGCGGCAGGCATCTTGCCGCATTCTTCCCGGTACGTGCCGCCCTGGTGGGTAATGTCCAGGTCCGCGGCGGGCACACCGTTCACACGGCACACCAGCTCGGTGGGATAGTCCACGGTGCCTTCGGTCTTCACATTGGCGGTTTCCAGCACCTTGGCCGCGGACGTCGTCGACTCCACGGGCACGCAAACGGACGCGTCAGCGGCAGCCTGCTTCAGGGCGCCCGAATCGATGATGACCTGCACCCCGGTGCACGGCTCGGATGCGGTGGTTGAGGAGGCGGTTCCGGAGGAGGCTGCGGCGCTGGACGCCGGGGCGGAGGTAGCGGCGGGCTGGGTGGCCGCCGGAGCGGAACAGGCGGCGAGGGCAAACAGGAGGCCTGCGGCGGCGAGGGAGCTCGCGGCGGCGGTGCGGATCGTAGTCAAAGTCACCTGTCCAGAGTAGGGCGTGGCCTCTCCGGACACGGAGGCCGTCACGTTGTGTGACGCCAGATCTCCCACGAAGCCCGACGTCGTATTGGGCGCCCTACCGGCCGGCCGCCAGGGCGTCCCGAATCTCGCGGCGCAGAACCTTCCCGATGAGGGATCGGGGCAGTTCCTCGAGCACAACGACGCGGCGCGGCACCTTGTAGGCGGCCAGCTGCCGCCGTGCGAAGGCCAGCAGCGCATCCGCATCAATGGTCTCCCCTGGAGCCGGGACGACGGCGGCGACGACGTCTTCGCCCCCGCCGGGCCGGGGCAGCCCGACCACCGAGACCTCCGCGAGCCCGGGGAAGCCGGCCAGGACGTCCTCCACCTCGGTGGGTGAGACGTTGAACCCTCCGGTGATGATGAGCTCCTTGATCCGGTCCCGGATCGTGACGAAGTGGTCCGCGTCGACGGAGACGATGTCGCCGGTGCGGAACCAGCCGCCTTCGAGGAGCACGTCCTCGGTTTCCTCCGGCCGGTTCCAGTAGCCGCCGAACACCTGGGGGCCGCGGAGGAGCAGTTCGCCTTCTTCGCCAGGGGCGCGGTCGATGGCGACATCTTTCGGGTCCACCACGCGGACGTCGGTGAGGGGGAACGGCACGCCCACGGTGCCCGTTTTACGGCTGGCACCGAACGGATTCCCCAGCGCGATGGGGGACGTTTCCGTCAGTCCGTAGCCTTCGATCAGGTACCCGCCGGTTGCCGCTTCCCAGGTCTCGACGGTCGATGCCGGAAGATTCATGGCCCCGGAAATGGCGAACCGGATGCTGCCGAGCCCCACACCACGTTCCGCCGCCGCACCGGCGATCCGGTCGTAAATCGGCGGGACTGCGGGGAGGAAGGTCGCCGGCGACTTCCGGTAAGCCTTCAGCACCAGGTCGACGTCGAACTTCGGGAACAGGACCAGCTTCGCCCCGATGCTCAAGGCAAAGGTCATGCAGAGGGTCAGCCCGTAGGCGTGAAACATGGGCAGGACCGCGTAGACGGTCTCGGCGCCATCCCGGAGGCCGGGAACCCAGGGCCCGGCTCTGGGCCGCGTTGGCCCGCAGGTTCGCATGCGTCAGCATCGCCCCCTTGGGCAGACCCGTTGTGCCGCTCGTGTATTGGAGGGCAGCGAGGTCCTGGGACGCGGGGCGGGGGTGCCTCTTGGGCAACGTTCCGGCACGCAGGAGCTCCGGCCAGCGCCGGACCGTGATGTGCCCCGGCCGCCCGGACCGGGTGTCGTGCAGGGTGTCGCGCTTCCCGGCGGCCAGGGCCGCGCGGGCTTTCCGTGCGGCGGGGAGGGGGAGCCGGAGTGCCAGCTGCTGGAGCCGGGGCATCGCCGGGATCAGCTCCACCGAGACGATCGTCCGGAGTCCGACGTCGTCCGGCAGCTGGCTCACGCGCTGGACCGCCTTGTCCCAGACGATCGCCACGGAGGCGCCGTGGTCTTCGAACTGGTGGCGCAGCTCCCGGTCCGTGTACAGCGGATTGTGTTCCACAACAATGGCCCCGAGGCGCATCACTGCGTGGAACGCGACGACGTGCTGCGGGCAGTTCGGCAGGACCAGGGCCACCCGGTCTCCGGCCCGGACACCGAGTTCCTTGAGGCCGGCCGCGGCCCGGCTGATCTGCGCGCCCAGTTCGCGGTAGCTCGTCTGCGCTCCGAAGAACTCGAGTGCCGTCTTGGATCCGAAGCGCTTGACCGAGGCGTCCATCAGGTCCACCAGCGAGCCTCCGGGGAGCTTCAGGTCCGCGGGGACACCCGGCCCGTAATGCTGTGTCCACGGGCGGTCAGGGCTGACTGCGCGCCGATCGAGTTTCTTCTTCATCGTTTGTCCTTGCCACTGCAATGCCGGATGCGGTCCCTGAGGATAAGCCTTCCGGAAAATCCTACCTGCGGGTAAGTATTCATTGACGACACCTACCGGATGACCTGGCCGGCGCCCGATTACTTCATAGCCCTAAGCCTGAGCCTGCTTCTGGCCCTCGGAGCCGTCACCGCGACATTCAGTCTCGTCCGGGGCAATACCGCCATGACGGCTACTCGCTTCGAATAATTGCGCCCCGGTCGGAAAACCATCGGTTTCCACGTACGGGACGGTCAAAAGGAACCCTACAAGCGCCCGTCCAGTGTGAGGGGACGGGTGGCTTTTCTTGTTGGCAGGGCCGCGGGTCCAGGCGACGGCCAAAAAACTGGCTCAAAGAATGAATCGTTTGGCTTTCAGGTTGAGATTGCAGCGATATGGCGAGAAGGGTGTGATTGCCGTGGATATGGTGACTGGCATGGAACCAGTTCTGAATTTTGCGCGGCGTTGGGCCGCCCCCGTGGCGGCCGGCGTCTTTTTCACCCTGTGGTGTGTGGCCGAGGCCGGCAGAATGGGAGGGTCTTGGTTGTCATGGTCGGGGACGTGGTCGCTGGCTCTGATGACCTTGGCGATCGCCACTGCCACCTGGAAACCGCTGGTCTCCCTCGGGTTCACGGTTGCGCTCCTTGCCGGACAGCTGAGTCATGCTCTGCCGCCGATGGAATCCAATCACTGGGCCATCTACCTCGGTTCCTTTGTGGCCTTGGGCTTCATCTTGTGGACTGCCCCGCGGCGGATACGATTCATCGCCTCGGGCGCCAACGTGGTGTTCGTGGGCCTGATGACCGTCCTCATGCTGTCGTGGAGATACGGCAATGGCATCGGCTGGTTCCTGCCAATGAACTACGGTGACAGACCAATGTTCATGATGTACGGCTGGCAGTTATTCGCACTCCTCCTGCTAATCGCCGGCGCCTGTGCCGCCGTCGGACTTCTGCTGGCGCTTTTTCAGGAACGGGGCAGTCTGTTCCGGGCCAGGGAACTGGCGCAGAGCAGCCTCAAGGAAACCGAAATCGACCTGATTGTCGAGCAGGAACGGACACGCATCGCCCGGGATCTGCACGACGTCCTGGCCCATTCCCTCGCGGTCATCGCCGCCCAGGCGGACGGAACCCGGTACCTGAGCAAGGACCAGCCCAAGGCCGTCCTCAATGCTCTGGACACGATCGCCCGGTCAGCCCGCAGCGCCCTCGTGGATGCCCAACGCGTGATCGAGGGAGTCCGTGATGACGGCATGGTGACGCCCCAGCCTCAGCTGAAGGACATCCCTGCTCTCATCGAAGGTATGCAGCGCGGCAGTTTGAAGATCCACCCCAGCGAGTCCGGGACTCCCGTGGAGCTTTCCACCGGACAGGAGGTGGCGGTCTTCCGGATCGTTCAGGAGTGCCTGACCAACGCCCTTAAGCATGGCGGGCGCGGCACGGATGTGCGGCTCCACTTTGACTGGAGCGGGCCGGGCCTGACTCTGCACGTGGCCTCGGCCGTCGCCCCGGCCGGCAAAGAAGACGCTGCAATTCCGGCCACACCCCGGGTCGGGCGGGGACTGCCCGGCATGCGCGAACGCGCCCACCTGGCCGGCGGCTGGCTGACGGCCGGACCGGACGGCGAACACTTCCGGGTAACAGTCTTCATTCCCTACGGAACCCGGGAAGCGAGAGCCGCTGACGATACTGCCGGCATCGAAGCCGGAGGTCCTGCAGGGGATATTGCCGGCGCGGAAGTCCAGCCGGCACTGGCCGCAGCAGGTTTCGAGCTGGCAGGGGCCACACGGGATGCGGGCGACCGTGGCTGATGCCGGGGCGCGCATCACCGTGGCCTTGGTGGATGACCAGCCCTTGTTCCGGGCGGGCATTCGCATGCTGATAGAAAGCCAGGCGGACTTGGAACTTTCGGGGGAGGCCGGCGACGGGAAAGACGCGGTGACCCTGGCCATCGAACGGCGCCCGGACGTCATGCTGATGGACCTGCGGATGCCGGTCATGGATGGTGTCGAAGCCACCCGGCGGATCGTGCAGCAGGCCGCGGCGGCCGGAACCGACAAGCCAAAGATCATCGCGTTGACCACGTTCAACAGGGATCAGGCCGTGGTCCAGGCCGTGCAGGCCGGGGCGAGCGGGTATCTGCTCAAGAGTGCGGAACCGGAATTCCTGCTGGCGGCGATCCGGACCGTCCACTCCGGCTACTCCGTCATCGCCCCAGGGTCCATCCATTCTCTCTTCGAGCATGCTGCCCGCAACGTTCCCGCTACCGGTCCGGACTTGTCCGTACTTAACGTCCTGTCCGTGCGGGAGCGTGACGTCTTTCTGCTCGCGGCTAAAGGCCTCAGCAATGGCGAAATGGCGCAGAGCCTGTTCGTCTCCGAAGCCACCATCAAAACTCACCTGCGCAGCGTCTTGGACAAGCTGGAACTCCGCACCCGGCTCCAGCTGGTCGCATTCGCCCACGAACGCCGACTCTTGGGCACCTGAACAGGCAACAGCCGGCGCCTATACGAGCGGCCACGGGTACCGCATGCCGGTGAGGTCAACCGGAAGCGTCCCGCCTTGCAGCATGCGCCGCACCCGCCGCCGCAGGGCGGCGACTTCGTCGTCGTCGAGCATCTCGGCCAGCTCGGAAGGCAGTGCGTCGGCGAGCGGTGCGATGTCTGCCAGCAGGGCTTCGGGGATGGGCTCGCCGGCGAAGTCCCAGATCACCGTGCGCAGCTTGAACACCGCGGAAAAGCACAGCCCGTGGTCGATGCCCCAGATGCGGCCGTCGTCGCCGCGCAGCACATGCCCGCTCTTGCGGTCGGTGTTGTTGGCGATGTAGTCGAATAAGGCCATCCGGGCCATGTCCGGGTGCGTGGAAGGGTCCTCAGACGTCAGGGTGAAGTAGTGCTCGCGGAAGTCGCAGTCTACAAACCACTGCAGCGATCCGACCCCCAGCGGGGCGTCCTCGCGGATTACCGTGGGCGGCACCATGCCCCACCCCAGAGCCTGGCTGAGTAGGTACGCGGCACGTTCGCGCCGGTGCAGCCCGGGCTCAAAGTCGGACAGCGGCCGTTCCCCGGCCACCGGCTTGTACACCGCCTGCGCAGTGTCCGCCCCGTGGTTGAGCTGAACCAGGAACGTCTCGTTGCTGCTCCGCAGGATACGCCCCACCAGTTCCACACTGCCATCGGTGAGCAGCGCCAGCTCCCGCCCACATCCGGCAGGTTCCAGCGTCACTGCGGCCTCAGCCGGCTGAGCGGTTCCGAATGGGAATTGACCATCAGCACCGAGGCCGCCTGGCCGTCGACAAACTGCACCGCGGACACCGAGCCAGGGCTGATCGTGATGCGCTGGAACAGGTCCAGGGGTGTGCCCAGCGCGTGGGCCACCGCCGCCTTGATGGGGTCGGCGTGGGAGAAGCAGACGACGACGCCGCCCGGGTGGGCCGCGCACAGCGCCGACAGCGACCCAACGATCCGGTCATGCATCTCGGTGAAGCTCTCACCGTTGGGGAACTGGAAGGTCGACGGGCTGTGCTGCACGGTCTGCCACTCGGGCAGGACGTTCAGGTCCGCGATCGCCGACCCGGTCCAGTCGCCGAAGTCGCACTCCAGCAGCCCGGGCTCCCGGTGCACCTCCAGCCCGGTGCCGGCCGCCGTCGGCTCCGCCGTCTCGCGGGCACGCTCCAGCGGCGAGGAATAGAGCGCGCTGACCGGAAGTCCCGCCAGCCGTTCCGCCACCCGTGCGGCCTGGGCCCGGCCGCGCTCGGACAGGTGCAGTCCCGGGGCGCGGCCCGGCAGCACCATGCCGGTGGTGGGCGTCTCGCCGTGGCGCACCAGCAGCAGGAGCGTGCCCTGCTGTGTCAGAGAGGGCCCTGGTGCCGATGGTTCCGGCTGGGTTGCTGCAGTCATCAGGACCTAAGCGTAGCGGGAGGGGCCCCGCCCGAGCTTGCGCGGGAAGGGGGAGCCGCAGAGCGGTATCGCCCGCCGCCTACCCCGTACCGGCTTTCCCTGGCCTGCCACCCGGCTGGGGCCCTGTTCCGCCGGGTGCCGGGGTGCTTCACTGTTGAGGTACGACGGCGGCCACGCCGCCTTTCGCCGCCAATGGAGGGGCTCGAATGCGCAAGATCATCCTGATGATGTCGGTGTCGTTGGACGGATTCTTCGAGGGGCCCGGCCGGGACATCAGCTGGCATCTGGTGGACGACGAGCTCCACCGCCACTTCAACGAGCAGTGCCGGGCGATGGGCGCCTTTATGGACGGGCGCGTCACCCATGAGCTGATGGCCGATTTCTGGCCCACGGCCGACCAGGACCCGGACAACCCGGCACCCATGGTCGAGTTCGCCGGGATCTGGCGCGACATGCCCAAGTTCGTGTTTTCCCGGACCCTCACGGAGGTGGGCTGGAACGCCACGGTGCTTGACGACGTCGTGCCCGAACACATTGCGGAACTGAAGGCGCAGCCCGGCGGTGACATCGGCCTCGGCGGCGCCAACCTGGCCGCAAGCTTCATGCGGTACGGCCTGATCGACGAATACCGGATCTACGTCCATCCCGTGGTCCTGGGGCAGGGCCGGCCGCTGTTCGAGGCTCCTGATGTCCGGATGAACCTCAGGCTCCAGGGGACACAGACGTTCGGCAACGGCGTGGTGCTGCTCCGCTACTCGAGCGAGGTTGCCTAAGAGGCCCTTGGGGAGCGGGTCGCGGGGACAACTGACCATCCTGCTGCACGAATCTGGAAAACCGCCCCCTTCCGGCCCGGAACAGGTCTACCTTGGAGGAGTGACTGAACGCCCTGAGATCTTTACTGTTGGTGAACTGCGCGCCTCCGGCCACGTCCACAAGGACCTGCGCCGGGAAATCCGGGACAACCTCCTCGACGCCCTGTCGGAGGGCCGTGATCCGTGGCCCGGCATCTTCGGCTTCGGCCGGACCGTGCTGCCGCAGCTCGAGCGGGCCCTGATCGCCGGGCATGACATCGTCCTCCTCGGCGAACGCGGGCAGGGCAAGACCCGGCTCCTGCGCACCCTGGCCGGGCTGCTGGACGAGTGGTCGCCGGTAATCGAGGACTCGGAACTCAACGAACACCCGTACGAGCCCCTCACCGCGCACTCCCGCGCCCTGGCGCTCACCGAGGGGGACCGGCTGCGCGTGGCCTGGCGCCACCGCTCGGAACGCTATGTGGAAAAACTCGCGACGCCGGACACCTCCGTCGCGGACCTGATCGGCGACGTCGACCCCATGCGGGTGGCCGAGGGCCGCCGCCTGGGCGACCCGGAAACCATCCACTACGGCCTGATCCCGCGCTCCAACCGCGGGATCGTGGCCATCAACGAACTCCCGGACCTCGCCGAGCGCATCCAGGTCTCCATGCTCAACGTCATGGAAGAACGCGACATCCAGATCCGCGGCTACGTGCTCCGGCTCCCGCTGGACGTCCTGGTGGTGGCCTCCGCCAACCCGGAGGACTACACCAACCGCGGCCGGATCATCACGCCCCTGAAGGACCGCTTCGGCGCCGAAATCCGCACGCACTACCCGATCGAGCTCGACGACGAAGTGTCCGTCATCGCCCAGGAGGGGCACCTGGTGGCCAGCGTCCCGCCCGTTATCCTGGAAATCCTGGCCCGCTACACCCGGGCGCTGCGCCAGTCCCCGGCCATCAACCAGAGCTCCGGCGTGTCCGCTCGGTTCGCCATCGCGGGCGCCGAAACCGTCGCCGCGGCAGCGCTGCGCCGGGCCAGTGTGCGCGGCGAGGACGACGCCGTGGCCCGGATTGTGGACCTGGACGCCGCGGTGGAAGTCCTCACCGGAAAGATCGAGTTCGAATCCGGCGAGGAAGGCCGCGAACAGGACATCCTGGATCACCTCCTGCGCACCGCCACCATGGAGGCCGTGCGGGCGCACTTCCAGGGCCTGGACCTGGGCCCGCTGGTGACCGCGCTGGACGGGCATTCCACGGTGACCACCGGGGAGCTGGTCACCGCGAAGGAGTTCCTGGCGAACCTGCCGTCCCTCAACGGGTCCGGCCTCTACGAGGAAATCGGCGAACGCCTGGGGGCGGAGAACGACGGCGAGCGCGCCGCCGCCGTCGAACTGGCACTCGAAGGGCTATACCTCAGCCGGCGGATCTCCAAGGAGTCCGACGACGAGGCCACCATCTACGGTTAGACAGTTCCAACAGCAGAGGACAGGAAGCGGCATGGGCCTTCACAACCGGTCGCGGTACGGCCGCTACGCCGGCGGACCGGACCCGCTGGCGCCGCCGGTGGACCTGGCGGAGGCGCTGGACGCTGTCGCCGAGGACGTGATGGCCGGCTACTCACCCCGGCGTGCGCTCCAGGAATTCCTGCGCCGCGGCGGCCAAAGCCAGGAAGGACTGGACGAGCTCGCCGGCCGGATCCAGCAGCGCCGCAAGGAACTCCTGGGCCGGCACAACCTGGACGGCACCCTCAACGAGGTCAAGAAGCTGCTGGACGCCGCGGTGCTGGAGGAACGCAAACAGCTGGCCCGCGACGCCATGATGGACAACACGGACCGAGCGTTCCGCGAAATGCAGCTGCAGAACCTGCCCAGGTCCACCGCAGCGGCCGTCAACGAACTGGCCGCCTACGACTGGCAGTCCAGCACCGCCCGGGAAAGCTACGAACGGATCAAGGACCTGCTGGGCCGCGAAGTCCTGGACCAGCGGTTCGCCGGGATGAAGCAGGCGCTGGAAAGCGCCACGGAGGAGGACCGGGCGGCCGTCAGCGAGATGCTGCGCGACCTCAACGCGCTCCTGGACAAACACCGGCGCGGCGTGGACACGGAGGAGGACTTCCAGGAGTTCATGGCCCGCCACGGCCGGCACTTCCCGGAAAACCCGCAGTCCGTTGAGGAGCTGGTGGACGCGCTGGCCAAGCGTGCCGCCGCAGCCCAGCGGCTCCTGCAGTCCATGTCCCCGGAACAGCGCGAGGAGCTCATGCGGCTCTCCGCGCAGGCATTCGGCTCACCGGACCTTATGGCACAGCTGGGCCAACTCGACGAGACCCTCCAGGCCCTGCGCCCCGGCGAGGACTGGACCGGCTCCGAACGCTTCGAAGGCCAGGAGGGGATGGGACTGGGCGACGGCACCGGCGTCCTCCAGGACCTCGCCGAACTGGACGAGCTCGCCGAGCAGCTCGGCCAGGATTACGACGGCTCGCACCTGGATGATGTGGACCTGGACGCCCTGTCCCGCCAGCTCGGAGAGGACGCCGCCGTCACCGCGCGCACCCTCGCGGAGATTGAAAAGGCCATGCACGACGGCGGCTACCTCAAGCGCGGGGACGACGGGAACCTGCAGCTCTCGCCCCAGGCCATGCGGCGCCTGGGCAGGTCACTGCTGCGCGACGCCGCCAAGCAATTCTCCGGCCGGCAGGGCCGCCGGGACACCCGGGTTGCCGGGGCGGCGGGGGAGCCCACCGGTTCCAGCCGTCCGTGGGAGTTCGGTGACGCCGCACCGTGGGACGTCACCCGGACCATCACCAACGCGATCCGGCGGACCATTGCCGACGGCGGGGACCCGGGCAACGGCGTCCGCCTGGCCGTGGACGACATCGAGGTGACGGAGACGGAAGCGCGCACGCAGGCCGCCGTCGTGCTGCTGGTGGATGTCTCCTTCTCCATGGCGGCCGAGGGGCGCTGGGTGCCGATGAAGCGCACCGCGCTGGCCCTGCACCACCTGGTCTCCACCAGGTTCCGCGGCGACCGGCTGCAGCTGATTACGTTCGGCCGGTACGCACAGTCCATGGACATTGGCGAGCTCACAGCCCTGCCGGCCGTTCGGGAGCAAGGCACCAACCTGCACCACGGCCTGCTGCTGGCCAGCCGGTTCTTCCGCCGGCACCCGTCCATGCAGCCGGTCCTCCTGGTGGTGACCGACGGCGAACCCACCGCGCACCTGCTGCCCGACGGCGAGTCGGTGTTCTCCTGGCCGCCGCACCCGCAGACCATCCGCCGGACCGTCGAGGAACTGGACCGGGTGGGTCGGGCGGGCACGCAGGCCACGTTCTTCCGGCTCGGCGACGATCCGGGCCTGGAACGCTTCGTCCAGCGGATGGCCCGCCGGATCGACGGGCGCGTGGTGGCGCCGAAAACCGACGAACTCGGCGCCGCCGTCGTGGGTGAATACCTCCGCGCGCACTTCCGCGGCCGACCGTACGGCGATTCGGACTGGGCGCAGTAGACGGCCCGGAGGATCATCGCGCAGCTCTGGTTCGCAGGGAAGGCGGATTCGTCCGGCGGACATGCCACCAGCCACCGTGGACGTGAGCGCCGCCGTCGTCCCTTCCCTACTCCGGGACCAGCGGTTCGATCTCGCCGGGGGTGGTTGATGTTCGACGCCGGTGCCCGCCGGCGTTTCATTGCCGTCTTTGTCCGTCCGCAGACCGGAACATCTGGACGCGGACGCAGGGCTGGGAGGATGCAATCTCGGGCGCTTAAATTGTCGGTGCCTCCTGAGATGCTGTGGGTATGGAAGGCGAAGCAGTTGTGGAGACGTTGGAGGCCATGGCGGCCTCCGCCGTTGCGCTGTCTGTTCATGTCGGTGGCGGTATATATCCCGGCCGCGGGACCCGGGGCGAAGGGGCGACCGCAGGAAAGACCGTGGGTGAGGCGGGTGCTGACCCGCTTCGGGATCAGGCGGATGCGTGCCTGGATGGTCTGGCTGAAGTGGGCCGGATGGAGGCCCGGCTCGCCGCGCTGAAGGTGTATTTCGCCGCCGGCTACGCCGCCGCGGCCGTGGCCATGACGGCGCCGGCGGCGTCCCCGCAGGAACGCACCGCGCGGCAGATGGCCGTGACGGCCGAGGTTGCCTGCGTCCTGACGGTGAGCGAGCGGTCGGCTGCGGCACTCATGGCGGAGGCCGCCACGCTGACTGCCGGGTTGCCGCTGACCCTGTCGGCGCTGCGGGCCGGGACCCTTTCGTGGCAGCACGCACGGGTCATGTGCGATGAGACATCCGGGCTGGAGCCCGCCGCGGCCGCGGCCCTGGAGGCTCATTTCCTGGACGCGGAGGCTCCCTTTGCTGCGCGCGGCTGCCCGGCCGGGGAGCTGGTGCCGGCCAGGTTTCGGGCCAAGGCGCGCAGTTGGCGTGAACGGCACCACCCGGTGAGCATGGAGGCCCGGCACCGCAAGGGCGTGGCGGAGCGGCGGCTGGACTATGCCCCGGACCGGGACGGCATGGCCTGGATTTCGGCCTACCTGCCGGCGGACACTGCGGCAGGAGTCTGGGCCCGTGCCACGGAGGCGGCCCGTGCCCTGCAGGGCCCGTCCGAATCCCGGACCTTGACCCAGTTGCGGGTCGACGTCGCCGCCACCTGGCTGCTGGCCGGAGTGGCGGAGGGAACCCCATCGCCCGCGCCGCAGGTCCTGGTCACCGTTCCGGTATTGACGCTGACGGGCGCCGGGGACGAACCGGCCCTCTTGGATGGGTACGGTCCCATTCCGGCGAGCATGGCCCGCCGGCTGGTTGGCGATGGTGCCGGATCGTTCCTGCGGGTGCTGACCGATCCGCTCAGCGGAGCGCCGCTGGAAATCGGACGCACCAGCTACCGGGTTCCGAAGGCGATGCGCCAATGGCTCCGGCTCCGGGATGGTCGGTGTCCCTTTCCCGGCTGCAGCAACCATTCCCTGGACAACGAGGCCGATCATCTCCTGGCATGGTCGGACGGAGGCGGCACCGGCATCGCCAACCTTGGCCAGCCCTGCCGGAAGCACCACCGTCTCAAACACACCACACCTTGGCGGCCTGTTGGGGCAACCAAGGACCAGCCACCCGGCTGGATCTCACCCTCGGGACGCTCCTACCCCAGCGAACAACAGGACTGGGAACCAGCGCAGTGGCCGGATCATCCGGGAGAGGACCGGGAGTGGGAACCAGCACAGTGGCCGGACCACTCCGGAGAGGACCATGACTGGGAACCAGCACAATGGTCGGACGGACTTGCCGGAAGAATCGGTGACACCGAGTCACCCCTACCGGTTGATCCCCTTCCTGACGGGGCACAATTCATCGCGGCCTAGGATGGCCCTTGTGCGGCCGGAACTACTTTGATCTGCCCTAGCGTGCCCAGAAACCCCTCCGCACTGACAAGCGACGGGCAACGCTGAGCGGGCCTTATCCCTGCGGAAGATTATTCCCGGGCAAGGTCCTGGACGGAGCGGGACAGCAGGCAGAACTCGTTGCCTTCGGGATCGCCCAGCACCACCCAACTGACGTCCGGGCGCTGGCCGACGTCCTTGCGCCGCGCGCCAAGGGCGAGCAGGCGCTCGAGCTCCTCGCTGGTGGTTACGCCGTCGGCCCGGAGGTCAAAATGCAGCCGGTTCTTGACGGTCTTGCCCTCGGGCACCGCGATCACATCGATGGCGGGCGAAGTTCCGTCCGGCGGCCCCGATGCTAATGATGCCGTCATCCTCCTCGACAACCTGCCAGCCGAGTACGGCGCACCAGAAGTCCGCGACCACCCGGGGGTTGATCGCGTCTATGGCAATAACAGAGAGTCGGCTAGTCATGGCCCCACGATAACCGGGGAAACGCAGCAGCGGGGTGGATGGCAGTACCGGCGTCGGGCGCCAGTTCGACGATTCGATGCAGGCTCGACGCGCGGCAGCGTCGTGTGCGCGGGGAACCGTCGAATCGGCACACCAGGCGGCGGTGCAGAGGCTTCCTGGGTTGCGCCGCAGAGGACCCCACCGGCCTGCCAGATCGTAGCTGTGCCCGACCACGGCCAATGGACGGAAGCCTAGCGGCTGCTCACCTGACCAAACAGCTTCGCGATCGGCGCGAGCACGATCGGGCGCGCGGCGTACCACCCGGCCGCCGTGATGGCGATGGCGGCAGCGAAGAGCCAGAAGCCTGCCCAGTTCACTGCGTCGGTGCCACCGAACATGTGATTCAGGTTGCGCAGCGCACCGGTTGAGAACACCAGGAACACGTGGACGAGGATGAACAGCACGAAAAACAGCATTGTGGGGAAGTGAACCGCGCGCGCAGCCTCCACCGGGTAGATCCTGTTCAGGGTCTTCGCGTCCTTCGGCCAGAATTCACTCATGCGCACACCCGTGATCGCCGCGAGCGGGGCCGCGATGAACACCACAATGAAGTACATGAGCTGCTGGAGGCTGTTGTAGTTCACCCAGCCGCTCTCGACGGGCCAGTCGAGGGTCATGTACTGCAGGAGCGCGGAGAGCGCATTCGGGAACGCCTCCCAGCTGCTCGGTACGATTCGCATCCAGCGGCCGGAGGCAATCAGCAGCACCACGAAGATGAGGCCGTTGGCCAGCCATAAAATGTCGAGCGCCTGGTGCAGCCACAGGTTGATGCTGATCTTCTTGCCCCCGCGCTTCGGCGTCCAGAACGCCGGCGGCTTCTCCTGGGTGCGCACCTGGTAGCCGGAGCGAATGATGAGCACGATCAGGAAGAAGTTCAGGAAGTGTGTCCACTGCGCCCACCAGGGAAAGCCGGGCTCAACCGCCTCGGGCAGGTCATACGCGCCCGGGTACCTCTCGAGAAACTCCGGCACGCCCGGCAACGTTGTCACGCCGCGCGCGGCCAGCACCAGGATCCCTGCGGCGGCGATCGCGCTGACCGCGAGAAGCACTGCGAACTTGGTCCACTGACCCAGGGTGCGTGAACCGTAGAGCTTGGCCTGCGCTTTCGGCTCCACAGGCTTTTCGGCGGCGGGCTTTGCGGCGGCAGCAGCCGGAGCCACGGGTGCCTGAGCGGCGGTTGCGGGTGCCGACGGTTCCGCCGCGGCAACGGTCTCGACCACGCGGTCAGCAGGGGCGGGGGCTGGGGTAGATGTGAAAGCAGCAGCAGCAGCAGCAGTGGCCGGTGCGGCGGGTCCGGGGGTCGCGTGCACTGCGGGGGCGGCGGCCGACGGCGCCAATCCAGCAGGCGGCCACGGTTCGCCACCAGGGACTCGGGGGAGCCCGCGGCGGAGCGGGGTGGTTCCAGGCGTCAGCGAAGCAGGCGCGGTGGCGGGAGCATTAACGGACGGCGTGGCTGCCGGCACTGAGGGCGCAGGAACAGCAGCGACCGGGGTCGGTGTGAAAGTTGCGGCCGGCACAGGTGTGGCGTCTGCGGCGTCAGCCCTCGACGGGGCCGCGGCTGGCGCCGGAGCACCCCCGGACAGGGTCGCGGAAACCGGAGCCTGGCCCGGCGGCGGCCAAGGGTCACCGCCCGGGATCCGCGGCAGCCCGCGGCGGAGCTGCCGCTCACCCGCGGACCCCGCGGCGCCGCCGGTGACGGCGGTGGCCGGAGCGGACGCCGTCGTCGAACCCGTGGCCGTTTCCGCCGTCGCTGCCGTTTCCGCTTCCGCGCCCGCCCTCACATGTGCCGGCGCCTGGCCGGCTGGAGGCCAGGGCTCGCCGCCCGGCACGCGCGGCAGGCCCCGCCGGATTGACCGCGACTGAGCTGCCATCACTACTTCTTCCGAGCCTCAAGTGCGCTAATCAGCTGGGGTACAACCTTGAAAAGGTCTCCAACCACGCCGAAGTCGGCGATCTCGAAGATGGGCGCGTCGCCGTCCTTGTTGATGGCGACGATCGTCTTGGCGGTCTGCATGCCGGCCCGGTGCTGAATCGCGCCGGAAATGCCGAGCGCGATATATAACTGCGAGGACACTGAAACCCCGGTCTGGCCCACCTGCTGCGACTGCGGGACATAGCCGGCATCCACCGCGGCACGCGAAGCACCAATGGCCGCCCCGAGCGTATCGGCGAGCTGCTCGACGAGGGCGAACTGCTCCTCAGAACCAAGGCCGCGACCACCCGCCACAACCTTTGCGGCCCCACGCAGTTCCGGCCGCGACGTGGCGGCAACGGCCTCATCAAACGAGTCGATCCGCGCCGCCGGCTTTCCGGATGGCGTCACTGCCAGAGTCTCAGACGCTTCCGGCTGAGCCGTGGCACGCGCCTCGATGGAGCCTTGGCGCACCGTAATCACCGGCGCCCCGAATGTGGACGTTGACGTCAGATTGTAGGCGCCGTAGACGGAGTGGTGGGCCACGACGCCCTCGTCATCACGCGACACCCCGATCGCATCGACGGAAACCGCTGCACGCGAACGGGCTGCGTAACGGCCGGCAAGGTCGCGCCCGTTCAGGGAATGCGAAATGAGGATTGCGTCCGGCTGCACCTTCTCCGCGGCGGCGGCAAGTGCGTCCACACCTGGCACGCCGAGCGCGGACGGCTCCGGGGCCTCGGCGATCAGGACGCGCGCGGCACCGAGGGCCGCGGCCTCCGCGGCGGCGTCGCCCCCGGCGTCGGGCGCGGCAAGGATCAGGGCAACTGGCGTGCCAACTGCGGCGGCAGCGCCGAAGAGTCCGGCCGCGGCCTTCTCGAGTTCACCGGAAGCCCGGGCCTCCACGACGACGAGGATTGCGTCACGAGGGAATTCAGTCATGTCGTAACTCCTTACGCCAGTCGGTTTTCGATCAGGAAGTCAGCGAGTTTTTCGCCGGCATCTCCCTCGTCAACGATCTTGACGCCCGCCGAACGCGGGGGCTTTTCCGCAATGGTCAGCATGATCGAACGCGCCATTTCGGGGTCGTCGGCCGTGATCCCGAGGTCTGCGAGGGTAAGCGTCTCAAGCGGCTTCTTCTTCGCGGCCATGATGCCCTTGAAGTTGGGGAAGCGTGCGCCGGGAAGCGCCTCGGTAACGGAAATCACCGCGGGCAGGGTTGCTGACACCTTCTGCACGCCCGAGTCCACCGGCCTGGTGCCTGACACGGCGCCGTCGTTGATCTCCACTGAGCTGAGGCCGGTGACGTGCGGCACGTCAAGCAATTCCGCAAGCATCGCGGGAATCATGCCGCCGGATCCATCGGTGGAGACGTTGCCGGTGATCACCAGGTCAAAGCCAACGCGGCGGATGGCTGCTGCCAGGGTTTCAGCGGTAAGTCCAAGATCTGCACCCCGGAGCGCCTCGTCAGAGATGTGGGTGGCGCTGCCGGCTCCCATCGCAAGGCCCTTGCGTATTGTCGCCGTCGCACCCTCGGGAGCCAGAGAGAGAACTGCGACGTCGGTGCCCTGGTTCGCGTCCGCGTACTTCAGGGCCAGCTCCAAGGCCCGCTCGCCGATCTCGTCGATGACTGTCTCGCTGGCCTCCCGGTCGGCGAGGCCTGTCTCGAGGTTCAGTTTTCGGTCACCGTAGGTGTCGGGGACTTCTTTCACGAGGACGATAATCTTCATTGATGGTTCTTCCTGTGGCGGGCCTGTCCCTAGGCGAGACAAGTCGGATCTCGACTGAGTCTACGAAAGCCTGGCCCTACTTGCCGGACCGGGCCCGTGTCGTGCCGTGAAGCTCCCGGTCTGGCTCGCGGACGTCGGCGGGATTTCCCGCCGCTGTTCCTCAACTTCGCCGTGGTGCCCCGCCAGACCCTCGACGGCGAGAGCGCGAGTAACATCGGAAAGATCTGTCCCCCTGAAGAGTGGAGCATTCCATGCAGCTCGGCGCTTTTTCAATCAGTCTCACCGTCAAGGACATCGCGGCTTCTGTTGCCTTCTACGAGAAACTCGGCTTCAGCAGGTTCGTCGGCGACATCACCGAGAACTGGGTGGTCCTGAAGAACGGTGAGACTGTCATCGGTCTCTTCCAGGGGATGTTCGAGAAGAACTTGCTCACGTTCAACCCGGGCTGGAATCAGAACGCGGAGGCGGTAGACACGTACACCGACGTGCGCGACCTCCAGCGGGAACTCAAAGCCAAGGGCGTGGAGTTCGTTTCTGAGGCGGACGAGGAAACTACGGGCCCGGCGAGCTTCATGGTCCTGGATCCGGATGGCAACCCGGTGCTCGTCGACCAGCACGTCTAACCAGCGCGTCTTATCAGCGCGCCAGCGCGTTCTTCTTCCGGGCGCTGATCGCCGAGACCTGCCCGCAGTTTGAGCAGGTGATGCGGTAGGACCTGGACATGGTGAACACGGGTATGAAGAACAGCGTGAATTTCGAGGCGCGTTCTTCGAGGTGATGATGGACCACGAGCCCGCAGGACTGGCATGTGGCCGTCCGTCCGCGCAGGGGACGCAGGACGGTTTTGAGGCCAAAAAGAAGAAGCATGTTAGTACCTTCCAAACGGAACAGAACCTGCCCGGCACCCGCGGAGAGGGCATCCCCGAACTGATCGAGGATGCTGGACTTAATACTAACCATGCTTAGTATATTTGGTGTCACACAATGCCAGCTGGGGTCACAGGAACCCAACCGGGCTCACCCGTCACCATCCGAGCCCCCACGGCTGAGAACATCAGAGGAGAACCATGAAGGCCCCGGAAGCGCGCGGACCCGTCAGCGACGGGCTGCTTAGGATCCTTGCCGGCCAACCGGACTCCGACCTGGCAGCACAGGGGAACTTGCTCGAGCTGGTCTCCGCGCAGCTGCACCTCGTCGACGACATCATTGACGACGAGGACATCCAATTGGCCCTGTTCTGTCTCTACGAGCTGCACTACGGCGGCCTGGAGGGGGTGGATGACCGGTGGGAGTGGAACCCCGATCTGATCCGGATCCGCCAAGTGCTGGAGGCACCCTTCGAAGCCGCACTACGCTCCGCGGCGGGCCAATACGCCACGCACATCGACCTCACCCCAGTGGAACCCCTGCGCAGCGATGACGTCGCGGCCATCCTGTTCGAACTCGCCGCTCAAGACTCCGGGACCGGGCCCAGTGTGGCCCGCCACGTCGCGAAGCGTGCAACCCGGGAGCAGCTCCGCGAATTCCTGATCCACAAGTCGATTTACCAGCTCAAGGAAGCCGACCCGCACACGTGGGCAATTCCGCGCCTGACGGGGCGGGCCAAGGCCGCGCTGGTGGAGATCCAGGCTGACGAGTACGGGGGCGGTGACCCGGACCGGATGCACAGTGCCCTGTTTGCCCGGACCATGCGGGGACTGGACCTGGACGACCAGTACGGCGGCTACGTCGACTCCGTGCCGGCGCTCTCCCTGGCCTCAGTGAACGTAATGTCCCTGTTCGGTCTGAACCGCAGGCTCCGCGGGGCCATCGCCGGGCATCTGGCAATCTATGAAATGACGTCCTCCCGGCCCAACCAGCTCTACGGCCAGGGGTTCCGGCGCCACGGACTGGACGCAGAGGTCACCAGGTACTTCGACGAGCACGTGGAAGCCGACGCCGTCCACGAGCAAATCGCAGGACGTGACCTCGCTGGCGGCCTGGTCGAAGCAGAACCGGACCTGCTCGAGGACGTGATCTTCGGCGCCACGGCGGTCCTTGCGGTTGACGCGCGGTTGTCTTCCTTGATCATGGACGCCTGGGATAACGGCAGGTCCTCGCTGCGGGCTGCCGCAACAGTCACGGCCTGACAAACCGGCCCCAACCTAAGCCAGAACGGAAGCACGCATGACACAGGAAGCCCAGAAATCCTCCAGCGAGACTTCGATCGTCGTCTGCCCCGATGGCCCCATCCTGGTGCGCGGCGACTTCAACATCGTTACCCCGTCCGGGGAACCAGTGCCGCGGCAACGACAGACTATCGCCCTCTGCCGGTGCGGCGCCTCCGCGATCAAACCCTATTGCGACGGCACCCACAAACTGATCAATTTCCGAACCGGGCTGCCGACCGGTCCGGGGGATTCAGATCACTGATGGGCAGGCGGCCGTCGGAGCCCTTCGACCGTGCTGGCTGCCCGGACGCGTGACCCCAACGCAAGCGGACGACGGCGGGACGTCCCGCCGTCGTCCCTCACCGTCAGCGTCTAGCTGACCTTCTCCATGCTGTGACCGCAGCAGCACGTCGGGTTCTTGTCCCCGCCGTGGCCTTCCGCGGCCCCTTTCGTCACGGTGATCTCGCAGCCGCAGGATTCGTCCGGACAGCGGTAGACCTCACCTTGCTGGAGTGCCATCTGACACCACCTCCCTCTCGATACCCCGACGCTAAATCCTTGGCCCGGGATGCTGTCAACCCCCGGCCGGTTCCTGGCGGGGGACCGGGACCGGTGTGCAGACCGTGACCCATGGCTGTACGTGCGGCCAGGTTGGGGCGGAGACGGGCTTGGATCCCGCGAGTATCGTGCAAGGCTTGAGGCATGGATCTGGAGGTATCGCCCGCGCTCACAATTCCGGCGTCGGAACTCGCCTGGCGGTTCTCGCGGTCGTCCGGGCCGGGCGGTCAGCACGTCAACACCACGGACAGCCGTGCCGAGCTCTCCTGGAACATCGCCGGCTCCTTGGTGCTGTCGGATGGCCAGCGGCAGCGGCTCCTCACGCGTCTGGGACCGCGGCTCATCGCCGGGGTGATCACCGTGACTTCCTCCGAGCAGCGCTCCCAGCTTCGCAACCGCGAGATCGCCTTGGCCAAGCTCGCCGAAATCGTGGCCGAGGGGCTTGCCCCCGCGGCTGCTCCCCGCCGGGCGACAAAACCCACCCGGGGTTCGAACCGCCGTCGCCTTGCCGCGAAAGTGCAACGGTCAGCGACGAAACAGCAGCGACGACGGCCGCCCGCCGAGTAGGACCGGCGTCGGGAGCCTTTCCCGCCGGCGCCCGTGCGACGGTGGCAGGTTCAGCTGAGCGCGTGACCAGCCCCAAACTTCCTCGCCGCCGGAACAGCCGATCGGAAACGGGGACTTCCGCGCCAGGCCGCCCCGGGGCGGACATCAGAATCACTGGCGTGGAATAAGCTACCGGTATGGGATTAATAATCGCACTACTGATCATTTGGCTTGTTCTTTCGATCCTTGGCTTCGTCGTCAAGGGCCTGCTTTGGTTGGCAGTAATCGGCCTGGTGCTGTTCCTCGCCACGGCTGGTTGGGGCCTGGGTGAAGCGGAAGGCCAGGGCCTGACGTTTAATGCGATGTGCTTGGCGGCGGCCGGTCCCACAGGGGACCGGCCGCCGCTTTTGTGTGCCCTGACTTTGCGCTTCGATCGAACCCGACGGCAGCCGTGAGGGTTGCCGGCGCAATGCGCGGGCGACTGGACGCTCCGGCGTCACTGCGCCGGCATCAGTTTCCGGCTGGGGCCGGCGCCTCTGCTTCGGTCAGGACGGCATGGATGGTGTCCTTGTGGGCGAGTATCCGGAAGTGGCCGCCGGTGTCCAGCTGGACGTTCCGCGCTCCGGGAAGCACACTGCCCTCCGGGATGTGCGGATCGAAGAGTCCATAGACGGAGGTGATGCGTTCGTTGACGCTTTGTTCGCGGGCCAGCTGCACGGTGACGGCGTTGCGCGGCGACAAGGCCCGCAGGCTCGGCAACACCATGTAGTGCGCGTACCGTGAGCCCGAGAACGGGGCGCACACGGCCACCATCCGGCTGATACGCCGTTCCGGATCGAGCGACATCATCGCGTACTTGCCGATCAGCCCGCCCTTGCTGTGCGCCACGATCATCACGTCCCTGAGATCCTTGTCGCGGAGGTGGCCGGCAATGAGGGCTGCCGCGTTCGGGACCTTAAGCCTGTTGCGTTGAAGCACGGTCACGACGTGCACGGGATGCCCGGCCGCGTGCAGCTCCCGGATCAGCGGCAGCATAAAGCGCCAGTCCTCGTAAATGCCGGGGATCACGACGACGGGCCGGCCGGTGCCGCCGAGGAACTCGTCGGGACTGACCCGGGATGCCGCGCTGCGCAACTGCCGGCCGATGGCATACGCATAATCCCGGGCCCACCAGTCGGCAATCTGGAACACGGTGCTCACGTGCTGAACCCTTCGGGCGCTTCACGTCGGGCAGCCGCAATGCCGGCGAACGCGAGGATGGATTCGGCCACCTCAGCGGCGCGGGTGTGCTGGACTACGTGCCCGGTTCCTTCGATTTCGCGGAACTGCGCGGTGGTTGCCCGGGCGGTGAGCCGGCGGCACCAGTCCGCCGGTGCCACGGGGTCGTTCGAGCCGCGCACCACGAGGACAGGTGCCGTGACGCCGCCGATCTTCTCCTCGATGCGGTAGTCCATCATGACCCGCAGGTTTTTGAGGTACCAGCCCGGTCCGCAACGGAGATAGTCGGTGAAGACAAGCGCGTTGGAGGACGGGCTCTCGAAAAACATGAAGTCGCGGCTGAGCGCCAGCGACTGCTGCGCTACCGTGTCCCGCTGGTCGTTGATCACAGGACCCATCAGCACTACGTGGGGTATCCGAAGCGGCTGCTGCAGCGCGGCTTCGACCGCGAACTGTGTGCCCATCGAATGCCCCGCGACCACGAACTCCAGAACGCCAAGCTGCTCCAGGGCGCCGAGGATGTAAGTTGCCTGATCGGCCACAGTGAGCGTTTGCCGCGGCCTGGGGGTGGCGCCGAAGCCGGGCAAATCGATCGAATAGGTGTCGACAAATCCAGCCAGCAGCCCGTGGAGCCGGCGAAGGTAGCGGTGCGAGGCGCCGATCCCGTGGATGAGTACGACGGCGGGCCCCTGCCGCGGCGGCACCGGCTGGCCGTCGGGATGTAAAGACATGGCCCACGTGGCCTGCGACTTCAACCTCGATGCGCACGGGCCTGCTCATGGTCAATCTCGTTTCTGTTCAGCACCAAGGGTCAGCGTCTAGTAAGCATACTGACAAACCCTGCTGACGGACCCTGCTGACGGACCCTGCGTGGCCCGGGCCGCTCGCACCGCTCGCCCCGCGGGGACGCCCCGGGCGCCATTCGATGGTTCCCTGCCGGTTCGATGCGCGGCCCCTGTGTGTCAGGCTGTTGTGTGACAGGTTCTCTGTCGGCTCGGCCTGATCACGGGGGCGGGGAAAGGTCCGTCATGGATTTTGTTGTCCCTGTCCGTCGCTCCGGGAGGAGCCACTTCACTCTCGAGCAAAAGCACGCGATTCTGGATGAGTACGAGAAGTGCCTGGAGCGTGGGTCCCGGATCGCGTTCTGCCGGGCTGTGGGTATCGGCGATAACACCGTCCGGCTCTGGGTCCAGCAACGCGAGGCCGGGGAGCTGAGGTCCAGCATCAAGCAAGGGAACGAGGACCAGCGGTTGAACGCAGGCGACAAACAGCAGCTTAAGCGGGTGTTGAAGGAGAACGAGATCCTCAAGGCCAAGCTGGCCCGGGCCGAGGCGGCGGTGGACATTCTGGGAAAAGCTTCCGCGCTCTTGGACGCCATGGCCAAGAGCGCGGCGGCGACCGATCCGGTGCTGGAAGAACCGGAGCCGGGCCGGCCGGAGTGGTTGGTGCCAAAGTCTGGAAAGACATCGCCCTGACCTTCGCCGGCAATCTGATCACGGCGGGCTGGTCAGCGGTGAAGACCTGCGCCCTGCTGGGCCTCCACCGCACCACCTGGTACCGGCATCTGAGTCCTCCTGTCCCGGCAGGGGTCACCGTGCCGCGCCGTGACCGGGCTTACCCGAACCGGATCACCACGGCCGAGGCTGAGGAGTTCATGGAGCTGCTCAACTCCGAGGACTACGGGAATCTCTCGGTCACCCAGGCCTATTATCGGATGCTCGACGCCGGGTACTGCTCCTTCTCGATTGCGGCAGCCCACCGGATCGTCGCCGCGCACGGGCAGAACGGGGACCGCCGCGCACTACGCGGCGGCACGGGCCCGGGACGGGTCAAGCCGGTCCTGGTCGCGACGGCCCCGAACCAGCTCTGGAGCTGGGACATCACCATGCTCCACGGCTCCGGCAAACACACGTACAAGCTCTACACAATCATCGACGTCTACTCCCGCAAGGTCGTTGGGCACCGGGTCGAACACGGAGAAACAGCGGCCCTGGCGGCCGCTCTCATCAGGGACGCGGTCGCGGGAAACCGGCAGCGCCCCGCGGTGCTGCATGCCGATAACGGGGGCCCGATGCGCGCCGGCACGACCTTGGACCTCGCCCGGTCTCTGGGCATCGAACTCTCCTACTCCCGCCCGCGGGTTTCCAACGACAACCCCTACTCGGAATCCCTGTTCAAGACGGTCAAATATGACCTCGACTTCCCCCCACGGTTCCAGGAT
This sequence comes from Arthrobacter sp. PAMC25284, assembly GCF_019443425.1. Lineage (NCBI taxonomy): Bacteria > Bacillati > Actinomycetota > Actinomycetes > Micrococcales > Micrococcaceae > Arthrobacter > Arthrobacter sp. PAMC25284. Next base: position 2,934,187 of record NZ_CP080382.1, read on the forward strand.
CTCCAGCACGCCCGGGCCCACATGGCCGCGTTCCTGGCGGACTACAACGCCAACCACCGCCACAGCGGCCTGAACTACTACACGCCGGACACCGTCCACCACGGGCTCGTCGAACAGGCCCGCAGGCAACGGCAGGCAACACTGGACGCCTGCCACGCACGCAACCCCCACAGGTACCGCCGCAAACCGACAGCGCCCGGCGCCCCCGGCCACGCCGGCATCAACTACAAAGAAACCAACCAGCTGTCACAAACAGCTTGATAGATACCGCGGCAACGTCGTGTGTGCAGGGAGACATCAAATCGGCGCGGGGGCCCTGCGTTGCGGGGGGGGCCTGGGCGCAGGGGCGCGGGCGCGAGGGGCGCAAGTGTGCTGAGCTGCTGGACTCTAATTGAGTGGCGTCGGGGTTGGCGGGACAACACGCGCACTGCGGGCCAGGTGCAGGGTCCATGCTGCGCCGAGGAACGCAATCGTGCCGCCGACCCCGAAGGCCCACGGAATTCCTGCCGCGCCGGCGACCAGCCCCAGCGCCGCCGGGCCGAACCCCAGGCCCAGGTCCATAAAGGCGCTGGCCGTCCCGGCGGCCGCACCCCGTTCCGACGGGCGGGCGGTCGCAAAGATCGCGGCAAAGAATGCCGGCGTCGAGAAGGAGACCCCGACGGCGCTGAGCACCACGCCTGCCAGGAAGCCCAGTGGGCTGGGGGCAACTGCCATTAGCCCCAGACCCAGTCCAATGGCTACCAACGATCCCGTGGCCAGTGGCAACGCGGGCAGCCGGTCCGGTACCTTCGCGAAGACGATACGACACAGCACGACCACCGCTCCGTAGAGGAACAGTGCCAGGCTGGTGTTGCTGAGTTGGATCTGCTCGGAGTACAGGGACGCGAATGCGAGGACGCCGCTCACCGCCGCCAGGGACGCGAAAAAACCCAAGGAGAGGGGAAGGGCCGGCCGGTGGATGAGCGCAGCCGGGCCTTCTGTACTGGGGGTTCGTGCCTTCTCCGGCAGGAATGCCGAGATGGTGGCGGCCAGGACTGTGAGGACGGCGGCACCATTCCAGGCCTTGGCAAAGGCGCCGACGCCGATCAGCGTCTCGGCGAGAACCGGCCCCACCGCGATGCCGAGGTATAGCCCCAGCGAGATGTAGCTGAGTGCTTCGCCCATCCGGCCGGGAGGGGCAATATCGGCGAGCATGGCGAAGCCCGCCACGAAGAACGCGGCCTCGGCCACCCCCTGCAGCAGGCGCAGAACGATGATCAGCGCGAGCGAGTCCACCATCGGCATCAGCAACATACCCAACCCGCTGGTCAGTGCGCCGAATATCAGCAGGGGCCGGCGACCGAGAGTTTCGGCGAGCCTGCCTGCATAGGGACGGCAGATCAACGCAGCGACGCCGAAGGATCCGAAGGCCAGGCCCGCGCCGGATTCGTCGGAACCGATCGGGCCGGTGACGTAGAGCGGGAGCGTGTAGATGGCGACCCCGAACGCCGTGAAATAGGCGAGCTCGGCGATGCTCAGCCCGACGAACGCCGGGGTGAGCAGCCGTTCGGTGGGCGGTGCCATTCCCTCACGCTAGAGGACCGGTTGATCGTTGGATATACCGGGACCGTGCGGATCTCCGGCACCGTGGCCATGCCAGTCGGTGTCGACAAGATTGCCGGCAGCTGGAAGGTCGAAATGGCCGATCCTGCGACAGGGTGCGCCATCGGGGCGGCCTGCACGGTGCTTCCCGGCGCGGTCAGCCAGCTGTGCCGCGGCGCGTGCTGGGCCCACCACCGCCATTCGTCCCATCCGGCGTCGCGATGATGTGGCAGATGTCGGCGTCGGTGCAGTCGGCGGGATTGAGATCGTGGCTGGTGTCGATGAGCTGCTCCAGTTCGGCAGCCAGTTCGGCGAGCTCGCGTTGGCGGGCACGGACGTCGGCGAGTTTCCCCTCAAGGAGGCCCGAGACATGCGAGCAGGGCGCGTCGCCGGCGTCACGGACACCGAGGATGCCCGCGATATCGGCCAGCGTGAGGCCCGCCGATTGGGCGGCACGGATGAAACGCAAACGGCCGACGGCGGCGTCGTCGTAGCGACGGTAGCCGTTGGCTGCACGCTGAGGCGCAGGCAGGAGGCCCTGGCGTTCGTAGAACCGGATGGTTTGGCTGTCTATGCCGGTGATCGTTTGGACTTCGCCGATGAGCATGTCCTCATTTTAGCCCTTGACCTTATACTGCGCTGCAAGGTCTATGGTCGGCAGTATGGACATTACGCTGCAGTACTTTGACGGCTGCCCCAACTGGAAAATTGCCTACGAGCGCCTCCTGATCCTCGCTGCGGAACGGCCAGGCATCGTTCTCACCCGGCAGGAGGTCGAGACGGACGAGGACGCGGAGCGGCTGGGATTCCATGGCTCGCCCAGCATCCTGATCAACGGCACCGATGTGTTCGCCGAGGCCTCCGCGCCGGTCGGGCTGGCATGCCGCAGATACCTTACTCCCGACGGAGCGGACGGAGCTCCGAGCCTTGAGCAGCTGCGGGCAGCCGTACAGGCCGTCTGAGCCATCGGCCATGGACCGGCCGTACCTAGGCCCGCGCGGACTTGCCGGGTATTTCAAAGAAAGGATTTTCAGTGAGTGAAAGCTACGACCTTTTGGTGATTGGTGCCGGGATGGCTGGGAGCGCAGCGGCGTCGAAATGCGCCGCGGCAGGGTGGCGGGTTGCGATCGTCGACGCGCTGCCATACGGCGGCACCTGTGCGTTGCGGGGGTGCGACCCCAAGAAAATCCTGCGGCGCGGGGCAGAGATCATCGATGACGCCCGGCTGATGCGTGGGAAGGGGATCGATGCCGGCGACCTGTCGATAAACTGGAGCGAGCTGATGAAGCACAAGCACGGCTTCACGGATCCCGTTCCGCAGAACATGGAAGACGGTTTGCGGGACCAGGGAGTGCAGACACTGCACGGGACGGCCAGCTTCACGGGACCTAATCAGGTGCTGGTCTCGGGAACAACGTATGAAGCCGCCAAGGTCCTGATAGCCACCGGCGCCACGCCCCGGCCGTTGGACTTCCCGGGCGAGGAACACCTGATCGACAGCACCGATTTCCTGGATCTTGAGAGCCTTCCGCCCCGCATTGTGTTTGTCGGGGGCGGGTTTGTCTCGTTTGAGTTCGCTCATATTGCCGCCCGTGCCGGGAGTTCCCCGGTGATTGTCGACCGGGGTGCGCGCCCGCTCAAGTCATTCGACGCCGACCTCGTAGAGTTGTTGGTTGAGCGCGGGTCGGGCGCCGGAGTCCAGGTGCAGAGCCGCACGAGCATCACCCGCGTCGAAAAGGCCGGTGCCGTTTACCGCATCCACCTGGACAGGGGCGGCACGCCGGCTGTCCTGGATGCCGACCTTGTTGTGCACGGTGCCGGCCGGGTGCCGGACTTGGCGCGTCTGGACCTCGAGAAGGCCCGGGTGGCCTACGGAAAACGCGGCGTTGCCGTGGCGGATCATCTGCAGAGCACGACCAACCCCGACGTCTACGCCGCGGGGGATTCAGCCGACACCCCGGGGATGCCACTGACGCCGGTGGCGGTCTTCGAAGCGAAAGTGGCCGCGTCCAACATGCTGAAATCCGGTTCCACTGCTCCCGACTACGCCGCCATTCCCACGGCAGTGTTCACGATTCCGGAACTCGTCCGGATCGGCATGCTCGAACATGAGGCCCGGGACGCCGGTCTGGACGTGGATGTCCGATACAACGACACCAGCGGCTGGTATTCGAACTACAGGATCGGCGAAACTGCGGGAGCCACGAAGATTCTGGTCGACAAGGCAACTAACCGTATCGTCGGCGCCCATCTCTTCGGATCCGGTTACGCCGAACTCGCCAACACCATCAGCGTGGCCATGAAGCACGGGCTGACAACCCGCCAACTGAAATCAGCCACCGCAGCCTACCCGTCCACCGGATCAGATTTGGGCTCGATGATCTGAGCCGGGCGCGGAGTCACTCACTACGGCAGGTCATCGAGCAGCCGTTGCACATGCTCCGGCTGCTCGATGGCCGCAAAGTGGCCGCAGCGGGGAATGGTCACCAGCCGGGCATGCGGGACCACCTCCGCCAAGCGGGTCAGGTCTGACGGCGGCGTGAAAACATCGCTGTCCCCGCGGATCGCCAGCACCGGGCAGCGGATGTCGAGCCACTGGCGGAAATCGTAGTCTGCTGCGGCCCGGGCGGCCGCGTCGAAGCTGGCGGGCCGGGCGTCATCGCTGAGCCCGCGGATTACCTGCAGGGAAACGGCGGCAGGAGCAGCGAAGAACGGGGACGTCAGCAGTGCCATCGCGGGGGTGGCACCGAAGGCGCGGATGAGCGCCGATCCTGCCGGGCCGAGGGCTGCCATGGTGCGCATTATCAGGAGCATCCCGACAAATGCCGGGAAGCTGGACAGTCTGCGCAGTGGCTTCCGCGCCGCGTCTGACACGCCGAAGGTGGTGGCCGAAATGGCGGCGACGCCGGCGGCCCGCTCCGGCCATACCGCGGCCATATGCAAGGCCAGGAAGCCACCCATCGAGTGGCCCACCAGCTTCCACTGCCGGTAGCCGAGCGCGTCCAGCACTTCGATGACGGCGCGGCCCGTCGCTTCGATGCTGAAATCCTCCAGCTCCGCGCCCGCCGTGGATTCGCCCCAACCCGGCAGGTCGATCAGCACCTTGTCATGGACCGGCAAGCCGGCCAGCAGCGGCTCAAACGTGGTCCAGGATCCCGCAGCGCCGTGAAGGTAGACCTCCGGTACGCCCGGTGAAGGGTCCCCGCCGCTGGTACCCGGCTGGATCCGTACTGTGACCGGACCCAATTCCGTCGAAACAATCTGCCGTCGCAACGCCGCCGCTCCCGCTCCCGCTCCCGCATGGACGGTTTCCTGCTGAACACTCATGGTCACCCTTTGCTCCTGGTCTCTGAAACCTATTCGGAGCGGAAGAAGCACCAGACTGGAGTGAGCAGCACCGGGTGCAGGCAGGGGAATCCGGGACGACGTCGAACGCCGTCGGCTGGGACTGCATCAGGGGCTGTACTAATGCCGTTGGGTGGACGGACGCCTGGCGGCGCCTCAGAGGATCTCTGGAAGGTCTGCGGTAGCCCGTCGGGACAAGAGCTCGGCCCCGCCTTCGCGGATCACGAGGTTTTCTTCGTGCACCATGCTGCGTCCCGGTCCAAGCCACAATCCAGGCTCGAGTGTGAGGACCATCCCCGGTACCAGTATCGTGTGGTCCTCCGCGGTGTGGGACGGCCATTCGGTCAACTGCATGCCCAGACCGTGCCCCAAACGCCCCACGTTGCCGCAGTCATACTGGTCGTCCGTTATGACGGCTTGCATCGCCCGGAAAAGGTCGGCACTGGTCGCCCCGGGGCGCGCCACGTCAAATGCTGCCTCGGTGGCGCGGAACAAGGTGTCATAGCCGCGCCGGGCATCGTCATCGGCGCGACCGATGGCGTAGTTCCGGTCAAAGTCACAGAAGTACCCGTCGTACACGGCTCCGGTGTCAAGCATCAGAACGTCCCCGCTGCAGAGGGGACGGTTGTCCGGTGGGGAAATGACATTGTCGTATCCGCCGGGGTCCGAGGCGCCGACGAGGTAAGGGACATCATCGGCGCCCAGGTTCAGCAGCTCGATTTTGAAGGCACGGAATGCTTCTGAAAGCGGTTGGCCGGCCGACACGATCTCTGGCACTCGGTCGAAGGCGTCCGAGGCGATCCGGCAAATGTGCGCGATCTTCGCAATTTCGGTTTCGGACTTGATCATCCGCAGATTCCTGATCACATCGGTGGCGTCGACGAACTCGATACCGGGCACGAGGGACTTGAGCTGACCGTAGTCCTTCAGCGGCATGCGCAGGGTGGTTTCCGGGCCCATAGGAACGCCGACCCGAATTCTGGAACCAGGGATGTTGCCCAGGGTATCCGCAAGCAAGGACACACCTTCGTCCTCAGGCTGGGGTGATGCCCAGGTGCGGACGTCCTTGATCCATGTCGTCGCCAGCAGCGGGGCTCCAATTTCAGGGATGACTGCAATCGGCGCCCCCTCCCGAGGAACTACCAGGAACCATGGCCGAGTCGGGCTCTGCCAGAACTGGGTGAGGAAACCGGTGAAGTAGCGGAATTCGGGCTCAGTGGTCAGGAACAGGGCATCCAGTCCTGCCCCAGCCATGAGATGTTGCGCCCGGAGCAGCCGGGACTCAAATTCGTCGTCGTCGAAACCGCGACGGAGCGGCCGGTCCTCGGGTTCCTTTCAGCCCGGTCTGGGATGCGTTGGTTGTGCGGTCGGTCGGTTGGTTGGTGAAATTCACGACGCGTGACTCCTTGGGACTGGCGCTGGTGCCCAGGTTGTTGGGGGAGCTGAAAATTCAAGCCACCGGACGGTAGGCCGACCGTCGGTTTTCGGCATCCATGCGGTTCATGTCGACGTACTTGAGTTTGGGGAAGCCGACCGAGGCCGGGTCGCCAGGGGCTTCTTCGCCGCGGAGTGTGGCCTGCGCGGTTTCCCGCATGCATAGGATGCTGATGAAACCGATCACACCGGCAATTGCCATGTACCAGCCGGGAATCAGTTGGTTACCTGTGGTTTCGATCAGCTGGTTGGCCACCGTCTGGGATGGCCCGGCGAAGAACGCCGTGGAAAAGTTGTAGCCGATTGCGAACCCGCTGTAGCGCACGGCGGTGGGAAAGAGGGCCGGGAGAGTGGAGGATACCGCTGCGGTCAGGATCACCAGCAGCAGGCCCAGCACGGCCAGGCCGAGGAATTGGAGCAATTGGTTCGGCAGTCCCAGCATCATTACGGCCGGAACGGAGAGAGTCGCGTAGCCCGTAGCGGCGAACAGGAGCAGCGGCTTGCGGCCGACCCGGTCCGACAAGGCGCCCACGGGTGGGATGGCGAGCAGCATCAGCGCCATCATCCCGACCAGCATCCAGTTGCCCTGGGTGGTGTCGTGTCCGAGCTGGCTGCTGAGGTAGGTGGGCATGTAGCCCAGAACCATGTAGAAGGCCACGTTGAGCAGGACCACAAATCCGGACAGGACCAGGATCTGCTTCCAATGGTGCTTTAGTACCTGGCGTACGGGCGCCTTAGAGCTTTCATTGTGTGCCGACGCCTCCGAGAAGACCGGGGGCCTCGTCGAGCCGGGTCCGGATCCATAGCGCAATTATGCCCAAGGGGATGGTGACCAGGAACGGGAGCCGCCACCAGCCATCAAGCATTCCTTGTTCGCCGACGATGCTCACGAGGCCGGTGCATAGAATTCCCGCGAGAATGAATCCGACGGTGGTTCCAAACTCCAGGAATGAGCCAAAGAAACCGCGACGGCGGTCCGGAGCCTGACGCCAGCGTCATCAGAATCACGGTGAGAACCATGACCTTCTGTCGGCCCACTTTGTCCCCCAACGGACCCAATATGATTCCGCCCAGCGGCCGGACGAGGAAGGATAATGCCAGGGTGGCCAGCGTCAGCGTAACGCCCACACCGCCGTCGCCCTCCTTTGAACCAAAGAAGTTTGTTGCCATGTAGATGGTGAGGTAGCCATAAACAGCGTAGTCGTACCATTCAACGGCGTTCCCCAGCGCGGATCCAGTGATGGAGCGTCGGAGAGTTTGTTTGGCCTCCAGGGTCTCGGGTTCTGACCCTGGAGCCATAAGTACCGGTTTTTTGCTAACTAGCGGCTGCATACTGGTCACAGGCTTAGTCCTTCGAAGTGATGGCGTTCAGGAAAACATCCCGAACTTGGTGCGCCTTGTCTGGAGCGGAAATCCTCTGGAGCTGGGCCAGGGGACGCTCCTAAATATCGTTGCTGCCGCTTCCTGGTGGAGAGTGGCGACGATCACGTCTGGACTCCATATTGACGGTTATCTGCTGAAAGTAAAAGCGGATTTTCGTGGCTAGTAAGGTCCATAAAAACAGGACGTTTCAAGAAGTGGCGAACGAGATGCTATTTGAAGCAAAAGTAAAAATAACCAAGCGCAAACCATCGCTTTTTCTTTAGGTCCCAGTGTCGGAACATGGTGACATGACTTCCACAGACACCGCCTACTGGTACGCCAATCCTGCCGCCCGGAGTTGGCGAACCGCAGCCCCGGACTCCGCGGAGTCCTTCCACCGGACGCTTGCCGGTTATGCTCCCACCCCGCTGACCGAACTTCCGAGTCTTGCTGCCGAGCTCGGCGTGGGCCGCGTATTTCTCAAGGACGAGTCCAACAGGCTGGGCCTGCCCGCTTTCAAAATCCTTGGGGCATCGTGGGCCGTTTGCAGGGCCCTGTGCCAGCGCTACAACCTGGACCCCGATGGCATGACTGTCCCCCGGCTCAAGGACTTTATTCGCTCCAACGTGGGGGTCACAGATATGCCGGTGCTGGTCACTGCCACCGATGGCAACCATGGCCGGGCAATATCCCGGATGGCAGCCCTGTTGGGCCTGTCCGCACGGATCTACGTCCCCGCGGGACTAAGCTCGTCCGCCATTAATGGCATCAGGAGCGAAGGGGCAGACCTGGTTGAAACCGATAACATCTACGACGACGTCGTCACCCTAGCGGCGGAATCCACCCACGGCGAAGCCCGCGACGTACTGATCCAGGACACCGCGTGGGAGGGATACATGGAGGTCCCACAATGGATCGTTGATGGGTACGGCACGTTGTTCGGCGAGATTGACGACGCACTCCGGGAGCTGCACGTGGCCGGTCCGGATCTGGTCGCCTGCCCCGTTGGTGTTGGTTCCCTCGCCCAGGCGCTGGTGGAGCACTACCGAACCCCCGGAAATGCCGCCCCGGTCCTCCTGAGTGCCGAGCCGGATACCGCCGCCTGCATAGCCCAGTCCTTGCAGGCGGGAAAACCGGTAGTGGTGGATACCTCCTTTCCGTCCATCATGTCCGGGCTCAATTGCGGCACGCCCTCCGAACTGGGCTGGCCGGCGCTCCTGGCTGGGGTCGATGCCGCCGTCAGCGTCTCCGAGGCGGATTGTCGCCAAGCAGTCCTGGATCTGCAGAGCTTGGGTCAGGATGTGGGCCCTTGCGGTGCGGCTTCCCTGGCCGGCGTCCGGGCCGCCCTCTCCAGCCCGGAACGGCGACAGCAGATGGGCCTCAACGAAACCTCCGTGATCGTCCTGGTCAGCACCGAAGGCCTCGCGGCCAACCCGCTCCGATGAAAGACCTGTTCCCCATGAAAACCAGCGAACACGCAATGCCAAAAGCCACGCACGGCGTACTGGAGGATCCGGTAGCGCTCCTTCAGGACCTCGTCCGGATCAATTCCGTCAACCCGGACCTGGTTCCCGGGGCAGCTGGAGAAGCAGCCCTTGCTGATTTCACTGCCGACTGGCTTCAGAGGCGGGGCTTCACCGTGACCCGCCTCGAAGCCGTGCCTGGGCGTCCCTCCATCGTGGCCGTCGCTGCCGGCACGGGCGGTGGCAAGAGCTTGATGTTCAACGGCCACCTCGATACCGTCACGCTCGCCGGCTATGACGGGGACCCTCTTGAGCCCCGTCTGGAGGACGACCGCATGTATGGCCGCGGGACGTTCGATATGAAGGCCGGCATCGCCGCGATGATGACCGCCGCCGCTGCCGCCGCATCACGGCCGCATGCGGGTGACATCATCGTGGCCCTCGTCGCGGACGAGGAATTCGCCAGCGCCGGCACCGAGGAGGTTCTTCGGCACTTCACGGCCGACGCCGCCATCGTCTCAGAACCCACGCACGAGGACATCGTGATCGCCCACCGAGGCTTCGTGTGGTTCGACGTCACCATCAACGGCACTGCCGCGCACGGCTCCCGCCCCGATCTGGGCATCGACGCCATCGCCAAGACCGGGAGATTCCTCACCGGCCTCGACGAGCTCAGCCGCTCGCTGCTCACCGGGCCCGGCCACGCGGTGCTGGGAACGGGAAGCATCCACGCGTCGCTCATTCGCGGCGGCGAAGAGCTCTCGAGTTATCCCGCGGCCTGCACTGTCTCGCTCGAACGACGCACGGTGCCCGGGGAAAGCGCAGCAACGGTGGAGGCCGAACTGCGGGAAATCCTCGACGCGATCGCCGCCTCCGACCCCGACTTCAGCTATACGCTGGCCGCGGGTCTGGAACGCCACGCGTTCGAGGTCCCCGCCGACGCCCCGATCGTCCGTGCTGTCATGGCCGCTGCGGGGGCGGTCATGGGGCAGGCCGCCGCCGTCCGTGGCGAAGCGTTCTGGACCGATGCTTCCCTCATGCTCGAAGCCGGGATACCCGGGCTGCTGTTCGGAGTTGACGGCGCTGGCGCCCACGCTGCCACCGAATGGGTCGACCTCGGCTCGCTGAAGCGGGTCAGTCACATCCTTGCCGCCACGGCCACCGATTTCTGCCACTAACCCCACTTTTTAAAGGATTATCATGACTGACCAGACCATCTCACTGTCCCACCAGGCACTCCGGGGACGACTCGCTGAACTCGGGTTGGAACTCCCTGAAGTCCCCGGCGCCGTCGCCGCCTACGTACCCGCCGTCCGGACCGGAAACACCGTCTACACCTCCGGGCAGCTTCCCCTCCGGGAGGGCGTTATGGCTGCTGCGGGCAAGGTGGGATCCGACGTCTCCGCCGAGACGGCGGCCGACCTGGCCAGGACCTGTGTTCTGAACGCGCTGGCCGCCGCGGGCGCCCTCGGCGACCTGGACCACGCAAGAATCCTCAAAGTCACCGGTTTCGTCGCCTCGGCCGCCGGATTCAATGGCCAGCCGGCGGTGGTCAACGGTGCCAGCGAGCTGCTGAACGAGCTGTTCGGTACCCGCGGGGAGCACGCGCGCTCGGCAGTGGGAGTGGCCGAACTGCCCCTGGATGCCCCCGTCGAGGTGGAGATTATCGTAGAGTTTTCCTGACCGGCGCATCACGCACCGAATCGATGCGGCAGAGGGGACAGATGTGCTGAACGTCGTCCGGCTCAGGGTCTTGCGGGAGCTGCACCACCGCAAGACCCTCTCTGCCGTCGCCGCGGCCTTGTCCTACAGCACGTCAGCGGTGTCGCAGCAGGTCCGGCTGCTGGAAAAGGAAATCGGCGTCCCTCTGGTTGAGCCGTCCGGGCGCCGTCTGCAGCTGACCCCCCAGGGCCTGATCCTGGTGGCGCACGCCGAGCAGATCCTCGAACTGCTCGAACGGGCAGAAGCCGACGTTTCCCGGTCGATGTCCCAGCCCCGAGGCGTCGTCAAGGTCGCAGCCTTCCAGTCCGCGGCGTTGACGATAGTTCCCGACGCCCTGACCGAGCTGCGCCGCCTGCACCCGCAACTGAGCGTGGAGTTCGAACAAGGGGAACCCGAGGTCACGCTGCCCTCGCTGGCCTCGTCCGAATACGATCTTGTTATCGCCGAGGCATTTCCCGGACTTCCCCTGCCGTCATTGCCCGGGATCGCTGTCACCACGATCATGGACGATCCATTATGGCTCGTTATGGACGCGGCCATCACCGAAGGCCTGGACCCGGGCCAGGACCTGATAGCGCAGCTCGCGGACGCCCGCTGGGCGGTCGAATCCGCAGACTCGGCTTCCCGGACCTGGCTAACCAACCAGTGCCGGAAGGCCGGCTTCGAACCACACGTCATCTGTGCCTCCGAAGATGTCGCCGTGCATCTGAGGTTTGTCGAAACAGGATTGGCCGTCGCAGTCCTTCCCGGGCTCGCCCTCGTTGGTGCCTCGCCAAACCTTCGCCGCTACCCCACGGCCTCGGGTATGCAAAGCCGTCAAATTCTTCTCGCAACCAGGGAAGCCTCCAGCACCCGCCCCGCCATAGCAGCCGTTTCCGCCGCCCTTCAGCGCGCAGCAGCAGCTTACGGGTGACAACGCGGAAACTGGCTGCGGGAGCATGATCGGGGGTTAGGTCGAGATTGGAACCGGCTGACCCTTCCTGCGGGGCGCGGCGCCATCTTCCGATCCGCCATGGTCCGCGCGGTCATTCGTCAAGGACGGCCACAGCGTCGATTTCCACTTTCATGCCGGGTCCGAGTCCGGCGGAGACGGTGGTCCGCACGGGGAATGGGGCTTCAAAGAACTGGGCGTAGGCCTCGTTCATGCCGGCGAATTCCGAGTCGTCACTGAGGTAAACACGGACCGAGACGAGGTCCTTCAAGGTTCCGCCACCGGCTTCCAGCACGTTTTTCAGGTTGGTGAAGGCCTGTTTTGTCTGGGCCCCGACATCTTCGCCCACAAGTTCACGGGCGGCTGTGAATCCGCCCTGGCCTGCGAGGTACATAAAGGGACCGACGCGTACCGCCTGGGAATAGGGGCCGACGGGCACAGGAGCGAGAGGGGTTTTGATTTCTTTTTTCATTTGTGAACCTTCTGCACGGAAAATTTGGGCCGCCTCTTGACGGGTAGGATGTGAAGTATGACACTTGGACTGTCAGACAGTCTGATACTAGGAGGAAAATTATGGGCATGCAAAAGAAATCCGTGGGTCGCACCGGCCTCACCGCCGTCATCGGAGGGCTGGCGCTGGCGCTCACCGGCTGCGGCGGTGCCTCATCAGGGGCGCCGGCGGCGTCACCGTCCGTGGCCACCGACGCCAGACTCGCGGCCCTCGTGCCGGATGACATTCGGCAGGCAGGAAAAATGCGGGTCGCCACCGACCCTACGTATGCTCCGTTTGAATCAATGGATACGGACGGGAAGACCATTGTGGGGCTGGACCCCGACCTGGCTACCGCGGTCGGTGACCTGCTGGGCCTGAAGGTCGAATTTGTCCCGACATCCTTCGACGCGCTGATTCCGTCGCTGGCTGCCAACAAGGTCGATCTGGCGATGTCATCCATTGGGGACACCAAGGAACGCGAGAAGACCGTGGACTTCGCCACCTACTACTGGAACGGCACCCTGTTGCTGGTCGGCAAGGGCAACCCGAAGGCCCTCGCCGCAGACCAGACCTGCGGGGCCCGCATCGGCGTCATCCGCGGTTCACTGCAGCAGACGACGTTCCTCCCCGGCCAGGAGAGCGCCTGCACGTCGGCCAGTAAGCCGGCACCCACCGCGGAGGTCTACCAGAACGCACCCCAGGCGGAGCTGGCCCTGCAGAGCGACCGCATCGACGGGGTCATGCTCGACGCGCCTCCACTGGTAGACGTGTCAAAGAAGAACCCGGAAAAGTTCGAAGCCGTTGGTCCGCTGCTGAAAAACCCGAACCCCGGCGGCGTTGCCCTGCCCAAGGACAGCAAGCTGACGGCGGCTGTCAACGCCGCGATCAATGAGTTGATCCGGAACGGCACGTACGGTTCATTGCTGAGCAAGTGGAATCTGGACGCCATCAAGATCGATAAATCCGAAATCAACGGTGCCCGGTCGTGAAGGCCCACACTGAACCGCTCTTGCCTGGGCAGGCAGAACCGGTCTCGGTGCGGCAGCACGAACCCGAACGGGTTATCAAGCTTAAACGGCCAGGGCGCTGGGCCTCGTATGTCCTGATCCTCATATTTGCTGCGCTGGCCATCCAGTCCGTGGCGACCAACCCCAACTTCGGTTGGCCCGTCGTCGGCGAGTATTTCATGTCACCGCGGGTGCTGGACGGTTTGCTGAATACCCTGCAGTTGACGGTCATTGCCATGGTCCTGGGCGTCGTGCTTGGCGTCGTTCTTGCCGTTATGCGACTGAGCTCCAATCCGGCTCTCCAAGGCGCCGCGGGCCTGTACATCTGGTTCTTCCGCGGGACGCCCATCTTCGTCCAGCTGCTTTTCTGGGGCTATATTTCCGCGCTCTACCCGCTGCTCAGCCTGGGAGTACCGGGCGGGCCCACGTTGTTCGCCATGGACACCAACTCGCTGATCACCCCGGTGATTGCGGCGATTCTGGGCCTCGGGCTGAACGAGGCAGCCTACATGGCGGAAATCGTCCGTGCCGGCATCGTCTCCGTCGGTAAAGGACAGACGGAGGCCGCCCATGCCCTTGGCATGTCGAACATGCGGGCGTTGCGGCGCATCGTTCTTCCGCAGGCGATGAGCGTAATTGTGCCGCCGACAGCGAACAATGCGATCTCGATGCTTAAAACAACATCCCTCGTCAGTGTGCTGTCCTTCCCGGAACTGCTCTATGCCACCCAATTGATTTACGCCGAGAACTTCCAAACCATCCCGCTGCTGATCACGGCCTCCATCTGGTATCTCATCGTCACCTCGGTGATGACCGTCGGCCAGTACTACACCGAACGCCACTACGGCAGAAGCACTCGGGACCAAAGCAAGGGGATGCTTCGACGCATCCTGGAGCTGCAAAAACGACGCGGCACCAATGACGCGGCCGCCGGCAGGAGAATCTGATGACCCACACACCCGAAATGATGGTCACCGCCACCAACGTCTGGAAGTCTTTCGGCCACAACGAAGTCCTGAAAGGCATCAACCTGGAAGTCCGGCGAGGCGAAGTGATGACGCTTCTGGGCCCGTCCGGATCAGGCAAATCAACCTTTCTGCGCCTCATCAATCACCTGGACACGGTAACGGCAGGCCGGATCGCAGTCGACGGCGACCTCGTCGGATACCGCGAACACTCCGGCGCCCTTCACGAACTGCGCCCCAAAGACATTGCCCGGATGCGCTCGGAGGTGGGCATGGTGTTCCAGCAGTTCAACCTCTTCCCCCACATGACCGTTCTGCAGAACATCATGGAAGCGCCGATCGGGGTCAAAAAAGAACCCAAAGCACGCGTCCAGGAACGCGCCGAACGGCTCCTCGCACGGGTTGGTCTCTCCGACAAGCGCAACGCCTACCCAGGATCCCTCTCCGGCGGCCAACAACAGCGGATCGCGATTGCCCGAGCCCTGGCCATGGAACCCAAACTCATGCTCTTCGACGAACCGACCTCGGCCCTCGACCCGGAACTGGTCGGTGAAGTCCTGGACGTCATGAAAGACCTGGCATCGACGGGCATGACGATGATCGTCGTGACCCACGAGATGGGTTTCGCCCGGGAAGTCGCCGACACCGTGGTCTTCATGGACGGCGGAGTCGTCGTTGAAGCAGGCACGCCGGGCGATGTGCTGGGCAACCCCCGAGAAGAACGCACCCAGGCGTTCCTGAGCAAAGTCCTCTGACCCCACTACTTTTAAGGAACCAACAATGAAAATAGCCGTCATCGGTGCCGGAATGATCGGCGTTTCGATCGCCGCTGAAGCGGCCGCCCGCGGCGCCCAGGTCACGCTGATCGACCAGGGGGCGCCCGGCGCAGGCACCTCCGCGGTTTCCTATGCGTGGGTCAATTCCAACAACAAGGAGCCGGAGAGCTACTACGAACTGAACCTTGCCGGGCTGGAGGCACACCACCGGCTCGCCGCCTCCGGTGCCGACTGGCTGCGTCCCACCGGCCATATCGAGTTCGCCACCGACCCGGAGCACGAAGTGGAGCTCCAGAGCCGTCTGGAACGCCTCGGCGAACTCGGGTACCCGGCCGATAAAATCACCCCGTCCTACGCCCGGGAACTCGTCCCTGACCTGCTCATACCCGACAGCGCCGGGGTGGTCGCATACTTTCCCCGGGAAGCCCACTGCTATCCCAGCCTGTACATCCGCCATCAGCTCCGGCGTGCCCGGGAATCAGGTGTAAAAATCCTGTCCGGTGTGGCGGTGGAGAACTTCCGTGAAGCACCCGGTGGCGTGCGGCTGGGCCTCAGCGACGGATCCACCATCCTCGCCGACCGGGTCGTCAGCGCTGCCGGCCGCTGGACCAACACGGTCACTGCAACCGCCGGATTTGGGCCGGTAATGACGGAGTACCAGGAGCCCGGTGACGTTACTGTGGGCTACCTCGCCGTCACAAACCCCCTGTCCACCTCGATAGACCGCCTTCTCACCACACCCTCCCTGAACATCCGGCCCGACGGCGGCGGGCGTCTCCTGCTCCAGGCCCTGGACCTTGACGGGACGGCAGCGCCCGGAGCCGACTTGCGCCCGGACTCATCCCTGGCCGACGAATTCCTCAGCAGGCTCCGCAAAGTGCTGGGAAATACCGATAACGCATCCGTCACCGAGCTGCGGGTCGGAGTACGCGCCATGCCGGCCGACGGCCGCAGCATCATCGGCCCGGTCGCGTCCGCATCCTGGCTCTACCTGGTCGCCACCCACAGCGGTGTCACCCTGGCGCCATTCCTCGGAGCGAGCGTAACCGCAGAAATCATGGGAGAGACCGAACCCCTATTTGCGGATTTCAGGCCGGATCGTCTCCTCGACAATGCCCCCGCCGCTCGACTGGCGGCCCCCCGGAAGCCCGGACAGCAGTAGACACGATAGCCGCGGATCCCAAGCACTCACCTAGGATCGTGAATCAGGACATGGCGGCGCCAGCCCGTTATAGAAAAGCACCGCCACAACACTAGGAGTCCACCCATGAACAAGATCCAACGCATGACGACGGCAGAGCTCAGCACCGACGCACTCCGGGAGCAGATTCTCAGCCGGCAGATACTGCCTGGATCAAGAATCACCGAAGACGCCATGGCGCGCGAACTGGGCATTTCGCGCGCCACGGTCCGTCAGGCATTGAATTCTCTGGTCCTGGAAGGGCTCCTCGTCCGCAATCCCGCCACTCGGGTTCTGGAAGTCCTGAGCCTCGATGCCTCTGACGTCGCCGAAATTTATCAGGCCCGCCGGGTCCTGGAACTTGCCGGTGTGGAAGCGTCCGCCGAAGCCCCCGATGATGCGTTGTTGAGCCTCAAACAGGCTGTGGCACAGATGCATGAAGCGGTCGAAAACGGCGACGTCCCCGGGTTCGTAGAGGCCGATGCACAATGCCATGCCCGGACGGTGGGCTTCCTTAACTCCCACATCCTTTCAGAGGCCCATGCCTCGCTGATGGGCCGGCTCCGCCTGGCAATGACGCATCTGGAAGCCGACGGCGGCGCCACCTCAGAAGGGCTCGCACAGCATCAGGAGTTCAGCGACCTGATCCTGGCCCGCGACATTCGAGGGGCAAAAGAACATCTCGCCCGGCGCCTGAATATTGCCGAACAACAAATGCTCGACAGCCTCATCGCACCGCGGCGGACAGCGAAGTAAACGCTGCGCCGCATCGAGAATGGCGCACGTCCGCGTCGCCGGAATCGCCTTGTTTGACCATCTCTGCCCCCCATCTCTTCCCCGAACGCCAACGGTCCGGGCTGACGCGGTAAACTGGTCGGTCACGCTCACAGTCCTGACGGGCCTCGCGGGGGTGACGGATCCGGGAATGCCATGTACATTTTAAAGCGTCGCGATTCTTCGCGGCGGTCATCGGGATTGTAACTTTCGGCAAAACCTGAGACGGAAGCCCTTGTACGGAGTTGTACACGGGTTGCTACGTCTTCCAGCGTCCGAGGAATAATCCCCATGACCATTTCTATTTTGTTGGACCGCCTGCGCGGCGGCCTTATCGTCTCCTGCCAAGCCTTGCCCGGTGAGCCACTGTTCACCGAAGAGGGCGGCATTATGCCGCTCATGGCCAAAGCTGCTGCCCAGGCCGGTGCAGCCGGGATCCGCTGCAACTCCACGCGAGATGTCCGCCAGATCAAGGCAGCCGTCGATTTGCCGGTGATAGGACTCATCAAAAAGCGCTACGAGCCTTTTGAGCCCTACATCACCGCAACCATGGCTGAGGTGGACGCGCTCGTCGAAGCGGGCGCGGATGTAGTTGCCGTCGATTGCACGCTCCGGGAACGCGTCGACGGACTTAGTCCTGCAGCGTTCATCGAACAAATCCGCGCTGCCCACCCGAACCTGGCAATCATGGCCGACATCGCCACCCTCGAAGAAGGCCTGGCCGCCGCAGCCTCCGGCGTCGACTTCGTCGGAACCACGCTGAGCGGTTACACGCCCCAGTCCGAAGGCGCCCCGGGTCCCAACTTCACCCTGGTGGAGGAATTGTCGGTCAAAACAACCGTTCCTGTCATCGCTGAGGGCCAGGTCGGCACCCCCGAGCAGGCCCGTCAGATGCTCGATCTTGGCGCCTTCTGCGTCGTCGTTGGCGGCGCGATCACCCGGCCCGCCGAAATCGCCACGAAATTCGTCACAGCACTCGCTTAGGCAATCAGCACTCCCTTCTAACCCGACGACGCCGTCGGGTCCGAACTGAAAGCAGTCACCATGTTCAAGCAACTCCAAAAAATCGGCAAGGCCTTTATGCTGCCGATTGCTATTCTTCCAGCCGCCGGCCTCCTCCTGGGGATCGGCGGTGCCCTGTCCAACCCGAACACGGTCCAGGCCTACCCGGCGTTGGACGACACCGTCCTTCAGGGAATCTTCGGCGTGATGTCCGCCGCCGGCGCCACGATTTTCAGCAACCTGGCGCTCCTGCTCTCGATCGGATTGTGCATCGGCCTGGCGAAACGCGATAAGGGCACTGCTGCCCTGGCGGGAATCGTCGGCTACCTCGTTATGACCGCCACCATCACAGCGATGCTGGACATCTTCAGCCCCGACAGCCAGCCCATCGACACCGGCGTCGTCGGCGCCCTAGTGATCGGCGCGGCCGCGGTCTGGCTGCATAACCGCTACCGCAACATCGAATTGCCGGCTTTCCTCGGATTCTTCGGGGGATCCCGCTTCGTGCCCATCGTCGCGGCCTTCGCCGGAATCATCGTCGGCGTGTTCTTCTTCCTTGCGTGGCCGCCCATCCAGCAGGCTATGGTTTCTGCCGGTACCGCCATCGCCGGCATGGGCCCCATTGGGACCTTCTTCTATGGCTTCCTTTTGCGGCTGAGCGGCGCCGTCGGCCTGCACCACATGATCTACCCGATGTTCTGGTTCACACCCCTGGGCGGGACTGAGCTGGTCAACGGCACCTCCATTGCAGGCGCCCAGAAGATCTTTTTCGCCCAGCTGGCCGACCCGAGCCATGCCGGCCTGTTCACCGAGGGCACCCGCTATTTCGCCGGCCGCTTCGCCACCATGATGTTTGGCCTGCCCGCCGCCTGCCTCGCGATGTGGCACTGCGTCCCCAAGGGCCGCCGCGCGAAGTACACCGGCCTGTTCGCCTCTGTGGCGCTGACGTCCTTCGTCACCGGCATCACCGAACCCATCGAATTCATGTTCCTGTTCGTCGCCCCCCTGCTGTATGTCTTCCATGCCTTCCTGGACGGCGCCTCCTTCTTCGTGGCCGACCTCCTCAACATCCGCATCGGCAACACCTTCTCCGGCGGAGCCATCGACTACCTTCTCTTCGGCGTTCTGCAAGGCAATGAACGGACCAACTGGCTGCTCGTGCTGCCCGTCGGCGCCATCTGGTTCGCCCTGTACTACTTCTCCTTCAGGTTCGCCATCAAACGCTTCAAGATCGGCACACCCGGACACCTCGACGACACCATCGCCAGCGACGCCGACGCGGCGCCTGTCGACGGCGCCCTCGTGCCTGCCATGGCAGGTGCTCCCGCTGCCGCCGGAACAATCCAGGAGACCGCCGCGCGCGTCGTGGAAGCCCTCGGCGGGGCAGCCAACCTTGACGACGTCGACGCCTGCATCACCCGACTGCGGGTGTCCGTGAAAGACCCGGCCAAAGTCGACAAAGCAGCCCTGCGGAAGCTCGGCGCCACCGACGTCTTCGAAGTCCAGGGCGGCGTCCAGGCCGTCTACGGCGGGAAAGCCATCTTGTACAAAAACGCGATCAACGAGAGCCTTGGCCTCGACGACTGAAGGAGCACCTCAATGCTGAACCCATTCAAGAAAAAGGGCGATCCCGTCTTCAGCCCGGTCTCCGGGAGAATCATTCCCCTCGACGAAGTCCCGGATCCTGTCTTCGCCGGACGGTCGGTCGGCGACGGATTTGCCGTCGCACCAACGGACGGTTCCTTCCGCAGCCCGGCTGACGGCGAACTCGTCCTGGTGGCGAAAACACTGCACGCCTTTGCCATCCGGACAGACGCCGGAGCCGAGCTCCTCGTCCACATCGGGATCGACACCGTCAAACTCAAGGGCGAAGGATTCACCGGGCACCGGCAAGCCGGTGAACGGGTCTCCCGCGGAGACCTAATCATCAGCTGCGACCTGGCGGAACTTGCTGCGAAGGTACCGTCCATGGCCACCCCGGTTATCCTGACGAACGGGAGCAAATTCGGCATGACTGACCCGGATTTGCAGGCCGCCGATACGCCCGTCATCACAGTCCGCCGGAAGTGAAAGGCACCAGACCATGGAAGTGATCATCTGCGAAACACCCGAGGAAGTCGGCCGGCTCGCGGCGGCGAAAGTCAGCCGCGTGGTCCGGGACCGGGGCCCCGAGGCGGTGCTGGGCCTGTCGACGGGTTCGTCGCCCCTGGCGGCCTACGCTGATTTGGCCCGGAGGATCGAGGCTGGGGAACTCGACCTGAGCCGCGCCAGGGGATTCGCGCTGGACGAGTATGTCGGCTTGCCGCCGGGGCATCCCGAGAGCTACGCGGAGGTGATCCGTGCAACAGTGACGGATCCGTTGCGGATGGATCCCCTGCGGGTCAGTTGCCCGGACGGCTTCGCCACGGACACCGACGCCGCGGCCCCGTCACTACGAGGAAGCCATTAAGGCCGCCGGCGGGATCGACATCCAGATCCTGGGCGTCGGGGAAAACGGGCACATCGGCTTCAACGAGCCAAGTTCATCGTTGTCATCGCGCACCCGGGTCAAAACCCTTACGCGCACGACCCGGGAGGCCAACAGCCGTTTCTTTGAGACTTTGGACGACGTTCCCCGGCACTGCCTGACGCAAGGCCTCGGCACCATCATGGACGCCCGCGAGGTCGTTCTCATGGCCCAGGGCAGCCATAAGGCTTCGGCAATCGCGGGACTTATCGAGGGGCCGCTCTCGGCCCGCTGCCCCGGGTCGGTTCTTCAGTTGCATCCTGCGGCCACGGTGATCATCGATCGCGCTGCTGCCGCTGAGCTTGAGGGCCAGGAATACTACGAAGAGACGTACAGGAACAAACCGGCCTGGCAGCGATTCGAGGATCCGGCCCCATGGAAGTGACCCAGCAAGCGAGCATCAAGCGGGTCTACAACAACAACGTTGTACTCGCCATCGAGGCAGACGCCACGGAAGTTGTCTTGCTGGGCAAGGGGATCGGTTTCCAGCGCCGCCCGGGCGAAAGCGTCGACACGTCCATGGCCGATCAGCGCTTCGTGGCCGACGGGTCCTACCGGGCGACCCAGGTCGCCGGCCTCCTCAGCGACGCACCGCTGGACCAGATCGCACTGGCCCAGACCATCACTCAACTCGGTCATGCGACCCTCGGACTCGAGCCGCGACAGTCCTTGATGATCCCCGTCCTGGACCACCTCACCTTCGCGGTACGTCGGGCCCAGGAAGGAACACACATCGACTTCCCGCTCCGCTGGGAAGTGGCCCAGCTCTACCCGGCAGAAGCCGCACTGGGACGCCAGGTCGTGACACTGGTGTCCGACACGCTCGGGGTCCGGCTGCAGGAGGATGAGTGGGTGGCATTCGCGCTGCACTTCGTCAACCAGCAGTGGACCAAAGGAGACTTTTCCAAGACCGTCGTGATGACCGAGACGATCAGCCGGGTCTTCCTGCGTCTGGCTGAGCGGTGGGGCCAGCCGATCGATGAAGACGCAACCAGTGCCGCACGCTTCGTGACGCATCTGCGCTTCGTCTTTGCCCGGGCTGCCAGCGACGAACAACTGCACAGTTCCCACCTGGACGTCCTCGCCTCGGTCCGGCAGGTGTATCCGGAAGCCGCCGACGCCGCGACGGACATTGCCCGCCTGATTGGCGAGGCGATTCACCGGATCATCTCTACCGACGAAATCTCCTACCTTGCCCTGCACACGGGCCGCCTCTATGCCGAAATGAAGGGTCCACAGTGAACAGCAAAACCGTAACCGTCGGCTTAGCCGCAGGGCTTCACGCCCGCCCCGCCGCGCTCATCGCCCAGGCGGCGGCGGCCTACGAAGACGAGATCACCCTGACCCTCGCGGGCAAAGACCCGGCGGACGCCAATTCATCCCTGATGATCATGATGCTGGGCGCAGGGCACGGCACCCCGATCACGATTGCCTCCGACAACCACCCTGCCGTTGAAGCCATCTCAGCCATGATCGGCAGCGATCTGGACGCAGGATAGGTCTCCGGCTCCACACCACCGCACCCCGAACTTGGAAGGACCCATGACCAGCACGGACCTCCGCCATCCGGCACCCGGAACCACCTACGTCCTACACGGAACCATGCTGTCTGACGGAACCCAAACGGAAGACTCAGTTGTAGCAGTGCTGGACGGGCTGATCGCCTATGCCGGACCGCGGGCGGGCTTCGACCGCGCCAGGTACCCGGCAGCCGAAACGCTCAAGTTGCAGCCGGGAAGCCTGATCCTGCCCGGGCTGATCGACCTGCACTGCCACGGCGCAGCAGGCGGGGGCTTCCCCGATGGTGACGGGGAGGCGTCCCGGCAGGCGGTGGGGTTCCTGCACCGCAGCGGCACCACAACACTGCTGGCCAGTATGGTCACCGCGTCGTGCGAGGAGCTCACGCACGGAATCGGCGTGTTGAACGACTTATGGTCCGAAGGGCTCATCGCGGGTATCCATCTGGAAGGCCCGTTCCTGTCCCACGCCCGCTGCGGGGCGCAGAACCCGGACTGGCTCCGGGATCCCGATCCCGAACTGGCCCGCCGGCTGATTGCTGCGGCTGGCGGCTCCCTGAAGACCATGACGTATGCACCCGAACTTTCCGGGGCAGGCGAACTCGTCAGGATCCTGGCCGAGCATGGCGTCACGCCCTCCCTGGGCCATACCGACGCAGATGCCCAGACGACTTCAGCGTCGCTAACAGAGGCAGCCGAACTCCTGGTTGCGTCAACGGCACGCGGTCGCCATCCCGAATATGCCCGGCCAACCATCACACACCTGTTCAACGGTATGCCGCCACTTCATCACCGCAGCCCCGGCCCCGTCGCGGCCTGCCTGCGGCTGGCGGCGGCAGGGGAGATCGTCGTCGAGCTCATCGGCGATGGCGTCCACCTCGATCCTGAAACCGTCCGGATGGTGTTCGATCTGGCCGGAGCCGACAATATTGCCCTCGTGACAGATTCCATGGCCGCCACCGGACTGCCCGACGGCGACTACGACCTCGGTCCCTCGGCCGTGGTGGTCCGGGAAGGCGTGGCACGGCTGCACAGTAACAATGCCCTTGCCGGAGGGACGTCAACACTGCTGGAGGTCGTCCGCAGGACAGTCGCGGCCGGCGTGAGCCCGGCCAACGCTGTCAAAGCGGCAACACTGGTCCCGGCCCGGGTCCTCGGTGCGGAATCCGTGATCGGAAGCCTGCGGGCCGGCATGCGGGCCGATATTGTTGTCACCGATGCGGACTTCGGCCTGCTGGCCGTGCTCCGGGCCGGCCGTCGCATCTAGATATCGAGGACCAGCCTGTCGCCCAGGCAGCGCGAAACACAAATCATCATGGTCTCGTTTCCCGCCCGCTCCTCGGCGCTGAGGATTTCATCCCTGTGGTCCGGAACTCCGCCCAAAACGACCGTTTCGCAGGTGCCGCAGGTGCCTTTCCGGCAGGAGTTCAAGGCAGGAACGTTGACGCGCTGCAGGGCGTCCAGGATGGTCTCCTGGGCCCCAATCGTGATTTTGGTGCCGTCGGCGGTTTCCACGATGAACGGGGTATCGCTGCCGGCCGGCGGGCTGACCTGCCCGGAACTGTTTGCCTGCCCGGAACCGCTCGTCTGTTCGGAACCAAAGGATTCAAACATCAGGCGCGGAATCGCACCGGCCGCATGTGCCGAGCGGAGCTCGGTGAGCAAGCGCTGCGGACCGCAGGCGTAGACCGTGGTGTCCGGACCCAGCCGGGCCAGGCGCAGGTACTCGCTGAGGTCCATGCTTCCGGAATTTTCCTTCGCCTGAACCTGAACCTTGTCCCGCTCAGGGTCAAGGGCGGAGACCTCGTCCAGGAATGCCATGGAGCGCAGGCTTGATCCCAGATACAAAAGACGCCACGGCTCGCCGCCGGCGTGCGCTGCCCGAATCATTGGCAGCAGCGGTGTGATCCCGATGCCGCCTGCAACAAAGACTTTCTCACCGGGACCCGGTGTGCCGCGGAAGTTGTTTTTCGGGCCGCGTACGTCCAGGACGTCGCCTGCCTTCAGCTCCTCGTGGACGTAGCGGGACCCGCCCCTGCCGGGTTGTTCCCGCAGCACCGCGATGCGCCAAACGTGGTGATCCGAGGGGTCCGAACACAACGAATATTGACGCAGGACGCCGTTGCCGAACAGGACATCGACGTGGGCGCCCGGCTCCCAGGCCGGGAGCGTCCCGCCGTCGGGATCGCCCAGAATCACGGAGGCGACGCCGTCGGCTTCCCGCCGGATCCCACTGACAGCGAGGCGGCGGAATCCGTCTTCCGGGGCTGCACTCAACACGGCAGCCTCAGCGGCCTGGAGCGTCATCATCGCCTCCGATGGCTGCGTTCACTGCGGTGACGACGGCGCCGCTGTGGACCAATTCGCCGGCCTTGCGCAGGCGGGGGTACAGGACCACGTCCTGTTTGAGATGGTCGATGGGCCGGCCGTCGGCGGAGGCTGTGGAGCGCAGGAGTGCCAGCGCGGCCAGGCTCGCGGGACCGGGTGTGGCCTCCGCCGTGGCAGGCATCCGCATCCGCAGTTCAAGGGCCTGCGCAGCCATGAGCAGTTCAACGGCTACGACGGATTCGATGTTGGAGACAATCTGGCGCGCGTGCCGGCCGGCGTTGTTTGCCATGGAGACGTGGTCCTCCTGATTGGCGCACGTGGGGATGGAGTCCACGCTGTCCGGGTGGGCGAGCGTCTTGCAGTCGGAAACCAGCGCCGCAGCGAGATACTGCGGCAACATGTAGCCGCAGTCCATGCCTATCTGATCGCTGGCCACGAGCATGTCCGGCAGTCCGCGGTTCAGTGTGCCGTCGTCGAGCCGGAACAGCCGGCGTTCGGTGATGTTGCCGATCTCCGTGACCACGATCGAAATGAAGTCAGCAGCGAAAGCGACATATTCGGCGTGGAAGTTGCCGCCGGAAACGGCTTTGAGGGTGCGCGTGGACGGCAGCGACGGGAAGATCAGCGGGTTGTCCGTGGCGGCGTTTATTTCGTTGGTCAGGATGTTCGCGACAAATTCCAGGGTGTCCTTGACTGGGCCGAAGACCTGCGGAATGCAGCGCAGGGAATAGGCGTCCTGCGGCGGCTGGCGCACGGGATCGGTGCCGGCGTCGCCGTCCACGAGTCCGCTGCCTGCGAGGAGTTCACGGAGCCGGGCGGCCACCTCGATCTGGCCGCGCTGGCCGCGGGCCTGGTGGAGTTCGTCGATGAAGGCGTCGCCGAAGCCCATGAGGGCCTCGATGGTCATGGCCGCGGTGATCTGCGCCGTTTCCAGCAGGTTCTGCGCGTCGTAGAGTGCGAGGGCAGCCTGGGCGCAGGAGAACGAGGTGCCGTTCAGGAGGGCGAGGCCATCCTTGGCCCCCAGCGGAAGCCGCTCGATTCCGGCGTGGGCCATCGCGGCGATCCCGGAGACCACGGCGCCGTCCACGAAGGCTTCGCCGGAGTCCAGTTCCTCGTCCTCGCCAGTGTGCGAGCGTGACATCACGATGGCCACGTGGGCCAGCGGGATGAGATCGCCCGAGGCGCCCAGGGAACCGTATTCCGGGATGGCGGGATACACGCCGCGGTTGAGCATCTGCGCCAGGGTCTCCACGAGATCTGCCCGGATACCGGAGTGACCCTGCGTGAGGCTGACGATGCGGATGAACATGGTTGCCCGGACCACTTCCTCGTCAACGTACCGGCCCACGCCGGCCGCGTTCGAGAGCACCAGGCGGCGGGACAGCTCGGCGGCGTCGGACGGTTCATCGAAGGCTTTGCGTCCGGCGAGGGAGCCGAACCCGGTGTTGATGCTGTAAATGGGGGCGGTCTTTTCGCCGGCTTTCATAGCCTCCATAACGCCGTCCAGCCACTCCTGGCTTGGCTTCATCCGGGCCAGGACTTGTTCATCCACAACCACGGGGCGCCGGTGGCGTGCCACCTGGATCAGATCATCCAGGGTTGCGCGGTGCATCCCAATGACCACCGGTGCTGTATCAAGCAGAGTTTCGAGCGTCATCGCTTACCTCTCGGGTTGTTCTGCGGCTTGCGAGGGAACCCAGCGATGCCGCCAGGTTTTCCGCTGCCTCATTCATTGAATTAAGGGTCGAGTTCAGCCAGGCGCGGGAGCCGCAGCGGCTCTCCGGTCCGGCCACGTTCAGGGCGCAGACAGCTTCCCCGTCGAGCATGACCGGCACGGCGACGGAGACGGCTCCCGGATCCAGCTCGCCGCGCGAGACCACCCATCCGTTGGCACGGATCTGCGCGAGGCTGAGCTGTATTTGTTCCGCGGACGGTGAGTTGTCTGTGTAGCGCGGAAGGCTGCCGCCGAGCACTTGGCGCACGACGTCGGCCGGAGCCCAGGCGAGGAGGGTCCGGGGGCCGGCTCCCGCGGTCAGCGGCAGGAGTTCATTGACGGCAAACGTGTACTTAATGGCTTTGTCCGGTTCCGCACGGCGCAGGCACATGGCCTGAGTTCCAACCCTGATGACCAGGACTGCGGTCTCGCCCACGGCGTCGACGATGCCTTTTAGCACGGCTGTGCCAACTTCCGCGAGGTGACTTTGCGTCAGGTGCCGGCCGGACAATGCCAGCAGCGCGTGCCCCGGCCGGTAAATTCCGGAGTCTTCCTGGACGAAGCCGTGGGCCTTGAGCTGATGGAAGTAACGGTAGGTGGTGCTGACCGGGATGCCGAGCTCCAAGGCCACACTCTCCACGGTGGTGTCGCCGGCTTCAGCGATGGCGGAGAGGATCATGAGGCCGCGCTCGAAGGATGTGTGGGTCGCCATGTCACTGCCTCCTTGATGGGCTTCGATGAGCTGGCCAGTGTCGCCGGTCACGGAATGATCGTGCCGGACGTCCGGTGGATGACCAACAATCATTCTCACAGAGTGAGAACAGGACTTATCCTATGGTCCCTCCTGCCGGTACTTTAGGGCCACTATCCGGCTGCAGCGCAGCGAAACGACCGACGCTATCGAGGCCTGCCATGTCAGTAAGCACCCCACCGCAAACCGTTCCCGTGTTGTCGGACGATCCGTACACGGACGAAAACCTCATCAACCCGTATCCCCTGTTCGAGCGGATGAGGGCCGCCGGCCCTGCGGTTTGGCTGGAGAAATACGGTGTCTTGGCCTTTGCCGGCTTCGCTGAGTGCAAGGAGATTCTTGAGGACTACAGCACCTTCATCTCCGGTGCAGGCGTCGGCCCCAAAAACCTCCATCACGAACCGGGGTGGCGCGCACGGGGCATCCTGGAATCGGACCCGCCGGTTCATGGCGCCATGCGGGCCGCTATGGCCGGGGTTATTTCCCCGAGAGGAGTCCGGTCCCTGCGGGCACAGTTTGAGGTCTTCGCTGACGAGCTCGTTGACCAGATCATCGGCCGTGGATCCTTTGACGGCGTCAAGGACCTTGCTGAGCTGTTTCCCATCCGCGTCTTTGGAGACGCGGTCGGCATCCCCCGCGAAGGCCGTGAGGCCAATCTGCTGCCCCACGGCGCCATGAATTTCAGCTCCTTCGGACCGGATGACCAACGCTCCCGCGAGTTCTTCGTCAAGGGAGAGCCGACCCATCAATGGGTTATGGACAATTGCGCCCGCGAGAACCTGTCCCTGGACGGTATGGGAGCCGAGATCTGGGCGTACGCGGACCGCGGCGAAATAAGCGCCGAGCAAGCCGCACTACTGGTCCGGGCCATGCTGTCCGCCGGCCTGGACACCACCGTCTTCTCCATCGGCAACACGCTTCAGGCCCTGGCTGCCCATCCTGAGCAGTGGGCCCGGCTCCATGCCAATCCACGGCTGGTCAAGTTCGCCATCGACGAGGCCCTCCGCTATGAGTCGCCGTTCCAGTCCTTTTTCCGGACCGTCGCGACCGACACCGTGTTTCGCGGCATCCCATTGCCGGCCGAATCGAAAATCCTGCTGTTTATGGGTTCGGCCAACCGGGACACCGGGCAGTGGGGGCCGACTGCCGATGAGTTCCTGATCGACCGGAACGCCGGCGGCCATCTTGCTTTCGGGATGGGCATTCACCAGTGTGTGGGGCAGCCTATTTCCCGCCTTGAGATGGACGTCCTGTTCACAGCGATGGCGAGGCGCATCAGCACCATAGAACTAACGGGGGACCCCGTGCCGTACCTGCACAACACCCTCCGCGGCTGGAACTCCATTCCCCTGAAAATCACGGCGTCGTAGATCGACCGGATGCCCAAGCACCTCACATCCAGTGCTCGGGCGTCCCGATTCGCCCGCTCAAGGATCGCCTTGGACAAGGCCGCCGTCCTAAAGCATTTTCCGGCCACGTCGGAATCGACCACGGCGTGTCCGCCAACCGTTTGTACGCCGTCCCCGACTCCAAACGATCGGCGCTTGGCCGGAGCCGCGTCTCGCTCACCGCCCGGCCCTGGCAATGTGCTGAATGCTGGACCGGCCCTGGAACCCAAGCCCGATAGTGGGACTTATAGGTAGCTCTTGACGCTGGCGCGTAGTGCCTCAGTGTGCTCGTAGATCTCCTCCAAAGAGTTGATGGGCACGCGGGTTTCTTCTTTATTGTCGTCAAACACTCCCAAGTACTTCTGGGTCCGGTTGAAGTGCAGGCGGGCAATCGGCTTGCGGTTGTTGTCGTCGAGCAAGACCGCAAAGTATGACTTGGCATCTCTTTGGGCCACGCGTGGGGGCTTCACCTCGCTGCACACGATGGCCCTGACGATCTGATAGCCCTCGATTTCCTCCAAAGTCGTTACTATGCCGTCTGCGTTTGCGAGATCCGCGTCGACGATGGGCTCGCTGGTGATTGCTGCTGCAGCTTCCACGTCGTAGTTTTGCGGGAAGCTCGGCGCTCCCAGCGCCTTTTTGAGGCGCTCATTGACCTGATCATTCAGGAACTGTTTCGATGCTTTGGCGACGAGTGCGGTGAACTGTTCACGGACCTTCTGGGTGTATGCGCCTGAATAGACACGTCCGGTCAGGAACTTGACCCACTCATCCTCGGGTTCTTTGAATTGAGCCGCCAGAGTCCGCTTCAGTTCCCCGATGTACTTCAATTCACCGGCCGCACTGATGATCGAGTCCAAGTCGAATACGTCTTTCGACAGCTTCTGAAGCTCTGGGATGAGCGACTCGTCAATGTCATTCAGGTCGAGTACAAGGAAGGGCTTCGCGTCCATCCTGTTGGGCGCATCCAAGTCGGTGAAAAATTGGTACACCTCGCCGTTGGTCAAAATCGCTATTCTGGCGTTGGTCACCGAGAAATACCGGAAGAGCTGCGAAGCATGTTCGATCTTGACAGGTTCGGTCGACTTCTTGCATTCCATAAGAATTTGAATCACGCCGTCCTTGACGATGGCGTAGTCGACCTTCTCACCCTTCTTGAGGCCTACATCCGCCACGAATTCTGGAACGACCTCCAAGGGGTTGAAGACGTCGTACCCAAGAATGGTCGAAATAAAAGGCATAACAAATGCATTTTTGGTTGCCTCTTCGGTTTCGATCGCACCCCGCTGCTGGCGCACTTTAGCCGCGAGTGCCGCGAGTTTTTCTGCAAATTCCATTCGTTCCCCCTGAAAATTGATCGTGCAAACAACCATAGCCTTGTCCAATGACAACGAGAGTAGAGCGGTGAAGTGTTTCCCTGAGAGCGTTGGTGCAGTCCACGTATCCGAATGCTTGGATCAGCGCGCGCTCGAAACACGGCCAGAACGCGCCGGCGCCCTTGGACGCAACAGCACCGAGGGGCGGCCTTCAGTACGCCGTGGTCCAAACGAACCTCGTCATCGTTGCGGGTGGCCGGCGCTGGGATCCTTCTCCGATCCCCGCAAGTCGCGCCGGAAGATACCTTCGCGAAATGATGTCCCCATGGAGAGCACTGACGTACAGCCCTGGGTCAAGAACTATCAGCCGGGCGTCCCAGCCGAGATCGACCTGCCCACGGAATCGCTCGTGGACATGCTGGAACGGTCCGTGGCCGAGGCACGGGACGCGCCCGCCCTGGAGTTCTTTGGCCGACGCACCAGCTACGCCGGCCTTGGCGAGCAGGTGGACCGCGCGGCCGAAGGCCTGCGGAAACTCGGAGTCCGGGCCGGGGACCGGGTGGCCCTGATCCTGCCGAACTGCCCGCAGCACGTCGTCGCCTTCTACGCGGTGCTGCGTCTGGGCGCCGTCGTCGTCGAACACAACCCGCTGTACACCTCCCGCGAACTCCGGCACCAGTTCGAGGACCACCAGGCCCGCGTCGTGATCGCCTGGGACAAGGCGGCCGCCGCCGTGAAGGACTTCCCCGCCGACGTCGAGATCGACCACGTCGTCTCCGTCAACCTCCTTGAGGCGTTCCCCGCCGTCAAGCGCCTGGCCCTGCAGTTGCCGGTGAAGAAACTGCGTGCCACCCGCGATTCCTTGACCGCCCGCGCGCCCGGCACCATGACGTGGAAGGAACTCCTGGGCCCGGCCCGGATCGACCCCGCCCACCCGCGCCCGCAGGTTACCGACCTCGCCGCGATCCAGTACACCTCCGGCACCACCGGGAGGCCCAAGGGTGCCATGCTCACCCACTTCAACCTCTACGCCAATGCCCTCCAGGGCGAGGCATGGATGGCCGGGGCCGAGTACCGCAAAGAAATTTTCTACGCGATCCTGCCGATGTTCCACGCTTTCGGATTGACCCTCTACCTCACCTACGGCATCCGCAAACAAGGCCTGCTGGTGCTGTTCCCCAAGTTCGAGCCGGACCTGATCCTGGCCGCGATGAAGAAATCCCCGGCTACCGTCTACTGCGCGGTCCCGCCGATCTACGAACGCACCGCTATCGCCGCCCGGGAGAAGGGCATCTCGCTCCGCTCCGCCAAGTACTGCATTTCGGGGGCCATGAACCTGCCACCGTATGTGGTGGAGCTGTGGGAATCAGTCTCCGGCGGCCTGCTCGTGGAGGGCTACGGCATGACCGAGTCCTCCCCGGTGGCGTTGGGTAACCCGTTCCACCCCACCCGGCGCAGCGGGACCATCGGCGTGCCGTTCCCCTCCACCCTCATGAAGGTGGTGAAACTGGACGACCCGGACACAGAGGTGTCCCAGGGCGAACCGGGGGAGCTGCTCATCAAAGGTCCGCAGGTATTCCAGGGCTACTGGAACAACCCTGAGGAAACCGCGAGAACCCTCACCGGGGACGGCTGGCTGCGCACCGGCGACGTCGTCACGGTCGACGCCGACGGCTTCACCACCGTGGTGGACCGGGCCAAGGAACTCATCGTCACCGGCGGCTTCAACGTCTCACCCACGGAGGTCGAGGCCGTGCTGCGCCTGCACCCGGACGTCCGCGGCGCCGCCGTGATCGGCAAACCGCTCGAGCGCGGCGGGGAACTCGTGGCCGCGGCCGTCGAACTTGAACCCGGCACCGCCCTGGACGAGGAGGCCCTGCGGAACTACTGCCGGGAACACCTTGCCGGGTACAAAGTCCCGAAGCGGATCGTGCCAATCCAGGACATGCCGCGCTCCATGCTCGGCAAGATCCTCCGCAAGCAGGTCCGCGAGCAGATCCTGCCGGAGCTATGAACGAAAGCGGCGGCCCGGGGGAGTGCCGCCGCGCAGGCCGATCCCGTAGGCGATGGCCGGTTCAAGCAGCCGTTCGATCTGACACTTCGTGTTTCCATCCGCCCCGGCGACGGGAAAGGCACGCACTTGTTCGCCGTCGCCGGTCAGCGGGCCCTCAGGATCCGGCAGGGACGCGCTGTGTTCGAAGCTCAGCAGCAGGCCCCCGGCGCGGGGAAACAGGGCACAGAGGAAAAAACGACGGTACTAGTGCCCCGTCGCCGCCGGAATCCTGAGCGGCACCGAATCATCCTCCGTTGCGGGCGGCCCTCATTCGCCCGGGTACACGATGCCCAGCTGGCGGCGGATTTCATCCGCCACGTCCATGGTGGTGATTGATTCCGACAGCGGGCGTTCCGGGACCCCGCGGTCGCCGGCGTGGATGCTCCGGGCCACGGCCGCAGCCTGGAAGTGCAGGCCGTCCACATGCGCGCCCGTCGGCTCGTCATAGCGCAGGACTGTTCCGTCGGGATAATTGACTGCGAAGCCGCCGGGACGGTTGAACATCCCGTCGAAATTCAATGTCGCCTTCCGGCCCACGAGGCTGGCAGCGGTGGGGGTGAAGTTGTGCAGTTGGGTGTTGACGATGGCCTGCGCGCCGCCGGCAAAAGACATGATGGCGGAGATCTGGCCGTTGACTCCGGTGGTATGGTCCGTTCCGATTGCCTTCACCTGGCTGGGTTCGCCGAGCATCGAGGTGATGAGTGCGAGCGGGTATGTGCCCAGATCCAGCAGCGGGCCTCCCGCCAGCGCCGGGTCAAAGATGCGGTTGCTCGGATCATAGAATTCACCGTATTCGGTAATAACAGTCGTCAGTTCGCCCAACGTGCCCGATTCGAGGACCTGGCGGGCCACGTCGAACTTGGGCAGGAAGAAACTCCACAGAGCCTCGGTCGCCATCAGCCCGGCTGCCGCTGCCCGGTCCCGGATATCGCGGGCCTCGGCGGCGTTCAGGGCGATCGGCTTCTCAATGAGGACATGTTTTCCGGCGGCCAGCGCCAGGACGGCGGCGGCGTGGTGGAAGTTGTGCGGCGTCGCCACGTAAACGACGTCGACGTCGTCCGCGGCTGCCAGTTCCTCGTAGCTTCCGTAGGCTGAAGCGATGCCGTGCTGTGCGGCGAAGGCCTCCGAACGCTCAAGCGACCGGGACCCCACCGCCGCGACGACCTGCCGGGTGTGGGCCTGCAGGGCTTTGGTGAAGAGATCGGCAATCCAGCCGGGGCCCATAATTCCCCAGCGAAGGACTGGAGCATCCATGGGATCGGGGACCCGGGAAGCGGGCATTGCCTGAAGCATCATGAGTAGTCCACCCCGGTAAAAGCGTTCCGGCTGTCGGCGGACGCGGTAATGAGGGCCTTCGCAACCTGGGCTGCCCGAAGTCCGTCGCGGGCGGTGGCCAGCGGTGATGCTGTCTTGTCCTGCAGGGAACGGATCCAGGCCTGGAGTTGAATCCGGTACGCGTCAGCGAAGCGCGGGCGCCAGTCTTCCGGGTAGGCCGTCGACTGCCGGAGGGACTCATTGGTGCTCAGCAGGGCAGGTTCCGCGAGGCTGGCGGTGCCGCGCTCGGACACTACCTCACACCGGGTGCTGTAGCCGTACTGGGCGTTGAGGAACAGTTCCAGTGTGGTCAGGACGCCATCAGCCGTTCGCAGCAGCATCAACGCAGGGTCCTGAAATCCTTCAGGGGCGCTCGCGGACCGCCGGCCGGCATGCCAGGCCACTTCCACGATGGGTGATCCCAACAGCCACGGGATGATGTCCAGTTCATGAATCGCCGAATTGGTGATCGCCGTCGTGGTGGTGGTGTTGGGGCCCGAGGCGACATTCCGGCTCACGCAGTGCACCATAAGCGGCGTCCCGGCGTCGCCGGACCCGGTATGACGGAGCAGTGCCTGATACCCGGGGTCGAAGCGCCGCATGAATCCCAAAGACAGCAGCGACCTGCCGGTGGCAGCCACTATTTCCTCGTCGGCGGCCACGATCTGGCGGCATTCATCCACCGTCGGAGCCAGGGGTTTCTCGCAGAGCACAGGTTTCGAGGCCTGCAGACACGCCAGGATGAGTTCGGCGTGGGTGGAATCGTGGGAGGCAATGACCACCGCATCCACCTCCGGGGAGTTGATCAGCGCGGAGGGGTCCGTTGTGGAACAGGCCTCAACCTGCTGTGCCGCGTCGGCTGCCCGGGCACCGTCAAGGTCTGCCACAAAGCTGACCTCTGCGCCGCTGATGGCTGTTGCCAGGTTCGTGATGTGATCCATGCCCATGATTCCAGCGCCTATAACGCCAACCCGAACGGTCATTCCTTAAATCCAATCTCTTGTCCGGCCCGTCACGGGCCGTGTTGTCGAAGCGGGCCGTGCCGCCAGCGCCGTCGCGGCGTCCCGGGGGCTACCGGCCGGGGTCAGTGACGGCTCGTGGTCCGTAGCTCGCCCTCGACGTCGTGGAGGGTGTCTTCGTGGCCGCCCATTTGTTCGAGTTCGTGGGCGAGTTCGGCGAGTTCGGCGCCGCCGGCCATTTGGGCGGTGAGTTCGTCGATGGTGATGTCTTTTTTGTCGTAGTAGCCGATGGATTTGCCGCGTTTGAGGAGCAGGAAGCGGTCGCCGACGGGGAAGGCGTGGTGGGGGTTGTGGGTGATGAAGATCACGCCCAGGCCCCGGTCGCGGGCCTGGAGGATGTAGCGGAGGACGACGCCGGACTGCTTCACGCCCAGGGCCGCGGTGGGTTCGTCGAGGATGAGGACTTTCGCGCCGAAGTACACGGCGCGGGCGATCGCGACGCATTGGCGTTCGCCGCCGGAGAGCTGGCCGATGGGTTGTTCAACATCGCGCAGGTCGATGCCCATTTCGGCGAGTTCGTGTTTGGTGATGTCCTTCATTTTCTGGACGTCCATGCTCTTGAACGGCCCGAACCCGGACGTCAGTTCCGAGCCGAGGAAGAAGTTCCGCCAGACCGGCATGAGCGGGACCACGGCGAGGTCCTGGTAGACGGTCGCGATCCCGGCGTCCAGGGCCTCCCGGGGGGAGGTGAACGTCCGGTCCTGGCCCATGATGGTCAGGGTCCCTTCGGTGTGCTGGTGGAGGCCGGCGATGATTTTGATCAGGGTGGATTTGCCGGCGCCGTTGTCTCCCAGGACGCAGGTGACGCGGCCGTTGTCCACGGCCATGGTCACGTCCGTCAGGGCCACGATGTTCCCGTAGTGCTTCCCGACGCCTTCAAGGGAGAGCAGGTGCACGGGGGTGTCGGATAGCGGGTCGGTTTCGCCGGCCAGGAGCGTGTCCTGGTTGATTTCTTTGGCATTCATGGTCTCGGGGCTCCCTTACTTCAGTTCCGCGCGGCGTTTGACGATGAGGTTCACGATGGTGGCCAGCAGCAGCATCAGGCCCAGGAAGAACTTGAACCAGTCCGGGTTCCATTGGGCGTAGACGATGCCTTTGTTGGCCATGCCGAAGATGAACGCCCCGATCGCGCCGCCGATCGCGGAGCCGTAGCCGCCGGTCAGGAGGCAGCCGCCGATGACCGCGGCGATGATGTAGAGGAATTCGTTGCCGATTCCTTCCCCGGACTGGACGGAGTCGAACGCGAAGAGGTTGTGCATGCCCAGGATCCAGCCGCAGAACCCGACGCCCATGAAGAGCCCGATTTTGGTTTTGTCGACCGGGACGCCGACGGCGCGGGCGGCGTTCGCGTCCCCGCCGACGGCGAAGATCCAGTTCCCGACCCGGGTCCGGAGCAGGATCCAGGACGCGACCGCGACCAGGGCTATCCAGATGAACACGGTGATTTTTACGTCCACGTCCCCGATCGGGACGGAGGAGGCGAAGACCGCCTTGGCGGAGGCGAAGCCGTCCATGGTCGAGATCGACGGGGAGGAGACCGAGCCGCCGATCAGCCGGGTCAGGCCCAGGTTCAGGCCGGTCAGCATCAAGAACGAGGCCAGCGTCACGATGAAGGACGGGAGCTTGGTTTTGATCAGGATCAGGCCGTTGATCAGCCCGATCGCCAGGGACGCGGCCAGAGCCAGGGCCACCCCGACCCAGACGTTGGTGGTGAAGTACCAGCTGAACAGCGACGCTGTCAGGGCCGAGCTGATCACCGCGACGCCGGTGGAGAGATCGAATTCCCCGCCGATCATCAACAGCGAAACCCCGACGGCCATGATCCCGATCGTGGAGCTGCCGTAGAGCACGGTCGCGAACGCATTGGGCTGGATAAACGTCTGGGAGACCGAGGCGAAGAACACGAACAGCACGATCGCCCCGACGAGGGCGCCGACTTCCGGGCGGCCAAGGAGCTTCTGTAACGGGTTTCGTTTGCCGACACGCTCATCAGCGACCGCGGAAGGAATCTTCGGCGGCGGGGACTTGGAAAGGGTCTGGGTCATGGTGCTTCTCCTACATCGGGACCGGTTCCGGGGCCCTCACGGGCCCCGGAACCGGTCGCAAAGGAATCCTTAGCGGATGCCTTCGGCGGCGAACTTCAGGACATCAGCGGCGTTCGACTGGTCAATGATGGCCGGACCGGTCAACACCGGCTGGCCGCCGCCGATCGTGAACCCGCCGCGCACGTTCTGCCAGATCGCATCAATCGCCCCGTAACCCTGCAGCCACGGCTGCTGATCGACGGTGAAGAGGACCTTGTTATCAACAATGGCCTGGTTCAATTCACCGTTCAGGTCAAAGGAAACCACCTTGATCGTGTCTTTCATGTTCAACGACTCCACAGCCTTGACCATCGTCAGGGTAAACGGCGCCCCCAGACCGATGACCGCGTCAACCCCGGCCGTGCTCTGCAGCTTCGCGGTCACGGTGGAGGACACCTGGGTCATGTCCGTCCCGGTGACATACAGGATCTCAGAGCCGGGGACCTTGGACTTCACACCGGCGCAGCGGGCCTCCAGCGAAACGTTTCCCTGCTCATGGATGACACAAATCGGATGCGCCACCCCGTCAGCGGCCAGCCGGGTACCGACCGCCGCGCCCGCCACATTCTCATCCGAGCCGAAGTGCGTAAACGCCCCCAACTGGGCCGAGACCGATTCGCCCGCGTTCAAAGTCACCACCGGAATCCCGGCGTCCGTGGCCTTCTTCAAGGCATCCTTCAGCGCATCCGGCTTCGCCAGAGTCACCGCGATCCCGTCGACCTTCTGATTGATGGCCTGCTCAATCAACTGCGCCTGGCGCCCGCCCTCCGGATCCGAGGTATAAAGCAACTCCACATTGTCCTTCGCCGCAGCCTCCTCCGCCCCCCGCCGGACAATATCCCAGAACGTATCCCCCGGCCCCGCATGGGTAACCATCGCCACCTTGATCTTCGGCGTGGACACAGCCTGGCCCGCCGCACCGCCGCCGCCCGCCTCCGGGGCCTTGCCGCCAGTACTCGAACAGGCACCCAAAGCCAGCATCGGAACCACCGAGGCCACCAGGGCCGCCTTACGCCACGAAATTTTCTTCATCGTAAATTTCTCCTTGAATTGTGGAAAGCAGCCGGGCTTGGGCCGAAAATCGGCGGTTCGAGCTCCCCTCACAGCGGAAGGGACCCTGCGCCGTCGGCCCTCAGGCCGGGTTTACCGGTGAAAGCCCTGGAACGGACAAGCAAAGCGGTAGCGTGAATAACTGCTGAACTGCTGACTGTTTGTACCGTTCCAAATCGAGATGAGCGTACATTGATTGCAGTGCACCGTCAATGGTTGACGGGCTGGACCTGAAGGGGTTACGAATGGCGGGCAAGCGGCCGGGACGAGCGACAATCGTGGACGTGGCATTACAAGCGGGCGTCTCCAAATCGCTCGTCTCCTTGGTCCTGAACGACTCACCGCTAGTCCGTCCGGATAAGCGCGAGGCCGTTCTTACGGCCATCGAAGCCCTCGATTACCGGCCCAATACGGCGGCGCGGGCACTGGTCCAGGTCCGCACGCGTGCTGTCGGCGTCATTCTTGATGACCTTCGGAACCCCTGGTTCCTCGAATCACTGCGCGGCGTCAACGAGGTCCTGGCCGAAAACGGTCTTCACATGCTGCTGGGGGAGCAGCGCCTGGGGAAAGCCGGCGGGCAGTCGATTGTCAGTACGTTCCTGGACCGGAACGTGGACGGGCTGATCCTGGCCGGCAGCATGCCCCAGACCGCCGATCTGGAAGATGCCGCCCGGAAGGTGCCCACCGTGGTCCTGAGCAGCAGGAACTTCTCACTTCCGGGAGTCGACGTGGTTGCCAACGACGATGAGGCCGGTGGGCGGATGGCGGTCGAACACCTGATAGCCCTCGGCCACCGCAGGATCGCCCATGTGGCGGGCGACAGTGGTCGCGTGGCCAGGCTCAGGGAAGAGGGCTACCGGTCCACCATGCGCGCCCACGGCCTCCGGCCCGCCGTCACGCGCAGCGGCAATACGGAGGAGCAGGGTCATGCCTCGGGGATGCGGCTCCTCCGGCAGGCGGACCGGCCCACGGCAGTCTTCGCCGTCAATGATCTTGCAGCCGTCGGCGTGCTGGACGCGGCGTTTGAGCTGGGCCTCTCGATTCCAGGCCAGCTGTCCGTCGTCGGCTATGACAACAGCTTTCTGGCCGGGATCGGCCATATCAACCTGACGTCCGTGGATGCTGCCGGGTTCGGGACGGGTGTCGCTGCCGGGGAGGCGCTGGTCCGCCGTATCGCCTCCCCGGAGGCGCCCGGCACCGAAACGCTGCTGGCCCCTGAACTTGTGGTTCGACGCAGCAGCGCCGCGCCGGAGGACCCCGAGCCTGCCGGCGCATCAGCGCGCTGACCCGAACGGACGCAACAGGCCGGCGGGTCAGGGTGTTCGCGCGCCCGACCATGGGCCAGCCGCCGAGAATCCGGCATTTACGGTAAATGCTTGCGCCGCGCAGATCTGTATGTCATCGTTGTCGCATTACTTGGAACGATCCAAACACAATGAGGTGGAACAGATTGAGTGATTTTCTCGCACGCGTCGCATCGGCGCCGATTTCCTGGGGGATCTGCGAGGTGCCGGGCTGGGGCGCCATGCTGCCTACTCGCCGCGTCCTGCAGGAAATGTCGGATCTCGGATTCACCGCCACGGAACTTGGCGCACCGGGCTTTCTTCCGCAGGAGCCGGACGCGGTCAAGGCCCTGCTGGCCGAATACGGAATGACACTGACCGGCGGATTCACGCCGATCGAACCGCACGAGCCCTCCCGGCGGGATGCCACCTTGGCCTACGCCCGCACTACGGCGCGGTTGCTGGCGGACTCGGGCGCCAAGCTGTTCATCACGGCCGCGATCATGGACCCGGACTGGTCCGTGCCGCGCACCCTGAACGCCGGCGAGCACCGTCACTTGGTGGAGACGCTTGCCCTGGTGGATGAGATTTGTGCCGAACACGGCCTCGTGCA
The DNA here is from genome assembly GCF_019443425.1 of Arthrobacter sp. PAMC25284. NCBI lineage: Bacteria > Bacillati > Actinomycetota > Actinomycetes > Micrococcales > Micrococcaceae > Arthrobacter > Arthrobacter sp. PAMC25284. The sequence goes on from NZ_CP080382.1 coordinate 2,973,158, forward strand.
GGTCCTGCACCCGCATGTTCAGACGCTCGTTGAAACCGCGGACGACGTGAACCGGATCCTTGACACGTGCGACGTCAACTGGTGCCTGGATACGGGACACCTGGCCATCGGCGGCATTGACCCGGTCCAGTTCGCCAAGGACGCCGTCGAGCGCGTGGGACATGTCCACCTCAAGGACGTCCGGCTGGACATGGTCCCGGCCGTGCTGAAGCGCGAAGTCCCGCTGAAGGCAGCCACCCAGGCTGGCCTGTTCACCCGGTTGGGACAGGGCGACGTCGATATTGCCGGCGTCATCCAGGCGCTGGAAGCGGCGAACTACCGCGGCTCATATGTCATCGAGCAGGACACCGCGATCGCCGGGGGTGTTCCGGCCGAGGGGCAGGGCCCGGGCCAAGAGGTGCGTTCTTCGCTGACCTACCTCCAGGACGTTGTCGCCCCCACGCTCGGGCAGCGGGTCATCGCATGAGCATCCCGGAGGTCATCTGCGTCGGACGCATCAGCGTTGACCTGTACGGGGTCGAAATGAACGTCGGCTTTGACGGGCAGCAGTCATTCACCAAGTCCGTGGGCGGGAGCCCGACCAACGTGGCCGTCGCCGCGGCCAGGCTGGGGCGGCGGGCAGCCATCGTCACGAAAGTCGGCGGCGACGGATTCGGCACCTTTGTCCGGAACCGGCTGTCGGAATGGGGTGTCACCGTCGATTACGTGGGAATCGACCCGCAGGGCCTGACGCCCCTGGCCCTGACGGCCCTCGCCCCGGCCGAAACACCGCAGGTGGCGTTTTACCGCGGCAACCCGGCGCCGGACACTACCTTGGTCGCTGCCGACCTGGATCCGGAAACTGTGCGGAACTGCGGGGTTCTGTGGATCAGCCACGGCGCACTGGCGCAGGGGACAACGGCGTCGGCAGCTTTGACCTGGCTGGAGCAGCGCGGCCGGGCCGGTCACACCATCCTGGATCTGGACTACCGCCCCGCTCTCTGGCCCGATCTGGAGACTTCCCGGCGGATGAGCCTGAAGGCCATCGATCTGTCCACCGTGGTGATCGGCAACCTGGACGAGTGCGAGATGGCACTCGGCACCAGAGACCCTGAGACGGCGGCCGCCGCGCTCCTGAACGCCGGCGTCGAACTTGCCGTGATCAAGCTCGGCGGCGACGGCGTGTACCTGGCGGCGGGCAGCGAGCGGTGGAACATCGCCCCGATTCCGGTCGCCGTGGTGTCCGGACTCGGTGCCGGCGATGCCTTCGGCGGCGCACTGTCGCACGGGCTGCTCAGCGGATGGACCCCGGAGAGGATCGGGCATTTCGCCAACGCCGCCGGCGCCCTGGTTGCCAGCCGGCTGGCATGCGCCGAAGCCATGCCGACCCTCGAGGAGCTCGAATCAATGTTCATGACCAAGGAGAAGTAACCGTGCTGACGCACCTCGACGAAACCAGCTACAGGGCCCTCATCGAGGCCCGAATCTTCGAACCGAAATCATTGCAGACCGCTCTGATTAACCGGTCCCGGCGCAGCCTCGCCGGGAAAGACGGCCGGCTCCTGATCCTGGCCGCGGACCACACGGCACGCGGAAAGCTCGCGGCCAGCGGTGACCCGCTCGCCATCGCCGACCGCTACACGATGCTGGACCGGATCGTACGGGCCCTGGCCAATCCCGACGTCGACGGTGTCCTCGCCAGCGCGGATATCCTCGAGGAACTGGCCTGGCTCGGCGTGCTCGAAGGCCGGCTGGCCATCGGCACCATGAACCGCGGCGGAGTCATCGGCACACAGTGGGAGCTCGATGACCGCATGTCAGCCTACGACGCCGACCACGTCGCCGCGTACGGCCTCGACGGCGGAAAGATGCTGCTCCGGATCGAAGACACCGACCCGGGGGTGGCCCGCACGATTGAGACCGTCGCCGCCGCCATCACCCAACTGGCTGACCGCGGCATCATGAGCCTGCTCGAGCCGCTGCCGTACCTCCTCAACGACGCCGGCCTCGCCGTCCTCGACCCGTCGGACGAACGGCTCATCAAGGTCGTCGCCATTGCCTCCGGCCTGGGCTCGTCCTCGGCACACACCTGGCTCAAGCTCCCCACAACGGACCGGATGGCGGAAGTCGCGGGCGCGACGTCGATGCCCGTTCTGATGCTCGGCGGGGACCCCGGTAAAGACACTGCACAAACATTCGCACGATGGGAGAACGCCATGAAAGAACCAAACGTCAGGGGACTGGTGGCCGGAAGGGCCCTGCTCTACCCGCACGCCGGGACCGTTGAGACAGCAGTCCGGCAGGCGTCGGACCTCGTCCACGGGACGAACCGATGAGCTGGCACTGGCCCGCAGTTGCCGGCAACGATGCGACCGTCACCCCGGAAGAAGCAGGCTGGGCCTACAGCGGCCTGGACGTCAGGACGCTGCAGGAAGGCGTGACCCTGGAGTTCGACCTGACCCAGGACGAAGCCGTTATTGTGCCGCTGTCCGCCCGCAACATCGACATCACCGTCGACGGCGAGCCCTATCGGCTGGAAGGACGCGACGGCGTATTCGCCGCGGTCTCCGACTGGCTGTACGCTCCGGTCGGATCGAAACTGACCATCAGTGGAGCCTCCGGCGAGGTCGCCGTCTGTACTGCGCGTGCGACAGAGCGCTTCCCGGTGGCCTATGTGCGCGCCGAAGACGTCGCCGTCGAAGTCCGCGGCGCCGGCCGGGCGACCCGGCAGGTTGTCAACATCGCAACCCCGGGGTCCTTCGAGGCCGCCCACCGCATCAACGTGTGCGAGGTGATTACGCCCGGCGGCAACTGGTCCTCCTGGCCGCCTCACCGACATGACGGACTGGACGGCTGCAAGGTCAACAACGAGGAGATTTACTACTTCCGGATTGGCCGCGGCGACTCCCCGCACGGCGCGCCGGAAGGGCAGGGGCTGTTCCACGTCTATTCCGTCGATGGTTCTGTCGACGAGACCGTGACGCTCCACGACGGGGACGTCTACCTTGTTCCGCACGGCTACCACGGCCCGTCCGTCGCCCCGCCGGAATACCCGATGTACTTCCTGAACGTCCTTGCCGGGCCGAACGAAGACCGGACCATGGCATTTTGCGATGACTCCACGCACCATTGGATCCGCGAAGCGTGGGAGAGCCAGGAACCCGACCCCCGCCTGCCCCTGACCTCAGCACACGGAAGAGTGATCAACGCATGACTAATCGACGAAGCATTGGAATCGCGGTACTTGGGCTGGGATGGATGGGACAGGCGCACAGCCGGTCCGCACTCCGGATTCCTTCGCTCTTCCCGAACCGCTCCTTTGAGCCACGGCTCGTTGTCTGCGCTGACACGGCGCCGGCCCTGCGGGAACGCGCCGTCAACGACTTCGGCTTTGAACGTGCCGTGGAGGACTGGAACGAGGCAATTAACGATCCCGACGTCGACGCCGTCTGGGTGACCGCCCCCAACATGCTGCACCTGCCCATGATCGAAGCCGCCTGCGCGGCAGGAAAGGCCGTCTTCAGCGAAAAACCGATCGGCGGCAAGCCTGAACAGGCTGTGCAGGCCTTCCGGGCCGCTGAGGCCGCCGGTGTGCGCACCGGCGTCGGGTACAACTATGTGTGGAGCCCCCTCGTGCTCCACGCCCGGGACCTGATTGCTTCCGGTGAGCTGGGCGAGATCACCCACTACCGGGGCCGGTTCCTGACGATGTACGGCAGCGACGAACTGGGACTGCTGACCTGGCGGTTCAAACTCGCCGAGGCCGGGTACGGCGTCACGAGCGATATCCTCAGCCACTCGGTGTCGATGGCACAGTTCCTGGTGGGCGGCATCGAGGAAGTTGTGGGGATGCAGAACACCACCATCACCCGGCGCCCGCTGCCGTCCGGAACCGCGAGCCACTACGGCCGCGGTTCGGCGGAGGACCCGACGGGCGAGGTCGAGAATGAGGACTTTGCCTCGATGCTGTGCCGCTTCTCCAACGGCGCTACCGGCACTTTTGAGAGCAGCCGGACGATCGTGGGTCCTGAGTCCGAGAACGCCTTTGAGGTCTACGGCACCAAGGGTTCGCTGAAGTGGAACCACGAGCGCATCAACGAGCTGGAAGTTTACAAGCTCGGCGCCGGCGATGACACCGGATACACCACGGTGCGGGGCGGGGACAGGTTCCCGTTCCACGGCGCGTTCGTTCCCGGGCAGGCCAACTCCATCGGCTTCGAGGACCTCGTGGCGATCGAGGACTTCAACTTCATGGAGAGCCTCGCTACGGGGGCGCCCTTCTCGCCGAGCTTCCGGGAAGCAGTCGACGTCGTCAGCGTCCAGCAGGCGCTTATCGACTCATGGAAATCACGCTCATGGCAGACCGTCATGGACCTGGCCGAGAACGAAGGAGCATCCTGATGGGCGGCGATACCGTACGCATCACAACGTCGGAGGCAATCGTCCGGTACCTGATCGCGCAGCGGACCGTCGTGGACGGGCAAGAAGTCCCGCTGTTCCCCGGTGTGCTGGCGATCTTCGGTCACGGCAACGTCACCAGCCTCGGCCACGCGCTGGAAACCCACCGCGACGAGATCCCGGTGTGGCGGGGCCAGAACGAACAAGGCATGGGCCTGGCGGCGGCGGGATTCGCGAAAGCCATGCGCCGCCGGCAGGTCATGGTGTGCTCCTCCTCGATCGGACCCGGTGCCACCAACTTCATCACTGCAGCCGGAGTCGCCATGGCCAACCGGCTGCCGGTGCTCTTCATCTCCGGCGACACCTTCAACACCAGGCTCCAGGACCCGGTCATCCAGCAGGTGGAGCACTTCGGAGCGCCATCGACCACGGTCAACGACGGATTCCGGCCGGTCGTGCGCTATTGGGACCGGATCACCCACCCGGCGCAGCTGCTGTCCACGCTGCCGCAGATGGTGGGCACGCTCCTGGACCCTGCGGACTGCGGACCGGTCTTCCTTGGCCTGCCCCAGGACGTCGCGGCTGAAGCCTACGACTACCCGGTGGAGTTCTTTACCACCCATGTGCACAGGATCTCCCGCCCGAGGCCCGATTTCGGCCAGATCGAGCTGGCTGCCGAGGCCATCCGGAACGCCAAACGGCCCGTGATCATCTCCGGCGGAGGAGTCCACTATTCCCTCGCGGAAGCCGAGCTCGGGGAAGTCGCCGATGCCCTGGGCATTCCGGTGGTGGAGACGGTGGCCGGCAAATCGGCGTTGCTGCCGGACCATCCCTGTTATGCAGGCCCGGTCGGCGTGGCCGGTACCGCAGCCACCAATGCCGTGGTCCGCGATGCGGATCTCATCATCGCGGTGGGGACCAGGCTCGAGGACTTCACCACCGGTTCCTGGACGGCGTTCGCCTCGGATGCCAGGATCGTTGCGCTTAACGCCGCGAGGTTCGACGCGCTGAAACACCGTGCGCTGCCGGTCATTGGCGACGCCCGTGAATCGCTGCTCAGTCTCCAGAAAGCCCTGCAGGGGTGGACTGCGGCGAGCGACTGGACGGCGCGGGCTTCCGAAGCACGCGCCGGGGTGGAGGCATTTGTTGCCGGCCGCACCGCGCCGGACGGCCACTGGCCGCCAAGCTACGCCCAACTCATCTCCGAAGTGCACGGAAGCGCCACCGCCGAGGACTACATCCTCACCGCCGCGGGCGGCTTGCCGGGCGAAGTGAACGTCAACTGGGCGAGCAAGGGCATCGCCTCGGTGGACACCGAGTACGGATTCTCCTGCATGGGCTACGAAATCGCAGGAGCCTGGGGCGCGGCATTTGCCCGTACCTCCGGGCAGGTTTACTCGATGGTCGGCGACGGCTCGTTCCTGATGCTGAACTCGGACATCTACTCGTCCGTTCTCTCCGGCAAAAAGTTCATCCTGGTGGTCTGCGACAACGAGGGTTACGCCGTGATCGAACGCCTGCAGGTGGGCCAGGGCGGCGCGTCCTACAACAACATGCTCAGCGATGCGCGCGGCCCCGGGTCATCCGTCCGGGTGGACTTCCATGCCCACGCCCAGGCCCTGGGGGCACTGACGTTCACGGTCGAAGACATGGACGAGTTCCGTGACGCCCTGACGGCGGCACGGGCGGCCGACCGGACCACGGTGATCGTCACCAAGGTCCGGGCCAGCGACTGGACCCTCGGCGGGGCCTTCTGGGAGGTCGGCGTACCGACCACCAGCGACCGTCCCGAGGTCACCGCCGCCCGGGCAGCCATGGATGAAGGCCTGGTCAACCAGCGCCGCGGCGTCTGACGGGTTCAGGAAACGAAAGGGTTCAGGCCGGGCATTTGCCCGGCCTGAACCCTTTCCGCGTTGCCCGCCGGACACCTGTTGCGGTGCTGACGTAGCGGTTGGCCGGACGGGCGGCCGGCCAATCTTAAATAAGCCCTTGACTCCGATTCGCAGCCAAACTATTCTACAACCAAATGGTTGTAGATCGGATGGGTGACGCTGCGTTGGACCGCCTGTTTCAGGCGTTCGCTGATGCCACCCGCCGCGACATCGTCGCCCGAGTCACGGACCGGGAATACTCGGTCTCGGGATTGGCGGCGCTATACGCCATGAGCTTCGCCGCAGTGCAGAAGCACGTTGCGGTGCTGGAACGCGCTTCCCTCATCACCAAGGAGAAACGCGGCAGGGAGCAGATCGTGCGGGCCCACCATGAGGGACTGGGCCGGGCCCCGGCAACTGCTGGACGAGTACGAGGTGATCTGGCGGCATCGGGCCGCCCGGATTGCCGACATTCTGGCTGAAGACTAGGAAGGATGTAACGATGGCGGTTGTAAGCACAGTCAATGATCTGGAGGCCCTGACGCTGACACTGGTCGCTGAGTTCGACGCCGGTGTTGAACGTGTCTGGCAGGCCTGGGAGGACCCTCGGCAGCTGGAACGCTGGTGGGGTCCGCCCACCTGGCCGGCGACGTTTGAACGGCACGAGTTCGTACCCGGCGGGGGAGCGAGCTATTACATGACAGGGCCGGAGGGACAGAAGAGCCACGGCTGGTGGCGGTTCACCAAAATTGAGGCACCGCACCACCTTGAATTCGACGACGGGTTCGCGGACGAAAACGGGGCCCCGGACTCGGCGATGGGCATGACGCACGGTGCCGTCACCCTTGAGACGGTCGGCGACCGCACCCGCATGACGATGGTCTCCACGTTCGAAACCCAGGAGCAACTCGTGCAACTGCTGGAGATGGGTATGGACGAGGGGCTCAAGGGCGCGGTAGGCCAGATTGACTTGATTATTGCCAAGTCCGTCAACGCCTGACGGTCTTGGCGGGGCCGGCGCGTCCCGGACTCATCCCGGGCTTTCGGGCCTGTTGCGCTAACTACCAGCCGAGGACGGGCAGGAAGTTCAGCCGAACAGGACCGCAGCTTCGTCGTAGCGCTTCTGCGGAACGGTCTTCAGCCGGCCCAGGGCCTCCTGGAAGCCAACGTGTTCGATATCCGTCCCCTTGAGGGCCACCATGGTGCCCCAGAAGCCTTCCACCACTGAGTCGATGGCCGCCATGCCCAGGCGGGTGGCCAGGGTTCGGTCGAAGGCTGAAGGCACACCGCCGCGCTGGATGTGGCCCAGAATGGTGGCACGGGTTTCGATGCCGGTGCGGGCTTCCAACTCCGGGGCCAGCCGGTCCGCGATCCCACCGAGCCGGGGCCGGCCAAAGGTATCCAGCCCGCGCTCGGAGTGCGGGGATTCCATGTGCTCCGGAACAAACCCTTCGGCAACCACTACCAGCGGTGCGCGCCCGCGGGCGTAGGCTTCCTTCACCCACTGGGCGGTCTGTTCGATGCTGACCTTCTGCTCCGGGATCAGAATGGCGTGCGCGCCCGCTGCCATGCCCGCGTGCAGGGCGATCCAGCCCACGTGGCGGCCCATCACCTCGACGATCATGCACCGGTGGTGCGATTCGCCGGTAGTGCGCAGCCGGTCAATCGCTTCCGTGGCGATCTGCACGGCGGTGTCGAAACCGAAGGTGTAGTCCGTGGCGTCAAGGTCGTTGTCCACAGTCTTCGGGACACCCACAATCTTCAACCCGGCGTCGGTCAGGCGCTTGGCCGCAGCCAAGGTTCCCTCACCGCCGATGGCGATGATCGCGTCGATGCCCAACCGGTTCATGTGCGCCTTGATGACCTCGGGTCCACCGCCGTTTTCAAAGGGGTTGGTGCGCGAGGTGCCCAGGATGGTGCCGCCCTGCTTGGCGATACCACGGACCATGGTGCGGGGAATATCGATGATGTCGCCCTCAACCACACCGCGCCAGCCGTCAAGGAAACCCACGAATTCGTGACCGTGGATGGCAATGCCCTTCAATACCGCTCCGCGGATAACAGCGTTCAATCCGGGGCAGTCGCCACCGCTGGTGAGAATTCCAATTTTCATGTTCGGCTCAAATCAATAGGAGAGGGTGTACTGGCAGAGCGCCACGCTGAGTGGAACGTCTTCTGCCTCTTCATTCGTTGATTCGTTGCACCCTGTTAGATAAGTGGTGGACGATGGACGCTAGACCGAGCCCAGGGCGACAAGCACCGACATGGCCTCCTCGACGACATTCATCGCGGGGAAGGACGGCCGGTTCACGCCCGCCATCTCCTCCATGACGCGGACCACCTGGCAGCTGTAGCCGAACTCGTTGTCGTACCAGACGTAGAGGATCAGGTTCTTGTCATTGGAAATGGTCGCGAGGCCGTCAACGATGCCGGTACGGCGGGAGCCGACGAAGTCTGTCGAAACCACCTCGGGCGAATCTATGTAGTCGATCTGCTTTCGCAGGTCCGAGTGCAGCGACATTTCGCGCAGGAAGTTGTTAACCTCATCCTTGGTGGTGCCGTTTTCCAGGCTCAGGTTCAGGATGGCGAGGGAAACGTCGGGGGTGGGGACGCGGATGGAGCTTCCGGTCAGTTTGCCCAGCAGTTCGGGCAAGGCCTTCGTGACAGCTTTGGCGGCACCGGTTTCGGTGATGACCATGTTCAGGGCGGCGGAGCGGCCGCGGCGGTCACCCTTGTGGAAGTTGTCGATCAGGTTCTGGTCGTTGGTGAAGGAATGAACAGTCTCCACGTGGCCGTGGACCACGCCGTACTTGTCGTTGATGGCCTTCAGGACCGGGGTGATGGCGTTGGTGGTGCAGGACGCCGCGGTGACGATCTTGTCCGACTTGAGGATGCTGTCATGGTTGATACCGTGGACGATATTTTTCAGGTCGCCATTGCCCGGTGCGGTCAGCAGTACCCGTGCAACACCCTTGCTTTGCAGGTGCTGGGACAGGCCGTCGGCATCGCGCCAGCGGCCAGTGTTGTCAACAACGAGTGCGTCGTGGATACCGTAGGCGGTGTAGTCGATGGTGGCGGGGTTGTCCGAGTAGATGACCTGGATCTGGACGCCGTTTGCCGTGATGATGTTGGCGGCCTCGTTGATCCGGATGGTGCCTTCGAACGGGCCGTGGACGGAGTCGCGCCGGAGCAGGCTGGCGCGCTTGGTCAGGTCGTTGTCCGAGCCGCGGCGGACCACGATCGCACGCAGCCGCAGGCCGTGGCCGCCGCCGGCCTTTTCGATCAGGAGGCGGGCCAGGAGCCGGCCGATGCGGCCGAAACCGTAAAGTACGACGTCGGTACTCGTCTGGTGGCCCCCGCCGCGCTTGCCGACGACGTCGGCGAGTTCAGCGCGAAGGAATTCCTCAAGCGTGGCGCCGCCGCCCTCTGCCTTGAACTTCTCGTTCAGGCGGGCAACATCGATCGCGGCCGGGCCGAGCTCCAGCTGCGCCAAGGTCTGCAGGAGCGGGGCAGTCTCCTCCAGGAGCAATTCGTCCTTACTGATCCGCCGCGCAAAGCGGTGTGCCTTGAGGATATTCATGGTGGACTTGTTGATCAGGCTGCGCCCATGGATGCTGGTCACCACGTTGTTTTCGCGGTAAAGCCGGCCGATCACCGGAATCATGGCCTCGGCGAGAGCCTCCCGGCCCATCCACGTATTAAAACTAGAATCTGAGGTTAGCATCGGGCTGCCTTTCCAAAAAGGGTCGAGTCTGTTTGAGCTTCAGCCCCTGAGATACTCCAGGGGGCTGCGACGGAGGTGGCGTCCCGTGCTCTTGCAAGAGCATGGGACGCCACCGTCAATCGGAGGGTTAGCTGATGGCTGCGCGGAGTTCCTTGGCTGCCAGAGCCGGGTCGGCTGCGCCGTAGATGGCGCCGCCGGCGACGGCGACATCGGCGCCGGCCTGCTGGACGGCTTTGATGGTGGCGAGCTTCACGCCGCCGGCGACGGAGAACGGAACGCGGGCCTCTTCACCGGCGCGGAGCAGCCCGTTCAGGTCAAAACCGGGCTGGGCCTGCTCGTCCAGGCCAGCGTGCATCTCAACGAACTTCGCACCCAGGGCGCGGGCTTCCTTGGCGCGGGAGACCTTGTCCGCCACACCGATAAGGTCAACGACGATGCCCTTGTTGTGCGCCTGGGCTGCCTTGACCGCACCGGCGATAGTGGAATCGTCAGCGGTGCCGAGCACGGTGACCAGGTCAGCGCCGGCCTTGAAAGCGATGTCGGCTTCAAGCTCGCCGGCATCCATGGTCTTCATATCAGCGAAGACAATCTTGCCCGGGTGTGCTGCCTTGACGGCGGTGACGGCGGAGAGACCGGCGGCCTTGATCAGGGGGGTGCCGAGCTCAATGATGTCAACGTACTCGGCGACCTTGGCGGCCAGTTCGAGAGCGTCTTCGACCGTGAGGACGTCCATGGCTACTTGGAGTTTCATGATGTTGCTTCTTTCTGTAGGAACTGCAGCTGGTGTGAAAAGTCGAGGCCTCGGCTATTCGAGGTTGGCAGGAGCCGTGATCGGTCTTCTGGGCGGCGATTCGGTCGCGACGGTCAAAGTCACTACTCCTCCTCCCGGGGGCCTAGCATCCATCGTCCTATCATTTGCGGGTGGGGGTAACGCTGATTCGGGATGGCTTAAACAACCCCTTTGGGTAGGTCCTTGAGTCAGTAACTGTGGCATGACTGACGGGAGAGGCGGCCTGCTCAGGAGACGTATACGCGACGGCGGAAGAACTGCTCCCACATCGATGGAACTCGTCTCATACCTGCCATTCGATGCCGCGACGGAACAGTCGTCGGTTTGCGTTTTCATTTGTTCGGCTAAACGGCGTCGTCGGCCTTCTCCTGCTCGGACGAAGAATCGAGCCATTTGGCGAGCGATCAGTTCGCAGCGCTGCTCGGCAGAAGCCGGGGCTCACGTACCTTGTGATGAAAGACGGAGTCAGCGATCTCAGCGGTGCGCAGCAGGACGACGATCGGACGAATCCTAACCAGGAGCTGCCACAACGCGGCCACAACCTGCCACAGGATCCATGGGTGGCCAATACAGCCAGGACGTGCCGGCCGGCATTACCCGGGGATGCGTGCCAGCGTCCGCATGTGTGCTTCCAACACGGCAGGATCAGCCGGGAGACAACTCAGACCTGAAGACCCAGTGTGGTACGAAAGCATGCCAGATGCCAACGGACGGCATAATGCCCCTCATCCCCAGGCCAACCACCCGACTGGTTGGAACCGGGGCCTCCCGCGTTGCGAAACGGAAGGCCCCGGAGTGCGCTGCGAGCTCAATCGGTCTCAGGTCCGGTGCAGTAGAAGCACTCCCCGGCCTCGAGGCTTGAGTCGCAAATCTTTTCTATGAGGGTGGATCCCCCGGCGTTGGTTCGGGCCACACTCAGGGTTGGGGTTTTCATGACGGCCACTTTCTTCCCTGGGGGCGAACCAGTCGCCAGCTTAAATTCCGTGTTTGTCGAACGCAGCATCATAAGGTGGACACCTGCTATGACATGGTGGCAAACATCACGGCCATAGCGGCAGCGCCAACGGCTTCGAGCCCGTGTTCGGCGCGGACGGAGAGTCTTGGAGCGGCTGCGCCGCCGAGAGTGGTTTGCGTAGCCCGGGAACGCAGCAGAAGGATCATAAAGATCGCCGCCGCAGCTCCAAATAATACTGTCAGCAGGATCGCGAGGCCGGGTAAGCGGTCAAATGTTGCTGCAGCCGTGACTTGGTCTGCCGCTGCCATCGTATGGTGGGCGTGCGCCATCGACATTCCGCCTGCCGGAACGATTTCTTGGCCGGCGGTAGCCATTTGACCCATCATTACGAGCATGAGAGCAGCGCCGGCCATGGTGAGGCTGTGGTAAACGCATTTTAGACGGCTCTGGTTACCGGCGCAGAGTCTCTTGAATTCCGGCCGGGCGACCGCCTGAATGACAAACCACAGCGTGGCGCCGGCGAGGACTGCGATCTGAGCCAGCAGGGTCGAGGGCGCGAGGTTCCACACCATCGCCGCCATCAGGACATTCATGAGGGCATGGAGGCTTTTGTTAATCCGGTCCGTGAGCTGGTGAGACCTTGTCGCCTGCAGGAAGTGATAACTTCCGCTCAGGAGCAGGACGACCGTGAGCGTCCAGGTAATGCCGGGGTTGTCGAACACACGGATCACGCTCTCACTTCTGGCTTTGGGTTGGATATGGGTGCGGTCCCCGATGCTGCTGACGGCAGCATCGGGGACCGCCTGGTTAGGGCTGGTTGTTTTTCAGCCCTATTGTCATTGTCCGGTCAGGGTTACTTGTCGGTTCCGGTGCAGCACTGTGTGGTGTTGGTGGTGGGTGTGGTGTCGTTGCTGGGGAGGTTGAGGGTGGGGTTTTGGTTGAAGAAGCCGTGGGGTTCGAGCATGAAGCCGATGTTCTGGCGGGGCATGACGGGCCAGTCTTCGAGGCGGACGACGTGGTGCATGCCGAAGGTGTACCAGACGACGAGGTCTTCATCGACGATGTTCCGGTCTGCTTGGGTCCAGATGTGCAGGCCGTCATCGGCGCCGGTGGACTGGTTCGGGAATTCCCCGGCTGCGAAGCGTTCGGTGCGGTCGTAGGCGGTGACCCAGAGGTTTTTCCGGGCGAATGGTGCGCGCTGGCTGACGAAGGATTCGTCGCCGGCGGCGAGGGTGATGGCGTTGGTGGGGATGAGGCGGTAGGCGACGGGTTCGTCCACGATGTTCTTGCTGTCGTGGTTGACGACTTTCCAGAAGCGGTGTTTGGAGCTGTCTGCCTTGCGGATGGCTGCTTGTTCGGTTTCGAGGAGCCGGTCCACTGCCTTGAAGGCGGTGTGGGTGGGGTTGTCTTCGGGGATTTCCATGTCGACTTCGTAGACGGAGTTCTTCGGGCCGTCGAGTTCGAAGTCCATCCGGACGTTGAACATGTGCTGGTGGATGGGTCCGTAGAGTCCGTCGTTGTTCAGTGCCTGGCCGTACGGGGTTTTCTCGCCGGGGTGCTGGGCTGCGGTGGAGAGGATGCCGGTGGCCTTGACGAGGAACTCGATGCTGCCGTCCAGGAACAGGTGCCAGTAGAAGGCGTATTCGTAGTTCGCGACGGTGGCGATGAAGGAGATCACGAGTTTGCGGCTGCGTCGGGTTTCGGCGGTGCCTTCGCGGAAATCGAAGTGCTTCCAGAGGATGGAATCGTCTTCTTCGTGCATGCAGATCGCGTTTTCGATCGTCCACGGGTTGCCGTGGCTGTCCACGCTGTGGCCGTCGAAGTACTTGATCTCGCCGAGGCAGTCGCAGCCGAGTGTGAGGGAGTTGGCCATGTTGCCGATGTTGTATTCGCCGGAGTCGAAGGCGTTCTTTTTGGCCTGGACGGGGGCCGGGTCACCGTAGGGGACGACCATTTCGGACAGGGAGGCGCGGTTGATGACCGGACGCTCCACGCCCTGGTCGCGGAACTTCAGCTGGTGCAGGACCAGGCCTTCGCGGGGGGTGAAACCGACCCGGAAGGACCAGTCGGCCCACTGGACGTGGTTTCCGGTGACCTGGAAGGAAGCACCTTCGGGCTGGGTGATGGAGATGGGTTTGAGGTCGGTGCGGGCCGGGCCGACGTACTCGGGCAGGTAGTTACCGGAGGCGCTGGGGACCGGGATGGACTCGTTGTCCTCGACCTTGACGACCTTGCCGGAGCTGAGGTCGTAGAAGACGACGAAGTTCTCGATCGGGTGGGCATAGGGGCTGTCGGTAGGGTTCTCGCGGACGAAGACCAGGGCGCGCATCAGGCGCTGGCCCTGGGCGTCTTCGCCGAAGTAACCCACGGACCACGGTTCGAAGCAGACCAGCCCAAGATCGGTCAGGCCGCGGGCGGCGAGGGCCTTGATGACGTCCGGGTCTTGCCGGCAGGCTTCCTCGCACTCGGCGAACTCATCGAGCATGAACGGCGGCTGAACGCCGGTCGCCAGCTGCGTCCAGCCCGTGACGATCCCGGCATCAAGGTTAACGATGGCTTCGTAGGCGTTTCCCGTGCCGCGGTCGATCAGGACCGAGTCGGCTTCGCGTTCGGTTTCGCTGCCTTCACGCAGGGCCACCTTGGACGGCTCACGCAACTCAACACTGATGAAGCGGAACGTCTCCGCCGCGGCCTGGCCCTCCTTCAAAATCCCGACCGCACGGGAAATCTCGGCCCGGGACAGCGGATCCAGAGGATGCGCCCCTACAACGGTTTCGATATCAGTTTCGATAGACATGGTTGCTCCTTAGTTGATGCTTTGTTCAAAATGAGGATCCCTGCGCCCTGGCAACCGACGTGCTACGAGAGATGAGTCGGGGCCAGGAGCGGGTGGAACGAGGGCTGCGCTGATTAGCCGGCCAGCAACCAATCAGATGCAGTTTTGCGGTAGCGGCTGATGCCTTTGTACTCAGCCATGTCCTCCGGGAGTTCGGCCAGCACACGGCCCATGCGTTCACGCCAGACGGGTACCCGGGCGATGTCCGAGAGCGGCAGAAGATAGGTCCGGACCAGGAACAGAATTGCCCCCGAATGGGGAAGGCGGATCAAATGCTGAACTTCCACCCGCAGGTGGACCCTGTCCGGCAAGGCCGGGTCTTCTGCTATGGTGCCGCGGTCCTGGGCCCAGTTAGGGTAGGTTTCGGTCGAGGTGTCCAGTCGCCTGTCGATGGTCATCGTCCAGTTGGTCCTGCGGTATTTTTCCCCGGGCTGGAGGCGCATGAGGAATTGCTCGGCCCGGGACACGATCTGTTCTTCCTTCACCCGTGGGACGGGGCCATGGATTTCGTGGAATTTCATGCCGACGTCGAATTTGAGGGACCAGTCTGCAGCAAATGTGACCAGGGCCTGCATCGAGCCAGAGCGCGTCTTCGCGCTGGTCAAGAAAAACCATGTCGTCTTGGATCTGGCTGCCCAGGAACCGCAACGGACCCATGGGCAGCGAACTGTCGTCCCCGATGGTGAACTCCACGTCCAGGTTCTGCAAAGTGTTCTGCCAGCGGCAGTTGTTTCCTTCCCGGCGGAAGGACATCGTGCCCGGGTTTTCCTCCGCCATGGCGGGCAGCAGAGTGGCGATGGCGTCCCATACGGCAGGGCGCATGTGGGGGAGGACCTGCAGGCGTGAGGGATCCCTGTCCAGCACCCCCTCGCGTTCCTTCACGTCCGGAAGGTAGTACTCGTCGATGTCCAGCAACCGGTCGCCCCACGCGCCGGCTTCTGTCGTCACAGTTTTGCCAGCCGGTTCGACGTTGGCGCTGTAGCGGTAGCTGTCACCGGAATAGGGAAAGGGAAACCCTCTGATCCGTTCCGGGAGGACGGCGGTGTCAGGATCTTTGTGGATGGTAGTAATACTCAAAGGTCCAACTCCAATTCTTGGTCTTGGCTGCGTGAAACGCAGCACATCATGGTGGTGTTCGCGGCCTTTTCCTGGTCGGACAGGTACAGATCCCGGTGCAGAGGCGCCCCTCGCAGTACTGACAGGGAGCATTCTCCGCAGATGCCTTTGCGGCACATGTTGGGGATGCTTTTTCCTGCTTTTTCGAGGGTCTCCAGCAACGAAACGCCAGCCGGAACTTCCAATTTGATGCCGCTGCGAGCCAGGTTCACCGAGAATGGTTGGCCCTCGTCCAGGTCAGCTGCGCCAAAGGCTTCTGAATGCAGCAGGCCCTTTGGCCAGCCAAGATCCCGGGGCCTGCTCGAGGACTGAGTCCATGAAGGCAGTCGGACCGCAGACGTAGAGGTGAGTTCCCAGTTTCTGGGTTGTGAGCTTTTCGGTCAGAACCTTCTGGAAACCGACCCGATCAGAACATTCCGTCAGCCCCGGTCCCAGCAGTTCCCTCGCTTCGGCCACGTGTGCCCCTGCCCCGGGCCGGTGGACGTAGATCAGGGAGGCTTCCGCTCCCCATTCGGCAGCGTACCTGGCGTGCGAAAGCACCGGCGTGATCCCGATTCCTGCGGCAACAAGCAGATGATGCGTAGCTGTTGCCGCAGGAGCGAAGGCACTGCGGGGACGCGAAACATGAACACGGTCACCGACAGCGAGTCGATGCATGGCCTGCGAGCCGCCAGCGCCGTCTTCGATCTGGAGGACCGAGATAGTGTATTCGGATGGGGCGCTCCCTGAACCAGTGAGCGAATAGGCGTTGGCCCCGTCCCCGTACTGGACCACGAGGTGGCTCCCCGGGACATAAGAAGGCAGCGGTTCCCCGGACGGATCACCAAACGTGATGCTGACAATTGAGTCCGTCTGAGCACTGACGTTTGTCACCTCCAGCCGGAGGCCACCTTCCACCGCCGGGTGGACATTGGTCTGGAGCGCCATTGCGGTCATGCTGCCTCCTCGGCATGGGCTGAGAATCCCAGGTACCCGCCAAGACGGCGGGAAAAGTGGTCAGTGATGGCCAGGGTGGTGGCGCATCCCTGACAGTCCACCTCTGCGCCGGGCGCCTGTACGGTTGTGGTCGCGGTGCGGCAGTGTCCGCAGAAAACAACACGGGGTCCGACGTCGTCACACAGGAGGGTTATCTCCTCTTCCAGCAGCCCACATTCCGCGGCGGCGGCTGCGGCTGCATGGATGTCCGCCGGGGGACCGGCGAGTACGAGACGGACCCCGACGCATGAACGTCCGAGCTCAGATCTCAGGTCCGAGAGGGTTCCCGGGTTTGCAGATGCGAAACAGAGATCATGCCTGGGCCGGCCACCCGTGTTGTGATTCGCGAGGGCATCTGTTGCGCCAATTGACACACAGATGACGCCTCGGAAACCGGGTTCGCAGCCGGCGCCTGTTGCCGGCAGCATGGGTGCGGGACGCATGGGTCTTAGGGTGCGAAGGAGCGGTGGCCGGTGAAGAACCCCAGGGCGTAGTCCGGGGTCTCAAACTTCACGGTTGTTCCCTTGGGGAAGAACAGCACGTCGCGCTCCTTCGCGCGCGTCACCTCTCCTGTTGTCTGGTCTGTGAGGATGAATTCACCCTGGACGACGACCTTCATTTCGTCGTAGGTGTACGTGTACACCAGGGGTTCGGAGGCCTTGAGTTCGAAGAAGCCGGCGCTCATGACCGACCCGTCAGGGTTGGAGAGGGAGTCGCCGATGGCGGCATCACAGCCGGGTTCGTTCATCGACGGCAGCCCGATGTAGCCGTTCTCGACCTTGTAGATGGATCCGGCCCTTGCTGATTGTTCCTGTGAGAGTTTCCATGATTTCTCCTGTGAATAGAGTCGCGACAAATTTGTCGGAATCGTTCGTCTCTGGTGGATTTGGGACTTCGCTGGTCATCTCAGGAACCTGGTTGGGGCTCCGGGAGGGATGGTCTGCACACCCGACATCCTCTAATTTGGTGAGGATCAACCGAGTCCTGCGGGTGTGATGCTAGTCACTTGTTTTCGTCCCATACGTAAAGCTACGCCATCTAATTCATCTAGTCCAGTCTTTTTTACGATCATTCTGGAGGAAGTTGAAAGTTAATTTTTACTACTGCAGCAAGACGGCCCATCGGAGGGAAAGCAGCTGACGGGAGCCGGCCCGCGCTGCGGGAGCCGGCCCGCGCTGCGGCGGCCGGCTGCCGATTCTGTTTGTCGGTTGTTCCGCCCGGCCATGTGCGCCATGTGCGCCTTGGGCGCCGGGACCGGGACGGGGACGGTGAATTGCATGCCCAAGGAGGCCAGGGAGGCCGGGGAGGCCGGGGGGTACAGGAAAGCCCACAGGCGGCCACCATCATGAGAGCCGCGGGCTAGCTCAAGGTCACGCACGCAACCGGGTAGCGCCGAGAGCCAGGCACACAAGGCCAACGAAATGCGTACGGTGGAACAAGCACGGGCCCATAGATGCCCGGGCGCAGAGACAGGAAGGCAGACCGATCCTTGACCGGTCTGCCTTCCTGTTTTTGAGAGATTGCATCATTACGGGTACAAGCTGAACGTCCGCTTCAGCGTCAGCAGTACCCGAATCGACTGCGGCGTGTTCTTCCAGCGCACCTGTGCAGTGCCGGTACGCAGGTGCCGGTTCCGTCCCCGATCACGCAGAAGCATCTACCAGATCTGCATCGTCGTGATCTGCAGGACGGGCAGCGGCTGCTTTGGAGTTGAAACGACGCGTTTCATGCTGGGAATACAACCAGATGGGTATGTAAAGCGACAATACGAAGAATCCCACCCAGGTTGAGGTCCAGCCGATTTCCAGGCTGTTCAGGTAGACCACGCCGACCAGACACAGGGGCACATTGAACAGGCCAAAGGTCATGGCGACATTCTTCCAACCCTTGGGCGCCTTGAAGGGTCGCTCCAGATCAGCAAAGGCCGGGTGTTTTTTAGCTCTCACATAGGCGAACAGGCTGATGCCGTTGGCGCAGGTGTAGCCAATCGCCGAGGCCGCAAGAATTGCCGCGGCGTTTCCCATGGAAATCAGCACCAGGTTGAAGAGTCCGATGACCACCATGGCAACAAACGGAGTTCCCTGGCGATTCGTTTTGCCGAAGATTCTGGGAAGATTGCCTTCCGTTGCCATGGAGTGCATGGCGCGGGATGAACCCAGATATGCCGTTTGGATGATCAATATCATGGCGAAGATCAACATGATGATCGTGATCATGGAACCGGCTTCGCCAAAGACAGCCTGGGCGACCGGGATCAGGGGCGACACAGGCTCGGCCATTACACCGTCGACGCCAAGAACACCGATGACGGCAGATTGCACCAGTATGTACAGGACGAAGCAGATGATGCCGCAGGCAAACAGTGCTTTGGGGACATCTTTGGACGGGTTTTTGTATTCAGGGCCGTAGATGGCCGCCGTTTCCCAGGCACAGGCACTCCACTGTGCGATTGCAAAGACACCAAAGAGAATCAGAATATGGTGCATATCCCAGGCCCAGTCGGTCGGCCACCAGCTGTCGGTGATGTTGGCCAGCTGGACGTGTCCGGTAGCAAAAGGCGCCACGGCCAGGATGACCAGCGGTATCAGAGAAACGGCCGCCAGGATGTAACCCAGGATGGCGCCGTCCTTGAGGCCGAACCAGTTCACCACGAACAATCCGGTGAAAATTACCAGACCTGAGATCAATGAGAGCTGATACTCGGTAAAGGTCTCGCCCAGCGCCGGAAAGAGCCCGTGCAGGTAACCGCCGACCATGATGGCGAAGATCGCCAGAATTGGGCTCCAGCCAAACCAGTAGCTCCAGGCGGTGAAGCCGCCGATCAGCTTGCCCTTGTCGTACTTGCCCTTGTAGTTTTCGGTGCGGAATACATGCTGCGCGAAACCCGGCAGACCAGAGGCCTTCGGAAAGGTGGTGGCCATTTCAGCATACGCGGTGCTCTGCATGAAACCCTGAATAACCGAGAATCCCCAGATAAGAATTGCTGCGGCAGATACATACATCGGTAGATAGCCCAAAGAGGGCAGAATCAGCAAGGGCACACCCAGCGCAATGGCCATGCCCTGCTTCCAGTTGATCGACCTTTTCAGGTTATCGTCTCCGGTCGAACGGTCTTCACTCATAACAATCTCCCTTGAAAATTTAGAGTCGTCTGATTCTTTTAGTTGTGAAGCTAGCTTCTTGAATCTCTAAAGTTGCGATGCAGACCACCACAACACTCCTGCCGGCAGTGATAGCGGTGTGACTTGCCCGCTCAAGAGCGATTGCCTGAAGCCAAGGTCGCTGAGGCCGCTCGAATCCTCTTTGTTTGAGGTGAGACATGCCGGGAGTTGGCGGTGTAATCCGGATGGCTTGTTAGCCGCCGATTGCGCCGTCGGGGTCGATCTGGCGGTGGACCAGGTCGAAGGTGTGTCGTATGCGGGGGAAGTGCTTCTTCATCCGGTCCGCCATCCAATGTAGGATCCGGGACCGATCCCGAGGCTCATCCTGTGAAACAGATCACTTTAGAGATTACAACCTTAAAGCTCTAGTGCGATAGCTTTTACCCTTGACAGTTTTGCTACGTTGTTGACTTCTTGCCACAAGTGCAGTCATCCGCCAGCCTTGCGAGGGGGCGAAGGTAGTGGGCTCGCTCATTCAGCCAGCGTACGGGACGAGCCGCGTCAGAAGCCTACCCTAAAGGGTAGTTAAAACCATCCCTAATGAGCGTTTCCCCTACCCGCGAATGACAGGACCATGGCTGATAGGCCCATCTCTGGAGAGGGAGAAGTGGATTCCACCGCCATGAACGCATCCTTTCCAGTGACGATTGAAGGTTCAATCGCTGCTTAATCGAGCCGCGGCCATCACCACAGCCCGCCGGAAACGATGCCGGCGAGTAGCAGCAGAAGGGAAAACCAAATGAGCATAACTTTTCGGCCCAGCGAGCTCTTCGAAGAGGACCTAGAAAAATCCGTACTCGGCCCCCCCTACGCCGAGGTGCTAAGCGACGAGATTGCAGTGAGAATGTCCGTTCCCTTCTCCAGCGACGACTCCCGCATCGTCTCTGGCGTCTGGGAAGCCGAACCAGGCCTCTCGCGGTGGGAATTTTTGGAGCGCGGTGAGGTGATTCACGTCCTTGCAGGCCGCATGGTGGTCACTGAGGATGACGGTAAAGCAGTCACTCTGGAGGCCGGAAGTGCCGCCGTCTTCCCAATTGGGTGGCGGGGTACTTGGGAGATTCAAGAACGGATTAGGAAGTTCTTTGTGATCTTCGCGTCCTGACCGCAGGATCTGTGCCAAGTCAGGCCCGGGGGGAACCCCGGGCCCTGACTTGTGCTGGTTGTGAGTGGTGTGCCAGGCAGGAATGAGCCGGCTAAAACGATCACACTGGCCGAAGGTTACCGCCGGGCGAAAGTTTGTGGCTAGTCGGTGTAAATCAAGGCGAGCCCCAGATGGGGAATATCCAGAGCCATTCGTTGCTGGTCTGCAGATCCGGATTTGATTCGCTCGCCAACCAGGTACATTCCGGAGTTGCCGAGAATTACGCGGTTGCTGGCGTTGATGAGGGCGGCATTGCCTGGGATGAGGCGCAGGCTGGGCATGATGAGAGGTTCCAGATCCTTGATACGAATGTCGCATCCCGCCACGCCAGTAAAGTTTCCATGGACGGAAAACGGTGCCGCGAACGTAAGGATGTACTCCTCGAAGCCGAGAAAGTCTACATACGGGCCCCAAAGGGTCTGCTCACCTGTGGCAGCGGCGGTCGAGAAGAACGGCAACTTCTCATAGTCGTAATATCGATGGCTACCGGGTGTCACGTCAAAATCGAGCCGGCCGATGGCGCCGGATTCTTTGCGGGTCCACCACTCCAAAGCCCGGCTGCCCTCAACGGCTTCCGCGGCGAAGAAGGTCCCGGCACCTACAGCAAAAGTGTTCCTCGTCAGGAACTCCCGTGGGAATTCGTCCAAGCCGGCCAGCGCAGCCCTATCGACCTTGGACTTGCCGACGAGATTTCGTTCAAGCCGCGAGGCAACGTCTCGGGAGAGCTTCTCGATCTCGGTGGAAACGCCGCTAATCCACGAAGTAAGGGCATTGGCAGCATGTACGACTTCAGTTGTGGGGTTCATTGGCCATCCTGAACTGATTCGGCGTAACCGAGGGTGAGTTTCGTGTCAATCAGGTGGAAAATATTACGCCTGATGTGCTCAAGTACTAGTTTCTGGGCCCGCTCGGGTTGGTCCTGGGCCACGGCCCGGACCAATTCCAAGTGTTCAGCGGTTGCCGATTCGGGGTCAAATGCAACGCCGAGGGGGGCCCATAACTGTTGGACTGTTTCTTCCTGAAGCCGGATTTCGGCATCGGTAAGCCTCGGTGATTGCGCGGATACTGCCAACTCGATGTGGAAGCGGCTGTCAGCAGGTGCACGCACTTCGGGGCTCGTGGCCAGGACCAGGGCTCGCGCAAGTTCCTGAAGGCGGTCGATGTCGTGTGCTTCCGCGCGCTCACATGCCAGACGGACGGTCGCGGCGGATATCGCGGAATGCTCATCACCGATGTCGCGTATCTCCGAAATAGACGTCGAGAGAAACCAACTCCGGATGGCGTCAGTTCTGGTTGGAGGCTGATTGACGACAAAGGTTCCCCCGCTCCGGCCTCTGCGAGTCTCGACGACCCCCTGCTCGCGCAGTTCCGCCAAAGCGTCGCGAAGGGTCGCGCCGCCGACCCCGAACATATCCGAGAGTGCCGCTTCAGGGGGAAGTCGTTCACCTACTTTGAGCAGCCCGAGGGCGATGGCCTTGGAAATTCTGTCGACAATCGCATCGGCTCTCTCGATTTCTGGCAGGGACCGATATATCTGCGACTGGAATGAGGGCGGCGAGGCCAAAAGTCTGCGCTCCGAAAATGGGCTACGGGTCGGGTCAATACTAACTAGTCCGGGCAGTGCTTGAAGGAAGCTGGCCGGTATCTAGAGTCTATGCAAATAAATCCGTCAATACTCCGGCTCCCGGCCGGACTGGCCTCCGCCCTCCAGACAGAATCCACGGCGGGCTTCTCGGCTTCGTCGGTCTCCTGCCCGCCGGCAACCAGCCCGTCGCCATGGATGCTGCTTGCTGCGCCAATGCTGGCTGCAGCGACATCTGCTGCATCCAAACGGCAGTTCTGCCGACGATTTCCAATAACCACCAATCCTAAAGTGTAGTCAGAACCGTCAGAAAACAGTGTTACCCCCACCCGGTTGCTTCGGGATCATGGATATCAACCAGAAAGCATCCATTCGCCCCAACCGGCGGATGACCGAACCGAAGGGGACAAATCATGAGTTTGACAGCAAATGAGGTGCGTACCGTGTACAGCACCACAGATGACATCGTCCGCAACCTGTCCCTCGTCAGGGATGAGATCGCGGATACCGCGGCCAAAATCGACGAGCAGGAGATGGCAGGCCTGGCCGGTCACCTCAGCCAGACAGGCCGGGTGTTCGTCGCCGGAGCAGGCCGCAGCGGTCTGGTGCTGAGAATGGCTGCCATGCGGCTGATGCACCTGGGCATGACCGTCCACGTCGCCGGTGATACCACCACTCCCGCAATCAGTTCCGGCGACCTGCTCCTGGTGGCCTCCGGATCGGGAACGACGTCGGGAGTGGTCAAGTCAGCGGAAACCGCAGCGAAGGCCGGAGCGCGCATTGCCGCGTTCACCACGAACCCGGATTCACCGCTCGCTGGACTCGCCGACGCGCTGGTGATCATTCCCGCCGCCCAGAAGACCGATCACGGCTCCAGCGTTTCCCGCCAGTACTCAGGGTCGTTGTTCGAGCAGGTACTTTTCCTCGCCACCGAGACCATCTTCCAGTCGCTGTGGGACATCACCGACGCACCGGCCGAAGACCTTTGGCTGCGGCACGCCAACCTCGAATAGCCGAGGCCTCCACTTTTCACACCAACTGCAATTCCCTATAGAAAGAGACAAAAATCATGAAACTTCAGGTTGCTATGGATGTCCTCACGGTCGAAGACGCTCTCGAACTGGCCGCCAAGGTCGCCGAGTACGTTGACATCATTGAGCTCGGCACCCCCCTGATCAAGGCTGCCGGTCTCTCGGCCGTCACCGCTGTCAAGAACGCGCACCCGGACAAGATTGTCTTCGCTGATATGAAGACCATGGATGCCGGCGAGCTTGAAGCCGACATCGCTTTCAAGGCCGGCGCTGACCTGGTCACCGTGCTCGGCACCGCTGACGATTCCACTATCGCCGGTGCGGTCAAGGCAGCCCAGGCGCACAACAAGGGCATCGTCGTTGACCTTATCGGTGTGGCGGACAAGGTCTCCCGCGCCAAGGAAGCCCGCGCCCTGGGTGCGAAGTTCGTTGAGATGCACGCTGGCCTGGACGAGCAGGCCCAGCCCGGTTTTGACCTGAACGGGCTGCTCCGCGCCGGTGAAGAGGCCCGCGTTCCGTTCTCCGTCGCCGGCGGCGTGAAGCTCGCCACCATCAAAGCCGTCCAGCAGGCCGGCGCCGATGTCGCCGTCGCCGGCGGCGCCATCTACGGCGCAGCCGACCCGGCTCTGGCAGCCAAGGAACTCCGCGCAGCCATCAGCTAACCCTCCGATTGACGGTGGCGTCCCGTGCTCTTGCAAGAGCGCGGGACGCCACCTCCGTCGCAGCCCCCTGCAACATCAGGGGCCCGAAGTCGTGGAAATTCATGACTGGGACCCGTCGGAGGGATGCCGCCGCCGGCAGTGGTTGGGCGGAAACAATAAGGCTTGATTCAAGAAACCCCGGGGAAGTCGCAGATTCCCGGACCAGCAGTTCTAAGACACACACGACACCCCACCGATGAGGTGTTGACACATTGGGGATCCACATCTCTGGGAAGGAAGCTGTTCATCATGCATAGTCAGGCCACCAAGCAGTTGGAAGTTGTCGTTACCGACCCCGGTCGGCTTTACGGGTTGCTCGACGATGCAGAAGCAGCGCTCAGGCAGATAGCGATGCCCCAACGGTCCGCCGGCATCCTGGTCACCCGCCATGATCCCGGCCGATACACGCTCGCGCTAAGCGGCACGGTTCCCTTTGGGGAGACCCGCGAGCAGATACTCTCCTGACCGCCAATCGACGACCGCACTGCCTGCCGAAAGTTAGAAGGCAAGAATGTCTGTTATTCACGCTGAACCGAAAGTCAGATCCGGGCGTAATCCGTTGCGGGATCCGCGGGATCGTCGTCTGAATCGTATTGCCGGGCCGTCCTCGCTTGTCCTTTTTGGGGTGACGGGTGATCTTGCCCGGAAGAAGCTGATGCCGGCGGTTTATGACCTTTCGAACCGGGGGTTGTTGCCGCCGAGTTTTGCGCTGGTCGGGTTTGCCCGGCGGGAGTGGGATAACGAGGATTTCGCCGCTGAGGTGAAGGAATCGGTGAAGGCCTACGCCCGGACCCCGTTTGATGAGGCGGTCTGGGAGCAGCTCTCGGAGGGTATCCGTTTTGTGCAGGGCGAGTTCGACGATGACGACGCGTTTAAGCGGCTTTCGGAGACGATCGATGAGCTCGATGAGCAGCGCGGGACGCGCGGGAACCACGCGTTTTATTTGTCCGTCCCGCCCAAGGCCTTTGAACTGGTCTGCCGTCAGCTTTCCAGGCACGGCCTGGCCCAGGCCGAGGGTGATAAGTGGCGGCGGGTGGTGATTGAGAAGCCGTTCGGGCATGACCTGGCCTCGGCCCGGCAGCTGAATGGGATTGTTGAGTCGGTGTTCCCGCCGGATGCGGTGTTCCGGATCGACCATTATCTGGGTAAGGAGACGGTCCAGAATATTTTGGCGCTGCGCTTCGCGAACCAGCTTTTCGAACCGCTGTGGAACGCGAATTACGTCGACCATGTTCAGATCACGATGGCCGAGGACATTGGTACCGGCGGCCGGGCGGGCTATTACGACGGGGTGGGCGCGGCCCGGGATGTCATCCAGAACCACCTGCTCCAGCTCCTGGCGCTGACCGCGATGGAGGAGCCCATCTCCTTTAACGCCGATGATCTGCGGGCGGAGAAGGAAAAGGTCCTGGCCGCGGTCCGGCTTCCGGAGGACCTCTCGACCCACTCCGCGCGGGGGCAGTTCACCGGCGGCTGGCAGGGTGGGGAAAAGGTGGTCGGGTACCTGGATGAGGACGGGATCCCGGCTGATTCCCGGACCGAGACGTTCGCCGCGATCCGGGTCGATATCAATACCCGGCGCTGGTCCGGGGTGCCGTTTTACCTGCGGGCCGGCAAACGGCTGGGCCGGCGCGTGACGGAGATCGCCGTGGTGTTCAAACGCGCCCCGAACCTGCTCTTCACCGACCACGGCGAGGATGACTTCGGCCAGAACGCCGTCGTGATCCGGGTCCAGCCCGATGAGGGCGCGACGATCCGGTTCGGGTCCAAGGTCCCTGGCACGCAGATGGAAGTCCGTGATGTGACGATGGACTTCGGCTACGGGCATTCCTTTACCGAATCCAGCCCCGAAGCGTATGAGCGGCTGATCCTCGATGTGCTCCTGGGCGAGCCGCCGCTGTTTCCCCGGCACGCCGAAGTCGAGCTGTCCTGGAAGATCCTGGACCCGTTCGAGGACTACTGGGCGTCCTTGAACGAACAGCCCGAACCCTACGCGCCCGGCAGCTGGGGTCCTGCCTCCGCCGATGAACTCCTTGCCCGTGACGGACGAACCTGGAGAAGGCCATGATCGTAGATCTTCCCGATACAACCACCTCGAAGATTTCCAAGAAAATCATGTCCCTGCGCGAGCAAGGCGGCGTGATTGCCCTGGGCCGGGTGCTGACCCTGGTGGTCATCACCCGGTCCGGGTTCGAAGAGGACGCCATCGAGGCCGCGAACGAAGCCAGCCGCGAACACCCGTGCCGGATCATTGTCCTGGCCGACGCCGGGGCGGAGGCCCCGACCCGGCTCGATGCCCAGATCCGGGTCGGCGGGGACGCCGGCGCCTCCGAAGTGATCGTGCTCCGCGGCTCCGGTGAACTCGCGGGGGAAAGCGAATCCCTGGTCGCGGCCCTGCTGCTGCCGGACGCCCCGATTGTCGCCTGGTGGCCGCACGATGCCCCGAACAACGCCTACCAGTCCTCCATCGGCCGGATCGCGCACCGACGGATCACCGACTCCGGCAGCGAGGCGGAACCGCTGGCCGCGCTGGAGAACATCCGCCGCACCTACAAAGCCGGCGACACGGACCTCGCCTGGACCCGGCTGACGAACTGGCGGATCCAGCTCGCCGCCGTCCTGGACCAGGCCGACGACTCCCCCGTGACCGCCGTCGAAGTCGAAGGCGCCTCCGACTCTCCCAGCACCGCGCTCCTCGCGGCCTGGCTCACCCTGGCCCTGGACGTCCCCGTCACGATCGTCGCGGACCCCGCCGGGACCGGGATCCGCCGGGTCCGCCTGCGCCGGCGCAGCGGCGACATCCAACTGCTCCGCCCGGGCCAGACCGTCGCGGAACTCACCCAGCCCGGACAACCCGCCCAGCGGATCTCCCTGCCACGCCGCAGCCTCAAAGCCTGCCTCGCCGAAGAACTCCGCCGCCTCGACCCCGACGAAGTATTCGGCGAAACGGTTCGTAGTCTTGATATTTCCAAGATGCACCAGGAAGGCCGCATGATGTTGACAGGCAGTGCGGAGCCAGAACGCAACCGGGACCGGCTGTCACTGATCGCTGTCTGATGTGACCGCAACGCACTAACGGTTCCGTTCCGAGCGATACCTCGAGGGGCTCCACCCGACTACGGCAACCTGTCCGCGATTCGTCCGCCGTCCCCAGGTGCCGTCGCGCCTGGACGGAGCACAGATCGTCCCGGTGCTGCCGGGTCCTTAAACTGTCACCGGAGTCCGTGACTGTGGGCCAGGGCGATGGCCTCTGTGCGGGATCCGACGTCGAGCTTCCTGAACAGGTTCCGCACGTGGAACTTGACCGTATTCTCGCTGATGCCCAGCGTTACGGCGATAGTGCGGTTGCGTTCTCCAGCGGCCAGGCGCTGAAGCACTTCGAGTTCCCGGGCTGCAAGGTTCCATCCGGCGACATCCCCGGCCGGGCGCGACGGCGGATCCAAGGGGAGTGTGACGAAGACGTCTGCGCCCCAGCCTGGCATGACGTCGACCCGCAGGCGTCCGGTGAGCGCCTGGACCCGGCGGTCCAGGCGGCCGATGCTCGGCGCGTCGGCGGAGAGTTCACCGCCGCCGTCGTCGCGTACGTTGATCAGCAGGTTTTCGCCGTC
The DNA here is from genome assembly GCF_019443425.1 of Arthrobacter sp. PAMC25284. Taxonomy (NCBI): domain Bacteria; kingdom Bacillati; phylum Actinomycetota; class Actinomycetes; order Micrococcales; family Micrococcaceae; genus Arthrobacter; species Arthrobacter sp. PAMC25284. The sequence continues at coordinate 3,001,026 of NZ_CP080382.1, forward strand.
GCAGTCCCACTGCGTCCGGATTCTGCTGACTTTGGGCTGTTCCATCATGGCCAGCACAAGTCCGCGGACAATAGCCCGTGCTGCGTGGGCAACTTCGCCGGGGAGGGCCCTGCCATTGAGCGGCGGTTCGATGAACTCGACATCAATGCCGCTGAAGCGCGTGAGCGGTCGCAGGTCCTCCCGCAGGCGTTCGAAAGACGTGGCGACGGGCTCTTCCACCAAGTCGGTAGTGCGGTCGCTGAGGGTGCGGAGCCCCACCAGGGCCTTGGCGGTGAGGTCAGTGACGGCTGAGCGGGCCGCTGCATCGTCCAAGGAGGATGAGCGCAGGGCTGCCAGGAGGGTCTCGAGGGTCGTGGAGTGCAGATCGGTCAGTTCCGCCGTCACGCGGATCCGTTCAGCTGACGCTGCCCGCGATTCCAGCAGGTACGACGGCGGCGCGTCGGCGACTTTCTCCTGGATGCGCCGGGCAACAATGCTCCACAGATACGTCACCCAGTCCAGCCCGGTGTTGTTCTCTGCATCGGCCGGGCGAGGATCCGTGAGGACGAGGAGGGCCCGGCTGGAGGCGTGTTTCAGTGCGAGTACGGAGCGGGTCCGGCCGGCGAGCTCGGCTTCCCCGTACCAGGGTGAATCATCCGAAAGGGTGGCGCGAAGCGTGTCCAGCTCGGCGATGGAAACCCGCGAAATAATTTCCTCAGCGCCCGCCTTCTTCTGCGGCCGCCCGGTGCAGTCTTCGGTGAAGATGACCAGCGCGCTGCTTGCCTGATAGGGGAGCGTTGCCTGACGTAACCGCTCTGCTATCTGGGTCAGGGGAGCATCTGCCAATGCTGCCACGCTCTGCAACAGCGGCCACGGCAGGTCTGGAAGTGGCACGGTGGATTCTTTCAGTGGCTGGTTGGTAGCTGTGCTCATCCGGATAGTCTACCGAGTACTGAAACGCCTGACCAGTCATAAAGGGTAGTAAGAACCGTCAGAAAACAGTGTTACCCCTACCCATTTGTTTCGAGACGATGGATATCAACCACAAATCATCCATTCGGCCGCTACCGGCCGATGACCGAATCGAAGGGGACAAATCGTGAATCCGACAGCAACTGCGATGTCTACCGCACACAGCACCACAGGTACTGAAGCAGCAACTCTCACCTGGACGGCCGTTGACCAGCGCGCCGTGGACACGAGCCGCGTTTTGGCCGCTGACGCCGTCGAGAAGGTCGGCAACGGCCACCCCGGCACGGCCATGAGTCTTGCACCGGCCGCCTACCTTCTCTTCCAGAAGCTCATGCGTCACGACCCGAAGAACCCGGACTGGCTGGGACGTGACCGTTTCATCCTGTCACCCGGTCACTCCTCGCTGACCCTTTACATCCAGTTGTTCCTCTCCGGCTATGGCCTGGAACTGAAGGACCTGCAGGCCCTGCGCACCTGGGATTCCCTGACCCCGGGCCACCCGGAATACAAGCACACCGCCGGTGTGGAAATCACCACTGGCCCGCTGGGTCAGGGTCTGGCCTCCTCGGTGGGCTTCGCCTACTCGCAGCGCCGGATGCGCGGCCTGTTCGACGCCGATGCTCCGGCCGGCGAGAGCCCGTTCGACCACACCATCTGGGTCATTGCCTCCGACGGCGACATCCAGGAAGGCGTGACCTCCGAGGCTTCATCCCTGGCCGGGCACCAGGAACTGGGTAACCTCGTTGTTATCTACGATGAGAACCACATCTCCATCGAAGACGACACGGACATCGCCTTCACCGAAGACGTTCTCAAGCGCTACGAGTCTTACGGCTGGCACACCCAGCGCGTGGATTGGACCGAAACGGGCGAATACGTCGAAGACGTCCAGGAGCTCTATTCCGCGCTCCTGGCTGCGAAGGCCGAGACCTCCAAGCCCTCCATCATCTCGCTGCGCACCATCATCGGTTACCCGGCGCCCAAGAAGCAGAACACCGGCAAGATCCACGGTTCGGCCCTGGGTGCTGAGGAAGTTGCCGGCCTCAAGCAGGTCCTGGGCTTCGATCCGGCCAAGTCCTTTGAAGTTGACCAGGACGTCCTGGCCCACGCCCGCTCCGTCGTGGACCGCGGTGCCGCTGCCCACCAGGAATGGGAAGAGTCCTTCAACGCCTGGCAGGCAGCCAACCCCGAAAATGCGGCCTTGTTGGAGCGCATCGAGTCCAAGAAGCTTCCGGTCGAACTTGACGCCGTCCTGCCGGTCTTCGAAGCCGGCAAGGACGTCTCCACCCGCGCCGCGTCCGGCAAGGTTTTGAGCGCCATCGGCCCGGTAATGCCCGAACTCTGGGGCGGTTCGGCCGACCTCGCCGAGTCCAACAACACCACCATCGAAGGCTCGCCGTCGTTCATCCCGGCCTCCCGCTCCACGGAATCGTGGAAGGGAAACCCGTACGGCCGGGTGCTGCACTTCGGCATCCGAGAGCACGCCGCCGCGTCGATCGTGAACGGCATCGTCCTGCACGGACCCACCCGCGCGTTCTCCGGCACGTTCCTGATCTTCAGTGACTACCAGCGCCCGGCCATCCGGCTCGGCGCCCTCATGGGAGTCCCGTCCATCTATGTGTGGTCCCACGACTCCATCGGCCTGGGCGAAGACGGACCCACCCACCAGCCGGTCGAACAGCTCTCCACCCTGCGTGCAGTTCCGGGCCTGGACGTCGTTCGTCCAGGCGACGCCAACGAAGTGGGGGTCGCCTGGAAGACCGTGCTGGAGAACCACGAGAACCCGGCAGGCCTGATCCTGACCCGTCAGAACATCCCGACCTATGCCCGCGGCACCGGCGCAGCCGCGGGTGACACCTTCGGTTCCTCCGCCGGGGTGGCCAAGGGCGGCTACGTGCTGGCCGAGGCATCCAAGGACGGCGCAACCGTCCCGGCTCAGGTGCTGCTGATCGCCACCGGCTCCGAGGTCCAGCTGGCCGTCCAGGCCCGCGAAGCCCTCCAGGCCGAAGGCATCGCAACCCGCGTCATCTCCATGCCGTGCGTCGAGTGGTTCAACAAACAGGACGCCGCCTACCGCGAGTCCGTTCTTCCCGTCGCCGTCAAGGCCCGCGTCTCCGTCGAGGCCGGCCTGGCCCTGGGCTGGAAGGAATTCGTCGGCGACGCCGGCCGTTCCATCAGCCTTGAGCACTTTGGCGCCTCAGCAGACTACAAGCGTCTGTTCCAGGAGTTCGGCATCACGGCAGAAGCGGTCGCTGCCGCCGCCAAGGACTCCTTCGCCGCCGCAGGAAACTAACCCGCGCAACAGCTTGCGGCCGGCGCCGCGGCACCGCCCCACCCGGGGCTCCCGAGGCGCCGCCGCAAGCTGTCAGCCGTCCATCATTTTCGAAGGAAGAAGCAGAAACCATGACCAACGCAACACCCACCGCCCAGCTTTCCGCCGCCGGTGTGTCCATCTGGTTGGACGACCTCTCCCGCGAACGGCTCTCCAGCGGCAGCCTCCAGAAGCTCATCGACGAAAAGAACGTCGTTGGCGTGACCACCAATCCGTCCATCTTCCAGGCCGCGATTACCTCCGGCACGGACTATGACGCAAAGATCGCAGCGCAGGCCGCGGCCGGTGCCAGCGTCGAAGAGACGATTTTCGAGATCACCACCGCCGACGTCGCTGACGCCTGCGACCTCTTCGCTCCGGTCGCCGCCGCCACCAAGGGCGTCGACGGCCGTGTCTCCATCGAGGTCGACCCCCGCCTGGCGTGGGACACCGAAGGCACAATTGCTGAGGCCAAACACCTCTACAAGAAGGTCGACAAGGACAACGTCCTTATTAAGATCCCGGCCACGCTCGAAGGCCTCCCGGCCATCACTGCAACCCTGGGCGAAGGCATCAGCGTCAACGTCACCCTGATCTTCTCCTTGAAGCGCTACCGGGCAGTCATCAACGCATTCCAGTCCGGCCTGGAACTGGCCAAGGAAAACGGCCACGATCTCTCCACGATCCACTCGGTGGCATCGTTCTTCGTCTCCCGGGTGGACTCCGAGATCGACAAGCGCCTCGATGCCCTCGGTACCGAGGAAGCCAAGGCACTCAAGGGCAAGGCAGGCGTTGCCAATGCCCGCCTCGCCTACCAGGTCTACGAAGATCTTTTCTCCACCGGGCGCTGGGCAGTCCTGGCGGAAGCCGGCGCACTCCCGCAGCGTCCCCTGTGGGCCTCCACCGGCGTCAAGGATCCGGCTTACCCCGACACCCTGTACGTCACCGGACTGGTTGCTGCCGACGTCGTGAACACCATGCCCGAAAAGACCCTCGACGCCACCTTCGACCACGGAGTAGTCACCGGTGACAGCATCACCGGCACCTACAAGGAAGCAAAGAGCGTACTCACCGCCCTCGAAGGCCTCGGCGTCTCCTACAACGAGGTAGTCGCCCTGCTGGAATCCGAAGGCCTGGACAAGTTCGTGGCCAGCTGGAAGGAACTCCTGGCCGACGTCGAAGGCGCCCTCGCCACCGCACGGACGGCCTCCTAACCCACCAAGCACTCTCGGTTGCGTGGAGACCCACCGGGTCTCCACGCCCCGGTGCTGATCCGAAAGCTCTGACCGCCACCGAAAGGCAGACATCATGTCCGTTTCACCCCTGCAGTGCTGCATCAACCCCAGCATCCTCTCGGCCGACTTCGTCAATCTCGAGGCAGAGCTGGCCCGCATCAGCAACGCCGATGCCGTGCACGTGGATGTCATGGACAACCACTTCGTGCCGAACCTGACCATCGGCCTGCCCGTCGTGGAACGGCTGCAAAAGGTCAGCCCCGTGCCATTGGACGCCCACCTGATGATTTCCAACGTGGACCGCTGGGCGCCGCAGTTCGCCGACGCCGGCCTGTCCTCGGTGACATTCCACGTCGAGGCCTCCGACGCCCCGATCAAACTCGCCCGCGAACTTCGCGCGCGCGGGGCCAAAGCGGGCATGGCACTGCGCCCGGCCACCCCGGTCGAACCGTACCTGGACATGCTCCCCGAACTGGACATGCTGTTGATCATGACGGTGGAGCCAGGCTTTGGCGGCCAGGCCTTCCTGGACGTCATGTTGCCCAAGATCCGCCGTGCCCGCGCGGCAATCGACGGTTCGGGCGTGAACGTGGCCATCCAGGTCGACGGCGGCATCACGGAGGAAACCATCACCCGGGCCGCGGAGGCCGGCGCCAACGTCTTCGTGGCCGGTTCAGCCGTGTACGGCAGGCCCTCGCCTGCGGACGCCATCGAGTCACTGCGCGCGAACGGCCAGCTCGCCTTCGGCTAAGCCGTGATCCACCGATGCAGTGTGGAGTTCACTCCCGTGAATGCGGCAACTTTTCACCTGACCAGCGTTTTTTAACTGACCGGCGACGGCAACTTTGATCGACCGTCGCATCCCACCAAGCCTGAAGGATCACTCATGCGCGTTCACATCGCAACCGACCACGCCGGCATGGAGCTCAGCTCCCACCTCATCACCGCGCTGTCAGCCAACGGCTACGAGATGGTGGACCACGGGCCTGCGGCCTACGACGCCGAGGACGACTACCCCGCGTTCTGCATCAAAGCCGCGACCGCCGTCGCGGCCGACCGCGCCGCGGGCGTGGACGCACTCGGGATAGTGCTGGGCGGCTCCGGAAATGGCGAGCAGATCGCCGCGAACAAGGTCAAGGGCGTGCGCGCTGCCCTGGCGTGGAACCTCGACACGGCCAAGCTGGCCCGCGAACACAACGACGCCAACGTCGTGGCAGTGGGCGGGCGCCAGCACACCGTTGAGGAGGCCACCGAACTGATCGAGGCATTCCTGGCGGAACCATTTAGCAATGCCGAGCGCCACGTGCGCCGCATCGGAAAGATCGGCACCTACGAGACCACCGGCGAGGTCTCCGAGTAGCTCGGCGCTTCACCACGAGGTTCGGCCCGGGTTTCGCCAAAAGGGGAGTGGGTTTCGGAGAGCCTGGCAGAATCGCATTGCGGCAAGGCCGGGAAAGCTCGCCGCCAAGATGATGCCACGGGCCGCGGAAACAAGGCCGCAGCGCACTGGAGAACTCGGCAGCGGCCTGGCAGAGCATGAACGAAACCGTGACAGAAATTCGCGCACCTGGACCGCGACAATCATGGGCTACGCACGAGACCTGGCTCTCAACCTGTGCTTCCGCGGGCTCCCGGAGGATGAGATCGCGGGATCCTGGACGAGATCCGGGCCCACGAGAGCGCCACCGGGACGCCAGCGGTAGATGAGTTCGGAACTGCCCAGGACTACGCCAAGCAGTCTGCCAGGCAAAAAATACGCTCACCGGGCTCCGTCGTGGTGATGATCGCAGTGGTGCTGGCAATCAACTTCGTGGCCGTGTCCATGCTGCTGCTGCCGTTCCGAGGGGTCGTTGTCCGTGACATCGTTGGCCCCATAAGGCTGTGGCACGCGCTGGGGCTGAGTCTTGCCGGTACGTTCGCCGGCTGCCTGACCGGTTACTTTCGCCCGCTCCCGCACTCTAGGGTCGCCCGCTGAGGAACCTTACTGGGGCTGACCGGCCCGGAAGTCCCGGAGTATGTCTTCTCTGATCCATTTTCTGGTCAGGGCGGTGCCCAGAACGCGGGACCCAGCGAAGGTCGCCCAGAAAATCCATAGAGGTGCGAGGCCCGCGAAAACCGCTGCCATGACTGCAAGGATCACGGCAGCAGAGACAACGTTATAGATACGTCGCCCAGGAGTAGCGTTTAGCGCTTCCTGCCTTTCGCTAAAATAATTCAGCATTGCGCCCCCCAAGAATCCAGCAGCAACAGGTCAGTCAGCTTAGCCTGAACCGGCCCTTGTTCAAGGCTGCCGGGCTAGTAGAGTGACGAAGTTGGGCAAGGAACGGGGGTGTCGCCAGTGAACATCAACGACCCGGCAGTTGCGCATTCGTCTGCATCGAAAGCTCCCCCGCTGCCGCCGGCCCGTCCGCAGCATCATACGCAGTAGGGCTGGAATCAAGTCTGCAGGCTGGTGGCGGCGAACATCAGCGACATCGTCAGTGCAGCCCCGGCCTCGTAGGTTCGCTCGAGGATGGCGTGGCGATGCCGGGAGGGCCGGCTCATGCTGGGCGCTTTTCTGAACCGCAGCTTTGCTGCGACACGGTCCATCGGCAAGAGCCATGCCAGGACGGCGGCGGCAAAAAGAACGGCCAGGACTTGAGCGGCTGGCTGAATCCACAGCGCGCTGACTTCAGACGCTGCGGGAGGAGCGACTGTCAGTGCCTGGCCGGTATGGGACGCATGCCCGTTGTGTTGAACAGGCGCGGCCGCACGTCCCTGGAGGACCGCCGAATGAGGCAGGGCAAGCATAAAGACCATCGCGGCCAGCATGGCGGCGTGGTAGAGGCAAGTGAGTCGTTCGGAACGGACGTGGCATACGAGATTAAATTCATGCCGCGATACGGCCTGCAAGAGGAACCAAAAGGACGCTGTGCTAAACAACAGCAACTGCGGCAGAAGTGGCAGATCGATGTTGTGCCAGACCATCCCCAGCATCCCTAAAGCCATGAGCGCATGAACGCCGTAGTTCAACCGGGGTACCCATGAGCTGCCCTGGAGTGCCTTGGTGAGACAAAAAACTGTGCCGGCCGCGAGGATCAGGCTGACTGGAAAGCTGAGCAAAGGTGCCAGCATGGGAGTCTCCTTCGAGTGGCGCGGCCGATGAGGCACCTGGACGGATGTTGCGGGTCGACAAAACGGGACGGACAGAGGCGTGGCCGGCAGCCAAAATATCTGCCGGCCGGCCACGCCCGCCGGTCAGGCTCTGGAGTCGACGGAGTCCAGGGAGCTGACGGACTCGAGTTCGTCCTCGGCATCCTCGATAGCGGCGAATTCTTCCTCCGGCGCCTGTGCAACCAGCCGGTGGCGGCTATAGAAGGCAAAGTAGGCGATCATGACCGCGTAGGCTGCTGCGGCGTACAGAATCACCGAGGGATCCACGACGAAACCTGCGGTCAGGGCAGCCACGGCGAGGACGAGCGCTGTGGCAGAGGTGAAGATTCCTCCGGGCGTGCGGTAAGGACGCTCCAGCTTTGGCTCCCGAACCCTGAGGATGATGTGCGAGAGCATCATCAGAATGTAGGAGAGCGTGGCTCCGAAGACGGAGACGAGGATCAGCAGGTCGCCGGACCCGACGAGTGTGAGCAGGAAGCCAATGATCCCTGGAACGATCAGAGCCAGGAAGGGCACCTTTCGGCCGTTTGTCAGGGACAATACCCGCGGGAGGTAGCCTGCCCGGGACAGTGCGAACGTTTGCCTGGAGTAGGCGTAGATCATACAGAAGAAGCTGGACACCAGCCCTACGAGTCCGATGACGTTGACGAACCAGCTCAAAGCCGGGGCCGCGTCGCCGAGGGCGTCGATGAGCGGGTTGCCGGATTCCTGAAGGGCAGCTGAACCGATGGCGCCTGGTCCCAGCACCAGGATCGCTGCGGACAGGACGGTCAGAATAAGCACCGCCCCGATGAGTCCCCTGGGAATATCGCGCACCGGGTTACGGGCTTCCTCTGCAGCGAGCGGAACTCCTTCAACTGCAAGGAAGAACCACATCGCGTATGGCAGGGCTGCCCAGACTCCCACGATGCCGAACGGCAGGAAGGCACTGGCGCCCACCGCATCTGTGGGCTCGATGTCGAGGAGGAGGCTGGCATCAAAATACGGGATGATCCCGACGTACCAGGCGGCCAAACCAAATACGGCAACCACCGCGATGCCGAAAACCAGCTTGAGGACATGCTTGACCCCATAGAGGTGGAGCGTGATGAAGGCCGCGTAGAAGACCAAGTAGACGAGCGGACCGCTAATGCCCACCAGGGTCTCAAGATAGGCTCCGATAAACGTGACGACTGCTGCCGGGGCGAGGACAAATTCCAGCAAGACAGCGGTGCCCGTAAGGAATCCTCCCCAGGGACCCATGGCGCGGCGGGCGAAGCCGTAGCCGCCGCCGGCTGTCGGAATAATGGACGACATTTCCGCGAGGGACAGACACATGGCTGTGTACATGGTTCCCATCAATACCAGGGCGATCAGGAGGCCCCCCCAGCCGGCCTGGGCCAGGCCGAAGTTCCAGCCGGCATATTGACCGGCAATGACGTAGCCGACGCCGAGTCCGACCAGCAGTACTGGACCGGCGCTGCCGCGACGTAGCTGCCGGTTTTTCATATAGTCGTCGCTGACGTTCTGATACTCGACCCCGCCCTTTACATGCCTGGTCGCATGCTGTGTTGGGGGTGGCAGCTGTTGTTCTTTTGACATCGTTGTCTCCTGGGTCAATGGCCCCAACATGGCTTGATTATTCGGATCACGTGGTCACGTCGTCGTGAGCTAAACGGGACGGAGTTTGTTGCTTGGGCCTGAGGGTGGTGCGAAGTGGGTCCGGCGGGCTGGACATAGTCGGGCCCGCCCGGAGAGTGGGCCGCCCTCTCTCGATGAGTCAAAGGCGGAAAGCTCGCGGGGATGAGATCCCGGCGAGTGGAGTTAAAGGATGATTCTTGGGATGAGGTGACGGGAGCGCCGTGGGCGGATAACCGCTCAGGCGCTCCCGTGACCCTAACTAAGGACTGTCAGTTTCCGGTGCAGCACTGTGTGGTGTTGGTGGTGGGTGTGGTGTCGTTGCTGGGGAGGTTGAGGGTGGGGTTTTGGTTGAAGAAGCCGTGGGGTTCGAGCATGAAGCCGATGTTCTGGCGGGGCATGACGGGCCAGTCTTCGAGGCGGACGACGTGGTGCATGCCGAAGGTGTACCAGACGACGAGGTCTTCATCGACGATGTTCCGGTCTGCTTGGGTCCAGATGTGCAGGCCGTCATCGGCGCCGGTGGACTGGTTCGGGAATTCCCCGGCTGCGAAGCGTTCGGTGCGGTCGTAGGCGGTGACCCAGAGGTTTTTCCGGGCGAATGGTGCGCGCTGGCTGACGAAGGATTCGTCGCCGGCGGCGAGGGTGATGGCGTTGGTGGGGATGAGGCGGTAGGCGACGGGTTCGTCCACGATGTTCTTGCTGTCGTGGTTGACGACTTTCCAGAAGCGGTGTTTGGAGCTGTCTGCCTTGCGGATGGCTGCTTGTTCGGTTTCGAGGAGCCGGTCCACTGCCTTGAAGGCGGTGTGGGTGGGGTTGTCTTCGGGGATTTCCATGTCGACTTCGTAGACGGAGTTCTTCGGGCCGTCGAGTTCGAAGTCCATCCGGACGTTGAACATGTGCTGGTGGATGGGTCCGTAGAGTCCGTCGTTGTTCAGTGCCTGGCCGTACGGGGTTTTCTCGCCGGGGTGCTGGGCTGCGGTGGAGAGGATGCCGGTGGCCTTGACGAGGAACTCGATGCTGCCGTCCAGGAACAGGTGCCAGTAGAAGGCGTATTCGTAGTTCGCGACGGTGGCGATGAAGGAGATCACGAGTTTGCGGCTGCGTCGGGTTTCGGCGGTGCCTTCGCGGAAATCGAAGTGCTTCCAGAGGATGGAATCGTCTTCTTCGTGCATGCAGATCGCGTTTTCGATCGTCCACGGGTTGCCGTGGCTGTCCACGCTGTGGCCGTCGAAGTACTTGATCTCGCCGAGGCAGTCGCAGCCGAGTGTGAGGGAGTTGGCCATGTTGCCGATGTTGTATTCGCCGGAGTCGAAGGCGTTCTTTTTGGCCTGGACGGGGGCCGGGTCACCGTAGGGGACGACCATTTCGGACAGGGAGGCGCGGTTGATGACCGGACGCTCCACGCCCTGGTCGCGGAACTTCAGCTGGTGCAGGACCAGGCCTTCGCGGGGGGTGAAACCGACCCGGAAGGACCAGTCGGCCCACTGGACGTGGTTTCCGGTGACCTGGAAGGAAGCACCTTCGGGCTGGGTGATGGAGATGGGTTTGAGGTCGGTGCGGGCCGGGCCGACGTACTCGGGCAGGTAGTTACCGGAGGCGCTGGGGACCGGGATGGACTCGTTGTCCTCGACCTTGACGACCTTGCCGGAGCTGAGGTCGTAGAAGACGACGAAGTTCTCGATCGGGTGGGCATAGGGGCTGTCGGTAGGGTTCTCGCGGACGAAGACCAGGGCGCGCATCAGGCGCTGGCCCTGGGCGTCTTCGCCGAAGTAACCCACGGACCACGGTTCGAAGCAGACCAGCCCAAGATCGGTCAGGCCGCGGGCGGCGAGGGCCTTGATGACGTCCGGGTCTTGCCGGCAGGCTTCCTCGCACTCGGCGAACTCATCGAGCATGAACGGCGGCTGAACGCCGGTCGCCAGCTGCGTCCAGCCCGTGACGATCCCGGCATCAAGGTTAACGATGGCTTCGTAGGCGTTTCCCGTGCCGCGGTCGATCAGGACCGAGTCGGCTTCGCGTTCGGTTTCGCTGCCTTCACGCAGGGCCACCTTGGACGGCTCACGCAACTCAACACTGATGAAGCGGAACGTCTCCGCCGCGGCCTGGCCCTCCTTCAAAATCCCGACCGCACGGGAAATCTCGGCCCGGGACAGCGGATCCAGAGGATGCGCCCCTACAACGGTTTCGATATCAGTTTCGATAGACATGTTTTTCTCCTTGGATTTCAGAACTGTTCGTCTTTGTCAGAACTATTCATCTTTGGGTGCATATGAGACTGCGCTTTAGGTCACGCCAGAACGCCGGTTGAGGCTTTGGGAGGATATCGAATGCAAATTCGACATCTTCTATTTATCGAGGGCTAACCGAGCTCTGCTGGCGTGATGCCGGTCACGCACGTTCCCTGCACATAGCCAAACTACGTCGGGTAAATCATCTAGTCGAGACTTTTTAGGAAATTTACGTGAGAAATTCCAGGCTGTATTTTCTCATTGCAGTTAACATGTTGGAAACATTCGAAACATGCTCGCGACTGTCGTTGCCTCGCCCGGGAATGCTAGTGTTTTGCACCTCGGGTCGATGGCTTACGTCCCTCATGAGCAAGGCGGGGCCGGCCCGTCGGAGGGAAAGTTGGTCCCAGTGTCTGCCCGCGGCAATCGCTTCATCACCCCCCGCTCTCCCGTGGAGGGCCTGAACCGCCGGAAACTTTCGTTCCTGCCGGTTTTCGCGCAAGCAGTGGCCGCCGTGGCGCCGGCGGGTGCCATGGCCGTCATTCCGGCGCTCGTCTTCCCCGCTCTTGTCTTTGGAACCACTGGACCGAACCTTGTGCTGACTTTTGGCGCAGCTATGGCGGTCATGGTCCTGGTCGCCCTCTGTCTGCGACCGATGGCAAAGCGCATGGCTGCTGTCAGCGGCCTCTATAGCTATACGGCGAAGGGACTGGGCCAGCGGACGGCCGTTACCGTCGGCTGGTCGGCCATGTTCGGATACGGACTCGTGGCCATGGCCAGTCTTCTGGTTGTCGGAACATATGTCGTTCAGCTGTTTATTCATCTTGGGATTCCCGTAGCGGATCCCAAGTTTTCCGCGGTGCTGGTCGTTCTTGCTGCAGCGGGTGCCGCCTGTTTTCTTATGGTCAAAGGGATTCAGATATCCGCATGGTCCACGGTATTGATGGAATCCATTTCAATTGGCGTCCTCGCCGTTCTCCTGATTGTCTACTTCGCCTTCAACGCGCCGAAAGTGAGTGTCGAGAATGTCATTGTTTGGAACGGAAATTTTGATTCATTATCGATCGGAATTGTCGTAGCAATAAGTGCCTTTGTCGGCTTCGAAAGCCCGACCACTCTGGGAGGCGAGGCGCGCAAACCCTTCATCAGCGTCCCGCGGGCCATCACGTGGACCCCCATTGTGACGGGCGTGCTTTATCTTCTTGCCGTGACCGCCCAGGACGTAGCCCTCAACGCGGCACCGGCAAACATTACAGCCAGCTCCACTCCGTTGTCTGACCTGTTTTTCCAGACTTCCCCTGTGTTCGCCGCAGTCCTTGACTTGGGAATCGCAGCATCGTGGTTTGCGTGCGCGATCGCATCCGTGAACGCCCTTGCCCGGATATTTTTCTGTATGGGCAGAGAAGGTGTTGCGCCACGAATAGTCGGCCGGGCCCATCCCGTCTTTCGTACCCCCTCGATGGCAATCATGGTCGTAATGCCGGTAGTTGCCATCGTCCCCATCGCGATCATCATCTCCGGCGCCAGTCCTGAGCGGGGCCTCGTGAACCTCTTCACGCTGGGCGCCTTCGGATACCTCGGGACTTACATCCTTGCCAGCGCGTCCCTGCCCTTCTTCCTGCGCCGGATAGGGGAGAACACTTACGCCAGCTGGATACTGGCGGCAGCAACTTGCCTGGCGCTCGGGTGGGTGCTCTGGACGGCTGCGGCGGTATCGATTCGCACAGGCAACCTGCAGATCTTCATCTACGGCGGTGTCCTCCTCGCCAGCGTCATTTACGCCTTGTTCCTTCATCTCCGGTTTCCGGAGCGTCTGGCGTCCGTGGGCATCTACGACGAGACCCGGGAATCAGACCTGTTTCATGGAAGTCCCATCCCATGAGCTACAGGCCCGGAAACCGGGGGCCCAGCACGGCGTCAAACTCGCTCAGGATCTTGGAAATCGTGGCACGGTTCGGCACCGGGACAACGGCGAAAGAGATCACCGACACTTTGCAGATGCCGCCGGCGACCGCCTACCGGACGCTCAATGCGCTCGTCGGGGACGAATATCTGGCCCGCACATCGGACCTCCGCGGATTCGCACTCGGACACGCGCTTTCAGGACTGATTACGGCTGCGACCCCGCCAACCGTTCCTACCGCAGCCCACACTGCATTGGAAGAGTTCCGGAGTGGATACCGTTTCGCCGTGCACCTCATCATGTTCCGGAACGCATCCCTCCGAATTGCCGATGAAGATCCGGATCATCCGCTCCAATCATCATTCGAAATGCTCCGGTATCCACACGCGTCTGCCGCAGGGAAACTGATGCTTGCGGAACTTAGTGATTCGGCCTCCGCTCTCCCGAGGGGGCCGTTGATGAAGCTGACACAGCACACCATCACGGACAGGGGACAACTGGAAGAGCAATTCGCGGAAATTCGGTCAAAAGGCGAGGCCTCGGAAATCAACGAATTAGAACAAGGATCCGCCAGACTGGCACTTCCAATACGACTGCCAAATGGGCCTGTCGGCGCTGCCCTGTGCCTCTCCGGTCCCTCAGAACGGTTCGCCGCTATTTGTGAGCACGCGGAAGCGGCCCATCGTTTGACGTCACGACTAGCACCTCTCCTGTTCTGACTGAAAAATCGAAGCTGATCGACAGTGGCACTCCGGTCACGCCGGCTCAAGACCATTCCCGGCGGCCGAAGGCGCCGTGCGGTGTGACCAGCCTGGGGCATGGACATTTTCGTCATATTTCCGGCAGACGACGACGTCGGGGCACCCGCGCAGCAGGCGACGACGGCTGGAACCCGGTTGGGTATCCGCCGGCGTCGCCTGCTGTGTTGTTCGCGGCTGAGGCAGCCGTGTGAGCCGCAGCCGTGGCTGTCGGCTCAGATGGTGCGCGGCGCCTCGGCCAGCTTTTCGGTGAGCCCGGCCGCCGTCAGCCGCGGTCCGTAGCCGGGCCGGTCGCGCTCGATCCGCCAGCTTTCGGACAGGGCACCGATGTTCACGGTGTCGAAGCCGAACTCGTTATAGAGCCGGGTGACCAGGTTGCTGGCCTCGGTGTGGTCGCTCGCGGTGGCGAGGGCACGGCGGTTTTCCGTGCCGGCCGGGGTGCCGTGCGTGGTGATCTCGGCGGAGTAGATGTGGTTGAAAGCCTTCGCTACCTTTGACTCGGGCAGCCGCTCCTGCAGCATCTCCGACGTCGTCGTTTCACCGTTGTCCAGGGCGGGGATGTGGCCGTCGCGTTCCCAGTAGTAGTTGTTGGTGTCGACCACGATCTTGCCGGCCAGCGGCGCCGCGGGGAGATCGCAGATGTTCTTCAGCGGGACGGTCACGACGGCGAAATCGCCGGCGGCCGCCGCTTCCGCCGCCGTGGCGGCCCGGGCGCGGGGGCCGAGCTCCGCGACCAGGTCCGTGAGCGTTTCCGGCCCGCGCGAGTTGCTGATCACGACGTCGTAGCCGAGTTCCACAGACTTACGGGCGATCTGGCTGCCGATGTTTCCTGCACCAATGATTCCAATAGTTGTCATGATGACGGCAACGCCGGGCGGGTCAGTAAAATTTCGCCGCACGCTGCTGCGGGCCCGACACTGGCTACTTGGCAGCAAATGGCGGAGGAAAAAATATTATTTGCTGGCAGTCATCCAAAGCGTGGCTGGCTCCGAATGCTGGACGTGACGGGCTTGGCTCGTCCGCCACCTGACGGGGCATTCCGCGGGAGGAGTCAGAGAGTTGAGCAGGATTGGGAGGGATCGGTCATGACGATGTCAGACTATTCGCGTTTCATTTCGGACTGTATCGCTGCGGACGCCGGGGAGGACCACGGGCTGACCGACGATGAGCTGTACGGGGTGTATATCAGCTGGTGCGCGCTGCGCCGGCAAATACCCGAGCCCTGTAAAGCGTTCTGGGCTGCGATGGCGAAGCTGGGCTTTGACGAGCGGCGCCGAATCAACCGCCGCTACGTGCGGCCCGGACTTCGGATGACGGGCCCCGCGGCGGTTGATTACATTCTTGCCAGCCGCGCCAGTCTGGCGTAGCCGGAAGGCCCGGCGGCGGGAGGCTGGCGCATCCCGTAGCCGGGCCTGGGCGCTGCTAGCGGGAAAGCAGGTCCCCGCCGGAAATCTGGGGTGTGCGGCGGTTCAGGCTGAGGGTAAAGGTGTTGGGTCCGCTGCAGTTCACCGAGATGCTGCTCTTGGAGGTGTTGTGCCGGACCGAGAGATCGTGCACAAGGGTGTCAAGGGTGTGGTGCATCGTTGCCCGGTCCCAAATCTTCAGGGTTACAGAGTCGGCAGTGTCAAACGTCATTGTTTAGTGCTTCCATTTCATAAATCCGGAGGTCCGGCTGCCGCACCATCGCGGAGCCGCGGTAACAACCAATCCGCAAACGCCCTGAGACCTGGGCGGCTCGACGAGCTCACCGGCTTGGCCTCGTTGCGTCCACCAGATTGGGTAAATCTCTGCCGCCGATCCACGCCGCACGCCTGGTGCGGGCCGATGGTCGGGGCTGCGCGGGCGGAAGTTTCGGTCCCGCTCACGTATTCCCATACTGCACAGCCCTGCCGCCACGTCTCAAGCGGAATGCGTATTATTGCACGTGAGTCTCATCACATCGGTCCGGCGGAGTCGCCGGCAGGGAGTCAGGATGCCAGGCCCAGTCGGGTCCTAAAGATTTGCCACGACATCCTAGACATTGGACGTCCCATGTCCGGTATACTTAATAGTAGCCGATGACAACAGTCTGCGGCCCCGGAGGAGAATGACGTGAGCCCAGAATCCCGAGTAGTGCCGCCGCCCCGCTTGAGCGCGCAAATCAGATCCCAGGCGCTGCAGACGCAGATTATGGACCTGATTCTCGATGAGGGGCTGGACGTCGGCGATGCACTACCCACCGAAAGCGAGTTGTCCGCAGTGCTGGGCGTGGGGCGCAACACCGTGAGGGAATCCCTTAAGGTCCTCCAGGCACTGGGCGTCATCGAGATCCGGCACGGATTTGGGATGTTCGTGGCCCCGAACAACTTCACCGCCTTGACCGACGGGCTGGCCTTCCGCGGAAGACTGTCTTTGCGCCACCGCGGCGG
This sequence comes from Arthrobacter sp. PAMC25284, assembly GCF_019443425.1. NCBI lineage: Bacteria > Bacillati > Actinomycetota > Actinomycetes > Micrococcales > Micrococcaceae > Arthrobacter > Arthrobacter sp. PAMC25284. The sequence continues at coordinate 3,017,593 of NZ_CP080382.1, forward strand.
CGAGGCCATGGAACTCATTGACGTCCGGCAGGCGCTGGAATCGGGTTTGATCGGCTCGGCCATCGACCTTATGACGCGGGAGCGGCTGAAGGACCTCCGCAACACGATGGAGGCAATGGAAGCCGCCGCGTCCGCCGGTTCGCCCCTGGCAGAGCTCGACGCCGAGTTTCACCGCCGCCTGTACGCGCCGCTGGACAACGACCTGCTGATCAACCTCATGGATGTCTTCTGGAAGGTCTACCGCCAGATCCATGACGCATTGGGATCCGGCCCGGTGGACCTCGGCGAGCAGGTCAGTGACCACTGGGCCATCTTCGAGGCTGTAGCGGCCGGAGATAAGGCGTTGGCCTCCGAACGGTTGCAGCGGCACTTCGACGGTATCCGCCAGAAACTTACGGACGTCCTGTCCCGCTAGCGTCACCGCTGCCGGCTCAACAGCACCCAAAGCTGCGCACTGCCGCGGCACCATCTTCAGAAAGTTCCGATTGATATGGAAATCTTCGTTTCTCCCGATGCCGCAGGCGCAGGCGCCGTGGCGGCGGGAATCCTCGCCGCCGTGATCCGCAGCAAGCCCGACGCCGTCCTGGGCGTCGCCACCGGCGGATCTCCGCTGCCGGTCTACCGGGCGCTCGCCGGACACGAAATGGACATGTCCGGCGTGCGCGCTTTTGCGCTGGACGAGTACGTCGGCCTTCCTGCGGGGCACCCGCAAAGCTATGCGGCAGTGGTGGCACACGAAATTACCGAACGCCTGGGCCTGGATCCCGCTAAAGTGGCTGTTCCGGACGGTGCCGCAGCTGACCCGGAGCAGGCGGCCCGCGAGTACGATGCCGCCATCGGCGTGGCCGGCGGCATCGACGTCCAGATCCTTGGCATCGGCCACAACGGTCATCTGGCTTTCAACGAACCGGGATCGGACCTGGATTCCCGCACCCGCGTGGAGGTTCTTGCGGCCCGTACCCGCCAAGCCAACGCCCGCTATTTCAGTTCTCCGGATGATGTCCCCGAAAGGTGCATCACGCAAGGACTCGGCACCATTATGGAAGCCCGGCAGCTGCTTCTTGTCGTGGCCGGTGCGGACAAAGCGGCCGTGCTGCACGAGGCCCTGAACGGTCCGGTAACTTCGCAGTGCCCCGCCTCGGTGCTTCAGCTGCACCCGCACGTGACGGTGGTGGCCGACGCAGCCGCAGCATCACTGCTGTCGGCACCGATCCCGGTTACGTCAGTGGTGGCCTAGCCGGTCAGGGCGGCCAGGATCCGCCCGGACCGGAGCACGGCGGTCTGCCGGAAATCCCGGTCCACAACCACGATGTCCGCCCGCAGCCCGGATTTCAGGCTGCCGATTTCTGATTCCAGGCCCAGCACCTGGGCCGGTACTGCCGTCGCTGCCAGCACGGCATCCGCTGGGGAAACCCCGGCCGCGATGGTCCGCCGCACCACCTCCAGTAACGTGGCAGTCCCGCCGGCCAACGCTCCATTGGACGCCAGCGTTGCTGTGCCACCACGGACCGTCACCGCGCACGGCCCGAGTTCATAGTCGCCGTCCGGCAGGCCTGTAGCGGCCATGGAATCGGTGACGAGGACGACGTTTGCCGCCCCGGCCAGCTCAAAAACCATCCGCACCGTTTCCGGATCCAGGTGGACGCCGTCGCCGATGAGTTCAACGGCCGCAATGCCCGCCGCGGCCAGACGCAGGCACGCCGCCACCGGCCCCGGGCCCCGATGATGCATCTGCGGCATCCCGTTGAACAGGTGGGTGACCGTGGGCCGCGCAGCGGCCCCGAAAGCCCCGGAATCCGCCGCGGACAGCAGCCCGGCAGCAAGTTCCAGCGACGCGGCAGCGGTTGCGGAATCCGCGTCGCTGTGTCCCAGGGATGGTGTCACGCCATGGGCGGCGAGTGCGCTGACGAGATCGCCGGCGCCCGGCAACTCCGGCGCGTAGGTCATGGTCCGAAGCGTTCCGCCGGCTGCTGTCAGCACCCGCCGGAGCAGTTCCGGATCGGGGTCCCGGAGCCACTCCGGGTCCTGGGCGCCGCAGCGGTGGTGGGACAGGAAGGGGCCCTCGGAATGGATGCCCGCGATGGTTCCGTCGGCCACGAGTGGTCTAAGGACTTCGATTTGCTGCTCCAGGTCCTCGATCGAGGCCGTGACCAGGCTGGCCAGCAGGGTCGTTGTGCCGTTGCGGTGCAGGAAGTCCGCTGCGGCGCGGCACGCTTCCGCGCCGTCGTTAGGGAATCCTCCGCCGGCCGCGCCATGGCAGTGCATGTCGACGAGGCCCGGCAGGATCGTGCCGCCCTCGGGGACGTCGAGGATCCGGGCCGCGGGGAAGGCTCCGGAATCAAAACCTGCCCTCGGCCCGGCAAAGGCAATGACGCCGCCCGCCACGGCCACGGCGCCGTCGCTCAGGACGACGCCGTCGGTCATGATGGTCCCAAACAGGACAAAGGCGGAAGACAGCGGTTCCGGACCGCTCACGGCCTGCACCTTCAGCTTGTCAGAGCGGTGGAAAACCACCCGGTGATGGTGGCGGGATGCGTGATGGCGGTGCCAACAACGACGGCGAACGCTCCGGCGTCGAGCGCCATCCGGGCCTGGACCGGAGTATGGATGCGGCCTTCGGCGATCAGCGGACGGCCAAGATCTGCTGCCGCGATTTGCTCCAGCAATTCCAGGTCCGGGCCCGTGGTCTTCTCCCGCTCGCCGGTATAGCCGGCGAGCGTGGTCCCGATCAGGTCGGCTCCGGCATCCACCGCGGCGACGGCATCCTCGTAGGAACCGCAGTCAGCCATCACGAGAGCATGGGATCCGGCATGGATTCCTGCTACGGTCGCGGCCAGGTCCAACCCGTCAGGCCGGGCGCGGCGGGTGCCGTCGATGGCCACGATGTGTGCGCCGGCGTTGGCCACCGCCAGGGCGTGGCGGAGCGTGGGCGTGATAAAAACGCCGTCGTGGCCGTCCTTCCAGAGACCGATAACGGGTACCTCGACGGCGCCGCGCGTGTGCTGGATATCTGCCAGGCCCTGGACCCTTACCGCTGCGGCTCCGCCGGTCACGGATGAGGCCGCCAGCTGGGCGATGGTCCGCGGATCGCGCATGGGTTCGCCGGGGTAGGCCTGGCAGGACACTATAAGCCGGGACCGGAGGCCTTGGAGGTCGTCGGGGCGCAGAATCATGGCTGTCTCCTCAGAGGATCGGGGGCTGCTTCAGGACAAGGTGCGCCGCGCCCACGATGGCGGCCGTATTCCCCAGCTTGGCGCGGTGCACCGGGATGCCGGCCAGGGGAGCCAGCAGCTCACGGCGTGCGGCCGCCACCATCGGATCCCACCAGGCGGCTCCGGCGTCCGCGAGGCCGCCGGAAACCACAATCACTTCCGGGTCAAGGATATTGGCCAGCCCGCCCACAGCCTGGCCGGCGGCGGCTGCGCCGGCGGCAATGGCCTGGTGCGCGGCCGAGTCGCCAACCCGGGCCAGGTCAAAGACGGCGCGGGTATCCGGGACGGACGAAGGACCGCCAAAGCGACGGAAGCTGGCGTGGATTGCGGGGCCCGAAGCGATGGCTTCGACGTGCCCGGCGTGGCCGCAGGAACACGCCAGCGCGGCACCGTCGTGGTACGCATAGGGTGAGGCGATGTGGCCGACGTGGCCGCCCACGAAACGGTGCCCCAGGACGGGGTGGCCGTCGAGGATAAAGCTTCCGCCGACGCCGGTACCGAACGCCACCATCAGCGAAGACTTGCTACCGGCGGCGGCCCCCAGCCACGCCTCGCCGATGGCGTGGGCGTGGACATCGTTGACCACGGACACGGCCAGCCCGGTGAGGTCACCCAGCCGGTGGCGGATATCCGTACCGGTCCAGCCAAGGATGGCGTCGGTGGCTGAGACGACGGTCCCGGTCCCGGCATTGATCACCCCGGCGGCCCCGATGCCCACGGCCGTTACGTCGATCCCGTCGGCGGCCGCCTGCGCCCGCAGGGAGCGGATTAATCCGGCGGTGGCGGCAAGGATGGCCTCGCCGCCGTCGCGGTTGCGCGTGGGTGTCTGGGCCGGGTACAGGACGGTGCCGTCCGCGGCGACGACTGCGGCCGCCGTCTTGGTTCCGCCAAGGTCAATGCCTATTACGTGCTGCATGCCATTCCTCAAATTCATTCACCGGCTAAGGGCCCATTCCCGTTTGGGCGCCAAGGGACGCCCAAACGGGAAAAGACCCTTAGATCAGGCCGTTGCGCGCCAGAATGACCTTGACCGCAGCGGTCTCGTCCTCGTCCAGGGACAGCATCGGGGCGCTCATGACATTGGTCTTGATGATGCCCATCAGCTGGAGCGCGGTCTTGAAGGCGCCCAGGCCGGCGGCGTTGCCGGACATGCGGCCCGCCTTCGGCGTGTAGACGATTTCGAAGACATCGGCCATCCGGTCCTGTTCGGCGGCGGCCTTGGCCCAGTCGCCGGCGACCGCGGCGTCGTAGATGCGGCGGTAGCCGGCCGGATCAACGTTGCCCAGACCCGGGACGACACCCTGGGCGCCGCCCAGCAGCGCGCCGTCGACCACTACTTCGTGGCCGGTGAAGATATCGAAGTTGGGGATGTTCCGGGCGGCCAGCAGCAGCTGGCGGAAGGAGACGTCGTCGCCGGAGGAGTCCTTGACGCCAGCGATAATGCCGTCCCGGCCGAGCTCGACCAGGAGGTCCGTGGGCAGCTTGAAGTGGGTACGGACCGGGACGTCGTAGGCGAACATGGGGACGTCCACGGCCGCGTGGATGCTGCGGAAGTGCGTGTTGTTCTCCTGGGCGTTTGAGATCGCGTAGTACAGGCTCGTGGCCACGATCGCGTCGGCACCGAGGGAGATCACGCGACGGGCCTCCTCGATGACGCGGTTGGTGGTCTGTTCGACGGCGCCCACGATCACAGGTACCTGGCCGGCGTTCACGCCGGCGACAGTCGTCACCACGGTGTCGCGCTCAGCGTTGGTCATGTGGGTGACCTCCCCGGAGGATCCGAGCACGAACAGGCCGGACACGCCGCCGTCGAGCAGGTGCCGCGTTACGTTCTCCAGCGACGGGACGTCGATGGCTCCATCTGCAGTGCGGGGGGTGACAACGGGAGGGATGATTCCCTGGTAACGGGTAGCGACGGTAGTCACAGTGTTCTCCAAAAGTGTGATCAGGTGGTGGCGGAAAAATCTAAGGGTGAAGCAGCGACGGGGCGGCGCCCAGCAGCTTCTTCGTGTAGTCGTTGGCAGGGTTGTCGAAGACCTGCGCGGCAGGGCCTTCTTCGACGATCCGGCCGAAATACATCACGCAAATGCGGTCGGAAACATAGCGGACGGTCTGGATGTCGTGCGAGATGAACACCATGCCGAGGTTCAATTGCGTCTTCAGATCAGAGAGCAGGTTCAGCACTTGCGCCCGGACGGAAACGTCCAGAGCCGATGTCGGTTCGTCCGCCACGATGATGTCCGGATCCAGGGCCAGGGGCCCGGGCAATCGCCACGCGCTGGCGCTGACCGCCGGACACCTGTGACGGCGTCACCTCGGACGCCGACTGCGGCAGGCCGACCAGGGCCAGGAGCTCCTTGACCGTGGCCGTGCGCGACGCCGCAGTGCCGATGCCGTGAACCTGGAGCGGATCCGTGAGAATATCCTGGATCCGCATCCTCGGATTCAGCGCGGTGGCCGGGTCCTGGAACACGACCGACACGGCACGACCAAAATCCTTGCGCATGGCGGCATTGCGCTTGATGGCCGGCTGGCCGTGGAACAGGACCTGGCCCGACGTCGGCGCCTGGAGCCCCACGAGGACGGAGGCGAGGGTGGATTTGCCGCAGCCGGACTCGCCGACGATGCCCACGGTTTCCCCGCGGCTGATGGTGAAGTCAATGCCATCAACGGCTTTGACGATATTGGGCCGGAACAGGCTCCCGGTGCGTGCCCGGTGATAGACCTTGACGTCCTTGAGCTCAATGACCGGTTTTCCGGTTGAAACACTCACTTCGAGTCCTCCTTCAAATGGCTCGCCCAATAGTGGTCGGTATCGCCGCCGACAGCGGTGAGGACCAACGGCTGATCAGGATTGGCGTCGGCCCGCAGGGAGCGGGATGCGAAGCGGTCGCCCGTGGCGAAGTCGGCGGGCGACGGCACAGTGCCGGGGATCTGGTGCAGGCGCTCGGCGTCGGCCTCGATGGAAAGGACGGCGCCCAGGAGGCCCCGGGTGTACTCGTGCCTGGGGTTCTGCAGGAGCTCCGAAGCCTGTGCCGATTCGACGACCTGGCCGGCGTACATCACGGTCACACGGTGTGCCAGGGACGCCACGAGTGCGAGGTCATGGCTGACGAAGACCATGGCGAAGCCGAGCTGTTCACGTAGTTCGTTGAGCAGGTCAACCACCTGCTTCTGGACGGTGACGTCCAGGGCTGTGGTCGGCTCATCGGCCACTACGATCTTGGGCGACCGGGACAGTGCCATCGCTATCAGGACGCGCTGGCGCTGTCCGCCGGAGAGCTCATGCGGGTAGCTGGCCAGCGTCCGGACGGGATCGAGTTTGACCATCTCCAGCAGCTCGGCCGGTGTCTTGCGGCCGCCGCGCCGGGTGAGCTGGAGCATCTGCTCCTTGATCTTCATGGACGGGTTCAGGGAGCTCAGCGCGTCCTGGTAGACCATCGCGATCTGTTCCCCGCGGAGGCCTTCGTACGCCTTCGCACTGCTGTGGCCCGTCGCGGAATCCAACAGTTCCTTGCCGTCGAACAGGATGGAGCCGGAAATGCGGGCGGTTTTGGGCAGCAGCCCCATGATGGCCAGCGAGCTGATGGATTTGCCGCAGCCGGACTCTCCCACAAGGCCCATGGTCTCGCCTTCCCGGACGGTGAAGGAGACGTTGTCCACGATGGCGGTTTCGCCGAAGCGGGTGGGGAAGTGAATGGAGAGGTTCTTGACTTCCAGGACCGTGCGGGCGCCGGCCGGGACCTGGGGCAGGCGGTCCGTGCGCCCGGCCTCGACGGCAGCGAGAAGCCGGAGCTCCTGGTCCAGCAGGGCATGCGGGTCGGTCGAGTTCTGCGGATCACCGGAGGCCGCGGATTCGTAGTCCCCACCGGTTCCGTTCCCGGAACCGGTCCGCGAACGGCGGCCGGCGGCCCGGACGCCGTCGAGTTCGTGCACCTCGACGAAGGAAGGCTGGGCGACCGATGTGCCGATTTCGGCGTCGACGGCGGTAACGGCGACAGCGGCGGACGAGCCGTCGTCGTCCTTGACCGACGGCGCCCTGCGCAGTTTGGGGTTCACCATGGCGTCGGTGAGGCCCTCGGCGAGGATGTTCAGTGCGAGGACGGTCAGCAGGATGGTCAGGCCAGCGAAGGTGGTGGCCCACCAGCCGCCGGAGAGGACCAGGTTGCGGCCGTAGGAGATGACGTTGCCCCACGACGGGGCGGGGTCCTGCACACCGGCGCCCAGGAACGACAGCGACGCTTCGAGGATGATGGCGTCGGCCACCATCACGGTGGCGAAGACGAGGACCGGCGCGGCCGTGTTGCGGACAATGTGCTTGCCCAGGATGTAGAAACGGCCGGCTCCCATCACGCGTTCGGCGCGGACGTAGTCCTCGCCGTACTGGGCGAGGACGTTGGCGCGGACCACGCGGGCCAGTTGCGGGGTGTAGATGATGGCGATGGCCACGATGATGGTGGGCACCGAGTTGCCGAAAGCGGCCAGCAGGACAGCGGCCAGCGCGATCCCGGGAAACGCCATCAGGATGTCCATGAGACGCATGATGAGCTCATTGACGGCCTTGCTGGAGGTCGCCGCGAAGGCACCGAGCAGGGCGCCCGCCAGGATCGCGAGGGCGACGGCGCCCAAGCCAATCATGAGCGATGACTGCGCCCCAAAGAGGATGCGGGAGAGAATGTCGCGGCCGAGCCGGTCCGTGCCGAACAGGTGTTCGGCGCCCGGTGCCTGCGCCGGAATAAAGGTCTCCAGGGGATCGTGCGGTGCGATGACCGGGGCGAAGACGGCCGCAAGAACAATGGCGATGAGGAACAGCAGGGCGAACCGGGAAGCCCAGGGCAGTGATTTGAAGCGGAGGCCCGGGGCACTCAGCCGCTCGGCGAGCTTGCTACGCATGGGCTATACCGTCCTGATTCGGGGGTTGATGAGCAGGTAGAGAAGGTCCACCACGATGTTGACCAGGACGAAGGTGACGGAGATGGTCAATACGACGCCCTGGACGAGGTTGACGTCGAGGCTGGTGATGCCGTTGAGGATCAGCTGGCCCATGCCGGGCAGAGCGAAGATCATTTCGATGACGACGGCGCCGCCCAACAGGTAGCCCACGCGCAGGCCGAGGACGGTCACGGGCGTGACAAGGGCGTTGCGCAGTACATTCCTGGCGACAACTTCGCGGTAGGGCACGCCGTTGCCGATGGCGGTGCGGACGTAGTCGCGGTCCAGTTCTTCCACCATCGAGGTCCGCACGACGCGGATCAGCGACGCGGACACCGGGATGGCCAGCGCGAGGGCGGGGAGGGCCATCGAGTTTAGCCACCCGCCGAAGCCGGCTTCCGGCGCTGCAAGGCCACCGGAGGGGAACATCGGATTGGCGCCAAGCGCGAACCACTGGATGAGCAGAATACCGAGCCAGAACGACGGCGTAGCGATCGCGGCGATGGAGAAGACCCGGATCGCCTGGTCCTGCCACTTGTCCCGGTACAGGGCGCCCAGGACTCCGAAGACCAGGGAGAGCACGACGGCGATCATAACGCCCAGGAAGGTGAGCTGGAGGGTCAGTGGGAAGGCGGAGCCGATCATCGACGCCACGGACTTCGCCGGCGGCGTCGTGACCCCGAGGTCGAACTGCAGCAGCTTCCCGAGGAACCTGACGTACTGCACGAACAGGGGGTCGTTGAGGCCGTTTTCCTGTCGGTACTGCTCTTTGGCTTCGTTACTGGCGCCCTCGCCGAGGGCCGAGTCTGCCTGATCGCCGGGAGCGGCCTGCAGGACGAAAAAGACGAGCAGGGTAATGCCCAGGATCATCAATGGCAGTGCCGCGAGCCTGCGTCCGAGCAAACGCAATATCATAACCAATTTGTTCTCCGGTTGTGTCGGGTGTGCCGCAGGATTACTGCGTCACGGTGTGGTGCCACAATGCAGGGGGTTGTGGCGGGCTGGCCGCAACCCCCTGCAGCGTCGGGTCGGCGTACCGTCCCTCATTCTTGGGCGAGGTGTCCCTAGGACGTGCGGCCGACTCCGATGAACGACATCCCCGTGGTGGGCAGCGGCTGGAATCCTGTCAGGTTCTTCTCTTTCCAGGCTGTGGGGAGCCTGCGGTGGAAGATCGGGTACAGCGGCAGTTCCTCGGAGACCAGGTCCACGATCTCACCGACGATCTTCTTCGATTCGTCCTTGGTGGCCTGCGTTCCCTCCACCATCAGGCCCTGGAGTGTGGCGCGTTCCGGGGTGGTCCAGTAGGCGCGCTTGCCCATCCAGGTCTCGCTTGCGTAGAACCAGCTCAGGAGCAGGTCAGCGTCGTTGCCGAAGACCGAGGGGTCGCCCGGGGCCGCGGCAACGGTGTAGTTGCCGGTGCCGATGCGGTCGCTGTACATCGCGCCGGACTGCAGGCTCGCGACCGTGACCTTCACTCCTGGGAGCTTGTTCCAGGATTCCAGGATCAGCGGTGCCACGTCCTTGACCCAGGCCGTATCGGTGGTTACCAGCTCGAATTCAAGGCTGGTCACACCGGCCTCCTTGAGCAGGTCTGCAGCCTTCTGCGCGTCGTAGCCGTAGACGTTCTTGGCCTTGACGTAATCCGGGTGGCCTTCCTGGAAATAGGAGCTGGCCGCAGTGGCGTTGCCGAACAGCGCCTTCTTGATGATGGAGTCCTTGTCCAGGCCGTAGTGCAGGGCCTGTCGGACCAGCTTGTTGTCGAACGGCGCCTTGGCGCAGTTAAACATCATAAACAGCATGCCGAAGGACTGAACGGATTCGACCTGGACCTTGGACTTGAGTCCGTCCACGTCCAGGTACGGGACGTCCTCGATGGCCTGGACACGGCCGGACTGAACGGCGGTGACGCGGGCCGCTGCGTCCGAAAGCAGGAGCCAGTTCATGCCCTTCGCGAGCGGGGGCTTGGGGCCGTTGTAGTCCGCGAACGCCTCGAAGACGATCTTGTCGTCCTTGACGGCAGAGACCAGCTTGTACGGTCCTGAACCGACGGGCGCGGCGTCGAAGGCCTTCTGATCCGCGGAGGCCAGGGCCTGGGGAACGATCTTGACCACAGAGATCCGCGGACCGAAGCCCGGGAACGGGTACTTCAGGGAGAACTCGACCGTCGTGGCGTCAAGAGCCTTGACATCGGCGATGAAGGGGATGAACTGGGAAAACAACGAGTTGTTGGCCGGGTCCATTACGCGGGTGAAGGAGTACACAACGTCGTCCGTGGTGACGGGGGAACCATTGTGGAACTTGGCCCCTTCGCGGATGGTCACCTGGTAGGTGGTGTCGTTGACCTTCTTGGGGTCAGCTGCGGCCAGGGCGTTGTAGGGCTCGCGGGTGGCCGGGTGCAGCTCGACGAGGCCTTCGAAGATATGCAGGTTCGCTGCCAGCGGTGTGGCACCGGAGGCGGTCATCGGATCGAATCCGGTGGACAAAGCGTAGGAGATGCCAGCCTCAATGATGAGGTCCTTGTTGGCAGCCGCGGTGTTTGCTGCAGTGCTTCCCGACGTTGTGGCAGCGCCGCCACAAGCCGAGAGGGTAGCGGTGAAGGCAGCGGCGGCACCGGCAGCGCCGGCCAGTTTAAGGAAGCTCCGGCGGCTGGCGTCATTGACCAGCGGCAGGTTCTTGAGGGTTTTGCTCATGTGAGACCTCATCATTCAAGTAGTTAATCGGATGTAGGACGTCCGATGCTTGTACGATTGACTGTAAGGGCCGTCACAGGTTCCCGTCAAGCTCTGTTTTTCGCGTCAGGCCATGTCGCCACGGCCTGTTTACGGCTGCGGTCCACCAACCCCACCAGTACCAAGGAGATCCAGATGTCGCTGATCGTCGGCGCCTATCCCGCCCAGCCCACGGGTGCCGCACAACGGTTGTTCTTTGACGAGCTGGCCCGGGTGCGGTCCATCCGCGGATTGGAGCTTCCGTACCGGGCAGCCGGCGGCGAGGCCTGGCCTTCCGGGGCGGCAGAGGCCTGGACGGCTGTGGTGACCGCAATTCCCGGCACTATGCAGCGTCTGGGGGAGGATGGCCGGTTCGGACTGGCCTCGAACGACCCGGACGGGAGGCGGTCCGCGCTGCACTTCGTGGCCGGGATCCGGAGTTACGTGGCCTCACTCGTCGACGCGGGCCACCCGGTGGAGGCAGTGGAACTCCATTCGGCGCCAGCCCTTAACGCCTCAGCAACAGCCCTGGCGGAGTCGCTCAAAGAGGTGCTGGACTGGGACTGGTGCGGCAGCGCGATCGTCATTGAACACTGCGACAAGCCGCGGCGCGGGCAAGACCCGGAGAAGGGATTCCTGCCCTTTAGCGCGGAAGTCGAGGTTGTGGAGTCTTTGCGGGCACAGGGTCTGGGCAATCTGGGAATGCTTGTGAACTGGGGCCGGTCGGTTATTGAAACGGGAGAGAGCCGCACGGCGGCGGACCACGTCCGCCAGGCCAGGGAAGCCGGCGTGCTCATGGGCCTGATGTTCTCTGGCTGCTCACCGGCGCAGACCGAGTTCGGGTATCCGTGGATTGACGCGCACCTGCCCGCCGTGGAGGTCGACGGCGCCCCGGCCAGCTCACTGCTGAACGCTCACGAAATCGCCCGCTGCCTGGCCGCGGCCGGACAGATTCCCATCACCGGCTTCAAGATCGGCGTGCCGCTCGACGCCGTATCCGCCGTCGAGCGGGCGGGGCGCCTCCAGCAGATGTGCGATCTGATAACCGGGATCATGCGCCCTTAGGATCCTGGTTGGGTCCCCTTGCGCGCCACCGGGCACCGGGTTACCGGTGGGTCACCGGCGCGCCAGGCCGGTGCCTGCCGGGGAATGCCGGTGTGCCGGTCACTTGTCAGGATCCGGTCCCGTCCTGACCTGCCCCGTCGCCGTGTCAAAGTGGAACGTCCGGGTGCGGCACACGGTGGCTGCCCCGTACTGGCCCTGCACCGAATAGGTGACTTCCGCCGCACCCCGGGCCACGTCCGCAGCCGTCACGGTGTACGTCGGTGTGAAGTACAGGGCCTCGTCTCCGGGAAGCAGGTCCGCCGGCGGAAACGCCCCGGTGCCTGGTCCGTCCAGCCGGACCGCCGAGGCCGGGAGGCTCCCCTCATTGCGGGCCCGGCCGGTGAATGCCAGCATGTCACCTGCTTTGTAGCCCGGGGACACCGGACCGTAGTTCAGGTCCTGGGCCTCCCGGGTTCCGATGATCTGGGCCGTTTCCGGGGAGTAGCCCTGGCCGATTTCTTTCCATGTCTGGACATCCCAGTCGCCGGCATCCGGGGCCATAACGTGGAATTCCCCGACGTTCTGCCACACCGTGGGGCGGCCTGGCGTGATGGAGCGTAGTTCCATGTGGAACACCAGCCCGGTGCCGGAGTTGGATGAACCCGGCGCCTGGGACGTTAGTTGATTCGTCAGTTGATCCGTCAGTTGGCTTGTCAGCTGCCCGGCGGGGATGGAGGCGAACACTATTTCCCGATAGCCCTGGCGCTCGTAGAGGACCCCGATGTTGCCGTCCGGCAGCCGCGCCGCGGTGGAATATGCGGAACTGCCCGGGCAGAGGACCAGTTTGGCAGGCCACGTCAGCCCGTTGTCAGGGGAGAGGCTGAGGACGGTGTTGCGCCGGAGCCGGGTGTCATTGTTGTTTGTGGCCAGGAGCCAGTCGTCGCTGGATCGGGAGGCATAAGAAACGACCGTCGGCATGCCGTCAAACCGCACCAGGGATCCGTTGTCGCTGGGATCCGGCAAGTCCTCGACCGGGCGCAGCGGGCCCCAACTATGCCCGCCGTCCGTCGAGACCGCCGCGAGACGGCGGGGTGTGGCCCTGCTGTGCAGGAGCAGCCGGCCGTCAGCCAAAACGGCAACTTTGTTTTCGTTCGGCCCCTGGCCGTCCGGGCCTGGACCGATGAGTTCGCCGAGAGTCCAGGTATCGCCGTGATCATCGCTGTAGGCAGAGGCGGCCATAATCCCGCCCCTGACCAGGACCACGAACTGCTGCACCAGCCTGCCCCGGAACGGCCCGGCGTGGACTTGGACGCCTTGACCCGACGCGGCGAAAATCCCTGTAATCCCGGCGGCCGCGTGCTCCTTGAGCTGTCCGGTGATGCGCCTGTGTTGCCAAGTCAACCCGTCATCGTCGGAAATGCTGATGTCACAATGCTGCACGGCGTCGTCCGGGCTCAGTCCCGCCACGGCTTCAAAGAAGCCGGCCTGCGTCCCGGCCGCGTGGAACATAAAGATCCGTCCGGTTTCGGCATCAACGAGGAGGCTCGGGTCGCCGTATCCGTTAAGGCCGGAGCCGGTGCGGACAACCTGTTGGCTGCCCCAGGTCCGGCCGCTGTCGGTGCTGCGGCGCAGTAAAAGGTCTATCGGGTTGGGGAGGTCGTCCAGGTTGGGACGGCCGTCGTAGGCAGCCAGCACTGTGCCCTGGACCGAGACGGCCAGGGCGGGAATGCGATACTGCCGGTAACCGTCAAGGCCGCGGACAGCGAGGACATGTTCTAAGCAGGGTTCGGCGGCAGGTACCGGGGCGGTGTCACTATTCGGGACATGGGATGTCATACCTACACTCTAGAACGGCGAAGTGCCCGGGGTCACGTCGCCGGCCGCAGTGACGTAATCATCTTCTTGATATTCCGGTATTCGGCGGTTTCCGCATAAGCCTGGGGCGTGTCCACGTGCATTTCCAAGCCTGGCCGCGCCGCGAGGGGGTTGTAGGCGCCGCTGAACTGGGCGCCGCTGGGCGGCCAGGTGAAGAAGTGGAAAATCGGGCACGCCGTAGGCCCGTCAGGAGCCGGGGCCGAGGTGATTCCGTATGCCGCGACATTCACCTTCGCCGGGTCCGGGTGGTTGACATCGGTCCTGGTCTCGAAGACGAACCGCGGCACACTGCCCTTCTGCTCCAGCGCGGGCAGCGGCACTGAATCGAGCGCGGAATACGGGAGCTTGTCCAGACACTCGGATCCAGCGGCTATGTTCGTCCGCAGGCTCGCCAGCAGGGTTTCGTTCTCATCAACGACCTTCACGAAGACGCCTTGGCCTGTTTGTTCAGTCTCGGAAATGACGTTCCACGACTGTGGGTGATCGAACAGAAACTTGCCGTCCGCCGTCTTATAGCTGGTCCAACTCGACTCCGGTGCAGAAGCGGTGGCCGTTGGGGCGTCTGATGTCGCCGCCGGGACGCTCACCGGGGCGCTGCTGGCGGTGCCAGGTGCTGATCCGGGACCGCCTCCCGAGCCGCAGGCGCCCAGCAGGAAAGCCAGACCCAGGATCCCGGCGGCGGACGGTGCTCCTCGACGCATGGCAACCTCCGATGAAGGAAACTATCCACCAATTGTGCCCCCGCGTGGCGTGGCTTGGAAGAGCCGCGGGCGCAGCCGACCGGCAGCCGACCGGCCGCCGGCTGCGACGCTACCTGGAAGCGTCCTCGGCATCATGCGGGTCCACAAACTCGCAGGAGCCGTCGTGGCGTTCCGTCAGTGTGCAGGTGCGGCCGGAGGGGAGATGGATATTGCCGCAGCGGCCGGACATCGCGACGGCTTCAGAGACGTGAGAGCTGGGCAGATCCGGGCGTTCCTCGCGCCGCTCGTGCCGGTGCGGGCTGATCGGGATGATGGGGTCGGAATTGGTCACGGCTGCTCCTCAAAGGCTGCAGTGCAGGGATGGGTGGGCAGGGTGCTTGACGTCCGCGCGGCCACGCTGACATGGCTGCGTCAACACCAGACTAGTCGGGTTTTGCCCCCATCGGACCACTGGTCCGCATACTAAAATTCAGCACAGTGGAGCCGGTGCGCAAGGACGGGGAGGATCCATGGCAGAAGAGACAGGCAACGGCGGGACCAGCGCCTTCCGGCGGCGGGTGGAACGCGCCGCCCGATTCCGCGCTGCCCGGACCCCCGGTGCGACGGCTGAGGAAGACGCGGAACTGGCCGCAGCCGACGATGAAGTCCGGCAGCGGCGGGCGAAGGTCGATGACGAAGCCAGGGCCGAGTACCTGGTCCGCGACGCCATGGCACAGGGGAAGTTCGACAACCTCAAGTACGCTGGGAAACCGATCCCCGGACTGGGGGAGGGCTACGATCCCGACTGGTGGGTCAGGGGCCTGATCCAGCGCGAGAATCTCACGGGGATGGGCCCGAAAGCCATCCTGCTCCGAACGGAGGACGCCGGTCTCGACGTGCGGCTGGACGGGCAGCACAGCGAGAAGCAGGTGCGGGACATCCTGGCGGACTTCAACACCCGGGTGATCGACGCCCGCCGGCAGCTGCAGGGTGGCCCGCCGGTGGTGACGAAAATTCGCGACCTCGACGCCGAAGTGGAGCACTGGCGCGCGCGAAAGGCGGCCGCGGCCGCCGCGGCCGCGTCAGCTGTCCCAGTGCCGGAGCAGGCGCAACCGAAGATGCGGCGTCGCTGGTGGCGGCGGTTGAGGGACGGTGCGGGCTAGGGCCGGGCGGCGCGCCGCAGCCGCAGCGCAGCCGCAGGAAGCGCGAAGCCCCCGGGAGATCAGCCGGAGGGCCAGAACTGGCCGGGATTCCCGCCTCAGCCCAGCAGCTCATCCTCGTAGCACCAGCGCCAGTCCTCGACCGGTTCGATGCTGCGCATGACCGGGTGGCCGGTGGCAAGGTGATGCCGTGACGCATGCATCCCGGGCGAGGAATCGCAACAGCCTACGTAGCCGCAGTCAAGGCACATGCGCAGGTGAACGCTCAGTGTTCCCTCCCGGACGCAGTCCGCGCAGACCGCGTCGTCCGGGACGTCACGGTCCGTCGACGATGCAAGATGGGTGCAGGCGCCGGCCGGCCGGTCGGTGCCCGCACCGCCGGACAGGTCCGGTGCACTCTCAAAGGCGTCCAGCATCGATTCTTCAACATCGAGCCCGTCCAGTACATCGCTCAGAACCTCGTGGGCGTAGCCGCCGCCGCGCCGGAGTTCAAGCACTTTTGCGCGCTCCGCCTCCAGCATGGCCAGCCGGAGCCGGGCGTAGCGCCGGCTGGGCGTAACGGCATCCGAGCCCGGCCGGCCCAGCCGCTCCCACGCCGCGAGCCCGCGTTCCTGCGTCCGACGCTTGAGCATGGATACAACCTCCGGCGGGTCATCATCACTCCGCAACTCCTCCAGCCGTATCACCCCGGCCGCTGTGGCCAGTTGCACGAGGGCGGCCTGATTCAGGGCGTCCTCGTGCCGGTCCGGTCCCTCGACATTCAGCAGCCGGACGAGCACCGGCAGGGTGAACCCCTGCAGTGCGAGGGTGCCGCCCACCACCACCATGGCGGCCAGGATCAGCACATTCCGGTGTTCCAGGTCGGGCGGGAGTACCAGCACGGCGGCCAGCGTGACGACGCCGCGCATACCGGCCCAGGAGACGATCGCGGGGTACTGCCACGGCGGAGAGGGATCGTTGCGGCGGACGGCCGGGATCAGCCGGGGAAGATACGTAGCCGGGAAGACCCACACGGGCCTCAGCGACAGGACCGCGAGAAGAATCACCGCGCAGCCCGCCCAGATCCTGCCCGCCCCGAGGGAGTCGCCCTGGACGCCCTCGATGATGGTCCGGACCTGCAGGCCGATGAGCAGGAACACCGAGTTCTCCAGCAGGAACTGAACCGTGGCCCAATTGCTGCGCTGGCTTAGGCGCGCGGCGCCGTTGGGCATTGACGGGGCCTTGGTGCCCATGACCAGGCCGGCGACAACGACGGCGAGAACCCCCGAGGCGTGGATGTGCTCCGCCGGAAGGTAGGCCACAAACGGTGCCATCAGCGACGTCGTGGTATTGATGGCGACGTTGTGGATTCGCTTCCGCAGCTCTGTCAGTACATAGGCGGCGGCAAGTCCCACTGCTATGCCGCCGCCTGCGGCGAGCAGGAAACCGGCCCCGATCTCCGCGGCGGACACGGTCCCGGCGATGGCGGCGATGGCGGCGCGGAGGCAGACCAGGGCGGTGGCGTCGTTGACCAGTGATTCGCCTTCAAGGATGCTGACGATCCGGCGCGGCATGCCCACTTTCCGGGCGATGGCGGTCGCGGCGACGGCATCCGGCGGGGCAACGACGGCGCCCAGGGCGATCGCTGCGGCCAGCGGAATTTCGGGAAAGAGCCACCAGACGACAGCACCCACAGCAAGGGTCCCGAAAATGACGTATCCGACGGAGAGGAGGCCGATTGAACGGCGGTTGGCCCTGAAATCGAAGACCGAAGTCCGGAGAGCCGCCGCGTACAGCAGCGGCGGGAGCAGTCCCACCAGGACCAGTTCGGGGTTAAGTTCAACCGTCGGGACGAATGGCAGGAACGATCCTGCGACGCCGGCCAGCACCAGCAGCAAAGGAACCGAGACGTTGATCTTCCGGCCGAGTGCGCTGCCGGCACACACCACGGCAACGAGCACAAGCAATCCTAAGGCGACGTCCATCCTGCCATTCTGTCAGCCGGGCGGCCCGGCAGGAGCGTACGCCGTCGTCTTGTCAGTGCCGGATACTACTCGTCGTCGTCGAAGTCGTCGAAGTCGTCGCCTTCAGCGGCCGTCTGCGAATGCGCGCGGGAATCCAGCGGCTCCGCGCCCTCATCGCCCTCGGCGGCCTCGCTGTGATGGCGTTCGGCCGGCTGTTGTTTTACATTCATGTCCGCTCCTTTGCCGCAGACGCCCGGCGGAAAGACCCGAGGGCGTCTTCTTCACATCTAGCTCCTGCCCGCACCGGGCTGTCAAGGAACAGGGTTGGCTATATGGAGCCCGGGCCTGCTTCTGCACCGCCAAACCGGCACAATCTCTGCCGCGTGTGACGACGCCGGTGCCTATGGCAGGTCAGAACGGCGTCCGGCCGCCGGGCCTGGATGAATCCCGTTTGGGTTCTTTGTGTGCGCGCAGGGCATAGGTGCGGGCCCGGTCGCTCGAGAGCGCCAGAACAAGCAGGATGTCGATGGTCAGCCCGGGCAGGTTTGAGCGCAGGGTGATCCCCGGGCCGCCGTTGAGCACCGCCGCGGCCTGCAGGCCGATCGCGACGGTGCTTAGGACCATCGTGAGAGTCCTGGCCCGGCCCCGGCCAAGGAAAACCAGCCACGCGAGCATCAATTCCGTCCCGGCGAAAAGCACAACCGCCACAACCGTCGCGGTGAAGATCAGCCCGGCCTGCCCGGACGTGAGGCCGCCATTGGACTCCCTGGCGCCACCGGAGAGAAGTAACGCATCTATATGCTCCTGCGGGAATATAACCAGTGACAGTGCGAGGAGACCGGCCGCTGCCGCTCGTGCTGCTGCCAGCGCAGCGCCGACGACAATCGCGGCGGGGCGCTTGTCCCGGCTGTCGCTCGGCGGCCCAGACGGCGTGGGCGGCGCCGCAGTCCGTCGGAGGTCAACGATGGGAAGGTCACCATCTGTGGCGATGCTGTCTCCGCCGCCGTTGCGGGTGTGATAACCGGCGGAAAAGTCGCGGATGATCCTGACTTCGGCGGCGGTGTCGGCTTGGGCAATGCTGCCGATGATGTGATCGCGTTCCCCGTCAGTGTGTCCGTCAATCTTGTGGGTGATCTGCAGTGTGAACAGGGACAATCCCACTCTGCGGTCGTACGTCCCGGCAGCCAGCCAGTCTGCTGCCAGTCCGCCCGGAAGCAGCCACCCCGGCGGGCAGCGCCAGAAGCGGACGTGATGACGTTTCCCCGGGGTCCCGTCAATCTCCTGCTGGTAGGCGAAATCCTGTTGGCGTCCGAACAGGAACATCGGGCTGACCGGCGCTTGCAGATAGCTGCGGCGCAGGATGGTGGAGACGACGATCCGGCGGCTGCTGGTCAGCGTCACGTCGTCGGCCAGTGTCCATCCACCGGCCTGCATCACGGCGTGGAGCTGGGGTTCGGATCCCAACAGGGCGACGTTGACGGGATCGCCCAGTAGCCCGTCGCTTGTGCGTGCCCGGCCGATGAAGTAGTCCGGGACGTAGACGTGGGTCAGGATCCGGTGCAGCCGGGGGAGGACCAGATACGCGAGCAGCGCCCAAAAGACTACCAGGAACCAGAGCTGCGCCCAGCCCCATTGGAAGCTCTCCTGCAGCAGCAGGGAGGACAACCACACGGCAGAGACACCGCCCACC
Source organism: Arthrobacter sp. PAMC25284 (assembly GCF_019443425.1). NCBI lineage: Bacteria > Bacillati > Actinomycetota > Actinomycetes > Micrococcales > Micrococcaceae > Arthrobacter > Arthrobacter sp. PAMC25284. Next base: position 3,036,837 of record NZ_CP080382.1, read on the forward strand.
ACGAAAAACACGCGGTCCAGCACAGGATACGGAACCGTACTGCCGGGCGCCGCAACACGGGTTTCAGGCCTTGTCATGAGTGCCGTCCTGCCGCGGTGCCGGACGTCCGCGCTGCCGGAGCACCCGGATCGTTCGTCCCCGGACCCCTGGAGCGCCAGCCGTCAGAACTTGGCTATCTGGGTCAGGTAGCCAAAGTACCGGCCGCTGCCCACCGGATGCTGCGGGTCGCCGTCGAAGCCGAAGTCGTGGTTTTCCTTGTTGTAGTCCCGGGTCAGCTTCAAAAAATCTTCCATCGCGTCATCGCCTGAGCCGCGGCAGGCCTTGTGGCTGATGCACAAAGCGACCGAGCCTGCGACGGCCGGGCTCGCGAAGCTGGTCCCGTTGGTGACGGTGTAACCGCCGGGGGCGGTGGACAACATGCAGACTCCGGGGCCGGCGACGGTGTGGGCTTTGTCCCTGGAGGTTGTGGCGAAGTTCGAAAAGACGGCCGGGCCGTCATCCTGTTGTCCGATCTTCGCCCAGTCATCCGCTCCGCACGTTGTGGCCCCGAATCCGCCGGGCCGGCCGTCGAAGTCCGCCATGGCGGTCACCGTCAGCACTTCGTCGTAGGTCGCCGGGACCGTGTCGGCGAAATCGGAGCCGGCATTACCGGCGGCGACGACGTAGGTCACGCCCTTGCGCACCGAACGGCAGATCGCGTAGTGCATCGGGTCGGTGCCCTTGCCGCAGTTGGCCGTGTCGGTGCCTTGCCCTCCGATGCTGATGTTGGCCACCTCGATGTCGTTGCTCTTGTCCTCGTCCTTATGGGTAGACGTCACCCAGTCGATGGCGCAGATCAGGCTGTCCTCCGTGATCAGGCCGGCGTCGTCCATCACCCGGACGGACCACAGCGGGGTCCCCGGCGCCGTCCCGACGATCCCGAGCCCGTTGTTCCTTGCGCCAATCACTCCCGCGACGGACGTGCCATGACCGTGCTGGTCCACCGGGGTTACGGGAACAGGGGAGCCGGAGGTGCAGTCGACGCCGCCGCGGACATTGAGGTCCGGGTGGGCGGCATCGACTCCAGTGTCGATCACAGCCACGTTGACGCCAACGGCGGCTCGCCGGTCGTCGTCGTCACTGCTGCCGCCGCTGCTGGTGCTGACACCGCCGCCATCGCTGGTCCGAAGGTCGGCGGGGGCTCCACCTACCCGCAGCCACCAGAAAGGCGCCACCTGGGTGGTGGGGCTGACGGGGTCTTGCGGTTCGTGGAAGGTCCGGCTCGCGGTGACGAAGTCGACGCCGGGATCGGCCGCGACCTGCGCCGCCTGGGCGGGCGTCATTTCCGCCGCGTACCCGTTCACCGCATCGCGGTAGACGCGGGCTGCGGCGAAACCGAAGGTGCTTTGATGCGCGGCAGCCGTGGCGCCCGCATCCGCCACGGAGTCCTGCAGCACCACGATGTAGCTTTGTGCAGGCCCAGCGGTCCCGGGAATGGCAGCCGGGGCGGATCCGGCGCCTGCGCTCAGCGCACCGGCGGTCAGCAGGAGCGCGGCGGCCGAGGCGAGCGCGGCTCTGAAGCGCGAAGGAACCCTCCCGCGTGCATGACGCTGCGGCGGCCGCGGAAAACCGGCCGCCGCAGATGCGCGCTGATGATCTGATCCGGCACGAATGATCATCGCGGCCTCCCACTAAGCGTCGTCGCTATCGAGTGCCCCCCGCTCATTATTAAGCCCGTGTAACGGCCAAAAGGGAAGAAGCAATGCGGGATCACCGGCAGGAATCTGTAGCCGGCGGCTCCTGCGGGGCCGGCTACGCCCGGTTCTCCTGGCCATCGTGCGCGGCCGGCTGGCCGCGGTCAGCGAGTTGGGCGCTGAGCTGGTCGATCTGGCGCGAGAGCCGGGCCACCTCACGCGTCAAGGCAGGGTCATTCCCGGCTGCGTCAGTGTCTCGATCGGCCACGTTTTCCACCAGCCACGATGCCACGGATGCGGTGACGACGCCGATGACGGCCACACCGCCGACCATCAGACCCGCGGCGACCAGCCGGCCGAGACCGGTCACCGGGTAATGGTCGCCGTAGCCCACCGTGGTGATGGTCGTCATGGCCCACCACAGTGCGTCTCCGAAGGTAGTGAGGTTGGACCCCTCCGCGTTCTGTTCGACGTCGAGGACCGCCAGCGCGCCGGCGTAGATCAGCAGGGCAGCCGAGGCCATGACGTAGGCGACGATGCGGCCGCGGAGCGCGTTGCCGCCGGCCCGGTGAAAGAACTGCATCAGGGTGATGAGCCGCAGCAGTTGTAAGGGCCGCAGGACCGGGAGGATTAGGAGCGCCAGTTCGTGCAGGTTCTTCAGGAACCACCGCTTGCGGCGGGGAGCCAGCCACAGGTGTATCGCGTAGTCGAAGGCGAAGACCGCCCAAGTCACCCAGAACACCGCTTCCAAGGCCGAGTGCTGCGCCGGACGCAGACTCGCTATCACTTGCGCCGAGTAGGCCGCCAGGAACAGCACGGCCACACCAAGCATGGGCCACTCCGAATATTTGCTCCAAGTCGCTAAAGTCATGGATTCAAGGCTATGCCAGGCCGGTAGCCGCACACCCCGTCCTCTGCCTGTCCTTTCCTGTCCCCGCCGGGACCTGAATCGGGGCCGGGCCGCAGCAGGATTCCGTTTTCGCGGTCGGTTCCGCCTGGCGGGTAGCCCGGCGGAACCGACCGCGGAGGCAAGGAATGATGCCGTTCGGCGCGGCGTTGGTCCGGATATGAAGCGTATTGGTTTCCTTTCTTTCGGCCATTGGTCCCCCGCCCCGGGCTCCCGGACCCGGACAGCGCAGGACATGCTCCTGCAGAGCATCGAACTCGCCGCCGCTGCTGAAGAACTCGGCATCGACGGCGCGTTCTTCCGCGTCCATCACTTCGCGCGCCAGCAGGCCTCGCCGTTCCCGCTGCTCGCCGCGGTCGCCGCACGCACCCGCCGGATTGAGATCGGCACCGGCGTGATCGACATGCGCTACGAAAATCCCCTCTACATGGCCGAAGAGGCCGCTGCCACCGACCTCATCAGCGGCAGTCGGCTGCAGCTGGGAATCAGCCGCGGCTCACCTGAGCCGGCCCGCAACGGTGCTGCGGCGTTCGGCTATGTCCCGGCCGAGGGGGAGACCGACGCTGACATGGCGCGCCGGCACACCGGGGATTTCCGCCGGTCCATCAGCGGCGCCGAAATGGTGGAGGCGGATCCGCGCTACGCCGGCGGCGCCACCGGCCGGCTGCCGGTGCAGCCGCAATCCCCGGGACTCTCCGAACGGGTCTGGTGGGGTGCCGGGACGCGGAAGACCGCGGTGTGGGCTGCCGAAATGGGCATGAACCTGATGAGCTCCACCTTGTTGACCGAGGACACGGGGGTGCCCTTCGACGAACTCCAGGCCGAGCAGATCGGGCTCTTCCGCCAGGCCTGGGCGGATGCCGGCCATGAGCGCCCGCCGCGGATTTCGGTCAGCCGCAGCGTCCTGCCCATCACCGACGAGGAAGACCAGAGCTACTTCGGTCTTTCCGCCCTCCGCGGAGGCCGTGACCAGGTGGGCCGGCTGGACGGCACCCTGGCGCGCTTCGGCAAGAGCTACGTCGGCGCGCCGGACGTCCTGGCCGGGCAACTGGCGGCAGACGCAGCGGTCCAGGCCGCCGATACCCTCTTGCTGACCATCCCGAACCAATTGGGCGTCGAGTACAACGCCAAGCTCCTCGACAACGTTCTCCAACATGTCGCGCCGGCGATCGGCTGGTCGCCGGCGGACTCCGGGCTGCGGAACTGACGCCGGCGCCCGGACCGGGTGAGGAGAGTGTGCCTGGCGGGAGAAGGCTGCGCTAAACGAGGACGTCCTGCTCCTGCCGCTCTTGTGCGTGGGACGCTGGGGTGGGAAGTCGCTCTGGCGTCCCACCGTGACCGGCGGGCTGTCCGTGACCGGTGTGCTGGGTCTCGCGGACACCGGTGTGGGCATGGTGGCCGAAGGGGGTGAAGCGGCTCAGCGCGAGTTCGGCAAAGGCGTAGGCGGTCTCGGCGTGCTCGGAGCGGTCGACGCCGGCGACCTCGTCTTCGTGGCTAACGCGGAATCCCACGGTCTTGTGGATCGCCAGGCCGATTACTGCGGTGCCGAAAGCGGACACTGCCATGGTGATGAGGACGGCCACCGTCTGGGCGATGAGCTGCTGGGGGCCGCCGCCGTAGAGGAGGCCGCCGCCTTCGCCGTTGACGGGGAGAGCGATGAAACCGAGCGCCAGGGTGCCGATGAGGCCGCCGCCGAGGTGGACACCGACGACGTCGAGCGAATCATCGAAGCCGAACTTGAACTTCAGGTCCACAAATACGGCGCAGGCGGCGCCGGCGAGCAGGCCTAGTCCCAGGGCAGCGAGCGGGCTGATGTTCGCGCAGGACGGGGTGATTGCGACCAGGCCGGCGACGGCGCCTGAGGCTGCGCCGAGCGACGTCGGGTGGCCGTGGCGGATCTTTTCCGTCGCGAGCCAACTGATTACGGCTGCTGCCGGGGCTGCCAGCGTGTTGATCCAGATGAGGCCGGCCTGTTCCACGGTGGTGGCGGCGCCGGCGTTGAAGCCGAACCAGCCGAACCACAGGATACCGGCGCCGAGCATGATGAAGGGGATGTTGTGCGGGCGGTGGGCCGGGTCCTTGCCGAAGCCGTGGCGGTTGCCCAGGATCAGGACCAGGACCAGCGCCGCGGTGCCCGAGGCGATTTCGACGACCGTGCCGCCGGCGAAGTCGATGACCTGGCCGAAGACATTACTGACGGCTCCTCCGGCGCTCATCAGGCCGCCTCCCCACACCATGTAGGCGATGGGGCAGTAGACCGCGGTGATCCAGACGGGGACAAAAACGATCCAGGCAGTGAATTTGGTCCGGTCGGCGATGGCGCCACTGATCAGGGCCACGGTGATGATCGCGAAGGTTGCGCTGTAGCCGGCCTTGATCAGGTCCGGCGAGCCGATGATGTTGCTCAGCCCGAAGCTGGTCAACGGGCTGCCGACGATGCCGAGGACGCCGTCGCCGGTGCTCATCGAGTATCCCCACAGGACCCAGACGACCCCGACGATGCCGACGGAGACGAAGCTCATCATCATCATGTTCAGGGCCGCCTTGGCCCGGGTCATGCCGCCGTAAAAGAGGCCCAGTGCCGGGGTCATCAGCAGCACCATGGCCGCCGACACCATCATCCAGACGCTTCCCGCAGTGAGTTCCACCTGCGTGTCCCTTCGTATCAATCCGCCGCACCGGGGGCGGACCGCCGCCGGCTCCCCCGATCCAGGTTCAATCCTCGCCGGGCTGTGTTTCCGGTGATGAGGCGGCAAGTTGCGGGCACGTTACAGGAATGGCACCGCGCGTGAAGATCGCGTGACCGTGGTGTTTCGGGAATGTTAGCGGGGACTCTTCCCGGCCGTATCCGGTGCGCCCCGTTGGCGCTCCGCCGGAGAACTGCTGCCGAACGGGCAGTATCCTGCCGTGACTTCAGCCCTTGTAGTTCCGGACCTGATTCACCGGGCGGACCTCCGCCTCGTCCGGGTTTTCGCCATATTGTTTCTTCGCACGCCGTTGCCTCAGCAGGTCCCAGGCCTGGTCGAGGTCCTCTTCAATGCGCTTCACCCGCTGGCGCTCCGGGGTCTCCTCCTCTCCGGCCGCCGCGGTCCGCTCGCGAAGGTCGCGCTCCTCCTCCACCAGCGACTGGATGCGCCGGAGGATGTCCTGTTCGTCCACGGTGTCCTGCTTCCTGGAGTGGCGTCTACCGTCAGGGTAGTAATCGGCGCCACCTTTGGCCAGACCGCTCTACGGCACGCCGGGGCGCAGGGATCTCAGCCGTTTCGACGATCGGGTGCCCCGCTCGACGTTCCCGCGCATCGGGCGGGCACCGGACCGTCGATTCGTTGCGACTCCTGGCTGTCAGAAACGCCGGTCCGCGGTATCCTGAATCCTGGCCGGCATATTGCATAAATCGATCCTTCCTGCCCGGCCAGGAGAGGAAACGTCATGCCAGGGAAGCTGCACCTCACTCCGGACGATGAATTCCCGGAGGACCTCAGCGCGGTCGACACCACGGCACTGCAGATCCTGGACAGCCAGGTCCAGCGCCAGCTCGACTACGAGTACGTCGCGGAGGGTGAACCCCATCCGGAAACTGAGTTCCGGCACTACGACCTGGACGAGGAATTCAGCGAAAGGGACACGCGGAGCGCCTAGCCAGCCGCGGCCCGGACAGTAGACTCCCACATCATGGCTGACGAAAAGAAACTCTCCCTGGCAGGATCTGTCTCTCTCGGCACCGGCGTGATGATCGGGGCGGGGATCTTTGCGCTGGTGGGCCAGGTCGCGGGCTTGGCCGGAGGCCTCGTGCCCGCAGCATTCCTGGCCGGGGCCGTCGTCGTGGCGTTCAGCGCGTATTCGTACGTGAAGTACTCCGGCTCCAACCCATCCTCCGGCGGCATCGCGATGCTGCTCAAGGATGCCTACGGCCCCGGAGTTATCGCAGGGTCCTTCTCCTTGTTTATGTACGTGTCCATGGTGATCGCGGAAAGCCTCCTCGCCAGGACGTTCGGTACCTACCTCCTGCGCCCCTTTGGGCTTCAGGGATCGCCGGTCCTGGTGCCGGTGCTGGGCGTCGCCGCCATAGCGCTCGCCGCCGTCGTCAATCTCGTGGGCAACCGGCTCGTGGAGAAGTCTGCGACCGTGACCGCGGCAGTGAAAATCCTCGGCATCGCCGCCCTGGCCATCGCGGGCCTTGTGGCTGCCGGCCCGTCCTCCTTGGGAAAAGTGCTCAGCGGGGGAGCCGGGCAGGCTCCCGACCAGGGCATTCTGGGCTTCCTGGCTGGTACCACGCTGTGCATCCTGGCTTACAAGGGGTTCACGACGATCACCAACCAGGGCGGCGACATCCAGGAGCCCAAAAAGAACATCGGCCGCTCCATCATCATTGCCCTTGCGCTCTGCACCGTCATCTACCTATTGCTCACGGTCTCCGTGACGGGCAGCCTCACTGTCCCGGAGATCGTCGAGGCCAGGGACTACGCGCTCGCCGAAGCTGCCGAACCCCTGTTCGGTGCTTGGGGCGTCGGGCTGACGATCGCGCTGGCCGTAGTGGCCACGCTGTCCGGGCTCCTGGCGAGCATCTATTCGGTGTCCAGGCTCTACGCCATGCTCCAGGACATGAAACAGGCGCCAGGGCTACCCGGCGACATCAAACACGAGCCGCTGCTGATCACGGCCGGCCTGGCCATCATCGTGACCGTATTCTTCGACCTGAGCCAGATTGCGTCGCTCGGTGCGCTGCTCTACATCGCCATGGATATTGCCATTCATGTGGGAGTCATCCGGCATCTCAGCGGCGACATCGGGGCCAAGCGCTGGATCCCCGCCGTGGCGATTCTTCTGGACGTCGCCGTCGTGGTGCCGTTTGTCCTCATCAAGGCGGGGCAGGATCCGTTGACAGTCGGTATTGCGGCCGCTGTCGCCCTGGTGATCTTCGTGGCCCAATGGTGGGCCGTAAGCCGCCGGGACCACACGTTCGAAACAACTGGTCAGGAGGCCGGATCGTGAGAGGCAGATTCCGTGTGATCCGGGAGGCGTTCCGTTCCTTACTGTGGCCGATCCCCGCAGTGGCGGTCGCCCTGGCAGTGGTGCTGGGCTTTTGGCTCCCCAGCCTCGACAGCGTCTACGACGAAAACGTCCCGACGGTGTTCAGGGCCTATCTCTTCGGCGGTGGTCCTGACGCGGCACGGGCAGTCCTGCAAGCGGTGTCCGGCTCCCTCATTACGGTGACGTCCCTGACCTTCTCGCTGACAGTAGTCACCCTGCAGTTGGCCAGCAGCCAGTTTTCGCCGCGGCTGCTGCGAACATTCACGAGCGACAGCTTCGTGCACTGGACGCTCGCGCTCTTTCTCGGCACCTTTGCCTATTCCCTGACAGTGCTCCGGACAGTCCGCACCGCCGCCGACCAGCAGAGCGAGTTTGTCCCGGACATTGCGGTGACCATGGCGTTCGTCTTCGCCATCGCCAGCGTGGTTGGACTCGTCCTGTTCCTGGCGCACCTCACCCGGGAGATCCGGGTGGAAACCATGATGCGGAAGGTCCAGGGAGAAACTCTCGAAACCATCAATGTCGTTTATCCCGAAGACCCGGCCGGCCGGCTGCCCGAGCCCCGGGCGCCCAGCAACGCCGTCAGCATCGAGGCTGCCTCCTCCGGGTTCCTGACTTCCGTCGACCCTAAGATACTGGTCGGGGCCGCCAAGCAGTCACGGGCTGTTATCCGCATCGATGTAGACCCCGGAAGCTCACTGATTGCCGGGGTCCCGTTCGCCACGGTCTGGCCCGACGATGCGCGGGATCACCTGAACGAGGAAGAAACCGAGACTCTGACGGCCGCCGTCCATAGCGCCGCCGGAACCGGTTTTGAACGGACAGCGGCCCAGGACCCGGCATTCGGATTCCGGCAGCTCGCCGACGTCGCCGCGCGGGCGTTGTCGCCCGGGATCAATGACCCGACGACGGCAGTCCACGTCCTGGCGCATCTCTCCAGTCTGTTGTGCTTCCTGGTCGAGCGGGACATGCGCGACCGCGTCGTGGCCGATGACGACGGAAAGGCAAGGGTGGTCCTGGCACTCCCCGGGTTCGCGTCCCTGCTGGAGCTGTCCTTGGCGCAGGCCCGCCGCTACGGGCTACAGGATCCCGAGGTAGGCGAACGCATCATCACACTGCTGCAGGAGGTGGCCTGGCGCGACAACGGCGGCCGCCATCGGGAGGCCCTTGCCATGCAACTCAGCGAGCTGAGGGCCACCATCGACGCCCAAGAGTACACCGACGCCGAGCGGGACCGTCTCCTGACCCGGTGCCAAGACGTCGAAGCAGCCTTGGCCAGCAGCATTCCGCCGCACCGCAGGGCCCGCCGCTAGCCACCGCGGGACGCGCCGGTCCCGGTACGCAAAACAGGCACAAAGGCCCTCAACAGTGCCCGGTGAGTGACGGATAGTGGGAGGACCGGACGCGGGCTCAGGACCCCGGCGGCGTCCGTGGGCCATCCTGAACGCAGGGCCCAACGAGGCTGGCATCCGGGGTTCAACTGGAAAGCCGTACTGATGAGCATCTTTGAGGACAGGGTCGACGCCGGTCGGCGGCTGGGCCGGCGGGTGGCGGAACTGCGCGGCCAGGACGTCGTAGTCCTGGGCCTTCCGCGGGGCGGTGTTCCTGTCGCCTACGAGGTCGCGGCGGCCTTGGACGCACCCCTGGACGTGATCGTGGTGCGAAAGCTGGGACTCCCTTACCAGCCGGAGCTTGCCATGGGGGCTATCGGCGAAGGCGGGGGCCCGGGTCCTGGAGGATCAGGTGCTCGCCCACTCGAGGGTGGACGGCGCCGAGCTTCGGGCCGTCGAGGACCATGAGCGCGCCATACTGGAATCCCGGGTGATCCGCTTCCGAAAAGGCCGGAGCCGCCTGGATCTCACCGGCCGCATTGCGTTGATTGTCGACGACGGGATCGCCACCGGCTCCACCGCCCGGGTGGCCTGCCGGATCGCCCGGCAACAGGGTGCAGCACGGGTGATTCTCGCCGTTCCCGTCGCCCCGGCGGAGACCCTGGCGGCCCTGACGGAGCCGGACGAGGTCGTCTGCTTGGCCACACCCCCGCAGTTCACCGCCGTCGGCTACCATTACCGGGATTTCTCTCCGACAGAGGATGACGAAGTCGTGAAGCTGCTGGACCTCGCAGCCCAACGGCTCAAGGATCCCCCACCCGCCGCCCGGAACGCCGTGGCGGGGCGCGCCGACACCGATGAGGAAGTCCGGATCGAGGCCGGTGGCGTGCTGCTCGAAGGGCACCTGCACCTGCCCGTTCCCGCCCACGGCGTCGTGCTGTTCGCGCACGGCAGCGGCAGCAGCCGGCACAGCCCGCGCAACCGGTACGTGGCCGGCGTCCTCCAGCAGGCGGGGCTCGGCACGCTGCTGCTGGATTTGCTGACCCCGGCGGAGGAGCGCAACCGCGCCAACGTCTTCGACATTCCACTCCTGGCCCGCAGGCTGGCCTCGGCCACGGCCTGGCTGGCAGGCCGGGCGGACACCGCCACCAGCTCCATCGGCTATTTTGGTGCGAGCACCGGTGCGGCAGCGGCGCTGTGGGCGGCGTCCGGGCCCTCCGCCCGGGTGGCTGCCATCGTGTCCCGCGGCGGGCGGCCGGAACTGGCCGGTCCGCGGCTGTCCGACGTGAGCGCGCCGACGCTGCTGATTGTGGGCAGCTTCGACTATGAGGTCGTGGAGCTCAACCGCCGGGCCAAAGCGATGCTGCATTGCCCCAACCAGCTTGCCGTGGTTCAGGGAGCCACCCACCTGTTTGAGGAAACCGGTACGCTGGCCGCGGCGGCCATTCTCGCGAGGGACTGGTTCGTCCGGTACCTGATGCCAACAGCCACGACCTACCCCGAGGAGTAACTAATGAGCTACACCTACACCACCGTCGTCCCGCTGAGCTGGGAGGACGCCGTGGAAAAGACCCGCGAAGCGCTGGCGGCCCAGGGCTTCGGAATTCTTTCGGAGATCAACGTGCGGTCCACGTTCGCTGCCAAGCTCGGCGATGATGCCGCCGAAGAAGTAGGGGACTACCTCATTCTCGGGGCATGCAATCCGACCCTCGCACGCCAGGCACTGGCCAGCGAACCGGACCTCGGGGCGCTCCTGCCCTGCAATGTGGTGGTACGGCGCGCCACCGGTGCTACGGAAACAACCGTGCAGGCCATTGACCCGCAGACCATGGTCAAACTCAGTGACAACCCGGCAGTACGTGAAGTCGCTGATGACGCCGGAACCCGGCTGCGCGCCGCCCTGGCGGATGTTGCCGGCGAAAAGGCCGGCGCGAACTGACCCGGAGGGCCTGGACGAACAGCCGGTTACACCGGCTGCCCGTTGGGGTCCTGGCCCACCACGAGGACCGGGCAGTGGGCATGTGCCGCGCAGGCGCCGCTGACCGAACCGATCACCTGTGACACGAAACCGCCTCGGCCGCGTCGGCCGACCACCAGCATCTGCGCATCCTGGCTCTCCTCGATCAGTACCTTGGCGGGAGCCCCGAACTTCACGTCACGGGTCAGCCGCTCGGGGCGTGCATCGCCGAACGCCCGATCCAGGGCCTGCTCGACCTGTACTTTGGCAGTCTCTTCCAACTCTGTGGCGCTGGCGGAGCTGTCCTCCGGAAGATGGGAGGCCAGGAAGAAGTCCGAGGAGCCCAGGCAGGTGACGAGGTGCAGCGGGGCGTCCAGGCTAGTGGCCATGCGGCCGGCGAGCCGAAGCGCCGCCGTCGAATACTCGGAGCCGTCCACGCCCACGACAATCCGTTGATCGTTCATGTCATCCAGCGTGCTCTCCGCATTCGGCAGCCGCCTAGGGCCGAAAGTCACCGGCAGCCCTGCTGATGCACGCCCCCCGCCACCGGATGCGGGATGTACCTGGGACTCAAAGGGCCAGCCATGGGGGCTGCGCCGCAGCCCTTGCCGCCCCTAGGGTGGGAAGACGAACACCAAAGGAGATCCTTGATGAGAATTGCAGTTACCGGCGGAAGCGGAAAGCTGGGCAGGAGCGTCGTCCGCAGGCTGGGCGAGGACGGCCACACGGTCACCAACCTGGACCGCACCGGCACGCGCGAACGAGGCTTCACCGAGGTGGACCTGCGCAACTACGGCCAGGTCGCGGACGTTTTCCAGGGACTGGAAGACCGGCACTCCGGCTTCGACGCCGTGGTGCATCTGGCCGCCATCCCGGCCCCGGGGCCTGGCTCCCGACGCCGCCACGTTCGAGAACAACATGCTGTCCACCTACAACGTCTTCCAGGCCGCACGCCGGGCCGGGATCAAAAAGATCGTTTACGCCTCCAGCGAGACGGTGCTGGGGCTGCCGTTCGACACCGACCCGCCCTACATCCCTGTCGACGAGGAATATCCCGCCCGCCCCGAGAGCACGTATTCCCTCGTTAAGCACCTTGAGGAACAGATGGCCATCGAGCTGACCCGCTGGGACCCGGAGCTGAGCATCACAGGGCTCCGGTTCTCCAACGTGATGGATCCGGAGGACTATGAGGAGTTCCCCGCCTTCGACGCCGATCCGAGGCTGCGCAAGTGGAACCTCTGGGGCTACATCGATGGCCGCGACGGCGCGCAGGCGGTGGCCCGGGCGTTGGAGAACGGCAAGCCGGGCTTCGAGGCCTTCATCATCGCCAATGCGGACTCCGTGATGAGCCGCTCCAGCGCGAGCCTGGCCGCGGAGGTATTTCCCGACGTCAAGGTGGTCAAGGATCTCGGCGAGCACGAGACCCTGCTGTCAATCGATAAGGCCAAGCGCCTTCTGGGTTTCGCACCGGAGCACAGCTGGCGCAACTACCACTCGAACCGCACCACCCCCACGGAAGACTGATCCACCGAAGACTTACCAACCGACAGAGGAGTTCTATGCAATACCGCACCCTGGGCACCAGCGGCGCCGTCGTCTCCAACTACGCGCTGGGCACCATGACGTTCGGCGCCGAGGCCACCGAGGATCAGTCCCGCGCGATCCTGGACGACTATTTCGCGGCAGGCGGCAATTTCATCGATACCGCCGATGTTTACAGCACCGGCGTCTCGGAGGAAATCATCGGCCGGTGGCTGGCAGACCGGCCGGATGTCAGGGACCGGGCCGTCGTCGCCACGAAGGGTCGCTTCCCGATGGGGGAGGCCCCGAACGACGTCGGCACGTCCCGTCGGCACCTCACCCGTGCACTGGACGACTCGCTGCGCCGGCTGGGCGTGGAACAAATCGATCTCTACCAGCTGCATGCCTGGGACCCGATCACACCGCTGGAGGAAACCCTGCGCTTCCTGCACGACGCCGTGAGCCGCGGAAAAATCGCCTACTACGGGTTCTCCAACTTCCTTGGCTGGCAGCTGACCAAGGCCGTCCATCTGGCGAAGGCCCACGGCTGGAGCGCCCCCGTGACGCTGCAGCCGCAGTACAGCCTGCTGGTCCGTGAAATAGAGTCAGAGATCGTCCCCGCCTCGCTCGATGCCGGCATCGGGCTGTTGCCGTGGTCGCCGCTGGGAGGCGGCTGGCTTTCCGGCAAGTACAAGCGCGACCAGGCGCCGACGGGCGCCACCCGCCTGGGCGAAAATCCCGAACGGGGGATGGAAGCCTGGAAGGCACGGAACGCCGACTCCCGGACCTGGGACGTGATCGACGAAGTCGAGGAGATTGCCGGGCGGCACAGCGTGAGCCCATCCCAGGTGGCGCTTGCGTGGCTGGCGAACCGCCCGGCTGTCACCTCGGTGATCCTCGGCGCACGCACCACCAAGCAGCTCGCGGACAACCTCGCCGCAACTGACCTGCGGCTCACGGCGGAGGAGACAGAGCGACTGACCGGGGTGAGCCGGCCGCGCGTCGGCGTCTATCCGTACGGGCCGATGGCGCAGGAACAGCGGAGCCGGAAAGTTCAGGGCGGCCGCTAGCAAAAATCAACGCGGGGCCACTTCCCGCCCGTCCGGGCGGGCCGCTGATCGGCGACGCGGCCTCGGGCGGGGATCTCGCCGCGCTCCGGGAGCGGGCTCGCGCCTTCGTGGCCCTCGCGGCGGAACATGTTGGCGACCGCGCGGAAGCAAACCTCGCAAACGTGGGGCTGTTGTGAGCGCGGCTCTGGACCTGTTGACTTTCGGCGAGTCCATGGTCTCCCTGCGGTCCGCCGGGCCGTTATCCGCTGGCGGGAGCCTGGGCATGCACGTCGCCGGGGCAGAATCCAACGTCGCCGTCGGCGTCGCAAGGCTGGGTCACCGCGTGGCGTGGGCAGGAGTCGAGGGTGCCGACCCGCTCGGCCAGTTTATCCTCCGGCAACTGCGCTCCGAGAGTATCCGGCTGCACCCCGGCGACAAGCCCGGCATCGGCGTTGACTTCAATGAAGAAGCCGCCGCGGCCTTCCCCTACCAGCAGGCCTACCTGCCCTACAACCGCCTCGTCGACGGCACCGTCCACGACTGGTGGCGGTGGCGGAAACCGAAGAGGTCCCGGACGGAGGCTCCGCGCCTTGCCGTCCGGGACCGCCCGGGTTTTCCTGAGGATCGTCTCAGCGTCTCCGGGTCAGTGGACTCCGGTTACTGAACGAGTTCGCGGGTCATGCCGAAGGGCACCTGCTCAGAAAGGGCCGCGGTGTAGTGACCGGGCTTGTGCCGCGTGAGCAGGATTCCGTGGGTTCCCCCGGCCATGGCGACTTCCTGGAGCCCCAGGACAGCTTCGGTGAGGCGCTCGTCGAGCGCCCCGCGGTTGTCTACGTGAATTTCGATGCAGTCGGAACTTGTTGACATGGCAGTATCTTCCTTGGAGTTATTAACTTCGGCCCCAATACCTGCTGGACACTAGTGGTCTGTCTTCAATCCCGTCAAATTGCAGGGGGAGCGCCCGGCACGCCCGGTGGACGGTCATATGACCGGCCGCAAGGATGACCTGCGGAAATGTCATACAAATGATTTGATCATGTGATATATCTCAATTTGCCGGGCGACGACGCGGGTGGCCGCGGCTCCCCTAGTGGCGGAGTGCCCCGCAGGGACGGAAATGGACGCAGTGGATGGCCCCTCCCAGGGTCCGGCCGGTCGACAGGAGTGCCGTGAATCCGGGCGCCACGATATTCTTCAGCAGGGATTCCCAGTACGGTCACGGTCACAGTCACAAAGGCGGATGCGGAAAATGGCACAAGGTCAAGCTCGGAAGTCAGAAGGATGGTGGCGGGCGTTCCACGAGAAGTTCATTGTGGAGGAGCGCTACATGGCCGGTACCGCGCGGCGGAACCTCTACCGGATAGCCGTGGGTCTGATGATCGTCGGCGCCGCCCTCTTCGTCGTCATCCTTGCGGGGGTACTGCAGCGGGGCGGTGTCTCGGATATCGATGCGCCGGTCCGTTCCTGGCTTTTGAATCTGCGGGGTGAGCCCATGACGACCCTCATGATTTTTCTGGCGATCGTGTTCGGGCCGGTAGCACTGCCAATCATCATCCTGGTGGTCACCGTGGTCTGGGGCTTTATGGCCAGGCACGCCTGGCGGCCCATTCTGCTCGCCAGCGCCATGCTGACCGGCGTTATCCTGGCCCAAATCATCGGGCGCAGCGTCGGCCGGGAGCGTCCCCCGGTGGATTTGATGCTCTTCGGCGAGGACTTCACTTTCTCCTTCCCCTCCGGGCATGTCCTGGGCGCCAGTGACTTCCTGCTCGTCTCGACGTTCCTCATCTTCTCGCGACGGCGCAATACCGGGTCCGCGGTGCTGGTCTTCGTCGCGGCCGGCATCGGTGTGGTCTTCGCCGCGCTCAGCCGTCTCTATCTGGGCTATCACTGGATGACCGATGCCATGGCGTCGGTCTCGATATCGCTGGTCGTGCTGGGGGCGGTCATTGCGCTGGACACGTGGCGCACGGCGCGGATACCTGGTGAGCAGATCACGGGAACGCTCTCCACCGAAGACTCCAGCCAGGGCTGAGGCCGCACGCAGTTCGGCGACGCCCCGGTCTCATCGCGCCCGGGACCGTTGCAGCTCGGCGCGCAGCCGATCATTGTCTGCTTCGAGATCCAATACCCTGGCAACCCCCGCCAGGTTCAGGCCTTCCTCCAGCAGTTCGGCGATCCGGCGAAGGACCACCAGATCCGCCTCGCTGTACTGCCGCGTGCCGCCTGAAGTCCGGACCGGCGTAAGCAGGCCCCGCCTTTCGTAGAGCCGGATGTTCTGTTGCCCGGTGCCCACGATTTGTGCCGCGACGGAGATCGCGTAGACGCCCACGGCCGCTCTTCGCCCTGCCAATCTGGCCTCCTGTCTCCGAAGTCGGATCTTGCATCAGATTCTGACCGGTGCTATAAAAAATCTGTATCCAATGCCATAGATAATCACACTGGCGGGATATAGAAAACAATACTAGCCACGGTGAAGGAGTGGACAATGATGTTGATGCGTACGGACCCGTTCCGCGAATTCGATCGGCTGGCCCAGCAGGTCTTTGGAACAACGGCACGGCCCGCGGCCATGCCGATGGACGCGTGGCAGGAAGACGGCGAATTCGTCGTCGCATTTGATCTGCCGGGAGTAAATGTGGATTCGGTCAACCTCGATGTTGAGCGGAATGTGCTGACCGTCAGGGCCGAGCGTAGGGACCCGACTCAACCCAACGTTGAGCTGATCGCGTCAGAGCGCCCACGCGGCGTCTTCAGCCGTCAGTTGATCCTCGGCGATACCCTGGACACGGAGAACGTCAAGGCACACTACGCAGACGGCGTGCTGACCCTTCGCATTCCTGTGGCCGAGAAAGCCAAGCCGCGGAAGATAGAAATTTCCCTCTCGCAGGACAGGATGCAGGAGATCAACCAGTAGAAGCAGGCTGCGGGCGCCCTGAATGACGGGGCGCCCGCAGCCTGCACTGCCCGGCTGATCCATGGTCCGCTGGATTCGCGGGCCAATTGTCGTGAATAGGCTTCAGCACCAAGGAGAACGACGATGAGCACATGGCGCCGGTACGAATCGCATTTGATTCCGGCATTCCACGAGCGGTTCGAACAACGCTGGGGCCGAGGTTCTGCGCCCTTCCTCGACCCGGAGGCACACGAGTCCCCGCTGCCCAGGGCCCAATGGATCAACGTCGATACGGGCGCCGCGCTGGCCGTTGTTCCCATCTGGACCGAGGAAGACAGCCAACTACGGTCGTTCGGGGTGTTCTATCTGCCTCCGGCAGGCGACATCTGGATGCTGCGGCCAGGGTTCACCGAGTACCTGGAGCCCGCTGCTGCGGACACGGAGCAACTCGTGGCGCTGCGGAACGATGCCTTCAGGAAGGCTGTGGCGCATGCCAAGGACTTCCTTTTCGGCCCCGAGACATCGATGTTCTGAGCGGCCGGCGCTAAGCCGCGGTCGGTCCAGAGCAGACGCACGTCAGTTGTACGCCGCGGCGTACAGGTTCAGGCTGGACGAGAATACAAGCCAGGATACGTAGGGCAGCATCAGCAATCCGGCCGTGCGGCTGATGACGCCGAACCGGACCACCGTGGCGGCAGCCGCTACGACGTGGACAACGATCAGCCCCAGAGCCAGCCAGAGCGCAGCGGCACCAATCGCCGGATACATGCCAAAAAACAGCGGGGCCCAGGACAGGTTGACCAGCAACAAAACGCCGTAGATCGTCATCGCACTGCGGCGCGGTTCGGACCGCTGCCGCCACACCAGCCATGCGGCGACGGCCATGGCGGTGTAGAGCATCCCCCAGGCTGTCGCAAACGCCCAGCCGGCCGGGGTCCACGGTGCCTTGCTTGCGGTGGCGTACCAACCGACGGAATGGCTGGTGATCACCCGTGAGGACAGGAAGGAAATGGTATAGGCGACGGCCAGGAATCCGGCCAGCGCCGCGGCTTGACGGCCGGCCCCGGGCACGTCGAGGGCAGGATTGATTGTATCTTCACGTTTTGCGGGCACGACTCAACCATGCGCAGTCGAGCGGCGTCCGTCAAACTGTGTGGCGTGGCGTGCCGGGCTGCAAGGTTCTAAAATCAGTGGACTGCCTGCGAACTACTTAAGGGGACCCCAAAATGTCTGCTTCCGCCCGAGACCTGGCCGCACTGCTCCCGGCCGGCTTCACCCTTGGCGTGGCGACGTCAGCTTTCCAGATCGAGGGCGCCCTGACCGCGGACGGCCGCGGGCCCACCGGGTGGGACATCTTTGCCGCCAGGCCCGGTGCGATCGTTGACGACCACAGCCCGGCCGTTTCGTGCGACCACTATTATCGGATGCCCGAAGACGTTGAACTGATGAAGAAGCTGGGAATCGATTCCTACCGGTTCTCGCTGTCCTGGGCCCGCATCCAACCCGGCGGCAGCGGCCCCGTCAATCCAGCAGGGCTGGACTTCTACGACCGGCTGATCGACCTGTTACTGGCCAACGGGATCTCCCCGATGGCGACTCTTTACCACTGGGACACTCCGTTGCCCCTGGACGAGGCCGGTGGCTGGATGAACCGGGACACGGCCTACCGGCTCGGGGAATTCGCCACCATTGCAGCTGCCGCCTTCGGCGACAGGGTGGCCCGGTGGGTGACGGTGAACGAGCCAGCCACGGTCACCACGAACGGCTACGCCCTCGGCCTGCATGCGCCCGGCGAATCCCTCATGCTGAGGGCGCTTCCGACGGTTCATCACCAGTTGCTCGGCCACGGCCTTGCGGTCCAGGCGCTCCGTGCTGCCAAGGTGCCCGGCGAAATCGGCATCACCAACGTCTACTCACCCATGGTCCCGGCCTCGGCCAACCCGCTCGACGCCGTCAGTGCCGGGTTGATGGACGTGGCCCAGAACCGGCTTTTCGCCGACCCGGTCCTCCTGGGAAAGTACCCGGACGTGATTCGCGCGGCCACCTTCTTTTCGTCCTCGTTCAACCCCTCTAGCGAGGACATGGAGCTGATCTCCCAGCCTCTGGACTTCTATGGACTGAACTACTACATGCCAACCCGGGTGGCGTCCGGTCCGGGGGACGGTGCGGTGCCCCCGGGGATGGCTGAGGCGATGGGGGATGACCTCAGCGGGACGGCGCCTGGGGCTCCGTTCCATATTGCCCCGTTCCCGGACACGGAGATCACCGGCTACGGCTGGCCGATCAAGCCGGAATACCTGTCGGTCGCCCTGGCCGAGATGGCTGAACGGTACCCGGATCTGCCGCCTATTTATATCACCGAAGGCGGGGCGAGCTTCGAGGACGTGGCGGTCAAGGATCCGGATATGGGCCGGCTGATCATTCCAGATGAGCGGCGCCTGCGCTATCTGTCGGACCATATCGCGACTGCCATTAAAGCCACGGCTCCCGGCGGCGCAGCCGAGTCGGTGGACCTCCGCGGTTACTTCGTATGGTCGCTGATGGATAACTTCGAATGGTCCGGCGGCTACAAACAGCCGTTCGGACTGTTGCATGTCGATTTCGACACCCAGATCCGGACACCAAAAGCGTCCTACTACTGGCTCCAGGAACTACTCTCGGCCCGCACCAAAGCGGCCGCGAGTGCAGCCGGCGCGGACAAAGCCGCGGAACCTGACGACGTCGAGCCAGCGGCAGAACCTGTTGGTGCCAAACGCTCCAGCCCGATGGGCTGACACCAGCCTCTCGGCCCGGGCGCACCCTAGAGGATTTTCAGGTCCCGCAGGCTTTTAGCCATTCCGGCGCCGTCGGGCGAGTAAATCCACGGCACCGTGGATTCAGTGTGGTCCCCGTCGTTGGAATGGCCGCCGGCGAGGACGGCTTCGCCGGCCGAGAGCTGACGGATCGCGATGGCGGCCACGTTGTCCGGGTGGTGGTGGGCGAACTCAGAGTAGATGGCTTCGTCGTGCTGGCCGTTGTCTCCAAAGAGGACCCAGCGCATGGTGGGGAACTCCTGGGCCAGCAGTTCCAGGTTCCGGAGCTTGTGGTTCTGGCCGCTCCGGAACCAGCGGTCGTGGGTCAGGCCCCAGTCCGTGAGCAGCAACGCACCGGAGGGGTACAGGTTGCGGGTGATGAACCGGGCCAGTGTGGGGGCCGCGTTCCACGGCCCCGTCGACAGATAGAGCACCGGGATATTTGGGTGTTCCACTGTCAACCGGTCCATCAGGACGGCCATGCCGGGCGTCGCCATCCGGGCGCGCTCGTTCAGGACGAAGGTGTTCCAGATCGCCAGGAAGGGGCGGGGGAGCGCTGTCACCATGATCGTGTCATCAATGTCAGAGACAATCCCGAGAGGGGTGTCGGGGGAGATCACAAAGATCGGGCCCGTAACGGGTTCGGTTCCCTCGGCCCGCAACACGGCAGTGTGCCAACCGGGCGCCAGCGTGACGGGAATGACGGTGTCCACGAGGCCGCCTCGGTCTGCGTGCACCCGTGTGGTGAACCCGCCAATCCGGATTTCGACCTCCGTGGACGGGATCGGAACGGCCGTAAAGGCGCGCCAGCCGCGGAGGTTCTGGTTGCCGTTCACCGCCACCTGCTCCGCTTTGCTCCCTGGAGCGGGTTTCGACGTCAGGACCACCCGGCCGAGCACCCGGACCCATGCGGTGGAGCCGTAGCCCTGGTAGGCGATCGTCTGCGGGATGAAGTGCCAGCGCCTGGCAATTTTCAGCCGCAGCCGGTTGACAGCGTCCGATACCCAGTGGGCCAGATGGAAGACCTTGCTTCCGGACACGGCTTGCTGTTGGGGTTGCTGCGGCGCCAATTCCATGGCTCCACTCTCCCACAGCGGCAGCGGCCCTGCGCAGCGTGACGGCCCCGGCGTCTTGTTACCGTCCAGGGCCCCCGGGTGCAGAGCTTCCTCCCGCGGGCGGCAGGCCGCCCCGCGGCATCCCGGGCGCTCGTCTGCCGCGGCCCTGTGTGGCAGTGTATGGACATGGCACGCATCGAGGATTATGCAATGGTCGGGGATTTGCACACGGCAGCGCTGATCAGCACCGAGGGCTCCATCGACTGGCTCTGTCTGCCGCGGTTCGATTCTCCCGCCTGCTTCAACGCGCTGGTCGACACTCCCAAGGCCGGGCGCTGGCTCCTGGCGCCGGAGAGCGGCGGGGAATGCACGCGGCGGCGGTACCGGCCGGGGACGCTGATACTCGAAACCGAATGGGCGACCCCTGACGGGACCGTCCGGATTATCGACTTTATGCCGCCACGCGACGGCGTGGCGGACATCGTGCGGATCGTCGTCGGGGTCAGCGGCACTGTACGGATGCGCGGCGAGTTGGTGCTGCGTTTTGACTACGGGCACATTGTCCCCTGGGTCCGGCATGACGAGTATGGGATCCATGCGGTGGCCGGTCCGGACGCCGCGTATCTGGTGACGGACGCCCCGTTGCAGGGCCAGCGGATGCGCACGATCAGCGACTTCACCGTCACGGCCGGGGAGCGTGTCCCATTTGTCCTGACCTGGAGCCCGAGCCATCTGAGCCGCCCGCGTATTGCCGATCCGGAGGCGGCCCTGGAATCCACCGACGCCTTCTGGCAGCACTGGTCCGGGAAGTGCACGATCACCGGCCCGCACCGCGACGCGGTCATGCGGTCCCTCATCACCCTCAAAGCCCTCACTTTCGCCCCCACCGGCGGCATCGTGGCGGCGGTGACGACCTCCCTGCCCGAGGAGATCGGCGGGACGCGCAATTGGGACTACCGTTTTTGCTGGCTCCGCGATGCAACCCTCACACTGCAGGCCCTGCTCGCTGCCGGATACACCGACGAGGCGGGCGCCTGGCGCGACTGGCTGCTGCGCGCCGTCGCCGGGGATCCCGCGGACCTGCAAATCATGTACGGAATCCACGGTGAACGCCGGCTGCCGGAAATAGAGCTTCCCTGGCTGCAGGGCTATGAAGAATCTGCGCCGGTGCGGATCGGCAACGGTGCGGCAGGGCAGCTGCAACTGGATGTCTGGGGTGAGGTGCTGGACTGCCTGGCTCTGACACGGAATGCGCTCCTGAAACAGCCGGACGACGCCTGGGATGTGCAGGTGGCCCTCATGGAACATCTGGAGACGGTATGGCATCGGCCGGACAACGGGCTATGGGAAATGCGGGGGCCTCGGCGGCATTTCACCCACTCCAAGGTGATGGCGTGGGTGGCGGCGGACCGCATGGTCAAGGGCATCCGGAACTTCGGGCTGCCGGGTCCTGCAGACCGCTGGGAGGCCCTGCGGGACACCATCCACGCCGACGTGATGGCCAAAGGCTTCGACGTAGGACGCAACACCTTCGTCCAGGCCTACGGGCGTCCTGCACTCGACGCCAGCCTCTTGCTTATCCCGCGGGTGGGGTTCCTGCCGCCGGATGACCCGCGCGTGATCGGAACCATTGAGGCCATTGAGCGTGAGCTGATGCACGACGGATTCCTCCTCCGCTACCGGCCCGAGGAAAGCGACGACGGCCTGCCGGGCGGCGAGGGCGTGTTTCTGGCCTGCTCGTTTTGGCTCGTGGAGGCGCTCCTGGGTGCAGGGCGGCGGCGTGAGGCCCGGGAACTCTTCGAGCGGCTGCTGGCCTTGCGGAACGACGTCGGGCTGCTGAGTGAGGAATGGAGCGTCGAGGCGGGCCGGCAACTGGGCAACACGCCCCAGGCGTTCAGCCATTTCGCGCTCGTGTTGAGCGCTTTGGAACTGCACGAAGACGCGGTCCACAGCAGCGACACGCCGCCGCACACGGCCCCGGAGGACGCCCCGGAGGACGCCGCGGCGGAGGCCGCGGCGGATTCGGCAGTAGGGAACTGACCGGTTGCCGGCGCCGGGCCTGCGCGTTGCGGAATCCGCGAGTGGCAGACCGCTCGTTCAATAAGTACACTTACTAATACCCGCACGCGGGGTACCCAGGGTAAGGAGTGTGCAATGGCTGGATACTTTGAGCTCGTGGACGCGTCCGACGGCGGCTACCGTATTCGGATGGTCGACGCCGCCGGGACTTTAATGGCCGTATCAGTAAGGTTTCCCACCAAGAAGGCGGCCGTGGCCGGAGTGGCCGAAGCCCGCGAGATCGCAGGGACGGGCCTGATCCGGGACCGCAGCACGGCGCAGAATATCCGCGCCGGCTCCGACTTTGGCTGACAGGAGCCGTCCGGCCGCCGACGGAAGTTCATCGGATGGCAGGGAACTTCTTCCAGGCCTGGATGAATGTCGCCTCCGTCCGGGCTGCGAGTTGATCTTCGAGGGCATGCAGCCGGCCGAGCGTGAAGCCGTCTGTTCCGTCCCTGCCCGGGGCGACGGCGAGATCGCGCAACAGCGAGCGTGCCACCACGCTGTCCTGATACTGGCCCAGGATTGTCTGGATCCCACGCGCAGCCGCGGCGGTGCGCTTGGCCCGTGCGATTCTTTTGCCCCAATTCTGGCCGCCGCTGGGGCCGTATTCGACCACAAACTCCGCTGCGTACCGCAGGCGTTTTGCTGCCTTGCGGACCTCGTGGAGGCCCTCGCCCCGGGCCGCGGAACTGGCTGTGGATCCGGTTGGCGATTCCGTGTACGGCCCGGCGGCAGCGCCCTGACCCGGGAGCGACCGTACGGCACGCCGGAGCCGCGCCTCATCCCGGGCGATCAATTTCCGGAGCGTCTTGTGTGGTTTTCGGACTGCCTTCGCCGTGAATGGCGGAGCGGCGCAAAGCCGGGTCATCCGGGCGAGGAGCTCTGTGTAGCGCTCGCTGTCCAGCGCCGTGCGGGCCGTGGCGAGACCTGCTGCGGTCAGCGTCTCCAGCT
Source organism: Arthrobacter sp. PAMC25284 (assembly GCF_019443425.1). Lineage (NCBI taxonomy): Bacteria > Bacillati > Actinomycetota > Actinomycetes > Micrococcales > Micrococcaceae > Arthrobacter > Arthrobacter sp. PAMC25284. The sequence continues at coordinate 3,060,058 of NZ_CP080382.1, forward strand.
CCGTGCCGATCAGGCCGGCGGACGGCCGGGGGGTCAGGTTTCGGGGTTCAGCCGCTATCAGTTCTGCGAGCCGGGCCGTCGCGACCCACGGGTCGCGGGCGGCACCCAGTTCCATCGAGAGCCAGCGCAGTTCACGGCGGAGGTCCTGGATAGCGCCGTCGTCGAACAGTGACCGCGTAGTGGCCAACAGGGATCGAAAGCGCCGGACAGCCGCCCTGGCCTGGTGGATCGATTCCGGGTTGCCGTCCCGGACACCCGGAGCATGACGGAGCAGTTCGTGGTGTTGTTCGCGGAGATACGCCAGCAGCGCATCGCCGGCCGTGGTTGCCATGTCAGAGCGGCAGCAGGCCGGACAGGTCCGCACGGAGCCCGGAAGCGGCAACCTTGCCAGCGTCGACGGCGTCGGCCCAGCTCAGGTGCCCGCTGACTATTGCCAGCCAGGTGGCGGCGTCGCACTCAATGACGTTCGGAGGTGTGCCGCGCGTGTGCCGGGGTCCCTCGACGCACTGGGTCACGCCGAACGGCGGAACACGGACCTCCACGGAGTTGCCGGGCGCCCGTGCAGTGACTTCCTCCAGCGCGTACCGCACCGCCGTCGCCAGCGTCGCGCGGGGCACCGCGTCTGATCCGGCGCCGGGTGCGGGGGAATTCGCGGCCAGCCAGGCGGCCAGCGCGGCGCGGCCCTCCTCGACGTCGATCCGGCGCCGGGCGACGGCCACGGTCAGACCAGCAGCGCCGAGATGGCGCGTCCGAGTCGAATCTTGCCTACCGGCCTGCCGCCGCCCAGCACGGGTTCAACAACCTTCTCCAGCACGGAAGAGACTTCCGGGATGTCAACGGCGCCGGAGGCTGCGAGGAGTGTCAGCCCAACCAGCGACGCCGCCCGGGTGTTGCCGTCGAGGATCTTAAGGGCGAGGGAGACGCCCTGCCGGGTGGCCATCACCAGCACGCCTTCGGCGCCGATTTTGGCGAGGATCCCCAGCTCTTCCATCACGATGGTATTGGCCTGTCCGTGCCCTTGGACGGCCCACGGGTAGTCCAGCATGGAGGTGGCGATGGTGGCGGCGCGGGCGTTGGAGTTTTTGTCCCCCGGTGCCTTCGCGAGTTTCGAGTACGCCCGGGCGAGCCCCGAGAGGGAGACCGCCGCGACGGGGGCGCCGCATCCGTCGATGGCGATATGCGCAATTCCTTCGCCGGTGTACTCCTCGATCGTGGCACGGATGCGCTGCTGCAACGGATGGTTCGGCTCGAGGTAGCTGCGGGTGTCCCAGCCGTTCTCGGTGCAGGCCCAGAGGAAGGCCGCGTGCTTGCCGGAGCAGTTGAAAGCCAGTTTGGACTGCGGCCGGCCTGCCCGGACGAGCCAGTTCCGCGCCGTCTCATCTTCGGGCCATGCCGTCGGGCAGTGGAGATGTTCCTCTTTGACACCGGCCGCCTTCAGCATCCCCTCCACGACATCCATGTGATCGAGCGAACCGACATGGCTGCCGCACGCGATGGCCACCTGGGCCCCGCGCAGCGGCACGCCCGCCTGCATGGATGCGAGCGCCTGCAAAGGCTTGAGGGTGGAGCGGGCAAACACCGGGGCAGTGATGTCGCCCAATTCCGTGACGACCGTGCCGTCCGCGGCCATAACGACGGCGGAGCCGATATGGCGGGATTCAACGAATCCATTGCGTTCCACGACTGCCAGCTCGACGGCGGAATCGACGGTGAAGGTCGCATGTGAATTCAGGGGCATGCTGCCAGTGTATGGTGCCCGGGGGCGATAGCCCGGTTATTCCACGGTCACCGCTACAGACTGCCAGCCCGAGGCGCCGTCGGGGACGGGGTCCGCGCGCTTGTCGGTCTGTACTTCGCCGGTGCCATCGGTGGCGCGGACCTTGATGTAATGCGGGCCCGGAGTGGCGTCCCATTCATAGGACCACTGCCGCCAGGTGATGACCGAGGCCTCCGCGGCAAGGACCGCCTCGGTCCACGGGCCATTGTCGATCTGCACCTCGACCTTGTCGATGCCGCGCGTCTGGGCCCACGCGGTGCCGCCGATCGCGACCGTGCCGGCAGCCACCTTGGCGAAGGATTTAGGCACTTCGACCCGTGCCATGGTCTTAATTGGGCCGCGTTCGGACCAGCTGCGCTGGGTCCAGTAGGCCTGCTTGTCCTCGAAACGGGTGACTTCCAGGTCCACGACCCATTTGGTGGCCGACACGAAGCCGTAGAGCCCGGGCACCACCATCCGCACCGGGTAGCCGTGTTCCAGCGGCAGTGGTTCCCCGTTCATGCCGATGGCCAGCATGGCGTCGCGGTCGTCCTGCAACACTTCCAGCGGGGTAGAGGCACTGAACCCGTCAATGGAGGTGGACAAGACCATGTCCGCACCCTCCTTGGGTCGGGCCATCTTCAGCACATCGCGGATGGGCATGCCCAGCCATTTGGCGTTGCCGGCCAGATTGCCGCCCACCGGGTTGGACACGCAGGTCAGAGTCACGTGGGACTCAATCAGCTGGGCGTCGAGGAGATCCTGGAAAGTGATCGTGACTTCTTGCTCCACCATGCCGTGGATACGCAGTTCCCAGTCCTGGGCGTTAATTTCCGGGACGCTGAGGGCTGTGTCAATCCGGTAGAAGTCCTTGTTCGGCGTGATCCACGGGGCGACCCCGGGGGTCGGCGATTGGACACCGGCGGGCACGGCCGCGGCGGTCTTCACCGGCGAGGGCAGTTTGAGGGTGTCTCGGGCCTGGGTAACGCCGCTGCGGGCGGCGCTTAGCATCCGTCCGCCGGTGGCGGCGACAACCGAGGCGAGGGCCGTCACCCCGCTCACGGCGAAGAAGGCCCGGCGGCTGCTGGCGGGGCGTTCCGGCTCCTTCGCGGCGACGTCGGCGGCCGAATCCGGCCACACCGCCATCCGCCACAGCCGGGAGATGAGCAGCCGCAGAACGATCAGACCCGCCAGGGTGCCGACCAGGGACGGGATGGCGTCGATCGGTTTCACGCTGGCCCGAGTGACGACACTTGTGACGATAATGGCGCCCATCAGCAGCACGCCGGCAGCGCCGAGTGCCCACTTGCGGTAGGCGACAATGCCCAGCACGCAGGCGAGCAGCAGGATGGTCACGCCCATGCCCACGAACAACGCCAGCTTGTCGTTGGTGCCGAAAGTGGCGATCGCGAAGTCTTTCATCCACGGCGGCGTGAAGTCGATGAAAGTTGAACCAAGGGCGATTACCGGCGTCGCCCGCGCCGTGAAGAAAGCGCCGATCAGTTCGGCTACGGACAAAACGACGGAGGCGGCCACTACGCCGGCCACCGCCGCCAGCGCGGTGGTAGCTGCGGGCCGCTTGGCGTTCTTTGTGCTGGGCTTCTTCATATCAAGTGTTCGGAGACCGGGGCCCCGCGGATTGCTCCCTCCCACGGGACATGCGCTCCGCTCAGGCCGTGGAATGGGCATGATGGCATTAAGTCCAGTGTGCGTGGCGGGGGCGGGGCATGTCCCTTGATGTGTGTGGCGGGACGGTCACAGCTTAGGAGCCTGCGGGGTGCACCCCGTACCCTTGGAAACTGTGAAGGTACTTGTCATCGGCCCCGGCGGCCGCGAACACGCCATTGTCCGATCCCTGCTTGCAGACCCCAACGTTTCCGCGGTGCACGCAGCCCCCGGCAACGCCGGTATCAGCCAACTGGTTCCCGTCCACGCCATTGACGCGAGCGACCCAGACGCCGTCGCAGCCCTGGCCGCCCGGCTCGCCGTTGACCTGGTTGTCGTTGGCCCCGAGGCGCCCCTCGCCGCGGGCGTCTCCGACGCCGTGCGTGCCGCCGGCATCCCGGTCTTTGGGCCCAGCAAGGCCGCGGCCCAGCTGGAAGCCTCCAAGGCCTTCGCCAAGGAAGTCATGGCAGAAGCCGGCGTGCCCACCGCGATGGCCCGCGTGGCGTCCAACGCCGACGAAGCGGCCGACGCCCTCGACACGTTCGGTGCCCCCTACGTCGTCAAAGACGACGGCCTCGCCGCCGGTAAGGGCGTTGTGGTCACAAAGGACCGCGACGAGGCGCTCGCACACGCGCAGACCTGCTTCGACGCCGGCGGGACTGTCGTGATCGAGGAATTCCTGGACGGCCCCGAGGTTTCCGTCTTTGTTCTTTGCGACGGCGTCAACACGGTGGCGCTGTCCCCGGCGCAGGACTTCAAGCGCATCTTTGACAATGATGAAGGTCCGAACACCGGCGGCATGGGCGCCTACACTCCGCTGGAATGGGTACCTGAAGGCCTGGTCCAGGAGGTCATTGACCGGGTTGCCCAGCCCACGATCGCCCAGATGGCGCACCGTGGAACACCGTTTGTTGGCGTGCTGTTCGTTGGCCTGGCGCTGACCTCCCGCGGTACCCGTGTCATCGAATTCAACGTCCGCTTCGGCGACCCGGAAACGCAGGCCGTACTGGCCCGGCTCAAGACGCCCCTGGGCGGGCTGCTCCTGGCCGCCGCCAAGGGTGAACTGGACACGGCAGAGCCGCTGCGCTGGTCCCCGGACACGGCGGTCGCCGTCGTCGTCGCCGCAGAAAACTACCCCGGGACCCCCCGTACGGGTGACCGTATCCGCGGCCTCAAGAAGGCTGAAGCCCTGCAGGATGTGCATGTGATCCACGCCGGCACGGGACTCGATGACGACGGCAAGGTGATCTCCGCCGGCGGACGCGTCCTCGCCGTGGTGGCGCTGGGAAGTGATCTGGTCGAAGCCCGGGAACGGGCATACGACGGCGTCGAACTGGTGCAGCTGGACGGCGGCCAGTTCCGCACCGACATCGGACGCAAAGCGGCCCGCGGTGAAATTAAGGTAACGGCCCCCGGTACCGCGCACGCGACGAAAGCAAAGGCATGAGCATGACCGATCACGTTCCCGCGATGCCGGCCGGCGGCCTGGACATCCCCGCCCTCGATCTGCCGGGCTGGACGCACGTCTACTCCGGCAAGGTCCGCGATCTCTACGTCCCCGTCGATGAATCCATTACGGAGCGCTATGGCCGGGACTGCGTCCTGGTCGTGGCGAGCGACCGCATCAGCGCCTATGACCATGTGCTGGAAAGCGAGATCCCGGACAAGGGCCGGATCCTCACCCAACTGAGCCTCTGGTGGTTCGAGCAACTCGGGGTGGAGCACCATGTGCTCGCGGCCACGGTAGACGGCGGTGTTCCCGCCGCGGTCGCCGGCCGGGCCATGATCTGCAAAAAGCTGGACATGTTCCCGGTGGAGTGCATTGCCCGCGGTTACCTGACGGGCTCCGGCCTCGTCGAATACGGGCAGTCGCGGACCGTCTGCAGCATCCCGCTGCCCGAGGGCCTCGTGGACGGTTCCCGCCTCGCCGGGGCCATCTTCACCCCGTCGGCCAAGGCTGAGGTGGGCGAGCACGACGAGAACATCAGCTATGACGCCGTCGTCGGCGTCGTCGGTGAAGACATTGCGGCCAGGCTGCGCGAGTTGACCCTGGAGATCTACACCAAGGCCGAAGAAATCGCCCGCGCCCGGGGCATCATCCTGGCCGACACCAAGGTGGAATTCGGCATCGACGCCGCCACCGGCGTCATCACCCTGGGCGACGAAGTGCTCACCCCCGACTCCTCACGGTTCTGGGATGCCGCAACCTACGAACCCGGGAAGGCCCAGCCCTCCTACGACAAGCAGTACGTCCGGGACTGGCTGACGTCCGCCGAATCCGGCTGGGACAAGTCCTCGGACACCCCGCCGCCGGCCCTCCCCGCCGACGTTGTCACCCGCACCCGCAGCCGTTACGTCGAGGCCTACGAGAAGCTCACCGGCCGGACGTTCGCCTAACCGGGGGTTCCGGCCGGGACGGGTTCGGCACGAGCCTGGACCTGGCCGGGCGCGCGGCTAAGCGCCTGCGGCCGCATCGGCGGCCGCAGCCCGGCGCTGGGCCAGCCGGATCTCCAGCACGGCGTCCATGGCCTGCTGGACCCGGTCGGAGGCGCCGGCCGAGCTGAATTCCTGCTGCGCTTCCTCGAGGTAGACAAGGGCTTCGAGGGATTCCCCGGCGGCTTTCAGGGCTTTTCCGAGCAGCAACGAGACCTCGCCGGCGGTATGCCGGGCCAGCACCTCGCGCTCGGCGTGGATCTCATGCAGCTTCTGGACGGCGGCCATGACGTCGCCGGTGAGGTAAAGCCAGCGGGCCCGGATGAACGCCACCTCGAGCTCGTCGGCCCTGTTGCCGCCCACGATGGAGAGCGCCAGTTCGGCACGTTCGATCGAGGACAGGGTTTCGGGTTCAACGATGCCTGAGGACAACCGGACAGCGGCCGAGGCCTTGTTGAACCGGGCCCACAGGTCGATGTCGTTGGCCGGGGAGAGCAGTCTGGCGGCGCGCTCGTGGTGTGTGACGCCTTCAGGGTAGTCATGGCGCATAAAGGCGACGTTGCCGATCACCCAGGCCACCTCGCCGGCGAGCTGGGGCATGGAATGGTCATCCATCTGCTCGTTCATGGCCTGGCAGTATTCCCAGGCCTCATCCAGCCGTCCGCTCTCCGCCAGGGCGCCGATCAGGGCGCGGAGTGCGCCGATGATCATGGTGGAGCCCCGGGGCAGCGCCGCGCCGAGACGCACCGCTTCCTGCGCATACTCGACGGCGGCCGTCAGCTGGCCCTGTCCCTGCGACGCGGCGGCAAGCATCTGCCGGGCACGCACGCCCAGACCCGCCGACTCGGCGGCCATGGGGTGCGCGAGGAGGTGCTGGATGACGTCCTTGCACTCCTGCCAGAGCGCCAGTTTGATCAGGCACTCGGCCTGCATGTATGTCATGTTCCACCACGCGCTGGTATTTCTGGCCTCCAGCGCGATTTTGGCTGCGGTGGCGGCATGCGCGGCCGCCACCGCATAGTCGCGGAGGTCCCAGGCCTGGCGGGCGTACAGGCCCGCCAGGACGTATTCAGCGTCGCTGGCTGAGACTGGCTGGCTCCAGGCCTCGAGCGCCTTCGGGGCGAGCTCCAGCCGGTGGGCGAGCTCCTCGATGACATCTGCGGTGGGTTCGCGGCGGCCGGTTTCCAACAGCGAGATGTAGCTGGGCGAGTACAAATCGCGGCCGAGTTCCGCCTGGGTCAGTCCCCGTTCAAGCCGTTCCGCGCGGAGCTTCTCCCCAAAACCGTTCCCCACGGGCCCTCCTAATTCCGGACAATCTTTGTACTAAATGCTTGACAGCCTCTGTGGAAACCATTTTACAATGTATGTCAACAAGGGTAGTGCTAACTTGGTAAGGATCTACGCATATTGAGGACTTATATGTTGAAGAAGATTGCAGCCGGCACCGTTCTTGCGGCACTACTGGCGTTCGGGGCTGCGGCACCGGCTGTTCTTTCCGCGGTAGCGGCCAACGACGGGACCGGCATGACCGCGGTCGGAAATTGGCCGGACCCGATGCTGGCCCCCCAAGCGGTCGGCAACTGGCCGGATCCCATGATGATGGCACTGCGGGTCGGCAACTGGCCGGATCCCATGTAGCCACCACCAATCAGGATTGGTGGCCCCGAGGCGTTAGGCCCCGGGGCCTTTTCCGGTGGCCACGCAGGCTGATGCACAAAAAGAGGGCCTTCCAGCTGGAAGGCCCTCTTTTTCTTTGGTCGGGATGACAGGATTTGAACCTGCGACCTCGTCGTCCCGAACGACGCGCGCTACCAAGCTGCGCCACATCCCGATCCGTTGCCGTAAAAGCAACTTCACAAGAGTATCTGAGAAAGGTCTGGAAGTGAAATCGGTGCCCGGCGAACTCAGACGAGGGAGTCTTTCCACGCGCCGTGCAGCCGGGCGAAACGCCCGCCGTCGCCGATCAGCTGCGCTGGGGTGCCGTCCTCGACGATGCGCCCGTCGTGCACCACGATAACCCGGTCGGCCGTTTCCACGGTGGAAAGGCGGTGCGCAATAATCAACGCCGTCCGGCCGGTGCTTCCGCGCCGGTCCTGGCCGGGGGGTTCCTCCGGTGCGCCCCGCAGGAGAGCGGCCAGGCCGTTCTGGACCAGCCGTTCCGAGGGGATGTCCAGCGACGAAGTTGCCTCGTCCAGGATCAGCACCGACGGCCGGGCCAGGAAGGCGCGGGCGAAGCTGATGAGCTGGCGCTGGCCCGCGGAGACCCGGCCGCCGCGTTTGTTGACGTCGGTGTCGTAGCCTTCGGGCAGGTCCGTAATGAAAGCGTGCGCGCCCACGGCCCGGCCGGCGTCTTCAATCTCGGGCCGGGATGCCCCGGGCCGGCCGAGTGCGATGTTATCCGCGACCGAACCGCTGAACAGAAACGCCTCCTGGGTGACCATCACGACGTTGCGGCGCAGGTCGTCCGTGCTGAGGCGGCGCAGGTCCACGCCGTCGAGGGAGACCGAACCGGAGCTGACATCGTAAAAGCGGGCGATCAGCTTCGCCAGCGTTGACTTGCCGGCACCGGTCTGGCCCACAAGGGCCACGGTCTGCCCCGCGGGGATATGCAGGTCCAGGGCGGGAATGATGACCGGGCCGTCGCCGTAGCGGAACTCGACGGCGTTGAAGTCGATGGTCCCCGCGGCGTCCGCGAGGGCCACCGGAGTGGCGGGCGGCCGGACCGTGGGCACCTCCTCCAACAGCCCGGACACCTTCTCCAGGGCCGCCTGCGCGCTTTGGAAGGAGTTGTAGAACATGGCCATCTGGTCCACCGGCTGGAAGAAGCGCTTGGTGAACAGCATCAGGGCGAGCAGGACGCCCACTTCGAGTCCGCCGCTGAGCACCCGGAAGCCGCCGGCGAGCAGGACGACGGCGACGCAGACGTTGCCGATCAGGACCAGGCCGGGCTGAAAAATGCCGCTGAGGTTGATCGACCGGACCGTGACGGTGCGGTACTCCTCGGCGAGTTCGGTATAACGGGCGGCGTTCTCAGGCTCCTTGCGGAACGCTTTGACCGCCCGGATTCCGGTCATGGTCTCGATGAAGTGCACGATCAGCCGGGCCGAGACCACCCGGGACTCGCGAAAGACGATCTGGGAGTGCTTTTGGTACCAGCGGGCCAGAAAATACATGGGCACAGCCGCGGCGAGTACCAGCAGCCCGCTGCGCCAGTCGAGGATAAAGACCGCCGTAGCCGTGAACACCATAAACAGCAGTCCCGACGCGAGCGAGCTCACGCCGGAGTCGAGGAGTTCGCGCAGGGCCTCAAGATCCGAGGTCTGCCGGGCGATGATCCGGCCGGAAGTGTACTTCTCGTGGAATTCCAGGCTCAGCCGCTGGGTATGCCGGAAAACCCGGACCCTGAGGTCCAACAGCATGGCCTGGGACAAGTTCGCAGTGGACGTCACGTACAGGGCGGTCAGGCCGGCTGTGGCGAGCGCCGCGGCGAGGTACGCGGCGCCCGTCAGGGCGAGCGGGAGGCTGTCGCCGGCGCGCTGGGCCGGCAGGGCGCCGTCGATCCCGAACGCGATCAGCACCGGACCCGACACGCGCGCGGCCTGGGACAGCACAACGGCGGCGATGGTCAGCCAGAAGCGGCGCCGGACGGGCCGGATCAGGGAGCCCAGCAAGGCGAGCGAGCGCCTCCGGACGGTTTTGCTCTCGGCCCTGCTCAGGTGCGCGTTGTCCTCGTCGGCGGTTCCGAAGGTGGTGCTCATTGGGAAATCCCTTCGGTCCGTTCCTCAAGTGCCGAGAGCTCGGAATCAAGGTCCCGCGGCTCCTGGTCGAGGCTGGCAATCACGTGGCGGTAGTGGCTGTTTTCCGCCAGCAGGCGGGTGTGTGTTCCGACGGCAGTGATCCGGCCGTCCTCGAGCAGGGCCACCCGGTCCGCCAGCCCCACCGTGGAGGGCCGGTGGGCAACAATCAAAGTCGTGGTGTCTGCCAGGACTTCGCGCAGCCGCGCCTCGACCCGTTCCTCCGTGTGGACGTCCAGGGCGGACAGCGGGTCATCCAGGACCAATATTTTGGGCCGGGCCGCGATGGCGCGGGCGAGGGCAATTCGCTGCCGCTGGCCGCCGGAGAGACTGAGCCCTTCCTCGCCGATCAGGGTGTCCAGGCCCGCCGGCAGGGAGTACGCGAACTGGGCCTGGGCGACGTCGAGGGCCTCGGCCAGCGCTTCTTCGCTGCGTTCCGGGGCGCCCAGCAGGACGTTGTCCCGCACCGAGCTGGAAAACAGGGTGGTGTCTTCGAAAGCAACGGCGACGATTCCGCGGAGCTCTTCGAGGGCGAACTGGCGCAGGTCCACGCCGTCGATGGTGATGGAACCGTCCGTGACGTCGTACAGTCGGGGAATTAATTGCAGCAGGGTGCTTTTGCCGCTGCCGGTGATGCCGACCAGGGCCATGGTTTCGCCGGCCCTGATGTCCAGTGAGATGTCTTTCAGGACGGGCCGGTCCGGGGCGTCCTCAAAGGCAAAGGCGGCGTTGCGGAAGCTCAGCGCTCCGGTGAGCCGCCCGGGCCGCTGCGGTTCCGCCGGGCCGGCGACGGTATTGACCGCGGCCATCACCTCGAAGTGCCGGTCTACGGCGGCCTTGGCCGTGAGCGCCATGGCCAGCAGCATGCCGGAGAACTCGACGGGTGCCGCGATGACGGCCGCCGTAGCGAAGAACGCGACGAGGGATCCGACGTCGAGGTCGCCGCTGGCGGCCAGGAGAACGCCGACGACGAGCCCGCCCCCGAGAGCCAGTTCCGGGAGCAGGGTGACGACGAGGCTGAAGGCCGCGAGGTGCCGGGCCTTAGCGATCTCGGTCTGGCGGAGTTCCTTGGCCTGTTCATTAAAGTTTTCAAGCGCCTCGCGGCTGCGGCCGAAGGCCTTCAGGACGCGGATGCCGTGAACAGATTCCTCCACCGTGGTGGCGAGGTCGCCGGCCTGATCCTGGCTGCGGCGGGCGACTTTGCTGAATCGGGTGCGGAAGCGGAAACCGTAGATCATGATCGGGACGGCGGCGGCGAGGAAAATCAGGGCCAGCTGCCAGCTCATGGCGAACATCACCGTGACGCCGATCAGCACGGTGAGGGTGGTTACCACGAGCATGATGGCGCCGAAGGCCATCCAGCGGCGCAGGAAATTCAGGTCCGTCATGGCCCGGGAGAGCAGTTGCCCGGAGCCCCAGCGATCGTGGAAGGACACCGTGAGATCCTGCAGGTGGCCGTAGAGGGACACCCGCATCCGGGTTTCCACCGTGGTGGCGGGATTGATGACGAACTGTCGCCGCAACGCCACGAGTCCGGCCTCGGTGACCCCGAGTCCCAGGACCACAAGCGAGGCGGTCCAAACCGCCCGTACGTTGGCTCCGGGCCGGAGGGATTCGTTGATGAGCACGCGCAGCACCTGGGGGATTGCCAGTGCCACCAGGCTCGCCAGCAGGGCAGAAAGCAGTCCCAGGAAGAGCCGGGGGAGGATCGGCCTGACGTGGGGGTAGAGCCGGCTGATCGATGTGAAGAACGGAGTCTGCTTGGCCATGCCTGCTTCTTGGACGCACCTGCGGGAGCGGGAACCGCCAAAGGTGGTGTCCCATAGCAACTACCCTAGGCCATCGGGTGATCCGTTTCACAGGGCCGGGGGGACATGCTCATTCTTGGCTGCTCTTCCCCGCGGGACATGCTCATTCTTGGTGCCACGGGGTGGGCATGTGGCCACTATGTCCACTGGCGCAAGATAGGGGAGGGCATGTCCAGTGGTGGGAGCCAGGGGAGGGCATGTCCACCGGGAGAGCGGGGCAGGATTAGCCGCGGGGCGTCAGGGTGAGCAGGACGGCCTCGGGCTTGCACGCGATCCGGATCGGGGCGAAACGGGACGTGCCGATGCCGCCGGAGACGTTGACCGGCGTCGTCAGGCCCTTGCTGCTCCAGTCATGGAGTCCCTTCGCGCGCCACGTGGGCAGATCGCAATTGGTGACCAGTGCGCCGTAGCCCGGGACGCAGATCTGGCCGCCATGGGTGTGGCCGGCGAGCAGGAGGTCGGCGCCGTCTTCGGTGAAATGGTCCAGCACCCGCTGGTAGGGGGCGTGGGCGACGGCAATCCGCAGATGCGGATCCGCGTCCCTGCCCTTCGTGCCGCGGGGCCAGCCGGCGTACCGTTCCAGGCCCAGATGCGGATCGTCGACGCCGGAGAAGTCCAGGCGCAGGCCGTTGAGCACGATTGACTGGCACCGGTTGGTCAGGTCCACCCAGCCGGACATGCCGAAGCCCGACCGCAGCCGCGGCCAGTCCAGCTTTACTGCATCCCGGCGTTTTCCGGAGGGCCCGAGAAGATAGGACGCGGGGTTCTTCGGGCGCGGGCCGAAGTAGTCGTTGGAGCCTGGCACGAACACGCCCGGCAACTCCATCAGCGGGCGCAGCGCCGCCAGCAAGGGGTCTATGGCCTTGGCGTGGCTGAGGTTGTCACCGGTGTTCACCACCAGATCCGGCTCCAGCCCGGCCAGTGAGGCCAGCCATTCGGCCTTGCGGCGCTGGCCCGGGACGAAGTGGATGTCGGACAGGTGCAGGATCCGGAACGGTGCCGACCGGGCCGGCAGGATGGCGAGGGATTCCCGTCGCAGAACGAACTGGTTCTTCTCCCACAATCCGTATCCCGTGGCGGCAGCCCCCGCTGCGGTTCCGAGAGCCGCAGTCACGGCTGCGCCGCGTCCAAAGCTCCGGAGCCGGTCTGCCACGGTACCTGCCGTGTCCATTGGCTACTTCTTCTTCTCGTCCGGGGCCACCGTCGGCTGCGGTGCCGGCTCATTGCCGGACCCGTTTCCGGTGTCCTTCGCCGGTGCTTGCGCCGGTGCCGAGCTTTCCGCCGTCGGGGTTGTCTTGCGCGGCGGCGTGTACGGGGCGTTGACCATGCTCGACGGCGGCGCCGGGAACGGATTGGTGCCGTAGGACGGCGCGATCGCGGACATGAAGTTCGAGAACTGCGGCCCGGCGATCATGTAGCCGTCGACGCCGCGGTAAAAATTCCCGTTGATGGTGACGTTCTGGCCGAGCCTGCCCTGATTGCCGAGAGGATCGCCGAACCAGGACGCGGTGGCCAGGCCGCTGGTGTAGCCCACAACCCACGTGGAGCCGTTGGTGTCATTTGTGCCGGTCTTGGCGGCAATCGGGAACGTGGTCCGGGTCGAGATCCGCGGCTGGATCAGTGCGCCGGAACCGCGGTTGAGCACTTCCTGCATAGCGTAGGCGACGCCCCGGGCGACCTCGGGCTTGATGGCGTCCTTGCAGGTGACGGTCTGGGCCGGGAGTTGGTTGCCGGTATGGTCCGTGACCGACTCGATGGCGATCGGCTCGCAGTAGCGGCCGTCGTTGGCGAAGGTGGCGAATGCGCTGGCCATCGTCAGCGGCGACGTCTGGTATGAGCCGATGAGGTTGCCCAGCGTGGTCATCGGCACCTGCGGATTGGGGGACTCGGCTGTCGGCAGGCCGCCATGGATGCCGACGGCATCGACAATCTTCTGGATCCCGCAGAGGTCCACCTGTGCCGCGGTGGCGAAGGTGATCGTGTTGATGGAGTTCGCCAGACCATCCAGCACGGTCATGTACTTGTAGTAGCCTTCTTCGGCGTTCTGCAGGTCCTTGGTGCCGGCGCTGGCGTCGTACGCGCCGATCGTCGGCGCCTGGCAGGTGTTCCGCCACGGGAAGTTCTGCGGGTACCGGCGCACGGCACCATTCAGCAGGGTGTTCATTGATTTGCCCTCGTTGAGCCACTGCGCGAACGTAAAGGGCTTCATCGTGGACCCTGGCTGGAACCCGCCGAGCCCGTTGAGGTCGTTACCCCGGGCGTCCTGGCTGTCGACATTGAAGTTCTGGGTCTGGTTGAACTTGCCTTCTTCAGGAAGCCAGACGGTGTTCTGCGCCATGGCGACGATCTTGCCGCTCCCCGGCTGCACTGATACGAGCGCTGCACCCCACTTGTCCGGGTTTTCTCCCGCCGAGCCGTTGACCTGTTCCCGGGCGACCGTCTGGGCGTTGGGGTCCAGGGTGGTCTTGATGGTCAAGCCGCCGCGGAAGATCTTACGCTCACGCTCCGCGGCGTCCTCGCCGTAGGCGGGATCATTGAGGAGCAGGTGGAGGACGTAGTCGCAGAAGTACGGCGCCGTCGGCGAATACGCGCAACCCTGGCGGGCCGGGGTGACGTTGGTTTCCACCGGGGTCGCCACGGCCGCGTCGTACTCGGCTTGCGTAATCTTGCCCTGGCCGACCATCGCTCCAAGCACCAGGTCACGCCGGTTCTTGGCATTCTCCGGATTCGTGATCGGGTCATAGAACGAGGGGCTGTTCACGACGCCGGCCAGCAAAGCGGCCTGCGGCAGGGTCAGGTCTTTCGCGGTGGTGCTGAAGAAGAATTTGGACGCTGCCTCGATGCCGTAGGCGTCCCGGTTGAAGAACACGATGTTCAGGTAGCCCTCAAGGATTTGCTCCTTGCTGAACTTTTTCTCCAGGGCGATGGCCAACTTCATTTCGCGGAGTTTGTCTCCGACGCCCTTGTTGACTCCGTTGAGCAGGACCTGGTCGCTCTTGCCTTCGGCTTCGAGGGAGGAGTTGATGACGTTATTCACATACTGCTGCGTGATCGTCGACGCGCCCTGCTTATTGCCCCGTGCGGTGCTGATCAGGGCACGCAGGATGCCGGTGGTGTCCACCCCGCCGTGCTCGTAGAAACGGGTGTCCTCGATCGCGATGACCGCGTCCTTGATGTATGGCGACATCTGATCGAGCGAAACCCGCGTGCGGTTCTCGGCATACAAGTTGGCGATGACACTGCCGTCAGAAGCCAGGATCGTTGTCGACTGGCTGGGCGGCTCGACCTTCAGCTCCGCCGGCAGGGTGTCAAAAAATTGGATTGATCCGCTCGCGGCGCTGCCGGAAACAGCAGCCGCCGGGACCAGGAGTCCCGCTACGAGGACACCACAAATACTGCTCACGCCAAGGAAAAGTATGAGCTTTCCGAGAGTGGTGGCAGTGTCGAATAAAGGGTTCTTGCCAGTCGCCATGTTTTCCACTTTACCGGCAAGGACTAGTCTTTAGCTCATGACCAAATGGGAGTACGCCACGATTCCGCTCATCATCCACGCCACCAAGCAGATCCTGGATCAGTGGGGCGAAGACGGTTGGGAGCTTGTACAAGTAATTACGGGACCGGATGGAAACGGTCTGGTCGCCTACCTGAAGCGGGAGAAGCAGTAGCCATGAGCACCCCAGCAGAAGCGCCGGCAGGCCCCGAAAACTCCTCCGGCGCCGATGGCGCCGCGAACACCGGTACGGCGGTGGGACCGTCCGCCGTCGAACAGCGACTGGCCGAACTCGGCCTGGCCCTGCCCGACGTCGCGGCCCCGGTGGCTGCCTATGTTCCCGCAATGATCTCCGGAAACCACGTCTACACCTCCGGGCAGCTGCCGTTCATCGGCGGCAAGCTCGAGGCTACGGGGAAAGTCTCCGCCGGCACGGAGGGCGCTTCCGACGAGCCCACAGTGTCGCCGGAAGCGGCCAAGGAATACGCCGCGGTGTGCGCCGTGAACGCCCTGGCTGCGGTCAAGAGTGTCATCGGCGACCTGGACCGCATCACCCGGATCGTCAAGGTCGTCGGCTTCGTCGCCTCCGATCCGTCCTTCACCGGCCAGCCCGGCGTCATCAACGGTGCCTCTGAACTCCTCGGAAAAGTCCTTGGCGACGCCGGCCAGCATGCCCGCTCGGCCGTCGGCGTCGCAGTCCTTCCGCTCGACTCTCCCGTAGAAGTCGAACTGATCGCCGAATTCACGTAAGGTCCGGTTAGTTCTTTGCCTCAGTTAGCACGCCGATTGTTCGCCCTACCCGAAGACCTCGAGGGGGCGGCGCGCAGTTGGCTCGAACATGGGGAACGCACACCGCGCGCCCCCCGGTTTGCCTCGTCCGTAGTCCTGCTGCGGGATTCACCGACAGGTCTGGAGACCTGGCTCGGCTACCGGCCGGGGTCATCGCCGCTGGGCGTGCTCGCCTTCCCGGGCGGGTCGCTGGAGGCCTCGGATGACGACGCCGTCGGCTGGCTTGGCCCGTCGCCCCAGCACTGGGCCGAGCAGATGGGGACGGACGACATCGGGCTGGTCCGGCGCCACGTGATCGGCGCCATCCGCGAACTGTTTGAGGAGACCGGCATCCTGCTGGCAGGCCCGGACGTGTCCACCACGGTGGAAGGGACGTCCGGCGCCGAATGGATGCGGGCCAGGGTGGCCGTTGCGGAGCAGGAAAAGACCTTCACCGAGATCCTGGCCAAGCGCGGGCTCTCGGTACGCACCGACCTGCTCAGGCCGCTGGTGAATTGGCTGAGCCCGGACTTCGCGCACCGCCGGTTTAATACCCGCTATTTCGCGGCCACGCAGCCGGTAAACCAGCAGCCGACGCTGCTCGCGAGCAAGGGGGTGTGGGGCCGGTGGGTGTGTGCCGGCAACGTCATCAATGAACGCGACACCACGGCCCTCGGCGATGAGGTCGGCCAGGAGAACACGGCCGGACGGACGCTCGGCGAGCTGCTCGTCCCGGGATCGGAAATCATGCTCGAGAAGATGGCATCGGCAAACGGCTGTATCGCCTACCTCAGCTACAAGCGCAAGGCCCATGTCTATAAGCCCCTGCTGGTCGAGGAAGACGGCCGGCTTATGCTCGAAGTCGAGGCGGCCACGAGGGTAGTGGGCGAACCCCAGCGCGAACGCTGAGCCCTGGGCGCCTCGTCAGCCCACTTCTCCCGTTCGCTTCGCCAGCAACCGGACATGCTCCGTCCTGCGACCGGCGGACGGACATGACAGCAATATGCTCATTCCCCGGCCGCAAGACTGGGCATGTCCGCCGGGGCGACGGCGACAAAATACCGAAGGCCGGCTCCCAGAATGAACGGGGCCGGCCTTCGGTAGGTGAGGCTGCTGCCTTGGTCTAGCGGGAGCGCTGACGCAATCGCTGCATGTCGAGAATGACGACGGCGCGGGCCTCGAGCCGCAGCCAGCCGCGCTGGACGAACTCGGCGAGGGCCTTGTTGACGGTTTCGCGCGAAGCGCCGACCAGCTGGGCCAGTTCTTCCTGCGTGAGCTCGTGGGCGACCAGGACGCCGTCTGTCGCGGGACGGCCGAACCGGTCGGCCAGATCCAGAAGCGCCTTGGCCACACGGCCGGGGACGTCCGAGAAGACAAGATCCGAGAGGGAGTCGTTGGTACGGCGCAGGCGGCGGGCCAGGGCCTGAAGCAACTGGGCCGAGACCTCCGGACGCGTGCGCAGCAGACCGTTCAGGCTCTCGTTCTTCAAACCTGCCAGGCGGGTCTCCGAGACGGCGGTTGCGGTGGCCGTGCGCGGGCTCGGGTCAAACAGCGCCATCTCGCCGAAAAGCTCACCCGGGCCGAGGATGGCCAGCAGCGACTCGCGGCCGTCCGGTGATGTGCGGCCGAGCTTTACCTTGCCGGAGACAATGAAGTAGAGCTGGTCGCCCTGGTCGCCTTCCCGGAATACCGAGGCTCCGCGTGAGAGGTCCACCTCGGTGAGTTCGTCCGTCAGCAGACGGAATGCCTCGTCGTCGAGCGTGGCGAACAACGGTGCGCGGCGCAATACCTCGATATCCATGAAATCTCCTGACTAACTGTTTCGGCTGGGGCGCTTCCGTCATTGTTTCAGAATTTTGGCGCTTCTGTGACGCGATTGGCATACAAGCGCCCCCTCGGCGGCCGAACCATGGGACCGGGCCGGGGAAACTGTCAGCCTGCACCGGTAGAATCGGGGACTAATACTCTATAAGGAGCACGGTGTTCGGCTTGACCATTTTGGACCTGGTGTTGATCGCGATGCTCGTGTCCTACCTGATCCACGGATTGCGCAACGGCTTCCTGGTGACGGTGGGCGGCGTTGCCGGATTCGCCGCGGGCGCGGTGGCGGCCTTCGTCTCCGTCCCCATCGTCAGTGGACTCGTCAGCGACAGCGGCTGGCGGCTGACGGCGATCCTGGGTACCGCCGTCGTGCTGATGATGCTCGGGCACGGTCTGGGCACCATGATCGGACGTTCAATCCGGGGTGCCGTGCGGATCCGGCACCTGCGCCGGGCAGACCGTTTGGCCGGTGGCGGCGTCAACGTGGTGGTGTCAGCCCTCGTCATGTCGATGCTGGCGTTCAGTATCGGTAGCCTCGGCGTTCCGGTTGTGTCCCGGCAACTCGCCGAATCGAAGGTCATCCGGCTCATCGACGGGATGACCCCGACGCCGGTCAAGACGTCCATGGCCCAGTTGCGGTCGGCAGTAATCGGTGAAGGCATCCCGACACTCCTGGATGGGTTCGGCCAGGACTTGCCGGTTGCCATCCCAAATACCAGCACGAATACGCCGGCGCTCAATGCCGCGGCCGCATCGGTGCTGAAGATTGCCGGGACGGCCTACCAGTGCGGTCAGAACCAGACCGGCACCGGTTTCGTCGTCTCACCGGGGCGCGTTGTGACGAATGCCCATGTGGTCGCCGGAGTCACGGAACCTGTGGTGGAAATGCCCGGCGGCGGAGCGCTCCCGGGCCAGGTGGTGTACTTCGATACCCGCCACGACCTTGCCGTCCTCGCGGTGAACGGTCTCCCGACAGCGCCGCTGGCGCTCAGTGCCGACCTGCCCTCCGGCAGCCCGGCCGCGTTCGCCGGATATCCGCACGGCGGTCCCTTCCAGTCCAAGCCAGCCACGGTGCAGGACATCGCGTCGGTTCTGGTGCCTGATATCTACGGTGAGAACCCCTCACCGGCGGACGTTTACCGGCTGGCCGGTGACGTCCAGCCCGGTAACTCCGGCGGGCCGCTGCTGACAATGGACGGGCAGGTGGCCGGCGTGATCTTCGCGAAGGCTACGACCGGATCCGCCCAGGGCTTTGCGATCACTATGCAGGACCTTGGGCCGGTGGTTGCCCAGGCCCCGGGATTGGGGAACGCCGTCTCCTCCGGGCAGTGCATTAGCAAATAGTGCCGCTAGAGCCATTCCAGGCTCTGGCCGTGCGGGCCGGTGATGGCCGTGGGGCGGCTGTTGTGCAGCAGCAGGAACCGGCCGCGGAGACGGTCGGCGTCCATTTCCTCGACCACGGCGGAGCCGTCCGCCTGCATCATCACCCCGTGGCCTTCGTTGGACAGCCAGTGACAGCCGCGGCCGGAGGCGAGCCGCGCGACGGTGCTGCGGAACAGCGAACGGCCTCCGGCATCCAGATAGGGCATGACCGCGCTGTGGAACACCACCAGGGCCGCGTCCGCCGGCGCCTGTGCGGCGAGCGCCTCAAGCTGGACATTGAGGTCGCCGGCCACGAGCAGTGGCGGATGTTCCCTCGCGATGCTGATCGCCTGGCGCAGCCGCTCGCGCCGGAAGTCCTGCTCCGGCCAGATCAGAGCCTCCAGCCAGGCGACGTCGTCGGCGTCGCGGACGTCCAATGGATGCAGGTCTATGCCGGCCCGCCACACGACCCGGGGCAGCCCGGCCGGGACCGGGACCGGACCGGTCACCGCGCAGCGCAGGACGGGGAAGCCTCCCGGCGGGGCGCCGTCAGGGTCGATCCTTGTCATCTGGCTCCCGCCGGCGTCGAACGCATAGCCGTAGTGGTCCGGGAACAGGTTCAGCCCTGCGGAGGCGCCCACCTCGAGGAGGGCCAGCGGTCTGCCTTCGGCTGCGGCAATCTGGGCGAGGGACGGCAGCAGGGTGGCGCAGCGCCCGGCCTCGTTGGTCTGGGTGGCCCGCGAGAGCACGATCCGTGACACATCGTCCCAATGAGCGTCCAGGAAAGCCCGGAACTCGGGGTATGGGCTGATCTCCGCGCCGAGGAACCGGGCCGCCGCGAGCATCAGCAGCGGCTGCCGCTTGTGGTGCGGCCACTGCTCGATCCGCAGGATCAGCTCCGGGTCCCCGGCGACGCCCACAGACCATTCCGCGTAGCAGGCCGAGGATCCGGGGGCATCCACGGTGCCGAAGTGCCGGTACCAGTCCGCGGTTCCCGCGCCGGTCCCGTGACCGGCGGCGGTCTCTGTGGGGGACATGCTCAGCCCTGGTGCGTGTGCAGCCCGGCGAGGTACTCCACCGCGAAGCGGTAGCCCATAATTCCGGCCCCGGCGATTACGGCCTTGCTGACGCCGGCAAGATAGGAATGGTGGCGGAACTCCTCCCGGGCATGGACGTTGGTGATGTGAACCTCGACGGCGGGAAGCTGGACGGCGGAAATGGCGTCCCGGAGGGCTATCGACGTGTGCGTGTAGGCCCCCGCGTTGAGCACGATCCCGATGGCCTTATCCCGCGCAGCGTGGATGGCGTCCACGAGGGCTCCTTCATGGTTGGACTGGAAGCACTCCACCTCCAGGCCATGCGCGGCGC
This sequence comes from Arthrobacter sp. PAMC25284, assembly GCF_019443425.1. Taxonomy (NCBI): domain Bacteria; kingdom Bacillati; phylum Actinomycetota; class Actinomycetes; order Micrococcales; family Micrococcaceae; genus Arthrobacter; species Arthrobacter sp. PAMC25284. The sequence goes on from NZ_CP080382.1 coordinate 3,080,323, forward strand.
CGGTGTCTTTGGCGAGCTGTTCGACGTCGGCCAGCGTCGCGGTGCCATACTTCTCGGGTTCGCGCGTGCCGAGCAGGTTCAGGTTGGGTCCGTTGAGAACCAGGATGGTGCCGCGGCCGGAGCCGGCAGGTGTGGCTTCACTCATGCCAGCCAATGTATCGCGTTTGGCTGCCTGGCTGGCCGTTCACCGTCCGCGGCCGCTGTTTCAACGACGCAGGCCGGAACTTCTGCCTGGCCGTGCTACGCCGCGAGCAATCTGGCAAGGCGCCGCAGCGCCAGGCAGCAAACAGCCAGGTAGGCAGGCGCCCACCACGGCACGGTAAACGTCACGCGGCAGCCACCGGCCTCCGGCGTGACGCGGTGGCCGGTGGCCGCCACCCCGGCAACGGACCACGCCCAATAGCGGCCCGGCTCGAACGACGTCACCCGGAACGGCAGCCGGAGGCCCAAAGCGGTGCCCACCGTGCCGGAACTGTCGGGCCCGAGCGGGGCTGCAGACAGCACCGCGGACCGGACGGAGGGCCCCCAGACCGGCCAGTACCCGACGTCGGCCAGCACTGCCCACGCCTGTTCGGCCGGAACGCCGAAGTGCCGCGAGACGGAGAATGTCACGTGCGCGGACCAAGGATCTCGCGTGCGGCCCGGTGGCCGCTTTCGAGCGCACCCTGGATGGAGGCCGTGTCCCGGTGGTCGCCGCAAACAACGAGCCCGGCGGAGAGCCGGAGCGGCTTCCGCGCGGCCAACGGCGGCGGCTGAGCGGGCAGGGCATCACGGATCTCGTGCCGGGCCAGCAAATCCCATTCCGCTGCGGAGGAACCAAAGATTTCTGCGGCGTGCCGTCGGATATCCTCCTCACCCGGTACCGCACGGCCGGGGCCAACCACCGCCGATGCCTGGATGAGGTGCCGTCCCGCCGGCGCGTAGCTGGGGGCAGCGTTGGAGATGACGGCGGCGTTGACCAGCGGGCCGTGCCGTGACGGCCGTCCGTCGACGCACAGCATGGTGAGCCGGCTGGGCGGGGTGTCCGCGGCATACCAATGCGTCACCACGCCTTTCATCATCGGCGCGGCGATACCGGTCAGACCGGCTGCTCCGGCGGGGTCGGTTGCCACCACCACGTGCTCGGCACTGAGGGTCTGGTCCCCGGACCGGACCACGCTGGTATTGCCAGTCCGGGTCACGGAGTCCGCCCGGGTCCTGGTCTGCACCGGGACGTTCAGGGCATCCGCCAGTTGCTGCGGCAGTGCCCGCATGCCGTCGTGCGGCAGCCCGGGGACCCCGAGGGCAAAGGTCCGCAGCAGGGCCAGGGCGAAGTCATTGGATGTGCTGCCGTCTTCTTCCAACAGCACGCCGGCGAGGAACTGGTCCAGCACGCGGCGCAAATCGCCAGTCAGCCCGGCGCCGTCCATCGCCGCCGCGAGCGTCCTGTCCCGGCGGTGGCTGCGCCGGAGCGGGCAGAGGGCGGCCGGGGCCGCCCAGCGGATGGCCGCCAGGACAGTGGCCGGGGTGAGGACGCCGCTGCGCAGGGTGGCGGCGATCAGGGCCGGTTCACGCAGCGGGTGGGCAAGCACTGCCAGCCCGGTGTCGCGGCGTACCCCGACGCCGGCCCCGAGCGGCTGCATTCGCAGTGCTGCGGTGTCAACATAACTGCGGACGGCCGGGTACGCCGGATTGAGCACCTGAAAGCCGCGGTCCACCAGGAACCCGTCGACTTCCTCCGTGCGGATGCGGCCCCCGACGTCGTCGGAGGACTCCCAGACGCGCACATCCCGGCCGGCGGCTTCCAGCTCGCGGGCGCACTGCAGCCCGGCGAGCCCCGCCCCTATTACCACTACGTCACATGACTCGGCCATGGCTCATCCTTTCACGCCCGCCGGACCTGTTTCCGGATGAACGCGGTCCACCGCCAGCAGGTCGTGCCGGTGAAACGCGCCCGGTTCGCGGCCCCGGAAACACAAAGGCGGGACGGTCCATCCAGGATGGGCCGCCCCGCCGGTCTTCTTACCGTCCGGCAGCTATTTCTTCAACGACTGCGCGATCTGGGTCATCACCGTGTTGTCGGCCAGCGTGGAGGCGTCACCGACCTCGCGGCCTTCGGCGACGTCTTTGAGCAGGCGGCGCATGATCTTGCCGGAACGGGTTTTGGGGAGTTCCGGCACGACCAGGATGGTCTTGGGTTTGGCGATCGGGCCGATTTCCTTACCCACGTGATTGCGTAGTTCCTGGACGGTCGCGTCGCCGGAATCGACGGCATCGCCGCGCAGGATCACGAACGCGACGATGGCCTGGCCGGTGGTCTCGTCCGCGGCGCCCACAACGGCGGCTTCGGCCACGGCAGGGTGGGACACAAGGGCGGATTCAATTTCGGCGGTGGAGAGCCGGTGCCCGGAAATGTTCATCACGTCATCGACCCGGCCGAGGAGCCAGATGTCGCCGTCGTCGTCTTTCTTGGCGCCGTCGCCGGCGAAGTACATGGTTTCGAACCGGGACCAGTAGGTCTCCTTGAACCGCTCCGGATCGTTCCAGATGCCGCGCAGCATGGCCGGCCACGGCTCGCGGATCACGAGGAAACCGCCGTGGCCGTTGGGCACGGATTCGCCGAGTTCGTCAACGACGTCCACGGCGATACCGGGCAGCGGGACCTGCGCCGAGCCGGGCTTGGCCGCCGTGACACCGGGCAGCGGCGCGATCATCTGCGCCCCGGTTTCGGTCTGCCACCAGGTGTCCACGATCGGCGCCGGGGTCTCCTTTTTCTCCCCGTTCTTACCTGCGTTGCCGCCGATCACCTCGCGGTACCACATCCAGGCTTCGGGGTTGATGGGTTCCCCGACGGAGCCCAGGACCCTAATTGAGGACAGGTCGTAGCCGGCCGGGATCTCCTTGCCCCACTTCATGAAGGTCCGGATGGCCGTCGGGGCGGTGTAGAGGATGGAAACCTTGTACTTCTGAACGATTTCCCACCAGCGGCCCTGATGCGGGGAATCCGGCGTGCCCTCGTAGATGACCTGGGTGGCGCCGTTAATAAGCGGGGCATAGGCGACGTAGGAGTGGCCGGTGATCCACCCGACGTCGGCGGTGCACCAGTACACATCGGTTTCCGGGTGCAGGTCAAAGACCGCTTTGTGCGTGTAGGCGGTCTGGGTCAGGTAGCCGCCGGTGGTGTGCAGGATGCCCTTGGGCCTGCCGGTAGTCCCGGAGGTGTAGAGGATGAACAGCGGGTGTTCGGCGTCGTGGCCGACGGCGGTGTGCTCGGTAGAGGCGGCGTCCACGGTGTCCGCCCACCAGCGGTCGCGGCCCTCGGTCCAGGCCACGTCCTGGCCGTTGCGCTTGACCACGATGACGTTCTGCACGGTGTGGCCGGGCTGGACCAGGGCCTCGTCAACGGCGGGCTTGAGGGCGCTGGGTTTGCCGCGGCGGAACGTGCCGTCGGCCGTGACGACGAGCTTGGCTTCGGCGTCGTCGATCCGGGACCGGAGCGCGTCCGCGGAGAAGCCGCCAAAGACCACGGAGTGGATGGCACCGATCCGCGCGCAGGCGAGCAGCGTGATCACGGCCTCGGGGATCATGGGCAGATAGACCGCCACACGGTCACCCTTGGCGACGCCGAGGGCCTCGAACGCGTTCGCGGCCTTCTTGACCTCTTCGGTGAGTTGCGCGTAGGTGTAGGTGCGGGTGTCGCCGGGTTCGCCTTCGAAATAAATGGCGACCCGGTCACCACGGCCGGCCTCGACGTGGCGGTCCAGCGCGTTGTATGCGGCGTTGACCTCCCCGCCGACGAACCACTTCGCGAACGGCGGCTCGGACCAGTCAAGGGTCTGCGTGAAGTCCTTGGACCAGCTCAGCAGCCCGCGGGGCCTGCGTGGCCCAGAACGCGGGGCGGTCGGCGTCGGCCTCGGTGTATTCCTCGGCCGTGACCACGGCGTTGGCGGAGAATTCTTCGGAGGGGGCGAACCTGCGGTTTTCGTGCGACAGGTTTTCGAATGCGTCGCCCTGGCCGGATGGTGTGGCGGACAACGCGGTAGCGGGCTCGTGGGCGGTGGCGGTGCCGGGCGTCTGCTGGGACATGGTTAACCTCATCTTCATTGATTCGTGCTCGGGGCTTCCGTGCTCCTCAGTGCCCCTCCGGCCGCGCGGCGTTGGCAACGGCAGGGGGCAGCGGATGGTCACGGCAGGGCCACGAAAGCTGTTCCGCGATAACCCTATACCCGGGCTGCGGGTGATGTGCGGCGCATCACAAGCGCCTCCGCCGGCGGTGCCTTATATGCGCCGAGCGGCGCCGCAGTACTGTTCCGGGAGCCAGTTGCCGACCTGCAGGTCAGGCCGTAAATCCCGCTCCGCCCCGCACGGCTTGTCACCTAGTGATCGGTCCGGCACATGACTAGGCTGAGAGTAAGTTGCCAGATCCGATGGAGGCGACAGGACCGCTCGCGGTCCTGCGTGTTCCTGCCATCAGGCGGCACCGTCCGCGGTGCGGCCACGCTAAGGAGAACAGAATGAACGAGCAGACAGACCGGCAGCTACACACCGATGACCGGCCGACTAAAGATCCGGCCGGCAACCGGCCGGACGGCTTCGGTGACGCGCCCCGTTTCACGGTGGATAAAGAGGCCGGCAAGAAAAACGAAGCCGTTCTGGGCCCTTTTACGGTCCGCGATCTCACAGTCTTCGGCTCGACATTCCTGCTCTTTGTCGCCTCGCTCATTCCCATGTTTGCCGGTGGCTACAACCTCTGGAATCTGGGGAGCCTGTTTTTCCTGGGGCTGGGGATTGTCCTGCCGCTGGTCGTGTCCACGTTGTTCACGGCACGCAGGGTTACACCCGAAACGAGGATCCGCTTCGGCTCGCTGTCGATGGACCAGTTCGCCTCCGTGGTGGCTTCTTTCTCGCTGGCCTTCTTCTTCCTGTCCGTCGCCGGGGCATTCGTGCCGAGCATGCTGGTGGGTCTCGTGGGCGCGCTTGGCCTTTTCGCCGCCACCGTTCTGGGGCGGTGGATCCCGTTCTTCGCGGGTGATTTTATGGGCCGCGCGGAGATTCCCGCCCACGTTGTTGCGCGGGAAACGGCGGTCCCGGTCCGCAAGCCCCGGGCCCCCAAACCGCCCAAGGAAGCCAAAGAATCCGGAACCGGCACAGTGGCGGGTTGGGCCCACCGCATTATGCCCGGCAGCCGCGGCGCTACGCCGCAGAAAGAAACGCCGGGTGCCCCCGGGAAGGACGCGGCGGCCCCTGCCACCAGGAATAATCCCGAAAAGCCGGCTGCCTCGTCGGCTCCGGCTCCGGCTGCCTCTGCTGCCGCCTCTGCTGCCGCGGCAGGAGCAGGCCAAACATCATCATCCGGCAGTCCCGAAACCCGGGTCTCCGGCGTTGTGCCGCCGGCATCGTCCGGTTCGTCGCGCCCGACGACGCAGTCTGCCGAAGCTTCCGGTACCGGGCCCAAGGAACCGTCCAAGTCACCCGAGCCGTCGGCCGCCGAGAAGACCCAGGTCGCCGGTGCCCCTGCCGCCGGCGGCAGCGCCCCCACCACCGTCAATCCACAGGTCCGCGCCGCCGGGCCGATCGGGGCCACCGTGGACCCCGCCAGCCGTCCCAGCGGGGATACGGACGGGCCGGCTCACGAGGCCTTCTGGTTCGCCGTCGCGCAGCCCCGCACCGCCGTCGACGAGCAGACCGGGGCTCCGGCGTTCGACATCGAACCCGGCGGCTGGGTGCTCGCGCTCGAAGACCGCGGCCAAGAATTCCTGGTCCAGAATACCGACGGCCGGCTCGGTGTATTGCGCGACCTCAGCAACATCGAACGCGGTTAGCCCTGCCGGTGGCAACCGAATCAGGCAGCGTCGGCAGCCGCCCCCCGGGAATATCAGGGGAGTCCGTACTGGCACTCAAACGACGCGCACGGCGGATCAACAGGGCTCTTGCGGAGCAGTACCCGTACGCTCACGCGGAGCTTGATTTCCGCAGTCCGTTTGAACTCGTGGTCGCCACGGTGCTTTCGGCCCAGACAACGGACGTGCTGGTCAACCAGATCACTCCGCTATTGTTTTCCCGCTACCCGGACGCCCGGAGCATGGCGGAGGCAGAGGCTGCCGAGCTGGAAGCGATCATCAAACCGACGGGGTTCTTTCGCGCAAAAACCAGAAATCTGTTGGCGTTGTGCAACCGGCTCGTGGATGAGTTCGACGGCGTGGTGCCCGGACGGCTGGAAGACCTTGTGACGCTGCCCGGCGTCGGACGGAAGACCGCGAACGTGGTGCTCGGGAACGCTTTCGGGATTCCGGGGATCACCGTTGACACCCACTTCGGCCGCCTCGCCCGGCGTTTCGGGTGGACGGTGTCGGAGGATCCGGTGCGGATCGAATCCGAGGTAGCGGAGCTGTTCGAGCCCAAGGACTGGACGATGCTCTCACACCGCGTCGTGTTCCACGGGCGGCGGGTCTGCCATGCCCGCAAGCCCGCCTGCGGTGCCTGCCCGGTAGCCAACTGGTGTCCAAGCTACGGCGCCGGGGAAACCGATCCGGCGAGGGCGGCGAAGCTGCTGAAGTACGAGCTCGCCCCGGGGCAGGAAGCGCTGCTCGCGCGGTTGCTGGCCGAAACGCACCGTGCGGCCGAAATTCGGATGGAATCGCAGAGGAAGCAGGAATGACAGCACGCCAGGAGCTGATTGATCTTGTCGGCAGGATTCAGGCGGGCACTGCGTCCGCCCCGGATCCGCGCTGGCGTGAACTCGTTGTTGAGCCCGGCGTACGCGTCCGCAAAGCCGCGGTGCTGATGCTTTTCGGTGCTCTGGACACCGTCCCGGCGTCTTCGGACAAGCTGCTGGCCCCGGCTGATCTTGACGTTCTGCTGCTGCAGCGCGCCGATACCCTTGACGATCACCCGGGCCAGGTGGCGTTCCCCGGTGGAGGAATTGACCCGGGCGAAGCCGTGGTTGACGCCGCCCTTCGCGAGGCGGAAGAGGAAACCGGGCTGGACCCTTCGGGCGTGGAGATCCTCGGAGTTATGCCCGAGCTGAACCTGCCACGCGGAAATTTCCTCGTCACGCCGGTCCTGGCCTGGTGGGCCGCCCAATCACCCGTCCGCGTGGTGGACTATGGCGAGTCGGCCCAAGTGTTCCGGGTCCCGGTCCGGGACCTGCTGGATCCGGATAACCGGGTCATGGCCACGGTGAGCCGCGCCGGCCAGTCCTTTGACAGTCCTGCCTTCACCGTGAACGGCGTGGTGGTCTGGGGTTTCACCGGGATGATCCTCAACCAGCTCTTTGAACAGCTGGGCTGGGCCGTTCCGTGGGACCGGACCCGGCGGTTTGGTATTAATATCTGAGATTGTTAGCTGAGCCCGTGCGGTTGCGGGCCCGTTAGGGGGCTTTCTGCAGTTCGACGGGACCAGCCGTTGCGGGTCTGGCACCGTCGGCGGCCGGCTCGGGTGCGACGTCGGATTGATCCACAATAAGACCCGCCGCAGCGTTCTCACGCACTGCTGTGATTCCCGCCGCCGCGCCTCTGATGGTGCTAAACAGCGGCGACACAGCCACCACCGCTCCATCCGCGGCCTTGAGCGTGAAGAAGTAGGACTCTTGTCCCGTTTCGTTGATTTCGAAAACGCCGGCCATATCCTGCGATCCCCCAATTACCTGCTTCAATGCACTCGCCGGCGGATCGAATCCGGCCGGGCCTGATGACAGGCTAGCCCGTCAGATCAGCGGCGGACAACCCTACTGCCGGGTAGGTTACTGCGCGTGAACGTGCCTGCCTATTTGGCGTGGTCGTACGAGTCCACGACCGCGACGCTGACAGGGAATTCCACCGGGATGCGGCCGAAAAGCAGCACCTTAGCTGCGTTCGCCGCTTCTTCGATGGCGCGGACGCAGTCCTCCACCGCATTCTCCGGGCAGTGGACCATCACCTCGTCGTGGAGGAAGAAGACAAGTTCGCCCGTAGGGGCACCCTCGGCGCGCCTGGCACGCAGCCGGCGCCGCAATTCGGCGAGCCAGCATGCCGCCCAATCGGCGGCTGAGCCCTGCACCACGAAGTTGCGGGTGAATCTGCCCCGCGATCGCGCGATCGCATCGGCGCGGCGCTGTTCGTCGGCTGTGGCAGATTGTTGGCTCCGGAGCCACCCGTCCGGCGTCGGCGGGCTGCTGCGGCCGAGCCGAGTGGTGACGGTCTTCCCGGTTTCCCCGTCACGGGCCGCCTGCTCCACGAACCCCACCGCACGGGGATAGGTACGTGTCAGCTGCGGCATCAGCCGCCCGGACTCGCCCGTCGTGGCACCGTAGATCGCACCGAGCAGCGCGATTTTCGCCTGGGCACGGTCGCCGCCGAAGCCCTGCGCTGCGATGCCGGCGTAGAGGTCCTGGTCCCGGGCGGCCTCCGCCATTTTCGAATCCCGGGCCAGCGCAACCAGCACCCGCGGCTCCAGCTGCGACGCATCCGCCACGATCAGCTTGTATCCCGGATCGGCATGAACGGCGCCCCGGATCTGGCGTGGAATCTGCAATGCCCCGCCGCCCCGGGATGCCCATCGGCCGGAGACAACGCCGCCCACCACATACTCCGGTTGGAACCGGCCGTCATTGACCCAGGCGTCCAGCCAGGCCCAGCCGTTGGCGGCATGCAGACGGGCAAGCTTTTTGTAGGCGAGCAGCGGTTCGATCGCCGGGTGGGAGGATTCCTGCAACTCCCACTGCCGGGTGGACTTCACCTCAATGCCGTTCCGGTGCAGCGCACGCATCAGCTCCTGTGGGGAATCCGGATTCAGGGCCGGGGATTTCAGCAGTTGCCGAAGGGTTGAAGTGAGCTCTTCGAGTCTCGCCGGCCGGTGGCCGAAGGCCGGACGCGGGCCCAGGTAACCGGCGAGGATTTGTTCGTGGAGGTCCTCCCGCCACGGGACGCCGGTATGCTGCATTTCGGCGGCGATCATGGCTCCGGCGGATTCCGCGGCCAGCAGCAGTTGAAGCCGCTGCCTCCGGTCCGGGTCGTTCTCTCGGGCGGCAGTTCCGCTTTCGGGGGGCCCTGCAAGCACCCCGCCCGTGCTCCCGGCCGGGGTGCTGGCAGGGCCCCCGGCTTCGCGGAGTGCTTCCTGCTGGGCCGCGTATTCGGCCCGGAGAGCTTCTTGGGTGGCGCCGTCCGCCGGGCCCGCGGCCGGGGTTTCAAAGAGCGCGTCCTGATCGGCCGGTGGGGGCGCCGGCTGGAGCGACCGCGGCGGCGGCAACGCCTCGGCCTGGCCCCGACGCTCCGCGTTCCGGGCGTACTCGGTGTGCACGGTGAACTCCGAGTGGGCCAGGATGGCCCCGCACAACGTCAGGTCGTAGCAGCGCTCCAGCTCCACCCCTGCCCGCAGCAGCGCCGGGTACCAGTCCTGGGTCCGGTGCCAGATCCACCGCGGGCGCCGTCCTTCCAGCTGGCGGACGACGCCGGGAAGATCCGCCCTGCTGACCAGCCACGGTTCCGAAGCGCCCGGACTGGGTGCGCCCTCCGCCGTGAGTTCCTGGAGGGCTGCGCCGTCGGCGTGGGCGGAGAGCAGCAGGTACATAGCCTCAATTCTGCCCTGCGCCGGGCAGGGACGGCGCCGTCGGCGCAGGGGGCCGGGCCGCACCTGCGCCGTGGCCGTGCGTCCGGGACTGGTTGCCCGTCCCGGACGCGCACGCGGCCGGTGGTTGTCCACATAGTGCGGTGCCTTGGTTACCGTGTCGTGCCTGGCCGGGCAAAGTTGCCGTATGAGCAGGCACCCGTCCCGCAGTTCCAAGCCACGTCACCCCGGTGGCACCGCACCGTGGGTTCCGGCCGAGGCGCGGGAGACGCTGCTGGTGACCGGGCTTGACGTACTTCGCGGCGAGGTCGAGCGTATCGTCGCCGCGGCCGGTGGCACGTTGCGGACTGTACCGGATGTCCGGGAGGCGGCCCGGTTCTGGGATATGGCGTCGACAGTCCTGGTTGGCAGTGACATCCGGGAACTGCCGCCCCGGAGGCGGGCGCCGGCGGTCCTCGTCGGCATGGACAGTGATGGAGACGCACTGTGGCATCTTGCGGCCACCATCGGGGCCGAACGGGTCGCCGTGCTGCCCGAGGCATCGGCCTGGCTGGCCGAGTACTTGAGCCGGTCCGGCGCGCCCGAAGCCGGTGGTCTCATCCTCGGTATTGCGGGCGGCTGCGGCGGGGCCGGGGCGACCACTGCGGCCATCTGGGTTGCCCAGGCCGCCGCGCGGCTTGGCGCCAGGACCCTCCTGGTCGACGGAGACCCCTGGGGCGGTGGTCTCGAGCTGGCGATTGCCGCCGAAGACGCCCCCGGGCTTCGCTGGCCCGACCTCGCAGGCGTGAGTGGAAGCCTCGATCCTGATCAGCTCTCCCAGGCACTGCCGACGGCGGATGGGTTCTCGTTCCTGTCCTGGCCGGGCGGCCGGGACGTGTCAACCGAAGTGGACGCAGCCACGGTGGCCGGAGTTCTTGACGCCGCCCGGCGTGGCTATGAACTCGTCGTGGTGGATATCGGCAGGGGACGCGACGCACTTCGGGCCTTCGCCTGGGAGTGCGACCGGATCATGGTGGTGGCGCCCGCGCAGTTGCGGGCGGCCGTAGCAGCTGCCCGGATGCTCCGGGAACTCCCGCCGGTTGAAACAGCACTCGTGGTCCGCGGAACGCCCAGCGCCGCGCTTGATGCGCCCCTGATTGCGGATGCCATCGGCCTTCCGCTCTGCGGACTCCTGCCTCATATCAAAGGCATTGCGGTGGCCATGGAAAACGGGCGGCTCCTGGCGGCAGGCCGCCAGCGCCGCGTCCAGCGGTTCGCCGCAAGAGTTCTGAACCTTGCCGCCGGCGAGGCGTCATGAGCGCGCATGCAGCCCCGGGCCCGCACGTCCCTGACCGGAGCTCTCTGCCTTACCAGCGTGGCCGGCCGGTCGCTTTCCTCGATCAGGGGCTGCTGGAGTCAGTGCGTGAGTCGGTGATGGCCGAGGCCGGTCCGGTAACGCCTGCCCGGGTCGCAGCAGCCGTGCAGGCGAGCGGGCGTCTGCTGGGAACGGCGGGTGCCCTGGCCGCCGTCGAAAGTATCAGCGCCGAACTGAACGGTCTCGGCCCGCTGCAGAAGCTCGCCCGCGATCCGGCCGTCACGGACATCTTCGTTAACGGCCCGGACTCGGTCTGGTTGGACCGGGGCGACGGACTGGAACGGGCGCCGGTCGTCTTCTCCGGTGAGCAACAGGTCCGGTCCCTCGCCGCCCGGCTGGTGGCGGCCGGCGGCCGGAGGCTGGATGACGGATGCCCCTGCGTTGATGTCAAGCTCGACGGCGGTTACCGGGTGCACGCTGTCCTGCCGCCGATCTCCACGGCAGGGACACTCCTCAGCGTGAGAATCCGGCGGTCAACCGTGTTCTCCATGGACGAGCTGCGGCGGGACGGGATGTTCGACGCGTTCCTCCAAACGGTGCTGGAACGCATGGTGCAGCGGTGGCTGAGCTTCCTGATCAGCGGTTCCACCGGATCCGGCAAGACGACGCTCCTTGCGACGATGCTGGGACTGTGCGACCCGGGCGAGCGGCTGGTCCTGATCGAGGATGCGGCGGAGCTGAACCCGGTCCACCCCCATGTCGTTTCGCTGCAATCCCGGCACGGAAATTTGGAGGGCGGCGGCGTCGTAGACCTCGGCGAACTGGTCCGCCAGGCCATGAGGATGCGGCCGGACCGGCTTGTTGTCGGCGAGTGCCGGGGCGCGGAGGTCCGGGAATTGCTGACGGCCATGAACACGGGCCATACAGGAGCCGGAGGAACGATCCATGCCAACTCCGCGGCGGCAATTCCGGCGCGCCTGATGGCGCTTGGAGCTTTGGCGGGGATGGGCGAGGATGCTGTTCGACTCCAAGCAGCCAGCGCCCTCGACGTCGTTGTCCACGTCGCCCGCACCGCAGCAGGGCGGCGGGTTGCCGGCATCGGAGTTGTGGAGGCCAACGAAACCGGTCTGGCGGTCGTCGCAGCTGTGGACGCAGCCGCCGGCCACGTCCGCTTTGGCCCTGCGTGGCCCCGTCTGTCGGCCGCCGTCGGCCTCGATCCCGCCCCGGGATACGCCGCGCCCGTCGATACGGGAACTTCCCAGCCCGCCGCGTCGATGCCGCCGCTCGCTGAATCACCCTCAACGCCGGAGCCAGCCCCGCCGAGGAGCCCGCAGTGGCAGCCGTAGTGATCTGCGTGCTGGCACTTGCGGCCTGGCTGTTCGTGTGGACGGCCGGGGCATCGAACCGCCGCCTCTGCAGGGCGCTGGCAGACCAGGACCGCCGAAGCTATCCGAATCCGGGGAGCCGGCCGGTGGGCAGGGGAGGCCTGACGGCCATAAGACGTGACCGTTCACGCCGTGAGGTCATCCCGATGTCCGTGCTCGTCCAGCAATTGGCTGCATTGTTGAAGGGAGGCCGCGCCCCTGCCCGGTTGTGGGACGAACTCTGGGTGCTCTATGCGGACGGCGCCGGGCAGGTACCTCCGCCAGCCGGAGCCAAGCCGTCGTCCGGGTTGCTCGGCGCTGACTCACTTGCGTTTCTGACCGCGGCCCGCGCCGCAGCCCTTCGCGGATCATCGGTGGCCGAAGCGATCCGCACGTGTGTCCCGGCCGGGACAGGCATGACCGGGCAGGCGGGTCGTGCCGACCCATCGCGCCGCAATGGCAGGGCATGGGGTGAGCTCGCGGCGTGCTTCGACGTCGCCGAAGTCAGCGGCTGCCCGCTCGCGGACGTCTTGACGCGGTTCGCCGCTCAACTCGAAGCTGAGAACGACGCGGAAGCGGCGCGTCAGACCGCCTTGGCCGGGCCGAAGGCGACGGTCCGCCTCCTGACGTGGTTGCCGGTGATCGGGCTTGGGCTCGGAACTCTGCTGGGCGTTGATCCGGTTAAGTCCATGTTGGGGACGCCCCCCGGTGTGGCCGCGCTCGCGGCGGGTCTCGCACTCGCCACGGCGGGGCGAATCTGGTCCTCGCGGCTGGTCAGGGCAGCGGCCGCGGCGCCGCCGTGAGCGCGGAAATGGCTGGAGCGACCGTGGCAGCGGTTCTGGCCCTCGCCGCTTTTCTGGTCTTCGCGGATCAAGCCGGTATCCGCTCGACGCTGAAGCGTCGTGTGCTGCCCTGGCCGGACGGGGCGCGCCGTCGAGATGAGACGGGTCGGAGGCCTCCCACCGTGCCAGCCGGCCCCGGCGGTCTGGGGGATATCGCCATGATCCTTGAACTCATCGGGGCCATGCTGGACGCCGGAGCCGGGCTCGGGCGGGCCCTGGAACTGATCGTCACACTGGCCGCCCCCGAGCTGGGGCGCCCGCTTCGACCCGTGGTCTCCGCGCTCGCAATCGGCGCGGACTGGGACACAGCGTGGCGCAGTTCCGGGGTCAGGTCGACTCAACTCCTTGCCCTCCGGGATGCCCTGAGCTTCGCCGCACGTACGGGCGCGCCGTCCTCAGCCCTCCTGTACGCGCAGGCAGCCCGTCTCCGACGCGAACAATTCCGGGCTGCCGAGAAGCGGGCGGCGGCGCTGGGCGTGAAGCTGGTGATCCCCCTGGGTCTGTGTTCCCTGCCGGCCTTCGTATGTCTGGGTGTCGTGCCGGTACTACTGGCGATGCTGCCGGCTTAATCTGCCGGGGATCGGGGCGGTGACGACGCCGGCAGGACGGCTTTCCAAGGTTTACTCAAGTTACCCGGAGGTACTTTGGAACCGGCACCATCGGAGTTCGAACGGTCTCAGGGTCGGGCCTCACAGAGCGCTCTTCAGCGTGCCGGGGATCCGGGAACTTCCGGGTCTTACAACCAAGTGAGTTGATCCCAGGCAGGGGGGCAGATGAATGATTCGACTGCAACGGGCGGCTGCATTCGCGGCGCTGAACATCTTAGTGGTGGCGGGGCTGACCGTCGGCGCCGGACCGGCTGCGGCCGCCGTGAGCTGTCAGGCATCGACGCCGGCACCATCGAACAACTATCCGGGGACGACGGTGGTCGCAACAAGCTTTGAAACAGGCAGCATCACCGAAGCCGGCTTCAACGCCCCCACGACAAAGGGAACCGGCAAGGCGGGGATTTCTGACGTAAAGGCACATTCCGGAAAATGCGCGGCGAGAATCCAAGTGACAACGGCCGCGGGGTCGGTGGCAAATTTCCAGGCCCCGCTACCCTCCGGCACCAACGACGTCTACGCGGACGGCTGGTTCAACGTCGCAAAGAAGGGAGCGACCGACAACAACGTTCCGATGTTCCGGTTCTTCAACGGCAACACGCGTGTGCTCGATGTTTTTCGTTCCAACAGCAACGGCGAACTGTGGCTGCGCATAACAGCGCCGGACGGCACGTATTCCTACGAGCGCCTGAACCCCCCGGTTGAACTCGGCACCTGGCATCACCTTGTTGTTCACGTCGTTCCCAATGGCAGCAAGACCACCGTCGAGATCTGGTTTGACGACAAGTCGGTGTTTTCGAGCAAGAACGTGAACGTAAAGTACAGCGACTTGACGGCGGTTCAGTTGGGTGCAGAACATCCCCGGCAGGCCGGCGAGAGCTACATCGATGACGTCATCATCAAGGCCGGCGCGCCCCGGGAGTCCGGCACCTTTACGCCCATCGACCCCGTCCGTATCCTCGATACCCGCGGCTCATCTGCTGTCGGGGCCAAATCCGCCGTGACCTTCACAGCCGAAGGCGTCAGCGGAATCCCGTCCAAGGTCTCGGCCGTTGTGTTCAACCTGACCGTCACTCAGCCAACGAAGCCCGGATTCGTCACCGCTTACCCCAACGGCACCACACGGCCCAACGCGTCAAACCTGAACTTTGGGCCAGGACAGACCGTTCCGAACCTGGTCACAGTACCCGTTGGCTCCGACGGAAAGGTCGCACTGTACAACGAGTCCACGGGAACATCGCACCTTATTGCCGATGTCACCGGCTATTACACCGATGGCAAAGCCAGCGTGCCCGGTTCCTTCCAGACGGTGGACCCATCGCGGATCCTCGATACCAGGCCCTCGGCTGTCGCAAAGGACTCCTCGGTGAGCTTCCAGGTGGGCGGCGTCAAAGGCATCCCGTCCAAGGTCGCCGCGGTCGTCTTCAACCTGACCGTGACTGAGGCAACGTCGAACGGCTTTGCCACGGCCTACGCCTCGGGAGGCAACAAGCCCAACGCCTCCAACTTGAACTTCGCCGCCGGGCAGACGGTGCCGAACCTGGTCACGGTTCCCGTTGGTTCCGACGGAAAAGTCACCATCTTCAACAGTTCGGGCGGATCGGCCCAGTTTGTTGCCGATATCGCTGGCTACTACCTCCCCGGCACACCGAAAGCCTCGGGGACCTTCAAGGCCGTTGGGCCGGACCGGATCCTCGATACCCGGAAGTCCAGCGCAGTGGGAGCTGGTTCGACGGTTTCGTTCTCGGTTCCGGGCGGCAATGGCACACCGCTGGCCGCTGTTTTCAACCTGACAGTGACCGAGGCCACGTCCAACGGGTTCGCGACCGCCTACGCTTCAGGTGCATCGAAGCCCGAATCGTCCAACCTGAACTTCGCGAAAGGTCAGACCATACCGAACCTGGTCGCAGTGCGGGTCGGTAGCGATGGAAAAGTCACGGTGCTCAACGCGTCCTCTGGCAAGTCGCAGTTCATCGCCGACCTCGCGGGGTACTTCCTCCGCTAGGCAAGGGCACGCCAGCAGAACGACAAAGTCCCCGGGCCGGCAATCACCAACGTGGTTGACGGCCCGGGGACTTTTCTGTGGACGCCGTGCGAACCCTGCATCCGTGACGTCGGTGGGACAGGGCCTGTCCCGGGCATCTTGCAGATGTGTTTGCCTCCTGAGCTGTCCTCCACAGCCCCGGTACAGGGGTGTTATCCACTTGGGCCGCCGCCGGTCTTTTGCGGTCGGGTCGGAGCAGGAAGAGTCGAAGGAGCCGGTGATTCCGCCGGAGACCAGTGGAAGGAAAAGCCATGTCGACCCATCAAGACATTCCCGTCGTGAAGTGCCCAGGCCGGGAGGAAGGCACTGCGGAGGTGCACGACCTCTGTGCGGGCGCCGGTCCGACCGGCCGGTGGGCGCACGTCGGCAGCAGACGCACGGGGGCATCGGAAGCGGGCATGGCGACTGCCGAGTACGCGATCGCCACCCTGGCTGCTGTTGGTTTTGCCGGTGTCCTGGTGTTCATCATGCGAAGTGACGAAGTCCGGGGCTTCCTGCTCAACCTCATCCGTGCGGCCCTCGCACTGCCATGAGCGCGGTCCGGCCGCTACGGCAACGGGGCCTCCAACCGGTATCGGCCCCGCCGGACACGGACGGCCAATCGGGCCGGAGGTGTGCACACGGCTGCTCGTCCCGGGGCACCGTAACGGCCGAGTTCGCGGTGACGCTGCCGGCAGTCGTCCTGTTGCTCACTTTCCTGTTGGCCGGCTCCGCCGCGGGAGTGACACAGCTCCGTTTGGAGGAAGCCGCAAGGGGCGGCGCCCGGGTTCTGGCCCGGGGCGGAAGCGCCGTGGAGGTCACCGGGGCCGTTCGGCGGCTTGCTGGCGGGTCTGCGGTGACAGCCGTGGCCGCCGACGGCGGATGGCTCAGTGTGACGGTTTCGGACCGGGTCCCCGGCGCCGTCGGCAAACTGATTCCGTGGACCCTCAGCGCCCGTTCATGGACCCGAAACGAGGCCTCGGGCGAGGCCGGCGCGCCGGTCCGGGACGGGATCGTGGGGCTGTCTCCGTGGTTTGGCGCATGATCTGGCCGCAGCGTGCCGGGGCGCAGTATGGGCCCGGGCCCAGGGCCCGGCCCGGGATTGGTTCGGACCCTGGGCGCGTGCTGGACATCGCGCACAGCTGCCAGAGACGGCATCGGGAGTGCGGTGCCGGGACAGTCCTGGGGCTGGGGATTGGGATCGTCGTGATCATGGCCACGATGTCGCTCCTGCTGCTGTCACAGGCGGCGGTTGCCGCGTCCCGGGCCGCTGCGGCCGCCGACCTAGCGGCGCTCGCAGCGGCGGATGCTGCCCGGGGAATCACTGCCGGCGAGCCGTGCGCCGTCGCGAGGGACGTGGCGGCCAGGAACAACGCAAGGCTCACCAGCTGTCTCAAGGGTGCGGGGGAGACGGTCCAAGTCGGGACTGAGGTGACGACTGTTCCCCTGCTTGGTCCGGCCCGCGGTCTTGCCCGGGCCGGACCGCCGCCGGCACTGGACGGGGGTCCGGCGCCGGCACGGGACGGGGGTCCGGCGCCGTGAGCGGGGTCCCGCCAGGACAGCCGGCCTAACCGGTTACGGCTGGGCCTCCGGTGGCCGACAGCTCGGCCGGCTGGCCGGTCTCCATCCAATCGGTGGCGTCCTTGAGCAGGACATCGATCAGCGTGACGGCGGCGTCCTTGTCCAGGGGGTTGTTCTTGTTTCCGCATTTGGGCGACTGTACGCAGGATGGGCAGCCTGACTCGCATTCGCAGGCCTTGATGGCATCCCGGGTGGCGGAGAGCCAGACCCTGGCCTTGTCGTAGCCGCGTTCGGCGAAGCCGGCCCCGCCAGGATGGCCGTCATAGACGAAGATCGTCGGGACTCCGGTGTCGGCATGGATAGCCGTTGACACCCCGCCGATATCCCACCGGTCGCTGGACGCCACGAGGGGCAGCAACCCGATGGCGGCGTGCTCGGCGGCGTGCAGGGCGCCGGGAAACTGCGCTTCAATCAGCCCGGCACCGGTCAGCGAACGGTTCTCGACGACAAACCAGACGGCCTTGGTAAACAGGTCCCGGGCGCCGAGCTGCAGCGGTTCTTCGCCCAGGATCTCGTTGGAAATAAGCGCCTTCCGCTGGAAGGAGACCACCTGCGTTGTCACTTTTACGTCGCCAAAGTGCACGGCGATATCACCCCACCGCGTAGTGCGCTGTGTTTCAAGGACCTCGATCTGGGTGACGTCCCGGGCCGTGGTGTAGTAGTCCGGATTCGCCCGGCGGACCACAACACAGTGATCGTCCTCATTCAAATCCTCGACCACATAGCTCTCACCCTGATGGACGTAGATCGCGCCGGTGTGCGCCTGGTAATGCGTCTGCGGCGAATCCATCGTCCCAAGCAGCGAACCGGTGTCGGCATCCACGATGCTGACCGGGGCCGCCGCCGTCGGCTCTCAGATTGACCATCCCCGCGGCGCTTTGCGGGTGGGTCCAGAACCATCCGGCGGGCCGCTTGCGGAGGTAGCCCTGTACTACCAGCCGGTCCAGGAGCTTCTCCGCCGTGCCGCCGAAGAGGTCCAGTTCGGCATACCCGAGCGGCAGCTCGGCCGCTGCGGCACACAGATGCGGGCCGAGGACATAGGGGTTGGCCGGATCGAAGACCGTAGCCTCCACCGACACATCGAAAATCGCCTCGGGGTGGTTCACGAGGTAGGTGTCGAGCGGGTCATCGCTCGCGACGAACGCGGCAATGGCGTCCTGGCCGGCCCGGCCGGCCCGCCCGATCTGCTGGAATAACGACGCGCGTGTACCCGGCCAGCCCGCGACCAGCACGGCGTCGAGTCCGGAAATATCGATGCCGAGCTCCAGGGCCGACGTGCTGGACACCCCGAGCAGTTCGCCGGACCGCAGCGCCTTCTCCAGGGCCCGGCGCTCCTCCGGGAGATAACCCGAGCGGTAGGCAGCAACGCGCTGCGGCAGGCTCGGGTCCACCTCGTCGAGTAGGCGTTTGGTGATCGACGCGATGGTTTCCGCCCCCCGCCGCGATTTGATGAAGGCGATGGTCCGCACCCTGGAGGACACCAGGTTGGCGAGCAGATCCGAGGTTTCGGCCACGGCCGTCCGGCGTTCCTTGGCGCCGTTTTCGCCCCGGATGTCGGTCAGAGCCGGCTCCCAGAAAGCCACCGTGGTGGAACCGTGCGGCGAGGAGTCCTCACTCACGGCGCGCACGGGCGCCCCAATGAGCCGGCCGAACGAGGTTCCAGGCTCGGAAGCGGTGGCGGACGCGGCGATGAACACCGGGCCCGGGTGTGAGCTGCCCGGGCTGTAGTGGGCACAGATGCGACGTAACCGGCGCATGAGATTGGCGACGTGGGATCCGAACACTCCACGGTAGCTGTGCGCCTCGTCCACAATCACGTACCTCAGCCGACGGAAGAACCGGGCCCACCACGCGTGGTTAGGGAGGATCCCGAAGTGCAACATGTCCGGGTTGGCCAGAATGAAGTTGGCGTGGTCGCGGATCCAGCGCCGGGAGGCGGGATCCGTATCGCCGTCGTAAGTTTCTGCCCTGACGGTCGGAAGCTTGAGCGCACGGATTGCTGACAGCTGGTCAGCGGCCAGGGCCTTGGTGGGGGACAGGTACAGAGTCACTGCGCCGTCGTCGTGGATCTTGCCGGGGTTGGCCAGGACCGCGAGCTCGGACCGGTGGATCGCGTCCAGGGCCGGGAGTTGGTAGGCCAGTGATTTTCCCGAGGCCGTGCCGGTGGCGATTACCACATGTTCACCGGCGTGGGCCAGCTCGGCCGCCTGGATCTGGTGGCGGTAGGGCTCGTGGATCCCGAGAGACCCGTACGCCGACACCAGATCGGCGTGGGCCCAGTCCGGCCACGGCGCGTGGATGGCCTGGCGGGCGGGAATGGTGCGCACATGACGCAGCTGTTCCGGGTCCGGGCCGCGGCCCAGCAACGGAATCAGGGATTCATGTGGGTTCACCTGTCCATTGTTTCATCCGGCCTCAAATCAGAGCCGCGGCGGCAGGCTGAACAGGCACGGCAGATATCCAGGCGCTATCCCACGGACAGGTCGGACCCTTCCTCCGAAGCGGAGAGCATCAGCACCTGGCACACAGTGCGCCAGCCGAGATGCGAATACAGCTGCTGGCCGTCCAGCGAGGCCAGCAGCAGGCCGGAGTCGACGTCGTGTTCGAAGGCCTGGGCAGCCAGGGCCTTCATGATGAAGCTTCCCAAACCCCGTCGCTGAAAATTCGGTTCCGTGACGATCTTGTCGAAAATGGCCGTGGGGCCCACCACGAACACCCGTCCGCTGGCGGCGACCTCGTCGCCTGCGTACACGATGGCGTGGTGCACCCCATACACCGTGGACGTCTCCAGCGTCAGGTCGTCGTCCGAAAGCCACGGGTCTTCGGCATCCTGGGTTTCCATGTCCACGATCATCATCGTCTGGGTGGCGGACGTGACGTTGAGTCCGTGTTTCTGGGCGAGATCCGTGTAACGGTAGACATCGTTGGAGAGGATCGTCAGGATTCTGGCGGGCACCTCCGCCGTTTTTCCGGCCAGTTCCGCGAATTCGGAGTCGGAGGGGTCGTGGGCGAAATATTCCCACTCGTGGGTGGTGTCCGCCCTCAGTGCCGCCGGGAAACGTCCCTCGCGGCGTGTCTCGTAACCCCGGCAGCCGGCCCAACCGGCAACCCAGATTTCCAGCAGATGAGTGGTGTCTTCAACCATCGCCTCAAGACTCATGTGACGAGCGTATTCCAGCCCTGCCACAAGCGACAGGGGTTGAGCTGCGGGAACGGCGGTTACTTACCCAATTGTGACAGAGCCCGGCGGCCACCCGCCGGCGCCCGGCGTTAACTGCCACCAAGGACGCTCAAGTACGCTTAAAAGCGTGGCTTTAAACAGGATCGTTCTCTTTTATGGTTTTACCCCGCTCCCCGACCCGGACGCCGTCCGACTCTGGCAGCGCGCCCTCTGCGAAAAGCTCGGGCTGACCGGCCGCATCATCATTTCCAAGGACGGCATCAATGCGACCGTCGGTGGGGAGCTCCAGGCCATTAAGCAGTATGTAAAGACCACGCGCCAGTACAAGGGCTTCCACGGCATCGACGTGAAATTCTCTGATGGCGGCGCGGCGGACTTTCCCCGGCTGAGCGTGAAGGTCCGGGATGAGATTGTGTCCTTCGGCGCTCCCGGCGAGCTGAGGGTCGACGACGGCGGTGTCGTTGGCGGCGGCACGCACCTCACCCCCGAAGAACTCCATCGGCTGGTGGAGGCCAAAAAGCAGGCCGGGGACGACGTGGTTTTTTTCGACGGACGTAACGGATTCGAGGCCCAGATCGGCAAGTTCAAGGACGCCGTCGTCCCTGATGTCGCCACGACACACGATTTCATCAAGGAACTTGACTCCGGCAAGTACGACTCGCTTAAGGACAAGCCGGTTGTCACCTACTGCACCGGCGGGATCCGTTGCGAGGTGCTCTCAAGCCTGATGGTGAACCGCGGTTTCAAAGAGGTCTACCAGCTCGACGGCGGCATCGTCCGCTACGGCGAGGCCTTCAAGGATCAGGGCCTCTGGGAGGGATCCCTCTACGTCTTCGACAAGCGGATGCACCTTGAATTCAGCGACGACGCCAAGACCATCGGCACCTGTACCCGGTGTGCGGCGCCGACGAGCAAGTTCGAGAATTGTTCCAACCCGAGCTGCCGGGTCCTAACGCTGTATTGCGCGGAATGTGCCGCCAGCCCGGAGACCCTGCGCTGCCCCGAGGGCTGCGCCGCCTGAAGCGCCCGCCCGCCAGCCCGGAGGCTATGCGCTTCCGGGGACGCCGAGAGCCGGCTAGCCCGGAGGGCGTGCCCTGGTCAGGCTCGGTCCACCATGTACGCGTAGTTCGCCGGGGCCTGTCCGGCGATCTGAATCGTGAGGACTTCCTCCGTGGGCAGAAAGACAATGTTGACCGCGGACGTCCCGCACCGCAGGCTCAGATCGAGGAGCACCATATCCGCGCCGCGGACGGTAAAAAACACCCGGTCAGCACTCCTGCACGCGAGCGTCACGGAGTAGCTTCCACCAGGCAGCGCGGTGGTGGTTTCGCTCCGGGGATCGCTCGCATCCACTGAACCGGAACTGGTGTGGAGGACGTCGTGGTCGGTATCGGGGAGGACATCGTCCACCCAGTCGTCAAGTTCGTCGCCGGAGAGGGGCTGGTTCAGCCCGGCCTGCTGCGGTAGGACCGGCGGGATCGCCGCGCCCGTGGCAGCCGGAGCGGCCGCCGCGGGAAAGTCGTCGTCCCAGGGGCCGTCGTCGTATTCATACTCGCAACCGGACAGGACCGTTCCCAGCAGCACGGAGGCGGAGAGCGCGGCAGCGCCAGCCATGGCCCGCAAACGCGGGACCCTCGGTGCCGGAACAGTGGGCATATCCAGACTCTAGGCCCGGCCCCGGGCCCCTGACCAGAGTATTGGCCGCTCCTGCAACCCCGGCAGGAGCCAAGTAGTCCGGGCCGGACTACTTGGTTTGAACGAGCTGGTAGGCGTAGAGAAGCGGGGCATCGACGCTCGAGATGCTGAGCCGCGCCTTCCCGGTCGCAGAAATCGTGGTCTTCACCGTTTCGCGGCTCCCGTTACAGGCCGCTCCTGCCTCGGCTACCTGTGCGCCGTCGACGGTGACGGCCACGAAGGCCTTCCCGCCGCCATCGCAGCTCAACGTCAGCAGATAGTTACCGGCCGGCACGGCCGACGCATCTTTCACGAGCGGTTCGCGATTGAGGATCTTGCCCGCGTCCTCCAGCACGACGCCGACGGCCGTGGGCAGCACCGTGGCCTTCCACTCCATAACATCGGCAGATTCGACCGATGCGGTGGGGGTGCACGCGGCCGCCGTGAGGACGACAACGGCAGTTGCCGCACCCGCGGCCAGCCGCCGGATTACCCGGGAGCCCGGCGGGCGGAGGAAAGAGAAGACCATGGCTCCAATTTACCGTCTAGCCAGACTGTCGAAACCGACCCGTCGGGCCGGTGACGGCGAGGGATACCTGACGGGCCTCGGCGCGATGTATGTGGCCGATCCCCGGTGCGCCCGGAACCACAACAGCACGGTCGGGGCAGGTTTTGCCTGGATGCCCTCCGGATCCATGCGGAGGCACACGTGAAGGCCCGGGACTAAACTTGACCGGTGACTTCCCCCGCGCAGACCCCCACCCCGCAATTCACCGCCGGCAACACCCCGGATGCCCCCCGGAGCGACCTCGCCGGGCTGCTCACGGAACTGGCGGCCGGATTGCTCGGCATCGGCTACACCGTGGACGGCGTCGCGGAATTGCTCGGCGAGGCCGCGCACTCGGCGCTCAGCCGGGACCAGCTCATCCCGGCCCTGATCGCGACGGGGCCAGCCATCCAGGCCGACCCGGCAACTGCCGCGCTCGCCGCCGTCGTTCGCCTGTGGCTGCTCGCTGAGCCGCAACCGGCGGCCGCACTCGACGCAGCCCTGCCCGGCGTCGGCGCCGGGGGTCTGCAGGAACTGGGCCTCGTTGAGGATTCCACCGATGGATTGCTGCAGGCAAAGGTGGACCTGCGTCCTTACGGCTGGGACCCCATCTACAGCGAAGACGGAGACAGCAGTGGCGGGGCGGATCTGTGGGTCGCAAGCGATCTCGCGGCCCACCAGCGTCCGGGCGTCCTCCGGCACGACCATGTGCTGGGTATCGGACAGGCGTCCACCACGCTGGTGCAGGTCACGGCCCGCCGGCATGCAGCCCGCGCCCTGGACCTCGGAACCGGTTGCGGCATCCAGACCTTTCACCTCCTGCACCATTGCGACCATGTGACGGCGACCGATATTTCGGCACGGGCACTGGCCTTCACCCGCTTCAACCTGTTGCTCAATGCCGCAGCGCTGCACCTGGACCCGGCCGATCTGGAGAGCCGGGTCAGCCTCCGGCTCGGATCCCTGCTGGAACCCGTCGCGGGGGAGGAATTCGACCTCGTCGTCTCGAATCCGCCGTTTGTGATCACGCCCCGTAACCCGGGCGAAGCGGCCGCGCAGCAGTTCACCTACCGCGACGGCGGGTTGCCGGGGGACGAAATCGTCGCGTCCCTCGTCCAGGCCCTGCCCTCGGTCCTCGCCCCTGCCGGAACCGCCCAGCTGCTGGGCAACTGGGAGATTACGGCGGGAACATCCTGGACCACACGGCCGCAAAGCTGGGCCGGTCCGGACGCCGATGTCTGGTTCATCCAGCGTGAACAGGTGGGCCCGGAACAATACGCCGAAACCTGGCTGCAGGATGCCTCCGAGTCCCGCGACCGCCAGCTCTACCAGGACTCCTATGCGGCGTATCTGAACGATTTTGCCTCCCGGAACGTAACGGGAATCGGTTTTGGAATGATCTGGCTGCGCCGGCCGGCTGGCGGCACCGTACCCGTGATGTCCCGTTTTGAGGAGATCACCTACCCGATCGAGCAGCCCGTCGGTCCGCACCTGGGGGCCTCCGTCGAACGGACCGACTGGGTTGCCTCCCACGATCTGGCTGCATCCCACCTGGTCGTTGCAGACGACGTGACCGAGGAACGGCACCAGCGTCCCGGTGCCGAACACCCGGGGGTCATCCTGCTTCGTCAGGGCGCCGGTCTGCGCCGCACCAATCTGCTCAGCACCGAACTGGCCGGGCTGGTCTCGGCGTGCGACGGCGACCTCGCCGTCGGGCAGATCATCGGCGCCCTTGAGGCGCTGCTGGGCGGCTATGACGGCTTCGACGCCGGGTCGTTCCGCGAGGGTCTGCTCGCTGACGTGGCCAACCTGGTCCGCGACGGCTTCCTGATCCCTGCCTAGGGTCCGGGGCGGGTCCGCCGGGCGGCTGCCAAGTGTCAAACATTTATTTCACAGCCCGGCGCGGCTGGCTAGAATGGTGGAGTGAATGCAGAACGACCGGGCCCCGCCGGAGCCGGAGTCCCCGGACCCGCTGGTGACCGCGGACGCCAAACGCCGGCCGCGCCCGGAGCACAAAGTTGAAATCACCGACCCGTTGGCCATCCGGGCGCTGGCCCACGCCGCACGGCTCGAAGTCATTTCCGAGCTGTATTCAACACAAGTGAGCCGGACAGCCACCGAACTCGCCGCCCAGACGGGCCTAACGCCCAGCGCCATGAGCTACCATCTCCGGGCCCTCAAAAAATGGGGCATCGTCCTGCCGGCCGATACCACCGGTGATGCCCGGGAACGCCGCTGGAAAGCCGCCGGCACGGAAGTCAGCATTAATTCGGGCGGGGGAGTGGCCGGTCCAGAATTCGCCGTCCTCGACCTGGAACTGGATGCATTCCGCCGCCGCGTCAACGCCTACGCCTCAGCTCGTGACGGGCGGCGCCGCCGGGGCGAGCCGGCCGACACCTCCGCAGTCGTCCTGGCCAGCAACGTGCTCTACTTAACGCAGTCCCAGCGGACCGAGCTCTCCGGGCGGCTCTTTGACCTGCTGAAAGACTATGAGCCGAAGGACCCGGATCGCGTCCCCGAGGACGCGCAGCGGACCGCGACCCTGTGGTCGATGATTCCGGATGACCGGGGACCGGCCGCCAGCGAATCCGCCGTCGGCCGTTCCTGAGGACCGACTCCGTCCAACACCTGCCAGGGCCCTGCCCGGGCGGCCGTTGTGAGACCTGAATACCCACGCCGGGCGGCCGTCATTTCCATCCGAATGCGCAGGATTCTGCAAAATATGGTGAACTAGGCGGGTATGGGCGCATCTGCCCGAGCCACCTTTTTCTGTAGGAGCACCGTGCCAAGTAAGGCCAAAACCGGCAAGAAACTCGTGATTGTGGAGTCTCCCGCCAAGAGCAAGACCATCGCCAAGTACCTGGGCGAGGGCTTTATCGTTGAGGCCTCGATCGGGCACATCCGCGATCTTCCACAGCCTTCCGAGCTCCCCGCGGAACTGAAGAAGACCCCGCTGGGCAAGTTTGCCGTCGACATCGAGAACGACTTCAAGCCCTATTACGTGGTGTCCCCGGACAAGAAGAAAAAGGTCGCCGAGCTCAAGGCACAGCTCAAGGACGCCGACGCCCTCTATCTCGCAACCGATGGGGACCGCGAGGGCGAGGCCATCGCGTGGCACCTGCTGGAAGTGCTCAAGCCCAAAGTGCCCGTCTACCGGATGACGTTCGGCGAAATTACCAAGGAAGCCATCCACCGCGCCATGGACCAGCTCCGCGACGTGGACCAGGACCTCGTCGACGCGCAGGAAACCCGCCGCGTGCTGGACCGTCTCTACGGCTACGAAATCTCCCCGGTGCTCTGGCGCAAGGTGGCCCGAGGCCTGTCTGCCGGACGCGTGCAGTCGGTCGTCACCCGAATGGTGGTGGACCGGGAACGCGAGCGCATGGCCTTCAAATCCGCCTCCTACTGGGACCTCACCGGCCAGTTCGGCGCCGGAACGGCGTCGTTCAAGGCAAAGCTGGCGGCCGTCGACGGCGCCAAGGTCGCCAGCGGCCGTGACTTCAACGACGACGGCGTCCTGACCAGCCGTAACGCCGTCCACCTCAACGAGGACCTCGCCACCTCCCTGGCGGCAGGGCTGCAGGCCGCTGACTTCCGTGTCCGTTCCGTGGATACCAAGCCCTATACCCGCCGCCCGGCGGCTCCGTTCACCACCTCCACGCTGCAGCAGGAGGCAGGCCGCAAGCTGCGCTTCTCCTCCAAAAGCACGATGCAGGTGGCCCAGCGGCTTTACGAAAACGGCTACATCACCTATATGCGTACGGATTCCTCCGCGCTGAGCGACGAGGCTGTTACGGCAGCCCGGCGACAGGCCTCGGAACTGTACGGCCCGGAATACATTCCGCAGTCCCCGCGGGTTTACACCAGCAAGGCCGCCAACGCGCAGGAAGCCCACGAGGCCGTCCGCCCCGCCGGCGACTCGTTCCGCACGCCGGCCCAGGTTGCCAAGCTGCTCTCCGGCGACGAATTTCGGCTCTACGAACTCATCTGGAAGCGGACCGTCGCTTCGCAGATGGGTGACGCCAAGGGCTCCACCGCCACCATCCGGCTCGGTGCCGTAACTGTTGGTGCCCCGGGCGAGAGCCGCGACGCCGAATTCTCCGCGTCCGGAACCGTCATCACCTTCCCCGGCTTCCTGGCGGCGTACGAAGAGGGCAAGGACGAAAGCCGCGGTGACGACGATTCGGACGAGGCACGCCGGCTCCCGAATGTTGCCAAGGACGACGCCCTGACGGCGTCGGAGATCGTTGCGATCGGTCACGACACGTCCCCGCCGCCGCGCTTCACCGAAGCGTCGCTCACGGCTGAACTGGAAAAGAAGGGCATCGGCCGTCCGTCGACCTATGCCTCGACCATTTCGACGATCCAGGACCGCGGCTACGTCCGCAAGCAGGGCTCCGCCCTGGTGCCCAGCTGGATCGCGTTCTCCGTTATCAGGCTCCTGGAACAGCACTTCAAGGACTATGTGGACTACGAGTTCACGGCCGACATGGAAGCGGACCTGGACAAGATTGCAAATGGCCAGGCGGCCGGCCCGGCCTGGCTGAAGCACTTCTACTTCGGTGAGGACAGCGACCCCGGTCTGCTGAGCATCGTCAACAACCTTGGCGAGATCGACGCCCGCGAGATCAACTCCGTGCCCATCACGGAGGGGATCACCCTGCGTGTGGGCAAGTTCGGCCCGTACCTGGAAAGCTCCATCCCCACGGTGGATCCCAAGACCGGCGAGGTCGTCGAAGCCGCCCGCGCCAACGTCCCCGAGGATCTGGCGCCGGATGAGCTCACGGCCGCCAAAGCGATCGAGTTGATGGAGACCGCGGCCCCCGAAGAGCGTGCCCTCGGCGCGGATCCGCACACCGGACACGCCGTGGTGGCAAAGAACGGCCGCTACGGCGCCTACGTCACCGAGGTCATCCCGGAACCTACGGCCGAGCAGTTGGCCAACGCCCCGGTGGAGTATTACAAAAACGGCAAGCCCAAACCGCCGAAGAAGCCCGTGAAGGCCAAACCGCGCACCGGATCGCTCTTTGCCTCCATGAGCGTGGACACGGTCACGCTGGACGAGGCCCTGCAGCTCATGAGCCTGCCCCGGGTCCTCGGCCAGGACGTCGAAGGCAACCCGATCACGGTCCAGAACGGCCGGTTTGGCCCATACCTGAAAAAGGGTACTGACTCAAGGTCGATCGGCTCCGAGGAGGAAATCTTCACCATCACGCTTGAGCAGGCGCTGGAGATCTACTCGCAGCCCAAGCAGCGGGGCGCCCGCGCAGCCGTGCCGCCGCTGGCGGAGTTCGGCCCGGACCCGGTGTCGGAGAAGAACATCGTGGTGAAGGAAGGCCGCTTCGGCCCGTACATCACCGACGGCGTCACGAACATCACCGTGCCGCGCAGCACCTCGCTGGAGGAGCTCACCAGGGAACAAGCGATCGAACTGCTCGCCGAGAAGCGCGCCAAGGGCCCGGTCAAGCGCACGACCACGGCCCGCAAGGCCCCCACGAAGAAAAAGGCAGTAGCCAAGAAGTAGCCCTGCCGAAGTCGCCGGAAACGTTCCGGTTCGCCGGAAGAACCGGCGAAACGGAACGTTCCGGCGATTTCGCGTTTGCGGACCCGGCCGGGACATGATCGAGTAGGAACATGACTGAACAGCCCACGCCCCTGGATCTCCAGCCGTTGAACGACCTCGAAGAGAAGCTTGCCCGCGGTGAGCAGCCTGATGCAAACCCCGTCGATGTCATACTGGCGTTCCTCAATAACGAGGTTTACGTGGTCAGCACCGACGTCCTGGAAGGCCCCGACTCCCGGGTCGAGCCTCTCGTGCTCGCGAACGCATCCGGTCAGCCGGTCCTCGCCGTTTTCTCCCACCCGAGCCGGGTCGCCGAGCAGTTCCTGACTGCCGCTCCGAACGTGCTGGGTACCCAAGGGTCGGCAATTATCGGAAACCTGGGGGATGAACTGGGTATGGTCATCAACCCCGGTGCGGCTTTCGGCTTCGAAATCGATCCGGAAGGTGTTGCCAACATCCGCCGGGACTTCAAACCGGCAGACGACGCTGCGGATACGGTCGACGACTCCCGCGACGACACCACCGACGGCGCCGGCCCCCGCCTGACGTGCGGCCGCCCGCTTCGGGACAGGCCTCCCTGCGGCCGCCCGTTAAACGGCGTGAGGAGAGAGCGGGGCCGCCACCGTTAGGTCACGCGGTGCGTGGCGCGGAATAATGAGGGCATGCGACTAGGCGTCCTCGACATTGGCTCGAACACTGTTCACCTGCTCCTCGTGGATGCCCATCCCGGCGCCCGTCCGGTGCCATTTGCTTCGCACAAGCGGCCGCTGTCGCTCGTGCAGTTCCTGGACAAGGCCGGCAACATCAATGACGCCGGCCAGCATGAGCTGACCGAGTTCGTCCTGGAGGCGTGGGAGTTTGCTGCCCGGCACAAGGCTGACGACCTCCTGGCCTTTTGCACGTCGGCCATCCGTGAGGCCACAAACGGCCCGGACGTGCTGGCACGGGTCGAGCATGAGACCACCGTCGCCCTCCGCGAGCTCACGGGCCGGGAAGAAGCGTCAATGACGTTCTTTGCGGTCCGGCGCTGGTACGGCTGGGGTGCGGGGCCGATCCTTGACCTGGACATTGGCGGCGGATCGTTCGAGATGGCGTTGGGGCAAGACGAACTCCCCGAGCTGGCGCTCTCCGTTCCGCTGGGCGCGAGCCGGCTGACCCGCGACTGGCTGCCGGAAGACCCGCCGTCGGCCAGGAGTGTGAAGGAACTGCGACGCTACATCCGCGCCACGCTCAAGCCCGCTGTCCGCAGCTTCGGCGAGCTTGGCCGGGCCAACCTCGTGGCAGGAACCTCTAAAACGTTCCGATCCCTGGCCCGGATCGCGGGGGCAGCACCCAGCGGCGCCGGCCCGTACGTCAAGCGCGAGCTGTTCACTTCGGACCTGGGGCTGTGGGCGCAGCGCATCTCGGCGATGAGCAATGAAGACCGTCTGCATCTGCCGGGGGTATCGGAGGCCCGCGCCCCGCAACTGCTGGCCGGTGCCCTGGTGGCGGAAGCCGCCCTGGAAATGTTCGAGTTTCCGAGCATGGAAATCTGCCCGTGGGCGTTGCGCGAAGGGCTCATCCTGCGCCGTCTCGACCAACTTGTTTTTGAGGGGCCCGCCGATCCTGCCGGCCATATCGGTCCGGCCGCGCCACGGGAGCTCGAGCGGCCGGGCGACGCAGACTCTTTAACGGAGTAGGCACCGGCGTCCAGAAGCGGGAAAATGGGGGGAAACCCGCTGCAGTCCACCGGTGCCAGGCCAACATCCGCATGTTCGCCGTATCACTCGCACCCTCAATGAGGTGATATCCACGATAGGGGGCGAGCTTGGGAGTAACCTGCACTGAAGTTGTGAGCTGGCTGTGAATCGGGACGGCCTGCCATGATGGTGTTATGAGCAACCGAATCGCATTTCTGGGCTGTGGATCCATGAACGAGGCAATCCTTGGCGGGCTGATCGACGGCGGCACCAATCCCGCCGACATCGTCGCCACTGTGCGCCGCGCTGAGCGGGCAACAGAGTTGGCTGAACGGCACCACGGAATAACTGCCATCGCCGGCGAGGAAGAGCCGGATAACAACAGGCAGGCGGTCGTGGGCTCGGGCGTTGTGATCCTGGGGGTCAAGCCTGTGGGCATCGCAGCCCTGGCCAGGGAGATCAGCGGGTCGCTCGCGCCGGCGACGATTGTCATCAGCGTCGCGGCGGCGGTCTCGATCGAGCAGCTTGAAGCGGCGCTGCCGGCCGGACAGCCGGTAATCCGGACCATGCCAAATACCCCGGCGAAGTTGGGCCGGGGCGTTGTCTCGGTGTCGCCGGGAACGAACTGCTCTGCCGCGCAACTGCAGCAAGCCAAGGCCGTCCTGTCCGCCGTCGGAACTGTTGTGGAGATCCAGGAGGGGCAGGTGGATGCCCTGTCCGCGATCAGCGGCTCCGGCCCGGCGTACGCGTTCTACCTGGCTGAGTCGATGGCCGCGGCCGGTGTCGAGCTGGGCCTGGACCCGGAGCTGGCGCTGCTGCTGGCCCGTGAAACGGTGGCGGGGGCCGGCTACATGCTGGCTGAGCCGGGCGCCGATCCGGCCGGGCTGCGCCGGGCCGTGACAAGCCCCAGCGGGACCACTGAACGCGCGATCGCCACGTTTGACGAGCGGGGGCTGCCGGCCATCATCGCAGCCGGAGCCCGGGCAGCCGCCGTCCGGGCAGCGGAAATCACCCGCCAGCTGGCCTGAGCCGGCGCGCCGGGCTGCTAGGGACGCGCGGCGAACCGTTCCAGCAGATCCACGTGTCCCGAAACAATGAGCATGTCCCGTGAGGAGACTTTGGTTTCGGGCCGGGCATAGGTGAAGTCTTCGCCGGGGGACTTCACCCCCACAATCGTGACACCGTACTTGGAGCGCACCTTGGACTCGTCCAAGGTGAAGCCCACGGTTTCGCGCGGCGGATACATTTTGACGATGGCGAAGTCGTCGTCGAATTCGATGAAGTCCAGCATCCGGCCGGACACGAGGTGCGCGGCCCGGACACCGGCGTCTGCTTCCGGATAGATCACGTGGTTGGCGCCGATCCGGGTCAGGATCTTGCCGTGCGACGGCGTGATGGCCTTGACCCAGAGGTGCTCTATCCCGAGGTCCACGAGGTTTACCGTGATCAGTACCGAGGATTCAATGGAGGTACCGACGCCGACGACGGCGGAGCTGAACTCCTGGGCGCCGAGCTGGCGGAGGGCGTCCATGTTGGTGGCGTCGGCCTCGACGACGTGGGTCAGGACCCCCGACCACTTCTGCACGAGGTTCCTGTCACGCTCAATCGCGAGCACTTCACGGCCCTGCTTGACCAGCTGTTCAGCGGTGGAGGCACCGAAACGGCCCAGCCCGATCACCAGGACGGGTGCGTTGTGTGCGGGGCGGTGGGAGGCGCCTGATGAACTAGCCAATGATGGGTCTCTCTTCCGGGTAGTGGTACAGCTGGCGGCGCTGGCGCAGGGCCAGTGCCGCCGCGAGGGTGACAGTTCCAACGCGGCCGGCAAACATCAGGGCGGTGAGGATATAGACCCCCGCCGGCGGGAGTTCGGCGCTGAGATTGGTACTCAGCCCGCACGTGGCAAACGCGGAAATCGCCTCGAACAGCACCCGGTCCAGCGTAGCCCCGCTGATTTGTAACAACAGCAGGGAAGAGACGGAGACCAGGGTGGCGCCGGCGACGATGACCGAGATGGCCACCCGCATGGTGCCCTCGGGGATCGTCCGGCCATAGATCTTCACGTCGGCGTCGCCGCGGGCTTCGGCTACGATCGCCAGGAACATCACGGCGATGGTGGTGACCTTGATGCCGCCTGCCGTTGATGCGGAGCCGCCGCCAGCGAACATCAGGGCGTCGGTCAGCAGCATGGTCGCGGTGTCCATCTGGTTTTGGTCCACCAGGTTGAAACCGCCGGACCGGGTCATTACGGAGGCGAACAGCGAATGCGTGACCTTGTCGCCAAGGCTCATCGTGCCGATGGTCCGCACATTGTTCCACTCCAGCAGCCCCCACAGCACCGTCCCTGCGGCGAGCAGGATGAGGGAGACCTGGATGGTGAGTTTGGTGTGCAGGCTCCAGGTTTTCCACCGCAGCCCGCTCTGGTGCAGCCCCATCACGACCGGGAACCCCAGGCTCCCTAAGAAGACGCCGACCATCAGCGGGATGAGGATCCACAGATCGGTCTCATACGGGACGATGCCATCCGAATGCGGCGTGAAGCCGGCATTGTTAAAGGCTGAGATCGCGTAGAAGACGCCATGCCAGGCCGCCAGCCCGAAGCCCTCATTAAGGGCAAGGAAGCGCGGCACCAGGAAGACCGCGAGGACCCCCTCGATAGTGATGGAGGTCAGGATCACGATCCGCAGCAGGGTGCCGACTTCGCCGAGCCGGCCCGCGTTGTTCATCGCCTCCTGGGCGATGAGCTTGCCGCGCACGCCGAGTTTCTTGCTGACCATCAACGCCAGCAACGACGCGAGCGTCAGGGTGCCCAGGCCGCCAACGAAAATAGCGATCAGGATGATGAGTTGCCCGAAAAAAGACCAGTGAACTGCGGTGGAGACGACGGTCAGGCCCGTCACGCACACCGCCGACACCGCAGTGAAGAGTGCCTGGTGGATGGGCGTGACGTCGCCGGTGGCGGAGGAAGCCGGGAGCGAGAGCAGAGCCGTGAAGATCAAGATGACCACGCCGAAGGTCGTCAGCGCCAAACGGGCCGGTGAACTGTTGGCAATGCCGTCCACAACGTCGCGGATCCGGGTGAAAATCCAGAGGCCTTCACGCTCCGTTGCACCGGGGTGCCAGCTTGCCGGGTTCGATGACCTCGACGGACTCTGCGTCATGTGTGGCTTTTCCTCGCTTGAAACTGCTTCCTTCAGTAGTAAACCACTAAAACCCCGGACATGACGGGGGCAGGGCCCTGGCCCCGGCGCCCTCGGGTAGCCTGTCCTTGATGACATTCCTGCCCGGGCTCGCTGAGACCCCGCTGCCAACGACGGTAGTGTGGGATCCCGCCATGACCGCTTACAACTTCGGTCACGGCCACCCGATGGCTCCGGAGCGGATGGAACTCACGGCGCGGTTAGCCGGCAGCCTGGGGTTGCTGGACCTGGCCGGCGTATCAGTGGCGGCCCCGGACGTCGCAACGGACGAGGACCTGTGCGCGGTCCACACCCCCGAGTATGTGGCGGCTGTCCGGCGCGTCAGCGACGACCCCGGCATCCCGGACCTGGTCCGGGGGCTGGGCACCGAGGACGACCCTGCCTTTGCGGGCATGCACGAGGCAAGCGCCCGGCTGGCGGGCGGCTCGCTACTGGCTGCCGCGGCGATTCTTGACGGCAGCGCGGTGCGGGCCGTCAATTTCGGTGGCGGGATGCATCATGCCGCCGCCGACCACGCCAGCGGCTTCTGCATCTATAACGACTCCGCCCTCGCGATTCAGCGGCTGCTCGACGGCGGCGTGGCACGGGTGGCGTATATCGACATCGACGCCCACCACGGCGACGGGACACAGAACATCTTCTGGGACGATCCGCGGGTGCTGACCATTTCCCTGCACGAGTCGGGGATGACATTATTCCCCGGGACCGGGTTCGCCAATGAGATCGGCGGTCCGAATGCGCTCGGCAGCGCGGTGAACGTCGCGCTTCCGGCCGGTACCGGGGATGCGGGCTGGCTGCGGGCGTTCCATGCCGTCGTCCCGCAACTCGTGGGCGCCTTTCTGCCGGAGGTTATAGTCAGCCAGCACGGCTGCGACTCGCACCGGCTTGATCCGCTCACCCATCTGAACATCAGTGTCGACGGTCAGCGCGAGGCTGCCACCGTGATCGGCAATCTCGCCGCCCGTTATTGCGACAACCGTTGGCTTTCCACCGGCGGCGGAGGGTACAACGTCATCAGCGTGGTTCCGCGGTCCTGGTGCCACCTGATCGCTATTGCCGCTGGCCGCCCGGTCCCGCTCCGCACCCCGGTGCCGGAAGAATGGCGTGCGTACGTGCACGAGAAATACAGCGTCACCCACGGTGCGGAGGCCCCCCGTCTGATGGGAGACGACGTCGATCTTTGGTGGCGCTCCTGGGAAGTGGGGTTTGATCCCAACGACGGGGTGGACCGTACTGTGATGGCAACCCGCAAGGAAATCTTCCCGCTCTACGGTCTGGATCCCTGGTTCGACTAGTCCGGTTCGGCTAGTCCGGTTCGGTCGCGGCGGCCTGTGGCCGGTCGGCCCTGTTGCGCGGGGCGCCGGACCTCTCCGTCTGGAACACAACTCCGGCGGCGCCGATGATCCAGCCAAGAATGGAGAGCGAAAAGGCGTTGACCAGATCGGTGGACGCCGTGCCCTTGGCCAGCCAGACGGCGAGGACCAGGAGCCCGATGACGAGATAGACCATGACTGCCGCGACGATGCGCCCGGACAGCCGGGCGGTAATCTCTCCGGTATTCAGGGCCGTGGGCTTGTCCTTGTTCTTGTCGGAGGATCCGCCGGTGCCGCTGCTGCCCTGTTGTTCCCGGCGCACCTCAGCGACGGTGAAACCCAGGGCCGACGCGGTGAGCGAACTCAGCGACGTGGACAGCACTCCGGCCGCGCACACGACGGCGTTGTTGAGCTTTGGAGCAGCGCTCGTGCCGTCGGGTACCCAGAACCCCACCTGCAGCAGCACTGCAGCCCAGACGATGACAAAAAGCGCGAGAAAAACCATGGCAATGATGTTGAACAGTTGCTCCCGGAAGAAATCCCCCACGCCGATGCACCCCTCGGAATCTGTGGGCTGCAGCCGGACTATTATCACGGCTGTGAGTCCGTTTTAGCACCCCGCCACGCGCAGGGCAATGTCCTGCGGGCAGGTAGGCCGGCGCGGAAATAATTGATGCCCTCCGGCGTATATGTCGCTACTGTGGAGGGCATGATGACAGACGACGTATTTGCCGTCATTGCTGAGGCGACCCGGCGTGACATTCTGGTATCCCTCCGCGAGGGGGACAAAGCAGTGGGGGAGCTGGTCCGGGAACTTGAGGCCAGCCAGCCCACCATTTCCAAACATCTCAAGGTCCTGCGGGAGGCCGATCTGGTGAGTATGCGCGCCCAGGGCCAGAAGCGTTACTACGCACTGAACCCGAAACCCCTTAAGGGGATCGCCGCGTGGCTGGAGACGTTCGACGTTGGTCCCGCGGAGCCTCTTTCAGCGGCCAGGACCCTTTCCGGAGGTGCCGGTCCAGACCCTATCCCCGGCCATACCGGGGCGCCTGCGCCGGCAGGGCAGTTCCCGGCCCCCGCAGGCCCCACCCCTGACATCCGCCGCGCCGGAGTCCGCCGCCACCCGGGCCGCACGTCCGGCGGGAAGCCGGATGAGTCCTGCCGTCCTTGGCCCGGCGGGTACGGCAGGCGAGGACAAGATGCCGCAGCAGATTGGCCGGACGGTAGGCCGTGCCGCGACCAAAGCCGCGGACCTGCTGGCCAACTTGCCGAAGTTCGGCCGAAAGAAATAACGCAGCGGGGCAGCGAAGCACGGGTGAGACGGGTGAGGCGGGCCGGCGCCCTGCTCCGCTCCGGCATCTCGCCCCCGGGGCCGCTGGCCCGCGCCGTCCGCGGACCGGGACGATTACCGCCCGGTTTGCCCCGGGTCCGGCTTCGGGGCTATGGTCCTTTCATGACAAACCGTTGGTATGCGTATTTTTCGTTGGCTCTGGAGGGGCCCGCGTCTAACTGACACGCATCCAACCTTCCTTCAGAGCCAACAGGGCAGAGATCATTCTCTGCCCTTCGCCATTTCTCCGGCGGGTTCTGATCAGGGCCCGCTCCGCACCCGGAACAGGACCCGAACATGAGCATTGAAGCAGCCCCCGAAACCCAGCAGTCCACCTCGAACCTGCGTGTCAGCGAGTTCACTCCGCTGCCCACACCGCAGGACATGATCGCGGAACTGCCGCTGGATACCCGGGCTGTTGACGTCGTCGGCCGGGGCAGGGGCGAGGTGCGTGCCATCATGGACGGCGTCGATGACCGGCTTCTTGTCATCGTGGGGCCCGTGCTCCATTCATGACCCCAAAGCCGGCCTCGAGTACGCCAGGCGGCTGGTCAGCCAGGCTGAAAAGCACCGTGCTGACCTCCTGATCGTGATGCGGACCTACTTCGAGAAGCCCCGCACCACGGTGGGCTGGAAGGGCCTCATTAACGATCCCCGCCTCGACGGTAGCCATGACATCCCCGCCGGGCTCCGTGCCGCCCGCCAGTTCCTGCGTCAGGTCACCGCGCTCGGGTTGCCCACCGCCACCGAGTTCCTCGAACCGATCAGCCCGCAGTACATGGCAGATCTGGTCTCCTGGGGCGCCATCGGCGCCCGCACCACAGAAAGCCAGATCCACCGCCAGCTGGCGTCCGGCTTGTCCATGCCGATCGGGTTCAAAAACGGCACGGACGGCGATTTGCAGGTGGCGCTGGACGCCTGCAGCGCCGCCGCGGCGGCCCAGGCATTCCTCGGCATCGACGACGACGGCAGGGCAGCGCTCGTGGCCACCGCGGGCAACCCGGACACCCACATCATCCTCCGCGGTGGACGCACGGGACCCAACTACTCCGCGGCCAATGTCGAGGCGGCCTCAGCAAAGCTCTCCGCCGGTCGGCTGAACCCGCGGCTGATTGTGGACGCGAGCCATGCCAACAGCGGAAAAAACCACCACCGTCAGGCCGAAGTGGCCCTCGAAATCGGCGCCCAGCTAGAGGACGGGGGAGCCGCTTCAGCTGCCATCGCAGGCGTTATGCTGGAAAGCTTCCTGGCCGGCGGGGCGCAGAATCTCGACGTTGCTGCCCACGCCGTGGGAGCTGATGATCTGGTGTACGGCCAGAGCGTCACGGATGCCTGCATGGATTGGGATATGACGGCCTCCGTGCTGGGCCAGCTGGCGTCCTCGGTGCGTGCACGCCGCACCCGCGACTAGCGTGCACCTGCCCGGCCTGCACGCCAGTAGGGGCCGGGAACTCTAGTTTTTGGGGATTCCTGCGGGAAGTATGTGGGCATTCCTGCGGAAGCCATTCACATTGGTATCAGGAGCCACTAGTGTTACTGCCACGTGGTTGTCTGATGGCTCAGCATTGGCACGCCGCCCAGATTTCAGGTGGTTGCTGTTCGCTCGAGCAAAGGAATAAGAAAATGTCTGTGGAGGAAAACTTCTCCAGGGCCCGCTTCCTGACCGTGGCCGAAGTCGCTGAGGTCATGCGGGTGTCCAAGATGACCGTGTACCGACTCGTGCACTCCGGAGAGATGCCTGCCGTGCGTTTTGGCCGCTCCTATCGGGTCCCCGAAAACGCCGTCGAACAGTATCTCAAGAGTGCGGTTGTCGAAGGAGAGCACGGCCACTCGGAAACCGGCTGAGCCATCATCCGTGACGCGGATCCGCCCCCGCAGGCATAGTTTGGGGTCGCGGTCGTAGGGCGGCCCTGATAAGCGGTACCCTGTTAAGGAACGTTTTACGTCATTGTTAGAACCTGTCAGTTGTACAGTCCGTTGCACAGTTCACGGGCGGCTTCCAGCAGACAGGTACTGCATCTAGTTTGTGAGGAACTTTCGTGGGTTCAGTTATTAAGAAGCGTCGCAAGCGTATGGCCAAGAAGAAGCACCGCAAGCTGCTTCGCAAGACGCGCCACCAGCGCCGCAATAAGAAGTAGCAATACTTCTCACTGCGTGAAATGCCCGTTGCCTTTCGGCGACGGGCATTTTCTTTGCGTCGTGGGGTGTTGCCTGCTGCTGCGCCGGGCAGGATCCCTAGCGGGGCCGGTCCGCGGAAGCGGGAAAAGCCACGCCAGAGGCCATAAACGGCCCCTCCCACAGTGGCGGCCTTCAGCCCCAAAGTGGCGGCACGACGACCGGAACGGAAGTCGTAGATCGGCCAATTGTTGTCCCGGGCGTGCCGGCGCAATTTGCTGTCAGGGTTGATCGCCACCGGATGGCCCACCGTGCTCAGCAGCGGGATGTCGTTGTGTGAGTCGCTGTAGGCCCAGCAGCGGTCCAGATCGAGACCTTCCGCCTCGGCAACCCGGCGGACGGCCACGGCTTTGGCCGGGCCGTGGAGAATTTCGCCCACCAGCCGCCCGGTGTAGGAACCGTCCAGGCTTTCGCCGACGGTGCCGAGGGCGCCGGTCAGTCCGAGCCGGGTGGCGATCACGGTAGCTACCTCGATCGGGGTCGCCGTCACCAGCCAGACTTTGCGCCCCACCCGCAGATGCTGCTCGGCCAGTGCCTTGGCGCCCGGCCAGATGCGGGATTCGATCATTTCGTCATAGACCTCCTCGCCCAGAACCTCCACGTCCTTGACCAGGATCCCGGCGGCGAGGGCCAGAGCTGCATCGCGCACGGCGTGGACATCCTTGATGTTCTCGCCGCGCAGCAAAAACATAAACTGTTTCCAGGCGATGCCGCTGGCCTGCGGCACGGTGAAGGCGCCGCGCTGGTACATCTTCCGTGCCACATGGAAGAGACTGGCCCCACGCATGAGGGTGTTGTCGACGTCGAAGAAGGCCGCCTCGCCCCGCTGCGGTGATGCGGCAGGTTCGGTGACCACAGCGACGTACTTGTCCTCGGGCATGCCACGAGTCTAGTCAATGCCCGGCAGCGAACCCGCCGCGCCGCGCGTCGACGCCTGCCCCGCCGTCGGGCTACCGTTGGACCATGGCAACGCCAGAGATCATCCTCATCACCAAAGCTGACTGCCACCTCTGCGCGGACGCGCGCTCCTCCGTGCACCGGGTTGCCCAGACCTTGGGCCTGGACTGGAAAGAGCGGTCGATAGACGACGACGCTGCGCTGCGCGAACGTTACGCGGAGGAGATCCCGGTGGTGCTGGTGGATGGCATCCAGCGTGACTTCTGGAAAATTGACGAAGCCCGGCTGGAGCGGACGCTGAGACGGGCCCTCGAACAGCCGTCCTGAGCCGCTGCGGCCCTCGCGGCCTGCAGCGGCTGGCGGCACGCCGCGTCATGGTGCCGCCGGCGACTGCTTTGTTGGGGGCAGCCCGGGGGACCTAGAGTGGAAGGCACAACGCGACTCAATGGAGCAGATAGTGACCTCGCTGGAATCATCCCCGCACGCAGTGCCCGGGGGAGCAGGACCTGCCAAGCAGATTCCGCCCGCGGCCGTAGCCCGGCTGACCATCTATTTGCGCGCCCTGACCGCGCTGCTGGCGGAAGGCGTGGACAGGGTCTCCTCTGAGTCGCTCGCCGAGGCTTCCGGAGTCAGCCCGTCCACCCTTCGGAAAGACCTGTCCCACGTGGGTTCTTACGGGACCCGAGGGGTGGGCTATGACGTCCAGTACCTCAACCGTCACATCGCCGCGGCCCTGGGGCTGACCCACGACTGGAAGGTCGCCATCGTCGGCGCAGGCAACCTCGGCCGTGCCCTGGCGCGGTACGGAGGCTTCGAATCCCGGGGGTTTGAAGTCGTGGCCATTTTTGACGCCGACCAGATGGTGGTGGGCAGTGAAGTGGGCTGGCTGCGGGTCAGCGACGCCGCAAACCTTGAGCCTGTGCTGCAGCGGACCGGCGCGAACATGGCCGTTCTGGCGCTGCCCGCCGCTGTGGCGCAGGATGTCTGCGACCGGGTGATTGCGGCCGGGGTCCGGAGTATCCTCAGCTTTGCGCCGGTTGTTCTTCAAGTGCCGCCGGGCGTGAACCTCCGCAAGGTGGACATGGCGACGGAACTCCAGATCCTCGCCTACCACGCCCAAAGGGCGCAGGACCCGGCTGGCACGGACTGAAGGGTGTCAGCAGCCGGGGTTCCCACGCCCTGCGCGGCGTTGAATCAGTTGCCGTAGGGGTTTCCCGGCCGGAAGGGATTCGCGAAGGGCTGCTTCTGGAAATACGGTGACGTCGCCGGCAGGTAGAGCATGGCAATGCCGGCGATACCAGCCACAACCGCGATGCTTCCAATGCCAAGCGGCGCAATATTGAGTAGGGACAAGGCGGCAAATACCGTACCGAGGATTCGTGCCCAGTTCTTCCCCTTACGGACGTTGAACGCAACGAGCGCGTAAAGGGCCGGCACTGATCACGGCGAATGCCACGATTGTCCACACTATGAAGTCCTTGACCGTATCGAAATCGATGGCGGCGCCGCCTGCTGCCATCTGCTGCTCGAAGACGCTCCGGAACTCGGCGTTGTCGAGTGAGCCGAGGGACAGCAGGAGGGAGATCACCCAGACTGCACCCGCCCCGATGATCAGCCAGAACGCAGTGTTGACCATCTTGGGCATCCCGCCTGGACCCTGCGGCTGGCCCGGCGGGACGTTGGCATAGGGGGACTGCCCGTAGCCCGGTGCCTGCTGGCCGTACTGCGGGGGCTGGCCGTACTGTGGGGGCTGGCCGTAGCCCGGTGCCTGCTGGCCGTACTGTGGGGGCTGGGGTGCCTGCTGGCCGTACTGCGGGGGCTGGCCGTAGCCAGGTGTCTTCTGATCGCGGGGCTCAGGGCTGTCAGGAGCCGGGGGCTGGACTGGGGGGTTGCTCATTCTGTGGCCCTTCGTATGTCGGTCGGCGGTTCGGTTGCCGGGATCAGTGAGCCTGCCCTGCTCCCGGCATGGCTTACTTCCACCGTATCGCGGGCAGGCCGCGGCGAGGATCATTCCCGCGCGGGAATCCCGCCCCGCCGACAGTGCTGCCCTGCCCGAGCCGCGAGCCGTCCGCGCCCATCAACCGGCCATGCCGCAGGGCTGGCAGTCAGTCCTAAACCCTGCCGCGGTGGGCGGCGAACCACGCCTGCGCGTTCGGGAGCCACATCAGCACGGTCGCCGCGAGGCTGATGAAGAAGCTCAGCCAGTTGCCGCCACCGCGGCCACCGACGGCCCCGGAGTTGACGATGACCAGGACGAGCGAGATGCCGGCCACAATAGTCAGCGCAAAGCGCGCCCACTCCCGGCCCTCCTTCATCTTCATGGCCAGCACGATCTGGGCTGCCGCGATGGCCAGAGCCGCGAGGACCAGGAGGAGCACGACGAAACCCACGGCCGGGGCGAAGGCAAAAAGAACGAAGGAACCGAAAATACCGACGACGCCGGCGAGGAGCCCCAGGAGCCCGCCGATCAGCCAGATCCAGTAGGACACCTTCAACTCGGTTGGCATGTCGGTCACGCTGAACATGCTTGAGAAGCCGCCCGTGGGCATGACATCGTTGAAGCTCCGTGGCCGGTCCGTGGGCATTTCGAAGCGGATCCCGCCCGCCGGGGCCGGCTGACCGGGCTGATACGGGGGCTGCTGACCGGGCAAGGGATAGCTCGGCGGCTGCTGGTAGCCCGGGGGCTGCTGGCCGGCCGCCGGTTGGCTCGGCGGCTGCTGGTAGCTCGGCGGTTGCTGGTAGCCTGGCGGCGGAGCGTCGTAGCCCTCGGGAACCGGCGGAACCTTGGGGGGTTCGGAACTGGCGGACGGACCGGTGCTGCCGGACTCATCGTGGGCATCCGGCTGCTGCCGCGGCGGTACATCCTTAGGGTCGCTCATGGCACTCACTGTAGACCGGCCGCTGCGCGTTATCTAGGGAATTTGGACCCGGGCGCTCCCGAGTCGGCAATGCCGGATGCAGCATCCGGCCGCCGCCACAGGCTCGCGAAAGAAAGCAGAAACCCCGCGTCACGGCGTCGAAGTAGACGCGCGTGAAGCGGGGTTCTGGGCTGCGTAGCGGGTAGCCGGGTCAGCTCTGCCTAGGCAGCGGGAGCGATGAACGCAAGCTCCAGGTTGACAGCGACCTTGTCGCTGATCAGGACGCCGCCGGCCTCGAGCATGGCGTTCCACGTCAGGCCAAATTCCTTGCGGCTGATGGTGGTCACGGCGCTGACGCCCGCGCGGGTCTGGCCGAAGGGATCCACGGCCACGCCATTGAACTCGGTGTCGAGGGCGATGGGGAGGCTTACTCCCTTGATCGTGAGTTCGCCCTGGAGCTCGTATGCGTCGCCCTTCGGAACGAGGCTGCTGGAGACGAAGGAGATCTCCGGGAAGTTCTCGACGTCGAAGAAGTCCTCGCCGCGGACGTGACCGTCACGATTCGCGTCGCCGGAGTCGAAGCTGGCGGTCTGGATCCTGGCGCTGACCGTGGAGCCGGCGACATCGTCGGTCAGGTCCAGGGTGGCTGCGGCGTCCTTAAACTGGCCGCGGACTTTGCTGATGCCGGCATGGCGGACGGTGAAGGCGATCTCGCTGTGTGAGTTGTCGAGGGTCCAGGTGCCGGTTGTGACGTTGGCGGGAAGTGCCATGGTGGTTCTCCTTGTGTCGGGTGAAGTGGTGCGTGTTTTGGTGTGGTCGTTGGTTGAAACTTCATTAGTTGAAATCTCAACCAACTGCTGCATCCAGTATAAACATGCGTTTGCATCTTTTATTCCGCCCCTGGGGAACATTTCGTCAAACTTCCCAGTTCTACTTCCTGTAGAAGATTTCGTCATTGACCCTGCCCTTTGAGAAACTGGTACACATGCCCCAAGCAACCGTTCATCTGCTCCGCCACGGCGAGGTCCATAATCCCGATCGCGTCCTGTATGGCAGGCTGCCGGATTTTCACCTCTCCGAACTCGGTCAGGAGATGGCCGGAGTCCTGGCAGGCCACTTCAGCGACCGTGCCGCTCAGGGAGCGAAACTCGTGCACCTTGTGGCATCCCCGCTGACCCGGGCCCAGGAGACCGCACAGCCGATCGCCGACGCGCTCAACCTTGAGATCGTGACCGAGGCCCGGATCATTGAGGCGGCCAACTACTTCGAAGGGCTCAAGGTTTCCAAAGCTGAGCTCCTGAAGCCCAAGCATTGGGTCCATCTCCGGAACCCCCTCCGCCCGTCCTGGGGCGAGCCGTACAAGGAGCAGTCCGCCCGAGTCCTGGCAGCCGTGCAGGATGCGCGCCTCAAAGCCATCGAGCTCGGCGGCGACGGGGCCGAAGCCATTCTCGTCAGCCACCAGCTCCCCATCTGGGCTACCCGCCTGAGCGCCGAAAATAAGCCCCTGTGGCACGACCCGCGCAAGCGCGAGTGCACACTGACGTCCCTCACCTCCCTCGTGTTCGACGACGCCGGAACGATCGTCCGTGTTGACTACAGCGAGCCCGCTGCCGCACTTCTCCCCGGTGCCGCCAGCACGCCAGGAGCCTGAGCATGCCACGCAGCTACGCCGCTCAAGCCCCGTCACGCCGCTCCGTCCTGACCGCCGGTGGATCGGCCCTGGCTGTGGTGCTGGGCCTGTCCGGCTGCGCCCAGGAAGACGCCCTCGCCAAACAGGCCAAAGCCGGAGACAACAAAAACTACGTTGCCGGCGACGGATCGGTGACGGAATTCGCTGTTGCCGACCGAAAAAATCCGGTTGTTATCGAGGGAACACTGTTCGATGGAACGGCTGTGACGCCGGACGCTTTTCAGGGCAAGGTCACCGTCCTGAACTTCTGGTTCGCGGCCTGCGCCCCCTGCCGGGTGGAAGCGCCCGCGCTGGAGGCCCTGCATCAGGAATTCAAAAGCCAGGGTGTTCAGTTTTTCGGCGTGAACCTTCGCGATGAGAAAGCCACCGCCGAAGCGTTCGACAAAACGTTTAACCTCACGTACCCGAGCTTCAACGACAAAGACGGCGCGGTGCTCCTGGCCGTTTCCGGTCTGGTACCGCCGGGCGCCGTGCCCACCACTCTCGTACTGGACAAGCAGGGCAGAGTCGCCTCCCGCGTCCTCGGT
Source organism: Arthrobacter sp. PAMC25284 (assembly GCF_019443425.1). Classification (NCBI taxonomy): domain Bacteria; kingdom Bacillati; phylum Actinomycetota; class Actinomycetes; order Micrococcales; family Micrococcaceae; genus Arthrobacter; species Arthrobacter sp. PAMC25284. Next base: position 3,124,185 of record NZ_CP080382.1, read on the forward strand.
GAAATCCAGCCGGGCACGCTCAAGTCCCTCATCGCCGCCGCCGTGGCAGAGTAGGGATCCCCGACGTGAACAGCCCCTTCGCCGAGGCCATTCTTAGCGGCTCGCTATTGCTGGCTGTCCCGGTAGCCCTGCTCGCCGGCCTGGTCTCGTTCCTTTCGCCGTGCGTGCTGCCGCTCGTGCCCGGTTACCTGGGCTACGTGACGGGGCTGACCGGCGTTGACCTCCAACAGCAAAAACGCGGCCGTATGCTGGCCGGTATCGGGCTCTTTGTTTTGGGTTTTTCGGTGATTTTTGTGCTGCTCGGCGGGGCCTTTGGGCAGTTGGGGACGCTGATCACCGGATCGCAAAACCAGTGGATTATCCAGCTCCTCGGCGTCCTGGTGATCATCATGGGGGTCGTTTTTATGGGCGGATTCGGTTGGTTCCAGCGCGACGCCAAAATCCAGGCCAAGCCCCCTGCCGGACTATGGGGCGCGCCGTTGCTGGGCATCACCTTCGGGCTCGGCTGGGCGCCGTGCATCGGGCCGACTTATTCGGCTGTGCAATTGCTCAGCCTGTCCGGCGGATCGTCGGCGGCGAAGGGGGCGTTCCTGGCGTTCGTGTATAGCCTTGGGCTGGGCATTCCCTTCCTGCTGATCGCGCTGGCCGTCCGCCGCGGGATCGGTGTGATGTCCTTCTTCCGCAAGCACCGGCTCGCCATCCAGCGCACCGGCGGCGGCATCCTGATCGTGCTGGGCCTGCTGATGGCCAGCGGCGTGTGGGGGACTTGGGTCTCCGAGTTGCAGTACTGGTTCCAAACCGATGTGAAATTGCCGATCTGATGAGCGAGCGAGTGAACGAAAACAACAAGTCCTGGACCGCCGGCGCAGCGTCCGACGCGGACACGGTGGCCGCCGGCCCCGCCTCACCGGCCAGCACAGACGGTCAGCCAGGCGTGGACGCCCTGGCTGCGGCCAAGACCGACGCCGTCCTGCCGGCTCTGGGACCAATGGGCATGCTCCGCTGGGCCTGGACCCAGCTGACGAGTATGCGGACCGCACTGTTCCTGCTGCTGCTGCTGGCTGTCGCGGCCGTTCCGGGTTCCCTGTTCCCGCAGCGGCCGGCCAATCCTTCGATCGTCACGCAGTACATCAAAGACCGGCCGGAGTACGGGAAGCTCCTGGATTCGCTGCAGCTCTACGATGTGTACTCCTCGGCCTGGTTCTCCGCCATCTATATCCTGCTGTTCATCTCACTGATCGGCTGCGTCGTGCCGCGGGCCATCGTGCACTACAAGGCGATGCGCTCCCAGCCTCCGCGCACTCCCGCGCGGCTCTCCCGGCTGCCTGAAAACGGGACTCTGGTGATCCCCGCCGACGCCGGGATCCCGGCGTCGGACGCCATCAAGGACGCGGCAGCAATTCTGAAGAAGCGCGGCTACCGCGTGGACATCCGGGACAGCGACGGCGCGCGGCCATCCGTGGGAGCCGAGCGCGGCCTGCTGAAGGAAGCCGGCAACCTGGTCTTCCACACATCATTGATCGGCGTCCTGATCTCCGTCGCGGCCGGTGGCCTGTTCGGCTACAGCGGCCAGCGGATCCTGGTCGAGGGAGACACCTTCGTGAATACGCTGGTGGGCTATGACCAGTTCACGCCCGGCACCAACTTCCAGAGCAGCCAACTCCAGCCCTACTCCGTCCAGCTGGAAAAGTTCAACATCACCTTCGACCGCGAATCCCAGGGCAAGTTCGGACAGCCCATTGATTTCACGGCCGAGGTGACCACCAAGGACGATCCGGACGCGCCCGCCAAGCAGGAAGTGCTTAAGGTCAACGATCCGCTGACCCTCGGAGACACGAGCGTTTACCTGACCGGCAACGGCTACGCCCCGGTCGTCACCGTCCGCGACGGCGACGGCAACATCGCCCTGCAGGGACCGGTGATCGCCAAGCTGCAGGGTGATAACTACTATTCCTCCGTCGTGATCAAAGTTCCCGATGCTAAGCCGGACCAGCTCGCCTTCGCCGGCTTCTTCCTGCCCACCGCGTTCATCACCGACGAGGGCGTCTCCTTCAGCGGCGATCCCGAGCTGATCAACCCGCAACTGACGCTGAACTCGTACTACGGCAACCTCGGCCTCGACGAGGGTGCCCCACAGAACGTCTTCGAGCTGGATGTCAAGGACCTGACGCGGCTCAACGCGCGGGACCTGGATACCAAGGGCATTATATTGGTGCCCGGCAGCACGCAGGTCCTCCCGGACGGCAAGGGCACCATCACCTTCGACGGCATCAAGCGCTACATCGGCGTCGATATCCACCACAACCCCGGCCAGCTCTACGCGCTCATCTTTGCCCTCCTGGCCGTGGCCGGCCTCGTCACGTCGCTGTACGTGAACCGCCGCCGGGTCTGGGTCTGCACTGCTGCCCACGCGGGCGGCGGCACGATGGTGGAATACGGCCTCCTGGCCCGCGGCGAGGACCACCGGCTCGCCGGTGAAGCCTCCGCCATCCGCAAGCTCCTGGCTGCTCAATGGGATCTGGCGCCTGATACTTCCGCCGCTGAAGGAGCTGCTGCTGAAACATCCTCACAGTCTGCTCCCAGCCCCGCAGCGGATAATGACCGGGCTGCAGCCGGCCGGATTGCCACCGACCCGTCCGGCGCCGGTAACCAGAACGAATCCCCGGAGCCAGCAGCCGGCCTGACCCCGTCAACAACCGGCTCACCCGAGCCAAAGAAGGATCAGTAATGCCCGCCATTAACGAAACCATGGGCCAGTACAGCGAGCTCTTTATGCTGCTGGCGGCCGGCACCTACACCGTGGCCTTCATCGCGTTCGCGTGGGACCTGGCCAAGAGCAGCAAGATGCTGCGGGCCGTGGACCTCAAGGCCGCGGAGCTTTCCGGCGCGGCCTCCGCCGTGGCCGCGCGCGTTCCGGCCAGCGTGGGAGCCGGCAGCAGTGACCGGGTCGACTCGCACCTCAGCGGTCCCGTGGGCCGCGCCGAGCGCCCGACGTCGGCTACTGCCGGAAGCGCCAGGGGCGGTTCCGGCGTCGGCCGGACCGCCGACGGCGACATGCGCTACGCCGGCGATCGCCGCGTTCCGGCCCGGGTCGCCGTCGCGCTGACAATCCTGGGCGTGGCGATCCACGCCGCAGGTGTGCTGACGCGTGCGCTCGGCTCGGGCCGGGTGCCGTGGGGCAACATGTACGAATTCCTCACCACTGGAGCCTTCGTGGCGGTGGCCGTGTTCCTGCTGGCCCTGATCCGCCGCGACCTGCGCTTCCTCGGGACGTTCGTGACTGGCCTCGCCATCATCATGCTGGTCGCGGCATCCGTGGCCTACTGGACGCCCGTGGGCCACCTCGTGCCTGCGCTGCAGAGCTACTGGCTGATCATCCACGTCTCCATCGCCGTGCTGTCCTCCGCGCTGTTCACCCTGACCTTCGCCATGTCCGCGCTGCAGCTCGTCCAGGCGCACCGGCAAAAGACCATCGCGGCCGGCGGGGCGGACAAGCTGGGCTTTATGCGCCTCGTGCCGACCGCGCTGAGCCTGGAAAACCTCTCCTACCGGATCAACGCGATTGCCTTCGTCGGCTGGACCTTCACATTGATGTTCGGTGCCATCTGGGCAGAGAAGGCCTGGGGCCGCTTCTGGGGCTGGGACACCAAGGAAGTCTGGACGTTCGTGATCTGGGTGGTCTACGCCGGCTACCTGCACGCCCGGGCCACCCGCGGCTGGACCGGGACCCGCGCGGGCCTGGCTCTCGATCGTCGGCTACCTGTGCGTGGTCTTCAACTTCACGATCGTGAACCAGTTCTTCAACGGCCTGCACTCCTACTCGGGGCTGTAGCCACGTAACGGCAGCCGCTACGGGGGCAGCAGCTGCGGGCTGCCGCTGGACCGCCTGACGTCGGGCTGCCCGCCGGTTTGCCACGAATGGCCGCTAAGCGACGGGCTTAGCCATTTGCGTCCATTGGGGTGAGGGCAGGGCGGGGCTGGCCCATCCGGGAGGGTGGCTCCGGGCTCCAACCGCGCTCGATCGAGGCCGCCCGAACCCGGGTCACGGCGCGTGGCTCCCTTCCCGCGCCAAAGGGCGTGAGATCCCACCGTGTCAGAACCACCACCCGCCATCCTGCGTCCCTGGCATTCTCATCCCGAGAGATGTCGCTGCGTCGCTGAGCCGGGTCGGCGTGATGTCTCCGGATCCTGGATCCAGCGGCCGGTCCCGTCGAACAATGGCACGTTGATGCCGGGTTCGGGCAGGCCATACCGGATCAGGAGCAGCCGGAGTTCAGTCTCCTTCGGCGAATCCGTGCCAGCCCGGATCAGTGTCCGCGCCTGAAGTGCGCGACGATAGCCGCTCCTGCCCCGCATTCCTGCGAGAAAAGCATCCATCGCCGCGGTCGTGGACGCCGGGTTCTTCCGCCTGAGCAAGAAGTCCCCGGCTATCACCAACTCGTCGAGACTGAGGATTCCCGCGAGGTCGAACCAGGTGCGGAGCGCAGACGTGCACTGCACCAGGCGACCGGCAGTGACTTCGTCAGGTTGCAGGACTTTTTGGTGGCCGATGGTGCCCATGCGCCGTACCGCGTGCCGGCCCGGCGGGTACGTGAGGTGGACGAGGGTGCAGCGGTTAAGGGACAGCGGCAGCGGGAAACCCCACAACTCCGCGGCCGAGGTATGGCTGACGACGGCGCCGGTTGCGGCCGTCAATGCACGCGCGCGTTCCAGCAGGCTCTCCGTGGCGCCAGGGGCGGCCCGGACTCAGTAGCAGGGACTTGCCAGATCAGCTGCCCGCGTCCGGCGCCGGCTCACCCCGGCGACGCGCGCCGCAGGCCCGGTGTGGGGGAGAAGTTGGGTCCGGATCAGACTCCGGATCAGGGGTCGACTAGCCGGAGTGTCGCTGCGATTTGTCGCATAAGGCCGCCAAGGCCGGCGCATACCGGCCATTTGTGACAAATGGGCGGCGGGATGAGGGCGTCCGGAGGAGACCTACTTGACCTCGTCGGTACCGGCGTCGCCGGAACTGTTGCCTCCGCGCGCGTCGCCGGTGCCGTCGTCGAGCTTGTGTTCCTTGGCGTCGAGTTCGTCCTTGAGCTTTTTGAGCCGATCTGCTTCCGCCTGATTGCGGCGACGGAGTTCCAGATTGCGCAGGAACTCGGGGTCGTCATCCGGCGCGACGGGTTGGCGGTACTTGCTGGGCGCGGGGGCCCGTGCCTTTAGGGCGGCCGATCAGGAACCAGAGGACGGCGCCGATGACGGGGAGGACGACCTGCACGACTATCCAGGCAGGCTTGGAGATTCCCTTCGTCTGGCGCGCGTCAGTCCGGATCACATCGATGAGTCCATAGACAAATACGACGAGAACGGCGACCACAACTACAACACGGAGCATATCTCCAGTCTAAGCCTCCGGGGCAGGTCCCGGCGTCGATCCTGATCCAGCGCTGCCGGCCGTGGGCGCGGCGGTGGTCGCGGGGTGTCCGGCCCTCCTCACGTCCGGCGGGACAGTGCGTCCCGCCGGACGGCTAAACTGGGACGGTGGCTTTCCTCAAATACACCCTGATCCGTCTGGCGCTTTTTGTGCCGTTGTTCGCCGTCTTCGTATACCTGCAGCTTGGCTGGCTGCTCGCCGTCGTATGCGCCGGTACGATGGCTTTCGCCATCAGCTACCTGTTCTTCAAAAAGCAGCGGGACGCCGCGACGGCGAACCTGCACGAGCGCTTCTCGGGCAAGGCCAAACCGCTCCGCAGTGCCGGGGAAGTTGCCGACGCCGACGCCGAAGACCGCCTGGTCGATGCCCATCCGGACGTTACCGTCCGCCGGGACAAGCGCCCCGAGGACTCCTAGGGCCCTGGATCCCCGAAGAACGGGCGCTTAGAAGCCGTGGCTTAGGACCAGGCCTGCGGAGAAGAGCGCCGCGTAGCCGAGGTTGATTAGCCCGGTCTGCTTGAGCACGGGAATGAGGCTCTTGCGGCGTCGTCCGGAAATCATCAGCCAGGACGGCATGAGGCTGGCCGGGATGAGGAGCAGCACAATGAGCATCCATGGCCGCGCGGGAGCCAGGACTATCACCAGCAGGATGGCGAGGGCCAGCATCAGCACGTAGCTTTCGCGGGCGTGCTTGTCCCCGAGCCGCACGGCCAGGGTCTTCTTCCCGGCCTTCCGGTCAGTGGGGATGTCACGGACATTGTTTGCCATCAGCAGTGCGTCGGCGATCAGCCCCGTGCCGATGGCCCCGATGACGGCCGGGAGGCTGAGTTGTCCGGCCTGCGTATACGTGGTTCCCAGCGTGGCCACGAGCCCGAAGAAGACAAACACAAACACGTCACCCAACCCGAGGTAGCCGTACGGGTTTTTGCCGCCTGTGTACCCCCAGGCCGCCAGAACGCAGCCCAGCCCCACCAGGATCAGCCACCACGCCTGGGTGATGATCACCAGGGCCAGGCCGAACAGCATGGCGATCCCGAACGCCCCAAAGGCCGCCCACTTGACGTGTTCCGGCTTAGCCGCGCCGGAGCCGACAAGCCGCAGCGGGCCCACCCGGTCCTCATCGGTGCCGCGGATGCCGTCGGAGTAGTCATTGGCGTAGTTCACCCCGATCTGCAGCAGCAGGGCAACGAGCGCGGCCAGCACGGCGTTGACGGGACGGAACGAACCCAGCTCGTAAGCGGCCGCGGTGCCGATCAGGACCGGGGCAATCGCGGCGGGAAGGGTGCGCAGACGGGCGCCTTGGGTCCATTGTGCGGCTGTGGCCACGGTCAATACCTCGTGTTGTTCGGGTGCGGGTAACGGTTCGGACGGGCCGGGTGCGGCCTGTCTATCTTCCCTGATGCAGCGAGTCCAGCAGAATGGCCATGCCGAGCCGGTCCGGCTTCCCGTTCGGGAGCATCATCAATTCTGCCGCGGCCTGCACGGTTTTCGGAGCCTTGCGACCCAGCGCCGCCCCCCAGGAACCGTGCTGACCGGCCTTAAAAGCCTCGATACCCTCCGGTGAGCTGTCGGCCAGCGCAACGTATGCGGCCACGGCCTGGCCCCATTCCGTAGACGGGACGCCGGTCACGAAGGCGGCCAGCACGCCGTCGAGCTTCTCCAACTCCGACTCCACCCGGGCAGCGGAGACTTTGACGCCGCCGGTGATGATGACGTCATCCACCCGGCCCGCGACGGTGAGTTTCCCGTCCGCATCGATGGCACCCAGGTCGCCCGTGCGGTACCAGCGGACGCCATCTTCCTCGACGAAGGTCCCGGCAGTCAGGTCCGGGGCGCCCAGGTATCCCGCGGCGAGGGTGGCGCCGCCGAGCAGGATGCGGCCCTCGGCATCCACCCGGACCAGGACGTTCTCCAGCGGGAAGCCGTCATAGATGCAGCCGCCGCATGATTCCGCGGCGCCGTACGTTGTCACAACCCGGACCCCGGCGTCGCGGGCCGCCGCGAGCAGTTCGGGCGCGGCGGGCGCGCCGCCGATCAGGACTGCGTTGAAGCGCCGGAGTGCGGCAATGGTTTCCGGGGACGGCGAATCCAGGAGCCGTTTAAGCTGGGTTGGCACCAGCGACGTGAAGCGGAACTTGTCGGTGAGTTCCAGCGCCGCGGCGGTGAACGCCTCGGGCGTGAAGCCGTCGCTGAGGTCCATGACCCAGGGCCGCGTTCCGGCGAACAACGACCGGACCAACACCTGGATGCCTGCCACATACTGCAGCGGTAACGCCAACAGCCATTGCCCTTCCCCCTTGAGTGCGAACGCGGTCGCCATCGAGGACGCGGCGAGCGCCTCGACGGTGAGGACCGTGGCTTTCGGCGTGCCGGTGGATCCTGAAGTCCGCACCACGATGGCGGCATCGTCGATGCCGGGCGTCTCCACCAGCCGTACCACGGTGTTGCCGTCCTGATCGGCTGAGAGTTCGACGGCGGGCCCCTCGCCGTGGAGGGCGGCGGCCAGAGCCTTCAACGCGGGGTCGATGTCCAGGGGTCCGGAAATCACGGATCCAGAAGTCATGGCGTGTGTCCTAGAAGTAGTACGGGAAGTTGGACCAGTCCGGATCACGTTTCTCCAGGAAGGCCTCCTTGCCTTCCACCGCCTCGTCCGTCATGTAGGCCAAACGCGTGGCCTCACCGGCGAAGACCTGCTGGCCGGCCAGCCCATCATCGGCCAGATTGAAGGCGAACTTGAGCATCCGGATCGCCTGCGGGGACTGCCGGGCGATATCCGCGGCGTATTCCAGGGCCACGTCCTCGAGCCGGTCGTGGTCCACGGCCTCGTTGACGGCGCCCATTCGCACCATGTCCTCGGCAGAATATTCACGGGCAAGGAAGAAAATCTCGCGGGCGGCCTTCTGGCCGATCTGCCGGGCGAGCAGCGCGGAGCCGTAGCCGGCGTCGAAACTGCCGACCGTGGCGTCGGTCTGCTTGAACTTTCCATGCTGCCGGGACGCGATCGTGAGGTCCGCGACCACATGGAGGGAGTGGCCGCCGCCCGCCGCCCAGCCGTTCACGACGGCGATAACCACTTTGGGCATGGTGCGCATGAGCCGCTGGACTTCCAGGATGTGGAGCCGGCCGGCACGGGCAGGGTCGACGGTCTCCTGTGTTTCGCCGTCTGCGTACCGGTATCCGTCGCGGCCGCGGATCCGCTGGTCCCCGCCGGAGCAGAAGGACTGCCCGCCGTCTTTGGCGGACGGCCCGTTCCCGGTGAGCAGCACGGTGGCGACGTTCGGGGTCATCCGGGCGTGGTCCATGGCGCGGTAAAGCTCATCCACGGTGCCGGGCCGGAACGCGTTGCGGACCTCGGGCCGGTTGAACGCGATCCGGACGGTGGGCAGGTCCCGGAGTATCGATCCGTCCGCGGATCGTTCCACCTGCCGGTGGTAGGTCATGTCCTGGAAGTCGTCGAAGCCGGACACAGTGCGCCACCGGGACGGGTCGAAGACGTCGGATACCTTGGCGGGGATTTCGTTGCTCACAGTCAGAGTCTAGTAATTGCCTCAGCTGATACAGAACTCATTGACCCCGCGCTTTTTCGGGAACGGGTTCTACGGCTGGATTTGCTGCAGTTGCTCAAGGACGTCGGGCGGGACCGCGTAAATGAAAATGACCGCCAGGAGGTTCTTCGCGGCGTGGACGAGGTAGGCGAACATGACGTTCTTTCCCGTCCAGACATAGACGAACACCAGGACGGCGCCCATCGCGAGATAAGGCATCAGGGCCTGGAGCGTCACGGCTTCCTGTCCGACGATGTGCAGGGCCGCGAACAGCACCACGGACAACGCGCAGCAGGCCCAGAGGTTGATTCGACGGCTCAGTTTTCCGATCAGGAGGTGCCGGAAGATGTATTCCTCGACAAACGGGCCCACGATCACCAGCAAGGGCACCATCAGCCACGCCGGCACCTGCTGCATCAGCGCCTGTAGACCGGCCTGGTTCGCGGATGTCTGGACCGGGCCGCTGAGCGCTACCAGAACCGCCGTCAGGATCAGCATCGCCACCAGCGACACCGGAACCATGAGCAGGGTGAACCACGGCCGGGTGGCGAGAATCCTCACATCACGTGCCGCGATGGTCCGGACCGCCGCCAAAGCGAGCACGCCGATGGTCCCGTAGAAGATCAGGTTCACGCCGTAGGACGCCACGGCCAGGTTGGGCGAGAGCTGGACCAGCAGCGGAGCCAGCAGATCACCGCCCAGCGTGAAGAAGCCCGCCACGGCCACATAGAGCGAGGCGGTGGTCAAATCGAGACGGGAGAACCGGTATAGCTCCGGGTTCGGCGCCGGTGGTCTGCGGAGAGCTGTGCCCATGCCACTAGCCTATCGTTCCTCCGGATACGCGTTGCGGGCGGAAGCCGGCGCCCCGTAGAATATTCGGTATGCCTAAAAAACTGTTTCGGTGCGCCAAAAGTATTCGTCAGGCTGTTGTGGCCGCCGTCACGGCGACTCTCGTCCTGACGGTGGCGGCCTGCAGCGGCGCGGCCGGCGAGACGCCCGACGACGGGCGGCCGGTGGTGCTGACCACCTTCACGGTGCTCGCCGACGTGGCCCAAAACGTGGCCGGGGACAAGCTGCGGGTCGAATCGATCACCAAGCCCGGCGCCGAAATCCACGGGTATGAGCCCACTCCGGGCGATATCCGGAAAGCCTCCGCAGCGGACCTGATTCTGGACAACGGGCTGAACCTCGAGGCGTGGTTCAGCCAATTCGTGGAAGGGCTGGACGTTCCGCACGCCGTTGTAAGTGATGGCGTGGAAATCATGCAGATCGGCGAAGACTCCTACCAGGGCAAACCGAACCCGCACGCGTGGATGTCCCCGGTAAACGTTCAGCTCTACGTGGACAACATGGTCACGGCGTTCTCGAAACTTGATCCGGAGAATGCCGCCGTGTTCGAGGCCAACGCCGCAGCCTACAAAGCCGAGCTTCAGACGGTGAAGGACGAGATGATCCAGAAGCTCGCCGGCGTCCCGGAGAGCCAGCGGGCACTGGTCACGTGCGAAGGCGCTTTCTCCTATCTGGCGCGTGATGCCGGACTCCGGGAGGTCTATATCTGGGCCGTCAACGCGGAACAGCAGGCGACCCCGCAGCAAATTACCCGGGCCATTGAATATGTGAAAGCCAACCAGGTCCCCGCAGTGTTCTGCGAATCCACCGTCTCGGACGCGCCGATGCAGCAGGTAGTCGGCGCAACAAACGCCAAATTCGGCGGCGTGCTGTACGTGGATTCGCTCTCCGAATCCGGTGGCCCCGTGCCCACGTATCTGGATCTCATCCGGCACGACTCCAATCTCATCACAGCAGCCCTGACGGGAGCCTCATCATGAGCAGTCCGGCAATTCTGGTGGACGGCGTCACCGTCCACTACGGCGAGGTCCTGGCGCTCGACGCCGCGTCGCTGACGCTTGGCGCGGCCCGGATCTGCGGGCTGATCGGCATGAACGGCTCCGGAAAGTCCACGCTTTTCAAAGTGATCATGGGAATGGTCAAGCCCGACGCCGGCCGGGTCCTCATCCACGGGGAATCACCGGCCATAGCCCGCAAGGCCGGCGGCATCGGGTATGTCCCGCAGAGCGAGGATGTGGACTGGCAGTTCCCGCTGTCCGTCCATGACGTGGTGATGATGGGCCGCTACGGCCATCAGGGATTCACGCGGCGACCCTCCAAAGCCGACCGTGCCGCCGTCGACCATGCACTCGACCGCGTGGAACTCTCGGAGTTCGCAGGCCGGCAAATCGGGCAGCTCTCCGGCGGCCAAAAGAAACGCGCGTTCGTGGCCCGGGGGATAGCCCAGGGTGCCACCACGATGCTCCTGGACGAGCCGTTTGCCGGGGTGGACAAGCGCTCGGAAGCCACCATCAGCAGGCTCCTGCGGGAGCTTTCCGCGGACGGCTGCACGATCCTCCTTTCCACGCACGACCTGCACGCACTGCCGCAACTGTGCGACGAAGCGGTGCTGCTCATGCGCAAGGTCCTGATGCACGGACCGCCCGAGGAGGCCTTGAAGCCCGAGAACCTGGCGATGGCCTTTGGACTTGACGTCCTCAACCGGGATCTTCCGGACAGCGGCATACCGAGCCGGCAGGCCGGAAGCTGACCATGGATCTCATTAGTCTTGTTATGGAGCCTCTCGGCTACGGCTTTATGGTCCGGGCAATCATCACAACGGCGCTGGCGGCGATTGTGTGCGCCGTGCTGAGCTGCTGGCTGGTGCTGATCGGCTGGTCGCTGATGGGGGACGCCGTCTCCCACGCCGTGCTGCCGGGCGTTGTGCTCGCCTACATCGCGGGGGTGCCCTTTACCCTCGGCGCGCTGGTGTTTGCGCTGATCGCGGTGACCCTGATCGGCGTTGTCCGCAACACCAGCCGGGTGAAGGAGGACGCGGCCATCGGCATCGTGTTCTCCTCGCTCTTTGCGCTGGGCCTGGTGCTGATCTCTGTCACGCCGAGCCAAACGGACCTCAACCACATCATCTTCGGCAACCTGCTGGGCGTCAGCGTCCCGGACCTGATTCAGGTGCTCGTCCTGGGGGTCGTGGCTTTCGCCATCCTGATCCTCAAGCGCCGGGACCTTACGCTGTACGCCTTCGATCCCACCCACGCCCACGCGATCGGCCTGTCCCCGAAGCGCCTCGGGGCGCTGCTGCTGGGTCTCCTCGCGCTGACGTCCGTTGTGGCGCTGCAGACGGTGGGGGTGGTGCTGGTTGTGGCCATGCTGATCATTCCGGGCGCCACGGCCTACCTCCTGACGGACAGTTTCTCCCGCATGCTGCTGATCGCCCCGGTCATCTCCGCGGTTTGCTCCGTCACGGGCATCTACCTCAGCTACTACCTGGACACCGCCTCCGGCGGAATGGTTGTGCTGGCGCAAAGCGCGGTGTTCGCCGCCGTCTACCTGTTCAGCCCGCGGCAGGGCCTGATCGGCACCCGGCTGGCGATGGCCCGCCGCAGGAAAGCGGCCCTGCTGGCCGCATGATTCGGCACCGCCTTCGCGGGGCAGCCGTGCACGGACAAGGCCAGCGCGCGGAGCGCAGTGTTGTGCCGGTCACGCCCGGGTGACGGAAGCGCGTAGGATAGTCAGGCCGTCCGAAACTTCGACCTCGCATGAGGTCCGGCGCAGATTATTGCCCTACCAGCAAATTGCTGCGAATTTCGTACGCGACAGCCACGGCCCGATCCCGGCCATAACTTGAGTTGCAAGGAACAGTTGTGCCCCAAAGTACCCCTACAAAACTTCACAGCGCGCAGGCTACAGCCGCCGTCGTCGACCCAACCCTCACCGCCGAGGGTTACAAGAGGACGCTGAGCCGCCGTCACGTCACCATGATCGCGATGGGCGGTGCCATCGGTGTCGGACTCTTTATGGGAGCCGGAGGCCGTCTCGCCTCCACCGGCCCCGCGCTCGTCTTCTCCTACGCCATTGCCGGGGTCATCGCCTACCTGCTCATGCGGGCCCTGGGCGAACTGATCATGTACCGCCAGACCTCCGGGTCCTTCGTCAGCTACGCCGGCGAAATGTTCGGCAAAAAGGGCGCCTACCTTTCCGGCTGGATGTATTTCATCAACTGGGCCATGACCGGCATCGCCGAACTCATCGCGATTGGCCTGTACTTCCAGTTCTTCTTCCCCAATGTCCCAGTCGAACTCTCCGCCATTGCCGCACTCGTGCTGCTCGTGGGCGTGAATCTGCTCAGCGTCAAGGCTTTTGGCGAGTTTGAATTCTGGGCATCATGCCTCAAGGTCGCCGCCATTGTGATCTTCCTGGCTGTGGGCACCTTTATGGTGGTCACCAATGCGAAGGTCGGCGACGGCAACGCCTCGGTCAGTAACCTCTTCCACGATGACGGCGGCATGTTCCCCAAGGGCGGGCTGGTGATGATTCTGGTCCTGAACGCCGTGATTTTCGCCTACAACGCGATCGAGCTCGTGGGCATTACGGCGGGCGAGATGAAAAACCCGGAGCGCGAAGTGCCCCGGGCGATCCGCGCCGTCGTGTTCCGCATCGTTGTGTTCTACGTCGGCTCCGTGACCCTGCTGGCAATGCTGTTGCCCTCGGACCAGTACAAGGCCGGCGAGTCGCCGTTCGTCACCGTGTTCGGCCAGATGGGCCCTGCCCTGGATGGGCGATGTGATGAACATGATCGTTATCACCGCGGCGCTGTCCTCGTGTAATTCGGGTCTGTATTCGATCGGCCGGATTTTCCGCACCATGGCCAACAATGGGCATGCCCCGCAGTGGCTCACCAAAATGTCCAGCCGCCATGTGCCGTTCGCGGCTATCTTTGCAATCGCGGGCGTCTACTTCGTCGGCATCCTGTTGAACGTCTGGCTGGGCGGATCGCACGCGTTCGACCTGGCGCTGAACTCCGCGTCAATCGGCGTGATTTTCACCTGGGGCTCGATTTTCGCGAGCCAGATCGCCCTGCGCCGCAAGAAGGGCCTGGTCTCCTCCCTGCCGATGCCTGGTGCCCCGTGGACCAGCTGGGCGGGACTGGTGGCACTGCTGGCCATTACGGTGCTGATTGGCTTTGACTCCATGACCGACAAAGCCACCGGCGAAGTCTTCCCGCTGGGCCTGTGGACCCTGGCCACGATCCCGTTCTTCGCCCTCGTGCTGTGGCTGGGCTGGCAGAAGGTTAAGGACAACGAGCCCAAGAGCGAGCTCTTCAGCTAGCCTGCCCCTCAGCGGAACCCGCTTCGGCAACAAGCGACAGCGGCAAACGACGGCGGCACCCTGTTCGGGGTGCCGCCGTCGCCGCAGGGTCGCCGGTGCTTGCCGGTGCGTAGTCCTTCACCTGCCGGCCGAGGGCGGATCCTTCAGGTGACGGGCGAAATGGTCGTCGATCCGCTGCCAGGCTTCCGGTGCCGATTGCGGATCCGGCCCGATGCCCATGACCCGATACAGCGGACGCAGCAGTCTTGGGCCCACCGGCACCTCGTTGAGGAACGCATGCCCGGCGGCAGCGAATTCCTGGATGTCGTGTTCCACGCCCAGTCCATCGAGCGCCGCAGCGAGCTTATCCGCCGCCTCCGGCAGCGTCCGGTCCCTCCCGCCGAAGTTCGCCACGATCGGGCACGACCCGGCCAGAACCCCGGGATCTTTGGGTATTTTGCCGTAGTTCACGGCGGCGGCATCGAAGCCGTCATGGGCAATGAGCAGGGCGAAGCCGCCGCCCATGCAGAATCCGATGACGCCGATTTTCCCGGTGGTCTGTCCGGATTCCAGCAGCCAGGCCCGTGCCGCGGCCAAATCCGTGAAGGCGCGGCCCGCGCCGGCGGCGAGCGAGCGCATTGTCGCGACGAGGCAGCGGCGGGCACCGCCGTCGCTGTACAGGTCCACGGCCAACGTCACATAACCGGAGGCGGCCAACCTGTCTGCGTGCCGTACCGTGTTCTCGTCCAGGCCGAAGGCTTCGTGGATCATCAGGACGGCGGGGAACGGCCCGTCGCCCGCCGGGCGGACGAGATAGCCGCGGAGCGCGGGGGAGCCGCCGGCGGCGGTGCTGGCCGCGCCGAGATCGATGTTGCTGAACCCGGCCCCGGCTCGGCCCGGGTTCGCTCTGGCCATCATGGAGTCCTCACGGTTGGCGTCTTCCGTCATGCTTATCGGACCTGTCCTGCGCCGCGCCAGAACCCGGCAGTACCCGGGACGGAAAATTTGGGCACAAAAAACGGTGCCGGGCTTCCCCCAAAGGAAAGTCCGGCACCGCGGGTATCTCCAAGACTAGTCTCTCTTGAAGGCGTCCTTGACGTTTTCGCCGACCTTCTTCGCGTCAGCTGCGACTTGGTCCTTCTGTCCCTCGGCCCGCAGTTCTTCGTTATTCGTGGCGTCTCCGGTAGCTTCCTTGGCTTTTCCGCCAAGGTGCTGTGCCTCGTTCTGGATCTTGTCTCCAATGCCCATGGTACGAACCGTCTTCCCTTAGAAGTTGAATCCAACAATTCCACGGTAACACAAAGCATGCTTAGTAGTTCAAGGGGTGTACGGATACGAGTGATGGCGTGAGGATGTGGTCCCGCGCGGCTAGGCTCGACGTCATGGAGCACACTATGATCCTCACGCAACGCATTCACGCCCCGGCCGGCGCCGTCTGGTCCGTCATTTCGGATATTCCGGGATCGGCAGCCACGCTGTCCGGCATCGAGTCCGTCCAGATGCTGTCTGATGGGCCCTACGCTGTGGGGACCCGCTGGAAAGAGACCCGCAGCATGATGGGCCGCTGCGAAACGGTGGAAATGTGGGTTTCCGCGAGCGAGCCGCCGGCCCCGGGCCGCGGCGGCAGCACCACGGTCAAGGCGTTCCAGGGCGGCGCCGACTACACCTCGCGGTTCATCCTGGCGGAGCGCGACGGCGGGACGGACCTCACGCTCACGTTTGGCGCCGAGCTGGTCGAACCCACCCGGTTCAACAAGATCATGATGGCGGTCTTCGGCGGGATCGGCATGCGGATCACCGGCAAGGCGCTCTCCCGGGATCTCAAGGAAATTGCCGCCAGGGCCGAGTCGCTCTGATGGGCCGCAGTTCCGGTGCAGGCAGGCCGCAGCCGGCTGCGCCGAGGCTGGCGCCCGTCCGGCTGGCGGAGTTGCGCGATGACGCGTCCCCGGATTTCCGGCGCGGTGAGCGGTACGACGGCGTCCGGTACACCAGGGCGTCAGCGGACGGGCTGGAACTGAGCGGCATGGATTTTCTGGAGTGTGAGTTCGCCGGAATTTCGTTCAATGAAACCCAGTTGCGCGGCGCCACCTTCCGCGACTGCGTGCTGGCTGAGGTCTATGCGCCGGTCTTTACGGCGGCACGTACGGTTCTGCGCGATGTGGAGGTCAGTAACCCGCGCTGGGGATCAGCGGAACTCTATGAGAGCGGCTGGCAGTCGGTACGGATCGACGGCGGCAAGCTGGACTACCTGAACCTGCGTGGTTCCACGCTGACGGATGTGCAAATCAGCGACTGCATTATCAACGAGCTGGATCTGGGCTCCTGCACCGCGACGCGGGTGGCGCTCAAGAACTGCACCATCGGTACCCTCGATGTCAGCGGCGCCAAACTTAAGGACGTTGACGTCCGGACAACTGAGTTCCGGGTGGTCAGCGGGCTGGGCAGTCTCGCCGGACTCGTCATCGACGACAACCAGCTCACCCTGCTCGCCCCGCTGCTAGCTGCCCACCTCGGCGTCGTGGTCGCGTAGGCGGTGGCCGCGTCATCCGCCCGGTGTGATTGACCCCGAGCGACCGCCGTGTAATCTTTATAGAACGAACGGTCGGTAAATGATGCGCCCGCCGGCGCTCACTGATACTGCCGTCGGCAGCAGTGCAATCGAAGACAAAGCCGTCTATCGCGTGAAGGATGTACCCATGGCTTCAGCAGTTGCAGGACCGCAGGCATTTCTCGTGGGCGGTGTCCGCACCCCCGTCGGCCGTTACGGCGGGGCGCTGTCCGCAGTCCGTCCCGACGACCTTGCCGCCCTGGTGGTCCGCGAAGCCGTCCAGCGCGCAGGCCTCGATCCGGAGTCCATCGACGAAGTGATCCTCGGGAACGCCAACGGGGCCGGCGAGGAGAACCGCAACGTCGCCCGGATGGCCACCATCCTCGCCGGACTGCCGCTGCACATTCCCGGCATCACCGTAAACCGGCTTTGCTCGTCGGGCCTGAGCGCCATCATCATGGCCAGTCAGATGATCAAGTCCGGCGCCGCAGACATCGTGATCGCCGGCGGCGTCGAATCCATGAGCCGCGCCCCCTGGGTCCAGGAGAAGCCGCAGGCAGCCTTCGCCAAGCCCGGCCAGATCTTCGACACCTCGATCGGCTGGCGGTTCGTCAACCCGCTCTTCCAGCGGGGCGAACTCTCCCGCGACGGCAAAATGACGTACTCCATGCCGGAAACGGCGGAGGAAGTCGCCCGTGTCGACGGCATCTCGCGGGAGGACGCCGACGCTTTCGCGGTCCGTTCCCACGACCGTGCCATCGCAGCCATTAAAGCAGGCCGGTTCGCGGCTGAGATCGTCCCGGTTACCGTCACGACCCGCAAGGGAGAGACGATTGTGGACACGGACGAGGGCCCCCGCGCCGGCACCACCATGGACGTGCTCGCCGGGCTCCGGCCGGTCGTCGCGGGCGGATCGGTAGTAACCGCCGGCAACTCGTCCACGCTGAACGACGGCGCCTCCGCCATCATCGTCGCCTCCGAAGCCGCGATCAAAAAGCTCGGTCTGACGCCGCGGGCCCCGCATTATTGACGGTGCCTCCGCCGGCTGCGAACCCGAAATCATGGGCATCGGGCCCGTCCCGGCAACCCGGAAGGTGCTGGCCCGGAGCGGGCTCAGCGTCGGCGACCTCGGCGCCGTCGAACTGAACGAAGCGTTCGCCACCCAGTCGCTGGCCACCATGCGCCGGCTCGGTCTCGATCCGGACATCGTGAACCGCGACGGCGGCGCGATCTCCCTCGGCCATCCGCTGGGTTCGTCCGGCTCACGGCTCGCCATCACCCTGCTCGGCCGGATGGAACGAGAAGACGCGAAAACCGGCCTTGCCACCATGTGCATCGGCGTCGGCCAGGGCACGGCCATGCTGCTGGAGCGTGTCTGATGGCAGCCCTGAACCCCGGCGACTTCCGCACGCTCAAGATCCAGGAGGGCGCTGACCGGCTGGTGGTGCTGCTGAACCGGCCAGAGGTCCGCAATGCCATTGACCAGGACATGGTCGATGAACTCCACCGGGTCTGCGCGGCGCTGGAGCATGAGCCCAAGGTGCTCATTCTCGCCGGAACCGACGGAGTATTCGCCTCCGGGGCGGATATTTCACAGCTGCGCGAACGCCGCCGTGATGACGCCCTCCAGGGAATCAACTCCACCATTTTCGTCCGGATTGCCAAACTGCCCCTTCCGGTCATCGCCGCGCTGGACGGATTCTGCCTGGGCGGCGGAGCCGAACTGGCGTACGCCGCAGACTTCCGGATCGGCACCCCCGGCGTGCGGATCGGGAACCCGGAGACCGGACTCGGAATCCTCGCTGCCGCCGGCGCGAGCTGGCGGCTCAAAGAACTGGTAGGGGAGCCCGTCGCGAAGGAAATCCTGCTGGCCGGCGTCGTGCTCGGGGCCGAACGGGCCCTCGCAGTGAACCTCATTACCGAGATCCATGAGGCCCCGGAGCTGATGGCCGCGGCCCACCGGCTGGCGGACCGGATCGCACGGCAGGACCCGTTGGCCGTGCGGATCACCAAGTCCGTCTTCCACGCCCCGGAAGGGGCGCATCCGCTCATCGACCAGTTGGCGCAGGGCATCCTCTTCGAATCGCAGGCCAAGTTCGACCGCATGCAGGATTTCCTGGACCGGAAAGCCACGAAGAAAACAGCAGGAGACCCGCCCGCAGCACCGGCCCCCGACGCAGAAAAGAACCAGCCATGAGCAACTCCGTCCTTCCCGCAAACCTTCCCAACAGCGTCCTTCCCCACTCCGTGGGAGTTCTCGGCGGCGGCCGGATGGGCGCCGGCATCGCCCACGCGTTTCTGATCAAGGGAGCCCACGTCGTCGTGGTCGAGCGCGACGAAGCCTCGGCCGAGGCCGCCCGCGAACGGGTCGAGTCAGCGGCGGCCAAGAGCATCGAACGCGGAGCCGCCGACGGCAACCTGGACGAGATCGTGTCCCGGTTCAGTGTGGGCGTGGACTACAACGACTTCCGGGACCGGGGCCTGGTCATTGAGGCCGTCCCGGAGGACTGGGACGTGAAAGTCACCGCGCTGCGCGGCATCGAAGAGCGGCTCGCCGCCGACGCCTTCCTCGCCTCCAACACCTCGTCACTGTCCGTCAACGGCCTGGCCCGCGAGCTGAGTCGCCCGCAAAACTTCCTGGGGCTGCACTTCTTCAACCCGGTCCCCGCCTCCACCCTCATCGAAGTGGTGCTCGGCGAGCAGACCGCCGGACACCTGGCCGAGGCGGCCCGGGGCTGGGTCGAAGCGCTGGGCAAGACCGCCGTCGTCGTCAATGATGCGCCGGGCTTCGCTTCCTCACGACTTGGCGTGGCAATCGCGCTGGAAGCGATGCGCATGGTGGAGGAAGGCGTGGCTTCGGCAGCGGACATCGACAACGCCATGGTGCTCGGCTACAAGCACCCCACCGGCCCGCTGCGGACTACGGATATCGTGGGCCTGGATGTCCGGCTGGGCATCGCCGAATACCTTCAGTCGACCCTGGGGGAGCGCTTCGCGCCGCCGCAGATCCTGCGGGACAAGGTGGCGCGCGGCGAACTGGGCCGCAAGTCCGGCAAGGGCTTCTTCGACTGGACGGACTGACGCCTGCCGCCGGGGCCGGCTCATGACCCAGCACAGCTAGGACAGGATCCCGACGATGTAGCCGATGAAGTACAGCAGGACGAACGCCACCACGACGGCGATGATGACGATCGGCAGGTACTGGCCGAAGCCGCGTCCCTCGCGGATCTTCGGCCCCTGCGGGCCGACCGATGATCCCTCGCCCGGAGGCGTCTCGCCGGGCGGCACGCCGCCGCCCGGCTCCAGCCCGGTAATCCTGTTTTCCAGCGGATCCGGATCCGGACTCTGTGATGTCATCGTGTCCTCCTGTTCCGGGGATGCCCGGTGTCGATTCGTCCCTGGGTGTCAGGCCCTCGCGTCGAGGGCCTGCTTCATTCCGTCCATGGCGGGACCAGCCAGCGACTGGAAGGCCGGCCTCATCAGCGGCTCGGCGATCTTGAGCCATCCCTTGAGCTGGAACTCTGCCGTGTACTGGACCTCGGAGCCCGTTCCCGACGGTGCCACATCAATCGTGTCCACAGAGACAACGGTCTTGTTTTCGCCGCGCAGCCTGACGCGGCTTTGCGTCAGTTCAACCACCTCGTAAATCAGCGTCTGGCGTTTGCCCCGGAACTCGGCTTCGGCGTGATACCTGTGGCCCACCGCGACTGGTCCCTCCGAGAGTGTTCTAACAACAGGTGTCCCGGGGTCCCACTCCGGCGTGTGTTCAAATGCGGCAAGGTAGTCGAGGGCTTCGGGGGCCGCGAGGGCGGAACGGACAGTACCGGTGACGGTGATCATGGCCCCAGCCTAACCAGAACTGACGCTCTTGGCACTGGCGCTACTTTTTGGCCAGCTGGGCCGGTTTGACCGATCCCATGATGGCGCTCTTGTACCCCTCGTCGTAACCGGTCGAGGTCGGATGGAAATTGTAGTCAGCCGTCGGATTGGACTGGTCCAGAACCAGCCATGGATCCCGAGAGTTGGCCGCGTGGCCGGCGAACCTGTCTGTGACGTCGACGAACTGCGCGTCGACTCCGGCTGCCCTGGAGGCACCTACCGCCGCGGCAATCGAGGCATTGAGCTGATCTGTCGCCTGGTTCAGGATGATCTGGTTGGTTGGCGGAATCACCGGGAAGCCGTTGGCCGGGTCGAAGAGCCGGGGATACCCAAGCACGGCAATCCGGGCATTGGGAGCGACCTGCTTCAGTCCCAGATAGGTGGCGGTGAGCCCGGCGCGCAGGCCCGGGAGGGCAGCGCCGGAGAGCGCGACGGCCGCGCTGCACTGAGCGGAGGAGGACGTGGCGCACACGGACAACACCTGGTAGACACCCACATCGTTCGCGCCGGCCGTGATGCTGACCAGCCCCGTGGCGGAATTCAACGCCGGCGTGGGGGACCCGGCAGTGGGTGTGGCCAGAGCGGCTATCTGGTTCCCGACGCTGGTGGCGGACCCGCCGGACAGCAGGGCCCCGTGGCACGCCGCATTGGCCACGAGCGACACCCTGCCTGTCCGTCCCACGTCATCGACGTAGCCGGGGCTGCTTTGCCAGCAGGCGCTGCCTGGGTTGTTGGCGACCCCGGCCCCCGTGCCGGCCGAATAGGAGTCGCCCACCGAGACGTAGGCGAGTTTGGCCGGCGGCGCGGCCCCGGCAGGGACCGCCGCCAGTCCGAGAACCATAGCGAGGGCGGCGAGGCCGCCCGTCAATGCCGGGCGCGGGCGTCGGGTGTTCGAATTTTCCAAGGTGTTCCCCTTGATCTCTGCGGCAAGCAGCTGGTCAGTGACACGCACGGGACGCGGCTGCAGACGCACCGGCAACCATTGAAAAAGCGCCTGGTGGATGCCGGGCACGGTGACACCCTATGCACAAACCGCGCCCGGGCCAATGGCCTGGACGCTCCGGCCTTAGCCGATTCCAGGCGCGAGCCGACGGACCGCCAGCCGGGTGCGAACGTTCCGGCTTTGTGCTTAGCTGGCTGGATGGAAGCCTCTGGCAAACCCGCCGGCTGGGACGGGGCCGTTAACGCCTGGCATATCGCGGGTGAGGTATACCGGATGGGACGCCGGGAATGGCTCACGGAGACCGGCTGGCGCCAGGCCCATCGCGCCGGCATCCGGACGGTCATCGATCTCCGGAACGACGATGAGATCCGGCGGCGGGAAAGCGACCCGCCCGTAAACGAGGCTGCGATGGCGGCCTTCGACGTCGTGTACGCACCGACGGAAGATCCCGCCAACAGCGAGTTCCGCGACATCTGCGGGCCGTACATGAATAACCCGGCTGACTATGCTGACTACGCACGGCTGTTTCCGGAACACCTCGCCGGGGTCTTCAAGGCAGTCGCCGCGGCCCGCGGCGGTGTGGTGATCCACTGCTCGGCCGGCCGCGACCGCAGCGGCGTGATCGCGGCCATGCTGCAGGACCTGGCAGGCGACAGCGACGATGCCATCGTGTTGGGGTACCAGCAATCCGCGCGGGGCATCAATGAACATCACCGGCGGGCCGGCGTCCCGCATCCGCGCGAACGGTATTTGCCCGAGGACTTGCTCAAGCCGCTGCTGGATTTCCGCCGGGAGAGCCTGCTGCAGTTCGTCCGGTCCTTGAGGACCGAGGATTTCCTGCGCCGGAACGGTGTATCGGACGCGGAACTCGCCGCGGTGATGACCAAGCTGGGCAGCGCCAACTGAACCGGTAGGGTGGCGGGGTGAAGACTCCGAAGTTCCAGCTGATGGCGCGCGCTGCCGTGGCTGTCAGCATCGTGCTCGCCGGCACATTTTCTGCCTTTCCCGCGACGGCCCAGGCCACGGTTGCCCCGCCACTGACTGATCCGTCGCCAGCTTCCCCCTTGCCAGCGCCTGCCGCCGCGCCAGGCATCAGCGACGCGGGTCTCGCAGCAGCCGTCCGCCGGGACCTCAACATGTCACTGGCGGAATTCAACGCGGCCGGTGCACAGGCCAAGCGCGCCGCCGACGCCGTGCCCTCCCTGCGCGAGACTCCCGGCTATGTCGGGACCAGCCTCGCGGGCGGGAAAATCGTCGTCGAGGGCACCGGATCCGGGCTACAGGCGCGGGTGGCCGAGCTCAATCAGGCGGGACCGGCCGACTTCGTGCTCGCAGCCCCGGCGGCAGCGACCGCCGTCACGGCGGATGCAGCGACCGCCGTCACGGCGGATGCTGCTGCCGGTGCCCACCAGTCTGCCGGTGCCCACCAGTCTGCCGGGGTGCTGGCCGCGAGCACCCAGCAACTCTTCGAAGCGTATGTCCGTGACGTCGGCAGCACCGGACTCCAGGCCGTCGTCTACGCCGACGGCCGTTTCATCATCCGCACCGGCGCAGCCAACGTCGCCGAGGCCGGCCCGCCGGCGCCGGGGCGGCAGCCCGCGGCCGGTGCATCGTCCGCTCTATCCAGTCAGGCCGCGACGACAAAAATCTCGCCGGTGGATTTCGTGGCCCGCTACGCGAATGTGGCACTCGAACAGGGCTCACCCATTTCCACGGAAGAGGACTTCTTCGGCGGCCAAGGTTTCATCGTGGACGGGAGCACTCTGTGTTCTGCGGGGTTCAGCGCTTTCAGCAATGCCGGAGATCCGATCGTCCTGACCGCTGGGCACTGTGCCGCCGACGGTGCCGCGAAGCAGGCCGAGATAGAACAGTCCACCGATGCGGCAGCCGCAGCAGGGACCGGTTCGGGCGCAGCAGCCGGCGGCCTGGGGAACTTTGGCTTCAGCCAGTTCGGCGGTCCGGGCAACTCACGGGTCGACGACAGCGGCACGAACACCGGCACGGACATCGCTGTCCTCGAAACCATCCGCAAGGGCCTGCGCCTGCAACCCGCCGTCACCCGGTGGGACAACCCCGGCGATCCCGGGCCGACGGCCGTGCAGATCGTCGGAACCGTCGCGCCGTTCCCCGGCCAGCCGGTGTGCCGCTCCGGGCGAAGCCTCGGCTGGTCCTGCGGAACCGTGGACACGGTAGGGATCTGGACTGTGGGCGGGCCCAACAACGTCCCGGACGGCGCCGATCTCAGGGCGCTGAACGGTTTCGACTCCACCTCCGTGAAGTCACGATCCGGCGATTCCGGCGGTCCCTGGATCAGTGGCAACTTCGCGGTCGGCACGCACACCGGGTCCGAAGGCTCGGGCGCCGCGCAGGTCCGGGCGATCGCCACCACTCTCGAGGATGCCCTGGCCAGGATCCCCGGCGGGGTGCAGCTGGAGCTCTTCCTGAACAAACCCGTCCCGGCCATCCCCGCCGGCGGGACCGTGACAGCAGGTGAACCCATCACCGGGCACGTCCCGGCTGCCCCGGCATCGGCGGTTGCGCCGCACTCGAGTGTCCGGATCACGGTCCCCGGCGAGTCCCCGTTTGAAATCCCGCTGGATGCCGACGGGAAGTGGTCGTTCCCCGCGCCGACGGCCACCGGCCCGTTTACTTTTAAAGCTGAAACCGTCAACGGCTTCAGCTATTCCGGTGCCGCTACCGGCGACGTGCGGGTCTCCGACCTGACGGCTCCGGTGATCACAGCGCCGGCCGAGGGGTGGCAACTGGCCCGCGTGGACGCCGTCGACGGCACCGGGGAGCCCGGACATACGGTGACGTTGTCCGGCTCGGTCCAAGGGACCGTGATGGTCGGCGACGACGGCCGCTGGAGCATTCCCGTCGGCGACCAGCCGGCCTACGGAAAGCTCTCGGTCACGGCGGTCCTCAGCGCGTCGGGCCACCCCGACAGCCCCACCGTGAGCCGTGCGTTCACGGTCCTCCCGCCGGCTCCCGCGGTGGCCTCTATGCCAGACGGGCTGCATGTGCACCCGGACGAACTGCCGGCGAGTATTTCTGGAACAGGCCTCGACGGGGCCGAGGTTACTGTGTTGGTCGACGGGATCCCCGTGGGCGCGGCCCCGGCCCGGAACGGCCCCAGCGCTGCCGGGGCGAAGGGTGCCGCCGCTTTAGCCGTGGCACGAGCAGCTCCGGACAGTGTCTCCCTGCCGCAGGCCGCGTCGGGCGCAGGGTCCGCCGGCGCACCCTGGAGTGTGCCGTTCCCTGCCGGGCTCGCTGCAGGCCCGCACACTCTCTCCGTCACACAAACCTTCGACGGCGTCGCGTCACCCCCGGCGGTCTCCGCGTTCATTCTGGAAGCCACCTCAGCCGTGGTGCCCCCAGGCGCAGCGCCTCCGGGTGCGGTGCCCCCTGTCGCCGTGCCTCCAGCCGCGGTGCCCCCAGCCGCGGTGCCCCCAGCCGCAGCGCCTCCGGGTGCGGTGCCCCCTGTCGCCGTGCCTCCAGCCGCAGCGGAACCGGGCGCAGTGTCCTCTGCCGCTGCGGAACCGGGCTCAACGCCCCCAGCCCCAACGCCTGCCATTGCGGTGCGTCCGGACGCGGATCAGCCGGAGGCCGGGGCAGCGGCGTCCCCGACGGCCGTTCCGGCTGCTGCCCCGCCGGGCTCCCCGGACGGGACGGGCCAAGAGCCCGATACCGGGCTTGTCCCGGCTGCCATCTCCGGCGCCGGCGCACTGTTGCTCGGCGCGCTTCTGATCGTTTTCGGCCGGCGCAGGATCAGCCGCTAAGACCGGCAGTGGGCAGCCGCCGTCGCGGGCGCCCCGGCGCCGGACGCACTCAGCCCTTACGGTCCATCAGCAGGTTGGTAATCCGCAGCGTGCAGAGCCGCTGGCCGGCGTCGTTGGTAATCAGCACCTCGTGAGTGGTTACTGTCCCGCCGAGATGGATGGGGGTCGCCGTGATCGTGACGGTGCCCTCCCGCGCCGACTTGTGGTGTGTGGCGGAAACGTCGACGCCGACGGCTGTTTTTCCCAGGGTGGAGGCGTGGATGACGGCCGCCCACGATCCTACGGCCTCGCCGACGGCCAGTGAAGCGCCGCCGTGCAGGAGTCCGAAGGACTGCCGGTTGCCCTCCACCGGCATGGTGGCCACGACACGATCCACGGATTCCTCGACGATTCTCACGCCCATTTTCTCGTCCAGTTCGCCGAGGGTGATCTTCCACAGGTCGGTGCTGCCGGATTCGGGTGTCATAGCGTCTCCTGGGGTCGGTGGCTGGTGGGCCGGTGGCGGTCTATGGCCGGTCCTGCCCGGAGCTAGTGTGCGCCAGGCCTCATTCATGTACTGTGGACATATTACCGAACGGACGGTCAGTAATGTAGTGACCGTCCCGATTTTGCCCCGCGTTGGAAGGAATCGTCAACGATGACCGCGACTGCCGCACCCACAGTAGACACCGTAGAGAGTGTCGAGATCGTTCCCAGCTTTGTCCGCGACGCCTGGTGGACCCCTGACCTCGGCTCCGAGGCCGGCGCGGCCCCTGTCCTTGACGCCAGCACCGGCGAGCTCCTGGCGCTGGTCAGTTCCGCGGGCCTGGATCTGGCCGCCGTCGTCGATTACGGCCGCACCACAGGTCAAGCGGAACTGGGTAAGCTGACTTTCCACCAGCGGGCCCTTAAGCTCAAAGAACTCGCGCAGTACCTCAACGGCCGCCGTGAGGAGTTCTATGCCCTCTCGGCGCAGACCGGCGCCACCAGGATCGACTCCATGATCGACATTGATGGCGGCATTGGGGTGCTCTTCACCTTCGGGTCCAAGGGCCGGCGCGAGCTGCCCAACTCCCAGGTGGTGGTGGACGGGCCGATGGAGGTCCTGTCCCGGGACGGCTCCTTCGCCGGTGAGCACATCTACACCCGCATCCCCGGGATTGCCGCCCAGATCAACGCCTTCAACTTCCCGGTCTGGGGGATGCTTGAGAAACTTGCCCCGGCCTTCCTCGCCGGGGTCCCCACTATTGTTAAGCCCGCCACCCCAACCGGGTACGTTGCCGCGGGTGTGGTGAAGGCGATCGTGGAGTCCGGAATCCTGCCCAACGGCTCTCTGCAACTGGTCTCCGGCTCCGTGCGGACCCTGCTGGACCATCTCGACTACCGCGACCTCGTGGCCTTCACCGGCTCCGCCGCCACCGCCAACACCCTGAAATCGCACCCGAACGTCGTCACGGGCGGGGTCCGCTTCACCTCCGAAACTGACTCCCTCAACGCCGCCATCCTCGGCCCCGATGCTGTCCGCGGAACACCGGAATTTGATGCTTTCATCAAGTCCCTTGTCACCGAGATGACCGCCAAAGCCGGCCAGAAGTGCACCTCCATCCGCCGCGCCATCGTGCCGCAGGAGCTAGTGCCCGACGTCGTCGCCGCCGTCGGTGAGCGGATCACCGAACGCGTGGTGCTCGGGGACCCCCGCGCCGAAGGCGTGACCATGGGTGCGCTTGCGTCCAGGGAGCAGCTCGCCGATGTGCGGGCCGCAGTCCAGTCCATGCTCGACGCCGGCGGCGAGCTCGCCTACGGCACGCTGGATTCGCCGGCGGTGACCCGCGCGGACGGAAGCACCGGCGTCGTCGACGATGGTGCTTTCATGTCGCCGGTGCTGCTCAGCTGGGCCGACCCGGAAGCCGACGAGGTCCACTCGCTGGAGGCCTTCGGCCCCGTCTCCTCCGTCCTCGGCTACACGGACCTCGCCGACGCCGTCCGCCTCGCCGCCCGCGGCGGAGGTTCCCTGGTGGCCTCGGTCTGCACCAACGATCCGGACGTGGCCCGCGAGCTGGTCACCGGCATAGCGGCTCACCACGGCCGGGTGCTGATGCTCAATCGCGAGGACGCGCGCAGCTCCACGGGCCACGGCTCCCCGGTGCCGCACCTGGTCCATGGCGGTCCGGGCCGCGCCGGCGGCGGCGAGGAACTCGGCGGCATCCGCTCGGTCATGCACCACATGCAGCGCACCGCGATCCAGGGCTCACCGAACATGCTGACCGCTGTCACCGGCATCTGGCACGCGGGCGCGGACCGCAACTTCACGCTGGAAACCGAAGACCGGCACCCCTTCCGGAAGTCGCTGAGCACCCTGCACATCGGCGACGCCGTCCGTTCCGGACTGCGCGAAGTCTCACTGGCGGAGATCACGGCGTTCGCGAACTCCACCGGGGACACGTTCTACGCGCACACGAACCAGGAAGCGGCGGCGGCCAACCCGTTCTTCCCGGGAATCGTGGCGCACGGCTACCTGCTGCTGTCCTGGGCTGCCGGGCTGTTTGTGGAGCCCGCACCGGGTCCGGTGCTGGCAAACTATGGCCTGGAGAATCTCCGGTTCGTCACCCCGGTGGCCGCCGGCGATTCGATCCGGGTCACGTTGACGGCCAAGAAAATTACGCCGCGTGAAACCGACGAGTACGGAGAGGTTGCGTGGGACGCCGTCCTGACCAACCAGAACGACGAGATCGTGGCTACCTACGATGTCCTGACCCTCGTCGAAAAGTAGCCCTCCCGCAGGTCCTTCACGTTTCAGGCAGACCCTTCCCCACGATGTGGGGGAGAGTCTGCCCTGTTCCGGCGGATCCGGGGGAGGGTCCGTTGTGGATCGAAGGCTCTTTCCCCCCCGCCCCGGCGTAAAATTCTCAACGTAGGAGGTGACAACACATGACTCTTGTATTGAATAAAGCCACCACCGTTCTGCCCGTTGATGACAGGGAACGTGCCAGGCGTTTCTACGCGGAAACCCTTGGCCTCCCGCATCGCGGCGTGGCGGATGACGGCAGCGAATTGTTCGGCACCGACGGCGGCCCCATGCTGCAGCTGATGCCCGTTAAGGATGGCAAACACTCCGACCACACCACCCTGAGTTTCGAAGTCAGCGAGATCGAACGCACCGTCAGGGAGATGGAATCCAATGGCGTGACGTTCCAGGACTACGACATGCCGGACCTCAAGACGGAGAATCATATCTGTACAACGGATTCGGAGAAGTGCGCCTGGTTCATGGACACGGAGCACAACATCCTCTGCATCCACGAGAACATCAGGCAGGCAGTCGACTACCAGCTCTGAAGCTTCAGCGCACCAGCCACGGCCGGTTGAACCGCCACGCACCGGAGGACGTTCCGCTCCCGCGGAGCGCCCTCCGGGGTGTCAGGACCAAGGTGTCGCTGCCCGTTCCAACGGGACGCCGTCCACAGTGACGTCGAGTTTTTCGTCGAAGAAGGCGACGAGCCCGTGCAGCTGTGTCGAATCCGGGAACCTGTTGTCGTACATCCAGGCGATGTTCCGTCCGGCGTCCGAGCCAAGGAAGCTCCAGTAGCTGGCCTTGCCTTTGTACGGGCAAAAAGTGGTGTGCGGGCTTGGCTCAAAATGCTCAAGGCGGACGTCGGCCGGGAGAATGTAATACCGCACCGGGAGCATGGTTTCGTAAACGAGCTGCGGACGGACCGTGTCCGCGAGCAGCACGCCGTCGAGGGCGACGGTGATGTGGCGGGACGCCGCACGGATGTCCACCCGGTGGAAGGGGTCCCGGGGGTGACCGACGATGCCTTCGTCATCCTCGAGCCAGTCAAAGGCCGCGAAATCCAGCAGAACATAGCCGGCCAGATCCGGATCGGAGGGGCGGAAGGCCGCGCCGGGCAGTCCGCCGCCGGCCAGCACGTCGAACTCCTCACCGGCGGTGGTGTGCCGGCGGAACCCGGTCCGCGGATCGAGGCCGGCAGACCCGTGCTGACCCCAGGCAAAGGAGCGCTCGGGGACGGCTGGTCCGCCCGCTGCTGGCGCCAGCGCCAGCGCCACGAGCAGATCTGCTTCCGGCACCGCGAATACGGGTGTGATGCGCCGTGGTTCCCAGACCAGCAGGGCAGCGACGGTATCGACGACGGGTGTTCCCGCGCGGCTGGCCCGAACCCGTTTCGCCGTCGCCTCGTACCGGAGCTCAGGAAAGGCGTCCATCAGTGGTGCGGAGTATTTGGTGGCCATGCGCCATCGTAACGTGCATGCGCACGGATGCTCGAGACAGTGATGCGTCCCGACCTGCCGGGAGTCCCGCCCTATTTAGTCCATCGATTAGATAACATGGGGCAGGCTACGGGTTCTCGCGGCCAAAATGCATAACCAAAAATGCTGGTTTTGACCAATGGGGGTTCTGGTGTTCGCACATTCAAGAGTTTCGGGAGGCATGTCCGTGGTGGGCGTCATGCTGGCGCTGATGCTTCCGGGAGTATCGGCAGCACACGCGTCGGGCACCGTTACCGGGGCGGGTACGCCCTCCGGCCTGATGGCGGCAGCCAAGCAAGATGCCCCGGTGCCGGGCATGGCAGTGACGATTCCGCCAACGAGGCTCCTTGATACCAGGACGTCCTCGGGGGATGTTGGACCGGGACGATCGGTGACCTTCCAGGTGGCGGGAGTGAACGGCGTGCCCGCGGATGCGACGGCGGTCGTTCTGAACCTCACCGTGACTGGCCCGGCGTCGGAGTCCGCGGACATTTCCTTCGGTTTTGTGACCGCGCACGCGGCCGGCTCAGCCAAGCCGAATGCCTCGAACCTGAATTACGCGGCGGGACAGACAATCTCAAACCTCGCCGTGGTTCCCGTCGGCACCGGCGGGAAGGTCACGTTGTCGAACACCTCGGGACAGGGCTCAGTGAGCCTGATTGCCGATATCCAGGGCTACTATCAGGGTGGCGAACCGGCGTCGCCCGGGGCCTTCAAGTCCATGGCGCCAGCGCGATTCCTCGACACGCGCACGTCGGCCAAAGTAGGCCCGGGACAATCGGTCTCCTTCCAGGCCGGTGGCGCGGGCGGCGTCCCGGCGGACGCCAAGGCCGTCGTGATGAACCTGACAGTGACCGAGCCGTCCAAGTTTGGATTCGTGACAGCGTATCCGGCCGGCTCCGATAAGCCCAACGCCTCGAACCTGAACTACGCCCAGGACGAAACCGTACCCAACCTTGCCGTGGTGCCCGTGGGTGCGGACGGAAAAGTGACGCTCACGAACTCCTCAACCGGATCGGTCCAGCTGATCGCGGACATCTCGGGATACTTCCTCGCCGGCACTGCGGAGGACAACGGCGCGTTTGAGGCGCTGGCCCCGACCCGGTTCCTCGATACCCGGTTGTCTTCCGGGCCGGTGGCCGGCAACGGAACAGTGTCCTTCCAGGTGGCCGGAGTCCACGGGGTCCCCGCGAATGTGGCAGGCATCTGGGTTAACCTGACGGCCACAGAAACCGGCGCGGACGGGTTCCTGACCGGGTTCGCATCGGGCGCGACGAAGCCGGCCACCCCCAACGTCAGCTACGGGTGGACGCGCACCACCGCGCCCAACCTGGCGTACCTGCCGGTGGGCGACGACGGGAAAGTCACTGTGGAAAATACGTCCAGCGGCTCGGCCCAGGTCATCGCTGACGTCTCGGGCTATGTCCTGAAATAACCAGCCCGCCAGCGCCAAACACCACATGACGGCAGTCCCGAACGCCGGGATTGCCGTCATTTTTTATGCGATGGAACCCTGCAGGAGGTGCGGAAGCGCCGGCAGAAAAACCGCAACACGTGGGGAAGGGCCGGTGGGAAGCCTGCAGGATGTGCGGAAGCGTCGTCAGGGGGAGACGCGGAGGCCGTGGAAGGCCATGGCAACGACGTCGTCGGCGAGCTTCCCGGGGGACAGTGAGCCGCCGGGCTTGTACCACTCGACAATCGAGTTGATGGTGCCGAAGAGCAGCCGCGTGACAGTGCGCGGGTCGATGTCCTGCCGCAGCGACCCTTCGTCGCGGGCAGCGGAGATCAGGGCTGCCACCTTGTGGTCGAAGGTGCGGCGGCGTTCCAGCGCGTCCCGTTCGATCTCCGTGTTGCCGCGCAGCCGCAGGAGCAGGGTAACGAACGGCAGGCGCTCCACGAGCACCGCGATGGTCTGTCGGACCACGAACTCCAGCCGGGCCTCGGCCGAGCCGCTTGTGGCCTCCGGCTGGTCCAGGATGGCTTCAAGTCCGCCCAGGGCATGGTCCAGGGCCAGCTTGAGCAGATCGCCCTTTGACGGGACGTGATGGTAGATCGCTGACTTGGAGATGCCCAGATTCTCGGCGAGGATGCCCATGGAGGTGGCGTCGTAGCCGTGCTTATTGAAGACGTCGACGGCGATCAGCAGGACTGACTGCTGGTCATAGCCGGGCCTGCCGCGCTTGGTGGTTGGTGCTGGGGTGGGCATACTCGCTAGTTTCTCACGAAAGGGCTCAGGCCTTGGGCCGCAGGTCGTAGATCCGGCGCAGTTTGCCGTTGGACCGCGCCAGCGTGCCGGGTTCCACAACATCGATGGCGCACGAGGAGCCGACATGGATCTTGATCTGTTCGCTGAGGAGGCGGGCCGCCGCCGCGCCGCCCTCAAGCGTGACGGCCTCGCGGCGTTCGATCCTGATCGTGAGTTGGTCCATCCGCTGGCCCTCGGGCCGGGTGAGCTCGAGCTGGAAGTGCGGGCTCAGTTCCGGGATGCGCAGGGCGATTTCCTCGATTTGGGAGGGAAACAGGTTCACGCCGCGCAGGATGATCATGTCATCGCTGCGGCCGGTGATCCGGCCCATCCGGCGGTGGGCCGGCCTGGCGGTGCCGGGCAGCAGCCGGGTCAGGTCCTTGGTGCGGTACCGGATGATCGGCAGGGCCTCCTTGGTGAGGGAGGTGAAGACCAATTCGCCGTGTTCGCCGTCGCCCAGGACGATGGACGGGTCAAAGGCGTCGATGATCTCCGGGCGGAAATGGTCCTCCCAGATGTGGCTGCCGTCCTGCGTTTCCACGGCCTCGCCCGCGACACCGGGCCCCATGACCTCGGACAGCCCGTAGATGTCGCAGGCCTTGATGTTCATGACCGTTTCGAGTTCGTGCCGCATTTCCTCGGTCCAGGGTTCCGCGCCGAGGACGGCATATCGCAGGGACGTGGAGGCCGGGTCGATGCCCTGCTTGACCATGGCGTCCGCGATGGTCAAAAGGTATGTCGGCGTGGCCAGGATGGCGTCCGGCTTGAAGTCCTGGATGAGCGTGATCTGGCGTTCGGTCTGGCCGCCGGAGATGGGGATGACCGTGCAGCCGAGGGTTTCGGCACCGGAATGGGCACCCAGGCCGCCGGTGAACAGGCCATAGCCGTAGGCGTTGTGGACCTTCATGCCGGGGCGCACGCCGGAGGCCCGCAGCGAACGGGCCACGAGGGTGGCCCAGTTGGCGAGGTCATTCTTTGTGTACCCGACGACAGTTGCCCGTCCCGTGGTGCCCGAACTTGCGTGGATACGGGCCACCTCGTGCTGCGGGACAGCGAACATGCCGAAGGGGTACTCCAGGCGGAGGTCCTCCTTTGTCGTGAACGGGAACTTGGCCAGATCGGAGAGCTCGCGGAGGTCCGTCGGGTGCACCCCGGCCTCGTCGAACTTGCGCTTGTACAGCGGGACGCGGTCGTAGGCGTAGGCGAGCGTGTGCTGGAGCCGGCTGAGCTGAAGCGCCTCGAGCTCGTCGCGGGACATGGTCTCCTCGCGGTCCAGGACGGCGTCGTCGGCGGCGGCGATGGTTTTGTGGGTCATTACAGGTTCCCTGTTTCTATTTCTTGGCGATGGTTCGGCTGCGGCCGCGGAACTCGGCGATGAGTTCCCCTGGAGGGATGTCCGCAGCGGTGGCTGCGGAAGAGATGCCGGCAAGGGATGCGGCCGGCGCGGTGTCGGCGCCGGGGGCAGCGGCGTAGATCTGGATGTCGTACAGGCCGCTGCGGCCGGCACTGGCACGGCGGTTCGCGACGGCGGTCAGGACCTGGCCGCGGTAGGCCGGTTTGAGGAAGTTGATGTCGACGCCGGCGGCCACCGTGATGGTGCCGGCGGCGTCAGGGCCGGGGGCAGAACCTGGGATTGCCGGGTTGCAGGCGAGGGCGAAGGCCGTATCCCCGAAGGCGAACACCATGCCGCCGTGGGCCATGCCGAAGCCGTTCAGCATTTCCTGCCGGAGCGTCATCCGGATGGTGGCCCGGCCGTCGCCCAGTGAGAGCACCTGGATGCCCATCCATTCGGAGGCATGGTCATCCTTCAGGATCGGGTGCGTGTCCCCGGAAATCGTCAGTTCAGCCATGCGTCATTGCCTCCAGCTTTATATACCGAATGTTCATTAGGTAATCCCATCGGGGCGCTTGCTGTCAAGAGGGGTCAGTATGCTGGGACAGACAGCGAGCAGAGGGCGGATCATGGCCAAAGGTATTTACGTCAGTGCGACCACACCGGGTTCCGGCAAGTCGCTCATAGCATTGGGCCTGGCGGACACGCTGCACCGGCATGCGGACCGGATCGGCTTCTTCAAGCCGGTGGTGAACGGCCCCGACGCGGACGCGGATCCCATGGTTGCCCTGATGAAGGCCCGTTTCGACCTCGACGGCGACCGCTGCCGCGGCGGGCTGACCTTCGCGGAGGTCCGCGGGCTCCTGGCCGAAGGAAAACGCGAGGAAATCGACTCACGCTGCGTCGAGATCTTCGCCGAAATGGCACGGCACTGCGACGTCGTGATCGTCGAGGGCACGGACCTGACCGGCCAGGACGCCGCCGTCGAGTTCGACCTCAACGCCCGCCTCGCCAACAACCTCGCAGCACCGGTGGTCGCCGTCGTCGGTGCCCGCGGCCGCACCGCACTCGAAACCGCGGATGCCGTCGAGGTGGCCCGCAAAGAACTCGTGGCCGCCCGGTGCACCCTCCTGGCCATGATGGTCAACCGCGCCGACCCGGCGGACCTGGAGGCGATCGCCGCGGCCGTCCGCCCGGGCGCCTCCGGCCGGCCCGTTTACGTCTTTCCGGAGCTGGATGAGATTGCGCGGCCCACGACGGGCGAGGTCGCGGCGGCCCTCGGCGTCGGGCAGGTCGCCGGCCGGTCCGACCTGGAACGCGATGTGCGCTCCATCAAGGTCGCGGCCATGTCCGTTGCCAACTTCCTGCATGTGCTCGACGACGGTGCCCTCGTGATCGCTCCCGGCGACCGGGGCCGACGTGCTGGTCGCCTGCCTCGCCTCCTCCTTCTCACCCGAGTCGCCGGTTCCCGCGGCCCTCATCCTCACCGGAGGCCTGGCGCCCGAGCCAAACATCTACTCGCTGCTGGCCCAGGCCCCGTTCCCGGTCTTCGCCACCGCCGACGACACCTACGTCACGGCCCGGCGGGTCTCCGAAGTCCGCAGTGAGATCTGGTCCGGGCACCGCCGCAAGGTGGCTTCGGCCCTGGGCCTGTGGTCCCGGCGGGTGGACGAGGCCGAGCTCGTCGAGCGGCTGCACCTGCCGCGGCTGGAACGGACCACGCCGCTGCGCTTCCTGCATGAGCTGATCGAACGGGCGCGCTCGCAGCGCCGGCACATTGTCCTGCCCGAGGGTACCGACATCCGGATCCTGCGCGCCGCGGAGATCCTGCACCGCCGCGATGTCTGCGAGCTCACCGTCCTGGGCCGCGAAGCCGAGGTCCGGGAACTCGCGGCCACGCAGGGCATCGACCTCGCCGGCATCAACATCGTGGATCCGGCAACGTCGCCCCTGCGCCGGGAATTCGCGCAGAAGTACGCCGAACTGCGGGCCCACAAGGGCGTGGACCTGGCCAAGGCCCTCGAAGTGATGCAGGACGAGAGCTATTTCGGCACCATGATGGTCCAGCTGGGAGTGCTGGACGGCATGGTCTCCGGGGCCGCCCACACGACGGCCCACACCATCCGGCCCGCGCTGGAATTCGTCAAGACCCGGGAAGGGGTCAAGATCGTCTCGTCCGTGTTCCTGATGCTCATGCCGGACCGGGTGCTGGTTTACGGTGACTGCGCCGTCAACCCCGAGCCCAACGTGGAGCAGCTCGCGGACATCGCGGTCGCGTCGGCGGAAACGGCAGCCCAGTTCGGGGTGCAGCCACGCATTGCGATGCTCTCCTACTCCACCGGCGGCTCCGGCTCCGGCGGAGCCGTGGACGCGGTCCGGCAGGCGACCGAACTCGTGCGGGAACGCCGCCCGGAGCTCGCCGTCGAAGGTCCCATCCAGTACGACGCCGCCGTGGACGCATCGATCGCAGCATCCAAGATGCCCGGCTCCTCCGTCGCAGGGCAGGCGACCGTGTTCATTTTCCCGGACCTGAACACCGGCAACAACACCTACAAGGCGGTGCAGCAGTCCTCCGGTGCGGTCGCCGTCGGGCCCGTCCTGCAGGGCCTGCGCAAGCCGGTCAATGACCTGTCCCGCGGCTGTACCGTGGAGGACATCGTTAACACGGTGGCCATCACCGCCATCCAGGCTCAGTCCGCGGAGCCCGCCGCCGAGCCGGCCCCCGCGGCGGGCCATGCCTCGTCAGCGGGATCCTAGTCAGTGTTTTCCGGATATGCCGTGCTGTCGGGATCTTTCTGGCTGGCGGGCTCATTGGCCAGGCCCGACGGCGTGAGGTCCAGGTCCTCGAGGTTCTCGGGAGGCTCGGGGGCTTCTCCGGTCTCGGCGGCCTTGAGGGCCCCGGTGTCGTCCAGCGCCGGGTTCGCGCCCTCGACGCCGGTGGGATCCTGCTTGCCGGAACCGCTGTCCGTGCTGGCCGGCTCGGTGCTGGCCGGTCCGTTGCCCTCGGGGTGCGTGCTGTCTGGCTGTGTCGCGTCGTCAGTCATGGAAGTCCCTTCGTGAGTGGTCCAGTTGCTCCGCCGACTCTAAGCGCCTGCCGCGGCTTACGCAACGGAGTGGCGCCCTCGCCCGTCCGGCAATTTATAGTGGGTCCCACGGGGCGCTCCGCCAGGCGCCGCCGTGTTGACTGTCCCGGCGCGCCCCCAGGGGTCAGCGCAGAAGCCAAGGCCTAGGAGGCCCCGTTGCTCGTCCTCGTTATCAACTCCGGCTCGTCCTCGCTCAAGTACCAGGTCCGTGATGTCGAGGCGGGCAGCGTACTCGCCGAAGGCCTGATCGAGAAGATCGGGATGGGCAACGGAGGCGGTGGTGACGGCGAAATCGAGGGCCCCCGCGATCACGCCGAGGCGCTCGAACTGGTGGATGCGGCCATTCACGAGGCCCTCGGCGGGCAGGTGTTTCATGCTGTGGGTCACCGCGTGGTGCACGGCGGGGAACGCTTCGCTGAGCCGGTGCTGGTGGACAGCGAGATCACCCGCGCCATCGAACGCCTCAACCCGCTCGCGCCGCTGCATAACCCCGCCGCCGTCCTGGGCCTGCGCGCCATTGCGCAAAAATGGCCCGAGCTGCCGCAGGTGGCGGTCTTCGATACCGCATTCCACCGCACCTTGCCCGAGCACGCCTGGCGCTACGCCGTCCCGGACGAGCTCTACACCAACCACGGCATCCGCCGCTACGGCTTCCACGGCACCTCGCACGACTACGTCTCCCGTCAGGCAGCGGCGCTGCTGGACGTCCCGGTGGAAGAGTTCGACGCCGTGATCGCCCACCTCGGCAACGGCGCCTCCGTCACCGCCATCCGCGCCGGACAGTCCATCGACACCTCCATGGGCTTCACCCCGCTCGAAGGTCTTGTTATGGGCACACGCTCCGGCGACCTGGACCCGTCCATCCTTGTCTTCCTGGCCCGGGCCGGCTGGTCCCCTGAAGACCTCGACACAATGCTCAACCGCCAGTCCGGGCTCAAAGGCCTCGCCGGGAACAACGACATGCGGTCGGTGGTGGAAGCGGCGGAAGCCGGTGACGCCAAGGCCGCGATGGCCCTCGCGGTCGCCTCCTACCGCCTGGCCAAGTACATCGGCGGCTACCACGTGGCGGTCGGCGGCGCGAAGGCCCTCGTCTTCACGGCCGGTATCGGCGAGAATTCGCACCAGTTCCGGGCGCTCGTGGCGGACCGGCTCGGGGCCC
Source organism: Arthrobacter sp. PAMC25284 (assembly GCF_019443425.1). NCBI lineage: Bacteria > Bacillati > Actinomycetota > Actinomycetes > Micrococcales > Micrococcaceae > Arthrobacter > Arthrobacter sp. PAMC25284. The sequence goes on from NZ_CP080382.1 coordinate 3,161,513, forward strand.
TCGGTGTGGAGCTCGACTCCGTCCTGAACCTTGAGCGGTCCAGGGATCCCCGGGTGATTTCCACACCCCGTTCGGCTATCCCCGTGCTCGTAGTGCCGACGGACGAGGAGCGGGCGATCGCGGAGGCGACGGCCGCCGTCGTAAACTCCGGACGCTAGCGCTCAGCCGCCGAGCCTGACCGTTCCGGCGGCGCCGTCCACCGTGATGACGTCGCCGGTCCTGATGCGCGTGGTGGCATTCGGGACGCCGACGACGGCGGGGATGCCATATTCGCGCGCCACCACGGCGCCGTGTGAGATGGGGCCGCCCATTTCCATCACCATGGCGCCCGCGGTGAGGAACAGCGGGGTCCAGCCGGGGTCGGTGGACGGAGCCACCAGGATTTCGCCCGGTTCCAGATGCGCGCCCTGAGGGTCAAGGATGACCCGCGCCTTTCCCGTGACGGTCCCGGCCGAGGCGGGGGCGCCCCTGAGCGTTCCGGGCGGCAGGGTATCGTCCGCCGGTGTCCGGGCTGCCAGCGCCGCCTCAACGTCGGTGCCGTCCGAGAGCAGCATCCGGGGGATGTGACGGCGGCGCATTTCGAGGGCGTAGGTGTGCCGGCGCTCGGCCACGGCCTCGCGCAGGTCCGCGCCGCGCAGCGCCACCCGGGCCTCGGCCAGGTCGAGGAAAAACACGTCATCGGGTTCGCTGATCCGGCCCGCGGCGGCGAGGTCCTTGCCGACCATTGCGAGTTGGCGCCGGACTTCGGCAAAGCACATGATCAGCGCGAACTTCGGTGATTCACGCAGGCCGGCGGTCTGCCGGGCCTGGCGCAGTCCGTGGGCAACCAGCCGGCCGCGGAGCGTGCCCTTGGTGCGGGCCCGGGCGGAGAGCTCCTTGACCCGCTCCTCGGCGGTGGCTTCTGCGCGGGCAAACTGCCGGTCCGGAGTCTTTTTGGGATCCGTCACGCGCAGGTAGTTGGCCAGGACGTTGAGGATGTGGCTCGGGTCCTCAGCCCAGCGCGGTACGCCGAGGTCGATTTCCGCCACGGCGCGGTGGCCGTAACGGCCCAGAAACGCCGCGATTCCCTGCTGCGCGGCGGCCGGCAGCGAACCGTCGAGGTAGCGGCGGGTCAGTTCCGGCGGCGTGCCGGTCCCGAATTCCTGTGCCGAGTCGGGGTCATCCCGGATCAGGGTGGCGGTCCGCCAGAGCTCCAGGTCCATCTCGGTGGTGACGTTGCCGGGCAAACCCCGCAGCACGGCTTCCAGGTCACCCGGTTTGGCCAGCCCGTCCAGGAGCCAGCGCGCAATCCCGAGCCATGCGTAGCCGGCAGCCGGCGGTGGAAGCTGCATCATGAGGCCGGGAAGGATGTCCTTGCCGAGGACTCGTTCCACGAAGTCCAGGCGCTTGGTGGCGCTGGCGGGTTCTTCCAGCACCAGCGCCCGCCGGAACTTTTCCTCCGCCCGCCTGAGCCGTTCCAGGGCAGCGTCCGGCCGGATCATGGCCGCCGGCAGATACGGGAGGACCGCGAGTTGCGGCAGGGACTTGAAGACCACCCGCGCGGACAGCCGGTTTCCACCGCTCCTGCCGCGGGCCACGGCGAACCGCGGATCGGCCATGAGGTATTCCAGAACGTCTACGGAACGGGCATCTGCGAGCTTCATGAGCCGGGGGATGATCCGGCGGCTGCGCTTGGCGCGCAGGAGTTCGGTGACGTCCACAAAAAGCCGCATGCCGACCACGAGGTAACGGAACGGGACGGGATCACCCGGGCGGTCGACGCCGGCCCGGTAGCTGACAGTCAGGAACTCCATGACGGAGCACCCCATCGGCGTCAGGGGGCGGGTCAAGCCCTGCATCAGGCTGCCGTTCATGTAGGAGCGGGTGCCGCCGCTGAGGTTTTCCCCCAGAGCCGCGTCCGGGACGGGGTAGAGGGTGGTGATGGGGCGGGACTGGAGGGCCAGGACCTGTCCGTCCGCATCGATGGACCATTCCAGGTCCTGGGGCCGGCCGAGGGCCTGTTCGGCCCGCTCGCCCAGCGCTGCCAGTTCACGGAGCTGGCCGTCCGTCAGGCACAGGCTGCGGCCCGGCGCGGGGTCTGTTGCGGTGCCCGCGGTGCCCGCGGTGCCCGCGGTGCCCGCGGTGCGCTCAAGGATGGTGCCGCTGGCGGTGTCGAGCACAAAATGGTCCGGGTTGATGGCACCGCTGACAACAGCGTCGCCCAGGCCCGGGGCGGCGTCGATCACGGCTTCCCTGCGCCGGCCGGTGAGCGGGTTGGCGGTAAAGAGCACACCGGAAATATCCGCCTCCACCATCCGTTGGACAATGACGGCGATGCCCGCAGTTTGCTGCTCGACGCCGTGCTCGTGCCGGTAGGCCACGGCCCGGCGTGTCCACAACGAGGCCCAGCAGCGCCTGACCGCATCGAGGACGGCGTCCGCGCCGGTCACGTTGAGGTACGTGTCCTGCTGGCCGGCGAAGCTCGCCTCGGGCAGGTCTTCGGCCGTCGCGGAGGACCGCACGGCCACCGGGACGTCCCGTCCGTCGCCGCCGCCCAACCGGGCGTAGGCGAAGCGGATGGCAGTGGCGAGATCCTCCGGGACGGGGACGGCGGCAATACTCTCACGGGTCCGGTCCGCGAAGGCGCCGGGATCCCCGCCGGAGGTGCCCGCCAGCTGTGCGGCTTCGGCCGCCGCCGCGATCCGATGATAAGCCGCCGTTGTGATGCAAAAACCGGGCGGCACGGGCAGGCCTGCGGCGATCAGACCGCCCAGCCCCGCGGCCTTGCCGCCAATCAGGGGGATCAGGTCCGGCCCGGCATCGGCCAGATCGATCACACTGCTGTCTTCGCGCTTGCTCCGCCTGGTTGAACCGTGCACGTTTCGCCCCGATGTCTTGGTGAAGACCAGTCATCCGAATCTATCGCCGGGGGAGGGGGAACTCAACGCCCGGCGCTTACGCCCGGACCGGCGCAGACGGATCCGAAGGCAACGATTTGCCGAAAATGGCCGGAATGACGTCCTCATTCCGGCCATTTGAGGCAAATGGAGCCAGTCCAGGTACCCGAGACACCTCTATGGCGCGGGCGGGGCGGTGCCCGTTGCCGAACCCGTGGCCGGGGCGGTGCCCGTGGGGGTTGGTGTCGGCCCGGCCGGTTGCGTGGTGGGAGCGGGCTGGCTCGGGGCCGGGGTCGCCGTTGTGGCTGGGGCAGGACTGTTCGACGCCGTTCCTCCACTTGTGGGGGCGGGCTGGGTAGCCCCGGGCGATGCCGTGCCGCCCGGAGTCGGGCTCCCGCTGGTGGCGGGCTGCGTCGCCGGCTTGGTTGCCGTGCCGGTGCCGCTGACGGGAGTGGCGCTGGGATCGGTCTTGATGATCTCCTTGATCTGGTCCTGGAACGCGGCCAGGCGTCCCTGGATCTCGGAGAGCGGCACGTTTTGCAGGTTCCGGCCGTAGTCCGCGATTTCCTGCCACAGCGCGCTGAGCTTGCCCATGCTGTCCGCGCCGAGCGGACCGTCCAGGGTGAGGACCAGTTGGCTCGCCAGGGCGTAGGTCAGGCAGCGGACGCAGTCGTAGTTCGCCGCAGTCGAGAGGTTCTGCGGCACGATCACGTTCGTCTGGCCCACGATCAGCACCACCTGGAAACCGACGGCCACCGCGGCGCAGTCGGTGCAGTTCGCGTAGGCGTAAGCCTCGTTCTTGGTGTCCACGGGCTGCCCGTCATCGGCCCAGACAAGGGCGAACGCGACGTCGTAGATGGTGGTGCCATCGGTGGTGTTGACGGCCAGGGCCTGGCTGTCGCCCTCTTCGGCGGCGGCGGGTTTATCGAAGGGGAATACCCACGACGGCGCCGCGGTGCCTGCGGTGCCGGATCCGGCGTCGCGCGGGACCAGGACCATGCTCAGCTGAGGATCGTCGCGGGTGGGTTTCGTGGCGCCGGCCGGCCACAGGGCGACCGTCCGTCCGGGCCGGCCCTCCTGGATCCGGCCCGCGGAGGAGTACGGGAAGAACGCGGTGGTGGCGTCGGAAAGTGTCCCGCGTTCGTAGGACTGGACCGGGCGGTAGGTTTCGGCCGCCGGCCACCAGGCCCAGGCGAGACCGGCCACAACGGCTGCCACCGCGGCGAGGGCGGTGCCGCGCTGGACGGCCTTCCCCTGGGTTTTCTGCCAGAGCGCGGTGAGCAGTTGCCGGCCGAGCCGGATCAGGATGTAGAAGATGCCCAGGACGGGAAGCGCGATCGCGATGATAGCCAGGACCCGGACGGCGGCGTCGAGGACGTCGCCGTTGGCGAGGCTGCCGTTGAACTGGGCGTACTGCTTTTGCGTGCCCGACCAGGCGGTGCCCAGAAGCCGCGGCAGGGAGAGCACCATCATGACCAGGCTGAAAATGAGCAGCGGCACGGTCACCAGCACCCAGGCGGTCACCGCGGTCCGGGCCCAAGGCTTCAGGACCTGCGCCGCAGGGTCGGCCGGGCGCCACGGCAGCAGGGACAGCAGGGTCGGTTTGATGCGCTGGAAGAGGTCCGGGACACCGGTCGCGTCGGCGAGGATGTGGTAGCCGTCAAAGCGCACCAGGGGCAGCAGCTGACGGACCATCTGAATGAGCTGGGTGACCACTACCAGGAGCAGGGCGTCGAAACCGGTGGCCCACCAGATGCCCATGATCGCCACAGCCACTATGGCGTTGAAGTACAGTCCGCCGAGATCGGTCCGGATCCGGCCGCCCCGGCCCAGACGGTAGGAATCGGTGACGTCGGTGTAGAACGCGGGCCAGATCAGGTAGAGGCCCGCGCCCATGGCCCCGGGCGTGGCACCGCCGCGGCGGGCCGCTGCCGCGTGGCCGAATTCGTGGAACCCTGCGGACAGGACGGTGACTGCCACCACCAGCAGGACGAGCGCCGGGTTGGCGAACGCCTCGTGCGTGGCGGAGGCCAGGCCCTTGACCATCAGCACCCACCAGCAGATGGCAAGGAACGCCGCGGTGACAGCGACGACGATCAACGGGTTGAAGAGGACGGCGAAGGGTGCCGTGAGCTTGCGGGTGCGTTCCGGGTCCGTCACCGAATACCGGAAGCGCATGCCCAGCAGCGGGTTGGCTTTCTTGACCTCGGGCTGGGACCCGTCCGCCAGTTGCAACAGGCCCAGCGGCAGCAGTTGGGAGTCGATCAGGGTCCGCACGTTGTCCGCGCTGACGAGCCGTCCCGAGCCGGTGCTTGCCCGCTCGGCGATGTCCTCCAGGCTGCGCTGGCCATCAATGGCGTCGAGGATCAGGTACAGCAGCGTGGTGAGCTGCAGGGTCTGTCCGTCGGCGCGCCGCACGAGCGATGGCGCCTCGCGGTAGCCCGAGCCCTTGGCTTCGCCGAGCAGCTGGACGCCGTCCGCGCGGACGGGGACGTCCGGCGGCTGAATGGTACCGGCGACGGCGAAGCCGGAGGGGGCCGGCGCGCTTCCGGATGCGGCGGCGGGGGCAGCGGCCAGCGGGCCGTCCGTGGAGGACGGCCCGCCGTGGGGGGTGCTCATCGGTTGGCTACTGCTTCAGATCGGACTGCTGGTCGGCCGTGGCCGTAGCTTCGCCCTCGATGTTCTGGTTAATGATGGCGTCCTGCTGGGAGACGGCGAACGCGTTGCTGTCGATCGAGCCGATGTTGGCGGCGACGGCGGCGTCGATCGGGGCGGCGACGTTGGCGTTGGCGGCCACGGCTCCGTTGATCGGGGCGGCGATGTCGGCCTGCGCGGCGAGATCGACGTTGACGTTGAGCAGGTTGCCGTTGACCGCGCCGGCAGCGTCGGTGAGTCCGCCGTCGGTGGGCAGGGCGCCGAGGTCCGGGGCGGTGCCGTCGGGCAGGAGTCCGCCGGTGCCGGCGCCGGCTGTGGTGCCCGCGGCACCGTCAACCGAGCCTGCATCCGCTGTGCCGGTACCGGCAGTGTCAGCGGTTCCGGCCGGGGCGCTGGCGGCCTGGTCGAGGGTGCTGTCCTGCGTGGATTCCGCGGTGGCGTCGGCCGTGATGCCCTGGTTGATGATGACGCCCTGGTCCGAGAGTGCCTGGGCCTCGGAACCGAAGGAAAGGATGTTGGCCGAGGCGGCGGCGTCGATCGGTGCGGCAACGTTCGCGTTGGCCGCGACGGCGAGATCAATCGGGGCAGCGGCGTTGATGCCGAGGTCCAGGTCGGCGTTCAGGTCCAGGACCGAGGCGACTTCCTTGTCCGGGAGGGCCGTGCCTTCCTGTGCCAGCAGTTCCTCATCGCTCAATGGGGTCATTCCGGGCTCAACGCTCATAGCAAACTCCATTTCCGGCACCTACGTGCCTGTTGCTGTTCCTCGACGCCCGGGCCCCAGCGGACCGGTTCCACGTCGCAGTGCCAATCATGCCAGTAAATAGTAAGCATGATGACCATTAATTCGCGAGGAGAGGGTGTTCGGCTACTTCAGCCCGGCTCCCGGCAGCAGTTCCGTGGCGCCGAGTGAGTCCGCCACGAACGCGTAATCCCAGGCGCGTTCACGCCATTGCACGTACCGGCCCGATGCCCCGCCGTGGCCGCCGTCCATCTCGATCTTCATCACAATCGGTTCGTTGCCGGTGGTCAGTTCGCGGAGCCGCTGCACCCACTTGGCGGGCTCCACGTAGAGCACCCGGGTGTCGTTGAACGAGGTCACGGCAGCGATCTTCGGGTAGGCGACGGCGCGGACGTTTTCGTAGGGGGTGTATGACTTCATGTACGCGTAGACGTCCGCGTCCGTGATCGGGTTGCCCCATTCCTCCCATTCCAGGGCGGAAAGCGGAAGTTCGGGGTCGAGGATGGTGGTCAGTGCATCCACGAACGGGACCGCCGCCACGATGGCCGCGTACTTCTCCGGCGCGAGATTGGCGATGGCGCCCATCAGCAGTCCCCCCGCGGAGCCGCCCATCGCGGCGATCCGGGCCGGGTCGACCCAGCCGGAACCTGCCAGCCAGTCGGTGGCAGCGAGGAAGTCCGTGAAGGTGTTCTTCTTCTGCAGCTTCTTGCCGTCGTCGTACCAGTGCCGGCCGAGCTCACCGCCACCGCGGATATGGGCGATCACAAAAACCACTCCGCGGTCCAGCAGCGACAGCCGGGGGATGCCGAAGCCCGGGTCCATGCTCAGTTCGTAGGAACCGTAGCCATAGACCAGACCTGCCGCCGTCGAGTCCTGTGCGACGGAGGCGTGCCGCAGCACCGAGAGCGGGATCCGGGTTCCGTCGACGGCCACAGCCCATTCCCGGGTGGCAACGTAGTCGGACGGTTCATAGCCGCCCAGCACAGGGCTCTCCTTGCGCAGCAGCAGCACCCCGGCAGGCTGGTCCGCCGTTGGCAGCACGAAATCGTAGACCCGGGACGGTGTGAAGTAGGAGGTATAGCCCATCCGGATCACGGGAGCCTCGTAGTCAGAACCCGCAACGCCTGCCGTGTAGAGCTCTTCTTCGAATACCGGCTCGACGATCGGGCCCTGTGCGGGTGTCCCGAGCCCGGCCAGGGGCATGACCTGGACCCGTTCGATGGTGTCCTGGCGGACGGAGAGGATGAGGTGCGTGGAGGTGACGCCGGCGCCGTTGACCCGGATGTCATCGGAATGCGCGACGACGGTGGCCCAGTGCTGCTCCGCCAGCGGCTTCGCGAGTTCCGCCGGATCCAGGAGCGAGACCATCGAGTTGATGGCATCCTTGTTGTGGGTCAGCAGGATCCGTTCCTGCGGTGTCCCGACGCCTGTGTCCAGCAGGAACGGCTCGGCCTCGTACAGGATCTCTTCGTCCCGGGAGATCACGGTCTGGAGCCCGGCGCCGGGGGCATCGAAGCGCAGCAGCCGGGTTTCGCTGAATTCGGAGCAGCCGATGCCCAGCACGAGGTGGCGCCGGTCCGCCGAGAGGTCGAAGCCGAGCCACATGGCGACGTCGTCCTCCTGGTAAATCACCTCATCGTCAGAGACCGGCGTGCCCAGCACGTGGGCCTTGACCTGGTAGGGCCGCCACGCGTCGTCCACAACGGTATAGAAGACGCGGGTGCCGTCGGGGGAAAAAGCGATCCCGTAGAAGACATTCTCGATCACGTCCGGAAGCAGCTCTCCGGTCCTCAGGTCCCTGATGCGCAGGGTGAAGCGCTCGTCTCCGGCGTTATCCACGGCGAAGGCGAACAGGTTCCCGTCGATGGTGGTGGCGGCCCCGCCGACGGCGAAGAACGGCTGGCCCTCGGCCTCGACGTTGCCGTCGAGCAGGATCTCTTCGCCGGCAATCTCGACGCCGGCTTCCACTGCCGGGGGAGTCCAGTCCGCGACACGGTCCCCGCTGTCCTGCGCGCGGACCCGGCAGTGAATGCCGTATTCCTTGCCCTCGACAGAACGGGAGTAGTACCACCACCCGTCCTTGCGGTTGGGCACGGAGAGGTCGGTCTCCAGGGTGCGGCCTTTGATTTCCTGGAAAAGCGCCTCGCGCAGCGGCTCCTGATGCGCGGTAACGGCTTCCTGGTAGTCGTTTTCGGCCTTCAGGTGCTCCACCACGTCCGCGGATTCCTTCGCGCGCAGCCACTCATAGTTGTCCTCGAAGGAGTCTCCGTGGTGGGTGCGGACGGTACGGACTTTCTTGGCGACAGGGGGCTGTGGCAGCGGCTGTCCGGAATTCTGGGTCATGGCCCCAATCTATCGAGCCGCGGCACCGCTGACCGCGCGCGTTCGCTACCGGGGTAGCGGCGGCGCCGGAGTCAACTCAGTTGCCCTTGGTGAGACCGTTTGCCGCCACATAATCTCCGAGCTTGCCGGCCGCCAGGGCGTCGGAGATGCCCTGGATGGCCTCGGGGTCAGTCAGGACAATTGACTGCCCGTCACTGGAGGTGCCAATGCCGTTGGTGGGCAGCGTGAACATTACGGTGTTGGCCGGGCGCACGTCCTTCAACTCCACTGCCAGGCCGGCCACGGTGGCAGCGTCCAAGGACTCGTCCACACTGATAAACGGCGAAAGGGAGCTCACCATATTGTTGATCGTGACGGGGTTGGTAAGCGTCTGTCGATTGACCGACTTCTGCATGATGGCTTTGAGGAACTCCTGCTGGTTCCGGACCCGCTGGTAGTCGCCATCGGTAAAGGCGTACCGCTCCCGGACGAAGACCAGGGCTTCCTCCCCGTTGAGGGTGTTTTTCCCTGCCGTGAACTGCCGGTCCAGACTGCTGGACGTGAAAGGCACCTTGACGTCCACAGTCACGCCGCCCAGGGCATCGGTGAGGCCCTTGAAACCTTCAAAGTCGATCATGGCCACGTGGTCGATGCGCTGGTTGAAAATCGACTCGACCGTCTGGACCATCAGCGGCGTCCCTCCCAGGGCGAGTGCGGCATTGATCTTCGCCTCGCCGTGGCCCGGAATGGTGACCCACAGATCCCGCATCAGGGACATGGTGTAAATGTTCTTGCGGTCCGCCGGAATATGCATCAGCATCAGCGTGTCGGCGCGCTGGTTGGTGGCCTGGCCGTCGGCTGCGTCCTCTCCGGTGGCGCCCCGGCTGTCGCTGCCCATCACGAGGATGTTCATTGCGCCATCCGTCTTCTTGGGCCGCGTGGATTCATCCGGGAAGGCCTGCTCGATCTTCGTTGTCCCGGAATCGAACGTGCGGCCAAGGTTGAACAGGTAGCCTGCGGCGACCACCGTAACCAGTGCAACAAGGGCGGCGACGACAATCAGTACCATCCGGCCTTTGCGTTTCTTGGCGTTACGCCGGCGCCTCGTAGCGGGCGCGGGCGGGAGGCCGTCGGTATCGTGCGGGTACGTCATCTGTTCCTCAAGTCCGGGGGGTTTGCCGCAATTCTACCAATCGGCGCTTCCATGCCCGGTGCTGTTCTTTCCCGGCAGTTCCGACGTCGACGGCGGGTCACAATGTTGCCTGCGTCACATTCATTCCCTATGTTGGTTAATGGCCGCAGCGTCGCGGCCACGCGCGATAGGGGTAGCACGTGCACGAAAAGCTCAAGGTTCTTGTCCGGCTCGACCTTGACGGCGGCGAGGCGGAAGTGGCCGCGCACGGTCATGTGACTGAGCAAAGTGTTCAGGCCCTGTATGTGGTGATGAAGCGGGCCAATCACTTGCGCGAAGGGCTGCGGCTGGTCGTGGATGTCAGCCACGCACGTGTGGAGCGGGCTGCACTGGAACAGTTGCAGGCCTGTTCAGAATCCCGCCATCTGCCTGCCTCCATTGATCCCCTGCAGTCCGACTGCCAGCTCCGGGTCCTGGCTCCCGCCGCCGCTCCGCAGACAAGGGCCCTGCGGCTCGCGGCCTGAGAGGCCGCGGCACGGGAGCTTTCCTTTCCGGGCCCCAGCCTTCCTCGTCAGGTTCCAGGCGGCGCCCTGTCGGATTCCCTGTCGGGTTTCCTGCTGCGTTTCCGGCACGCCTGTTGCTGCTCTCCGCTTGGTCCCCGGGTTCCCTCGGATGGGTCCGGCCAGGGCGGCGGAGGCGTCGCCGGTCGGGCTGGGAGCCCTACCGCCGCGCCTCCTGCGTCTGCGCAGGCTCCTGCGCCGGCGCCCTCCGCTTCGACCTGCACCCGGTGTCGTCCTTGACGCGCGTCCCACCCGCCGCATATCCTGAACGAACGGTCGGTAATTATTTATCGGAATTGCATAGGAGCAACCATGGCATCGCAGAACCTGCAGTCGGTTCCCGCCGGCGTGACGGCGGAACATCCCGACGATGCGGCCCGGCGTGACGCTGAAGGCCAGGCCTACTTCGACAAGGTCATCGCTGAAGATTCCCGGATCGAGCCGCGGGACTGGATGCCCCCGGCCTACCGCAGGACCCTGCTGCGCCAGATCTCGCAGCACGCGCACTCGGAGATCATCGGGATGCAGCCGGAAGCCAACTGGATCTCCCGCGCGCCGAGTCTCAAGCGCAAGGCCGTCCTGATGGCCAAGGTCCAGGACGAGGCCGGCCACGGGCTGTACCTCTACTCCGCCGCCGAAACCCTCGGACAGCCGCGCGATCAGATGATGCAGGACCTGATGGACGGCAAAGCCCGGTACTCCTCCATTTTCAACTACCCCGCCCGGACCTGGGCTGACATGGGCGCCATCGGCTGGATGGTTGACGGCGCCGCGATCGCCAATCAGGTCCCGCTCTGCCGCGCCTCCTTCGGACCCTACGGCCGGGCCATGGTCCGGGTGTGCAAGGAAGAGTCCTTCCACCAGCGCCAGGGCTTCGAAATCCTGCTGGAGCTCTCCCACGGCACGCCCGAGCAGAAGCAGATGGCCCAGGACGCCGTGAACCGCTGGTACGCCCCGGCCCTGATGATGTTCGGCCCGCCGGATGATGATTCACCCAACTCCAAACAATCCATGGCCTGGAACATCAAGCGCTTCAGCAACGACGAACTGCGCAACCGGTTCGTCGGGATGATGGTGGAACAGGTCAGGGTTCTGGGCCTGACGCTGCCGGACCCGGACATCCGCTTCAACGAGGACACGAAAAAGTGGGAGCACGGACCCTTGGACTGGGATGAATTCCACGAAGTCCTCGCCGGCCGCGGTCCCTGCAATGCCCAGCGCCTGGAACGCCGCCGCGAAGCCCACGAAGACGGTGCCTGGGTCCGCGAAGCCGCAGCCGCCTACGCCGCGAAGCAGTCCGCCAAGCAGAAGGAAACCGCAGCATGACAAGCACTACTGAAGGCAACGTCTGGCCGATCTGGGAAGTGTTCGTCCGCTCCAGCCGCGGACTGTCCCACGTCCACGCGGGGTCCCTGCACGCGCCCGACGCGGCCATGGCCCTGCGCAACGCCCGCGATTTGTACACCCGGCGCAACGAGGGTGTGTCCATCTGGGTGGTTCCGGCGGACGCCATCGCCGCGAGCGATCCGGATGCCAAGGGCTCGTTCTTCGAGTCCCCGCAGGGCAAGGACTACCGGCACGCGACGTACTACACCAAGAGCGAGGGCGTGAAGCACCTGTGAGCACCCCCCAAGCAACGGACGAAGCAGCAAACGAAGCAACCCACACGGACGCCGCGGAAGACTCCCACGGCGACATTTCCGTCGGCGTGAGCGGCGCCGGGGCCAGCGGGGACGGCTCCGCCAGCGCCACCCGGATCACACCCGGTAATGCGCTCCGCCCGGAGGATATCGCGCTGGCGGTCAGCCGCGGTGCTGTCCCGGACCAGGACGCTGCGGAGCTGGCCCTGCGCCTGGGCGATGACGCACTGATCCTGGCCCAGCGCCTGGGCCACTGGATCTCCCGCGCCCCCGAACTCGAAGAGGACGTGGCCCTCGGCAACATCGCGCTGGACCAGCTGGGCCACGCGCGGTCCTTCCTCAGCTATGCCGGCGGGGCCTACGCCGCAGAGGGGAAGCCCGGCAAGACCGAAGACGATCTCGCCTACTTCCGCAGCGAGCACGAGTTCCGTTCCGTGGAGCTCTTCGAACAGCCCAACGGGGACTTCGCCGCCACCATCGCCCGGCAGTTCGTGGTCAGCTACTACCAGTTCGAGCTCTACCGGCGGCTCGCGCAGTCCACGGACTCCACCCTGGCCGGCATCGCAGCCAAGGCCGTCAAGGAAGTGGACTACCACCGCGACCACAGCGCCCAGTGGGTGCTGCGCCTGGCCCTCGGAACGGACGAGTCCCGGGCCCGGATGATCCAAGGCTTCAAGACCATCTGGCCCTATGTGGACGAACTGTTCCGCGACGATGAGCTCACCGCCCGCCTCAGCGCGTCCGGCGCCGCCGTCGAGCCGTCCAGCCTGCGCGCTGACTTTGACCGGCTCATCGGGGAGGTCCTGGCCGAGGCCGAGCTGGACCTCCCGCAGGTACCGGCTGCCCGGGGCGGCGGACGCCAGGGCCAGCACTCCGAGCACCTCGGCTACCTCCTGGCCGAAATGCAGGTGCTCGCCCGCCAGCATCCCGGAGCGAGCTGGTAGCCGTGCCGGAGATGTACGTCAGCCATCCCTCCGCGGCCACCAGCCGCCCGGACAACAGGACGCCCGAGCAAAAAGCCTGGGACCTCGCGGCCACCGTGGTGGACCCGGAGATCCCGGTGCTCAGCATCGCGGATCTCGGGATCCTGCGCGGGGTCACGCTGTTCGACGACGGCGGCATCGTCCCCGCTGTCCGCGTCACCATCACGCCGACCTACTCCGGGTGCCCGGCGATGGACGCGATCCGTGACGACCTCAAGGCGGCCTTCGCCCGCGAAGGGTATGGCGGCGTCGACGTCGACCTGGTCCTCTCCCCGGCCTGGACCACGGACTGGATGAGCGAGGACGGCAAGGCCAAGCTGGAGCAGTACGGCATCGCCCCGCCGTCGGGACACTCCAATGCCGCCCGGCACGCCGGGCCGGTCCGGCTGTCCCTCGCCGTCAAATGCCCGCAGTGCTCATCGCTGAACACCAAGGAACTCACCCGCTTCGGCTCCACCTCCTGCAAGGCGCTCTACGCCTGCCAGGACTGCAAGGAGCCGTTCGATTACTTCAAAGTCCTCTAAGGAAACACTATGACTGTTGTCCGCCAGACCGCCGCCGAGCAGGCCGCAGCCACCGGCCGCCGTCGCGCCTCCTTCCACACCCTGGCCGTGGATGAGGTCCGCCGGCTCACGGACGACGCGATCGAAGTGACCTTCGCCGTCCCCGCGGAGCTGGCCGGCCAGTACGACTACCTCCCCGGCCAGTACGTGGCCCTGCGCACCACCATGCCGGATGCGAACGGCGACCCGCATGAGGTGCGCCGCAGTTATTCCATCTGCGCCGAGCCGCGGAGCTTCGCGGACGGCACCAGCGAGATCCGCGTGGCCATCAAGAAAGACCTTGGCGGGCTGTTCTCCACGTGGGCCAACGCCGAGCTCAAGTCCGGCGACGTACTGGACGTGATGAGCCCCATGGGTGCGTTCGTCTCCAAGCACGGCCGGGACGGCAAGCCGGTGGAACAGAACGTGATGAATTCGATGAACCATCCCGAGGAGCTGGCGGGGGAGCCCGGGAGCTTCGTGGCGATCGCCGCAGGCTCCGGTATTACACCGGTCATCGCCATTGCCCGGACCCTGCTGGCGGCACACCAGGAGACCCGCTTCGACCTGATCTACGCCAACAAGGCCGCCATGGACGTGATGTTCCTGGAGGAACTCGCGGACCTGAAAGACAAGTACCCGTCGCGGCTGGCCCTGCACCACGTGCTCTCCCGTGAGCAGCGGATCGCGCCGCTGCTGAGCGGACGGATCGACGCCGAAAAGCTCCAGGCGCTGCTGGGTACCGCCATCCACGCGGACGACGTCGACGAGTGGTTCCTGTGCGGGCCCTTCGAGCTCGTCCAGCTCTGCCGGGACACCCTGGCCGACCGTGGCGTGAAGCCCGAACACATCCGCTTCGAGCTGTTCACCTCGGGCAAACCGGACCGCCCCGAAGGCAACATCGGCCGGCCCGTGACCGCGGACGAATCCCAGGACACTTACAAGATCACCTTCACGCTGGACGGTCTGCAGGGCGAGGTTTCGAGCCCCACCCACGCCCGCGAATCCATCCTCAACGCCGCGCTCCGGGTCCGCCCCGATGTTCCGTTCGCCTGCGCCGGAGGCGTCTGCGGCACATGCCGCGCCAAGGTCATCACCGGCAAAGTCACAATGGACGAGAACTACGCCCTGGAACAGGACGAACTGGACAAGGGATACGTCCTGACCTGCCAGTCCCACCCGACCACCCCGGACGTCACGGTCGACTTCGACGTCTAGTTCTTTCCCTGCCCTCTGCCTTCCCCCTTGCAAGGAGCCCCATGATTTCCCTCTCCATCGCCGGCGGCATCGCCGACGTCGTGCTCGACGCCCCGCACAAGCTCAACGCGCTGGACGAGCAGGCGCTTGCAGAACTGTCCCAGGCGTACGACGACGCCGCTGCTGCCGCCGCACGCGGAGAGGTCCGGGCGCTCCTGCTCCGCGGGGAGGGGCGCGCCTTCTGCGCGGGACGTGACATTGCGGGCGTCACGCCGGAGAGCGACGACGCCCAGGCGTACCTCGGCGGGCTGGTGCAGCCGCTGCTGCAGAAGATGAGTGCCTTCCCGGCCCCGACCTTCGCCGCGGCCCAGGGTGCCTGTCTCGGTGTGGGACTCGGCCTGCTGCTGGCCACGGACGTGGTGTACGTGGCGGAGAACGCGAAGTTCGGCTCGCCGTTCGCCAAGCTCGGCGCCACGCTGGACTCCGGCGGGCACTGGTACTTCACCGAGCGCCTCGGCATGCACCGCACGCTGGACCTGATATATACCGCCGAGCTGATGAGCGGCGCCGAGGCCGTAGCGCAGGGAATGTTCAGCCGCGCCATGCCCGCGGGGGAACTGCTCGAGTCCACCCGCGCCATTGTGGGCCGGGTGGCCGCCGGAGCCACCGGAGCCTTCACCGCCAGCAAGGAGCTCGTGGCGCACATCCGCGATCAGCGGCTGGGCCTGTGGGAATCAATGGCGGGAGAAAACGCCGAGCAGGCCCGGCTGTGCAAGAGCGAGGACTACGCCGAGGGCTTCCGCGCCTTCCAGGAGAAGCGCACCCCGGTTTTCAAAGGCTAGCGTCCGAATTCACCCCGACGGCGGCACTGGCCTGGTAGCCGGAGAGGCAGAATCCCCAAGTGCTTTCGGAAATTCATTGCATGGTTCCTACAACAATTTGTATGGTGCAGCTATGACTTTGGGGAAACCAGTGAGAAAAGCCGTCATTCCTGCCGCCGGATTGGGAACCAGATTCCTGCCGGCTACCAAAGCCATGCCGAAGGAAATGCTGCCGGTCGTTGACCAGCCCGCCATCCAGTATGTGGTGGAAGAGGCCGTTAAAGCCGGCCTGACGGACCTTCTGATGATCACCGGACGGCAGAAGCGTGCCCTCGAAGACCATTTCGACCGGGCTCCCCAACTGGAGCGCACCCTTGAACTCAAGGGCGATTCGGCACGATTGGAGGCCGTGCAGTACGCCTCCAGCCTGGGCCCCATCCACTACGTCCGGCAGGGCGAACCGCTTGGACTCGGGCACGCCGTGCTGTGTGCCCGGCAGCATGTGGGGGACGAACCGTTTGCTGTCCTGCTGGGCGATGACCTCATCGACGAGCGGGACGAACTGCTAAGCACCATGATCGACGTCCAGGCCACGACAGGCGGTTCTGTGATTGCTCTGATCGAAGTGGACCCGGCCCAGATCAGCGCCTACGGGTGCGCGGACATTACTGCGGTGGACGGAACGGATTACTTCCGGGTGAACCGGCTGGTGGAAAAGCCGGCGGTGGAAGAGGCCCCGTCCAACCTGGCGGTGATCGGCCGCTACGTCCTGCACCCGGCAGTGTTTGATGTCCTGGAGCACACCAAGCCGGGACGCGGCGGCGAAATCCAGCTGACTGACGCGCTAGAGGTCCTGGCCACGTCCGGCGGCGAGGGCGGCGGGGTCTACGGCGTAGTCTTCCGCGGACGGCGCTACGACACCGGCGACAAGCTCAGCTACCTGAAGGCCGTCATCTCCATCGCCTCCGAGCGCGTGGACTTCGGCGAAGAGCTCAAGAGCTGGATGAAGGACTTCATAAAGTAGCCGTTTCGTCTGGGACCAGCCGTCGTGCGATGAGCGCGCCGATGGCGGCCCCAGCCGTGTTGAGGGCAAGATCGGCGAGGCTCGGATAACGCTGGCTCAGAAACATCCACTGACCCAGCTCCATGCAGCCCGACACCAGAGCGCCGAGCGTGGCTATCTGCCACCATTTCTGCCATGGGAAGGCCAGCACCGCGACCGCCCCCAACGGTACGAAGAGCGCCACGTTGGCTATGCGTTCAACGAACGCGTAATCGACCCAGCCGGGGACGCCGTGGGCATGGAGCTTCCGGAGCGCACGCGCGATGAGGCCTCTAAGGGGCTTGTCCACCGGGCTTGGCCAGAAACCAATCAGCGCCAGCAGCGACACCATGGCGGACAGCAGGGCCCGCCATCCCCACCTGGCCCGGGATATCACGGCGCGCCCCGAGGGCCGGCGGGCGTGCTGCTCACCGCGTGTCCAAATCCTCGAAGACGAGGAACGTCTGGGTGTCCAGTACCCCGGGCATGGACTGCAACTGGTCGAAGATCACGCGGCGCAGATCCACGTTGTCCACGGCCCGCACCAGCAGGATCACGTCGAAATCCCCGCCCACGAGGGCAATGTGGTGTACCTCGGGGATGGCGCGCAGCTTCTCCCGCAGCTCGCGCCAGGAGTGCTGGCGCACCTTGAGCGTGACATAGGCGGAGGACTTGAGCCCGGCCCGGATCGGGTCAACGAGCGCTGTGAACTTGGTGAGCACGCCCTCGCCCGTCAACCGGGCGATCCGGGTGTAGGCGTGCGCCCGCGAAATATGGACGTTTTCCGCTACCTGCGTTACTGACATCCGGCCATCCCGGGTCAGCTCCGCAATGATGCGACGGTCCACCTCGTCCAGCGGCACGGCCTCCTGCTCCGCTTCCACCTCTGCCATTTGTCTACGACTCCCGCCCGTAACCCAGCTCACACTTACAGATCGTCTTCTAGACTAAGCCAAAAGCTGTGACTTCTCCATGATTTCGGCTAGGACTGGATACGAAACATCCCCAAGGACGATACTGGGAAAGATTAGTGGCAACAGAAGGACGGACCAATGACGATCTCCGCAGACCACGCTTCCCAGCATTCTCCGGCGGACAGCGCGACGCCAGGGAATGTACCGGGCACTGAGCGGGACACCGAGCAAGAAGACGCCGCGCAGGAAAACGCAGCCTCGGCGGCCGTGCGCAAGTTTGGCATCACGGTGGAAGACTACATGCTCCCCGCCCGTCACCAGATCCAGATGGTGGACCAGGACGGCACTCTGAACCCGCACGCCGCGCAAGGCACCCAGCCGGGCCACGAGTACAGCATCCCCGGCGACGCCGAACTGCTGGCCGCCTATGAGCAGCTCGTCGTCGGACGCCGTGTCAATGACCAGAACTCCGCCCTGGTCCGGCAGGGCCGGATGGCCGTCTATCCCTCGAGCCACGGCCAGGAGGCGTGCCAGGTCGCAGCCGCCTTGTGCCTGTCCGAGGGCGACTGGATCTTCCCCACCTACCGCGACTCTGTGGCCGTGATGGCCCGGGGCGTGGACCCCGTGCAGACCATGACGCTGTTCCGCGGTGACTGGCACGGCGGTTATAACCCCGCCAAGCACAAGGTGGGCATCCAGTGCACACCGCTGACCACCCAGTTGCTCCACGCCGTCGGGGTAGCCCACGCCGCCAAACTCCGCGGCGAAGACACCGTGGTCCTGGCCATGTGCGGCGACGGCGCCACAAGCGAAGGCGATTTCCACGAGGCGCTGAACTTCGCCGCCGTCTTCCACCTGCCGGTGGTGTTCTTCGTGCAGAACAACCAGTACGCCATCTCCGTCCCGCTGGCGCACCAGTCCGTGGCGCCCTCGCTCGCGCACAAAGCCGTCGGCTACGGCATGGCTGGCGAACGCGTGGACGGCAATGACCTCGTCGCGCTCCTCGCCGTCCTGGACCGTGCGGTCAAGCTCGCCCGCGACGGCTCCGGACCGCTGCTCGTCGAAGCCCACACCTACCGGATGCAGGCCCACACCAACGCCGACGACGCCACCCGCTACCGTCAGGACAGCGAAGTCGCCGAATGGGTCGCCAAGGATCCGCTGACCCGGATGACGACCTATCTCACCGACCGCGGACTGCTCGACGACGGCGCCGCGGCCCGGATCGCGGAGAAGGCCGAAGCCGTGGCCACACAGCTTCGCGAGGGCCTGGGCGAAGAGGTCCCGGTCGACCCGCAGGACCTGTTTAAGTACGTCTTCGAAAGCCCCACGCCGCAACTGCGGGAGCAGTCCGCCCTGCTCGCCGACGAACTCGCCCGCGAAGCAACCAGCGCTGAGGAGACCAGCAAATGAGCCCCACCATCACCACCTCCTCCGAGGCCAACGGCAACGTCAGCTCCGCCACCGCCCGCGCCGCCGCGAAAGCCGCAACTGCCTCCGAGCAAAAGGCAGCCCAGACCGGCCCGCAGCCTGTCACCCTGGCGAAGGCGCTGAACGCGGCGATGGCCGATGCCATGCATGCCGATGACTCCGTGCTGGTCTTCGGCGAGGACGTCGGCATGCTCGGCGGCGTCTTCCGGATCACCGACGGACTGACCAAAACTTTTGGGCAGACCCGCTGCTTCGACACCCCCTTGGCCGAGTCCGGAATTGTCGGCATGGCCGTGGGCATGGCCATGAACGGCATGCGCCCGGTGATCGAAATGCAGTTCGATGCCTTCGCCTACCCGGCGTTCGAACAAATCGTCAGCCACGTCGCCAAGATGCACAACCGCACCAAGGGCGCCGTGAAGCTGCCGATGGTCATCCGCGTCCCGTACGCCGGCGGCATCGGGGGAGTCGAACACCACTGCGACTCCTCCGAGGCCTACTACGCCCACACGGCCGGCCTCAAAGTGTTCACCCCGGCCACCGTGGCTGACGGCTATCGGATGCTTCGGGAAGCCATCGACTCCGATGACCCGGTGATGTTTATGGAGCCGAAGAAGCTCTACTGGTCCAAGGACCAGGTGGACTTGGGCGCATTGCGCGCCGAGCATGCCGCCAACGTCGAGCGCGGCACGTCCTCCGAAGGCCGCGCCGCCGTCGCCCGTCCCGGCACCGATGCGACGCTCATCGCCTACGGCCCATCCGTGCCCACCGCGCTCGCGGCTGCTGCAGCGGCCGCGGAGGAAGGCCGCTCCCTCGAAGTCATCGACGTCCGCTCGATTGTCCCGTTCGACGACGAGACCGTCTGCGCCTCCGTCCGCAAGACCGGCCGCGCCGTGGTCATCGCCGAGGCCCCACGGCTTCGCGTCGGTGTCCTCGGAAATCGTCGCCCGGGTCCAGGAACGCTGCTTCCACCATCTCGCCGCGCCGATCCGCCGCGTCACCGGCTTCGATGTGCCGTACCCGGCGCCCAAGCTCGAGCACTACTATCTGCCCGGCGTGGACCGCATCCTCGACGCCGTTGACGATCTCCAGTGGGAAGACTGACCATGAGCGAACCGAAAGTATTCCTCCTCCCGGACCTCGGCGAAGGCCTGACCGAAGCCGAACTCGTGAACTGGCTCGTGGCCGTCGGCGACGAGATCCGCGTGGACCAGCCGATCGCCGAGGTCGAAACTGCCAAGTCCATGGTGGAGGTGCCTTCCCCGTACGCCGGGACCGTTGCCGTGCTGCACGGCGAGCCCGGCCAGACGCTCGACGTCGGCAAGCCGCTGATTTCTGTTACTCCCGTCGGTTCCCCGGCTAGCGCCGTCGCAGATGATGCCGCCCCCGCCCCTTCGCCGGACGGCATTCGTCCTGCGGACGATGCTGCCGGCTCCGGAAGGCCCGATGCCACTCCCGGGGCGGCATTGCCTGCGGCGGCTGAGGTTTCTGCTGAAACGTACCGCGAGGAAGAGAAAGCCGGATCCGGCAATGTCCTGATCGGATACGGAACGCCTGGCGGGCACGGGGTTGCGCGGCGGAGCCGGGCTCCGAAGCGGGCGGTTGCGTCCGCTGCCGCTTCGGCTCCGGCCCGGATCTCGGCGGAGGAAAAGGCCGCCGATGATTTGCTGTTGATGCGCACCCGGGTGCCCGGGAAGCTGGGCGCCGTGATTTCTCCGCTCGTTCGGCGGATGGCCCGGGACCATGGAGTCGATTTGGGGGGACTCCAAGGATCGGGCGCCAGCGGGTTGATCATGCGCAAGGACGTCGAAGCGGCGATCGCGCCGGCCAAGACAGAACCTGCGGGCACCGCCGCGGTTGAAACCACGGCGTCTCAGCCGGAGCCTTCCGGCGACACGGACTCCCGCACCGGCCTGGGGATCACCGGGCGCACCGCTGTCCGGGGCGTGCGCAAGGCTGTTGCCGCAAACATGACGCGCAGCCGGTCGGAGATCCCGGAAGCCACGGTGTGGGTGGACGTTGACGCTACCGCGCTCGTGGAGATGCGGGCCGCGCTGAAGAAGGCAGACCCGCACCATACGCCCGGGCTGCTGGCCTTCATCGCCCGCTTCGTCACCGCCGGGCTGAAGAAGTACCCGGCGCTGAACACCAGGATCGTCACCACGGAGGACGCCGCCGGCGGGGCGATGCAGGAGATTGTGGCGTTCGACGGCGTCAACCTCGGCTTCGCGGCCCAGACCGACCGTGGGCTGATGGTCCCCTCCGTGCGCAACGCGGACAAGCTCAGCGCCCGTGAACTGGACGCGGAGATCCGCCGGCTCACCGCCGTCGTCCGTGAGGGCAAGGCTACCCCGGCGGAACTGGGCAGCGGCACCTTCACGCTGAACAACTACGGCGTTTTTGGGGTGGACGGCTCGGCCGCCATCATCAACCACCCGGAGGTGGGGATCCTCGGCGTCGGGCGGATCATCGACAAGCCCTGGGTGGTGGACGGGGAGCTCGCGGTCCGCAAGGTCACCGAGCTGACCCTCACCTTTGATCACCGGGTCTGCGACGGCGGCACCGCGGGCGGGTTCCTGCGCTACGTCGCCGACGCGATCGAGAACCCGGGGACCGCGCTGGCGGATATGTAGGCCGCACCAGCTTCAAACCGCGTTCCCAGCGACCAGCATGTAACCCCGGGCCTACCTCTGGCCCGGGGTCACACGCTTTGGTACGCGATGCTCCAGGAAAGCTCCCACTCTTCCCCGGGCCGCAGCCAGCGGAGCCCTTCGCCGCTGTTGAGCGCGTCGGCCGGGGCCGTCATGGGCTCGAGGGCTACCGCGGTCACCATCCCGCCGTCCGTGACGAAATTATCGGTGGTGAAGGCCTGGACGTACCCGAAGGAGCCGTCCATGTGCAGCCGCACCCGGCTGCCGTCCGGGGCTTCGAGGTAATGCGTTGAGCCGCCGTCGCCGTTCCGCCGGACGCCCGCCCAGGCGTCGTCAAGGTCCACGTCCCGGACGAGCCGCCCGGTGCGGAAGTCGTGCCGGGTGCCGGTGACGTCCGTGACGGTGCCGGTGGGGATCAGCCGTTCGTTGATCTCGATGTGGGTGTCCGCGTCAATGACCAGTTTCAGGTCCCGGGTCGGAACCTCACCGATGCGCAGGAACGGGTGCGCCCCGAGCCCCACCGGAGCAGGCTGGGAGCCCGTGTTCCGGACCATATGGCTGACATGGATGCCGTCAGCCGCCAGCTCATAACGGACGGACGTCTCGAGCTCGAACGGGTAGCCGGCCTGCGGGCGGACCTGCGCGGCGAGCGTGATGGCGCCCGGGGTCCGTTCCGTGACGCGGTAGGGCGTTTCGGTGAGCAGGCCGTGCAGGGCGTTGGCGCCGCCGGGCTCGGTGCATTCGAGCTGCTGCGGCACGCCGTCGTACGTCCACAAACCGTCCGCCACCCGGTTGGGCCAGGGCACCAGGACCCAGCCGGCGCAATACGGCGGCCTGGCATCAACGGGATATTCCTGAATCAGGGCCACACCGTCCACGGCGAGGCTGCGCAGGCTCGCGGCGACTTCCGTCACGACGGCGTGCTGGCGGCGGCCGTCAATGGTGGCCGTCAGGTCAAAGAATTCGCCCATGGGCGAGGAGCTGGTGCCGGGCATGTCAGCCTTCCAGGAGTGCGGGCGCCGGGAGGGTGCCCAGGCTTGCGGGATCGGCCAGGAACCGGGTGAAGGCGAGCTCGGCGGCGCCGATCATCATCAGGTCCGGGCCGAGCGCTGAGTGGTGGATGTTGAATTCGTCGGCGGGACCGTCCAGGGCCTGGGCCCGGATGAGCCGTTCCAGGGTGCCGGGGGCGAGTCCGTGCAGGACGCCCAGGAACCCGTCCAGAACCAGCGCCTCCGGGTTGAACATGTTGACGGTGTTCCGCAGGGCGATGGCCAGGTACTCCAGCTGCCGGTCCACTTCCTCGGACACCCCGGAGCCGGGGGTGTTCCGGAGGGCGTGTTCCAGCTCCACGGCGTCGCCGCCGGCGAGCCCGGCAAGGTCGAAGAGCCGGGACTGGGAAACCTCCGTCTCCAGACACCCGGTGGCTCCGCAGTGGCAGGTGTGCCCGGCGGTCCGTACGAAAGTGTGGCCGAGTTCGCCGGCGTAGCCGGAGGCCCCGCGCAGCAGAACACCGTCGCAGATGACCCCGCCGCCGATGCCGGAGGCGCCGCCGTTGACGTAGACCAGGTTTTCCCGGCCGGCGCCGGCGCCGAAGATGAGTTCGGCCTCCGCGGCCAGGGAGGCGTCGTTGGCGGCGCTGCACTCATAACCGGTGGCGTCGGCGAGCATTTGGGCCACGGGTTCGTTGCGCCAGCCCAGGTGGGGGGCGTGCCGGACGACGCCGTCCGCCCGGTTGACCAGCCCGGGCACGGCAATGCCGATGCCCGTGATCCGGTAGGAGGCCTCAAGTTCGGAGCGCATCCCCTCGATAACTGCCGCGGCGCTGTTGACGGCCTCCCGGGCGGTGGGGATCCGCTCCGTGGCGAAGCGGATCTTCCGCTGGACTTTCCCGCCGAGGCTCACCAGCCCGATCGTCACCGCATCGATCTCCGGGTTGACCGCAATGGCCGCCGTCGACCGGCACGGGTGCACCTCGGGGCTGGGCCTGCCCACCTGGGCCTCTCCGGTGGGGGCAGTCTCATAGACCAGCCCCCAGGCCACGAGCTGACCGATCAGGGTTCCCACCGTGGACCGGTTCAGGCCGGTCCGCTTGGTCAGCTGGGCCCGGCTGAGGACGCCGTGGTGGTGGATAAGGGAGGTGATCAGCGCCAGGTTGTTCCGCCGTGACGGATCCGGCTCGGCGGACGGCGGTGCGGGGCGCGGGATTGAGGTGGGCATCATCGCGAGATTATCAGTTGCCGAAGACGGTGCGGTCCAGGAAGCTGTTCCGGAACTTCCCGGCCGGATCCAGGCGGTCCGCCAGGGCGGTGAAGTCGCCGAAGCGCGGGTACAGCGGCGCGAGGGTGCCGGCGCCGGCGTCGAACAGCTTGCCCCAGTGCGGGCGGGCCCCGAACGGGGCCAGTTCCGCTTCGATCAGCGGCAGGATGGCCTGGACGGCGGGCTGGTCCGGGCGCCAGGTGAAGTGCAGTGCGATGCCGTCGCGGCCGTAGTTCGGGCTCATCCACAGCCTGTCCGCGGCGACGGTGCGGATTTCGCCGACCAGCAGCAGCGGGGTGACCACGTCCGATAGCCGGCGCATGGTGCGGAGCGCGTCCGCGGCGTGCTCGCGGGGGAGGAGGTACTCGCTCTGGAGCTCATCGCCGTTGCTGGGGGTGAATTCCATCCGGAAATGGGCCAGCCGGTCCGACCACGGCCCCGGCACGCCGAGCTGTTGGGTGCAGTTGCTGCCGGAGACCCCGGGCAGCGGGTGCAGGGCCGCGGTGGCCGGGGTGCCGCCGAAGAACCCTGCCTGGTCCGGGGCAGGGCCGCCGATGCGGCTTTTGAGCCAGGGCCTGCCCCACCGTTGATCCGCTCCAGTCGGTGAACAGGCTCACGCTGTAGGCGGCGGACGTGACGGCGTCGAAGTTCTCCAGAACCTGGTCCCAGTCGAGATTTTCAAACACCTGCTGACTGACCTCGAAGCTGGGTTCGATGTCCAAGGTCAGGCGGGTGACGATGCCGAGGGCTCCAAGTCCCACCACCATGCCGTCGAAGTAGGGGTCGCCCCGGCGGGCGGAAAGGAGTGCGCCGTCGGCGGTGACCAGTTCCAGGGCCCTGACGGCGGTGGCGAGGTTGCCGTTGGTATCCCCGGAGCCGTGCGTGGCCGTGGCGACGGCGCCGGCCACGGAAATGTGGGGCAGGGACGCCAGGTTGTGCAGGGCGAAGCCGCGGCGCTGCAGCTCCGCGGCGAGGGTTCCGTAACGGACGCCCGCACCGACCGTCACCGTCATGCCGGCCGGGTCCACGCTGATCCCGGCGTCCGTCCGGTCGGCATCCAGCCGGTCCAGGACAGCCAGGGTGCCGGAGGTGTCCGCAATGTCATTGAACGAATGCCGGGAGCCCAGCGCCCTGACGTGGTCTGCGCCGGCCAGCAGTTCCTGCAGCTCCGCCACACTGGCCGGGTGGGCGATCCGGGGTGCGCGGTAGGTGTGGTTCCGGGCCCAGTTACGTTCGGTCACGAGCTGCTCCATTACAGGCCATCCTTAGCTTTGAGCCTCCAGGCCCGGGTTTGGTGTTTTCTAGAACATAACCCTACCGGCAGGACGGGTTCGCTGGGAAGCGTTTTTCCTGCGGATGCTGCCGCCAAGGAAAGTTTTGCGGAAGTGGTTGACATCACCACAATTTCGAATATGTTTGTTTGCAGAACAATTTATGCGGGCCGCCTCAAAGCGGACCGGACCGGCACCATCCACCACCACACTCCTTGGAGCTTTCAATGGCGATTCAGCCCACCCGTGAAGACAAGTTCTCGTTCGGCCTCTGGACCGTGGGCTGGCAGGCCCAGGACCAGTTCGGGTCCGCCACCCGCCCGCCGCTGGACACCGTGGAGGCCGTCAACCGGCTCAGCGACCTCGGCGCCTACGGCATCACCTTCCACGACGACGACCTCTTCCCCTTCGGCTGCACCGCGGCTGACCGCCAGCGCGAAATCGACCGCCTCACCGGTGCGCTCAAATCCACCGGGATGGTCGTCCCGATGGTCACCACCAACCTGTTCAGCCACCCCGTGTTCAAAGACGGCGGCTTCACCAGCAACGACCGCGGCGTGCGCCGCTTCGCCCTGCGCAAGGTCCTCGACAACATCGACCTCGCCGCCGAACTGGGCGCCGAGACGTTCGTGATGTGGGGTGGACGCGAAGGCAGCGAATACGACGCCGCCAAGGACATCCGCGGCGCCCTGGAACGCTACCGCGAGGCCGTGAACCTGCTGGGCGACTACGTGACGGACAAGGGCTACAACATCCGGTTCGCGATCGAACCCAAGCCCAACGAACCCCGCGGCGACATCCTCCTCCCCACCCTCGGCCATGCGCTCGCGTTTATCGAGACCCTGGAACGCCCCGAACTGGTAGGCGTGAACCCCGAAACCGGGCACGAGCAGATGGCCGGGCTGAACTTCACCCACGGCATCGCCCAGGCCCCTGTACCAGGGCAAGCTCTTCCACATCGACCTCAACGGCCAGCGAAGCATCAAGTTCGACCAGGACCTGGTGTTCGGCCACGGCGACCTCCAGAACGCCTTCTCCCTCGTGGACCTGCTGGAAAACGGCGGACCCGACGGCGGCCCGGCGTACACCGGTCCGCGCCACTTCGACTACAAGCCCAGCCGCACCGAGGACATCGACGGCGTCTGGGACTCCGCGGCCGCCAACATCCAGACCTACCTGCTGCTCAAGGAACGCGCCAAGGCCTTCCGCGCCGACCCCGAGGTCCAGGCAGCCCTGCTGGCCTCCCGCGTGGCCGAAATCAACGAGCCCACCCTCAATCCGGGCGAAGGCTACGAGCAGCTCCGGGCCGACCGGGCTTCCTACGAGGACTTCGACTCCGGCGCGTACTTCGGCGGCAAGGGCTTCGGGTTCGTGAAGCTGCAGCAGCTCTTCATCGAGCACCTGCTCGGCGCGCGCTGATCCGGTGACGGCTGTTCCCATGACACTGGTTGCCGGGGTGGACTCGTCCACGCAAAGCTGCAAGATCGTCGTCCTGGATGCCGGCAGCGGGGCCCTGGTCCGCGAGGGCCGTGCCGGGCACCCGGACGGCACCGAGGTCCACCCCGACCACTGGTGGCAGGCCCTGTCCGAGGCCATCAACGACGCCGGCGGGCTGGGCGGCGTCAGCGCGCTCTCCGTCGGAGGACAGCAGCACGGTATGGTGCTGCTCGACGCCGAGGGCAACGTGGTGCGGCCCGCACTGCTCTGGAACGACACCCGCTCGGCCGGATCCGCCGCGAACCTCACCGCCGAAGTCGGCGCCGAGGACTTCTCCCGGCGGACCGGACTGGTCCCGGTGGCGTCCTTCACCGTCACTAAGGTCCGGTGGGTGCGCGACCACGAACCGGAAGCCGCCGCCCGGGTTGCCGCCGTGGCGTTGCCGCACGACTGGCTCACCTGGCGCCTACGCGGCTACGGCCCCGCCGGGTCCAGCCCACTGGGCCCGGACCTGGAACAGCTGACCACGGACCGCTCCGATGCCAGCGGCACCGGCTACTGGAGCCCTTTCTCCGGCAGCTACGACCTGGACCTGTTCAAGCTGGCGTTCGGGCGCGATGCCCGGGAGGCCGGGGCAGCGGGGGAGCGTGGCGATGCGGTCATCCTGCCGCGGGTTGTGGCCCCGGGGGATTCCGCCGGACGGGTCCACCCGGATTGCTTCGGTGCCGACAGCGGCACCCTGGTGCACGGAGCCGGAGACAACGGCATCCTGCTTGGCCCCGGCGCCGGTGACAACGCCGGTGCCGCGCTCGGGCTCGGCGCCGGGCCAGGTGACGTGGTGGTCTCGGTCGGGACCAGCGGGACGGTTTTCGCCGTCGCCGCTGAACTGCATTCGGACACCACCGGCACTGTGGCGGGATTCGCCGACGCCGGCGGAGCGTACCTGCCGATCGCGGTGACCCTGAACGCCGCCCGGGTCCTGAGCTCCATTGCCGGGATGCTGGACGTGGACTTCACGGAACTGGCACGTCTGGCCCTCGATGCCGAACCAGGCGCCGGCGGTGTAGTCCTGATCCCGTATTTCGAGGGCGAACGGACCCCCAACCTGCCGCACGCCAAGGCAAGCTTCCACGGCCTGAGCATCGAGTCCACCACCCGGCCAAACCTGGCGCGCGCCGCGATCGAAGGCATGCTGTGCGGGCTGTCCGGAGGCCTGGACGCGCTGCAGGAGCTGGGCTACCCGGCCCGGCGGCTGCTGCTGATCGGCGGCGCCGTGCAGAACCCGGCGGTGCAGCGGATCGCCGCGCAGGTCTTCGACCTGCCGGTGGTCATCCCCACCCCGGGGGAGTACGTTGCCCGGGGAGCGGCCGTGCAAGCGGCCTGGGCGCTCACCGGCACCCGTCCCGGCTGGGACGTGGCGCTGGACGCGACGCCCGAGCCGGACTTCCAGGCACTCATCAGCACGAACTACAAAAGGGCGGCCAGCCACAGTGATGCCGGTAACTGAACCGCAGCTTGTCCGGACACCGTTGCTGGCAGCAGGTCTCGATGACCCGCTGCCGGCCACGGGCCGTGCGTTGCGCTGGGGCGTCATCGCCACCGGACGGATCGCGTCCATTGTGGTCAGCGACCTGGCCCTGCTCTCCGACGCGGTTCTGCAGGCCGTGAGCTCGCGGACGCAGGCCGGCGCCGACGCCTTCGCCGCGGAGCACGGCTTCGCTAGTGCTTACGGCGACAAGGCCGACGGCGGCCTGTCCGGCTACCAGCGACTGCTGGCGGACCCCGCCGTCGACGTCGTGTACATTGCGACGCCGCATGCCAACCACTACCAGGTGGGGCTGGAGGCCCTGGGCGCCGGCAAACACGTCCTGTGCGAGAAACCGCTGACCCTGAACGCGCGGCAAGCGGAGCACCTCGTCAGCGTGGCCCGGGAGCAGAACGTGTTCTTCATGGAAGCGGTCTGGTCCCGGTTCCTGCCCAGCATCCAGCGGGTAGCCGGGATCATCGCGTCGGGCGAACTGGGGGAGGTGCGCTGGATCCAGGCCGACCTTGGCTTCCCGGCGCCCTTTGACCCGGAAGCCCGGCTGTGGAAGCTGGAGGACGGCGGAGGTGCCCTCCTGGACCTCGGTGTCTACCTGCTGACCTGGGCACAGATTGCGCTGGGCCAGCCCCGGTCGCTGACGGCCACGTCCCACCTGAACAGCTCCGGGGTGGACACTGAGACCGCCATGTCCCTCGTCTACGACTCCGGGGCGCAGGTGCAGCTGATGACGTCCCTGACCACGGTATCCACACAGACAGCCACGCTGTCAGGGACCAAGGGGACGCTCAAATGCAACGCGCCGCTGTTCAATCCGACGGAACTGACCATCACGACGGGTCCGGGCGAGACCCGCGTGGAGAAGTTCCTTCTTGCCGGCCGCGGCTACACGTACCAATTGCGCGAAGTGACCCGGTGCATCCAGCAGGGCATGACCGAGAGCCCGACGATGCCGCTGGCGGACACGCTGACCATCATGTCCCTCCTGGACGAGGTGCGCAGCCAAGCCGGCATCCGGTACCCGGCGGACTAAGACCGTTCGGGGCCGGGGCTAGTGCCCTGGTGCTGACGGTCACGGACAAGCACTGCCACTCTGGCGCCCGCCGTCACGGCCCCTGAATCTCACACAAGAAAGACAGCCAATGACCACACTCCCTGACCGCATCGAAATCCGTGTCACCACCCGCCAGACTCTCGACGATGAACTCGAGCAAGCCGTGCGGGACCTGCAGGAAGCCGCCTTGCAGACACGGACACGCGGAATACTCATCACTTGTCACGAGGCCGGCCGCTACATGGCCGAGCTATCCGATCAGGTTCCCTTCGGGATCACGCGCGAACTCGTCCACTGACCCCACCACACTCCGCGCCTCCGGCGAGGCGTTGCCAGGCGGCTGGCTGCCGCATGAGGTGTTCAGTTGGTTCGCGAAGCCTCTGACTGGATGACCTGGGCGAGATCGCGGGGACTGCTCCACATAGGCCAATGGCCCGTCGGCAGGTCAATGACGTCGAGGTGTTCAAGGTTCGCGACTTCGGTGAACATTGGATGACCGGTTTGGGCCAGCTCCAGCACCTGCGCACTAGGGATTGAGCAGCAGACCAGGGTGGTCCGGACCTTGCGGCGGGCTTCGTTGGTGAGCTCGACGGGCTGGCGAAGTACGGGGCCGGGCTCCGGGACGGCCCTGGCCCGAAACTGCTCGAGGACCTCTGCGCTCAGGCCCTTCGAGGCTCGCCTGCTGTCCGAGGACCTCGAAAGGCGGCAGCGGAAGCTCCTCCAACTCCGCCGGGAGGTCTGGGGCGAAGACACTTCCCGTCGCCACAGGGCCGGAATCGACCCACACCACCCGGTGGACAAGCTCAGGGTGCCGGTCTATCACGAGGCTGACGGGAGCGTTAGCCCCACTATGGGCGACGAGAACTGCAGGCTGATTACCGTGTTCAGCAATGACGCCCAGGATTGCTTCAGCCTGGGCGTCGAGGGTTTTAGTCGCACGCTCAGGGTCCTGCGCGTCGAGACCGGGCAGCGTCATCGCAATGGCACGAGGTTGGTCGGTTTTCAGGTGTTCAAGAACTTCATCCCACGCCCAGGCACCCAGCCAGTGGCCGGCGATGAGAATGATGGTGGGGCTGGTCATAGCGGTTGTAATGGCACAACTCTCGCAGGCCCTCCGGACAACGGTATGTCACTATTTATGTCATGAATTCCCCTCGGTCTAAGTAATGAAGCGGTCTGAGCAGTGAAGCGGGCAGAACGGCTCCATGCTCTATCAGAGACGTTGCGCCGCAGCGGCACGCGGGGGGTCTCCGCCGAACGGTTGGCGGAAGAGTTCGAGGTGTCCGTGCGCACCATCAAGAGGGACCTCGATGCTCTGGAGAACAGCGGCGCACCGCTCTGGTCGCGTCCAGGTCCGGGCGGTGGCTACGGATTTGCTGTCGGCGCGTCCCTGCCACCGGTCAGTCTGTCTCCGGCACAGGCTGTGGCGCTCATGGCCGCTGTGTCCGCCGCGGCTGATGCCCCCTACGCTGATCTGGCAGCAGCCGGTATCCGGAAGATCCTGGACGTCCTCGACCCCGGAACCCGGGCAAGAGCTGACGAGCTGGCCCGCCGTGTGTGGGTCAACGCGCTTCCCTCGTCTTCACGCGCGACTAAGTCGGCACTGGAAGAGGCGATGGCCGAGCAGCGGGTGATCCGTATCCGCTACACATCGGGGGACGAGTCTACGACCACCCGTGACGTTGAGCCCGTGCTGTTCGCGTCCGCCAACGGCCAGTGGTACCTCATCGGATGGTGCCGGATGCGCGACGCAATGCGGTGGTTCACTGTGTCGCGCATCGAGCAGGCCACCATAACCAAGGCGGTCTGCAGCGGCCATACCATCCACGAGGTCGGAGAACCACCGGCGAACGCCAGACCGGTACACGGTCGTGGCGAATGAGCCACTGACTCGACCCTCCGGTCAGGCCCTTGCTAGGCGACGATCTCCTGCACCTGCCCGTCCGCGGGGGTCTCCTCCGCGGAGCCTGCCAAAACGGTCAGTTCTACCAGGGCCGGCCGGGCCGCGGTGCTTTGGATCTGCACGGCCGCTCCGCTGCGGGCTGATTCCAGCACGGATTCCATGACCTCGAGCGCGTGGTAGGCCAGCTGCCCGCCGGCCCGCGGTTCTGATCCGGCAGGGGTCGCGGCCAGGTCCGCGATGCCGAAGCCGCGGCCCGAGTCCACATACCCGGCCGAGACCGGCAGGGTCTCCCACGCGTCGGCGCCCAGGGTGAAGAGTTCCACGGCGCCTTCGAAGTAGTTGGGGTCCGGAACCACCAGGGAGCCGAGCTCGCCGTGGATCTCGATGTTCGAGGATTTGGTGTTCACTGCGTCGAAGCTCATGACCAGGGTGGAGAGTGCCCCGGAGGCGTGGACCAGGATCCCGGTCACGTGCGAGTCGGTGGCGACCGGAATCACCTCGCCTTCGCGCGGGCCCGTGCCGATGGTGCGCTCGGTCCGGGTGTGGCTGGCGGCGCCGATGACCGATACCACCGGACCCAGCATGTTGACGAGGGCGCTGACGTAGTAGGGGCCCATATCCAGCAGCGGGCCGCCGCCGGGCTGGTAGTAGAAGTCCGGGTTGGGGTGCCAGCGTTCGTGGCCGGGGGTGACCATGGTGGCCGTGGCCGAGATCGGGGCCCCGATCAGGCCATCGTCGATGGCTTTGCGGGCCGTCTGCACCCCGGTCCCCAGGACGGTGTCCGGGGCGCAGCCGACGGCGACCCCGGCCTCGCGTGCCGCGTCCAGGACCTGGCGTGCTTCGGCCGTCGTGGCCGCCAGCGGCTTTTCGCCGTACACGCTCTTGCCGGCGGCAATCGCTTTGAGGGCGACGTCGGCGTGCGCGGCCGGAATGGTCAGGTTCAGGACCAGGTCCACGTCCTCGGCGGCCAGCAGGTCCTCGACGGAGACGGCCCGGACGCCGTCGTAGCCGTCGGCCACGGCCTGGGCGCGGGCCGGATCAAGGTCCGCGACGGCCACCAGTTTGAGTGCCTCGAGGCGGGGGATGTTGGCCAGGTACTGGGCGATGATTGCGCCGCAGCCGATGATTCCTACATTTAACGGCTTGCCCACAGCAGGCCCCTTTCGATGATGGTGCGGACGTTGCTGTCCTGGAGGATTTCGATGTTGTGGCCGGGAGTGGCGACAAAAATGCGGCCCTGGCCCCACTGCCGGGTCCAAATGGCGGGCGAGGTCACTTCACGGTTCCAGGGGTCCCATTCGCGGACCTTCTGCGTGGTGGTGGCCAGGACGTCGATGTAGTCGTCGGTCAGGACCCAGTACTGTTCGGTGACCAGGTCGAAGTCGCCGATGCCCTGGGTGATCGGGTGGTCTGCCGCGGCCGGGAGCATGTTGACCGTGTAGGGAACGTAATTGTCCGGCTGCTCTCCCGTGAGTTCGTCGGGGTGCTTGCCGGGGTGGCAGGCGAACTGGCCGCCGATCAAGTGGAGGTAGTCCGAGGTGTTCCGGTAGGAATCGGCGATCCCGCCGTGCCAGCCGGCCATGCCGGTGCCGTTCTCAACGGCCGTGCGCAGGCCTTCGAATTCGTCTTTTTCGATGGTG
Source organism: Arthrobacter sp. PAMC25284 (assembly GCF_019443425.1). Classification (NCBI taxonomy): domain Bacteria; kingdom Bacillati; phylum Actinomycetota; class Actinomycetes; order Micrococcales; family Micrococcaceae; genus Arthrobacter; species Arthrobacter sp. PAMC25284. The sequence goes on from NZ_CP080382.1 coordinate 3,194,119, forward strand.
GTCATGGTCATGCACTGCATGATGAGGTCCACGCCGGCCATGTACTCGGCGTCGGCATAGATTTTGGTGGATTCCTCGACCCGGACGTCGTAGCCGTTGTCCTTGAGGAACGGGATGAACAGTTCCGTGGCCTCCAGGGGCTGGTGGCCGTCCCACCCGCCCCGGACCACGAGTGCGGTCTTGTTCTCTGTCATGGCATTTCCTTTGTTTGGATTGCGGTCCGGAGACCGGAAGTGGTGGTCAGCGGCTCGCGAAGGCAGAGTCGAAGGCGGCGACGGGAGGGGCGATGCGGGCGAGTTCCTGGACCATGGCCAGGGCCTGGGGCGCTCCGATCATCCGGTCCATGCCCGCGTCTTCCCATTCGATGCTGGTGGGTCCGCGGTAGCCGATCGCGTTCAGGGTCCGGAAGATGGGTTCCCACTTCACGTCGCCGTGACCGGCCGTGACGAAGTCCCAGCCCCGGCGCGGATCCGCCCACGGCAGGTGCGATCCCAGCCGGCCGTTGCGGCCATCGAGCTGCCGGATGGATTCCTTGACATGTACGTGGAAGATCTTCTCGGCGAAGTCCTGCAGGAACATGACCGGGTCCAGGTCCTGCCAGATGAAGTGTGAGGGATCGAAGTTCAGGCCGAAGTTTTCCCGGGGGCCGATTGCCTCCAGGGTGCGCTTGGCGGTCCAGTAGTCGTAGGCGATTTCGGAGGGGTGGACCTCCAGGGCGAAGCGGACTCCGGCGTCGTCGAAGACGTCCATGATGGGGTTCCAGCGGTCCGCGAAATCCTGGTAGCCGCGTTCGATCATGGCTGCGGAGGCCGGCGGGAACATGGCCACTGTCTTCCAGATGGAGGATCCAGTGAACCCGGTGACCGTCTTGGCACCCAGCCGGGCCGCGGCCCGGGCCGTGTCCTTCATGGCCTCGGCGGCCCGTGTGCGGACGCCCTCCGGATCGCCGTCGCCCCAGACGCTGTCCGGGAGGATGTCCCGGTGGCGCTCGTCGATGGGGTCGTCACAGACGGCCTGGCCGGCGAGGTGGTTGGCGATGGCGAAGACCTTGAGGTTGTTCTTTTCCAGGATGTCCAGCCGGCCCTGGAGGTAAAGGTCGTCTTCGACGGCGCGCCGGGGGTCAAGGTGGTCGCCCCAGCAGGCGATTTCCAGGCCTTCGAAGCCCCACTCGCCGGCGAGCCGCGCCACCTCCTCGAAGGGCAGGTCAGCCCACTGGCCGGTGAACAGGGTGATGGGTCGTGTCATGGGGCGTCCCTCGTTTTCGGGTTCAAGTCTGTGGTCGGTTCCGGCATGGTGCTCAGACGGATTGCCAATGGCTGGAGTTCGCGGCGCTGGTTTCCACGGCGGCCAGCACGCGCTGGACCTGGAGGGCATCGGCGAACGACGGTTCCGGCTGGCGCTGTTCAGCGACAGCGTTCACCAGGTCCACAACCTGGTGGGTGAAACCGTGCTCGTAGCCGAGACCGTGGCCGGTGGGCCACCAGTTGCCGGCGTAGGGGTGCTCGGGTTCGGTGACGAAGATCCGGCGGAAGCCGGCATCGGGGGATTCGGCGGCGTCGTAAAAGGACAGGACGTTCATTTCCTCGAAGTCGAAGGCCAGCGATCCCTTGGTGCCGTTGATCTCGATCCGCATGGCATTCTTGCGGCCCAGCGCGTAGCGCGTGGCCTCAAAAACGCCGATCGGACCGCCGTCGAACCGTGCCGTGAAAATCGCGGCGTCGTCCACGGTGACTGCCCCGCGCGGAGTGTCGGCGCCGGCGTCGCCGTGTCCGCCCAGGGCCCACCATGTCACCGGCGAGCGGGCGCTGGTCGACGAACGTTTCCAGGAGGGCCGAGACGCCGGTGATTTTTTGGCCGGTGATCCATTGGGTGGCATCGATGATGTGCGCCCCGAGGTCCCCCAGGGACCCGGACCCGGACTTGGCCTTGTCCAGCCGCCAGGTCATGGGCGCGTTCTCGTCGCTCAGCCAGTCCTGCAGGTACTGGGCCCGGACGTGCCGGACTGTTCCCAGCCGTCCCTGTTCCACGAAGCGCCGGGCCAGTGCCAGCGCCGGAGTGCGGCGGTAGCTGAAGCCGCACATGGCGAACACGCCGCGCGTGGCGGCAGCGTCGGCGGCTGTTGCCATGCGCTCAGCCTCGGCGACCGAATTGGCGAGCGGCTTTTCGCACAGGACGTGCTTGCCGGCCTCAAGGGCCGCAATCGCGATCTCCGCGTGGGTATCACCCGGGGTGCAGATGTCGATCAGGTCGATGTCCTCGCGTTCGATCAGCCGCCGCCAGTCCGTCTCCGTGGAGTCCCAGCCGAGCTTGGCCGCTGCCGCCCGGACGCCGTCCTCATTGCGGCCGGCGACGGCGGTGAGCTGGGGTTCCAGCGGCAGGTCAAAGAACCGGGGCGCGGTCCGCCAGGCGTGGGAGTGGGCGGCGCCCATGAAGGCGTAGCCGACCATCCCGACCCGTAGGGGCTGGGCGGTGGTCATGATGGTTCCTTTCGGGGCGTGGGCCGGTTACTTGCTGAACCCGGCGGTGAGTCCGCTGATCAGTTGGCGGCGGGCCACCACGTAGAGCACCAGCAGGGGCAGGGTGGCGAGCACCACGGAGGCCAGGACGGCCGGGATGTTGACGCTGAATTCGCCCTGGAAGGTCCATAGGGACAGCGGCAGCACCCGGGTGGAGGGGCTTTGGGTCAGGATGAGCGGGAACAGGAAGCCGTTCCAGACACCCAAGGCGTTGTAGATCCCGACGGTCACCACGGCCGGACGGGTCATCGGCAGCGCCAGGCGCCACATCATGGCCCAGTCGGAGCACCCGTCCAGGCGCATGGACTCGAACAGCTCGTTGGGCACGTCACGCATGAAGTTGGAGAGGATAAGGACCGAAATCGGGATGGCGAAGGCGATCGAGGGCAGGATGAGCGCCAGCAGGGTGTCATACAGGCGGGCCTGAGTGATCATCCAGTAGATCGGGATGATCGTTGCGTGCAGCGGAACCGCCAGGCCGAGGAGGAAGAGGCTGTTGGTCCAGCTCAGGAACCGGGACTTGCCGCGCACGATGGCGTAGGCGGCCATAAAGGACACCAGGAGGGCCGGGATTACGCTGCCGATCGTGACGATCAGGGAGTTCGTGAAGTACTTGACGAAGTCGTTTTCCAGGACGAGCTTGTAGTTGTCCAGGGTCGGCTCGGTGGGCGGCAGCATCGGGTTCGAGGTGAAAAAGCCCGCCTGGTTCTTCAGGCTCGTCACCACGACGTAGTAGATCGGCACGATGATGACGGCGAGCCAGGCCCATCCGGCCGCCCCGCCCAGAAGGTTCGGCCGGCTGCGTCCCGGGCCCTTCGCCCGCCGGCGGGGCGTTCCGCCGTCGTGCGTGGGGGTTGTAGGCGGGGCGGGAAGCTGGGTTGTGGAAGCCATCAGGCACCTTCCAATTGGCTGTCGTTGCGGTTCTTGCCGCCGATGCGCTGCAGGATCAGGGCCAGGGCAAGGCCGATCACCACGAGGATGACGCCAAGGGCGCTGGCTGCGCCCATGTCATTGGCCTTGAAACCGGTCAGGTACATGTGCAGGGGCAGCAGGCGCGTGGCGTACCCCGGCCCTCCGCCGGTCAGGACGAAGATGAGGTCGAAGTAGGCGAGCGAGCCGACCACCATGAGGGTGGAGGAGGTGATGATCGTGTACTTCAGCTGCGGCAGGGTGATGCTGAAGAACTGCTGCATGCGCCCGGCGCCGTCGATCTGTGCCGCCTCATACAGTGACGTGGGAATCTGGCGGACGCCGCCCTGGTAGATGAGGGTGTGGAACGGGACGAACTGCCACGCGATCACAAAAACCACCACGAAGAGCACGAGGTCCGAGTTGCCGAGCCAGTCCTGAGTGAGGAAGGGCAGGCCCAGCCCCGCGCCCAGGCCGAAGTTCGGGTCCAGCAGGGCCTTGAAGGCGATCGCGACCGCCGCGGAGGACAGCAGCAGCGGCACGAAGTACAGGACCGCCAGGGCCGCCCGGTATTTGTGGCCGGTGGAGGTGAAGACGCCCAGCAGCAGGCTGATTGGCGCCTGGACGATGAAGGAGAAGAACATGATCTTCGCCGTCACCACGAGGGCGTTGGCGGTGATCGGGTCCGTCAGCGCCGAGATCCAGCTGGAGAACCCTTCAAGCTGGATCTCGCCCAGCCCGTTCCATTTCGTGAAGCTGAGGAAGAGGACGCCGAACAAGGGAATGATCGCGAAGGCGAGGAAGAAGACGAGGGCTGGTACGGCCAGCCACCCCGACGGGGCCCGTTTCAAGGACCCGTCGGGACGTTCCGGTTGAGGCAGACACTGGCTATTTTCCGATCGTGGCGTTCATGGTGTCGATGAACTGCTCGGGGCTGATCTTCTGCAGGAAGATCTGGTCCAGGTTGGAGAGCATTGCGTCGCCCTGGGCGGGGCTCAGCGCCTGGTCCCAGGACATCGTGAAGTCCGGAGCGTCCTTGGCCATGCTGTAGACGAAGGTCAGGAAGTCCTTGTCCGGGGAGGCAGCCAGTTTGCTTTCGATGCCGGTGGTCACGGGGACGGCTCCGGAGTCGATCAGGGCCTGGGTGTCGGCCTCGGTGAACATCCCGTCCTTGATGTACTCGAGGGCGGCTTTCTTCTGGCTGTCGGAGGCCTTGGACGAGATGGACCAGAAGTTGGAGGGGTTGCCCACCACGTTCGCGGGGTCGCCCTTGCCGCCGGCGACGGTCGGGAACGTGGTGAAGCCGAGCTTGCCGCTGGAGACGAACTCCGCAGCGTCCTTCTTCATGCCCTGGTAGATCCATCCGCCCTGCAGGACCATAGCGGCCTTCCCGGTGTACAGCAGGGCCTGGTCGGCGTTGCTGTCGGCGGCGATGGAGGAGAATCCGCTGATGAATCCGCCCGCGTCCACCAGTTCCTGGATTTTGGTGAGAGCCTCCTTCACGGCCGGGTCAGACCAGGCGCCCGGCTTGTCCGCGGCGATGTTGGCAAAGACCTCCGGGCCGCCGATCCGGTCAACGAGGTACTCCAGCCACATCAGGTCCGGCCACTTGGACTGCCCGCCGAGGGAGAACGGTGCCACGCCGGCTTCTTTGAACTTGGGCACCAGAGCCATCAGCTCGTCCCACGTCTTGGGGGGCTGAGCGCCGATCTTTTCGAAGACCTCCTTGTTGAAGTACAGGACGACGGGCTGGACGTTGTTGTTGGGCACCGCGTACATCTTGCCGTCGATCTTGCCGTTTTCCAGGATGGACGGCAGGTAGCGGTCCGCGACGTCGGGGTTTTCCTTGAGGAAGTCCGTCAGGTCGGTTACCTGGCCGGCGTCCACGTAGGACTTCAGGACCCCGCCGCCCCACCCGTAGATGAACGTGGGGCCCTGGCCGGCGCCGACGGCGGTGCGGACCTTGGTCTTGTAGGCATCGTTCGCGAAGAAGTCGAGTTTTATTGTCTGGTCGGAGTGCGCCGTGTTCCAGGCCTCCACCGACTGCTGCAGTACGGGCTGGTTGCCGCCGGTGAGGCCCCACATGGTGGCCGAGTCCGCGCTGGCCGCCGTTCCTGCGGGGCCGCTGGAGCCGCAGGCGGCGAGGGAGAGCGACAGCGCCGCGGCGGAGAGGGCCATCGCGGCTGAGCGCAGTTTACGATTAGTCATTTGCATTCCATTCATCCTTAGGGCTCGACGCTGGTGGCCCGTTGTGTGTTCGGAAGTCCGGCCTTTGGAACAGGCAGCACTGCCGGGGAAGTGGTCGGTCAAACTAGTCGAACCGAAGTTTTCGAAATATTTCGCTAAAACTTGCGATCCGTTTAGACAAAGTTAGCCGCGCAGCGGACGAGCGTCAAGCCTTTTTAGTGAGAGGGCTCACAATTACGCGGTCCGAGGGTTGACGTTGGGCCAAAAGCAACGCAAGCTGATTTCAGCGAAATATTTCGAAAACTTGAGGAGACGAGTATCGCCGTGGAACATCAGGAAAAGCTGACGCTGGCCGCCGTAGCCCGCGAGGCCGGCGTTTCTGCGCCGACAGTTTCAAAGGTCATCAACGGGCGCGACGACGTCTCCGCTGACACCAGGGCGAAGGTGCTGACCGTGCTTGCGCGGACCGGATACAAGTCGCCGCTGCAGCAACGCAGGAACGTCTCCGGCCGGCAGGCCGTGGAAATCGTCTTCGACTCGCTGAACTCGGCCTATGCAGTTGAGGTGCTCAATGGCGTCCTGGAGTATGCGGCTGAATCCGACATTGAGGTGCTGCTCAACGTCACGGGCAAGCAGGGCGCCTCGACCCTGACGGCGGAGCAGCGCGCGCAGCGGATTATCGACGAAGGACGCTGCGGGATGATCGTGGTGACGTCGGCGTTCGGCGCGGCCCATCTGGATGCCTTCCATCGCCGGGGGATTCCCGTGGTGGTCATCGACCCGCTCAATCCGCCGCCGGGGGATGTGGTCAGCGTCGGCACCACCAACTGGGCCGGTGGCAAAGACGCCACCTCACACCTGCTGGAGCTGGGCCACCGGAGGATCGCCTACATTGGCGGGCCAGATGCCGCCGAATGCAATGAGGCCCGGCTGCACGGATATATGGCCGCACTGAGGGCGGAAGGAGTACCGGTCGAAGACCGGTACATCATCTCCGGCCAGTTCCGGTCCGAGCACGGTGCCAACGGCATGAAGGCCCTGCTCCAGCTCGAGCAGCGGCCGACAGCCATCTTTGCGGCAAGCGACAGCATCGCCCTGGGCGTACTCGCCGAGGCGCGCCGGCAGAAAATCCGGGTTCCTGAGGACATGAGTTTGGTGGGATTCGACGGCACGTACCAGGCCGAGGAGTCAGTACCCGCCCTCACTTCCGTGACCCAGCCGCTGCAGGAGATGGGCCGGGCCGCGCTTCGATTCATCCTGCGCCAGATGCGCGGGGAGGTGCTGGATTCCCGGAGGGTGGAGCTCGTCACGCGCCTGGTCGTCCGGGAATCCACCGCTCCGCCCCGGGATTACCAGCGCGGGTGAACGGCCTCGCGGAAGTACCGGTCATAGATGTCCCGGACGCCGTTGCTGAAGTCCCGGCCGACTGACGGCACCACCGCGGCTGCGGCGGCGTTGGACCGGGCCTGTTCCTGGTTCCTGGCCCCGGGGATGACAGAGCTGACCCCGTCCTGCGCAGCGATCCAGGCGATGGCGGCCTGGGCTGTGGTGGCCCCGGCCGGGACGAGGTTCCCGAACTCCGCGACGGCCTGCAGTCCCTGTTCGAAGTCGACGCCGGAGAAGGTCTCGCCGACGTCGAAGGCGGCACCGTTGCGGTTGTAATTGCGGTGGTCGTCCGCGGCAAAGGAGGTCTCCCGGGAGTATTTTCCGGACAGCAGCCCGGAAGCCAGCGGGACCCGGGCGATGATCCCGACGCCGGCGGCCTGCGCGGCCGGGAGAACCTCCTCCAGCGGCTTGAGGCGGAAGGCGTTCAGGATGATCTGCACGGTGGCCGTGCCCTCATGGCTGATGGCCTTCAGCGCCTCATCCGTCCGTTCAACACTGACGCCGTAGTTCCTGATGGCGCCTTCGCTGACCAGAGTGTCCAGCGCATCGTAGACTTCCGGGCGGCTGTAGACGGGGGTCGGCGGGCAGTGCAGCTGCACCAGGTCCAGGCAATCGGTCTGCAGATTCCGCCGCGAACGGTCCACCCACTGGCGGAAATTGGCCAGTGTGTAGTTCTCCGGCTGCTGTTCCACGCGCCGGCCCATCTTGGTGGCCACTGTGATGTCCAGGCCGGGGTTGGCGGCGAGGTAGGGCCCCGATGGTCTGCTCGCTGCGGCCGTCGCCGTAGACGTCCGCGGTATCAAAAAACGTCACGCCTGCGTCCACCGCGGCTGCCAGGATCCGGCTGGCCTCGGCCTGGTCCACACTGCCCCAGTCGGCCCCCAGCTGCCACGTACCGAGACCCACCACAGAGACCGAACGCCCTGTCTTGCCTAATATTCGTTGCTCCATCCTCCGACTATAAGTGCAGTCCGGAGGGGCCCGGCGCCCGGAAGGGGGGTCGGTAAGTCCTACGAACGACGGCGGCGGGACGGACCGGCGGCCCGCACCGGGGGAGTGGTCCTATAGGATTCTGTTCATGCAACCAGCTTCCCCGGGCGGCCGCCCCGCAGGCCGTACCGTCAGCCGCCAGGTCCTCGCGGACCACGTGTATGAAGAGCTTCTGGCGTCGCTGATGGACGGCCGGCTGGAGCCGGGGGCCGTGGTGAGTATTGACGGAACCGCGCGGGAACTCGACGTTTCCCCCACCCCGGTGCGGGAGGCGCTGGCCCGGCTTGAACACACCGGCATGGTGCGCCGCGTGGCGCTCAAGGGCTACCGGGTGGCACCGGTGTTCACCCGGGAAGACTTCGCCGAACTCATGGAGGCGCGGCTCGCAATCGAGCCAGTTAATGCCCGCCTGGCCTGCGACCGACAGACACCGGAGGACCTTTCCGAGCTGGAGCGGGCCGTCGCCGACCTCAGGACGGCGCCGCGGGGTCCCTCGTTTGCCGAATACCGCGACTACCTGGAAGCCGATGAAAGGTTCCACCGGCTCATCGCGGAACAAACCGGCAACCAGTTCATGGCAGCCGCCTACGAGGCCCTCGGCGGGCAAGTCCAGCGCTTCCGCCTCTTCGGGGGAGTGGGGATCACCGACGCCGAGCACGCCATCGCCGAGCACCAGGCCGTCCTGGACGCCTTCGCCACAGGCGATCCGGAGCAGGCGGCGCAGGCCATGGCCGAGCACGTCCAGCAGGTGCGCGGCCGGGCAATCGCGGACGCTCCCGCCGGCTAAATCAGCTCCGCAGACCGGGCCCCGAGGCCCTCTGCCACCCTCCCTATAGGATCTTCGATTGCCTCCGCCAAGCCGGATGTGATCTTGACAACGTTCTTTCGATAGTAAATCCTATAGGAAACAGGATTCCACGAAGGAGTGACCCATGGCTTACACAGCCGAGAACTGGCCCATCACCGCAGCGCTGCTGCAGTTCCCGGGCGTCAACGCCGCCGGGCTGCACATCAACGATGCCCCCGCCGCGGCCTGGGCCGAGGTCCTACAGGAGGTCAAGGACGCCGGCTTCGCCCACGCCGACCTCACCGACAGCTGGGTCCGCCCCGGCGACCTGAGCCCTGCCCGCATTGCAGAGTTCCAGCAGACCGCCAAGACCGTCGGCATCGGCATCCCCGTCATCTCCGCCATCCGCCGCAGCGTCATCGAGGCCGGCAACTGGGAAGCCAACCTGGCCTACAGCCACCGCACCATCGACGCTGCCGCGGAACTCGGCTGCGAGCTGGTCTCCTTCGGCCTGCACCAGGCGCTCACCGCCGAGCAGCAGAAACAACTCTGGTTCTGGACCGTCGAAGGACACCAGGACCCCGTGGGGGATAAGGAAACCTGGGCCAACGCCGTGACCCGGCTCCGCGAACTCGGCCGGCACGCCGCCGACGTCGGCGTCCTGCTTTCCCTGGAAATGTACGAGGACACCTACCTCGGCACCGCGGATTCATCCGTCCAGCTGGTCCAGGACATCGGCCTGGACAACGTCGGCCTGAACCCGGACCTCGGAAACCTGATCCGGATGCACCGGCCGATCGAGGACTGGCGCGAGATGGTCGCCAAAACCCTGCCGTACTCGAATTACTGGCACATGAAGAACTACATCCGCGACGAGGACGTGGCACGGGACATGTACGTCGCAATGCCCGCGCCAATGGACAGCGGCCTCATCAACTACCGCGAGGCCTTCAAGCTGGCGATCTCCGTCGGGTTCCAGGGCATCCTCTGCACCGAGCACTACGGCGGAGACGGCCTCACAGTAACGGCCGCCAACCAGGACTACCTGCGCCGCCACATCCTGCCCAAGACCGACGGGTACGCCCTCGGCCGGAGCCAGGTGGCCCAGGGCCGGCAGCAGCCGGTGGCCACGGAACTCGCCACCGTCTGAGCCTTTTCTTCAGGACAGATCCACTTCCACCACGGATTCAAAGAGGAACCATGACCCAGATCTTCGACAACCCCGCCGACTTCGCGGATGAGGCACTGGACGGCTTTGTCGCCGCCAACCGCGGCTACGTCGCGCGGGTGGACGGCGGCGTCGTCCGCTCCACCGAGGTCCCCGCCGGGCAGGTGGCCCTGGTAGTGGGCGGCGGCTCCGGCCACTACCCGGCCTTCGCCGGCCTCGTCGGGCCCGGCCTGGCTACCGCCTCAGCGTGCGGAAACATGTTCGCATCCCCCGCCGCAGGACAGGTCTACCGGGTGGCCAAGGCCGCCAACGCCGGCGGCGGCGTCCTGCTCAGCTACGGCAACTACGCCGGCGACGTCCTCCACTTCGGCCAGGCGCAGCTCCGGCTCAACGCCGAAGGCATCGAGACCCGCACCGTCCTCGTCACCGACGACATCGCCAGCGCACCTCTCGGGGAGATCGACAAGCGCCGCGGCATCGCCGGGGACCTGACGGTCTTCAAGATCGCCGGCGCCGCCGCCGAGGCCGGATTGATCCTGGACGACGTCGAACGGCTGGCCATCAGGGCCAACTACCGCACCCGTTCCCTCGGTGTCGCTTTCGACGGCTGCACCCTCCCCGGCGCCAGCGAACCACTCTTCCACGTCCCCGCCGGTCAGATGTCCCTGGGCCTGGGCATCCACGGCGAACCGGGCATCTCCGAACACCCGATGCCGACCGCCTCTGAGCTCGCCGAAATCCTGGTCTCCAGGCTGCTCGCGGACAAACCCGACGACGCCGGCCGGCGCGTTGTGGCGATCCTCAACGGACTCGGTACGGTCAAGTACGACGAACTGTTCCTGCTCTTCGGCAAGATCGAAAAGCTCCTCGTCGCGGCCGGACTCACCGTTGTGGAACCGGAATGCGGGGAGCTGGTCACCAGCCTGGACATGTCCGGACTCTCCCTGACCCTGCTCTGGCTCGATGACGAACTCGAACAGTACTGGGCGGCCCCGGCCGACACCCCGGCGTTCCGCAAGGGCAACCTGGCACCCGGCGCCCGGCGCGAGCTGGCCGGGCCGGCCGCCGACGTTGCGGCCGACGTCGAACACCCCACCGCGGCCGCGGCCGACCTCGGACGGCAGGCTGTCAGCGTGCTCGGACAGGTGCGGGACGTCGTCGTTGAGCATGAGGAGGAACTCGGACGCCTGGACGCCATTGCCGGCGACGGGGACCACGGCATCGGGATGCGGCGCGGTGTGGACGCGGCGGTCGCGGCAGGGCAGGCGGCGGCCGGCGACGGCGGCGCCTCGGCGGCACGGGTCCTGACCGCTGCGGGGGAGGCCTGGAGCGAACGCGCAGGGGGCACCTCCGGGGCGCTCTGGGGCTCCGCAGTGATCGCCGCCGGACTCGCCCTGGGAAACCGGGACAGTTATTCGGGCGAGGACGCGGCCGCCGCAGTCACCGCCTTCGTAAACGCCATCACCGAACTCGGCAAGGCCGAACCGGGGGACAAGACCATGGTGGATGCGCTGCTGCCGTTCCGGGACACCTTCCTCACCGCGTTCGACGGCGGCGCCCCGGTGGGCGCTGCACTCGCCGCAGCCGCGGATGCCGCCATGGCAGCGGCCGAGCAGACGGCCGGACTCCGGCCGCTGAAGGGCCGCGCCCGGCCGCTCGCCGAGAAGAGCCTGGGGCACCCGGACCCCGGAGCGGTCTCCTTCGCGCTCATCGCGGCGCGGGTTTCAGCCCACCTCGATTCCGACGCAGGCACCACACACATCGACCTCCCGTCCGCCCACCCCGGACTGGCACAGCAAGGAGCAAAGGCATGAGCACAGCAACAGGCTGGCGCGTCGTCATCGGCAACGACGAGGCCGGCGTCGAATACAAGAACGCGCTGAAGACGCTGCTGGAGGCGGATCCCCGCGTGGCCTCCGTCCAGGACGTGGGGGTCGGCGCCGACGACTCCACCGACTACCCGCACGTGGCCGTCGACGCCGCCCGGAAAGTCGCCGGCGGCGAAGCCGACCGGGCGCTGCTGATCTGCGGCACGGGACTCGGCGTGGCCATCGCTGCCAACAAGGTCCCCGGGATCCGTGCCGTCACCGCCCACGACACCTACTCCGTGGAACGATCGGTCCTCAGCAACAACGCCCAGGTGCTCACCCTCGGGCAGCGCGTGATCGGCCTCGAGCTCGCCAAGAAGCTCGTGGGCGAATGGCTGGCCCACCGCTTCGATGAAAACTCCTCCTCCGCCGCCAAGGTGGACGCCATCTGCTCCTACGAGCCCGAATACACAAAGGCAGTCTGACCATGACCGAAAACGCAAGCAGCGCGGCTGCACCCTCAATCGACGCCGCAGGCGCCGTCAACGCCGCCCGGAAGATCGCCGTCGTCGGCTCCGGCTACATGGGCGGCGGGATCGCCCAGGTCCTGGCGCTCGGCGGGGCACGGGTTGCCCTGGCCGATGTCTCCGCCGAGGTGGCACAGAAGAACTACGACCGCTTGCTGGCCGAATCGGACGAATTCGTCGCGGCCGGGCTCTTCCCCGAAGGCTCCACCGAAATCCTGAAGAAGAACCTCTGGGCCGCCAAGGACATTGAGGAAGCCGTGGCGGACGCCGACTTCATTGAGGAAGCAGTCCCCGAGCTCATCGCGATCAAGCACCAGACACTGGCCCGCATCAGCGCCGCGGCCAGTCCGGACGCCATCATCGGGTCCAACACCTCCACGATCTCCATCGCGGACCTGTCCGAGCCCGTCGCCCACCCGGAGCGTTTCCTCGGTGTGCACTTCTCCAACCCGTCCCCGTTCATCCCCGGCGTGGAAATCATCCCTCACGCCGGCACCTCGGTGGCCACCGTCGGCGCTGTCCGCGAACTGGTCCACGCCGCCGGCAAGCAGACCGCGGTTGTTAAGGACGTCACCGGATTCGTGCTCAACCGCCTCCAGTACGCGCTGTTCCACGAGGCCGCCCAGCTGGTGGAGCAGGAGATCGCGACCGCGGAGGACATCGACACGCTGGTCCGCACCACCTTCGGCTTCCGGCTGCCGTTCTTTGGCCCGTTCGCCATCGCCGACATGGCCGGGCTGGACGTCTACAACTTCTGCTACAAGTCGCTGCAGACCGAATTCCCGGAGCGCTTCGCGACCCCGAAAATCCTCAGCGACCTCGTCGACGCCGGGAAGCTGGGCACCAAGACCGGCGCCGGCTTCCTCAACGTCCCTGCAGAGCGGACGCCCGAGCTCATCGCCTACCGGAACAAGGCATACGTGGCCATGCAGAAGCTCATCGACGAGCTTGGCCCCGCCCCGATCAGCTGATTCCTTCACCTTTTAGACTTTCAGGAGCTTCGCCATGAGCATTTTCCCCGCAGAACGCACCGCGATCATCACCGGCGCCGTGTCCGAGCGCGGCATCGGCCGCGCCACCGCCAACTACCTGGCCGCGCAGGGCTGGAACATCGGCATCATTGATCTTGACGACGCCCTCTGCAAGGCGGCGGCCAAGGAACTCGCCGCCGAGCACGGCGTCAAAGCGTCCGGCGCCGGCGCCAACGTCGCCGACGAAGCATCCGTCCGCGCCGCAATCGACGCGATCGAAGCCGAACTGCCGCAGATCCTCGCCCTGGCCAACGTCGCCGGCGTCAGCTCCCCGGTCCCGTACCTGGAACTCGACGCGGCGGAATGGGACCGGGTCCTGAACATCAACCTCAACGGCGTCCACTACGCCACCCGCCGGGTCGCCGAGTCCATGGTCAAGAACCGGATCGGCCGGATCGTCAACATCTCCTCAGTCTCCGCCCAGCGCGGCGGCGGCACCTACTCCAAGACGCCGTACTCCGTGGCCAAGGCCGGGGTGATCGGGCTGACCCGATCCACCGCCCGCGAACTCGGCGAATACGACATCACCGTCAATGCCATCTCCCCGGGCCCCATCGACACCGACATCATGGGCGGCACCCTCAGCCAGGAACGCAAGGATGACCTCACCAAGGACCTCGTCGTGAACCGGGTGGGCTCCACCCGGGACATCGCGGCCGCCATCGCCTTCCTCATCAGCGAGGACGCCGGCTACATCTCCGGCCAGACGCTGAATGTGGATGGCGGACTCTACATGCACTAGGGAAGCACCATGAACCGGAAGATCACTGTCAGCCTGCCGGATGCGTCGCTGCGCGAGTTCCTCCAGCCGCACCCGGACGTCACCGTTCTCGAATGGGACTTCGCCGGTGAGCCGCCGCAGTCCCGGATCGACATTGCGGTGCCTCCCTACATGGGCGGTCCGCAGCCCCTGCGGAGTCTGGAGGCTGTGGAAACGGCGCTGGTGCAGAGCCAGTCGATTGGTTACGACGGGGCCGTGGACTTCCTCCCGGCCGGCCGGGTCCTCGCCAACGCCGCCGGGGTCCATGAAACCTCGACGGCGGAACTGGCTCTTGCCTTGATCCTCGCCAGCCAGCGCGAATTCCCCCGCGTGCTGCAGAACCAGCAGGAGGGCCGGTGGGATGCCCGGCCCACCGCCAGCCTGGCCGACCGCCGCGTCCTGATCGTCGGCTACGGCGGCGTGGGCAAGGCGATCGAGGACCGGCTGCTGCCCTTCGAAGCCAGTGTGACCCGGGTGGCGAGCCGGGAACGGACGGACGGGCGGGGCCACATCCACGGCATTGCCGGGCTGCACGCGCTGCTGCCGGAGCACGACATCGTGGTGGTGGGGGTTCCGCTGAGCGATGCCACCCGGCACCTGATTGATGACGCCTTCCTCGCGGCCATGCCGGACGGTGCCCTGATCGTGAACGTTTCCCGGGGGCCGGTGGCGGACACGGATGCCCTGGTCCGGCACACCGCCTCCGGACGGATCCGTGCCGCCCTTGACGTCACCGATCCCGAGCCCCTGCCGGAGGATCACCCGCTGTGGCGGACCCCCGGCGTGATCATCAGCCCGCACGTGGGCGGGGCCAGTTCGGCGATGCGGCCGCGGATGGGACGGCTGCTCCAGCGGCAGATTGAGCTCATGCTGGCGGGGGAGCCGCCGGTGAATGTGGTGCTGAACGGCTGAGGCGCCGAAGTCAGAGCCCGAACAATGCCCCGGTGATTTCCTGGGTGAGCTGGTGGATGAGGTCGATGCGGGCGTCGCTGTCGGCGTCGTCGGGACCCCAGGTGTAGATCACGACGGCGTAGCTGCGGCCGCCGGATTCCAGCAGCACGAGCGCCATGTCCTGAGGGGTCAGGAGGTTCTCTTCCGGGTCGTAGCCGATGCCCAGGGAGGAGACGTTGTCGCCGTAGGTCTGCAGCATTCCGCCGGCGGTGTCCATGATAGCGACGCCGATCCGGTGCCCGGGGTTCTCTGCAATGATTTTCCGGAGGGCGGCGGCAGGGCCGACGGCCGTGTGGGGGTGCGGCCTCCGGACTGTTGGC
Source organism: Arthrobacter sp. PAMC25284 (assembly GCF_019443425.1). NCBI lineage: Bacteria > Bacillati > Actinomycetota > Actinomycetes > Micrococcales > Micrococcaceae > Arthrobacter > Arthrobacter sp. PAMC25284. The sequence goes on from NZ_CP080382.1 coordinate 3,209,459, forward strand.
AGGTTCGAGGCTGCTGCTCGGTGCCCAGAACTGCGGCTGGGCGGATGGCCCCTGGACAGGGGAAACCGCCCCGTCCATGCTTTCGGAACTCGGTGTCGGCCTCGTCGAAATCGGCCATGCAGAACGCCGGAACCACCTCGGCGAAGACGACGCCATGATTGCCCGCAAGGTCAGGGCTGCCGATGCTGCCGGGCTCCCGCTGCTGCTCTGCGTGGGAGAGCTTGGCGCCGGCACGACCGCTGACGCCGCGGACTTTGTGTTCGGCCAGATTGAGACAGCAGTTTCCGGTGACTGGACCCTGGCCGCCCGACTCATGGTCGCCTACGAACCCGTCTGGGCCATCGGCGCTGCGGAACCCGCCGCTGCCTGGTATGTGTCCGACGTCGTCCGCCGGCTTCGGGGACGGCTTGGCGCAACCGGGGTGCGGGCGTTGCCTGTTATCTACGGCGGCTCGGCCAAGCCCAGGCTGCTGCCAACGCTCGACGGTGTCTCCGGCCTCTTCCTGGGCCGCTTTGCGCACGATCCCGCGAATTTCGGCAAAGTCCTGGACGAGGCACTCGCCCTGAGCCTGCGCGCCGGGCCAGTCCCTGCGCGTTGACGGGGCGGAACGAACAACTCGGGATGTGCGCGGCCGACGCTCTCCGTTATGCTTTCGTTATGCAATTTGGGGAGCGCTCTGTTGTTGGCGCGCAGGCAGAAAAACTTCATTCGCTGACAAGTCTGCGGTTCTTCGCCGCACTGCTGGTCGTTATGCACCACACCTTCCGGGACCTCGTGAAGGTTCCGGGACTCTCAGACGTAGTCTGGCTCGGGACCGTGGGGGTGAGCTTCTTCTTCGCGTTGTCCGGCTTCGTCCTGACCTGGTCGCTTCGCGAGGACGATACGAAGCGTGCCTTCTACCGCCGAAGGTTCGCCCGCGTCTATCCCCTGCACTTGATTGCCCTGGTGCTGGGGGTCGGAGTTTTCCTGTTCGTGGGGAAGGGCTTTGACGCCCGGCAGTTCCTTGCCGGCGCCGCCCTGCTGCAGGCCTGGATTCCGGACAGCAAGGTCTACTTCGCCCTGAACGCCCCCAGCTGGTCGCTCTCCTGCGAAGCGCTGTTCTACGCGGCATTTCCCTTCTTCGCGGCGCGCCTGGTCCGGATGGGCCGGCCGGGGCTGTGGAAGATGCTGGCCGCCACTGTCGGCTTGTCGCTGGTCATCGCGGGCACAGTGACAATGGCGCTGACGCCCGGAGACGGCGCCCAATTCTGGCTGTACATCTTCCCGCCGTTCCGCATCCTGGAGTTCGTTGCCGGGTGCCTCCTGGCGCTCCTGATCAAGTCCGGGTGGCGCAGCCCGTTCACGTTGCCCGCTGCGGCGGTCTCGGCCGGCGTCATCTATACCGTCCTGATGGGCAGCAACCGCCAGGGGTTTGCGCTGGGCAATGGACTGGAAGATGCCATCATGCTGCCGTTCATTCTGGCGGTGATCGCGTCGGCAGCCACGGCGTCCCTCACCGGCAGGGAGGGGTTCCTCGCGCACCCGTGGGCGGTCCGGCTGGGCGAATGGTCGTTCGCCCTCTACATCACGCACTGGCTGCTCCTGTTGCTGGTAGAGCATCTGGACCCCGGCTCCAAGGCCAGGCCGGTAGCTTTTCAGCTGTTGGAGGGGTGCTTGTTTGTGCTGCTGGCTGTTGCCATTTCAGCGGCGGCCTACACCTGGATTGAAAAGCCGCTCGAGAAGCGGCTCCGGGGGCCGCCGTCCGCGGCCTGTGGGCCCGATGCGGCAGCTCCACTTGACGCACGCCCCGTCGCAGCTGATCTCCTCCGAGGGAAAAGCAGACAGGCCGGCGGTGCGCTAGGCCGGTGCCAACCGGCCCGGATAGCGGCCGTCGCGTAGGATGACGCAGACATCCGGTCGCAGGGGGGAACATGCGGGAACTCGCGGCGGCGCGGCGGCCCTGCAATACAACGCTCCCGGCGCTGACCGGGTTGCGGTTTCTGGCGGCCCTGGCTGTCCTGGTTTCGCACTTCGATTACAGCGGGCTGATTTCAGTCCCAGCAGAGGCCGTCGAGTTCCTCGACCGGGGCCGCACGGCGGTTGCCCTTTTCTTCGTCCTGTCAGGGTTCATCCTGACGTACAACTACATGGGCCTCTCCGGTTCCGAAGACCGGACAAAGTTCTATGCCAGCAGGCTCGCCCGGGTTTACCCCGTCACCCTGCTCGCGCTCGGACTCGGTGCAGTCGGCGTTGTGTATGCGCTCACGCACCCTGGGAGCGGCCGGCTGGTGGAATGGTATTCGCTGGAGGGCGCCAGCCCATTCGCCCTTCCCAGCAGTTTCCTGGCTCAAGTGACCATGACAACCGCGTGGTTTCCTGTGGGCTCGTTGAATCAGCCGTGGAACGGCCCGGCGTGGGGCATCGCTTGCGAGATATTCTTCTATGCCCTGTTCCCGCTCCTGATTGTGAAGCTGCGCAACCTGCGGTTCGTCCGGATCGCATACGTCCTGATCGGAGGTTGGGCCTTTCAGATGCTGGCGATCCTGACGGCGCGGTCCTTCGCGCCGGCTGAACAGGTCGGCTTTCTGGCGTACCAGTTCCCGCTGATGCACCTCTTCGAATTCGTCCTCGGTATAGCGACGGCTGTGGTCTTCCTCCGCGGTGGCCGGGAATGGGCCTCCCCCGGATCCCGGCGCAGCCTGCTGCTCGCGGGGGCCCTCATTCCTCTTGTCCTGCTGGCATTCTTCCGGCCGGCGCAGCCTGCCTACCTTCTGATGAGTCCGCTCTTTGCCCTGCTTATCTTCAGCCTGGCCGTTCCGCCGAGGGGCCGCCGCAGCTTTCTCGCATCGGCGCCTCTCGTTCTCCTCGGCGAGGCGAGCTTCGCGCTCTACATGATCCACACCCCGCTGATGAACCTCTACAGCATCGCGTACCCCCCGGAAGCCGTGGGATGGTTGCTGATGGCCGGCACCGCCGGCGTGAGCATCGCGGTGTTCCGCTGGTTCGAAACGCCGGCCCGGATCTGGACGCGCGCAACCGTCCTGAGAATCGTGCCGCAGCCTGCCCGGAAAGCAGCCTAGCCACGTTCGTGCGGCTGGCCGGGATGCCGGCCCGGGGCCACACCCCCGGGCGCGTCCAGCTTCGATGGGTACAATCGAGGACTGAACACCGTAACGCCAATGCCGGAACACGGAGATCTAATGTCACGATGGCTCGAGGTCGGACCGGACAACTACGTCCTGACAACACAAGGTTCACTGCTGAACACCGGTCTGGTGGTGGGCTCTGAACGCGCGATGGTGATCGACACCGGCGGCGGCCCCCGGCAGGGACGCGAGATCCTGGCCGCAGTGAGGGAGAAGACCCAACTGCCGCTCGTCGTCGTTAACACGCATGCGCACTATGACCACTTTTTCGGCAATGCCGTGTTCGCCGACGACGGCGTCACAGAGTTTTGGGCGCACGCCAACTGCGCAGCGGGTATCGAAGAAAACGGTGACCGGCAGCGCCGTGCCGTCGCCGGAGACGAACCCGAAATGGCCGCTGGCGAAGGCCCGGAGGCGGAGCTCGTGGTCCCGAACGCGATCGTGAAGGACCAGCCGGTCCTCGTGGATCTGGGGGGCCAGCGGGTCACACTGTTCTACCTTGGACACGGGCACACCGACGGCGACCTGCTGGTCGGCTCTGCCACCACGCTCTTCGCCGGCGATCTCGTGGAACAAGGAGCGCACCCGTCGTTTGAGGACTCCTACCCGGAAGATTGGGCGGACGCCCTCCGGCACCTGTCGGCCCTGCGGCACCGGTACGAATTCCTGATTCCCGGGCACGGCGAGCCGGTGGGAGACAAGTTTGTCCGGACGATGGCCGACACCATGGGCACCGCGGTCCGGCAGGCCACCCAATCGATCCGTGACACGCCTGGCGATGCCACCAAGGCAATCCCGATCCTGCCCTACGGCCCGGAACAGTCGCGCTGGTTCATCAAGCGTCTGCAGGACACCCGGCCTCACCACTAGTCCGTGGCCGTGTTCCGCGGCCGCGGGCGCCTTCGGATACGGAGCGGGTCTGCGATGCTGTTCTGCGCGACGGCGCACCGCCTGTCGATCAGGCGTGGTGTAAGCGCCTAGACTTGCAGTTTGGACCAAATCAAACGAGAAGCGCAGCGGAATCGCTGCGAGTTCTAGGGGAGCAACTATGCCTGAGTCGGTGGACACTTCAGCCAACGCCGCGGCGGAGACAGAGCAGCCGGAACTCCAGCGCCGGCGCGACCGCCGCCGCGACGGCACGGACCCTGCGACCGGGACCCTTCCGGTGATCGTCCCGGGAGTTAAGGGAGCCGGCAAGAGCGCAGGGAAAGGCTCCGGCAAGAGTGCCGGCAAGTCCAGCCCTTCGCCCCGCACCGTCCGCAGCAGCTCCTGGGCCGAAGCCGCAGCCGCCGCGGATGCTCCCAGCGCCCCGCAAGCTGCCGGCGTCGATACGGAGCCCGTGACCCGGGCCGACGCGGCGTCGGTCGCTGCCGCAGCTTCGGAGCTCACCGTGCCCGAGGCGCCGGAAGCAGCTCCCGCCGTGCCTGCCCGCCCCGCGCGCTCAACCCGATCCGCCGGCCGCTCAGCAGCCCTGTCCGACGGTCCTGTGCCCGACTTCATCAGTTCCCCGGGCCTGTTCGTCCGCGAGCAGAAGCCCCGGCCCGTCGGGGGCCTCCGCGGCGCCCTGTACAACATGACCGGTGGCGGACTGAACCTGGGCCCGAGCGCCAAGCAACGCGAGGAAGACGAGCTGGCCCGGCGGATCTCGCGCCAGCTGCAGGGCAGCTACAACACCGCCATCCTGAGCCTCAAGGGCGGCATCGGCAAAACCTCAACCACCGTCGGCGTCGGGCTGACGCTGGCCGAATTCCGCGGCGACCCGCCGTGTGCGATCGACGCAAATCCGGACTCCGGTGACCTGGTGGAGCGTGCCCTCGGCGAGGGCATCTACCAGCAGGCGAGCCCTCGCACTATCACGGATCTGCTGAAGAACATCGATTCGGTCGATTCGCTGACGAACCTGGGCCCGTTACATGCACCATGCCGGCCGGCTGCACCTGATCGCCGGCGAGCAGGACCCCGAGGTCTCGGATTCGCTGACAGCTGCCGAATACCTGCGGATCCGCAAGCTGATTTCGTCCTACTATTCCGTGGCACTGATCGACTGCGGCACCGGCGTCACACACAACGCCATGAGCGGCATCCTGCAGTCGGCGGACAACCTCATCATCGCGGCCGGTTACGCCGTCAGCGGCGCCAAGCGCGCGCGCAGTACCCTCCACTGGCTCGCCAGCCACGGCTATTCGGAGCTCGCCCGGAACGCGATCGTCGTCATTACCGATAAAGACGAGGTCTCATCCCGGGTGGACAAAGACGCAATCGAGGACCACCTGTCCGGGATCTGCCGCCAGCTCATCGCCGTGCCGCACGACCGCGGCGTGGCCGACGGTGACCTTGTGACCCTGGATTCGCTCCGCCCGGAAACCCGCCGCGCGTACAGGGAAATCGCGGCCGCGATCGTCGACGGATACGTGTAGCGGTCGGAGCGGGCCTGTCGTGGCTTAGAAGCGGTTCATGACCGCAGCCATGGCGCCGCGGTTGACCGCTTCCACGGGGTGGAAAGACCGGCTGCGGTCGGCCGCAGTCCAGCTGGTGCTGAAGGCCGCCGGCGAAGACGCTTCCGCGGTGACCTGTGCGGGTGCGTTGTCCGCGGCCGGGCCGGTGCCGGGATGCCCGTTACCGGTGTGCTCCCAGCAAGGCCTCTTTCAACCCGGCGCTTAGCCCGGAAGGAACATCGACCTCCACAACCAGGGCGAGCATGACCCGGCTGAAGTAGGTGCATGCACCAGCTGCCAGCGTAATGTCGAGGATCTCGCGGTCGTTAAAGCCCTGGTCGCGGAGGATGAGCGAATCGACGTCGGACATGGACGCCGGATCGGTGCTGGCTTTCGCCGCGAAGTCCATCATGGCCACCTCGTCCGGGGACAGCCCGGCGCTGCGGAAGTCCTTGGCGATGTGGCGCAACTGGTCCTCATCGAAGACCTCGAGAGCTCTCAGGCCATGTTCCAGCAGGTAGTGCTCCGAGCCGGCGGCCTTTGCCGCGGCCAGCACCACGAGCTCGTACCGGCGCGGGCCCAGGGAAGTGCTGATGGCGTGGACCAGGGACTCCCAAGCACGGTAGGCCTCGGGGTTGAGGGCGGCTGCCTTGGTTTGGCTGGGCACATGGCCCAGCGAGCGGAGGTTCTCCTGGTAGATCTCGGCAGTGAGGCCGGTGGCGCCTGCATCTGACGGTGTGTGCAGAATGCTCATAGGGTAGTAGGGTCCTCTCCGGGCTGCGTGCCAGGACGGCCGTCGAGTCACGGAGCCCGCCAAATGACGCAGCCCGCCGAGGTCCGGGGTCGTTCCAGTGCTGTGGTGGAACCATTCTCGCCCCGCGGCGGCTCCGCGTAAACCACCGGGCAGGCCGCCGCGCATCGGCGGGGAAACCCGCTGTCGGGCGCTTAGCGTGCGTCCTCGTGTCGTGCGGCATGGCCGAACAGCCACACGCCGGCGACGGCGGTGAGATAGCCGGTGATAACAATCAGTGAGGTTCCGGCCCAGAAATAGCTGGTGGTGCTCTCCTGCTGCCAGGGGCTCGGGGCGATGATCAGCAGCGCAATGGCGGCGACAGCCGCCGCGGCCAGTCCCAGCAGCACCGGCAGCGCCACCCAGAGCCGCGCGGACGCCCAGTGCCTGTTGTAGCCATCCCAAACGTTCCACTGAGGTCCCATCCGGATGACCAGCCAGCCGGCCGGGAGCATAAACGCGCCCACGAGGAGGAAAGCGGCAACAACGTCGGCGGGACGGTGCCACTGGTTGACCAGCGTGGACACGCCTGTGGCGACGGCAAACGTCCCGCCCAGAAAGCCGGCGAGCGGCCGCCACCGGGGTGAAACCAGGAGGAACACGGCGGCCGCGGCCGATGCCGCCAGCGTCGTGTGCCCGGACGGGAGGGAATTGAAATCGAGCGTCTCGATACCGCGGTCCGGCCGGACCGGAACCAGGTCCTTCAGGATCTGCGTGGCTACGTTGGCGCCCACGCATGCGGTCAGGGCAATACCGGCCGCGACCCAGCGGCGCCGCAGCACGGTGACAAAGAGGACCACAACGCTGGCGATCAGCACGGACAGGGCCGGCAGCCAATCAAGGAGCTGGGTGGCGGCCTTGCCGGCGGTTCCGCTGAGGGCGACGGCTTCCACGAGGGCTGACTCGTCGATGAACTGCCCCATGGAAGTCCGGACGAAGAAATAATAGGTAGCGGCGAGGGCGGCCAGTGAACCGAGAGTGGCGATCACAAACAGGAAGGTTGTCCATTTCCCGGGCCGGGGGGCCGCGACTCGGGGCGCGCGCGAAGGCATCCGCGGGTATTCCGCCGATGGGGTCATGCTGGTACTCTCCTGCCGAAAACTCATCGCTAAAAGGTTCCCACAGAAGCCTGCAAGCGGCCTGATGGGGGCGCTGCGGGCCGTCCAACGTGTCGCGTGCTCTCTGGTGGTGGCCAACAGCCGCGGGTCGCCGATGTTTGCCTGCCCCCGGGCATACCTGCACCCGGGCTTAACGGAGCAGAAGGCCCACCATTGGGGGGCTGGCGGGCCTTCTACGCCCCAAACGTTACCGCACTGTGACATTTGCGTCGAATTGGCGCGCGGGCGACGGCGGGCGCCGGCGACGCGCAAAATATCCCGCGACGCGCATCCTGCCCGTAGACGCGGGAATTCCGGTCGCGCATAGTTTTTTGCGTGTCGAGGGATATTTTCCGGCGCGTGGGCGGGCCGAGGCCACACGCGCGTAACCTGTGGATATGGACAGTGCCACGGAGCATCCTGATCCGGCCTTCCCACGATTTCATCCGCGGCCCCCGCAAGGCTGGGTCGGTAATCCGTGCGGGCTCAGCCACCTGCACGGCAGCTACCACGTCTACTTCCAGTACAGTCCGGAAACGGAGCCCCGCCAGCGGATCTGCTGGGGACACCTGAGCTCCCCGGACCTGGTCAGCTGGCATCAGGAACCCTTAGCGCTCCGGCCGCAGTCCGGCGGCCCGGACGCCTTCGGCTGCGGGACGGGCGTCGTGACCGACGACGACGGTGTTGCCGTTGCCGCGTACACGGGTATCCAGGACGACGCCGGGCAGTCCCGGGTGGTCCTGGCCCGCAGCTCCAGTGATCCCGCCGTCTGGGCGCAGGAGGGCCGGGTGGCTGCGGACGTGACGACGGACCCGGAGGTCGCCGTGGCGGGGGACCCTTACATCTTCCAGTTCCAGGGCCGTCGCTTCGCCCTCCAGGGGGCAGGGCTGGCCGGCGGGCACGCCGCGGCGCTCCTGTACAGCCTCGAGGACCTGCGGTCCTGGCGGTACGAAGGCATCTGGCTGACTTCCGCCGGCGGACCCGCCGCGGAGCATCTTGCGGCGGCAGCCTGGGAATGCCCCCAGCTGGTGCCGCTGCCGGATTCTTCCGGCGCGGAAAACTGGTTGCTGATGGCCTCGCTCCGGAACGCCGACGACGCCGCCCGGCGCCGGGCCGGCGTCGGCTACCTGCTCGGGTCCCTCTCCGCGGACGCCCGAACGGGCCTGCCGGTATTCCTGCCGGCCACTGGCGGCAAGGCCGATCTCGGTCCGGATTTCTATGCCCCGCAGATCCTCTCCCTGCCGGACCGCGCCTTGCTCTGGGGGCGGTCTCCAGAGGTGGTGGAAGGTGCCGTGACCCGGCCAACCGATCCGGCCGGCGGGGACCGGCCCGGACGCAGCGAGCGCGGGATCGACGACGCCGGCTGGTCCGGTGTGCTGACGTTGCCCCGACGGCTCTCGGTGCACGGCGGAGCGCTCGCCGTAGAGCCCGCCGTGGAACTCGCGGCGTACCGCGGACGGAAGCTGCTCAGCAACGCCGCGGGAACCGTGCAACTGCCGCGGCAGGCCGAAGCCCACGTCGCCGGCGGCGAGGGCGGGCTCCGCCTGGACCTGGCCACTGCCTCGTCGCGCCGCACGGTTTTCGCCGAAACAGTCGCGGGCGGGGATGAGCTTCGGATCTTCGTCGATTCGTCCATCGTGGAGGTCTTCCGGCACGGAACTGTTGCCGCCACCGTTCGGGCCTACCCCGGGGCAGGTGAGAACTGGCAGTTGGTGTTGCCGCACGGTGCCGCCGCCATCGTCTGGGAGCTCCGCGACCCGGCCGGAGAGTCGGCGGGGGAACCGGCCGGTGAGCCTGCGGGAGGGCCTTCCGCCGGACGGGCTGCACGCCGTTAGAGTGGATCATGCCCACCGATGCTGCCCCCGTTCCGCCCGCCGTGCACACCGCAGAGGGTTCTCTTTCGCCCGGACGGCTGCCGGCGCTTGAGGAGCTCCTGGCCGGCGCCCGTGTGGTGAGCCTGCCGATGCGGGTGAAGTTCCGCGGAATCATGCAGCGCGAGGCCCTGCTGCTCGAGGGCCCGCTGGGCTGGGGTGAGTTTTGCCCCTTCCCCGAGTATCCGGATGCGGAAGCCTCCCGCTGGCTGGCCGCCGCCATCGAGGCTGGCTGGCAGGGCTTTCCGGCCCCGCAGCGGGACAGCATCCCGGTTAACGCCACCGTGCCCGCCGTCCCGGCCGGCCGCGTCCCGGAGATCCTCGCCCGTTTCGGCCGCGTGGACGCCGTCAAGGTCAAGGTAGCCGAACGCGGCCAGAGCCTCGAGGATGACCTCGCCAGGGTCAATGCCGTCCGCGAAGCCCTGCCCCACGCGGCGATCCGGGTTGACGCGAACGGCGGCTGGTCCGTCACGGAGGCCGTTGACGCGCTCACCCGGCTTGCCGCCGTCGGGCTGGAGTACGCCGAACAGCCGGTGCCGGACGTCGACGGCCTGGCTGAGGTGAGGCGCCGGCTCCGATCGGCGGGAAACCCGGTGCTGATCGCCGCGGACGAGAGTGTGCGCCGGGAGGATGACCCTCTCAAAGTCGCCCGCGCCGGCGCCGCGGACTTGATCGTGGTCAAAGTGGCCCCGCTGGGCGGGGTGCGCCGCGCCCTGGACATTGTGGCGCAGGCCGGGCTTCCCGCCGTCGTCAGCTCCGCACTGGACACCTCCGTGGGAATCCGGGCCGGGCTGGCGCTGGCCGCGGCGCTGCCGGACCTGCCCTACGCCTGCGGGCTCGGAACCGTCTCGCTGCTCGCCGCAGATATCACGAAGGACTCGTTGGTGCCGGCCGATGGGGCCATCCGGCTCCGGGACGTTCATGCCGATCCTGAGCTGCTCAGCGAGTTTGCCGCGTCCCCGCAACGCTGTGATTGGTGGCTGGACCGGCTGCGCCGGACGTATGCGCTGCTCGCTGCTGGACCGCAGGGCGCCACTCGACAGTAACGTTTACCCGCACTTCATCTGGGAGACGCCTCTCGGTAGTCCGGGACTGGAACGGTGACCGGGAACGTTCGTCCCCCAGAGAAGGTCTCCTCCCGATGTCTGACACCGCCCGCAAGTTCGGCCTCCTGCCCATGCTCGGCCACACCAAAGGCAAACGCAGCGCCGTCACCTGCGCCCTGAAATGCGATAACGCCTGCGCCAGTGCCGTCTGCAACACCAGCTCCAACAGCTACTTCCGCGACATTGCCTCCGCCAGCGTCTCCCGGCGCGCGGCCCTGGGCTTCGGGGCAGCCGGCGCGCTCGCAATCGCCTTCGGCGGTTCCGTCGCTTCGGCCGAACCGGCGCTGGCCGACGGCGGACCCGGCCTGGCCGCCGCCGCGAAGGACGGCTTCGGCAAGTCCAAACTGACGTTCACCGCGATCGCCCCGGTCGATGCCGCCGTCGATGCTTTCACCGTCCCGGAAGGCTTCGGCTGGCAACCGATTATCCGCTGGGGTGACCCGCTGTTCAACGATGCCCCGGACTTCGACCTGTTCGGCCAGAGCGCCGCCGCCCAGGCACGCCAGTTCGGCTACAACAATGACTACACGGATATCCTGCCGCTGGAGGGCGCGAAGGACCGCCGTGCGGTGCTGTTCACCAACCACGAGTACACGAACGAGTCGATCATGTTCCCGGCCGCACTGCCCGCTTCCGAAGCGAGGGCCATCAGCCGTGCCGCCCACGGCCTGACCGTCGTCGAACTCGAACGCAAGAACAAAAACGCGCCATGGAGCTACGTCAAGGGCGCCAGGCTCAACCGCCGGTACCTCTCCGACACGGCCTACGAACTCACCGGACCCGTCGCCGGTTCCCCGCTGGTCCGCACCGTGGCCGACCCGGTCGGCCGGACCATCCGCGGAACCCTCGGCAACTGCTCCGGCGGCACCACGCCGTGGGGCACCATCCTCTCCGGCGAGGAAAACTTCAACGGCTACTTCGTCTCCGCCGGCACCTCGGACCAGGACAAGCGCTACGGCCTGACCAGCAAGCCCACCGCCCGCCAGTGGGAACTCGACGACCCGCGCTTCGACACCCGCAATTCCGGCTATGAGAACGAGGCCAACCGCTTCGGCTGGATCGTGGAAGTGGACCCCTTGGACCCGGTCTCGACGCCGAAGAAGCGCTCCGCGATGGGCCGCTTCAAGCACGAGGGTGCCAACGTCATCATCGCCAAATCCGGCCACGTGGTGGCCTACATGGGCGACGACGAGCGGTTCGACTATCTCTACAAGTTCGTCTCGAAGAACACCTACCGGGACGGCAAGGCTGCGGCCGACCGTCGTCACAACATGGACCTACTCGCCGAAGGCGACCTCTACGTCGCAAAATTTAGCGGGGATTCCCCGGCCGGTGAGATTGACGGCTCCGGCACGCTTCCGGCCGACGGTGCCTTCGACGGCGCCGGGGAATGGCGTCCGCTGGTGGTTGGCGGCAAATCCGCTGTGGCCGGCATGGGTGTCGAAGACGTCCTGGTCTATACCCGCCTGGCGGCGGACAAGGTCGGGCCCACCAAGATGGACCGTTGCGAGGACGTCCAGCCGAGCCTGCACACCGGCAAGGTCTACGTCGCCTGTACCAACAACACCGACCGCGGCAGGATCGGCAAGGAAGGCGCTACCGAAGTAAACCCGCGCAATGACAACCGCGACGGGCACGTTGTGGAAATCACCGAACGCGGCGGCCAGACTTCCACGAGCTTCGACTGGAACCTCCTGCTGGTCTGCGGTGACCCGGCCGTGAACAAGACCGTGTACTTCAGCGGCTTCCCGGCGGACCGGGTCTCGCCCATCTCCTGCCCGGACAACCTGGCCTTCGACTCCGTCGGCAACCTGTGGATCTCCACCGACGGTGCGCCGTCCAAGACCGGCCTCGCAGACGGCCTGTTCAAGGTCACCCTCGACGGTGCCGAGCGCGGCCGGGTGGAACAGTTCCTGGCCGTTCCCCGCGACGCCGAGACCTGCGGCCCGATCATCCACGACAACGAACGGACTGTTTTCGTCGCCGTGCAGCACCCGGGCGAGGACGGTTCGTTCGACGCCCAGACCTCCTTCTTCCCCGACTACGTTCCGGCCGGGACGACGCCGGCCGCCGGCCAGGTGCGCGCCCCGCGGCCGGCCGTTGTGCAGGTGTTCCGGACGAAGGGCTGACCCGGCCGATCCGACGCTTCCGCAGGTTTCGCAGGTTTAGAGTCGACGCCCCCTCACATTCAGCGCCTTTACGGCCGACGCTTCCCCATGTTCTGCGGGTGTGGGGCGGGCGCTTCGCGACGGTCTGCGTCGAACTGCGAAAGGTGGGGCAGCGTCGGCTGGGTTTCTGCGAAAGGTGGGGAAGGGTTCGTTGGTTTCTCGCGAAGGTGGGGCTTGCGGTGTTGCTCTATCAGCGCCGAGTGGCATGCTCACTCATCACCAAAAAGGCGCAGGCGAATTTGTTGCCTCCTGCCGTTAGCAATCGCACCCCTCTTCATTTTCATTGGAATAGCTCACTTGCCTTTCAACGAACGGCCCGTAGACTCGGCCCATGTCAGGTCGTGGGGGATCGAAACATGTCCGCTGTTATGCGGCGGGGGTGCTGAGCTTTTTGATAGCAGGCTGCCTGGCAGGCTGTGCCTTCGGCGGCGCGGGCGATGCTCCGTCAACGGCAAGTACTGAGCCCAGCGGGGAGCCTGCGCCAATCGTGCCGACTAAAGGTCTGGAGATACGGGACATCGAAGCGGGCAACTACACCGAACTGGAAAAGCGCCTTGCGGTAGCCCGCGGGCTTGTCATCCTGGACGATTCCGGCCCCGTGGACGGTCCCGAGGTGGGTTTCCGCGCGACAGCAACAGTGAGCGCCGCCGGGGCGTATACCGTTACGGCGGCCTGCGTGGGACTGCCGGACGCACAGATCTTCGTCGCCCGCCCAGGGTCGAGCGCAGAGCGGTTGGCGTTCGACCTTGATTGTTCCGGGGTCTTGTCGCAGGTCATCGAACTGCAGGAGGGATACGTCGTAGCCGGGGTAACGCGACGGGACCCGACTGGTCCTTGGACCGGGGCCGTCGCTGGGGTTCGAATAACCGTCGAATGACGCCGGAGATTTGACTCGGCGGCAAGCCGGTATCGAGACCGGACATGGCCAATAAGCCCGGGCAGGATTCAGCAAACGGGACGGGCTTTGAATCTGGCTTAGTGGCCGATAGATCCCTTTTCGGAGGTCGCTCACAGGGCGGTAGTCAGAGGGCGGTAGCAGGACTGAGTCCTGCCCCTTTTAGAGTGTCACTTCCCGAGACTGGTACCTAGTACAGGCTGGACACTGCGAACTACCGCCGCGATTCACAAATTTCCGCGAAACGTGGGGAAGGGTCGGGTGGGGTGCCGCGAAACGTGGGGGAGCGTCCGATGGTTTTCTGCAAAAGGTGGGGGAGGGCCCGGTTTAGGGGCGAACTGATAATTTGGGACTGTGAATAATCCGGCCGCATTGGTTGTCCCCAGAGTCCAGACTGCAATTGCCAGTGCGTTCGGCAACGAGTTCCGCGAGACGGATCCGGTGATCAGGCCCTCGCAGTTCGCCGACATCCAGATCAACGCCGCCATGGCGCTCGCGAAGAAGGTCGGGGTGCCGCCGCGGGAGGCCGCCGCGCGCATCGTCGCCGGCCTTGACCTCGACGGGCTCTGCACCTCGATCGAAATTTCCGGTCCGGGCTTCATCAACCTCACCTTCGACGGTACCTGGATCGAGGAACTGCTCAACGCCGAGGTTGCGGCCACAGCTGCGGGCGCGGAGACAGGCCGGACCGCCAAGCCGCAGCGCGTCGTCGTCGACTATTCCTCCCCGAACGTTGCGAAGGAAATGCACGTCGGGCACCTGCGCACCACCGTTGTCGGGGACAGCCTCGTCAGGGTCCTGGAAGCGCTGGGCCACACCGTGATCCGGCAGAACCACATCGGCGACTGGGGCACCCCGTTCGGGATGCTGATCGAGCACTGGCTGGAGATTGGCGAGGATTCCCCGGAGGCTGCCCTGCTGGTGGAGGACCCGAGCGCGTTTTACCAGGCCGCGCGGGCCAAGTTCGATAACTCCGCCGACGGCGAGGACGGCTTCGCCACCCGGGCCAGGCTCCGCGTGGTGGCGCTGCAGGGCGGGGACGCGGAAACTTTCGCGGTCTGGGAACGCCTGGTGGCGCAGTCAAAACGCTACTTCAACGCGATCTACCGCATCCTCGGCATCAGCCTCACCGACGACCACATCGCCGGCGAAAGCTCCTACGACGCCCACTTGGCACAGCTGTGCCAGGAACTTGAGAACCGCGGAATCGCCCGCGTCAGCGACGGCGCCCTCTGCACCTTCCCCGCAGGCTTCATCGGCCGCGACGACCAGCCGCTGCCGCTGATCATCCGCAAGTCCGACGGCGGCTACGGTTACGGCACCACCGACCTCGCAACCATCCGCTACCGGGTCCGTGAGCTCCAGGCCAACCGCGTCCTCTACGTCGTCGGCGCCCCGCAGAACGTCCACCTGAGGATGGTCATCGCCACGGCCACCGACGCCGGCTGGCTGCCGGACACCGTCGAAGCCACGCATGTGCAGATCGGCAATGTGCTGGGCGAGGACGGCAAAATCCTCAAGTCCCGCTCCGGGGCGCCGGTCAAGCTGATGGCCCTGCTCGAGGAGGCGGTGGATCGTGCCCGCGCCGTCATCGACGCCAGCCGCCCCGAACTCAGCGACGCCGAACGCGCCGTCACAGCCCGCCAGGTGGGGATCGGGGCCGTGAAGTACGCCGACCTCGCCACCGGCCACGACACCGAGTATGTCTTTGACTTCGACCGCATGCTCGCCCTGACCGGCAACACCGGACCGTATGTGCAGTACGCGGCGGCGCGGATCCGCTCCATCCTTCGCAAAGCCTGGGTACTGGCGGCGGCGAACTTCGACGGCGGTACGGCCGGTTCCGGCCCGGGCAGCGCAGGTCCCGGCGGCGAGGGTTCCGGCAGCGTGGGTTCCGGCAGCGCAGCGCCGGCGGCGATCGCCGTCGTCGAACCCGCCGAACGTGCCCTCGCCCTGCACCTGCTCGAATACGACGCCATGCTGGAGAAGGTCGGCAAGTTCCTGGAACCGCACCGGCTCTGCGGCTACCTGTTCGAGCTCGCGCAGCTCTTCACCGCGTTCTACGACCAGTGCCCGGTACTCAAGGCCGAGGCGGGGGTCCGGGAATCACGACTCGCCCTGTGCGGCCACGTGCTCCGGCGGCTCTCCGGCGGCCTGGAGCTGCTGGGCATCGAGACACCGGAGAACATGTGAGCCCGTCAGATTCCGGCGGCCAGGACACTGCGGGGCCGCTGGGTTCCCTGGAGGCCGCGCGGCTCGCCGTGACGGCACTGCTGGACGCCGGGGTGCGCCACGTGGTGGTGGCGCCGGGCTCCCGTTCGGCGCCGATGGCCTACGCCCTGGCGGAGGCTGATGCAGCAGGCCGCGTGGAACTCCTGGTCCGGATCGACGAGCGCTCGGCCGGGTTCACGGCCCTGGGTCTGGCGCTGGCATCCAGGGCCCCGGCCGCCGTCCTCACCACCTCAGGGACCGCCGTCGGGAACCTGCTGCCGGCCGTGATGGAGGCCAACCACGCTGCAGTCCCGCTCGTAGTCCTCTCCGCGGACCGGCCCGAGGAACTGCGCGGCACGGGGGCCAACCAGACCACCTTCCAACTGGACCTGTTTGGCGAGCACGTCCGCTTCGCCGCCGACATCCCGGCCGGCAGTGATCCGCGGCGGGCGGTGGAGACGGCCCTGAGCGCCGCCACCGGGGCATTCCAGGACAGCCCGCCCGGCCCCGTCCAGCTGAACCTGGCCTTCCGCGATCCGTTGGTCCCGGCCCCTGGCGAGCGGCTCCCGCCGGAGTCCGGCCGCCGCATCTACCGTCTCCCGCCGGTACCGGAAACGCTGGATCTCCCGGTCGCCGGCGCCGGCCTGCCGGAGCGGCGCACCGTGGTTCTCGCCGGGCACGACGCCGGACCGGTCGCCGAGGCCTTCGCGCGCGCCCACGGGCTGCCGCTGCTCGCCGAACCGTCCTCCAACGCCCGGTTTGGGCCGAACGCCGTGGGCCCGTATCGGGTGCTGCTGGAACACTTCGGTCCGGACTCCGCGCAGCCGATCGAACGTGTGGTCCTGTTCGGCAGGCCCACGCTCTCCCGACCGGTCAGCGCACTCCTGGCCCGCGCCGGCGTCCCCTCCGCCCTGTACCAGCCGGTCCCCGTGGCCTGGTACGAACCTGGCCGCCGTACCGAACTGCCGCTCGAGTCTCCGGCGGATCTTGCCGACTTCGCCGGCAGGGGATCGGCGGCCTGGCTGGATGCTTGGCTGCTGGCCGGTGCCGCCGCCCAACACGCCGTGGACCAGGTGCTCGGCGGCTCTGCGGCAGCCACCGGGCCCTCCGTGGGTGCGCTCGTCTGGAAACATGCACGCGGCCAGCTTGTGCTGGGTTCCTCCAACGGTATCCGCGACGCTGACCTCGCCGGCGCACCCGCGCCCGAGCCCCGCGCCACCGTCTTCGCCAACCGCGGCCTTGCCGGGATCGACGGCACCACGTCCACTGCCATCGGCATCGCCCGCGGCGGGCAGCAGGAGACCACCGTCCTGATGGGTGACGTCACCTTTCTGCACGACGCCGGTGGGCTGCTCCTGGGCTCCGGCGAGACCGAGCCGCCGCTGCGCATTGTGGTGCTGAACGACGCAGGAGGGGCGATCTTCGGACTGCTCGAACACGGTGCCGTGCAGGAATCCGGGGCGTACGGGGACGCTGTCGAACGGCTTTTTGGAACCCCGCACAACGTCGACATCGCAGCCCTCGCCGCCGCGTACGGCGTCGGGCACCATGCGGTGAGCACGACGGCGGGACTCGCCGAAGCGCTGTCCGCGCCAATCGAGGGGCGCAGCATCGTGGAGGTCCGCACGGACCGGGCCGGGCTCCGGGTCCTGCATGGCCGGATCCGGGCCGCCGTCGCCGCAGCCGTGGCCGGGGTGCCCGCCGCGGACTGAGTCCTCCTGCGCTGGTGAACCCGGGCCTCAGACCTGGCGACGCGCATACTGCCTTCCGACGCGTTCCTTCTCTGGCGACGCGCAAACTGCCTGGCGACTCCCGTATTACCGCATCGCCAGGTAATTTGCGCGTCGCGGGTCGAGGGGCGCGTCGCGGGGCAGGATGCGGATCGGGTTGTCCACATGGCGGGACCAGCCGCAGGTTGGGATCTTGGTTCGATGAACGGATTGCCGACATTGATCCTCGCGCGGGAGCACGTCCAGCAGGCGATTACTCTGGGGCATTCCGACCATTGGGCGGCACGAATTCGTCCATGCGCTGACGCTTCAGAACGACGGCGGACGCTCGCGGGCCGGCGTGCGGCGGCACTTTGCCTCGCCGGCCGGCCTTCGGGTGGTCGAACGCGATGGACTTCTGGTCACCGGACGAATCCGCACGGTGCTGGACCTCGCCGCGTTCACGTCCTTTGCCGAAGCTGTTGTGCCACTGGATCACGTGCTCAGGCCAGACTCTGCGCATGGGCTGTCCGCACTCTCCAAGGACGTCCTGCTGGCGGGGGTCGCGGGCCACTACACCGCCGCAGCTGCGCGGCGGATCCTGACCGCCGTGGAGTTCGCGGACCCGGCGTCGGGGTCGCCCGGGGAGTCCTACGGCCGGGCGCTGATGTGGGTTGCCGGGTTCGAGCCGCCTGCGCTGCAGTACGAAATCCGGGACGCCTCAGGTCTGGTGGGGTTCACGGACTATTTTTGGGACAGTGCGCGGCTGGCGGGAGAGTTTGACGGTATGGAAAAATACGCGAAGCCCGAGTATCTGAGGGGTCGGACGGCGTCGCAGGCCGTCGTGGATGAGAAGTTCCGTGAGGACCGGATCCGGGCGACGGGAGCCACGGTCGTCCGCTGGGTTTGGGCCGACCTCATGGCGCCAGGGCGGCTCGAACGGAAGCTGTCGGCGGCCGGTGCGCCCCGCCGTCGTGCCCGTTCCGCCAGGCGGCCATGATGCGAGTCCTGTCCCACGACGCGCAAATGCCCTGGCGCTACTGGAGATCCAGTAGCGCCAGGGCATTTGCGCGTCGCCAGGCGGGCAGCGCGTCGGAACGTCGCGCGGGCGCCTATTCGATATCGATGTGCGTGGGATCGAGCACGCGCTTCAGGAATTCCTGCGTGCGCGGCTGGGTGGGGGCGCCAATAACCTGTTCCGCCACGCCTTCCTCCACCACAACACCGCCGTCCATAAACACGACGCGGTCGGCGACTTCGCGGGCAAAGCCCATCTCGTGGGTCACCACCAGCATGGTCATGCCTTCCTTGGCCAGGTTCCGCATAACGGAAAGCACATCGCCCACCGTCTCCGGATCCAGCGCCGAGGTCGGCTCGTCGAAGAGCATGAGCTCGGGGTCCATGCTCAGCGCCCGGGCAATCGCCACGCGTTGCTGCTGCCCGCCGGAGAGCTGGTCCGGGAAACGGTCCGCGAAGTCGCCCAGCCCTACGCGCGTCAGGTTCTTATGGCCTGTGGCGTCGGCATCGGCCTGGCTGCGCTTGAGGACCTTGGTCTGCGCGACGGTGCAGTTCTGCAGGACAGTCAGGTGCGGGAACAGGTTGAAGTGTTGGAAGACCATGCCTACCGTGCGGCGCATCTTGTCGACTTCGACGTCGGGATGGGTGGATTCGAAGCCGCCGACGTGGATGGTTCCCTCGTTGGGCTGCTCCAGCAGGTTGACGCAGCGCAGCAGGGTGGACTTGCCGGAGCCGGAGGGCCCGATCAGGCACACCACATCACCGGGGGCGACTTCCAGGCTGATGCCCTTGAGTACCTCGTGGTTGCCATACGATTTGCGGAGGCCTCTGATGGACACGCCGGCGGCGTGGATGCCGCTGCTGAAGGCCGGGGTGTTGGTTTCGACGTCGTTCATGACTGTCCTGCCTATCGCTTCGTCCGCGCGGAGCGGCTTTCAAACTTCCGGGCCAGAAGGCTCAGCGGGATGGTGATCACGAGGTAGATGGCACCGGCCACCAGGAGAGGGGTGAGGCCTGCTCCGAGGCTGGAAATACCATCGCGCCCGAACTTTGTGAGCTCGTACTGCGCGGTCGTCAGGCCAAGGACGAACACCAGCGAGGAGTCCTTCGTCAGCAGGATGACCTCGTTGGTGAGCGGCGGCAGGACGATCCGGAATGCCTGCGGTATCACGATGGTCACCATGGCCCGAGGAAGGGGCATGCCCAGCGACCGTGCCGCCTCCAACTGCCCCGGCGGGACGGCCTGCAGCCCGGCACGGAGGGTTTCGGCGATGTAGGCGGAGGCCACGATTCCGAGTGAGACCATCACCACAACGTGAACGTCCCACAGCACGCCGAACGCCAAAGGCACGCCGTAGCCGAAGGCAATGAACACCAGCAGCGCCGGAACGCCGCGGAAGAATTCGATGTATCCGGTGGCCAGCCAGCGGTAGACCGGGAACGTCGAGAGTTTCATCAGGGCCAGGATCAGGCCGCCGGAGAGACCGACCACGAATGCCAGGGCGGTGTAGATAAGGGTGTTCTTCAGCCCTACAAGAATGATGTCCGGGAACATCGGGGCGATCTTGCCGAAATTGAAAACGCTGGTGCCGACGGTTTGCCAGTTTGTGGCCAGAACAACGGCCACGATGACCGCCACGAAGAGGCCGGCTTGCACATAAAGGCTGACTTTGGCGCGTTGCCGTGCGGTCATTGCCATGGATTACTCACATTCATTTTGCGCGGAGAAGGCCCCGTTGTGGGCTGCTGTGCAGACCGCAACGGGGCCTCGTCCGGGGTTGGTCTCAGTCCAGGATCAGCTATTTAGCGGCCTCGCCGAACCAGGTCGTCTCGAACTTGGTCAGGGAGCCGTCGTCGGTCAGCCGCTTGAGGGTGGCATTGACCTTCTCCAGCATTTCGGCGTTCCCCTTCTTGACGGAGATTCCCAGTTGTTCTCCGGTGGCGAAGTCGGCCACGCGCTTGAGGTTGGAGTCGTCCTTGATGGCGTAGGCCAGGACGGACTGGTTGCCCAGGGCGGCGTCAATGGTGCCGGCCTTGAGCGCCTGCACCAGCAGGCCCGAGTCTTCAAACTGCTGGGCGTTGAGAACCTGGGCATCGGCATACGTTGCGCCGGTGGTGGCCTGCTGCACGCCCACCTTCTTGCCCCGGGCGTCCCCGATGTTCGTGATCCCGGAGGCTTCGCTGGCCACGAGGGTCAGGTCATCGTCGAGGTACGGGGTGGAGAAGTCCATTGCCGACTTACGGGCGTCCGTGATGGAGATCGAGGAGATGGAGACATCGCACTGGTTAAGGGCGACGCCGGTCTCGATGGCTTCGAAGGAGCTGTCCACAACGCTCAGGTCAGCGTTGAAGTCCTTGGCGAGCTCCGCGGCGATATCCATGTCGAAGCCGACAATCTTGCCGTCTTTCTGGAATTCAAAGGGCTCATAGGGGATATCCGAGCAGACGGTGAGCTTGCCGGCGTTGATGAGCTGGATGCCGCCCGCGGATGGTGCGGGCGTGGAGCCGCCGCCGCAGGCCGTCAGAGTGAGGGCGCCTGCGGCGAGAAGGGCGGCAGCCTTGAAGGCCAGTTTGGCCGGTGCGAGTGACTTGCTCTGCATGATTTTTACCTTTTGTTGCAGGGGCGTACTGATTGAACCGACTTTTAGTGTATCGCCGGCTGCGAGATGTACATCACAGAAAACTTAGTTTCACTATTGGATAACTAATGTGGGGTAAAGCGCAACCCGCGCCCTGGGACAGGGGTCTTGTATCCCGGACTCTAGCTGCTGATGCCCAGCGCTTCCAGCATTGGACGGAACTTCGCCCAGGTCTCGGCGAGCTCAGCTTCCGGGGCCGAGCCCTCCACCACACCGCAGCCCGCATACAACCGGACCCTGCCCGGGGCCTCGATGACGGCGCCGCGGAGCGCTATGCCCCACTCGCCATTGCCGGCAGCGTCGAGCCAGCCCACCGGTCCGGCGTACGGCCCGCGGTCCAAATGCTCCAGCTTGCGGATTAATGCCCCGGCCACCATCGTCGGCGTGCCGCATACGGCAGCGGTAGGGTGCAGCGCGTTGATCAGGGCCAGGCACGTGGGCACGTGCCCCTCCACCTCTGTCAGCTCGGCCTTGACGTCCGAGGCGAGGTGCCACACGTTGGGAAGCTCCAGGATGAAAGGTTCGCTGTGCGCGGTCATCGCCTCGGAGAACGGCGCCAGCTGGGTCGTGAGGGACTGGATGGCGATATCGTGCTCATGCCGTTGTTTTTCAGATCCGGCAAGCACCCGCTCGGCAAAGTCCAGTGGCGAGCCGGCCATCCCCTCTGCGTCGCGGCGGTCCAGGGTGCCGGCGAGGACCCGGGCCTGGGCGGTGCGCCCTTCCACCTGGATCAGCATTTCGGGTGTGGAGCCGACGAGGCCATCCACCCCGTACGTCCAGCATTCCCGGTAGCGGACGGCGAGCTGGCGCAGGATCTCGGCCGCATTCACGCCGTCCGGCACCGTCGCGACGATGTCGCGGGCCAGCACCAGTTTCTCCAGTGCTCCCGTGCGGATCTCCGCGACGCCGGCCGTCACTGCCGCCATCCAGCCTGCCTCGTCCAGCGCGCCGGTGGTCAGCGACGCTTCGCGCGCGGCAGAAGCGGTATGGGGAAGTCCGGCGGAGCGGCCGGCGGACGGTTCGACGGCGGGGCTGCTTCCGGCGGTGTCCAGCCAGCGATGCAGGGCCGCGAGGGCGCCGGCCTCGGTGAGGTCGCCGTCGTCGAAGGTCATGTGGGTCAGCCAGGCCCTGCCGTCGAGGAGGCCGACCACAATTTCGGGCACGATCAGGCGGGACGCGTGCCTGGAGACTTTGGAGAACGCGAAGGAGCCAAAGGCAACCGGGCCGGTGCCGGGGCATTCCACCGAATCCTCGATCTCGGCCTCCAGCACCAGGTGCCGCCACCAGATGTCCGCTTCGAGGAAACGGTCAGGGCCGGTGACGGTAAAGCGTGCGATTTCGCCGAAGCCCACGAGGCCCGCTTCGCGGCGTGTCCAGCACAGCACATCGTCCCGCACCAGAAACGACGGCAGCCCCCCGCGGAATGATTCTGCATCGAGGGGGACTGTCAAGGTACGGAACGCGCTCGTCATGATGGGATAACACTACTCCCGCCCGTGCGGGGGCCCTGTCCGCAGGCCCTGTTCAGCGCGTGGTTCGTGGGTGCGCCGATCATTTGAGACAATGTCAGGGTGAACCGAGCATCCTTGGATAAGCGTCCGGACGAAGTTGCCACCATGTTTGATGACGTGGCCCCGAAATACGACGTCGTGAACGACGTCCTGTCCATGGGACAGACGCGTCGCTGGCGCAAAATCGTGGTTGAGGCCATGGATGTGAAGGCCGGCCAGCGCGTGCTCGATCTCGCCGCCGGAACGGGCACCTCCAGCGAGCCATACGCCGATGCGGGCATAGGCGTCATCGCGTGCGATTTTTCGCTCGGCATGCTCAAAGTCGGGAAACGGCGGCGCCCGGACATCGACTTCATCGCCGGGGATGCCACCCGCCTGCCCTTTGCGGATAACTCCTTTGACGCCAGCACGATCTCCTTCGGGCTGCGCAACGTCAACGAGCCCAAGAAGGCGCTCGCCGAGATGCTCCGGGTCACCAAACCCGGCGGGAGGCTCGTGATCGCGGAATTCTCCCAGCCCGTCGTGCCCATGTGGCGCACGATGTATACCGAGTACCTTATGCGGGCGCTGCCGGCCATCGCCGTCAAGGTTTCGTCCAACCCGGATGCCTACGTCTACCTCGCCGAATCCATCCGCGCCTGGCCGGACCAGGACCACCTGGCCGCGTGGCTGAAGGAATCGGGCTGGGAGTCCGTGACCTACCGAAACCTCAGCGGCGGCATCGTAGCTATCCACCGTGCCCAAAAGCCCGCGGCGCCGGTCACCGCTGCCGATGCGCTTGCCGCCCACACCGGGCCCGTGGCGAAGCTGCGCCGCAACATCGTCCGGCCCGGACGTTAGCCGATACCCGTCGTGAAAGTACTGATTGTTGGAGCGGGCCCGGCCGGGTCCACAGCTGCCTACTATCTTGCCCAGGCCGGTATCAGCGTCACGGTGCTGGAGAAGACCTCCTTCCCGCGCGAAAAAGTCTGCGGCGACGGCCTGACCCCGCGCGCGGTCCGCGAAATCCAGAAACTCGGCCTCCCGCATCCCGAAGCCGACGGCTGGCGACGGAACAAGGGCCTGCGCCTGATCGCGGGCGGCCGCACGGTCGAACTTCCCTGGCCCGAGGTTTCCGACTTCCCGCAGTACGGTCTGATCCGGACCCGCATTGGCTTCGACGAGGAACTGGCCCGGCACGCCCAGTCCGCGGGGGCCGTCGTGCTCGAACGCCACAGCGTTACCGAAGCGCTGCGCTCCGAGGACGGCCGTGTTACCGGGGTCCGGGCCGCGCTGCTGGACGAAGCCGGCCGCAAGACGGGGCAGACGCGTGACTTCAGCGCCGACATCGTCCTCGCCGCGGACGGCAATTCCACCCGCACCGCCGTCTCGCTCGGCCTGCACAAACGGGACGACCGTCCGCTGGGCGTGGCCGTCCGCACCTACTTCACGAGCCCCCGCCACGACGACGACTGGATGGAAGGCTGGCTGGAGCTCCCCGGCCGCGACGGCAAGCTGCTGCCCGGCTATGGCTGGGTGTTCGGCGTTGGCGACGGCACCTCCAACGTGGGCCTAGGCATCCTGAACTCCTCCAAGGAATTCGGCAAGCTGGACTACAAACAGGTGCTCCGTGAATGGACCGCCGGGATGCCTTCCGAGTGGGGATTCACGCCGGACAACCAGGTGGGAGAGATCCGCGGCGCCGCGCTGCCGATGGGCTTCAATCGGACTCCGCACTATTCGCCCGGGCTGATGCTGCTCGGTGACGCCGGCGGCATGGTCTCCCCGTTTAATGGCGAGGGCATCTCCTACGCGATGGAGTCCGCCCGGTTCGCGGCCGAGTTCGTCATCGACGGAGACGCCCGGCAGCGCGCTGGCGCCTGGGCGGCCTCCCCGGGCGCGGCCGACGCGCACTTCGCCCGCTACGCGGACCATGTGCGCGGTCAGTGGGGATCACACTTCACCCTGGGCCGGGCGTTCGCGGCGCTGATCGGCAAACCCGCCGTGATGAAGCTCGCCCTCCGGACGGGCATGCCCATCCCCGTGCTCATGCGGTTCGTGGTGCGGCTGCTGGCCAATCTCACCGATCCGGCGGCCAAGGGCTTCGAGGA
This sequence comes from Arthrobacter sp. PAMC25284, assembly GCF_019443425.1. Classification (NCBI taxonomy): domain Bacteria; kingdom Bacillati; phylum Actinomycetota; class Actinomycetes; order Micrococcales; family Micrococcaceae; genus Arthrobacter; species Arthrobacter sp. PAMC25284. The sequence goes on from NZ_CP080382.1 coordinate 3,234,123, forward strand.
CCGTGTCATCCGTGTCCTCGAAATGCTGGTTCCGGCCACATCCAACCAGGCCCTGTCCAAGGCGGACAGTTCGTCGCCCTCGAGCACCAACCCCGCGGTTTCCGCGACAAGAGTTAGGGTAAAACCGTGACCAACCCCGCAGACCAAAGCTGGACGCACGCCGGACACGGCCTGCCGGGCGCTGAGCCCAGCCTCAATACCAGCGCCATCGCCACGGGCCTGCAGTTGCCCGCAGGCTTCGCCGCGATCGCCGGCGACGCCGATCTTGGCCCGGCAATCACCACCAACCTGGCCCGCGTTGAGAAGAAGCTGCGCGAGGCCATCGCGAACTCTGACCCGCTGGCTGATGCCACGTCACGCCACCTTGTCGAAGCCGGCGGAAAACGCATCCGGCCCCTCCTGACGCTGCTCTGCGCCCACCTCGGCGACGCTTCACTGCCCGCCGTGGTGCAGGCCGCCGTTGTGGTGGAACTGACCCACCTCGCCACGCTGTACCACGACGACGTGATGGACTCCGCGCCGTTCCGCCGCGGCGCGCCCACGGCGCACGAGGTCTGGGGCAACTCTGTGGCTGTCCTCACCGGCGACCTGATCTTCGCCCGTGCCTCCATCCTCGTCTCGGAACTTGGCGGGCGCGCGCTTGGCATCCAGGCCCGCACCTTCGAGCGGCTGTGCCTGGGCCAGCTGCACGAAACTGTGGGACCCCGCCCCGACGAGGACCCTGTGGAGCATTACCTCTCCGTCATCGCCGATAAGACCGGCTCACTTGTGGCGGCGTCCGGTCAGCTCGGCGCGATCTTCTCCGGCGCCGATGACTCCTACGAGGCCCTCCTCGTCGAGTATGGCGAGAAGGTAGGGGTGGCCTTCCAGCTCGCCGACGACGTCATCGACGTCACCGGCATCAAGGTCAAGTCCGGCAAATCACCGGGCACAGACCTGCGCGAAGGAGTACCGACCCTGCCGGTGCTGCTGCTGCGCAACGCGGCCCGTGATGGTGACCAGTCCGCCGTCGACCTCCTGGAGCTGATCGACGGCGATCTCAGCTCGGACGACGCACTCACAGCCGCCGTCGCCGGCCTGCGGGCGCACCCCGTGACCGCAGCGTCGTGGGTGGTTGCCCGCGCCTGGGCCGATGAAGCGATCGCCGCGCTGGCGCCGCTGCCCGAAGGGGTTGTGAAAGACTCGCTGACCAGCTTCGCGCGGGCCGTGGTGGACCGCAGCAGCTAGGAGTCCCCGAATCCAACTGGGACGGCCCCGGTTCGGCGGTCAGGAGGGATAAACCTGAGTGCCGAAACGGGGCCGTTTCTCCGTTGGACCATGCTTGCGCATGACCTGCCTGGCGGAGATAGTCAGTGGACTTAGTGATGAGTGTATGGCGGGGATGCCTGCTTGTCCAACGTGTCCACGACGTCCTCGGCGCAGGCTCGGTAGGGCTTGTCCGGGACTCGGGCAGGGACCGTGCTCAGTCCTCGTCGTCGTCGTTGAAAGCCCACTCGAACATGTCGAAGACAAACTCCGAGAAGGTTCCTTCTTCGCTCTTCCACTGGCCGCGGACGTTGTTGCGGCGGTACACGATGGGATCGGGGACGCCAAGGTCGCCAACGCGGAAACCCCAGGTGAATTGTTCTTCCTCGTCCTCGAGGAACATCAGGAAGCCTTCGTCATCGACTTCAAGCTCTTCGGGGTCCCAGAAGTAGTGGTAGGCCTCCATCAGGTCCTCGCAGCCGCCGACGGCCAGGTAGAACTCTTTCAGGACCAGCGGCACCTGGAACTGGTGGTCAGCAAGCGCGGACTCCAGCTCGTCCGTCTGGAGTCCGTCTTCATCCTGCCATTCGTCTTCGAGATACTTCGGAACAAGCGCACGGAATTTCTCGAGGAACATGTCAGTCATGCTCTTATCCTAACTAATCCCGGCTGCCGCTATCCGCACCATCCAGACCGAGACGGTGCCAGCCGCGGACGGCCAGCGGAATACGCCATTGACGCCGCCAGGCCGTGACCCGGAAGACGAAAACCAGCACCGCGACGGCGCCGGCGGAGACCACGTTGAAACTGTGAACGAGGGACAGGACGACGGTCAGTGCAGACCCCAGGAACGCGGGGAGGGCGTAGAGATCATTGCTGTTGAATAACTGGGGCACCTCGTTCGCCGTGATGTCCCGCAGCAGCCCGCCACCGACGGCCGTCGTGACCCCCAACAGGACAGCAGCGAAGGGGTGCATCCCGGCGGCAAGTGCCGTCAGGGTTCCGCTGATGCAGAACAGGGCCAGACCGCCGGCGTCGAACAAGGTCAGGAGCGACGTGAACCGCTGGACGCCGTTGAACAGGAAGTACACGAGCACCGTGGCCAGGAGCGGCGGCGCGAGATAGGCCGGGTTGGTGAAGGCCGCGGGCGGGCCGGCGTTGATGATGATGTCCCGGATGACACCGCCGCCCAGGCTGACCAGAGAGGCCAGCAAAAGGGAGCCGATCATGTCGAATTGTTTCCGTGCCGCAAGCAGCGATCCTGAGACGGCGAAGAAGAAGACACCGGCCAGCTCCAGCCAGACCAGGACAACGTTAAAGGAGAAGGTCAAGGGGGGTCCCGGTCAGAATCAAAGGGGCGGATAGGGCGGCTCCAACGTTACGCTAGGCCGTATGAATAGCCCCATCCTGATCGCCTGTGCCCACGGCACGTCCAGTCGCCTTGGCGCCGCGGAGGTCAACGCGCTCCGTGACGGCATCGCCGCCCTGCGGCCCGGACTCGACGTCCGCGAGGCCTACGTCGACGTGCAGGAGCCGGAGCTGCCGGCCGTGGTGGCCGGGCTGCCGGCGGGGGAGACCGCCGTCGTTGTGCCGTTGCTGCTGAGCGTCGGCTACCACGTCAAAGTGGACATCGCCCGGGCGGTCAAGAGCCGGCCGGACACGGTGGCGGCCGCGCCGCTGGGACCGGACCCGCGCCTGGCTGCCCTGCTGGACCAGCGCCTGCGGGAAGCCGGTGTCATCGATAGCGACACCGTGATCCTCGCCGCGGCCGGCTCCTCCGACCCCACCGCCGCGCAAAACGTGGAGGAGCTTGCAAACCAGCTGCGGGCACTGCGGCCCAACCGGATCATCGCCGCGTACGGCGCTTCGGCCAAGCCTTCGGTGCCGGACGCCGTGCACGCTGTGCGCGAAGAGGGCGCTTTGGTGGCCGCAGGGCCACAAGGGCGGGTTGTGATCGCTTCCTATCTCCTCGCGCCCGGCTTCTTCCACGACCAGCTGGCCGAAGCCGGCGCGGACCTCGTCACGGCGCCGTTGCTGCCTTCCCCGGTGCTCGCCGAGATCGCGCTGGAGCGCTTCGACGCAGCCCTGGCGGCGGGCATCTGAACGCTGTCGGGCTGCCAGCCTGAACGGCCGGAACCATGCACAGCAGCCACACCGATTCAAGGGTTTCCGGCGGTTCGTGACGAAGTATTTCCCTAGGTGACCTCCCGTTTCCAAGCCTTTGTCACGGAATTCCGGCCCGCCCTACAGTCGATGCATGACTGATACAGCTCTAGCCGGAGCGTCCGTGGACCAGGCCGCCGCAGGCCGCCCCAAGCGCCCCTCTTCCCGACCCGCCGCGAAGCCGCACGGGCAGTGGAAAGTGGACGGCACCACCCCGCTGAATGCCAACGAGACCTGGAAACAGGAAGACAATGGGCTGAATGTCCGTGGGCGTATCGAATCGGTCTACGCCAAGCACGGTTTCGACTCGATCGACGGAACGGATCTGCATGGCCGCTTCCGCTGGTGGGGCCTGTACACCCAGCGCAAGCCCGGGATCGACGGCGGCAAGACCGCCACGCTCGAGCCGCACGAGCTTGAGGACAAGTACTTTATGCTGCGCGTCCGGATCGACGGCGGCGCCCTCAGCACCGAACAGCTGCGCGTTATCGGCCAGATCTCCGTGGACTTCGCCCGCGACTCGGCCGACCTCACTGACCGGCAGAACATTCAGCTGCACTGGATCCGGGTCGAGGACGTCCCGGAGATCTGGCGCCGCCTCGAGTCGGTGGGGCCTGTCCACTACGGAGGCCTGCGGCGACGTTCCCCGCGTCATCCTCGGCTCCCCGGTGGCCGGCATCGCCAAGGACGAGATCATTGATCCGACGCCGCTGATCCATGAACTCGCCGCGCGGTTCATCGGCGATCCGGAGCTGGCCAACCTGCCGCGTAAGTTCAAGACCGCCATCACGGGCCACCCCAGCCAGGACGTGGTCCACGAGATCAACGACGTCGCCCTCGTCGGCCTGGTCCATCCCGAACTCGGCATCGGCTATGACCTGTGGGTAGGCGGAGCGCTCTCCACCAATCCCATGCTGGGCAAGCGCCTCGGCGCCTTCGTCCGGCCGGACCAGGCCGCCGACGTCTGGCTCGGGGTCACCAGCATCTTCCGCGACTACGGCTACCGGCGCATGCGGACCAAAGCCCGCCTGAAGTTCCTGCTGGCCGACTGGGGTCCGGTGAAATTCCGCCAGATCCTTGAGGACGAATACCTCGGCTACAAACTCGACGACGGCCCGGCCGCACCCAAGCCCTCCACTCCGGGCGACCACATCGGCGTGCACGAACAGAAGGACGGCAAGTTCTTCATCGGTGCCACCCCGCTGGCCGGCAGGCTCTCCGGCAGTCAGCTCGTGAAGCTCGCCAGCACTCTGGAGGCCCGCGGCTCACAGCGGCTGCGGACCACCCCGCATCAGAAGCTCGTGGTCCTGGACGTGCCCAAAGACGAGGTGGAAGCGCTGGTCGCCGAGCTTGACGCCCTGGGCCTGTCGGCCCGGCCGTCCGTGTTCCGCCGCGGCACCATTGCGTGCACCGGCATCGAGTACTGCAAGCTCGCCATCGTCGAAACGAAGGTCACGGCGGCCACCGCGGTCGCCGAGCTGGAACGCCGCCTCGCCGACCTTGTCGAGTCCAAGCAGCTCCCGCAGGCGCTGTCCCTGCACATCAACGGCTGCCCCAACTCCTGCGCCCGGATCCAGACCGCGGACATCGGACTGAAAGGCATGATGCTTCCCACGCCCGACGGCGACCCCACCCCGGGTTTCCAGGTCCACCTCGGCGGCGGGCTGGCGTCCTCCAGCCGCGAAGAGGCCGGCCTCGGACGTACCGTCCGCGGCCTCAAGGTCTACGTCGCGGACCTGCCCGACTATGTCGAGCGCGTGGTCCGGAAGTTCGTTGCCGACCACACCGAAGGCCAGACCTTCGCCGAGTGGGCCTTCGCGGCCGACGAGGGTGATCTGCAATGAGCGTGCCCGTAGCTGCCACTAACGCCCCGGCCCTGCGGTCCGACGACGAGCTCAAGGCCCTCGCCGGTGCCGGGGCCGCCGAGCTTGGCTGGGACGCCCCGGCCCGGGAGGTCATCGCCTGGGTGGTCCGCCACTTCGAGCTCCCGGCCGTCGCCGTCGCGTGCTCCATGGCCGACGCCGTCCTCCCGGCGCTGGTCGCGGACCAGCTGCCCGGCGTCGACGTCCTGTTCCTGGAAACCGGCTACCACTTCCCGGAAACCTATACGACCCGGGATGAGGTCGCCGCGAATCTCCGCGTCAACGTCGTCGACGTGCTGCCGGAGAACACCGTGGAGCAGCAGGACCGGCTCCTGGGCAAGGATCTCTTCGCCCGCGATGCCGCCCAGTGCTGCGCGCTCCGCAAGGTCGCCCCGCTGCGCCGGACCCTCGCCGGCTACGAACTCTGGTTCACCGGCGTCCGCCGCGACGAGGCCCCGACCCGCACCAACACCCCGCTGATCACCTGGGACGAGACCAACGGCCTGGTCAAGGTCAACCCGGTGGCGGCCTGGAGCTACGACCAGCTGGTCCAGTACTCCGACGACAACCTCCTTCCCGTCAACCCGCTGCTTTCACAGGGCTACCCGTCCATTGGCTGCCAGCCCTGCACCCGCAAGGTGGCGCCCGGCGATGACCCCCGCGCCGGACGCTGGGCAGGAACCGACAAGACAGAATGCGGACTACACGTATGAGCACCCAAATCACCAACGAGGACCTGGAGCTGGCCGTGCTGGATCTTGACGCTGATTCTCCGAAAGCGGCGCATCGCGCGAGCGAGGAACGAGCGAGTGTGTCTAAGCCGCGTGGAGAATCAGCGTCAAGACTCTCCTCGCTGGACACTCTTGAGTCCGAGGCCATTCACATCATCCGCGAGGTCGTCGCCGAGTTCGAGAAGCCTGCGCTGCTGTTCTCCGGCGGCAAGGATTCCGTGGTGATGCTGCACCTGGCCACGAAGGCGTTCTGGCCCGGCAAGGTGCCCTTTCCGGTGCTGCATGTTGACACCGGCCACAACTTCCCCGAGGTCATCGACTTCCGCGACCGCACGGTCGAGCGGCTGGGCCTCAAGCTCGTCGTCGGCTCTGTGCAGGAGTTCATTGACCGCGGCGAACTGGCCGAACGCGCCGACGGCACCCGCAACCCGCTGCAGACCATCCCGCTGCTGGACGCGATCCAGTCCAACAAGTTCGACGCCGTGTTCGGCGGCGGCCGCCGCGACGAGGACAAGGCCCGCGCCAAGGAACGCATCCTGAGCCTGCGCGACGAATTTGGCCAGTGGGACCCGCGCAACCAGCGCCCCGAACTGTGGAACCTCTACAACGGCCGCCACACCGTGGGCCAGCACGTGAGGGCCTTCCCGATCAGCAACTGGACCGAATTGGATATCTGGCGCTACATCGAGCGCGAAGGCATCGAGCTCCCCGGCCTGTACTACGCGCATGACCGCGAGGTTTTCGCCCGAGACGGCATGTGGCGGGCAGTGGGCGAAGTCTCCCAGCCGCGTGCGGATGAGCAAGTCATCACCAAGACCGTCCGCTACCGGACTGTGGGGGACATGTCCTGCACCGGCGCCGTGGAATCGGCCGCCGCCACCGTGCGCGACGTTGTGATCGAAGTTGCCGCGTCCACCATCACCGAACGTGGCGCCACCCGGGCCGATGACCGGATCTCCGAGGCCGCCATGGAAGACCGCAAGAAGGACGGCTATTTCTAATGAGCACCGACACTGACCTTGCCCGCGCCGCCGTCCTCCTTGACGAGGCCCCGCTGGCATCACCGGTTTTGTCTCCAATTTTGTCCACGACACTGTTCCGCTTCGCGACCGCCGGTTCGGTCGACGACGGCAAGTCCACCCTGGTGGGGCGCCTGCTGCACGATTCCAAGGCGATCCTCGCTGACCAGCTCGACGCCGTCGCCCGCACCTCGGCGGACCGCGGCTTCGGCGGGGCGGGTGCCACCGGCACACAGGCGATCGACCTGGCGCTGCTCACCGACGGCCTGCGTGCCGAGCGGGAACAGGGCATCACGATCGACGTCGCGTACCGCTACTTCGCCACGGACCGCCGCAGCTTCATCCTCGCGGACTGCCCCGGCCACGTGCAGTACACCAAGAACACGGTGACCGGCGCGTCCACCGCGGACGCCGTCGTCGTGCTCATCGACGCCCGCAAGGGTGTCCTGGAGCAGACCCGCCGGCACCTGTCCGTGCTGCAGCTGCTGCGCGTGGCGCACGTGATCGTGGCCGTGAACAAAATCGACCTCGTCGACTTCAGCGAAGCCGCGTTCCGGGAAATCGAAGCCGACGTCCAGAAGGTCGGCCGCGAACTCGGCCTCGGAACTGATGATTCACAGGCGGGCGGCAGTACTGACCTGCTGGTCATCCCGGTGTCCGCGCTCGACGGCGATAACGTGGTCGACCGCTCGGACCGCACCCCCTGGTACGGGGGCCCGGCGCTGCTCGAGGTCCTCGAAACCCTGCCCGCCGCGGACGAACTCGAAAGCCACCTCGAAAGCTTCCGGTTCCCCGTCCAGCTCGTTGTCCGGCCGCAGGGCGCACTGGCCCCCGACGCCGTCGCGGGCGGTCTCGACCCGGAAGCGTACCGGGACTACCGGGCCTACGCCGGGCAGATCACGGAAGGCTCAGTAAAGCTCGGCGACGCTGTCACAGTGCTCACACCCGGACAGGACCCGCGCACCACCACGGTGACCGGCATCGATTTCGCCGGCCGCGAGCTCACCGAAGCGGTGGCCCCGCAATCCGTGGCGCTGCGCCTCGGGGACGAGTTCGACGTCGCCCGGGGCGACACAATCGCCGCGGCCGGGACCATTACCGAGGCCTCGGCCGACCTCTACGCTGCACTGTGCTGGCTTTCGCCCAAGCCGTTGCGCGAGGGCGCCAAAGTGCTCGTCAAGCACGGCACCCGCACGGTCCAGGCCCTGGTCCGCACCGTGTCGGGAAAGCTCGATCTCGCCAGCTTCCAGCTCGAAGCCACCACAACGCTGGGCCTGAACGACATCGGCCATGCCCAGTTGCGGCTTGCGGCTCCGCTGCCGCTGGAGAACTACCTGCACCACCGCCGCACCGGTGCTTTCCTGGTCATCGACCCGCTGGATGGCAACACCCTCGCCGCGGGCCTGGTCAGGGACCACCCCGGCGACCACGAGGACGAGCGCTACTCGATCTGAGCCGCCGCCCGGAATGGGCCCGCGGGCACGGCCCGCATCCGCTTTTCACACGGTGGGTGCGGGCCTAAGCCGCGTCCGGACCTGTTGACCCGTGGTGAATGTGACGCTCCATGAACCCGCGTGACCCCGGGTTTCCGGGCCATTGAACCGCGTTTATGACACTCCCTATGGTGAATAAATGACTAATCCCCAGCCCGGCATGACCCGGATTGTCGCCGGCGAAAGCGGCAAGCCGAAACGCAGGCGCGGTATTGAGATTGCCCTGACCGCGGGTCTCGTGTTGCTGATCAGCGCCGGAGCCACCGTGGCGGCCGGCGTATCCCGCGACTCCGGAAACACTGCCGCGGCGGCAGAACCGGATCAGGCCCCCGCAGCGGAGCTTCGGCTCGGCTACTTCGGCAATATCACGCACGGCCCGGCGCTGGTCGGCGTCAGCCAGGGCATCATCGCGAAGGACCTCAACGGAACGAAGCTCAGCACCCAGGTCTTCACCGCCGGCCCCGCTGCCATCGAGGCCCTCAACGCCGGAGCGCTCGACGCCGCCTACATCGGCCCCAACCCGGCCATCAACTCCTTTGTGCAAAGCAAGGGCGAATCGATCCGCATCATCGCCGGCGCCGCGGCCGGAGGTGCGCAGTTGGTCGTCAAACCCGGCATCACATCCGCCGCCGACCTGCGCGGCAAGACCCTCTCCACGCCCCAGCTGGGCGGCACCCAGGACGTTGCGCTGCGGGCCTGGCTGCAGAAAGAGGGCCACCGGGCGTCCCCGGACGGCAGCGGCGACGTCGCCATCAACCCCACGGACAACGCCCAAACCCTGAAGCTGTTCCAGGACGGAAAACTCGACGGCGCCTGGCTGCCGGAACCGTGGGCGTCCCGGCTCGTGCTCCAGGCCGGCGCCACCGTCCTCGTCGATGAGAGAGACCTGTGGGACGGATCCCTCACAGGTAAACCGGGAGAATTCCCCACCACCGTCCTGATCGTCAACAAGACCTTCGCGGCCGAACACCCCGCCACGGTGAAGGCGCTGCTGAGAGCCCATACGGAATCCGTCGACTGGCTCAACAACGCGCCTGCGGCGGAGAAGGCGGCCGTCCTCAACGCCGCGCTCAAGGAAACTGCCGGGGCCGAACTAAAGCCGGACGTCATCGACCGGGCCCTGCGGAACATTGTGTTCACCGTCGACCCACTCGCCGGAACCTACCGGAAACTGCTGCAGGACGGCGTCGACGCCGGCACCACCAAACCCGCAGACCTCACCGGCATCCTCGACCTGACAGTCCTGAACTCGATCACCGGCCGGCACGCCTCCGCGGCCGGGCTCGGCCTCGACTGACCCGGCGCCGCGCGCGCTCCCGGCCTGACATGCACCACGGTGTACTTCCACCACCCGACGCGCCACCAACGTAAGGACAAGACCATGCCAGTCGTACTGGAAAACCTGGGCAAACGCTTCGGAAACGACGCCCCGGTGCTGGACGACGTCAACGCCAACATTGCGCCGGGCGAATTCGTTGCCCTGCTCGGTGCCTCCGGCTGCGGCAAGTCCACCCTGCTGAACATCATCGCGGGACTGGAACTCCCGACGTCGGGCGCCCTGGAAGTGCCCAGTGACGGCGCCGCGTTTATGTTCCAGGACGCCGCCCTGTTCCCCTGGCTGACCGCCATGGAAAACATCGAGCTGGCACTGAAGCTGCGCGGCGTCGGCAAATCCGACCGCCGGACCAAAGCCCGTGAACTCCTGGAGCTGGTGCATCTGGCCGGGGCCGGGGACAAGCGCCCGCATGAGCTCTCCGGCGGTATGCGCCAGCGGGTGTCCCTGGCCCGCGCGCTCGCGCAGGACCGGCAGCTGCTGCTGATGGATGAGCCGTTCGCCGCACTCGATGCCATCACCCGCGACCTGTTGCACGACGAGCTGGAACGCATCTGGAAAGAAACCGGGCGCACCATCGTGTTCGTGACCCACAACGTCCGCGAAGCCGTCCGCCTGGGACAGCGCGTTCTCCTGCTGTCCTCCCGCCCCGGCCGTGTGGTGCAGGAGTGGAGCGTGTCCGAAGAACACCGAACTGACGCCGGACTTGCCGGAGCGCTGACCGGGGTCATCACCGCCCGGCTGCGAGAGGAGATTCGCCGCCATGCCAAGTAACCCGACCTCCCTTGAAAAGGCCACCGGACCGGACACCGGCGGCCCCGCTGCCTCCCGGCACGTTACTGCCGCCCTAACCAGGTCCTCCACGGGCACAGAAGACCTGCGCGAGCTCGAATCGGGGCTGGACTCGCTGCAGTCCGACGCCCCCCGCGCCGCCCGGATCGACTGGAGCCGGATCCTGCTCCCAGTCGCCGCACTGGTGGTCCTGATCCTGGCGTGGCAGTTTTACGTGTCGCTCGGACTCAAACGCCGCGACCAGGTGCCGGGCCCGCTCGACGTTCTGGGACAGGTCGGTACCCTGTGGGCTGAGGGGTCCTTGCAGGGAGCCGTGTGGACCTCGCTGCAGCGCGGCATTGTCGGGTTCCTGATCAGCGTTGCCATCGCGACGCCGGTAGGACTCCTGCTCGCCCAGGTGGCCCCGTTGCGGCGTGCGTTCGGTCCGCTGATTTCCGGGCTGCAGGTGCTTCCGTCCGTGGCCTGGGTGCCTGCCGCCATCATATGGTTTGGGCTCACGGACGCCACGGTGTACTTCGTGGTGCTGATGGGCGCCATCCCGTCGATCATCAACGGGCTCATTTCGGGGGTCGACCAGATCCCGCCGCAGTATCGCCGGGTGGGCACCGTGCTGGGCGCGTCACGGCTGCAACTGGCCCTGCAGATCATTCTGCCGGCGGCCCTGCCCGGGTATCTGGGCGGGCTCAAGCAGGGCTGGGCGTTCTCCTGGCGGTCGTTGATGGCCGCCGAAATCATTGCCGCCGGCGGCACGATCGGCTTCGGGCTGGGGTCCATGCTCGACCAGGGCCGGGACCTCGCGGACATGACCGTGGTGATGTCCGCGATTCTACTCATCCTGGCTGTTGGGATCCTGATCGAACTGCTCGTCTTCGCGCCGGTGGAGAAGCGCCTGCTGCAGCGCCGCGGCCTGCTCGCCGGCAGCACCCGCTAACCAACCCAACCCCACAGCAACGCGGGGATTGGATCCACGCCCCTGGTCGAACTGTTCACCCTCGTGCCGACAGGGTCGGCACGAGGGTGTGCGAACCCGCACCTTCAGGCCATCGCCGTTGAACCGGCCGAGGCCGCCGTCCTCTCCGGCGGTCCCAGCGGATCCCAGCGGATCCCACCGGGTCGAGGGTATCGGGATCGGGTTCATTCCTCCGCTGTGGGAACCGGACCAGATCGATGCGATTGAACAGGTCACCAGCGCGGACGCCATGATCATGGGCCGCAGGCTCGCCCGGGAAACCGGGATCTTCGCCGGCACCTCCACCGGGGCCGACGTCGCGGCCGCGCTGCGGGTGGCGGAACGGCTCGGACCAGGTTCGTCCGTGGTCGCCGTCATCGTTGACTCCGGGCTGCGGTACCTCAGCACCGATCTGTACCGGTAGTCGATTGCATCTTGTCCCGGCGCTGCGGGCGCTCCTAAACTCTGGCTACCCCCGGGCAGCGTCCGTGCCGCCCGCATCCGCAAGAACCCGCATCAGCAAGGAACCGAGGAGGCAGTTGTGGCACCAAAATTTGGCGTTTTGGCGATTGTCGAGGCCCAAGCCGGGAAAGAACAGGACGTCTGGGATTTCCTCAACAACGGCCGCGCGATCGTCGCGGATGAACCAGGAACGCAGACCTGGTATGCCTTTCGTGCCAGCGCCACCACGTTCGGCATCTTCGACACGTTTGCGAGCGAGGAGGCGCGCCAGGCGCACCTGCAGGGTGCTATTCCCGCCGCGCTCGCCGAGCACGGCCCGGCATTGCTGGCCGGGCAGCCCGATATCAAGCTGATCGAGCTCATTGCCGTGAAGTAGCAGGCTCCGGACCGGGCCCAGTGTGACGCGGCGTTACCTTGCGTGAACGGGTGTTTCCGCGCCATTGTCCCGCCCCGTGGCCCGGCCCTATCGTCGGTTTATGGCAATTCAGGACATTTACCCCACGGCGCTGCGCCTGCTCGGCCGGCCCGTGCTGGTCGTTGGCGGCGGCCCGGTCGCCGCACGCCGCGCCAAAGGGCTGCTCGACGCCGGCGCCCGCGTTACCGTCGTCGCGCCCGACGCCTCTCCGCAGCTGAGTGACCTTGCGACTGCCGGGCTCCTGGACTGGGAGCCGCGGCCGTACCGCAGTTCCGACGTCGACGGCGTCTGGTTCGTCCAGACGGCCACCGGCGATTCAACCGTGGACGCCCGAGTCGCCGCCGACGCCGAAGCGGAGCGCATCTGGTGCGTCAACGCCTCGGACCACGAATCCTCCGCCGCCTGGACCCCGGCCGTGGCAGTGGTCGACGACGTCAAGATCGCCGTGAACGCCGGGGGAGACCCCCGCCGTGCCATGGCGTTGCGTGACGCCGTCGCGACCGCCCTGGAGACTGGTGATCTGCCGCTGCGCCGGCACCGTCCCGCAAGCGGCAACACCCCAGGGCCGGTGGCCCTCATCGGCGGTGGCCCGGGCGACTCCGGACTGATCACGGTCCGCGGCCGGCGGCTCTTGGGCCAGGCAGACGTCGTCGTCGCGGACCGGCTCGGCCCGCGCGACTTGCTCAACGAACTCGCCCCCGACGTCCGCGTGATCGAAGTCGGCAAGACCCCCGGCCACCACCCGGTGCCGCAGGCCGAGATCAACCGGATCCTGGTCGCGGAAGCGCAGTCCGGCCACCGCGTGGTCCGGCTCAAGGGCGGAGACCCGTACGTCCTGGGACGCGGCGGCGAGGAGGCCGAATATTGCCGGCAACACGGCGTCGAGGTCGAAGTCGTTCCCGGCGTGACCTCAGCAATCTCCGTCCCCGCCGCAGCGGGTATCCCGGTCACGCACCGGGGGCTGGCGAAGGGCTTCAGCGTCGTCACCGGCCACGAGGAGCTCTCCGAGGTCCCCGCCCGGGCCGACCACACTGTGATTCTGCTCATGGGTGTGGGCCAACTCCGGGAGTCTGCCGCCTCGCTGGCCCGCGCCGGTTTGCCAGCCGGGACGCCTGTTGGCATCGTAGAGAATGGGTATCTGCCGAATCAGCGGGTAACCATCGGAACCCTTGGGACCATCGCGGACCAGGCGGAGGATGCCGGCGTCGCAAACCCCGCCGTGATTGTGATCGGTGACGTGGTCCGTGTCAGCCCGTTCGCGCCGTCGCACTTCAAGACCGCGGACTACAGCACGACGTCGCCGAACGCTCCACGCCGGGCCCAGAGGCCCGCTTTGGCGCCGTAGTTTCACCAGCCAGACCCGTAGTCCAACCGAACAGCCCGAAGAACCAAAGGAACACAGCCGTGTCAACAAACACCCCTGTAGGAACCGCCGCCCGCCCGTTGCGCGTCGCCGTCGTCGGCTCCGGCCCCGCCGGCGTCTACGCAGCGGACATCCTGACCAAAAGCGAGGCCGTGAAAAGCGGCGAGCTCACGGTCAGCATCGATCTCTTCGACCGCTACCCGGCGCCCTACGGCCTGATCCGCTACGGCGTGGCACCGGACCACCCCCGCATCAAGGGCATCGTCAACGCGCTGCACAAGGTCCTGGACCGCGGCGACATCCGGTTCTTTGGCAACGTCGACTACGGCACGGACCTCTCCATTGAGGACCTGAAGACCCACTACGACGCCGTGATCTTCGCTACCGGCGCGATCAAGGACGCGGACCTGAACATTCCGGGCATCGAACTCGACGGGTCCTTCGGCGGCGCGGACTTCGTCTCCTGGTATGACGGGCACCCGGATGTGTCCCGCGACTGGCCGCTGGAGGCCAAGGAGATCGCCGTGATCGGCAACGGGAACGTGGCCCTGGACGTGGCCCGGATGCTCTCCAAGCACGCCGATGACCTCCTCGTCTCGGAAATCCCGGACAACGTCTACCGTGCGCTGAAGGACTCGCCCGTGACGGATGTGCACGTCTTCGGACGCCGCGGCCCGGCCCAGGTGAAGTTCACCCCGCTCGAGCTGCGCGAACTCTCCCACTCCAAGGACGTGGACATCATCCTCTACGCCGAGGACTTCGAGTTCGACGCCGAGTCGGACCGCCAGATCCAGAGCAACAACCAGATCAAGACCATGGTCGGCACCCTCACCAACTGGATTGCCGAGCAGCCCGAGGACCTCACCGAACTCACGGCCTCCCGCCGCCTGCACCTGCACTTCCTGCACAGCCCCGTCGAGGTCTACGACGACGCCGAGGCCCCCGGCCGCGTCGCCGGCATCAAGTTTGAGCGGACCGAGCTGGATGGCACCGGCAATGCCCGCGGCACCGGCGAGATCGTGGACTACCCCGTCCAGGCCGTCTACCGTTCCATCGGCTACTTCGGCTCCGCCCTGCCCGAAGTAGAATTCGATCACCGGAAGGGTGTTGTCCCGAACGACGGCGGCCGCGTCCTGGACGCCGCCGGCACCCACGTGCCCGGCGTCTACGCGACCGGCTGGATCAAGCGCGGCCCGGTCGGCCTGATCGGCCACACCAAGGGCGACGCCCTCGAAACCGTGACGTACCTGCTCGAAGACCGCGAAAACCTTCCGGCCGCCGCGGTACCCGAGGCCGGCGCCGTCGTCGAACTGCTGGAAAGCCGCGGCGTGCAGTACACGAGCTGGGAAGGCTGGCTGGCACTGGACGCCCACGAACTGGCGCTCGGCGCCGAGGCCACGGCCGCCGGGAATTCGCATGGCGTCGAGGTTGTCCGCGAACGCATCAAGGTGGTTCCGCGCGAGGACATGGTCACCATTTCCCGCGGCGGTGTGGCCGCGCAGGTCTAATTCCACCGTCGCACACCAACGCGGGGTCAGGTCTCGCCCATTCCGGAGGGAATCATGGGCGAGAAATGACCCCGCATTGCGTGGTTGATCAGTATGCTTAGCGTTATGAGTGCGCGAGGATTGCCGCCAGCCAGCCAGGTTCCTGCCCGACGGGCGGGGGCCCGGCCGTGAGGCTGCGGCGCAGCAACGCCTCGGGGCGGGGCTACCGCCGGCTTCCGGCCGGCACGGGGTTCAGCTACAAAGACCTGGACGGATCCACCCTGCCCGCAGGCACCGTGCGGGACCGGCTGGAAAGCCTCGGGATCCCGCCGGCCTGGACGGACGTCTGGATCGCCCCCTTCGACAACGGGCACATCCAGGCGACCGGGGTCGACGCCGTCGGCCGGCGCCAGTACATCTACCACCCCGCCTGGCGCGAGCGGAAGGACCGGCTCAAGTTTGACCGGTCAATGCAGCTCGCCGAGACGCTGCCCACGGCGCGGCGCCTCGTCACGCTCGACCTCCGCTCCGACGGATTGTCCCGGGAACGCATCCTCGCCGCGGCGTTCCGGATGCTGGACAGCGGATCCCTGCGGGTCGGATCCGAACGGTACACCAACGAAAACGGCAGCCATGGCCTCTCCACCCTGCTCTGCGCGCACGTTGCCGTGCGTAAAGATGACCTGCTGCTCAGCTTCCCCGCCAAGAGCGGCAAAACCTGGGACTCGCGGATCTCCGACGCCGACCTCGCCGCCGTCGTTCGCCAACTCAAGCGCCGCGGCGGAAACGCCCGGCTCCTCGCCTACAAGGAAGGCCGGAACTGGCGCCCGGTGGTCAGTTCCGACATCAACGACTACGTCAAAGAGCGCACGGGCGCGGACTTCACGGCCAAGGATTTCCGGACACTCCGGGGCACGGTGGCGGCGGCGGTCCGCCTGGCGCAGGACGGTCCGCAGCCGAAAGTCTCGGCGCGGAAGTCGGCCATCAGCCGGGCCATGCAGGATGCTGCGGCCGTGCTGGGCAATACGCCGTCGATCGCCCGCAAGAGCTATGTGGACCCCCGGCTCCTGGACCACTTCGCCGCGGGCGAAACGATTGATCCGAAGCGTCTGGGCTCCGCCGAAGCCGAGGTCCGGGCGCTGCTGTACCGCGACGGGGACGTCGTCCCGTTTCAGTGAATCGCCCCGGAAGGCCGGTTACATCCGCCCGAACCGGGCACGGACGAGGGCGAAGAGACCGTAAGCGATGAACCCCGCGCCGATGGCCAGCAGCAGGATTACTCCGTAGGGCTGCTGGAGGAGGGCCTTGAGGCTTCCGTCCAGGCCCGTTGACGAGCCGGGATCGTTGGTCACAGCAGCCACGACGAACAGGAGGCCCGTCAGGATCAGCGCTACGCCCTTGGCCGCATGGCCGGCGACGCCCAGCGCGCTGACGAGCTTGCCCCGGTGGGTGCCCTCAAAACGGTGCAGCTCCTCTTTGAACTTCTTCCCCAGCCCCTTGACGATGAAATACACGCCGATTCCGATGATGGTTCCGCCGAGGCCAAAAAGGACCGGCAGGCCGAGCGGGCTCTGCACCAGGGCCCGGCTGAAGTCGCGGGTGGAATCACCCGAATCCCCGCCCTGCCCCAGCGCGAATGCGGCGAAACTCAGCCCGACGCTGCCGTAGGCAATACTCAGGAAGCCGGACGAGACAAGCTTGCCCAGCCGTTCGCCGCGGGGCAGGTGACGGGCCCGCAGGGTTGCTTCGCTCAGTTGCCACAGGGCCAATCCTGCGCAGCCGATAAACCCGGCCCACATCAGCACCGGACCCCACGCATTGGCCGCAAGCTGCGCGATTGCACCACTTGGCTCCGCTTCGCCGGGGGAGCCAAAGGCCACGGCGATCGCAATGGCGCCGATGACGATGTGGAGCACCGCCATCACCGCAAACCCTGAACGCGCGACGACGGCGAGCACTGTGCTGTTCGACGCCGCCTCGGCAGCGTCGACTGCCTCGTCGATGGTCGCGTCGTCCCCCGGCATCGTGGCCGTGCTCCGCCCGCTCAGCCGTTCATGGGGCCTTCGGCGTTGATCGCCCCGGCGCCGTCACCCACCAGTGTCACAGTGCAGCGCACGATCAGACCGCCGGGGGCGGCGGAGTCGTTGATCAGGGCCTCACCCTGGTCCAGGACGGCGTACGTTTCGGTTCCGGCTTCCACGCCGAAGCCCCGCGACGCGGCGTCCTGCCTGGCGTTTTCCAGGGCCGAGGCCCGCAATTTATCCAGGTAGCCGGGCTCATCCGAGCTTGCGGGATCGCCAAAGGCCCAGCCGAAGAGTTCTCCAGTTTCTTCCATGCCGACGATCCTACGCGGACGTCCCTCGGGTCAGCCACGGTGCGGCCCGACTATCAACCTTTTGCTAAGTGTGCTTACCATAGCCCTGTAACGGTCCGTGTGTGGATCCGTCCACCGTGGCGGGAACTCCACCTTGGGCCGTCCCGGTTCAGGCTTCGACTACAGACGATAGGACACTCACGATGTCAGGAAATCTTATTGCCCGATCGATTCACGACTTGACGGCTGGCGCCTGGTTCGGCGGTTCGCTGATGGGCGCCATTGGGCTAAACGGTGCGACCGCGGAGGCCAAGGCCCCGGCCGAGCGCACCCGGCTGTCCAGCCTGGGCTGGAAGAAATGGGCCCCTGTCCAGACGGCAGCGTTTGGACTGCACTTCCTCTCCGGGCTGGCCGTCATTGCCGAAAACAAGGGCCGGATGGCCAAGCAGGACGGCGTGACCCGGCTGACGGTCGCAAAATCGATCGTGACCCTTGCCGGCGCCGCCGTCTCCCTGTACGCGGGACTGCAGGGCGCCAAGGTGGAGAAGCTCTCAGATGAGGGCGCAGAAGGCGCCACCGAGCCCAGGGCCGGCGCCTCAGAGGAGCTGAAGTCCGCGCAGCAGCAGTTGAAGCTGCTGCAGTGGGCCATCCCGGCGCTCTCCGGCGTAGTGATCGTCCTCGGTGCCAAGCACGGTGAAATGCAGCGGCCCAAGAATGTTCTGACGGGCCTGGCGCGCTAGTTCGCCTAACGAGTCTGCGTAGCTTCACAGGAAGGCCTCCGGCCGGGAACGAGAGTTCCGGGTCGGGGGCCTTCGGTGTTCGCTAGCCCCTAAGCCACTCGGCGCAGGAGTTCAGGTTCCGGTTGACGCTCTCGACGGCGGCGGCCTCGTCGTGTGCCTCGATGGCGTCCGCGAGCTCGCCGTGACCGGCCTGCTGCAGCCCGTCGAAGCGGCCGCGGCGCCGCTGGCGGAGAAGATCCTGGATGAAAACGCCGCCGAAACTTTCGTACAGTTCATGCAGCAGCGGATTGCACGAAGCCTCCGCCACCCGTGCATGGAAGTCCCAGTCGGCTTGGGCCCACGCGGTGTAGTCCCCGGCCAGCCAGGCGTCGCGGCGGGCGGCGATGAATCCATGGAGCGCGGCAACGTCCGCGGCCGTGGCGTGGCGGGCCGCCAGCCGGGCCGCCTGGGTGTCCAACCCAACGCGCACCTCGAGAATATGCTCTTCGGTGTGGTCCCGGTACAGGCGGCGGGCAACGCCAGAGATTTCACTGATGGCCCGGACGTAGGTGCCGTCCCCGCGGCGGACCTCCAGCATGCCGCTGTGCGCGAGCGCCTTCACCGCCTCGCGGAGGGTTCCGCGTGAAACGCCCAGAGCGGTCATCAGTTCCGGTTCGGCGGGGATCCGTTGCTGCAGCGGCCATTCGCCGGAGTGGATCAGTTCCCGCAGTTTGGCGGTCACCTCCACGGCCAGGGGCGGGCGGTGGGAGCTGCTGAGCGTCATCGTTCGATCCGTTCGGCGGGAGCCGTTGCCGGCGTGGCCGGGGGGCGGGCGGTGAGCAGATGGCCGACGGCAACCTGCGCCACGGCGACGGCGAGCAGCAGGGCCAGCGGCAGCGTCCATGACCCTGTGGCGCTGTGCAGCAGCCCCATCCCGAACGGGCCCGCCGTCGCCAGCAGGTAGCCCGCCGACTGGGCCACGGTGGACAGTGCGGTGGTTTCCGCCGTCGTGCGGCCGCTGCGGCTGATCATCACCATGACGAGCGGGAAGATGCCGAGGCCGAAGCCGAGCAGCACTGCGGTCAGCGGTGTCCAGTCCAGCGGGAGGACCAGCAGCGAGAGGACTCCGAGCGCCATGGTCACTGTGGCCAGGTAGAACGCCGGGCGCAGCATCCGCGGGCGTGACCCGATGGCGATCAGCACCATACCGGCCGGGACCGAGACGAGCTGCATGAGGCCAAACATCAGGCCGCCCTCAGTGGCGGAGAGGCCCCTGGTGGTCAGCATAAAGGGATACCAGCTGAGGATCGAGTAGGCCAGCAGGGCCTGCACCGTGAAGCCGAGCGTGATGAGCGCCCCGGCGCGGGTCCGCAGCAGGGGCCAGGCGGGGATCCGGCCGGCCTTGACCGCGGGCGCGTTGCGGTGGGCGTGTACGGCGATCGGCAGGAAGCCAAGGCAGGCGGACAGGGCGAGCAGACCGATCGCACCCACCCCGGCGGACGGCGAGCCCAATTCCCGGGCCACGGGCACGATCAGCACGGCGGTCATCGTGGCCCCCGTGGTCATGGTCACCGTATAAAGGGACGTCATCAGGGAAGTCTTGTCGGCGAAATGCACGCGGATGAAGGACGGCATGGCCACATTGCAGACCGCCAGCCCGGACATGCCCAGTACAGTACCCGCGAGCAGCATTCCGGTCGAAGGGATGCCCCGGAGCAGGAGTCCGGCCGCGAGCAGCATCAGCGAGAGCAGAATGGCTTTTTCCAGTCCGAGGCGCCGCGTGAGCCAGGACGTGGCCGCGCCGGCCACTGCAAAGCACAGCGTGGGAATGGATGGAATGATGGCGGCGACCAGCGGACCGTACCCCAGGACCTGCTGGAGGTCGTGGAGGAGGGCCGCGGCCCCGGTGATCCCGGCGCGCAGGTTAAGTCCGATCAGCACAATCGCCACCACCCCGGCCACGGCGACGCCGCGGGGTCGCGGCCGTCCGGAAACGGACGCCGGTGCGGGAGGGGCAGATGATGCCGTGCTGGTAGCCATCCCTAAAGGTTAGACGTTTGATGTTTACCCGCAAGGGTTTGGTGACGTATCTCGCATCCCAACCACAACCAGCCAAACCACGACGCTTGGTCACTTCCCGACCGTTCCAGGCAGGATGATGGGCCGGAAGTGACTGTGAGGATGGTGGTGGCTGGTCTGGGGTGGTGCTTTGCGGTGGGGCGTTTGGGTAGTGCTTTGCGGAGGGGATCTCAGCGGGAGCCGCGGGCCCCGAGGCGCTGCACGGCCAGCGCGAGCCAGAGCTGGACCCGGTCCTGCGTCTGGGCCGGGTCGTAGCCGGTGAGCTCGGTGATCTGCGCCAGCCGGTAGCGGACAGTGTTCCGGTGCAGCGTAAGTTCCTCCGCGACCGCGGCCACCGAACCGTTGTTGTTCAGGTAGCTCGCCAGCGTCGCCAGGAGCTCGGAACCGTGGGCGTCGTCGAAGGCGCGGAGCGGGTTAAGGGACTCGTTCGCCATATCCACCAGCGGAACATCTTCGCTCGCCAGCAGCAGCGACGTCAGGCTCAACCTTTCGGGCTCATTGACCGGCAGGCCGTGGCGTGCCGCGTCGCGCGCTTCGAAGTAACTCCAGCGCAGGCCGTTCGGTTTTGTGTAGGCCCCCGCCAATGCCGATCGTGGCATGGATCCCGGATTCCGCGAAGTGGTCGCTGAGGCCGCGCGCGAGGGCCGCGGCGCGGCTGCCGTCGTCGGGAATTACGGCGATCAGGTCCTTGCCGACGACGGCACTCACCGCCTTGTCCAAGGCCGGCGGCAGCGAGGCGCTGCACACTTGCTTGAAGTGGGCCGCGGACTCGGCCAGCAGGACCACGTTCTTGCGTGTGCTGTTGATGCCGACACCCGCAAGCCGCCGGGTCGCTTCACTGGCTTCCAGCGTCCCGTGGATCACGTCTTCGAAGACCTGCCCGGCCAAGGCGCGTTCGGCCTGGCGTTGTTTGACCATGTTGTTCAGTTCGACGCTGATGAGGTTCTGGGCGTAGCCCACGATTCCGGTGTCCTCGAACGGCTGCTTCACCCACAGCGTGCACGCGTCGCGGCGGCCGGTCGGAACGGGATAGGACGTCCACGCGTCGGCGGTCGGCGCCGGGCTGCCGGGCCGGCTGCTATAGAGTTCCGCCGTGAACTGGGTCAGGCTGATCTCGGTGCGCAGCATGGCGCCCAGATGCTTCAGGAGCTCAGCCAGTCCGCCGCCGGTCAACAAGGCACGGGCCAGGACCTGGTGCCCGGCAATGAGGCGTTCGAGCTTTGCGACGTGGTCGGCGGCCTGGGCTTCGGCCACGAGCTTGCCGATGGCGATGAACGGGGTCTCGTAGGGAACCTCCACTACGGGTAATCCCCAGCGGTTGGCTTCGGCGATAAGGGCCGGCGGTACGGCGTCGTGGGACAACGCGATCCCGAAGCCGATCCCGACGGCTCCTGTCCGTTGGACCTGCCGGACGAAGCGGCGCTGTTCCGCAGCGGATTTGAGCCGGACCCCGGTGGTCAGCACGAGCTCGCCGCCGCTGAGGAAGCGCTGCGGGTCCTCCTGCTCGGTCACGGCAACCCACATGATGTCCTGGTGCCAGGTGGTCTCGGCCAGTCCAGCTTTGGTGAGTTTGAGGGACGGGACACCCAGTAATGCGGCAAGCGAAATGGCCATGGACCAAGGATAGCCGGGTGCTGGACATCCGCACTAAAGAGACCGGCGTGCGGTGTGCAGCTGCCTATTCCCTGGCATGCCCTGCTGGCATAGGCTCGTGACCAGTGACACGTCCCGTCCGCCTGCGCCCTTAGTATCCCGCGGCCCCAGGCACGAAACCAGTATGAAAGAGGTTGCACATCGTGGTTCAGACCTTGCAGAACTTCATCAACGGCGAATTCGTCACCCCGGCCGGCACCGGAACGCTGGATATCGTTAATCCCTCCACCGGCGACGTGGTGGCAACGTCGCCGATCTCGGGGCAGGCCGACGTCGACGCCGCCATGACTGCCGCGCAGGACGCGTTCAAGACCTGGAAGCACGCGACGCCGGGGCAGCGCCAGCTGATGCTGCTTAAGCTCGCCGACGCTGTCGAGGCCAACAGCGACGAGATCGTGGAAGCCCAGCACCGCAACACCGGCCAGGTCCGGTCCCTGATTGCCGCCGAGGAAGTCGCCGCAGGCGCCGACCAGTTGCGCTTCTTTGCCGGTGCCGCCCGCATCCTGGAAGGGAAGTCCGCCGGGGAATACTTCGAAGGCCACACCTCCTTCGTCCGGCGTGAACCGATCGGTGTAGTCGCCCAGGTCGCGCCGTGGAACTACCCGTTCCTGATGGCCATCTGGAAGATCGGCCCCGCACTCGCCGCAGGCAACACCGTTGTCCTCAAACCTTCGGACACCACCCCGGAATCGACCCTGGTCCTGGCCCGCCTCGCCGGGGAAATCTTCCCGGCCGGCGTGCTGAACGTGCTGCTGGGCACCGGCGAAACAGGCGCCATGATGGTGGAGCACCCCGTCCCCGGCATCGTCTCCATCACCGGCTCGGTCCGGGCCGGCATCGCCGTGGCCTCAGGCGCGGCCAAGGGCCTCAAGCGCGCGCACCTCGAACTCGGCGGCAAGGCTCCTGCCATTGTCTTCGCCGACGCCGACCTCAAAAAGAGCGCCGCCGCCATCGCCGAATTCGCCTTCTTCAACGCCGGCCAGGACTGCACCGCCATCACCCGGGTGCTGGTCCAGGACTCGGTGCACGACGACGTCGTGGCGGCCATGGTGGAGCACACCAAGACCCTGCACACCGGCTCGCAGAACGATGAAGACAACTACTTCGGCCCGTTGAACAACGTCAACCACTTCAACGCCGTCAGCGCCGTGGTCGAATCCCTGCCGGCCAACTGCCGGATTGAAACAGGCGGACACCGTGTTGGGGACAAGGGTTTCTTCTTCGAACCGACCATCATCACCGGCGCCAGGCAGAGCGATGACATCGTCCAGAAGGAAACCTTTGGCCCGGTTATCACGGTGCAGAAGTTCAGCACGGAGGAAGAGGCCGTGGAACTGGCCAACGACGTCGACTACGCCCTCGCCTCAAGCGTCTGGACCACCAACCACGGCGTCGCGATGCGGCTCAGCCGCGACCTGGATTTCGGTGCTGTCTGGATCAATACTCACATCCTGCTCACCGCTGAAATGCCGCACGGTGGCTTCAAGCAGTCCGGCTACGGCAAGGACCTGTCCATGTACGGCGTCGAAGACTACACCCGCATCAAGCACGTCATGAGTGCGCTGGACGCGTAACGCACCCCGCACAGCGCTGACGCAGAACACGTACGTACTAGAAAGGCCCCTCATGACCACTACCGCAAATGACCTCACCTTCAGGCTCGAGCAGAAGCGCCGCGTCCTGGCGGACTTCCCCGGCCCGAAGTCCCTCGCCCTGACCGAACGACGCAAGGCGGTCGTCGCCGCCGGCGTCGCCTCCAGTGTTCCGGTTTACGTCGCCGACGCCGACGGCGGCATCATCCACGACGTCGACGGCAACTCCTTCATCGACCTCGGAGCCGGCATCGCCGTGACGTCCGTCGGCGCCTCGGACCCCGCCGTCGTCGGCGCCGTCAAAGAAGCGGTCGAGCACTTCACCCACACCTGCTTTATGGTCACGCCCTACGAAGGCTACGTCGCCGTCGCCGAGCAGCTCAACCGCCTCACGCCGGGCGACCACGAGAAGCGCACCGTCCTGTTCAACTCCGGTGCCGAGGCTGTCGAGAACGCCATCAAGGTGGCCCGCCTCGCCACCGGGCGTGACGCCGTCGTCGCCTTCGACCACGCCTATCACGGACGCACCAACCTCACCATGGCGCTGACGGCCAAGGCCATGCCGTACAAGACCAACTTCGGCCCGTTCGCGCCCGAGGTCTACCGCATGCCGATGAGCTACCCGTTCCGCGAGGAAAACCCGGAGATCACCGGTGCCGAGGCGGCCAAACGGGCCATCACCATGATCGAGAAGCAGATCGGCGGGGACCAGGTCGCCGCGATCATCATCGAACCGATCCAGGGCGAGGGCGGCTTCATCGTCCCGGCCGAAGGCTTCCTGCCGGCCCTGGCCGCATGGGCCAAGGACAAGGGCATCGTCTTCATCGCGGACGAGGTCCAGTCCGGCTTCTGCCGCACCGGCGAATGGTTCGCCGTCAACCACGAAGGCGTCGTTCCGGACATCATCACCATGGCCAAGGGCATTGCCGGCGGCATGCCGCTGTCCGCGATCACCGGCCGCGCCGAACTGCTCGACGCCGTCCACCCGGGCGGCCTGGGCGGCACCTACGGCGGCAACCCGGTGGCGTGCGCTGCGGCACTGGCATCGATCGGCTCGATGGAGCAGTACGACCTCAACGCCCGCGCCCGCCACATCGAGGACCTTGCCGTCGGCCGCCTGCGCGAGCTCGCCGCTGCGCTTCCCGGCGGCGCCGAGGGTTCCGTGATCGGCGACATCCGCGGCCGCGGCGCCATGCTGGCAATCGAACTGGTTCAGGCCGGCTCCAAGGAACCGAACATGGATCTGACCAAGGCCGTCGCGGCTGCCTGCCTCAAGGAAGGCGTCATTATCCTGACTTGCGGCACCTACGGCAACGTCATCCGGCTGCTCCCGCCGCTGGTGATCAGCGATGAGCTGCTGGTGGACGGCCTCGAGGTCCTGGCCACCGCAATCAAGGCCCTCGCCTGATACCACCCAGCCTCCGGGGAAGGTGATCCCTCACCCCGGTCCCCGGACTTTCCGGGACAACGGACGAGCCGCGGACCAGGGCGGGTTCTAGCGGTCGTTGCAACACCCAGAATTTTGGGAGTTGCAACGACCGTGTCGTCTTTAACGAAGGAAGCTGCCAGCCGGAGGAAATATACGCCGGAGCAGAGGGCTCAGTTCTTTTCGGTGTTGGACCGGTGTGGGAGTGTCAGCGCAGCCGCAGCGGAGCTCGGCTTCAATCAGATGACGTGCTACCAATGGGTCCATAAATCTCGGTTCCCTGAGCGGGTCCCACGGAATCGGGAAGCTGGGCAGAGGAAATACACGCCCGTGCAGAAGGCTGAGTTCTTCGTCGTGTTCGACCGTGTCAAGAGCACGACGCAGGCCGCACGGGAGTTGGGACTGAATCCCGCAACGTGTGCCGGTTGGGTCCGTAAAGCCGGGCTGAAAAGCCATGGCAAAACGGGGACGGGTCCTCACCCCGGGCGGGATGAATACTTCCGGCTGCGCAAGACCGGCGTGAGCCGGCGCAAAGCTGCCGCAGCGGTCGGGATACATCTGCGGACCGCCGAAGAGTGGGACCAGGGAATCCGTAAGTCCGGCGGCCGACGCATTTACCCGGATGGCCGGATCGTCGGCTACAAACGTGGTGTGACCACCATGGACCCTCCCGCCGGCACGACCGGAACGACCCTGGTCCCCGTACCGGTATCAGCGTTGGAGAAACCTATCGATCCGCGGTTCCTGACCGTGCAGGAACGGGAGCTGATCCGGGACCTGCACGCCGCCGGCACTTCGATCAGGGCGATCGCCCACACTCTGGGACGATCGCCCTCAACGATCAGCCGCGAGCTGGGCCGAAATGCCGATCCCCTGATGGGATACCTGCCCCACGGAGCTCATCGGAAGGCTGCTGCCCGGCGGGCCCGGCCCAAGACGGCCAAACTCGCAGGCGACTCGGACCTGCGTGACTACGTGAAGGACAAGCTGCTCATACGCTGGTCTCCGGAGCAGATCAGCCACACGTTGGTCGAAGAGTTCCCCGACAACCCGGAGATGCGTGTGAGCCCAGAGACGATTTATCAAGCCCTCTATGTCCAGGCCAGAGGCGGGCTCAAACGCGAGATACAGGCAGCGCTGCGCACCGGCCGGACCCGCCGCAAACCCCACCGCACCGGCGAGCAGCGCACCCCCCGGTTCGTGGACCCGATGGTCATGATCTCGGAGCGCCCGCCCGAGATCGAGGACCGCGCCGTGCCAGGCCATTGGGAGGGGGACCTTATCACCGGCGCCTACAACCAGTCAGCGATCGCGACCCTGGTCGAACGCACCACCCGCTACGTGATGCTCGTCCACCTGCCAAATGACCACACGGCCGAAACAGTCCGCGACGGACTCGTCACGACCATGGCCACCCTGCCGGCACACCTGCGAGGCTCACTGACCTGGGACCAGGGCGCCGAAATGGCCACCCACCGATCATTCACCCTTGCCACCGACATGCCCGTCTATTTCTGCGACCCCGCCAGCCCCTGGCAACGCGGCTCCAACGAGAACACCAACGGACTGCTGCGCCAGTACTTCCCCAAGGGCACCGACCTGTCCGCCTACGGGCCCGAAGACCTCGAACACGTCGCGCAGGAACTCAACGGACGCCCACGCAAAACGCTCGGCTGGAATACTCCAGCCGAGCGTCTACGTGATTTACTACTAACCACCTAACCAACAGGTGTTGCAACGACCCCTAGAATCCAAGCAGACGTCCGCGGCTCTTTCGTTGGTGCTGCCGGGTCGGTGTTACCAGGAGGTGCGGTCGAACTGGATTGCCACCACGTACAGGTGTTTGCCCTGTTCGATCTTCTCGACTTCCACAACGCGGACCTTCGTCTCCGGGAGCACGTCCAGCGGCCGGCCGATGCCGATTCCGTAGCTGACCACGCCCTCGAAGTCGCCGGCAGAGGCGTATTTGGTCAAGGCCACGTACCCGATCGCGGCCGGTGGTGCGCTCGTGACCGAGCTGGCGGAGCCATCGGCGGTGTGTGCCTGGGCGCCGCGGAACGCCACCTCCAGGATGCTCCCTGTATTGGGCATCGGAATCGGCTCTCCGCTGCCGTCCGCGATCAGCTGCGGAACGACTTCGATGTCGTAACCGGGGAAGCCCCCTTCGAACCGGAAGCTTAACTGGTCATACGGCGGGGTGTTCGCGGGATGCTGACCCGAACCGATGCTGTAAAGCGTGGGCAGCGGAGCCGCGGGCGGCGGGGCGATCGGTACGGGGTTTTCGTGGGTTGTCTGGAATGCTCCGGCCCCGGGCCAGGCCCATTCGTGGGTGACCTTGGACGCGATCACCATGTCCCCCGCAAGCGGAGGAACCCTCTCATCCCATTCTCCGGGGCCGGTGGACGTGGCCGACGGGACCGGAGAAGCGGTCGCGGGAGTTGTCGACGCAGTGGCTGTTTCACTCGCCGCCGCGGTCCCGCTGGAGGCGGTACCCGCCCCGGGTTCGGGCGGTGACGCGGTGCAGGCCGTCAGTACCAGCAGGAACGCCAGCGTTCCCAGGCCGGCGTTCCTCACTGCAACCGTGCTGGCGATCGCGCGGACGTTGATTTTAGGCATCATCGGCTCCCATCGACGGGATTAGCCTAGGGCCCGGCGGCGGGACAGGTCAGGGCCAAAAGTCCCCCTGCCCGGGCAGCACTGGGCTAGAGTCGTGGCTATCACTGCAGGAACGCAGACCGGCCTACGTCGGACGGAAACCCGGGCGTGGCTGAGTTCTGCCCCAGACCCGTAAGGGGTTCACATATGCGATACGTAGTTGGCTACACCCCCAATGACCGCGGCGCGGATGCCGTCGCCCTCGCCTCAGCCATGGCCCGCGCGCAGGGGGCCCATCTCGACCTGGTCTACGTCGTGCACGGGCGTACGACTGCCTCGCAGATGCGCCCGGAGGCGATGCACGCCAGTGCCGTGGCGCAGGATATCCGCATGGCCGAACGTCACGGCATGGAACTCGTTCCGAAGGGCATTGAAGCCCGCTTTCATGTCCGGAAAGCGGAGTCGTTCGCGGCCGGCCTCATCGAGGCAGCGGTGGAGTACCGGGCCGGGCTGATCGTCGTCGGCGCCGCCAGCA
Organism: Arthrobacter sp. PAMC25284; assembly: GCF_019443425.1. NCBI lineage: Bacteria > Bacillati > Actinomycetota > Actinomycetes > Micrococcales > Micrococcaceae > Arthrobacter > Arthrobacter sp. PAMC25284. Next base: position 3,262,350 of record NZ_CP080382.1, read on the forward strand.
ACGGCTTGTTCAAACGGCATACGGTCGGCAGTGTGGCAAACGCGCTGCTCCACGCCGCACCGGTCCCGGTGGCACTCGCGCCGCGCGGCTACCACCAGCCGGACCCCATCAGGCGGCTGACCCTGGCCGTGGGCCAACGGACCGGCGCGGAGGCCGCGATCGACGTCGCGATTGAAGCCTCCGGGCGCCGCGGCGTGCCGCTCCGGCTGGTGTCCCTCGTGGAGCTCGACGCCGAAAGAGACGGCGGGGATAATGTCAACGCCGCCCACATCCATGCCAACACGGTCCTGGCCGCAGCCGCCCGGCGGCTGCCGGAAGGACACCCGGTCGCCGTGGAGGTTGCGCACGGCCGCAGCATCGAGGAGGCCATTGATGACCTGGATTGGGACGACGCCGAGATCCTCGTTGTCGGTTCCTCCCGCCTTGCGGAAAAGAACAAACTCTTCATTGGCAGCACAGCCAACAAGGTCCTCCGGGCGCTGCCCGTTCCGATGGTCGTGGTCCCGCGCGACTATGAGCGCGTGGACACGATCCCTGCGGACTAAAGCGGGCCCGGGGGATTGACGTGGCCCGCGGCGGGCCGCCCGGGCCGCCCGCGGGCCTTGGCTGCCGGGTGTCTAAACCGTGGCGCGGGCGAGCTTGCGCATCAGTGAGTTCTTCCGCGTTGCCCGGAGCATGTCCACGGTGAGCACCACAAGGGCCAGCCAGACGATGCCGAAACCGATCCAGCGGTCCGGCGTCATGGCCTCCCTGAGGACCGTCAGTGCCACGATGAACTGCAATACGGGGGCGAGGTATTGCAGCAGGCCGATAGTCGTCATCGGCAAACGGCGGGCGGAAGCGCCGAACAGCAGCAAAGGCACTGCGGTGATGATGCCCGCGGCCGCCAGCAGCCAGAAGTGCCCCGCACCCTGGGTAGTCAGGGTGGCGGTTCCGTTGAGTGCCAGGACGATCATGGCGGCGGCGGCTGTCGGTGCCAGCACGATGGTCTCGACAGTGAGGCTCGTGACGGCGTCAACCCGTGGTCCGACGCGTTTTTTCATGAAGCCGTAGAGGCCGAAGCTGAACGCCAGCGTGAGCGCAATCCAAGGCAGCTTCCCGTAGGAGACCGTCAGCGCACCGACGGCGACAAAGCCGATGCCGACGGCGGCCCACTGTAACGGCCGCAGCTTTTCCTTCAGCACGATCACGCCCAGCAGCACGGAGACGAGCGGATTAATAAAGTAGCCCAGAGAGGCTTCGACCGCCTGGCCGGTGGTCACGCCGTAGACGTAGACCAGCCAGTTTATGGCGATCAGCACGGCTGCGATGGTGAGCGGTCCGAGCACGGTGCGGTTCCGGAAGGCTGAGCCCAGAACCCGCCAGGTACGGGTCACGGTGATCAGCCCGAGGCAGAAAATTACTGACCAGACGACCCGGTTGGCGACGATTTCGATGGCGCCGGCCGGCTGCAGGAGGAAGAAATACAGGGGCATCAGGCCCCACAGGCCGTAGGCCGCAATCCCGAACAGGGCTCCCGATTTGGTTTCCGTGTCGACCGGCTTGAGCGCGGCCCGGGGCACGGCGGGGCTGCCTGCCGGCGGAGCGGCGCGCCCGGCTGTCAACGGGTTGGAGGGCACGGAATTGTCGGGGGTCGGCACATGGTCAATAACACCACACCGCGGGGCGCTATTCCTGCCACGCGGCAGTCCTGGCCGCCGGGACCCCGGCGGGCGGCGTCCCGGCGGACCCCCATCCGGCGCCGGCGACATTTAGAATAGGGGAATTCTGTGCTGCATGAACCGGCGCAGCCGCCACGACTCAGAAGGGCTCCCGTGTCCAACTCGGCCGAATCCACGTCCAAGCGTCCTCTCCGCGTTGCGATTGTTGGTGCCGGACCGGCGGGTGTGTACGCCGCGGACATCCTGACAAAGTCCAACGAGGTCAAGGGCGGCGATTTCGAGGTCAGCATTGATCTCTTCGAGGCCTATCCGGCGCCCTACGGACTGATCCGCTACGGCGTGGCGCCGGACCACCCGCGGATCAAGGGAATCGTGAACGCCCTGCACAAAGTCCTGGACCGCGGGGACATCCGGTTCCTCGGCAACATCACCTACGGCCGGGACCTGACCCTGCATGACTTCCGGGCTTTCTACGATGCCGTGATCTTCTCCACGGGCGCCATCAAGGACGCGGACCTGGATATCCCGGGCATCGAACTCGACGGATCGTTCGGCGGGGCGGACTTCGTCTCCTGGTACGACGGCCACCCCGACGTTCCGCGCGAGTGGCCGCTGGAGGCCAAGGAAATCGCGGTGATCGGCAACGGCAATGTGGCCCTCGACGTCGCCCGCATGCTGGCCAAACACGCCGACGAACTGCTCGCCACGGAAATCCCGGACAACGTCTATCAGGCGCTGAAAAACTCCCCGGTCACAGACGTGCACGTCTTCGGCCGGCGGGGCCCGGCCCAGGTGAAGTTCACGCCGTTGGAATTGCGTGAACTCAGCCATGCCAACGACGTGGACATCGTCCTCTACCCGGAGGACTTTGAGTTCGATCAGGCCTCGGATGAGGCTATCCGCAGCAACAACCAGACCCGGACCATGGTTAACACCCTCACCAACTGGCTCGTGGAGGACCACACCGAGGCCGAGGCCCCGTCCTCCCGCCGGCTGCATCTACACTTCCTGCACAGCCCCGTCCAGATCCACGACGCCGGGGGGAACACCTCCGGCCCCGGCAAGGTTGCCGGGATCAAGTTCGAGCGCATGCAGCTGGACGGTACAGGCAACGTTAAGGGAACGGGGGAGTTCGTCGACTACCCGGTCCAGGCTGTCTACCGCGCCATCGGCTATCACGGCTCGCCGTTGGATGAACTGGAATATGATGCCCGCCGCGGCATCGTCCCCAATGAAGGCGGCCGTGTGCTCGACGCCGCAGGGAACCCCGTCCCGGGAATCTACACCACGGGCTGGATCAAACGTGGACCGGTCGGACTGATCGGCCACACGAAGGGCGATGCCCTGGAGACCATCGGGTTCCTGCTCGAAGACCGTTTGTCCCTGCCGCCGGCGGAAAACCCGGACCCGGAGGCCATCATCGAGCTGTTGGAAGCCCGTGGGGTTAAATACACCACCTGGGAAGGCTGGATGAAGCTGGACGCCCACGAGCTCGCCCTCGGCGCGGAGTGGTCGGCCGACGGCGGCGCCGTCGTGCGGGAACGCATCAAGGTGGTTCCGCGCGAGGACATGATCGCGATCTCCCGCAAATAGCAGCCCGGCCCGGCCAGGCGCCGACAGCAGGCGCTCCCAGCCGGCGCCGTTTCGACCGGTCCGTGCACAGAAGACGTTGCGGCACATCGAGTGTGTACGGAACCGTCGAAACGGCCGCGGCCAGTATCGAAACACTCTCCCCCGAACTAGACTCGGAAGGACGCGGCGGGTTCCTGTCTACCGCCGCGGCCATCGGTTGGGAGTTCAATGACGAAGCTCGTCCATGCTGCAGCGCCCGGCGCGTATTCCCCGGAGCTGCGGCAGAAGCACGCCAGCGCAGGCCACGAACAGTTAGGCTCCGGGCTTCCGGGCTTCGCCGCCGCTGAGCCGCTCCACGGCCTGAGCCCCGTGATCCAGGCCTCGTGGCAGCGTTCCGCACTGCTCCATGCCAACCCGGACCAGCCGGCGGCTCCGCTGGCACTGGGCGACGACGAACTCGAGGAGTACCGGCGGCAGCACCCGCTGGCCGCCATCATGCCGGTGATCCACAAGCTTCTGGTCCTGCCCAGCCACGACAGCGGGATGTTGGTGGCGGTCGGTGATGAGCTCGGCCGGCTGCTCTGGGTCGAAGGTGACGCGGCACTGCAACGCCGCGCTGAGGGCATGATGTTTGTTCCCGGGGCCGACTGGTCAGAGGCCACGGTGGGCACCAGCGCACCCGGCACCGCCCTGGCGCTTGGCCGCGGAATCCAGATCGCAGGTGCCGAACACTACAAACGCTCTGTCCACCCGTGGAGTTGTACCGCTGTGCCGTTCCACGATCCGGACTCCGGTGCACTGCTGGGCGTTGTGGACATCACCGGGACGGAGTCCGCGGTGGCGCCGCATACCTTGTCCCTCGTGGAGGCAACAGTGGCCGCGGCCCAGGCCCAGCTGCGGGTGGAACGGCTCCAACTCGCCGCAGCCCGGCAGTCGTCACCGGTACGGCGCCGGAGCACGGCGTCCCCGGCCAGAATCGGGCGGCCGTCCACGGCGCTGGACGATGAGACTCAGCGCAGCAGCCTGTACCGGAACAGCCTCCAGCTGCTGGGTCGTGACCAGGCACTGCTCAGCATCGACGGCCGCACCGTGGCCCTGTCAGCGCGGCACAGCGAGATCCTGGCCCTGCTCAGCATCCATCCCGAAGGACTGAACGCGGAGGAGCTCTGCACCCTGCTCTACCCGGGGGAGGCGTCCACCATGACGCTTCGGGCCGAGATGGTCCGGCTTCGCAAAGTCGTCCAGCAGCTCAGCCCCGACGCGCTCCCGGAGTCGCGCCCTTACCGGCTGCCGGTGGACCTGGTCCCGGATTCGGGCCAGGTTCTCAAGTGCCTGCAGCGCGGCGCCCACCGGATTGCGCTTGAAATTTACCGTGGCGCTGTGTTGCCACGTTCGGAGGCCCCCGGCATCGTTGAGCTCCGGCACAGGGTCTCCTCGCTGCTGCGCGAAGCCCTGCTGACGGACGGCAGCGCGGAGTCACTGCTGAAGTACGCTGAACTGCCCGAGGCCAGGGACGACGCCGGCGTCCGGACAGCGGCGCTGAAGCTGCTGGCGCCCCGCTCGCCGAAGAGGGCCGCCGTCGTCGCCGATCTGGAACGGCTGGAAGCGGAATTCGGCTCCTGAGCGGGGGCAGCCTGCCGCCGGGTGACCCCGGTCACAGCCCTGCAACCTGACTGCAACCTTCCCGCTCCTACGCTGGGTGCAACGGCGGCGCCGTGATCATCGCGCCTCCAATCTTGCACAGCAAAGGAGCTAGCAATATGACTGTTTACGCCCAGCCCGGAACCGAAGGTTCGAAGGTCACGTTCAAGGACCGTTACGAGAACTGGATCGGCGGCGAGTGGGTGGCCCCGATCAAGGGCCAGTATTTCGAGAACATCACCCCGGTCACGGGCAAGGCCTTCTGCGAGGTCGCTCGCGGCACCGCGGAAGACATCGAACTGGCACTGGATGCTGCCCACAAGATCGCTCCGTCCTGGGGCAAAACCTCCGTCGCCGAGCGCGCCGCCATCCTGAACAAGATCGCGGACCGGATCGACGAAAACCTTGAGATGCTCGCCGTCGCGGAGTCCTGGGACAACGGAAAACCGATCCGCGAGACCCTCAACGCGGACCTCCCGCTCGCCGCCGACCACTTCCGCTACTTCGCCTCCGCCGTCCGCGCCCAGGAAGGCCGGCTGTCCCAGCTCGACGACGACACGACCGCCTACCACTACCACGAGCCGCTCGGCGTTGTGGGCCAGATCATTCCCTGGAACTTCCCCATCCTCATGGCCGTCTGGAAGCTCGCCCCCGCGCTCGCGGCCGGCAACGCCGTCGTCCTCAAGCCGGCCGAGCAGACCCCCACCTCGATTCTGGTCCTCATGGAGCTGATTGGTGACCTGCTGCCCGCCGGTGTCCTCAACGTGGTCAACGGCTTCGGCGTCGAGGCCGGCAAGCCGCTCGCCTCCAGCCCGCGGATCCGCAAGATCGCCTTTACCGGAGAGACCACCACGGGCCGGCTGATCAGCCAGTACGCCAGCCAGAACCTGATCCCGGTCACCCTGGAGCTCGGAGGCAAGAGCCCGAACATCTTCTTCAACGACGTCGCCGATTCCAACGACGCCTTCTACGACAAGGCACTCGAGGGCTTCGCACTCTTCGCCTTCAACCAGGGCGAGGTCTGCACGTGCCCGTCCCGCGCCCTGGTCCAGGGCGGCATCTACGATTCCTTTATGGCTGACGCCTTGGCCCGCACGGAAAAGATCATCCAGGGAAACCCGCTGGACACGGACACCCAGCTTGGTGCCCAGGCCTCCAACGACCAGCTCGAGAAGATCCTTTCCTACATGGACATCGGCAAGCAGGAGGGCGCCAAAATCCTCACCGGCGGCGCCCGCGCCGAAATGACCGGCGACCTGGCCGGCGGCTACTACGTCCAGCCGACCATCTTCGAGGGCCACAACAAGATGCGGATCTTCCAGGAAGAGATCTTCGGCCCTGTGGTCTCCGTCGCCCGTTTCAGCGACTACGACGACGCCATGGGCATCGCCAACGACACCCTCTACGGCCTCGGCGCCGGCGTGTGGTCCCGCAACGGCAACGTCGCCTACCGTGCCGGCCGCGAAATCCAGGCCGGCCGCGTGTGGGTCAACAACTACCACGCCTACCCGGCGGGGGCGGCGTTCGGCGGCTACAAGTCCTCCGGCATCGGCCGTGAAAACCACTCCATGATGCTGGACCACTACCAGCAGACCAAGAACCTGCTGGTGTCCTACAACGAGAACAAGCTCGGCTTCTTCTAAAAAGTGGTGAAACCGGGCGGGGCGGATCACGACTGATCCGCCCCGCCCGCCACACCTGTGCGCCTCTGCGGAAGGACCCGGATTTAGCACACGCTTTTCAACCGCACCCCACGCTTGATGACGCAAGGATTTCGCTATGACAACGGCACCGACGACGACAATGCAAGCCGCAGTAGTCACCAAATTTGGCTCTGACTTGGAGATCCAGACCCTCCCCGTGCCTTCTCCCGGCCGGGGTGAGGCGCTCGTGAAAGTACTGACCACCGGCGTCTGCCACACAGACCTCCACGCCGCGGAAGGCGATTGGCCGGTGAAGCCAACACCGCCGTTCATCCCCGGCCACGAAGGCGTCGGCGAGGTTGTTGCCCTCGGTGAGGGCGTTACGGACCTGGCCATCGGAGACCTCGTCGGCAATGCGTGGCTCTGGTCCGCATGCGGCGACTGCCAGTACTGCCGCACCGGTTGGGAAACACTGTGCGAAGCCCAGCAGAATGCCGGCTACAGCGTTGATGGCTCCTTCGGCGAATACATGCTGGTGGACAGCCGGTTCGCGGCCCGGATCCCTGCTGGCTCGGACCCCGTGGACGTGGCCCCGCTGCTTTGCGCAGGGGTGACCGTCTACAAAGGACTCAAAATGACCGAGGCCCGGCCCGGCCAGTGGGTCACGATCTCGGGCATCGGCGGACTCGGCCACATCGCCGTCCAGTACGCGGTTGCCATGGGCCTCCGGGTCGCCGCAGTGGACATTGCCGACGACAAGCTCGCCCTCGCCAAAAAGCACGGTGCGGAACTGACCGTCAATGCCCTGCACGAAGATCCCGTCGAAGTCATTCAGCGCGAAACCGGAGGATGCCATGGAGTCCTGGTCACGGCGGTGCACCCGTCAGCATTCGGCCAGGCGATCGGGATGGCCCGCCGCGGCGGAACGATTGTGTTCAACGGCCTGCCGCCGGGTGACTTCCCGGCCCCGATTTTTGAGATTGTGCTCAAAGGACTGACTGTCCGTGGCTCCATCGTCGGAACTCGACAGGACCTGGAGGAGGCCCTGGAGTTCTATGCCCAGGGCAGGATCCACCCCACTGTCTCCACCCGGGAGCTCTCCGAAGTGAACGCAGTTCTCGACGAAATGAAGCACGCCAAAATTGACGGCCGCGTTGTGCTGCGGTTCTGACCAAGAAAGGCCTCTGATGCCAGCGACGAAGCTCGACGCCGCCGTGACCCGTCCCGGTGAGGACTTCTCCCGGGTGGCGCTTACCCCAGAAGCCGTTGAACTGCTGCGGAAACTGTGGCTCCAGCACGGCCCGCTGATGTTCCACCAGTCCGGCGGCTGCTGCGACGGCTCCTCACCCATGTGCTACCCGGCCGGGGAGTTTCTCACCGGCGACTCGGACGTGCTGCTGGGATTGTTTGACGTCTCGGACGGACTGCAGCCCCAGCCTCTCGAGTTCTGGATGTCCAAGGAACAGTTCAACTACTGGAGCCACACCCACCTGACGGTCGACGTCGTCCCCGGCCGGGGGAGCGGCTTCTCGGTGGAAGCGCCGGAGGGCAAACGGTTCCTGATCCGTTCCACGCTGATGAACTGGCCCGTCTGACTTACAGACGGCTGGAAATTACGAATGACACCACGGGAGGCCCGCGCCGGGAACACCGGCACGGGCCTCCTGGCGTCTCACGATGTGGGATAACTGCGACCGTCCACAGGGTGGATATTACGATAAATAGGTCTATTTCCCTCCAGCTATTGAAATCGTGGATTTTTTATGAATGTATTCCGGACCAAATCCATCGAGCAGTCCATCGCGGACGCTGATGAACCCGGACGCAAGCTGAAGCGCACGCTCAGCTCCTGGGACCTGATGATTATGGGCGTCGCCGTTGCGGTGGGCGCAGGCATCTTCTCGGTCGGGGCCAAGGCCGCAGCGAACTTCGCCGGCCCGGCAGTCACCATCTCCTTCGCGATCGCCGCCGTCACCTGCGCGCTCGCCATCATGTGCTACGCCGAATTCGCCACGGCCATCCCGGTCGCCGGATCGGCCTACGTATTCACCTACGCCACAATGGGCGAACTGCTCGCCTGGATCATTGGCTGGAACCTCATCCTGGAACTCTTCACGGCGGCCGCCGTCATCGCCAAGTACTGGGGCATCTACCTCAGTAAGGTCTTCGCGCTGATGGGAGCGGACGTCCCGGCGTCCATCTCACTGGGCGGCGTTGACCTCTACTGGGGCGCCTTCCTGATTGTTGCTGCGTTCACGGTCCTTTTGGTGCTCGGCACGAAGCTCTCCGCCCGCGTCGGAAACGGCTTCACCCTGATCAAGATCGCCGTTGTGCTTTTTGTGATCGTGGTGGGCTTCTCCTACGTGAAGCTTGAGAACTACGCCCCGTTCGTTCCCGCGTCCGAGCCCACGGCGGCCACCGGGGCCGCCGACGTCCTCAAACAGTCCTTCTTCGGGTTCCTCACCGGCGCCGCTCCGGCCCAGTACGGAACACTCGGCATCTTCGCCGGTGCCGCGCTGGTGTTCTTCGCCTTCATCGGATTCGACGTCGTGGCAACCTCCGCCGAGGAAGTCAAAAACCCGCAGAAAACGCTGCCCCGCGGTATTTTTGGCGGACTGGCCGTCGTCACTGTGCTTTACATCCTGGTCTCCCTGGCCCTGACCGGGATGGTGTCCTACACCACGCTCGCTGAGGCCAAGAACCCGACGCTCACCACCGCCTTTGAGGCCGTGGGCAACACCGACGCCGCCAAGGTCATCGCGTTCGGCTCGCTCGTGGGCCTCACCACCGTGATTATGGTCCTCCTGATGGGCCTGTCCCGTGTGGTGCTGGCCATGAGCCGCGACGGCCTGCTGCCCCGCTCGTTGTCCAAGACCAGCACCATTCGTGCGACGCCGGTCCGGCTGCAGATCATCTGCGGCGCGGCCGTGGCCGTCGTGGCCGGGCTGACCAATGTGGACCTGCTGGAGGAAATGATCAACATCGGCACGCTGTCCGCGTTCGTTGTGGTCAGCCTTGGCATTCTGGTGCTGCGGAAGAAACGCCCGGACCTGAAGCCGGCCTTCCGTGTCCCGTTCGGCAAGGTCCTGCCGGTGGTATCCGCCCTGCTCTGCCTCTATCTCATGACGAACCTCGCCGTGGAGACCTGGATCTTCTTCGCCGGCTGGCTCGTGATCGGCATCGCCATCTACTTTTCCTACGGTCAGCGGCATTCCCGGCTGAACGGGAAGTTCGCTGAAGCGAGGGCCTCTGTCAACGGTCCGGCGGCTGAGGAGAGCAGCGGGAAGGCATCCGGGAACGAGGACGCGCTCACCCGCGTCTAGGCAGCCACACGCTGCACCCACACCCTGCAACGCGGGGTCGCTTGGCGCCCATGTTTTGACGGTACATGGACCGTAAGTGACCCCGCGTTGCTTTCTTAGGCGGTTGTGTGGAGGCCGAACCACTCCATCAGAGGCCGCAGCTGCTGCCAGCTCTTGGCCACTTCCCTGGCCGCGTCGGGGGTGGATACCCACTCGGGCCGGCCCACGCTGCTGCCTGTATAAAGCGACTTGAAGGTGAGCAGCTCCGCCCGCGGATGGTCTTTCGGAAAGCCCCGCGGCGCCGTCTTGAGCTGCTCCCCGTCGATGCTGAGGCCGGCGTCGGTAATCCACTGGACAATGGCCCGAAGCGCTTCACCGCTGGCCGGGGCGTCGACGGCGGCGCGGTAGCGGGCCAGTTGCTCCGGCCCGGAAGTGTGCCAGCCGCCGCCGATCATGAATCCGTCAGCACTGACCTGGACGTAGTAGCCCACCCCCTCGACCACGGCGGCGACGGCGCCCTGCGCGGTTTTGTAGGGGGACTTGTCCGGGGAGAACCGGATGTCGCGGTTGGGCCGGAAGAGTTTGAAGGCGCCGAACTCGGGCTCCAGTTCGGCCAGCAGCAGGCTCAGCGGTTCCCTGACCGCGGAGTCATAGACCGGCTTGTGCTCCAGCCACCAGTCCCGGTTGTTGTTCTCTTCAAGGTCGGTGTAGAAGCGGAAGGCTTCGTCGGGAATGCCTGCGAAGGGTGTCATGCCTGCATCCTAGGCACACGGTGGACCCGGCGGCGACGTGCTATGGGGCCGTTGTGGAAAACGCGAAACACCCCGCCACGGTTACCCGTGACGGGGTGTTCAGTACGCAGGCGTCAGCCAGCCGGGGCGGCCGGCCGCAGCAAAAAGGCGCTTAGTACTTGGTAGCTGCCTCGGCGTCGGACTCAGTCTGGCCTGTACCCAGGTTGGCGCGGAGCTTGGCGCCGAGTTCGGCGTCGACGTTCGTCCAGTACTGGATGGCGCGTTCCTTGATCTCGGCGTTCGTCACGCCGCCCACGGCACCGGTGATGGTCTCCAGCAGGCGTGCCTTCTCGCCGTCGTTGAACACCTCGCGGTACAGCGTGCCGGCCTGGCCGAAGTCGCTGTCCTCAACGTGCAGGGAGTGGGCGGAGTGCGTGAGCTCTCCATCGTTCTCCCAGCCGCCGGCGGGGTTCTGGACCTCCACGGCAGCGGGACCGCCGAAGGAGTTCGGTGCGTAGACCGGAGTCGACGGGGCGTTGAAGTGGAACCGGCCCTGGCCGTCCTGGCTGTAGTTGTTCAGCTGGCTCTTGGGCATGTTCACCGGGAGCTGGGCGTGGTTGGTGCCCACGCGGTAACGGTGTGCGTCCGCGTAGGAGAAGATGCGGGCCTGCAGCATCTTGTCCGGCGAGGCAGCGATGCCCGGGACGAAGTTCGACGGCGCAAAAGTGGCCTGCTCGATCTGGGAGAAGTAGTTCTCCGGGTTCTTGTTCAGCTCCATGGAGCCGACCTTGATCAGCGGGTAGTCCGAGTGCGGCCACACCTTGGTCAGGTCGAACGGGTTGAAGCGGTAGCTCTTGGCGTCCTCGTACGGCATGACCTGCACGTGCAGGTCCCAGGACGGGAAGTTGCCGGCAGCAATGTTTTCCTGCAGGTCGCGGATGTAGAAGTCCGCGTCCGAGCCTGCCAGCGCCTCGGCGTCGTCGCCCGACATGGACTTGACGCCCTGGTTGGACTTGAAGTGGTACTTGACCCAGAAACGCTCGCCTTCGGCGTTGATCCACTGGTAGGTGTGCGAGCCGTAGCCCTGCATTTCGCGCCATGAAGCCGGCAGGCCGCGGTCGCCCATGAGCCAGGTGACCTGGTGTGCGGACTCGGGGGAGAGGGTCCAGAAGTCCCACTGCATGTCCGCGTCGCGCAGGTGCGTGCCCGGCAGGCGCTTCTGCGAGTGGATGAAGTCCGGGAACTTGATCCCGTCGCGGATGAAGAAGACGGGGGTGTTGTTGCCAACGAGGTCGTAGTTGCCCTCGGTGGTGTAGAACTTCACGGCAAAGCCGCGGGGATCGCGCCAGGTGTCGGGCGAGCCTGCTTCGCCGGCGACGGAGGAGAAACGGATGAGCATGTCCGTTTCGGTGCCGGGCTGGAACAGCGCGGCCTTGGTGTACTTCGAGACGTCGGCCGTGGTGGTGAAGGTGCCGAACGCGCCGCCGCCCTTGGCGTGCACGACGCGCTCCGGCACCCGCTCGCGGTTGAACTGGGCGAGCTTCTCGATCAGGTAGTGATCGGTGAGGATGATCGCACCGTCGGCGCCGACGGACTTCGAGTGGGCGTCGGACGTGACGGGGGCGCCGGACTGTGTCGTGGACACGGCGGGCGCAGAGATGTTCTCAGTCATCGTTCTCCTTCTGGTTGGGTTAGTTGGTGTCGGTGGAGGAAAGTTTTTGGGTGCGCTGGCAGTCCTGGCAGATGCCCTGGTACATCACGTCAGCGATCTGGATAGTCATCGGCCGGGCCGTCTCGTCCCAGTGCGGGGTGAGGCAGGGGGCATGGCCGACGGCGCAGTCCACGTCCTCCACGCGGCCGCAACCGATGCAGATGGCGTGGTGGTGGTTGTCTCCCACGCGCGTCTCGTAAAGGGCGGGGGAGTGCGGAGGCTCGAAGCGGCGCAGCATCTCCAGGTCGGTCAGGTCGCCGAGGACCACATAGACGGACTGCGCGGTGAGCTCGGGCAGTTCCTGCCGTGCGGAGGCCAGGATGGTCTCCGCGGGGGAATGCGGGTGATGTTCGACGGCGGTCAGCACCGCCAGGCGCTGTTTCGTCACGCGGCGGCCGTGGGCGCGCAGGGCTGCGGCCCATGCCTCGTGGGTGCCCGGGGAATCCGTCATGTTCCCATTCAATCACTTATTGTGATTTCCTCACAATAAGGGAAGGCTAACTGTGTCAGTTCCTGTCACGGGGCGATGACCTCGGCGCGACTAAACTGGAGGCTGAGGGATGGGCCTGGAGACCATGGCATCGGGAGGATCAGTGCACCAGCACCATAACGGACTAAAAACGGTGGCCCTTTTCGGCGTGCTGTGGGCGGTGCTGCTGGGCCTGGGCGCGGTAATCGGCGTTGGGACGCGCAGCTCCGCACCCATCTGGATCATGGCGCTGATCGGCGTCGGGACCACCGCTTACGGGTACTGGAACAGCGACAAGATCGCGATCCGGGCCATGCAGGCCTATCCCGTGACCGAGGCTGAGGCGCCGGAGCTGTACCGGATCGTCCGCGAACTGTCGGTCCGGGCCGGCCAGCCGATGCCGGCAATCTATCTCTCGCCCGCCATGACCCCCAACGCCTTCGCCACCGGCCGGAATCCGAAGAATGCAGCCGTCTGCTGCACAGCGGGCATGCTTCAGCTGCTGGACGGCCGAGAGATCCGGGGCGTGCTGGGGCACGAACTTATGCACGTGTACAACCGCGACATCCTGACCGCTTCCGTCGCAGCCGCCGTCGCCGGTGTGATCACCTCGGCAGGACAGTTTATGTTGTTCTTCGGCGGCGGTCGGCGCAACTCGAACCCGCTGGCGATGATCGCCATGGCGCTGCTGGCACCGTTTGCGGCATCGCTGATCCAGATGGCCATCTCACGGACCAGGGAGTACGACGCCGACGAGGACGGTTCCACGCTCACCGGCGACCCGCTGGGGCTCGCCTCCGCCCTGCGCAAGATCGAGCAGGGAGTGCAGCTCGCACCGCTGCCACAGGAGCAGAAACTGGTCAACGCCTCACACCTGATGATCGCCAACCCGTTCCGCGGCGGGGCCATGGTGAAAATGTTTTCCACGCACCCGCCCATGAAAGAACGGATCGGCCGCCTCGAACGGATGGCCGGACGCCCGCTGGGCTGAAACCGCACCAGCCGGGCGGCCATCCCGGCCACTAGTCGTCTGGCTGGTCCAGAGTACGGGCGTAGCAGACCGAGAGCGCCTCGCCGCGGTACGGCCCGTAGTTCGGGATCAGCCGGTAGCCTTCGCGCTCGTAGAATCGGATGGCGTCCGGTTGCGCCTCGCCGGTTTCAAGCCGGAGCTCGCTTAGCCCTCTGCTCAGGGCCTCCGCCTCGAGTGCGCGCAGCACGGCCGCCGCAGCTCCACTGCCGCGGCTGGCCGGCAGCACGTACATCCGCTTGATCTCAGCGGACGCGTCATCCAGGAGTCGCAAGGCACCGCAGCCCACGGCGGCCCCGGAGCCGTCCCGGGCGACCACAAATACGGCGATGTCTGCCGCCGTCGGGGGCAAACCCGGCTCGTGGTCGCCACTGCCGTAGCGGGCGTCGAGTTCCGCACGCTGCGCACGGCGCAACTCCTCGCCGTCAGGCGTGTCCCACGGCACGGAGCCCACGGTAAATACCCCAGCCACGCTGCACGTTGGCCGCACGGTGCCCACGGCTAGCTGCGGAAGTTCACGAACTGCAGGTCGGCTTCGTCGAAGCCCTTCAGCAGCGTCATCGTTTCCTGCAGGTCATCACGGGACTTGGACGTCACCCGCAGTTCGTCGCCCTGAATCTGGGATTTGACGGACTTGGGGGCCTCGTCCCGGATGAGCTTGTTGATTTTCTTGGCGAGGTCCTGGGCGATGCCCTCTTTGATGGTGGCCTCCAGCCGGAATTCCTTGCCGGAAGCGTACGGCTCGCCCGTATCGAGTGACTTCAACGAGATGCCACGGCGGATCAGCTTGGACTGCAGGACGTCCAGAACGGCGAGAACACGCTCCTCGGAATTGGCCTTCATCAGGATCTTCTCGCCGCTGAAGTCAACCTCGGCGCCGACGCCCTTGAAGTCATAACGCTGGACCAGTTCCTTCTGCGCCTGGTTCAGTGCGTTCGCGACCTCCTGCTTGTCTACCTTGCTGACGACGTCGAACGTGGATTCGCCTGCCATGACTGTCCTCCTGATGATTAGTGGGGGCCTTCTAAACGGCCGTGATGTCTGCCATCCAGCCTAGTACGGATGCTCCGGAAGTGAAGGCCGCACGGGAGTCCCGATTCACAGGTCGCGCAAAGGCAGGCCAAGGTGGAAACGAAGCTTGGCCGGTCAGGATTGCAGAAGTCGGAAGAGTCGCCCGAAAGGTACAGCACATGAGTAAAAAAGCCATCCGTTACGTCACCCGTTCCACTGCCGCAGCCGCCGGCGGCATCGCCGCGGTGGCGACCTCCATGGCCGCGGCCGCGCTGGCTGCCTCCATCATTCTGAGCCCGGCAGCTGACGCCTCGGTCCGCATGGTCGGTGTCCACGCGGATCTGGCCCGCGCAGTGCAACTGAACGAGGTCACGGAAGAGCAGGCTGCCCGGTTTGAAGCGAGGATTGCCGGCAGCATCATCGGAGAAGCCTGAAATTCCGGGGTTTCTGAGCCCCTGAAGCGCCGATTCGATTCTTCGGCCGAAGTTCTGTAAAGTTGTCTTGCCCGCGGTTACTGGAAGCGGAACAGGCCGAAAATGTCCGTTCCGAACACAGAGGCCGCGAGTGATCTTCTTTTGAAGTTCGGCAGATTACCCGAGCGGCCAAAGGGGGCTGACTGTAAATCAGCTGGCAACGCCTACGGGGGTTCGAATCCCTCATCTGCCACCACGGGAAAACCCCGGAACCATTGGTTCCGGGGTTTTTCTTTGACATTTTCGACCGGTCATAGAGACCGGGACCGGGGCCGCGGACGGGCGCTTCGCCTTCGGAGTCGGCTGCCGTGGCCGGGTGCGCGTGGCGTCCGGGCGCCGTGGAGCCTGGGGAGTATGGTTGGGCCGTTCACGTTGAACGTCGGCTGTGGGGAGCTGGTAACAGGTAGAAGGAGCGCTCTTGAAATCGTTCGCATGCGGAGATGTCGTACCCGGTTGTGAAGCCCGCTGGGTCTGCAGCACCGAAGATGAACTGCTGGCCAGTGTCGGGACGCATGCCGCCTCCGCCCATGGCCTCACCGAGGTGTCACCGGAACTGGTGGACTCGGTCCGCCGCGCCATCGTTACGGTTTGATACCCACGGCAGGCGGTCCGCATCCCGAACCCGGGGCATCAGCCGCTCCGGATTGGGAGGCCCAGCTGGCGGCCGCCTGCCGCGGCGAAGGCCTTGCCGCGGCTTACCAGCCGATCGTTGACACGGCCCGCGGTACGGTGGTCGGCTTCGAGGCGCTCGCCCGTTTCCCAGGTTATGCCGAGAAGAATCCGGAAACCTGGTTCGCCACGGCCAGGACTTATGGCAAGTCCGAGCAGCTGGAGGCTGCCGCGCTGCGGACTGCGCTCGCGGAGCGGCCCAACCTGCCGGTCAACAGCTTCATGACGCTCAACGTGTCCCCGGACCTGCTGGCCACGGAGAGCATTCGCGAGGTGTGGCGCAACGCCGGGAACCTCGGCGGGCTCGTCATTGAGCTGACTGAGCAGGCGCCCATCGAGTCCTACGTGGAGCTGGAACCGGACCTCAACCAACTTCGCGCCGCAGGGGCGATGATCGCCGTCGACGACGCCGGAGCCGGCTACGCCGGGCTGCGGCATCTTCTCACTCTGCGGCCGGCCCTGATCAAGATCGACCGCGCGCTGGTCCAGGACGTGGACCGGGACGAAGCCAAACGCGCGTTGATCAGCATGATGGGCACGTTCGCCAGCCGGGTCGACGCCTGGATCCTCGCCGAGGGTGTCGAACGCGTCGAAGAGCTGGATGCCCTCGTGTCCCTGGGAGTGCCACTGGTGCAGGGGTATTGCCTGGCCCGGCCCGGACCGCCGTGGGCCACCCTGGACTTCGACCTTGCCCATCGCCTTGCCTCGAAGCAGCCTGTCACCCATAAAACCGTCCTCCGGGACGTCGTGGAAGCCGCCACCACAGTCACCAGCCTGGACCTGGCCGTGCAGGCGTTCCAGAATCCGGGGCTGGAGTACGCGGTGCTGATTGGCGACCATCTGCGCCCGGTTTCGCTGCTCAGCCACGATGCGGCGGCCTTGGGCATCGTGGATCCGGGAATGCGGGCGAACCTCGATACGCCGCTGGCGGAAGCGCTGGCCCGCGCCATGACGCGGGAGAAGGCCAGCCGCTTCGAACCCTTGCTGGTTACCGACAACGCGGGCCGGTTCTCCGGCGTCGCCCGTCTGGAACGGATCATCACCGCGATCACGGCGGACGGATAGCTCCGGCCTCAGCCGTCCAGGAGCCGTACGGTGGCGGAATCGGGCCGGCCGTCGAAGAAGCCCGCCAGGACGTCGCTGAACGCCGGCTCGTCCGGGTCCGCCCGATGGAAGAGTGTCATGGACGAATGCAACTTGAGCGCGTCGATGCCGCCGAAGATTTGCTCCGGCGCGTACCCGGTGTGCCCGGCCACGATGCCGGCGCATTCAACCAGCCGCGGGCCCAGCACCGGGTGCCGCAGGTAGGCCCGTGCCTCGGCCAGGGAAGCGATGGCAAAACGCCGTGACGTGGCGCTGTGCCCCAGCCCGGCGACCTGCGGGAAGATGAACCACATCCAGTGGCCGCGTTTCGATCCGGCACGGAGTTCTTCGATGGCCCGCAGGTAGGTACCGCCGGAATCCTGGGCGGTCTCGAACCGGTCAAGCCCGTAGCCTGTGCCGTTCATCATCCGTCAATGCTATTGCGGCGGGCCGGGCGAGTGAAGTGATATCTCCGGCTGGACGTCCCGGCGCCTCCGGCAGTGCCGGGTCCCGTTTCAGGCCTCTTCACGGGCCTGAAACGTCCCTGCGTTGACCTTTCGCAGCGGCGGTCCTCAGCTATGGTGTCCGGGTGATCATCAGCGAAGGACCGTGGACATCGCCGGCGGCACACGCCGTCGGATTCGAACTCGTGCGACTGCCTTTGCCGGTACTGGCGGCGCTCGCCGACGGCAACCTGGACGCGGCACGTGCGGCAACCCCACTCGGGCTCACGCCGTACCTTGTCAGTGCCGAGTGCGTCGGCGTCTGGCGCATCCGAAGGGACCAGATTGCCAGCAGCCCGGACGACGCGGCGTGGGTGACTCGGCTGGTTCTCGAGCGGGCATCCGGCCGGGTGGTGGGCCGTGCCGGGTACCACGGACCGCCGGACGGGAACGGGATGGTCGAAGTCGGCTATTCGATCGACCCCGCCCAGCGCCGCCGGGGATACGCCCGCGGTTCCCTCGTGATCCTGCTGGACGTGGCGAAGGCCCACCCGGATGTCAGGATCGTTCGAGCGACAGTGAGCCCGGGCAACCTGCCCTCCCGAGCGCTCCTGGACCAGTACGGATTCCAGCCCGTGGGCGAACAGTGGGATGACGAGGACGGTCTGGAAATCATCCTCGAATTGCCGTGCCCGTGATCCTCGCCCGCAGACCCCGCGTTGCTCTTGGCCGCGGCGGCCCCGGGGGCTGTCGTCGGCTACCGCACTAGCCGCACGGTCCGGACCGGCACGCTGGCGAGCTCTGCAGTCGACCGGGTCCCGTCCGCAGTGAAACCGTGCTTCCGGTAGAAGGCGGACGCCCGGGGGTTGTTCTCCGCGATCCACAGGTAAGCCCCACTGCCGCCGACCGCGGCCTCCAGGAGCAGCTGGCCGGCGCCGGTTCCATAGTGGCTGGCGAGTACATAGATTCCCATAAGCTCCAGCGGCCGGGGACCGTCAGGGTCCCGCCCGGCACCTGAGGAGGCCCATCCGACCACCACCTCCGCATCGCACGCGACCCATACGCTGGTCGCCGCCGCGGCGAGGATGCCCCGCCATCTGCGCTGCCGTGCATCCAGTTCCAGCCCGGCCAGGGTTTCAGCAGGCAGCAGGTGGGCGTAGCTCTCCCGCCATGCCTGCAGATGGACCCGGGCAATAGCGGCGGCATCCCCAATGCCGGCCGGGCGGACGATGAGTTCATGCGTCATCCCATCAGGCTATTCCAGTGGAATTCTTGGCGTCGTTGTTACTGGCGGGTAACATGATTTTCATGCATCTGCTGCTGCGCACCCTTGTCCTGCTGTTCACGGCCTCCCGACGGCCACCGCTGAGTATCTGGGATACCTCCTCGCTGCCGCTGCGGGTCCTGCCGACGGACATCGATATCGCGATGCATGTTAACAACGGCATGTACTTCTCGCTCATGGATCTTGGCCGTTTCGATCTCATGGCGCGCAGCGGCACCTGGAAGGCCATGCGCCGCCGCGATTGGAGCCCTGTGGCCGCAGGGGAGACCATCGCCTTCCGCCGCTCCCTGCAGCTATGGCAGCGGTACACCATCGAAACGAAGATCATCGGCCTCGATGAGAAGGCCATCTATTTCGAGCAGCGCATGGTGGTCGACGGCGAGATTTACGCCCGTGCCCACATCGCTACCCGGCTGGTCAGCAAGGGAAAGCCGGTCAGCCAGGAGGACATCCTGCGCGAATTCGGCCAGCCCCCGGCGGATCTGGAACTGCCCGAATGGATTCACGAATGGCGCGAGACCAACGCTCTGCCCGGTGCCCGCCGTCCCGCCCCGCACATCTGGGCCTGACCGGCACGCCAAAGTACGACGCCGGCGGCCGCCTCAGGTCCCGACGTCGCGCCCGTTCAGCGCCAGGGCGCTGAGCGCTGCGAGCGCTGCTGCGAGAACCCACAGCCAGCCGGCCGCGGCCCAGTCGGGACCGTCCGTCAGGGGATTGGTGCCGTACGCCCAGTGATACGGCGAGAGATTCAGCAGCCATTCGACGTCGGGGCTCTGACGGCCCACCGCGTTGAAAACATAGGCCACGACGCCGACGCCGGCACCGCATGCCAGCCCCACCGTCCTCCGCCCGGAGACGGCCCCGCCCAGCAGTGCCGCCGTGCCGGTGAGCAGGGCGAGTCCGGCGAAGATCACCGAGGCCCCAAAGAGGTTTCCGACCATGATTCCCAGCCCGGCGGAATCATTCAGCAGCATGATCAGGACAAAGACGAGGGCCGTCAGCAGGACCACCCGCCCGGCGAGGGCCAGAGTCCGCTCCAGGACCACCTGAATCCTCGTCACGCCGTGCGCCAGGGTCAGTTCGAGCTGCCCGGATTCTTCGTCGCCTCCGACGGCGGCCGCTCCCCAGGCCACAGATGCGGCGGTCATTAGCGCGAAGCCGATCAACCCAAAGATCGTGGCCTGGGTGTACCCCGGGCCGGACGTGATCTCCTCGTAGTTGAGGGCCTTGATCATCCCGGACGGCAGGGCTTTGAGCATTTCCCCCATCTGGGCGCTGCCACCGATCGACGGGTACAGCGGAAGGTAGAGCATGATGGCGGCCGCGAGCCCCGCCGCCCACCCCAGGGTGGCGCGCCATGAGTCCATGAACGCGCGGGTGAACAGCGGCAGTTTCGTCATTGTCCGCCTCCGTTGCCGCGGATGGTGCCGTACAACTCCAGGACGGATTCCTCGAGGTCGGGCTCGGCAAGGACCAGTTCCTTGAGCTCCAGCGTGGCCAGTACCTGGAGCAGCGGCTGGATCGGGCCGGCCAGGGTCGCCGAGAGTTCGACGTCGTCGCCGGCCGGCAGCACCTCAATGCTGCCGATGCCCCGCACCCGGCCCAGCAGCGCGCCGGCGTCGGAGGCTGAGATCCTGGCCGCGGTGAACCGCACGTGCCGCACCGCACCCTCGCGCAGACTGTCCACCGATGCGACGGTGATGATCCGGCCGTCGCGGAGGATCGCAACCTGGTCGGCGGCCTGCTGGATCTCGCTGAGCACATGTGAACTGAGGAAAATGGTCTGCCCATTCGCCTGCCCCTCCCGGACCATGGCGAGGAACTCCTGCTGGACCAGGGGATCCAGACCGCTCGTCGGCTCGTCCAGGACAAGGAGTTCGGGATCGTGCATAAAGGCCTGGACGAGGCCGAGCTTCTGCCGATTGCCCTTGGACAACTTGCGCGTGGTGCGGTCCAGGTCAAGACCGAGTCGTTCGGCCAGACCCTCGATCCGGCCGGGCTTGACCGGGCCACTGATGTATTCATAGTGCGCCAGCAGCTTGCGGCCCGTGATGCGCCCCTCCAGGAACAACTCGCCCGGCAGGTAGCCGATCCGCCGTCGCAGCGCCGGCCCGGCGGTCCGCGGGTCCTCGCCCAGCAGTTTCGCCGAGCCGGACGTGGGCCGGATGATGTCCAACAGGCACCGCATCAGGGTTGTCTTCCCCGCGCCGTTGGGCCCGATGACGCCGAATACCGCCCCCTCCGCAATGCCGAAGCTGACATCGTGCAGGGCTTCGACCCGGCCAAATTTTTTGGTCAGGGATTCGACGGTGACCGCTTGGCTCATTCCGGACCCTGGGCTGGATTCATGGTTATGATCCTAGGATGGCCCTACCCGCACGCCTAGGGGCGCAAGGCCCGGCGGGTGTGCCCAGAGCGAAAAGCGCGGGACATCGGCAAGCCCCTCACGTACCGTTAACGGATGGCTACCGTAGACATCACAGGTGAACAGTTCGCATCCACCATTGAGAACAACGACATCGTGCTCGTTGACTTCTGGGCCGAATGGTGCGGCCCGTGCAAGCAGTTCGGACCAACGTATTCCGCCGTCTCCGAGAAGTACCAGGACGTCGTCTTCACCAAGGTCGACACCGAGGTCGAGCAACAGCTCGCCGCTGAAGCCGGTATCACCTCGATTCCGACCCTGATGGCCTTCCGCGAAAAGGTGCTGGTGTTTTCCCAGCCCGGTGCACTGAACGCCCAGCAGCTTGAAGAGGTCGTCGGCGCCGTCAAGGCCCTGGACATGGACGAGGTGCACGCCCACGTGGCGCGCTCGCAGGCCGAGGCGGCCGCAGCCGCGAACCAGCCGTCGGCCAACCGTACCCCCGCTGACCAGCAGGACGGGTCCCAGATCCCGGACTTCTAATCCTCACTTAAACTCCAACGCGGGGTCACTTCCCGCCCATGATTCTTCGGATGACGGGCGGGAAGTGGCCCCGCGTTGAGCGTTTAAGGCCGCTCTTGCGGACTCTTAGCGGCTCAGAGCTTTTCGAGCTTTACCGGCTCGGCCAGCAGGGCGCTCAGGGACTCGTTGAGGTCCTGGACCGCGGTCCCCTTGGAGTGCTTGTCCAGGTCTTCCTGGGAAGCCCACTGCTCGGTCAGGACGAGGCGGTCCTCGGTGGCTTCGGTCAGTTCATAACGGATGCAACCGGGCTCGTTCACCACTTCGTCGATGGCAATTTCGAGGGCGAGCTTCACGCGGAAGAATTCGCCCTCATTCGGGATGAAGGTGGCCTGGAGATCAATGGGAGTGCTCATGGTTTTTACCCTACCGGCCCGGTGCGTTGTCCCCGGGATTCCCGCCGCAGATGTCATAGGACATCCAAGCGTTACCCTTCTCTTGCCGCCCGAGTGTTGGTAGCGTCACAGGATGCTTGCGTATACAGCCGGGGACACTGACGTTCCACTGCTTGAGGAAACCATCGGGGATAACTTCGAGGCGGTGGTGGCACGGTTCCCGTACCACGATGCCTTGATCGAGGCCGCGGCGGTCCCCGGCGAAGAGGCCCGCCGGTGGAGCTACACCAAGCTGAACGACGACGTCGACCGTCTCGCCCGCGCGCTGCTCGCGCTCGGGATAGAGGCCGGGGAACGGGTCGGCATCTGGAGCCCAAACTGCGCGGAATGGACCATTCTGCAGTACGCGACGGCGAAGATCGGCGCCATCCTGGTCAACGTCAACCCCGCCTACCGCAGCCACGAGCTGGAATTCGTAGTCAACCAAAGCGGCATGCGGATGCTGGTCTCGGCGCCCTCGGACAAAAACAGCGACTACACCTCGATGGCCCGCCAGGCGCTCGCCGTGTGCCCGGAGCTGCGCGAACTGGTTTTCCTTCCGGATGCCGGACTGTCTGAACTGACCGCCGGAGACCCCGAAACGGACGCGGAGCGAAGCTACGCGGAGCTGCTCAAGCGGGCCGACGACGTCGGGCATGCGGCGTTGAAGGCGCGGATGGCCGGACTGGACCGGCACGATGCGATCAACCTGCAGTACACCTCCGGCACCACCGGCTTTCCCAAGGGCGCCACCCTGACCCACCACAACATCCTCAACAACGGCTACTCGATCGGCGGGCAGCTCGGCTACACGGAACACGACCGGGTGGTCATCCCGGTGCCGTTCTACCACTGCTTCGGCATGGTGATCGGCAACCTGGCCGCCTTAAGCCGCGGCGCCGCCACCATCATCCCCGGCCGCGGCTTCACCCCCGCGGCGGCGCTGGAAGCGGTCCAGGACTTCGGCGGCACCTCCCTCTACGGCGTGCCGACCATGTTCATTGCCGAACTGTCGCATCCCGAGTTCGCCTCCTACGACCTCTCCACCCTGCGCACCGGGGTGATGGCCGGCTCGCTGTGCCCCATCGAGGTGATGAGCCGGGTGGTGACGGAAATGCACATGACCGATGTTGCCATCTGCTACGGCATGACCGAAACCTCGCCGGTGTCCACGATGACCCGCAGC
This sequence comes from Arthrobacter sp. PAMC25284, assembly GCF_019443425.1. Lineage (NCBI taxonomy): Bacteria > Bacillati > Actinomycetota > Actinomycetes > Micrococcales > Micrococcaceae > Arthrobacter > Arthrobacter sp. PAMC25284. The sequence continues at coordinate 3,285,572 of NZ_CP080382.1, forward strand.
ACCGACACCCTGGCCCAGCGCACCGAGACGGTGGGCCGGACCATGCCGCAGCTCGAAAGCCGGATTGTGGACCCGGCGACAGGCGCGGTGCTGGACTGCGGTGCGATCGGTGAGCTGTGCACCCGGGGGTATGCGGTGATGAAGGGCTACTGGAATCAGCCGGACAAAACAGCAGAGGCGGTCGACGCCGAGGGCTGGATGCACACCGGGGACCTGGCCCGGATGGACGCGGACGGCTATGTGGTGGTGGAGGGCCGGATCAAGGACATCGTGATCCGCGGCGGCGAGAACGTCTATCCCCGCGAAATTGAGGAGTTCCTCTACACCCATCCCGATATACAGGATGTGCAGGTGATCGGTGTTCCGGACGAACGCTACGGGGAGGAGCTTATGGCCTGCGTGATCCTCAAGCCCGGTTCCGCGGCACTGGACGCCGAGGGACTGGCCGAGTTCTGCCGCGGTAAGCTGGCGCACTATAAAATCCCGCGCTACGTGGACGTTCGGGAGAGCTTCCCCATGACCGTCTCCGGCAAGATCCGCAAGGTGCAGATGCGCCAGGAAGCGGCGGCCCGGCTGGGTCTCTAGCAGGGTTCCCTACAGCAACGCGGGGTCACTTTTCGCCCATGATTGGGCCCGGGATGGGCGAAAAGCGACCCCGCGTTACCTTGGTGGGGCGGGTCAGTGGCGGCGGTGGTCCTGGATCGTGATGCGCGGGCCGAAGACGGGTTTGCGGAAACCGCTGAGCCCGAGCATCCGCACCACCCGCTGCCGGTGACCGGCCCACGGCGCCAGCAACCGGAGCATGCCGGCATCGTCTGTCCGGCGTCCCGTCAGAGCCGCGCCGACGTACGCCGCAAGATGGTAGTCGCCCACGGAGATCGAGTCCGGGCAGCCATGCGTGCGCTGCACAACCTCCGCCGCGGTCCAGACACCGATCCCCGGGATGGTCTGCATTTTCGTGGCGGCCTCTGTGGCCGGCAGCACGGCGAGCCGTTCGAGTGCGACGGCGGAACGCAGCGCCCGCATGATCGTCGCCGAGCGCTGGGGGCCCACACCGGCCTTGTGCCACTCCCAGGACGGGATCCGCAGCCACTGCTCCGGCGTGGGCTGGACCATCAGGTTCGCAGGAGCAAACGTGCCCGCGCCCGGAGCGGGCGTTCCGTATCTGTAAGTCAGGTAGCGGTAGCCGCGGCGGGCCTCGATCACGGTGACCTTCTGCTCGAGGACTGCCGGGACCAACGCGTCGATCATGCGCCCGCTGGCGGGAAGCCGCAGGTTGCGGTGCCGGCGCCGGGCGTCCGTGACGAGGCGGGGGAGCGTGGTGTGAAATGCGGTTTCATCGAAGGCGGACCAGTCGTCATCCCGGCCGAGCAGCCGCGGGACCGAGGCTGCGGCGTCGGCGGCCCCCGGTCCCCACGCCTGGACATCGACGACCTGCGCACCAACGGCCGGCTCATCGACGGCCGTACCCGGACGGGGACCCAACCCGGTGCCCGCACCGGCCGCCGTAAGCCGCAGTGAGGCCGGACCTTCCGGCGTCGTGAATGCCATCCACATGCCGCCAGGGGCTGGCTGGAACGTGGGATCGCCTTGACCGCGAGGGAGCGTCCCGATGGTCTGCAGCAGGTCGAACGGAGCGCCGGGCCGCCACTGCAATGAGGCGTCCGCGGCGGCGGCAAGGCCGGCGGGGACGTCTGCAATGCTCATCCGTCCATGGTCCCACGTCCTCCGGAGCGGTGCCCGATCCGTCTGCCGATACCATGGGCCGAAGGGCACTAAATTCCGGATCGGCCCGCGACTACACTCTGGTTGTGGCGCGGACCGCCCGTGCCGCGGATTCCCGCCATACATTATGGATTGTCAGGTGAGCGCGATGGCTCCAGCAGTAGTGCACTTCGAAATTCCCGCCGACGACGAAGACCGCGCGGCAAAGTTCTACAGTTCAGCTTTTGACTGGGGGGTGCAGCCCATGCCGGAACTGAGCTACACCATGATCACGACTACGCCGAAGGATGACTCCGGTATGCCTACCGTGCCCGGCGCCATCAACGGGGGCATGTTCCGCCGTCAGGGCCCGGTTGTGTCGCCGGTGGTCACGGTGGCTGTCGACGATATTGATGAGGCGCTCGGCCGGATCGAGTCCCTTGGCGGCAGCACCGTAAGTCCCCGGCAAAAGGTCGGCAGCATGGGCTGGTCCGCGTATTTCAAGGACACCGAAGGGAACATCGTCGGCCTGTGGCAGAACGCCGAGCCCGAGACTGGAGCGGACACGGCGAACCGGAACGATATTGGGGCCTGACCCCAGCAGCGGCGAGTGTCGGCGACCCGCAGCGGGCGTCGGCACACCCGCTGCGGCACCGTCTCTTCGCCCAAGACGGTAACTTTGTATCTATGAAGTACGCCCAGTCCATTCTGGACCTCATCGGCCACACGCCGCTCGTCAAACTCAACCACGTCACCGAAGGCATCGAGGCCACCATCCTGGTGAAACTCGAATACCTGAACCCCGGCGGTTCCATCAAGGACCGCATCGCGGCGAAGATGATCGACGAGGCCGAACGGACCGGCAAACTCCTGCCCGGCGGAACCATCGTGGAACCCACCTCCGGCAATACCGGCGTCGGCCTGGCCCTCGTCGCCCAGCAAAAGGGCTACCGCTGCGTCTTCGTTGTGCCGGACAAGGTCGGCGAGGACAAACGCGCCGTCCTGCGCGCCTACGGTGCCGAAGTCGTTGTCACCGCAACGTCCGTCCCGCCGGACAGCCCGCAAAGCTACTACGGCGTCTCCGACCGGCTGGTCACCGAGATCCCCGGCGCGTACAAGCCGGACCAGTTCTCCAACCCGGCCGCGCCGGCCAGCCACTATGAATCCACCGGTCCGGAGATCTGGCAGGACACCGACGGCAGGATCACCCACTGCGTGATCGGTGCCGGCACCGGCGGCACCATCACCGGCACCGGCCGGTACCTGAAGGAAGTCTCGGCCGGGCGCCCGGAAGCCGACGGCGGCGTGGTCAGGATCATCGGTGCGGATCCCGCAGGCTCCGTCTATTCCGGCGGCACGGGGCGGCCCTACTTCGTCGAAGGCGTCGGCGAGGACATGTGGCCGGCCAACTACGACAAAGCCGTCCCGGATGCCGTCATCGCCGTCAGTGACGCCGACTCCTTCGCGATGACGCGCCGGCTGGCCCGCGAAGAGGGCCTGCTCGTCGGCGGCTCCTCCGGAATGGCCGTCGTCGCGGCCCTCGAGACCGCACGGGACCTTCCCGCCGACGCCGTCGTAGTGGTCATCCTGCCCGATTCCGGCCGCGGCTATCTTGGCAAGATCTTCAACGATCAGTGGATGCGTTCCTACGGCTTCCTGGCAGGCGACGACGAAGCGACCGTCGGGGAGATCATCAAGGCCAAGAACGGCGAACTCCCCGAACTTGTCCATGTTCACCCGAACGAGACCATCCGCGACGTCATCGACATCATGAACGAGTTCGGTGTCTCGCACATCCCGGTGCTCTCCCAGGAGCCGCCGGTCGTGATGGGCGAAGTCCTTGGATCCGTCGACGAGCGCACCCTGACCGCGAAGCTCTTCCGCGGCGAGGCAAAACTTGCCGACAAAGTCGCCGAGCACATGGGCGCCCGGCTGCCGGTGATCGGTTCGCTCGAATCCATCTCCGCGGCCCGTGAGCTGCTCTCCGAAGACGACACCCTGATGGTGACGTTCGTCGGTGCCCCGGTGGGGATCCTGACCCGCCACGATCTGCTCAACTACCTCAGCAACTGACCACAGCAACCGACCCGGAGCCCGGGCCTGCCCGTCGCGGCAGGCCCGGTCACCGGCCGAAAGGACCGCACATGTCTTTGCCAGAAAACCAGTCCGCGCAGAACACCGGCTTTAACACCCGCGCCGTGCATGCCGGCCAGGCGTTCGAGCCGCGCACCGGCGCCGTGGTCCCGCCCGTGCACTTCTCCACCACATACGCCCAGGAAGCGATCGGGGTTCTGCGCGCCGGCTACGAATACGGCCGGGGCACCAACCCCACCCGCGACTCACTGCAGGAGCAGTTGGCGGCCCTTGAAGGCGGCTCGGCCGCGTTCTCCTTCAGCTCCGGGCTGGCCGCCGAGGATTCGATGATCCGGGCCCTGACCCGGCCGGGGGACCACATTGTGCTCGGCAACGACGCTTATGGCGGAACATACCGGCTGATCAGCCGGGTGCTGGGCGACTGGGGCATCAGCAACACCCCGGTGGACATGTCCGATCTTGACGCTGTGGCCGCCGCCGTCGCCACTGGAGGCCCCGACGGCGGCGCCACCCGCCTCGTCTGGGTGGAGACGCCGTCGAACCCGATGATGAAGATCACCGACATCGCTGCGCTGGCCACGGTGGCGCACGACGCCGGCGCGCTCCTCGTGGTGGACAACACCTTTGCCTCGCCGTACCTGCAGACCCCGCTCGCCCTCGGCGCCGACATCGTTGTGCACTCCACGACAAAATACATCGGCGGGCACTCCGACGTCGTGGGCGGCGCGATCATCGTCAACGACCCGGACCTGGCCGAGAAGATCGGCTTCGTGCAGTTCGCGGTCGGCGCCATCTCCGGCCCGATGGACGCCTTCCTGACCACCCGCGGCCTGAAGACCCTCGGGGTCCGGATGGACCGCCACAGCGACAACGCCCAGGCCGTGGCCGAATGGCTGCTGACCCGCCCCGAAGTGGAAGCCGTGCTGTACCCGGGGCCTGCCCTCGCACCCCGGCCACGAGCTGGCAAAAAAGCAGATGAAGAAGTTCGGCGGCATGATCTCCGTGCAGTTCAAGGGCGGCGAGGCGGCGGCACGCCAGGTGGCCGAGTCAACCTCCGTCTTCACCCTGGCCGAGTCCCTGGGCGGCATTGAATCGCTGATGAACTACCCCTCGGAGATGACCCACGCCTCCGTCAAAGGCACCGAACTGGCTGTGCCGGTCAATCTGATCCGGCTCTCCTGCGGGATCGAGGACGTCGAGGACCTCATCGCCGACCTCGAGCACGCCCTCTCCACCCTCAAGACAGGCAACTAGCGTCCCGTGACCATCACCAGCACCAGAGCCAGGCCCGATACCATCCGCGGCTGGCTCGCGACGGCGGCCGGCGCTCTCGCCGTCGTCGCCGCGCTTGTGGTGCTGTACTCCTCGTACATTCCGCTCCTGAACGATTTTGAGGTCTACTTCTACGGTGGGAACCGGGTGCTGGAGACGGGGGCGGCCGGCGTCAGCGAGCTCTACGCGCCGCGGGACGGGCTGCCGTTTACCTACCCGCCCTTTGCCGCGCTGCTGTTCGCGGGGCTCGCGGCGCTCGGACGGGATGCCGGGCACCTGATGTTCATCTCGACGGCACTGCTGGGCGCGGCGGTTGTCTCCGCCTGGCTGGCACGGCACTATTTCCGGCTGGGTGCCTGGCGGAACGCCATCGCTGACTGGCGCTTCCGGTCCGTCGCATTGGCCGGCACAGCGGCGATTTTGCTGTTGGGCCCGTGGCGCGACACGTTCGACTTCGGTCAAATCAACATCATCCTGATGGGCCTGATCCTCGCGGACTTCGCGCTGCACGGGAAATCCCGGGCGGGCGAGATCCGTTGGCCGGCGGGGCTGCTGATCGGCATGGCGGCAGGCATCAAGCTGACCCCGCTGGCGTTCGGCCTGTACTTCCTGGTCCGCCGCGATTTCAAGGCCCTCGGCTGGATGGCGGCAGGCTTCTTCGGATCGATCGCCCTGGCCTGGGCCGTGCTGCCCGCTGCATCCCTGACCTTTTGGACCCAGATCCTGCCGGACACCGGGCGGATCGGCGGCCCGGCGTACGTGGACAACCTCTCAATCAAGGGCCTCCTGCTGCATTTGGGCCTGCCGGATTCGTCGCTGACCAGCATTGTGTGGCTGGTGCTGTCGCTGGCACTCGCGGCCGTGGCAGCGCTGGTCATTTCCTGGGCCGTGGCAGCGGACGAGAACTTTGTGGCTGTGTCCGCGACCGCCGTGCTGATGCTGCTGATCAGCCCGGTGTCCTGGTCCCACCATTGGGTGTGGATGGCCGTGGCGCTGCCGTGCATGGGTTTCGCAATCCACCGGGTGCCGTCCAGGGACGGAAAAATGCGGCTCGCAGGCTGGATCATTGTGGCCGCCTCGGCCGTGGCGTTTTACCTGACCCCCAAATTCCTCGCCGTCGCGGCTGGAGCGCAGGAGTGGGGCAAAGACCCGCAGACGCAGTGGCAGCTTATTGTCGCCAGCCTCGGCGTCCTGTGCGGGATGGCCATGCTGGTGTACTGGGCGCTGGCGTACCGGCCGTCCCGGTCCGTGCTGCGCCTGCGGGCTTAGCGGCGCCCGAAGGCCGCTGGGTGTCCGGGCAACTCATCAAGGCCGACGGCGGCTTCTCCTCCTGACGGAGGAACACGCTCCGGCGGACGGGGAACACCCTCCGGCCGTGCGCCGCGGGCCTACACTGGTGCCATGGACACCGCATCAGTGCTCGCCGTCTGCCGCGTACACCAGCTCCTCAGCGTCGAGGGGAGCGTCGGTGTGACCGCGATCGACAAACGTCCCGTGGAAGGCCCCGTCAAGGTCCACAAGCTCGGACTCCACGGCGATATCCAGGCCAGCCGGATTGACCACGGCGGCGAGGACCAGGCGCTCTACGCTTACTCCCAGCACGATGCCGACTACTGGGAAAGTGAGCTTGGCCGCGACCTCCCGCCCGGAATCTTCGGGGAAAACCTGCGGATCGCCGGGATCGACGCCTCGAATGCGATCATCGGTGAACGCTGGAAAATCGGGCTGCAGGTCGAGGTCGAGGTGACCTCGCCGCGCGTTCCGTGTGCCACTTTCCAACGGCATCTCGGCGAGCCGGGCTGGGTCAAGCGCTTTACGGACGCCGGGCGGGTGGGCACTTACCTTCGGGTGGTCCGGACCGGCACTATCCAGGCCGGGGACCACATGCACCGGATCTTCGTCCCCACCCATGGAGTGAGCATCGCCAAGTTCTTCAGCGATCCCACCCTGGCGGACATCGAAGCACTCAAGGACGCCGACGCCGACGGCGAGATCCGCCTCCAGCCCGAGTACCGCGACGAATTCGAGAAGCTGGAGCGCCGGCTCAGCGTATAGCGGGTATCGGGCTCCACCCTGCCGGCCGGAGAGACCTGTGGTCGGGCTCCGGACTTCCCCGCACCGGAATGGTTCCGGAGTCCGTGTGCGCAAGAGTCCGTGTGCGCAAGCTCACCGCCCCCGGCGGCGTCCCGGTTGGCCAGGTCTTGCCCGGATGCCTTACACTTGAAATATCCCCCACTCCGGAAATCCCTTTTTTCTGCCCAATTCTTGAGGCAGGACTGGTAAGTGTTGGGGCCCGCACATGCGATGCGGGCATTTTCATAGGGAGAGCCGGCTAAAGAAAACGCTGTACAGACTGCTGGGATAGCAGCCAAGAGTTGCAGCGGGAAGTCCTGCCACGGGATTGCGAAAGCGCCGGGCTTCTGTGACCGGCCGGTCAACGTACGACCGGCATTATCGGTCACGCGTACTGCGGCTCCGCTCACCTCGGGTTGTGCCGCTTGGCCCCTATGGATGAGGAATATTCACCTATGCCCGAAAATCAGAACAACTCCGTCGACACCGAGACCATCGAAAGCGACGTCGAGACTTCTGAAACGGCTGCAACCGCAGCCGACTCCAGCACCGACACCCCGGTCACCACCGAGGTTGAGGCGCCGTCCGCTGCTGAGGCAGCCCCCGCCGCCGAGGCTCCGGCCAAGTCCGAGGACACCACCAAGTCCGAGGAAACCGAAGATGAGGGCGTCAAGTTCGTTGACCTCGGCATCGACGGCCGCGTCCTGGCCGCACTGCAGGACGTCGGCTACGAGAAGCCGTCCCCGATCCAGGCAGCAACCATTCCGCTGCTGCTCGAAGGCCGCGACGTCGTGGGCCTGGCCCAGACAGGTACCGGTAAGACTGCAGCATTCGCAGTACCGGCGCTGTCCCGGCTCGCCGAGCTCCACGACCTCAACGGTCCTTCCCGCAAGACCCAGGCCCTCGTCCTGGCTCCCACCCGCGAGCTGGCCCTCCAGGTTGCCGAGGCCTTCACCTCCTACGCCAAGCACATCGATGATTTCACCGTCCTGCCGGTCTACGGCGGCTCCGCCTACGGCCCGCAGCTCGCTGGCCTGCGCCGCGGTGCCCAGGTCGTCGTCGGCACCCCCGGCCGCGTGATCGACCACATCTCCAAGGGGTCCCTGGACCTGTCCGAACTCCAGTACCTGGTGCTGGATGAGGCTGACGAGATGCTGCGTATGGGCTTCGCGGAAGACGTCGAGCAGATCTTCCAGCAGACCCCGGCAGGCCGCCAGGTGGCGCTGTTCTCGGCCACGATGCCGAGCCAGATCCGCCGTCTGTCCAAGCAGTACCTGAACAACCCGGCCGAGGTGCAGGTCAAGTCCAAGACCACCACGGGCGCCAACACCCGCCAGCGTTACCTCCAGGTCATGGGCCCGCACAAGCTCGACGCGCTGACCCGTATCCTCGAGGTTGAAGAGTTCGAGGGCGTCATCGCGTTCGTGCGGACCAAAATGGCCACCGAGGACCTCGCCGACAAGCTGCGCTCCCGCGGATTCCAGGCTGCCGCCATCAATGGCGACATCCCGCAGCAGCAGCGCGAGCGGACCGTTGAGGCCCTGCGCGACGGCAAGATCGACATCCTGGTCGCCACCGACGTCGCCGCCCGCGGCCTGGACGTCGAGCGCGTCAGCCACGTGGTCAACTACGACATCCCGCACGACACCGAGTCCTACGTGCACCGCATCGGCCGCACGGGCCGCGCCGGCCGTTCCGGCGACGCGATCCTGTTCATGACGCCTCGGGAGAAGTACCTGCTGCGTTCAATCGAGAAGGCCACCCGCCAGCCCGTCGAGCAGATGCACCTGCCCACGGCCGAGACCGTCAATACGCTGCGCCTGGGCAAGTTTGCCCAGCGCATCACGGAGACGCTCGAGTCCGAGGACGTAGCAGCGTTCCGCGACCTCATCTCCTCCTACGAGGAAGAGCACAACGTGCCGGCCTCGGAGATTGCCGCGGCCCTGGCCGTTATGGCCCAGGGCGGACAGTCGCTCCTGGTCAAGGAACTGCCGGCAGCTCCGGAATTCCAGAAGCGCGAGCGCGCCAAGGACGGCTTCGGCTCCCGCGGCCCGACCCGCACCCTGACTGAGGGCAACGCCACCTACCGGATCGCCGTCGGACGCCGCCAGCGCGTTATGCCGGGGTCCATCGTGGGCGCCATCGCCAACGAGGGCGGCATTTCCTCGGCCCAAATCGGCGGCATTGACATCCGTTCGGACCACTCCCTCGTGGAGCTCCCGGCGGACCTGAGTGCCGACCAGCTCAAGGCGCTGTCCCGCACCCGGATCGGCGGCGAGCTGATCCACCTCGAACTGGACAACGGCCGCAAGCCTTCCGGCGACCGCGGCAGCTACCAGGGCAACCGCGGCGGCGACCGCGGTGGGTTCTCCGGCGGCGGCGACCGTGGCGGCAACTCCGGAGCCGGCAACTTCAAGGGCAATGGCGGGTTCAAGCGCGAATTCCGCAAGACCGACGGCGAGCGGTCCTCCGCAGACCGTGGCGGCCGCTCCTTCAGTGACCGCAACGAGCGTGGCGTGTCCTCGGACCCCCGCAAGCCGCGCACCGAAGGCGGCTTCAAGCCCCGCAACAAGTGGTAACCACTGAGGCCTTCTAGGCCTGCAGCAGGGGACCGGCTTCCGAGCCGGTCCCCTGCTTTTTGCCCTGTCCCGGGCCGGCGTCTGGTTCGGCTTGTTCTGCCGGCGGCCAAAGCGTGCTGCCGAACGTCAACGCTTGGATCTGTCCAGGGCATGCCAGGCCCACTCGGAGCCGTTGCGGTTCATGAACGTTGGGCGCCGGCCGGCGACAAGCTGTGCCAGCTCCGGGCTGTCGGCGGGGAGGTTATTTCAGCGCCGATTTCCCGGAACGTGCAGGCCACGCCTAGTAGCCGATGAGCCGGAGCCACGGAGAGGGGATCCTCCAGTCCGGGGTGGAGCATGCCTGGCAATGGCTCAGGATACGGGGTGGCCCGGCGCATTCCTGCGGGTGGGTATCTTCTGCAGCGAAGGGCGCAGTGTCCGGGGCCGGCAGCCGATGGGCCACCAGCGACATGAGCCCGGACAGGTGTGATTCAAAGATGTATTGCCACGGTTCTGGCGCCAGCCGCGCCAAGGTCCGCAGGTCGGCGTCGCCGGCGACGTTCCATTTATCCGCCAAGGCACTGACCGCGATGTTCAGGTTCAATCCGGAGAGCCGCAAGTGATCACGGATCTCGGTCCAGTTCCTGTCCGGCCGCTGAACGGTACCCGTACCGTCGGCGTTATGGAGCACCAGGAGTTCCCCCAGCAGTTCCCGGCCCTGCCACAGAATTGCCGTCAGTGTATTGGCCTCTCGGATAGCCGGAGAAGGCGTGCCGGTCGTGAGGGGGCGATGCGTGGGCAGTGTGCGCTTCGAACCGTGACCGGGATGTGAATAGTGGGGCGGCGTGATGCCGGCGACGTGTTCCTGAGGATGCGATGCCACGGCGCTGAGGCCACTGGGAACTAGAAACATGATGCGGCCTTCACTGTCGGCAACCCGGCTGACCGCTTGGGTCCCGTGGCTTTGCGTCACCGGCTCGCGCCGGTTTTGCCTTTATCGATGAGCAGATGCCCGATTACCTGGATAGTTTATCCAATCGATGCAGTAAGACGATGCGTTAAATCTGTGTTTCTTGCCTCATTCCGTTGTATGGGATGAATCCGGTTGCGCGACTGGCCGCGGGCCGGGACCCGGCTGGTCGAAGCCGGCTGACTGCTCCGGTTGCCCGATTTATGCCTCTCTGCGCATCCTTGGGATGCCAGGCTGCGCGTCGGGTGTGGTGCCCATGACCTGCGACGGCAACCGATTTGTTGATGCGGAAATCTTCCGGTAAAGTATTTACTCGTTGCCCCCCTAGCTCAGTGGTAGAGCGCGTTCTTGGTAAGAACGAGGTCACCGGATCGATTCCGGTGGGGGGCTCTGAATGAGGGCCTGTGTCAAGGCGGTTTTTGACCGGCTGAGCGCAGGCTTTCCTCATTCGTGGCGGTGTAGCTCAGTTGGTTAGAGCGCACGACTCATAATCGTGAGGTCGGGAGATCGAGCCTCCCCACCGCTACAGGCAAGACCCCCGGAATCCGCTTGATTCCGGGGGTCTTTCTGTCTCGCTGGCCCACATCACCTGGGCGCGGTCTGTTCGACCTCGATCAATTGTCCGTCCGGGTCGCCCGGGACATTGAGCAGGAAGTCGGGTTTGTCCGGAGCGGTACCTCCACCGGTGTTGATAAGGATCCAGGTGTTGGCCGGCCGGACCATCAACGGCGGTCCGCCGAAGACGGCGGCAAAGCCCAGGATCGGCTCATGGAAGTCAGGCGACGCGTCAGGGACGGCGCCCCCGAGCGTCGAGCTATGCCGGGTTTCTGCGGTCCGGCCGGCGACGGCGGGCAGTTTTCCGGAGCGCTTAAAAGGTCCGCAAACCCCCGCTTCGGGGACAGACTGGACTAATGACACGAATCGCAATCATTGGCGGCCACGGCAAAGTGGCTATGGAACTGTCCCGGCTCCTCACGGCGGACGGGCACGAAGTCACGTCTGTCATCCGTAAAGCGGAGCAGCAGGACGATGTGGCCGGCACCGGCGCCACGCCGGCGCTGCTGGATATCGAGCATGCGACGACGGCGGAAATGACCGGGGCGCTCCGCGGCCACGACGTGGTTGTCTTCTCAGCCGGCGCTGGCGGCGGGTCCCCGGAGCGGACTTATGCGGTGGACCGGGATGCCGCCATCCGCTCCATGGACGCGGCGGTCGACGCCGGTGTGAAGCGCTATCTCATGGTTTCCTACATGGGCGCCGGGGAGGATCACGGCGTCCCCGAGGACAACAGTTTCTTCGCCTACGCCGAATCCAAGGCAGCTGCGGATTCCTACCTGCGCGGCACCAAACTTGGCTGGACCATCCTGGGCCCGGGGTCCCTGACCGACGGGCCGGGCAACGGACGCATCGAGGTCAACCCTGCTGACACCTCGGACGGGAACTCCACCGCACGGAACAACGTCGCGCTCGTCGCCGTCGCCGTCCTTGCCCGGCCCTCCACCGTCGGGCGCACCATCGAGTTCCGCGATGGCGACATGCCCCTCGGCGAGGCCCTCGGTGGGGCTCTCGGCGGGTAGCCGGCGTCCCCTGCGGGGCCGGCCGGACGGTGCGGTTTTAGCGCTGGCCGGTCCGGCCCGGCAGGGCAAGTTCGAGGGCGTTGGCCTCGACATAGTCCAGCGCATGCCGGATGGCGCCTACGGTGACGATCGCGTCGCCCAGCGGGGACACGGTGACCCGCGGGGGAGTAGCGGTGAACCGGGGGAGCAGGGCAGTGATGCCCGGGAGCAGGGCGCCCGCGGAATTCGCGACGGCGCCGCCAATGACCACCTGCTCGGGATTGGCGAAGCCGGACACCGTGGCGATGACCCGGGCCATCCGCTCCGCAATCCGGTCAAGGATTCCCAGCGCCGCGGGATCGCCGGCGGCGGCGTCTTCAAAGACCCGCCGCGCACTGGCCGGGTGACCGCCAGCGCCGGACCGGCCGGCGGCAGCTCCCTCCGCGGACCACTGCCTGGCCAGGCTGGCAATGCCGTCGCTGGACCCGACGCCTTCCACCAGATCCAGATAACCCATTTCGCCCGCGGCGCCGGCGCGCCCGTGGAGCAGCCGGCCGCACTCGATGACCCCGGCACCGAGGCGTTCGCCGGCCAGGAGCACAACAAGGTCATCCACGCCGGCGCCGGAACCGCGCCAGCGTTCGCCGAGCGCGGCGAGGTTGGCGTCGTTCTCCAGCAGTACCGTCCAGCCGTGCAGCTCCTTCAGCGCGGTGCGGAGTCCGACGTCGAACAGGCTCCAGAAGTGCTGGGTCACCAGGACGTTGCCGTCGCGATCCACCGGTGCCGCGATCCCGGCTCCCGCGGCTAGTACCTGGCCGGGGTCTGTCCCGGCGGCCTCCAGTGCTTGCCGGCAGGCCGCGTCCACCACGCGGATCCTTTCCTTGGCCGGGATATCGGTGGTACGGAAGCGCCCGCTGGCACGCCCGATGACGTTCCCACGCAGGTCGGCGACCGCCGCCGTGGTGGTCGCGGCGCCAATGTCGAGGCCGAGAACCACGCCGGCCGCGGGATTCAGTTCGAACCGGCGGGCCGGTCGGCCCTTCCTCGGACTTTCCGGGCTGACGGTTGCGGGCAACTCCATGCGGGCGCCGTCCAGCTCGCGGATCCAGCCGCGCCGGATCAGGTCTTCGCAGACTGCGATTACCGAGGCGCGGGTCAGGCCGGTAAGGGCCATCAGTTCGGTGCCGGTGGCCACGTCGGTGCTGCGGACATGGCCCAGCACGGCCTGGGCGTTGACCCGGCGCAGCAGTTGCGGGGTGGCGGCGACAACAGTCTGGGGCAGCACGATATTGACCTCCTCTACCGTGGGACTCATAATTGAACCAGCAATATATTTAGTTTGTATCTAAAATACCAGCTCCGAACCCCGAAGGATTCTTCCTTGTCCAACATCGCCACACTGGCAACCCTGTCCGGTTCCGACAACGCCGCCGATCCGAACTGGTGGCGCCAGGCGGCTGTGTACCAGATCTACCCGCGGAGCTTCTCCGATTCCAACGGCGACGGCCTGGGTGATATCAAGGGCATCACCGCCAAGGTTCCGTACCTGAAGGAACTCGGCATCGACGCGGTCTGGCTGAGCCCGTTCTACCCCTCGGCGCTGGCCGATGGCGGCTACGACGTCGATGACTACCGCGACGTGGACCCGAAGCTTGGCACCCTGGACGACTTCGATGAAATGTCCGCCGCGCTGCATGCCGCGGGCATCAAGCTGATCGCGGACATCGTGCCCAACCACTCCTCCAACCGCCATGTCTGGTTCCAGGAAGCGCTCGCGTCGCCCAAGGGGTCCGCGGCACGGGACCGTTATATTTTCCGCGACGGTTTGGGCGAGAATGGCGAGCTGCCGCCCTCGGACTGGGATTCGGTCTTCGGCGGCCCGGCCTGGGAGCGCATCACGGAACCCGACGGCACCCCCGGCCAGTGGTACATGCATATCTTCGCCACGGAACAGCCGGACCTGAACTGGTCCAACCGCGAAATCCGCGACGATTTCCTCAAGACCCTGCGGTTCTGGTCCGACCGGGGCGTGGACGGGTTCCGCGTCGACGTGGCGCACGCCCTGACCAAGGACCTGACCGAGCCGCTGCTGTCCAAGGTCGAGCTCAGCGAGGCCAACAGCGGCACCGACGGATTCGACGACGGCTCGCACCCGTTCTGGGACCGCGACGCGGTCCACGACATCTACGTCGAATGGCGCGAGGTCTTCAACGAGTACAACCCGCCCCGCACGGCCGTCGCCGAAGCGTGGGTGCACGCCAGCCGCCGGGCCCGCTACGCGAGCCCACAGGGCCTGGGCCAGGCCTTCAACTTCGACCTCCTGCAGGCCGACTTCAACGCCGACGAGTTCCGCGAGATCATCACCCGCAACCTTGCCGAGGCCACCGAGACCGGCGCCTCTTCCACCTGGGTCTTCTCCAACCACGACGTCGTCCGGCACGCCACCCGCTACGGCCTCCCGCAGGGCGACGGCAAGCACGCCAAGGGCCAGGACGGCAAGGGCTGGCTGCTGGCCGGCGCCCCGGCCGAGGAACTGGACATCGAGCTCGGCCTGCGCCGCGCCCGTGCCGCCACGCTGCTGATGCTGGCCGTTCCCGGCTCCGCCTACCTGTACCAGGGCGAAGAGCTCGGACTGCAGGAAGTCACCGAGATCCGCGACGACGAGCGCCAGGACCCGAGCTTTTTCCGCGACCGGGGTGTCCAGATCGGCCGCGACGGTTGCCGTGTGCCGCTGCCGTGGGCCGCGGAAGGCAGCTCCTTCGGCTTCGGCGACGGCGGCGCGCACCTGCCGCAGCCGGAATGGTTCAGCCGCTACGCCGTGGCGGCCCAGGAGGGCATCAAGGGATCCACCCTCGAGTTCTACCGCGAGGCCCTCAAGCTGCGCCGCGAACTCCAGGGCGCCGAGGAGCTGCAGTGGCATGAGACTGCCAGCGAGAACGTGCTGCACTTCAGCCGTCCGGGCGGCTGGCAGTCCGTGACCAACTTCGGTTCGGAGCCAGTGGAGCTGCCGGCCGGTGACGTGCTGGTTAGCAGCGGCCCCCTCGACGGGGCCAAGCTGCCGGCCGACACGACCGTCTGGATCCGGTGATCCGGCTGGCTCCGGTGAGTGCGGCCGCCCGCCAGCGGACGGACGGAGCGCGGCCGGTCCAGGAGCTGAACTACGGTTGCATGGGCCTCGGGGGCAGCTGGTCAGAGGACTCGTACTCGTCTGCGGATGTCGACCAGGCCGCCGCCGCAGTGGAAGCCGCACATGCGGCGGGAATCACCCTGTTTGATCACGCGGATATCTACCGCCGGGGAAAGGCCGAGGCGGTGTTCGGCGAGGTGCTGGCCCAGACCCCCGGGCTCCGGGACCGGATCCGGGTGCAGACCAAATGCGGCATCCGGCTCAACGAACAGGGGCTGGACGCATACTACGACCTGAGCCGGGAAGGAATCCTGGAGCGGGTTCATGAAAGCCTGGCCCGGCTCCGCACCGACTACGTCGACGTCCTTATGCTGCACCGGCCGGATCCGCTGATGGACCCGGCGGAGGTGGCGTCCGCCGTCGGGCAGCTCATGGCCGAAGGCAAGGTGCGGGCACTGGGCGTGTCCAACATGTCCGGGCCCCAAATCGAGGCAGTGCAGGACCGGCTGGAAACCCCGGTGCTGGCCAACCAGCTGGAAATGAGCCTGCTGAAGCGTGCATGGCTGGAAAGCGCCGTGCTGGTCAACCATGCGGAGGGCGCGGACTACAGTTTCCCGCACGGCACCGTGGAACACTGCGTCCGGCACGGAGTCGCGGTGCAGGGGTACAGCGCGCTCGCCCAAGGGCTGTATACAGGTGCCCTGGCGTCTGCGCCGACCCCGGCAGAGGCGGCCACATCCGCCCTCGTGGCGGCCATGGCGGCAGAACGGAACACCACGGGGGAAGCGATTGTGCTGGGCTGGCTGATGAAGCACCCGGCCGGGATCTCGCCCGTGATCGGCACCGCCAACCCGGACCGCATCCGGGCCTGTGCCGGAGCCCCAGAGGTGGCGGCAGCCATGACCCGGGCGCAGTGGTACCGGCTCTGGGTCACGGCCAGGGGCAGCAATATCCCCTGACCGCACTCAGCCTTTCGACGCGCAGGCTGCTTTTCGCTACGCGAAAGGCCCTGCGACACCGGAATTCCGGTGTCGCAGGGCCTTTTGCGTAGCGCTGGCGGGTTTCCGCGTCGAGGCAGGACTAATGCGGCTGTGATTTTCCTCGTATCTGGCCCATATACGACTGGACTGCTTCGCTGAAGTCGCCCGTCTGCCGCTAGCGTAGGTGTATGACCTCTACGACCATCGCCGGATCCGTCCGGCCCCAGCGCAACATCCCCGCCGACATTGCCCGCTCGTGGCTGCTGGTCAATGCAATGAAGACGGAACTTTTCGATCAGTCCGCAGAGTCACGGGCAGACGCGATCATCCTTGATATCGAAGACGCTGTGGACCCTTCCCAGAAGGACGCCGCCCGCGATAACGTCGTGAACTGGCTGGCCGCCGGCGGTAACGCCTGGGTGCGGATCAACGACGCGACCAGCCGCTTCTGGGCCGACGACCTCGCCGGTCTCCGCGGAACCCCCGGCCTGCTCGGCGTGATGCTGGCCAAGACCGAGTCCGCGGACCAGGTCACCGAAAGCTTCCACCGCATGGACGGCAAGACGCCGGTCATCCCGCTCGTGGAGTCGGCCGTGGGCATCGAGGAAGCCAATAACATCGCCAAGGCCCAGGGTGCGTTCCGGCTGGCCTTCGGCTCCGGCGACTTCCGCCGAGATACCGGCATGGCCGCCACCCCCGAGGCCATGGCCTACCCCCGCGCCAAGCTTGTCGTCGCCAGCCGCGTCGGCAACCTGCCGGGTCCCATCGACGGCCCTACCGTCGGGACCAACCATCCCATCCTGCGCGAACAGACCGGCATCACGGTCACGATGGGCATGACCGGCAAGCTCTGCCTCGCGATTGACCAGACCAGCGTCATCAACGAGGTCATCAGCCCCACCCCCTCGGACGTCGCCTGGGCCACCGAGTTTATGGCGGACTTCGAAGCCGGCGGCCGCGTGATCCGCGACGGTTCGGACCTGCCGCGACTGGGCCGTGCCGAAAAGATCATGAAGCTCGCCGTGGCCTTCGACGTCCGGCCGGCGCTCTGATCCGGAACCTGCAGTAAACAAGGAGACCCCGTGGCCGATACCCGATATCTGGTCCACGGGGTCTTTTGGGATGGTGCCCGGGATGTGGTGCCACCTCGCGCCGGTAAACTGGAACTATGCTGACCGAATTCTGGGCCACCGCCTCCACCGCTTACAAGACGCTCGTTTTCAGCGCCATGGGCCTGATCGCCGTCGGCATGATCCTCACCATCGTGGGCAACACTTCAGGCAACCAGGGACTCGCCCTCGCGTCGCTGCCGGTCATCGGGCTCGGACTTATCCTGCACATTGCCGGACTTGTGGTTCGCGGCCAGGCCATCCGCAAGAGCCTCAAGCGCTAGCTGGCGGCCGCACCAGCGTCTGCGTTCGGCCGGACATGGCTTCGCGCGTGTTCCACGGCCGCAGCCAGGGCCGTGAACAGGTGTTTGTGGTGCCGCAGCGAGCGGATCACCCCGACATTGGTGACCAGATCGAGATGCTGCGGCTGGACGCCCTTGAGCAGGACCGTCACCCCGCGCAACTCCAATGCGGAGATGACTTCCACCAGGGTATGTGCTCCGGTGGCATCCAACATCCGCAGCTGCGAGAGCCGGATGATGGCCACCTGAATATCCTGGACCTTGTTGATTTCCTGCAGGACGCGCTCCGCGGCCCCAAAGAACATGGCGCCGTCCAGCCGGAAGATGGCGATGTGCTTATCCCCGGGAACACGTTCACCGGGGATCTCCTCGCGCTGGACCCCGCTGAGCGAGGCGAACTTCCGCAAGGTGAACACTGCCGCGGCTGCGAGCCCGATCTCTATGGCCACAATGAGATCGAAAGCCACCGTGATGAGCGCTGTCAGGACGAAGACGGCGGCGTCGGCGCGGGTGGAGCGCAAGACGGCGTTCACCGTCCGTCTGGAGACCATACGGGTCGCCGTGACCATCAGAATGCCGCTCAGGACCGCCAGCGGGATCCGACCGACCAGCCCGGCGGCCAGATAGATAATAGCCAGCAGCACGAGGGCGTGCACGATCGCTGAGAGCCGGGTCTTGGCGCCGGAGCGTACGTTCACCGCCGTTCGGGCAATGGCACCGGTGGCGGGCATGCCGCCGAAAAACGCGGCCGCCATGGAGGCCAGGCCCTGGCCGGTGAGTTCGCGGTCCGGGACGTAAGCGCCGGTGGGACGCCCGTCCGGGCCGACCATCCCGGACGCCACCCGGGCCGAGAGAAGGGATTCGATGGCCGCCAGGGCCGCTATGGACACGGCCGGCATAAGCAGGCCACCGACGGGGGATGCGTCAAAGGCCGGCATGGCGGGCGTGGGCAGGGAATGCGGCAGCGCGCCGATCCGCGGGATGTCCAGCCGAAGCAGATCGGCAGCCACTGTGGCCAACAGCACCGCGATCAGGCTGGCCGGCAGCGCCTTGTGCAGCCTCGGGAGCAGCAACATCACCGCAGCTACGCCCGCGACCACCGCCAGGGTCTGCAGGGCCGTGGGGAAGCTGGACCGGGAGGCGCTGCCGATGGCGCTGAGAAGAGTGTTCTCGCCCGGGACGCCCGCGGTGCCGGTGGCCATCGGGACCTGCTGGAGGAAGACGATCGCGGCGATGCCGAGCGTGAAACCCTCCACCACCGGCCAGGGGATGAAGGCCACGGCCCTGCCCAGCCCGCTGAGCCCCAGCGCACAGACCAGCAGGCCAGCCAGGAGGGAGACCACCGCGATGCTTCCGGCGCCGTGGCTGGCGACCACCGGGGCGAGGACCACAACCATGGCGCCGGTAGGGCCGGAGACCTGGACGTTCGAACCGCCCATGATGGCTGCGACCAGACCGGCCACCACGGCGGTGATGAGCCCGGCCTCGGCACCCACGCCCGAGCTGACGCCAAAGGCGAGTGCCAGCGGCAGGGCCACGATGCCTACGGTAATTCCTGAGAGCAGGTCCGTCTTCCAGGCCGAGTGCAGGCTTTGGTAATCGTGGCGGGACGGCAGGAACCTGCCGAGGTACGTGCGGGCGGCCCTCACAATCCGAGGCCGCCCAGATGTTCACCCGGAAGCTCCTGGGCGAGCTGCAGTTGCTCTCCGGATTCCGCCAGGCTGTCCAGGAGGAAGGTGCGGGCAATGGCCAGCAGCTCAGAAATCTTCGGGTGCGCCAGTTGGTAGGTCACGGTGTTTGCTGACCGGACCGAGGTCACCACCCCGTGCCTGCGCAGGGTAGCCAGGTGCTGGGAGAGGTGCGAGGCCTCAAGTCCGGTCTCGGCCAGCAGGTAGCTGACCGGCGCCTGGCCGTCCGGGGATGCCGCCAGCAGTTCCAGCACCCGGATCCGGGCAGGGTGGGCCAGGGCCTTAAAAAGGTTCGCCTTAATCTCGTACAAGGGGATCTGTGCCGAGGAAATCATGTGTGGCCGGTTCCTCCCGCGCCGCTGTCCATTCAGGACCTGCGATCAGTTGATGGAATGATGTTTTCATCATACGCATGATCTGAAACGGGCGTCGCCGGACAGGGACCACGCCGGCCTGGCGGCGTCACGGAGCAGGCCCGCAAAGGGCGTGGCGCTAGTCTTGATTCCATGACTATCAATCCGGATCTGCAGGGACGCAGCTACCCTGCCGCAGAGGTGTACGACGTCGGCCGCGAAAAGATCAGCGAGTTCGCCCGGTCAGTGAAGGCGACCCACCCGGCCCACTACGACGTCGACGCGGCCAGGGCGCTCGGCCACCGTGACCTCGTGGCGCCCCCGACGTTCGCGATCATCGTTGCACAGCGGGCCGATGCGCAGCTCATCGAAGATCCGGAGTCCGGCATCGACTTCTCCCGCGTGGTCCACGCAGACCAACGCTTCACCCACCACCGTCCCATCGTCGCCGGCGACCGGCTGGTTGCCGAACTGTCCGTCGACGGTGTCCGTGCGATGGGCGGCGGCGCCATGATCACCACCCGCGCCGAAATTTTCGCGCTGGATGCCGACGGCGGCCGTGCAGCCGTCGCCACAACGACCTCGTCCCTGCTGGTCCGCGGAGAGGGACAGTAACCATGAGCCAGACATTCTCAGACCTCAGCGTCGGCCAGAGCATCGGCAGCCGCAGCATCACCGTCACCCGCACGGACCTCGTCAAGTACGCCGGCGCCTCTGGAGACTTCAACCCCATCCACTGGAACGAAGCCTTCGCCACCGGCGTTGGCCTCCCCGGCGTGATCGCACACGGGATGTTCACGATGGGCTCCGCCGTCCAGCTCGTGACCGACTGGGCCGGGGACCCTGCCGCCGTCGTCGATTTCCAGACCCGCTTCACCAAGCCTGTCCCGGTGGCCGATACCACAGGAACGCCGGATGCCGGCGCGGTTATTGAAGTCAGCGGTGCGATCGGGGCGCTCGACGCCGATGCCCGCACCGCCCGCGTGGACCTCACCGTGGTGTCGGGCGGCCAGAAAGTCCTGGTCAAAGCCCAGGCCGTCGTTTTGCTGTCCTAGCCGATGAAACCGGTGAGAAGCGCCCGTCCCGCCACAGCCCGTGACATCACGCGGTGGCGCAATGCCGTCGCTGCGGCCTACGGCTTCAGCGGCATCGCTTTCGCCAGTTGGATTTCCCGGCTGCCCGCCATCCGCGACGGCCTTGACCTCACACCGGGCTCCGTGGGGCTGCTATTGCTCTGCATGACGGTGGGATCGTTTGTCTCGGTATCCGCCTCAGGCCTGATCGTCCTGCACTTTGGCTCCAGGCAGACCATCCGGATCGGCAGCATTCTGGTCGGCTGCGGATTGGTCCTGACAGGCTTCGGCACCTCGGTTATGGCGAATCCGCTGGCCGTTGCTGCAGGGCTGGCGGTCATCGGCCTGGGCACCGCCAGTTGGAACACCGCCTCAAACGTGGAGGGCGCCGCCGTCGAACGTGCGGTGGGCCGGCACATCATGCCCCAACTGCACGGGATGTTCAGCCTCGGCGCCGTGGCGGGAGCCGGACTGGGTGCCTGGTCCGCAGGCACCGGGGTACCCGTCTTCTGGCACCTCGCCGCCGCCGGACTGCTGGTGGCCGGCTCGGTCAGCACCGCGGCGCAATGGTTCCGCGCCGACAGCACACCGCTGGCGGCCCAAAAAAGTCTCACTCCCGCCAAAGTCGACATGTTCGAGGACCCGATCACGGGCCCGATCCCCATCGTCCGGATCCGCCAGGAGGGGGCCCACGAGGAACGTGGGACGGCCGTGGAGCTCCCGCTGGACAACAAACGCCAGATCGCCCAGGCCTGGCGCGACCCACGGACGCTGTTGTTGGGCTTTATGGTGCTGGGACTGGCCCTCGCGGAGGGCGCGGCGGGGGACTGGGTGGCGCTCGCGCTGGCGGACGGCCACGGCCAGTCCAACGCGGCAGGAGCCGCGGGCTACGGCCTCTTTGTCACCTTCATGACGATCGGCCGCTTCGGCGGAACCATCGTGCTGGACCGTTTCGGCCGAGTCCCCGTGATGCGCTGGTGCGCCGCGATGGCCGTGCTGGGGCTTGGCCTCTTCGTTTTCGCCCCGGTACCGTGGCTGGCCTTCGTGGCCCTGGCCATCTGGGGACTCGGCGCCTCGCTCGGCTTCCCGGTGGGCATGTCCGCCGCCGCCGATGACCCCCGCACCGCCGCCGCGCGGGTTTCGGTGGTCTCCACGATCGGCTACGGCGCGTTCCTGTGCGGGCCTCCGCTGCTCGGCCTGCTCGCTGAACACGTGGGCATCCTCCACTCCCTGCTGGCCGTAATGGTCATGCTCGTCGCCAGCTTCCTGCTCGCCCCGGTGGCGAAGCCGCTGGACCGGCTAAAGGCGGAAAGCTAGACTCCGGGAAACGCTCCGTTTTCCAGTTCCCGGTTTCGATTTCGCGAGGGTGCGATGACCGCAGCCAGGCCCGGCAAACCGGTTGAACGATTCCAGTTAGGCTGGTCAGGTGACCCAGACACTGCTTTCCACCCTGACAACGGCCGCCGTCGGCGGCCCCGCCGGCACATACCTCGAAGCCGGCACCGAAGCGGAAATCATCGACGCCGTCCGCACCGCCGACGCTGCGGGGGAGAAGCTGCTGATTATCGGCGGCGGGTCCAACCTGCTGGTGTCCGACGACGGCTTCCCCGGAACCGTCCTGAAGATCGCCTCGACCGGATTGACGGTGAACTCGGAAGACTCCTGCGGCGGCGTGTCCGTCGTCGTTCAGGCAGGCCACAGCTGGGACGGCCTCGTGGAACACGCTGTCCGGCATGCCTGGTCCGGGATCGAGGCGCTGTCCGGCATCCCGGGGGCCACGGGCGCCACCCCGGTGCAAAACGTGGGAGCCTACGGGGCCGACGTCTCTCAGACCATTGCCGCGGTGCGGACCTGGGACCGGGAGCGGAACGCCGTGAAGACATTCACCAATTCCGAGCTGAAGTTCGGCTACCGCGATTCCATCCTCAAGCAGACCACCGTCAGCGGCTCGCCGCGATACGTGGTTCTCACGGTGGAATTCCAGCTGCTGCTGGGCCGGATGAGCGAGCCAATCCGCTACGCCGAGCTGGCGCGCGCTCTCGGGGTTGAGCCCGGCCACCGGGCCTACTCAACCGATGTCCGCCGTGAGGTGTTGCGGCTCCGCGCGTCCAAGGGCATGGTGCTTGATCCAGCCGACCGGGATACCTATTCCACAGGCTCCTTTTTCACCAACCCGCTAGTTCCGGCCGAGACCGCGGCCGGCCTGCCGGAGGACGCCCCCCGGTACCCTGCGGGCTCAAACGGCCTGGTCAAGCTCTCGGCGGCCTGGCTGATCGAGAAGGCAGGCTACGGCAAGGGGTTCGGGCTGGAGGCGGACAGCGTTTCTGGCGGCCGGGGCCGCACTGTCCACCAAACACACTCTGGCCATCACCAACAGGGGCGGCGCCAGCGCAGCTGATTTGCTGGCAATCGCCCGCGACGTGCAGGGCGGCGTCGCCGGACGCTTCGGCATCGAACTGCACCCGGAACCGTTGCTGATCGGCTGCGAACTCTAGGACGCGTCCCCTTCAGGAAACGAGGCGACTACGGTTTCGCTGGCCGGGAGACCGGCGGAACCGGGTCCCGGCCGTCAGCCCCGTGCGGCGGTGTGGTTTTGCTGAAAATCATATATGTGAAGCCGGACGCTGCCGCCCCGAGCAGGAAGACCTGGCAGAACGCCACGGACTGGGCACTGGGCCCGTTGCGAAGGATAAGGCCGGCACAGGCGAACGCGATGGCTCCCGCCAGCAGCGCCACTGATCCGAAGAGTAAGTTCCGCATCGTGGCCGTGAGGTCGCCGGCGTCGGGGTCCGCGACGGCATCCCGGAGCGGGGCGCTGTCCAGACGCCGGGTCAGGGCGGCGGCCGCAATGAAGCTCACCACGGTAATGGCCAGGCAGGCCACGGCACCGAGCTGCAGGGCGCTCATCAGCGGGGACAGGCTCGTGCCGCCGGCGATCGCGACGGCGAGACCGGCGCTCATCCCGGCAACGCTGGAGATCCAGCCCAGCAGGGCCAGTCTTCGGCACAGGGGCCGTATCTGCGGCCACAGCTCACTCATGGTCATGCATCAATGGTAGGGATATCCGCTGGGCGGCGGCTGGGAACAACCGGGACGCCGGCCGGTGAGCCGCACAGGGCGTCCCTCCCGGTCCAGGACCTTGCCGGCCGCCTCGTGCACCGTGGGACAGCAGGTCCCCGGTGCACGCCCGGTGCGGGCACCCGGGCAGCCATGCAGCAGGCCGAGGGGCACCGCCGTCGTGCCCGGACCGTTCGACGCCGTTAACGGGCTGCGGCCTGCAGCCCAAAAGTCCTTTGGGCTGCAGGCCGCCAAATACCGGCGGTTCCTGGGGGAATAGCCTTCCCTAGAGGGTCCCGGTGGCGACGTTGAGCATGCGGCGCAACGGCTCGGCGGCGCCCCAGAGCAGCTGGTCACCGACCGTGAAAGCGCTGATGTACTGCGGACCCATCTCCATTTTGCGGATCCGGCCTACCGGGATATCCAGGGTGCCCGAGGCGGACACCGGGGTGAGGTCCGCCATGGAGTCTTCCTTGGTGTTTGGCACCACCTTGGCCCATTCGTTGTCCTCGGCCAGGAGTTTTTCGATCTCGGTGACGGACAGGTCCTCGCGGAGCTTCAGCGTCAGCGCCTGGGAGTGCGAGCGCATGGCGCCGATACGGACGCACAGGCCGTCCATGATGACGTGGTTTTCACCGGAGGTGCCCAGGATCTTGTTGGTCTCCACCCCGGCTTTCCACTCCTCCTTGGACTGGCCGTTACCCAGGTCCGCGTCGATCCAGGGGATCAGCGAACCGGCCAGCGGGACGCCGAACTGGGTGGCGTCGATGTCGGTGCGCTGGTGGGCCAGGACCTTGCGGTCGATCTCCAGGATCGCCGACGCCGGGTCGTCCAGTTCCGTGCTGACCTCGGCGTTGAGCGTGCCGAACTGGCTCAGCAGCTCGCGCATGTGCCGGGCGCCGCCGCCGGAGGCCGCCTGGTAGGTCATGGAGGTGCCCCACTCGACGAGGCCGTTCTTGAACAGCCCGCCGAGGCCCATCAGCATGCAGGACACGGTGCAGTTGCCGCCGATGTAGTCCTTGACCCCGCCGGAGAGGCCGGCGTCGATCACGTCGCGGTTGATCGGGTCCAGCACGATGATTGAGTCATCGTTCATGCGCAGGGTGGAGGCGGCGTCGATCCACAGGCCGTCCCAGCCCCGGCTGCGGAGTTCGCCGTGCACCTGTTTGGTGTAGTCGCCGCCCTGGGCGGTGACGATAATCGGCAGCTTCGCCAGGGTCTCGACGTCGAACGCGTCCTCGAGCTTGCCGGCCCCGTCGGCGAAGGACGGGGCGGCACCTCCGGCGTTGGAGGTGGAGAAAAAGACGGGGTTGATGGTGGCGAAGTCGCCCGCGTCCTGCATGCGCTGCATCAGGACGGAACCGACCATGCCACGCCAACCCACCAGTCCAACGGACGGAGTAGCTGCTGTAGTCATTGGGCAAGTCTAGACAGTCGAGCCCCGGTGCGCGCAGTCGGTTACGTCACCCCGGCCCGGCAGCGGGCGCCTGGCGGGACCGGCGCTGTGCCGGCGCCGCAGGGTCTAGCTGCGGTCAGTCTCGGCGAGGAGGGCGTGCTTCCGCCTGCGGAGGGCAAAAATCGCGCCGAAGGCGAAGACCTGGGTCACCACAACCAGCACAATGGCGCCGAGGATTTTGTTGCCGCCCAGGATCATGGTCAGGCCCACGATCGCCGAGAGCAGCGCCAGCAACGGGAGCAGCATGTAGCCCAGGACAAAGAGGGTTTCGGGTTTCTTCAGCATCACTGGCCTTCCGTCCGGCGCCACAGGGTGATGCGGTACCTGGTTCCGTTTTCTGCGGTCAACCAGCCCTCGGCGGGCAGGCTGGCGCCGGCGGTCCAGTCGTAGCCGAGTTCCGGGGCAAAGGTGTCGCCCTCGACCGCCGAGTCGATGGTGGTGATCACGGCGACGTCGGCGACGTCCAGGGCCTGCGCGTAAATGCTTCCGCCGCCGATGATCCAGACCATCTCGTTGCCCGGCGCGAACTGCGACTCGAGCAGAGCCTCGTCCAGGGACATGGCCGCAATGGCGCCCTCCGCTGTGGCGGTGTCGCCCCAGCCGGCCTGCCGGCTGATGACGATGTTCGTCCGGCCCGGCAACGGGCGGAACTTATCCGGGAAGGACTCCCATGTTTTTCGGCCCATAATGACGGGGTGGCCGGTGGTGAGACGGGCGAAGTGCGCCATGTCTTCGGGCAGCTTCCACGGCATGCTGCCGTCCTTGCCGATGACTCCAGTGCTGGTCTGCGCCCAGACCAGGCCCAGGCCGGTAACGGAAGCGGCGAGTTCCTCGGTGAAGTTTTCCGGACGGGTGCCCTGCTGCGGGCTGTTTTCGGTGCTCATACGGCGATGGGGGCCTTAATCGTCGGGTGGTGCTGGTAGCCGACCACCTCGAAGTCCTCGAGGGTGTAGTCGAAAATGGAATCCGGTGTGCGGGTGATCCGGAGCTGCGGGTAGTCGTACGGCTCCCGGGCCAGCTGTTTGAGGACCTGGTCCATGTGGTTGTCGTAAATGTGGACGTCGCCGCCGGTCCAGACGAATTCGCCGGGCTCCAGGCCGGTCTGCTGGGCCACCATGAGGGTCAGCAAGGCGTAGGAGGCGATGTTGAACGGGACGCCCAAAAAGGTGTCGGCCGAACGCTGGTAGAGCTGGCAGGAGAGCTTGCCGTCGGCGACGTAGAACTGGAAGAAGGCGTGGCACGGCGGCAGGGCCATGTCCTTGAGTTCGGAGACGTTCCACGCCGAGACGATGTGGCGGCGTGAATCCGGGTTGGCCTTGAGGTTTTCCACCAGCTCGGCAATCTGGTCGATGTGGCCGCCGTCGGGCGTGGGCCAGCTGCGCCACTGTACGCCGTAGACCGGACCCAGTTCGCCGTCGGCATCGGCCCATTCGTTCCAGATGGTCACGCCCTGGTCCTGCATCCACTTCACATTGCTGTCCCCGCGCAGGAACCACAGCAGCTCCACCGCTACCGACTTGAAATGCACGCGTTTGGTGGTGATCAGGGGGAAACTTTTGCTGAGGTCAAAGCGGAGCTGGCGTCCGAACACGCTGATGGTGCCGGTCCCGGTGCGGTCCGATTTGTGGGTCCCGTGCGCCAGGACATCGCGCAACAGGTCTTCATAGGGCGTTGGAATGCTCACCGTCCCAGTCTACTGAGTCCGGCGGCCTAGTCGTCGAAGGGCCGGAACCGCTCCACCGCAACGACCGTATCCTTGCTGCCGTGCGCCACATGGCACACCACCAGCTCACCGGGCGCCAGGAAAGGGTCAGTTGCCGGCAGCAGGGCCCGCAGACCGGGGCCCATGTGCTTGGCAAGCTGGGCGAACACGGTCGACAAAGCCGGCCGGTGTGTGCACAGGACCACCGGGCGCTGCTTGTCGAAGAGGGATTCGACGACGGCGGCCGTCTTGTGCGGGCTGCGCGCGTGCCGGTGTTCGGTGAGGGACTCGTGCATTTTTATTTTGGCGTCACTGGCCTTCGCATACGGGGCAATGGTGGCTACACACCGCACCCACGGGCTTGTGACCACGCGCCCGGGTTTCCAGGTCCGCAGCAGTCTGCCGACCGCCTGCGCCTGCCGCGTCCCGGTCGCTGCCAGCGGACGGTCGCCTTCGGCCTTCGTCCAGGAGGACCGCGGCTTGGCCTTGGCGTGGCGCACGATCAGTAGCGGCCAGGTCTCCAGTTCCCCGCGTTCATAGGCGGCCACCAGGTACTTGAGTGGGTCAACGTCGCTGGGGTTGGTCAGCAGACGGGCGGCCTTTTCCGGTACACACCACATCACGCTGTCCACTTCCTTGCCGTCCGGCACCAGCGCGGCGCCGTCGACGTCAACCGCCCAGTAGTGGACGACTTTCAGCCCGGCGGGCACGTGGTAGTGGATGGGAGGAAGCGGGATGCCCAACGGGGCGATGAGCCCTATTTCCTCCTCCACCTCGCGGATGGCGCACTCCGGGACGGTCTCGCCCGGATCAATCTTTCCCTTGGGCCAGGACCAGTCGTCGTACCGGGGCCTGTGGATCAGCAGGACCTCAAGCCGGTCCTTGTTGATCCGCCAGGGCAGTGCTCCCGCCGCCGTGACGGCGATGGCTTCGCCCGGGTGGTCTCTCTGGTCCGCAACCAGTGAATCGCTGGACAACGTCACAGCCTCTACCGCAGGCTCACGGAACGCTGCCGTGAGCGGGACGCCAGGAGCCAGGACTGGATGTCGTCGAGGCTCGTATCGTCTTCGCCGAGGTGGTGGCGGATCCAGTCCCCGGAGTTATCCAGATACCAGCTGGCAGTGGCCGGATCCATGTACCGGTTCAGCAGGTCCAGGACATATGTTGTGTCGTCCCCGCTGGCGAGCTGCACAAGGGCCTCCACCCGGCGGTCCAGGTTGCGGTGCATCATGTCGGCCGAGCCGATGTACACCACCGGATCGCCGCCATTGGCGAACGCGAATACGCGCGAGTGCTCGAGGAACCGGCCCAGAACGGAACGGACCGTGATGTTCTCGCTGAGGCCGGGGACTCCCGGGCGCAGGGAGCAGATGCCGCGGACGATGACATCGACCTGCACACCCGCCTGCGATGCGCGGTAGAGAGAATCGATGATGGCCTCGTCCACGATTGAGTTGACCTTCATCTGGACCCGGGCCGCCAGGCCGGCTTTGGCGTTGCGGATCTCCTTTTCGATCCGGTCGATCAGTCCCGAGCGGACGGAGCGAGGGGCGACGAGCAGCCGCTTGAAGGTGGACTTTGGCGCGTAGCCGGAGAGCTGGTTGAAGAGCTTGGAGAGGTCTTCGCCCACCTGCTCGTTGGCCGTGAGCAGGCCCAGGTCCTCGTAGTAGCGGGCCGTCCGGGGATGGTAGTTGCCGGTGCCGATGTGGCAGTAGCGGCGCAGCCCGTCCACTTCCTGGCGGACGACAAGGGAGAGCTTGCAGTGGGTCTTGAGCCCGACGATGCCGTAAACAACGTGGACCCCGGCCTGCTCCAGCTTCCGTGCCCAGGAGATGTTGGCCTGCTCATCGAAGCGGGCCTTGATTTCCACGAGTGCCAGGACCTGCTTGCCGGCTTCGGCGGCGTCGATCAGGGCATCGACGATCGGGGAGTCCCCGGAGGTGCGGTACAGGGTTTGTTTGATGGCCTGGACCTTCGGGTCCGCGGCGGCCTGTTCCAGGAATGCCTGGACGGAGGTGGAGAAGGAATCGTACGGGTGGTGCAGGAGGATGTCGCGGCGCCGCATCGCCGCGAAAACGTTGGCCGCCTTGGAGGTCTCGGATTCGTTCAGGTGGCGTGAAGTGTGCGGGACGTGCTTGGGGTAGTGCAGGTCGGACCGGTCGATGCCGGCAATGACCGAAAGCCCGCGCAGGTCCAGCGGACCCGGGACCGAATAGACCTCGGATTCTTCGACGCCGAGTTCGCGGATCAGGAGAGCCCGGATGTTCGGGTTGATGTCGTTCGTGACTTCCAGGCGGACCGGCGGCCCGAAGCGGCGCCGCAGCAGTTCTTTCTCCAGCGCCTGCAGCAGGTTCTCGGCGTCGTCCTCTTCCACTTCGACGTCTTCGTTGCGGGTAACCCGGAAGGTGTGGTGTTCCAGGACCTCCATCCCGGCGAACAGCTGGTCCAGATGGACGGCGATGACTTCTTCCAGGGTGATGAACCGCGCCACCCGGCCCGGGACGGAGCCGGCGCGCGGCCCGTCGATGGAGATCATTCGCGGCAGCTGGTCCGGAACCTTGACCCGGGCAAAGAGCTCTTTGTCGCTGACCGGGTTCCGGACCACGACGGCGAGGTTCAGGGAGAGCCCGGAGATGTACGGAAACGGGTGGGCCGGATCCACGGCGAGCGGCGTCAGGATCGGGAAGACCTTCTCGGCGAACATGGCGCTGAGCTGTTCCTTGGCCTGGGAATCGAGTTCTTCCCAATGCATGAGGTGGATGTGCTCGTACGCGAGGGCGGGGCGGATCTGCTCGGCGTACACCCGGGCGTGGCGCTGCTGCAGCCGGTGGGCGGCGTCGCCGATCTGGTCCAGGACCTGCATGGGGCTCAGCCCGGCGGGCGAGGGCACGGCGAGCCCGGTGGCGATCCGGCGCTTCAACCCGGCGACCCGGACCATAAAGAATTCGTCCAGATTCGAGGCGAAGATGGACAGGAAGCTGACCCGCTCCAGCAGGTACAGGGTGGGGTCCTCCGCCAGTTCCAGGACCCGGGAATTGAAGGCCAGCCAGCTCAGTTCCCGGTCCAGGAACCGGTCCGGGCTGATATCACCCTCCGGCCTAAGGTTCGGCGCGAACTCGGGAATGTCGATCCGGTCCTGCGTGGCGCGGGAGGCCGGTACCTCAGAGGACCCGAACCGGGCGCGAACGGGACGCGCCTTGTTCTCAGACGTTACTGTCCCGGTAGATTCCCGTGGCATGGTCTCTCCTCAATGCTGGCGCGATTTAGCTTCAACCATACAAGGAATGCCTGCGTGGCGGGCCAGGTTTCGGCGGTGCCGCCCGGACGGTTTCCAGGGCGGTACTACTGCCCTTCCAGGGGTGCGTACATCACGTCCACGTCCCAGCGGGTGAATCCCAGCCGGCGGTAGAGTGCGACGGCGGGGACGTTGTCCGCATCCACGTAAAGCATGACCGCGTGGAGCCCCTGGTCCTGCAGGTGCCGGATGCCCGCGATCGTGAGGGCCTTGCCGAGACCGGTGCCCTGCGCCGCGGGGATGACGCCGACGACGTACACCTCGCCGATGGCGGGGTGTTCGCCGTGCCGGGGATGCACCTTGGTCCAGTGGAACCCAAGGATGCTGTCGGAGGAGTCGGTGGCCAGCAGGAGCCCCGCAGGATCGAACCACTGCTCGGCCATGCGGGCTTCGAGATCGGCGCGCGTCATGCCGCCCTGTTCCGGGTGCTGGGCGAAAGCCGCCTTGTTGGCCGCCAGCCACGTGTCCTCGTCCTGTCCCGGGCGGAAAGCACGCACCGTCACGCCCTCCGGCAGGGTCGACGCCGGTAGTTCCGCCGCCGTGGTCAGGCGCATCTTCCACAGTTCGCGGACGGCGCCGTAGCCGTAGCGTGCGGCGAGGTCGGCGGCCGCTTCGTGATTGCCGTGTGACCAGGCCTTGAGGCCTGCGAAACCACGGGTGTTCCGCAGTTCCTCCACGAGTCGGTCAGCGACGCCTTGGTTCCGGTAGCTGGGGTGGACCGCGATTTCGAGGATCCCGGATCCATCGGGTTCCCCGACGACGACGGCGAAGCCGGCCAGGTCCTGGGCGGTCGCCGGATCGGATTCTTCCTCGGGGGAGTAGAGCGCGAGGGTCAGCAACGAGTGCCCGCCGGAACCGGCCCCGCGGAGCGTGACCAATGTCTGCTCGGACAGGGGCGGGTTGCCGTCGGACTCCGTCGCGGCGCCGGCGAGGGCGCGGAGATCCCGCAGCAATTGATCATCCACCGCTCCCTTGACGGTGAGGACAGGCCAGTTTTCCGGATGCGCAGGGCTCATGGTGCAAGGCTATCAGCGCACGATTTGGCCGGATCCGGACCCGCACCGTATAGTCGTAACTCGTCCGGCGTTGTGCCGGGCGTGAGGGGGATCCACCACTGGGGTGGCCTCGATACGTTCGACCCGTATGTCCTCCACTGACAGTACTGAACGCAGAAGGCCCCGGACTCGTTGAAGTCCGGGGCCTTCTGCGTGGGTGCGGGGGGTCAGGCTTCGGTCAGTTCTTCTTCGGGCTGTCGGACAAGCGTCAGGCGGTACCCGACGTTCCGCACGGTGCTGATCAGGTTTTCGTGGTCCGCGCCGAGTTTCGCCCGCAGACGGCGGACATGGACGTCGACCGTCCTGGTGCCGCCGTAATAGTCATAGCCCCAGACCTCGGTCAACAACTGCTGCCGCGTGAAAACCCGGCCGGGGTGCTGGGCCAGGTACTTCAGGAGTTCAAATTCCTTGAAGGTCAGGTTGAGTGCCGCGCCGTTGACGCGGGCCGTATAGCTTGCCTCGTCGATGACGACGCCGGCGGCCCGGATCTCCGATGGCACCGCGTCCTTCTCGGGGGTCGCGCGCGCAACGCCGAGCCGGATGCGGGCTTCAACCTCTGCGGGGCCGGCGGACTCAAGCACAATGTCGTCCACTGCCCAGGCGGAGGACACCGCGGCCATGCCGCCTTCGGTGAGGATCAGCATCAAGGGGGCACTCAGGGCCCGTGGCCTTGAGTAACTGGGTGAGGGATCGGGCGCCGACGAGGTCTTTGCGGGCGTCCAGCAGGACGATGTCGCACGGATCGGTCTCAAGCAGGGCGGTCGGCTCTGCCGGGAGAATGTGCACGCGATGGTTAAGTAGTTCCAGAGCAGGCAGGACATCCACCGAGGATCCGGTGCTGTTCGTCAGTAGCAGGATGTGCGACATTGTTCCTCCAGGGGCTGTCCGCGCATCGTTGGGCGTCTCGGAACCGGGCTTTCACCGGCCGTTACTTGCCTCCTCCCGAGGCCCGTTGCGCAGGGTCCGCCCGCCGACGGTCAGTCGGCCTGGATCCCCCGGCGCGGAGCCGAAGCAGGAAGTGTAGCTGCCTACGAGTATACCCAAGCGCCGCTTTTCGAACATGAACCCGCCGCCCTCCGTAGGTCTCCTTGCGACATAAACCGTTCACATAGGGCAGGATTGAGCCGTCAGCGCCTGCAGCCCTGACCGGGTTGCGCCGGGTCCAATCGGTGTCCGCAGCGAGCGAAGGTACGTAATTAATGGCGGGAATTCAGTGAAGTCGTGGATCATCGGGATCATCGGTCTGGCGGGCCTTGCCGCCATCGTCGCCGGCGCCTACGCCTCTCCCGAGGTCCTGCTCGGCGTCGCTGTGCTGACAGCTGCCGGCATCGGCATCGGCTGGCCCCATTTCCTTGGGGTTCCGGCCAGAAAAACGCTCGCGGCCGTGATTGCGCTGCCTGGTATTGGCTCCGCCGTGGCGGCGGCCTATCTTCCGGCGCCCGGTTTCCTGGAATGGACTCCGGCCTTTATGGCGCTTGGTGTTATGGCCGTCTTCATAGTCCAGTTGCTGCGCGGCACTGGCCAGGCGCAGCGGCTTGAATCGACGCTGGGCTCCTGTGCCGGCGTGGTGTTGTCCTGTCTCGGGGCCGGCTGGATCGCGGCTTACCGCTTTAACGGCGTCAGGGAGATGTTCGTTGTAACTGCGATCAGTGCCGCGGTCGCCCTGCTGGCCGGGCTGATCCGCTGGCCGGACCGGGTCGTGGCGCCGCTGGGAATTGTGGGAGCCGGTCTGGCCGCGCCGCTGGCCGGGCTCGTGTTCTCCAATATCGCCGTCCTCCCGGCGGCTATCGTCGGGGTGGTGGTGGGGGCCGTGCTGGTGAGCTTCCGGCGGGTGGCGATCCTCCGCAGCGCACGTCTAAGCTTTCCGGCGCTGCTGGGCGCCGGGTTGGGCCCGGTTTCCGCGGTCGGCTCCCTGGCTTACTTCATCGACAAACTACTCCTCTACTAAGCGTTAGGATGGCATCATGTCCGTACTTGCATTTGAGATCTTCTTCCTTGTTCTGCTCGGCGTAGCCAGCCTTTCCATGGCGTGGTTTGCGGGCTTTGTGGTGTACCGCCTCTTCAAGGGCCAGAAGTAAAAAGCCAGATACACACCCGTCCAGTACCCGTCGTTTCCAGAGGTAGTTGCTGTGCCGATTGAAATACCTACTGACCTGACCCCCGAAATCGTTCCGCTTTCCTGGCTCATCGGAGAGTGGGAGGGCCGTGGCCGCCTGGGTGCCGGGGAAGAAGACTCCGATCACTTCCTGCAGCACGTGTCGTTCACTCATAACGGCCTCCCGTACCTGCAGTACCGCGCCGAAAGCTGGCTGACCGATGATGAGGGCACAAAGCTGCGACCGCTGACGGTAGAGACAGGTTTCTGGGCGCTCGAACGCAAGCAGCGCGACGAAGACGGCGGACCCGGCCTGATCCCGGCGGACATCGTCCCCGTGCTCAAGAGTGCCGATGAGGTCGAGGCCCTGCGCAATGACGACGGAGGCTTTGACATCTCAGTCTCGATTTCCCACCCGGGCGGGATCTCCGAGCTCTATTACGGCCAAATTAAGGGTCCCCAGATCCAGCTCACGACCGACATGGTGATGCGCGGCAGCCACTCCAAGGAGTACACTGCCGCAACCCGGATCTTCGGGCTCGTGGACGGAAACCTGCTGTGGCGCTGGGACGTTGGAACCGGCAAGAGCGCGACGGCGGGCGGTGGCCTGGAGGCTCATGCCTCCGCCATTCTCAGTAAAGTCGGCTGAACAACCCGCTCGGCCGAGCAGCCCGCCGGGATGAAACCCGGCAGCCGGGCAGCCGGGGCTCACCGGTGTATCCCGCCGCCCGCAGCGAGAGCAGGGAGAAACACCGTGGACGACGCAGCGACGAGTGCGGGGAAACCCGCGGACTATGGCGACCTCAAAGCCGTCTTTTTCAACGCAACGCTCAAAAAGTCACCGGAGCTGTCCCACACCGGAGGTCTGATCGAGGTCAGCCGCCGGATTATGGAGAAGCAGGGCGTCGGCACCGAGGTAATCCGGGTGGTGGACCATGACATTGCCAGCGGCGTGTACCCGGACATGCGCGAGCACGGCTGGGACAGCGACGAGTGGCCGGAGATCTACCCGAAGGTCCAGGACGCCGACATCGTGGTCCTTGCCGGTCCCATCTGGCTCGGCGATAACTCCTCGGAAATGAAGAAGCTGATTGAACGCCTTTATGCCCATTCGGGGCAGCTGAACGCCAAGGGCCAGTGGGTTTTCTACCCGAAAGTCGGCGGCTGCCTGATCACCGGCAACGAGGACGGCATCAAACACTGCGCCATGAACGTGCTCTACAGCCTCCAGCATGTCGGGTTCACCATCCCGCCGCAGGCCGACGCCGGCTGGATAGGCGCTGTTGGGCCCGGGCCGAGCTATCTCGATGACGGCTCCGGCGGCCCGGACAGCGACTTCACCAACCGCAACACCACGTTCATGACGTGGAACCTGCTGCACTATGCCCGGATGCTCAAGGACGCCGGTGGCATCCCGGCCTATGGAAACCTGCCTGCCGCCTGGAAAGACGGCACCCGCTTCGATTTCGAGAATCCCGAGTACCGCTGATTCCACAGTCCGCCGCGGGACCCGCCTGACGCCGGAATATATACCCAGAAAAGGATGTTCCCATCACTATGACTATCAAGAGCCCGATGCTGTCGCGCCCGGGCGCCGTCGAAGCCGGCGGAGCGGATACCGGCGTCGCGTCGCACTACGGCGAGCCGCTGCGCGAACAGCGGGCGCTGGCCGCCGGCAGCGCCGTCGTCGACCTCTCCTGTCGAGGCGTTGTCACCGTGACCGGACCGGACCGGCTGAGCTGGCTCAACACCTTGTCCTCCCAGCAGATGACGGACCTAGTCCCGGGACAGTCCACGGAATTGCTGCTTCTCAGTGTCCAGGGCCGGATCGAATTCGACGCCAGGGTAGTGGACGACGGCGGGACCACCTGGCTGATCGTGGAGGCCGCCGAGGCGGCACCGCTGGCCGGGTGGCTCACCCGGATGAAATTCATGCTCAGGGTTGAGGTCGCTGACGCCTCGGCGACCTGGGCCGTGCTCGGCTCCACGCAGCGCGTGCCGGAGTGGGCTGATCTGCTGGTCTGGGAGGATCCGTGGCCGCACATCGGCGCGGGCGGATACTCCTACTCCGTGGTGGGGGAGGAGTCGCACCCGGGCCTCGAACGGCCCTGGTTCGAATACCTGGTGCCGGCCGCGGAGCTCGAAGCCACGGTAGGTGACCGGCCGCTGGCCGGCGTGTGGGCGGCTGAAGCGCTGCGGATCGCCGCATGGCGGCCGCGCTGGGGCGCCGAAACGGACGACAAAACCATTCCGCACGAGCTGGATCTGCTGCGTACCGCCGTGCACTTGAGCAAGGGCTGCTACAAAGGCCAGGAAACCGTAGCCCGGGTCCACAACCTGGGCCACCCGCCCCGCCGCCTGGTTTTTCTGCAGCTCGACGGCTCCCAGCACACCATGCCAGCGGCCGGCAGCGAGGTCCTTGCCGGCTCGCGCAAGGTCGGCACCGTCACGTCGGTCGCCCAACACTATGAAATGGGGCCCGTGGCCCTGGCTGTCATCAAGCGCTCCGTCGACCCGGAGGAGGCTCTCACGGTCGTCGACGGCGATGAACCCTACACGGCGGCGCAGGAAATCATCGTGGCTCCGGATGCCGGACAGGTCGTCGGACGCCAGACCGGATTCCTGCGGGGTCCCCGATGAAGCGTGACGACACTGCGGACGGATTGACACCGGACGGTGCAGCCGCACCCGATGACGAGACCCTGGCCCTGGCCCACGAACTCTTCCAGGCCGCGCGCGACGGAAATGCCGGCCTGATCGGCACCTATCTTTCGGCAGGCGCCCCGGCCGGGCTGACGACCGCCTCCGGTGATTCCCTCGTGATGCTCGCGGCCTACCACGGCCACGCGGAGACCGTCCGGCTGATCCTGGCGCACGGCGGCGACGCCAACGCGGCCAACGACCGGGGCCAGACCCCGCTGGCCGGTGCGGTCTTCAAGGGGTACACGGAGGTCGCCCGGGAGTTGCTGGCTGCCGGTGCCGATCCGGACGCCGGAACGCCGTCCGCTCGGGCGGCCGCGCAGATGTTCGCCCGGGTGGACGTCCTGGCGCTGTTGGACTAAGGCCCCTGGAACCCTGAGGCCAACACGCGGTCAGCAACCGAGGGCAGAACAGATATCAGCACGCGAAGGATTCGGATGGAAAACGTAGCCAGGCCGTGGCCGGCGCTCTGGTCGCTGGTGATTGGCTTCTTTATGATCCTGCTCGACACCACCATCGTCTCGGTGGCCAACCCGCGCATCATGGAGGGCCTCAATGCCGACATCAACTCAGTGATCTGGGTGACCAGCGCCTACCTGCTGGCATATGCCGTCCCGCTGTTGATCACCGGCAGGCTGGGCGACCGCTTCGGCCCGAAGAAGCTTTACCTCACCGGTCTTGTAGTCTTCACCGCGGCCTCCCTGTGGTGCGGGCTGTCCGGCGACATCCAGACCCTGATCGAAGCACGCGTGCTCCAGGGCCTCGGCGCGGCCCTGATGACACCGCAGACCATGGCCGTCATCACGAGGATCTTCCCGCCGGACCGGCGCGGCGCTGCGATGGGCATTTGGGGCGCCACCGCGGGCGTCGCCACGCTCGTGGGCCCGATTCTGGGCGGTGTCCTGGTGGACGGGATCGGCTGGGAATGGATCTTTTTCATCAATGTTCCGGTCGGCGTCGTCGGCTTCATCCTCGCCCTCCGCTTCGTGCCCTCGCTCAGCACCCATCAGCACAAGTTCGACATCCCCGGTGTGCTGCTCAGCGCAGCCGGGCTGTTCCTGCTCGTCTTCGGCATCCAGGAAGGCGAGACCTACAACTGGGGAACCATCACCGGGCCGATCACGGTTTGGGGCCTCATTGTCGCCGGACTCGTTGTCCTCACGGTGTTCGTGCTGTGGCAGCGGATCAACAAGGGCGAACCGCTGCTGCCGCTGTCCCTCTTCAGGGACCGCAACTTCTCGCTGGCCAACATCGGCATCACCACCGTCGGCTTCACCGTGACAGCCTTCACCCTGCCGCTGATCTTCTACTACCAGATCGTCCGTGGACTTACCCCCACCCAGTCGGCCCTCATGATGGTGCCGATGGCCCTGATCTCGGGCGGTCTCGCACCAGTGGTCGGTAAGATCATCGATCGGGTCAACCCGAAGTACATGACTGCCGCGGGACTGGTGCTGATGTCGGCGGCGCTGTTTTGGAACTCCGCACTCATGCACCCGGACACCCCGATCCTGCTGTTCCTGTTGCCGAGCGCGGTGCTGGGCTTTGCGAACGCCGGCATCTGGGCGCCTCTGAGCTCGACGGCCACCCGGAACCTCCCGCCGCGGCAGGCAGGTGCCGGGTCCGGGGTCTACAACACCACCAGGCAAATCGGGGCCGTCCTTGGCAGTGCGGCCATCGCCGTGCTGATTCAGGCGCGGCTGACGGCCGAACTGCCGGCCATGCCCGGCAGCACCGGGGAAGCACAGCCCATAGGCTTCGGCGGTGCGTTGCCGGAAGCTCTCCAAGCCGGATTCTCGACGGCGATGGGCCAGTCCATCATGCTGCCCGCGGCCGTCATCCTGATCGGCGCAGCCGCCGCCGTGTTCTTCGCCAAGCCCCAGCCCGTGCTGGGGTGGGGCGGTCCGGGGAACGCGCCCGCCCCGGAGGCTGCTGGCAGCCCGCGGTACGGGACGTCTCCGAGCTGACGCACGCACCGACGGACGGCGTCCGGATCAGCCCAGCAGGACGCTGGTCTGGATGCCGCCGGCGGTGAAGCCCAGGCTCCGGGAGAGCGCCAGGGCACCCTTGTTGCTGACATCGGCGCGCCATTGCAACGTCAGCCCGGATGCGAGGGCTTCCTGTGCGGCTATCGAGGCGACCAATGATCCCAGCCCGCGGCGACGCCACTCCGGATCCACGAGGACCCTGATATCCGCCAGGATCCCTTGCTGTTCCGAATAGGCGCCGCAGGCGACGGGGACGGACAGGCCGTCGTCGTCGCGCATGATCGTAAAGACGTGCGGCAGCGTGGACAACCTGACTTCGTTCACGTCGTCCGGCGGGCATCGGCTTTCCAGCTCAAGCGCCTCGGGGTGTCCGTGCGAGACGGTCAATTCCTCGGCCGGCTGGGCCAGGGGCAGGTCATCGGCGAAAAACAAGGCGGCCGCGCCCAGCCCGTGGCCGCCGGTCCGACGGGTCAGCGTCAGCAGCGTGACATGCTGCGCCATGTCCTCGTCGGGAATCCCGGCGGCGGCATCCAGCACCCCTTGCGGCCCCACGAGGACCGAGGTCCCGAACAGCCTGACAAAGTCGACCGACTCGCGGGCGTCGTCCGCCCGGGTGAGCCGGTCTCCGGCAGCGGAGCCAAACGCGGCGTCGTCGAATCCCAGTTGCCGGGACCAGGCGAGCCGGATGATGTCAACGGAACCGGGCTCAAGAGTCATGCCTCAACCCTACCCACCCGCGAAAGCCGTCCTAGCCGAAGAGGACCGCAGCCTCGTCGTAGCGTTCCTGCGGAACGCTCTTCAGGTTCCCCAGGGCGGTGTCGAAGCCGACGTGCACGATGTCGGTGCCGTTGAGCGAGACCATGGTGCCCCAGCGCTGTTCCACGACCGAGTCGATCGCGGCCATGCCAAGGCGGGTGGCGAGGACGCGGTCAAACCCGGTCGGAACGCCGCCGCGCTGGATGTGGCCAAGGACCGTGGCGCGGGTTTCGATGCCCGTGCGGGCCTCCAGTTCGGGGGCCAGCCGTTCGGCGATACCGCCCAGCCGGGGCCGGCCGAACGTGTCGAGGCCGCGCTCCGAGTGCGCCAGTTCCTGGCCGTCAGGGACGAAGCCCTCGGCGACCACCACGAGCGGTGCCCGGCCGCGGTCGTGGGCGGAGAGGATCCATCCGGCGATCTGTTCCATTGACGCCTGCTGCTCCGGAATCAGGATGGCGTGCGCGCCCGTGGCCATACCGGCGTGCAGCGCAATCCAGCCGACGTGCCGCCCCATGACTTCAGCGATCATGGTCCGGTGGTGGGACTCGCCCGTGGTGCGGAGCCGGTCGATCGCCTCGGTGGCGATTTCGACGGCGGTATCAAATCCGAAGGTGTAGTCCGTGGCGTCAAGGTCGTTATCGACGGTCTTGGGGACGCCGACAATCCGGAGGCCGGCGTCGGTCAGGCGCTTTGCGGCGGCGAGGGTGCCTTCACCGCCGATGGCAATCAGGGCGTCGATGCCCAGCCGGGCCATGTTGGCCTTGATGACTTCGGGGCCGCCGCCGTTTTCGAAGGGGTTGGTGCGGGACGTGCCCAGGATGGTGCCACCCTGCTTCGAGAGGCCGCGGACCATGGACCGGGGGATATCAATGACGTCCGCCTCCACCACTCCGCGCCAGCCGTCCAGGAATCCCACGAATTCGTGGCCATGGACGGCGATGCCCTTGAGGACTGCGCCGCGGATGACGGCGTTGAGTCCGGGGCAGTCTCCGCCGCTGGTGAGGATTCCGATTTTCATGTCTCAGCTCAAATCATGGGTCGAAGGTGTAGGGGCAGAGCGCCACGCTGAGCTCACCTAAGAGTGTAATGGCGCATGTGGGCCACGACACAACCGGTTACGGCGGGAAGTGTCCCTTGCCGCGTTGGCAGGGGACACCCGGTCCATGGACGTCCGGTTCAGTCCGGGCGGAAGGTTTTCAGGGCTTCCCGGAACGGTTCGCGAGAAAACTTTCCAGGGCTATCGCGTTCCGCTGGTCGGGCAGGATCAGCCACGCCAGGAGGTAGAACACAAAGGCCGGGCCGGGAAGCAGGCTAAGGAGCAGGAACGCAATCCGGACATACGCGACATCAACATTGAGTTTGGCCGCGATGCCTCCGCACACTCCGCCCAGCCAGCGTTGCGGGCCGCGCTTCAGGCCAAGGCCCCTGACGGTGCTATAGAACTTATCCATGGGTCAAGACTCCCTTGTCGCAGTTTTTTTGTCACGTCCGCGGGCGGACAGGATCCCGCCGATTACGAGTGCTGCTCCGGCGCCGATCATGAGGCCGAGAAGGACGTAGGTCCCGTTCAGCGCCACTACACCGAGTCCGGCGATGATGACCAGGGCGGCGAGCGCCATTACGATCAGACCCCAGACGATGGTCCCGACGCGCCGGGGCGTCTCCACCCCGGCCGGATTCTCTGGCCCAAGGTCGTCGCCGGGCCCGCTGCCGTTCGCCGGGACTGCCGGTCCGTCATAGCTGCCCATGTCAGTTTCCTTCCTGGATGGAGATGCTGCTCATAGTGCCGGAGATCCTGAGGACCAGGCTGGCGCCAGAGAGGTTGGTGTTGTACCCGCGGTGAACAGAGCTGGTACCACTGCGGAGTTGGCTGCCGTCATTCAGCTCGCCCATGGTCATGTCGGCGTCGATCCGGACCGGCACGGTGCCAGGGATAATGATCGTCAGTTCGCTGGCTGTCGCGTGGAACGGAACGACGACGTCGCTTTCCAACGGCGCGCGGAGGGCCAGCCCGGTCAGGTCCGCGGTTGCGCTGCTGGCTGCAAGGTCCAGGCCTGCCCGGGCCTGCTCGATGCTGGCGGGGGACCAGTCCGTGCTCGTGAACCGGAATCTGTCGCCGGCTGGCGTGGCATTAAACGCGACGTTAAAGACGGCACCAACGACCAGGGCGACGACGGCGAAGAAGCCAAGGACGCCCGACGCGCGGCCACGGAGCCCGGCGATCAGGATGCCAAGGCCCAGCACCGCGGCGGCACCGGCCCAGGCAACGGCAATCCCGGCCGCTCCGAGCTCGATCACGTTGGCGGCGTCCAGGGCCCGGAGGCCGCCGCCTACGACGAGCGCGGCGCCTGCGGTGATGGCCACGGCGGGGGCGCCGGGGCCGGTGTTGCGTTTCGCGGCGGCGGGGGAGCCACCGGCGCCGGGGTCCGGCGCGTAGCCTGGCTTGCTGTAGTCGGGCTGGTTATAGCCGGGGTAGGCATAGCCGGGCTGGCTGAAGTTCCTGGCCGGGGTGCTGGCCGCGCTTCCCGCAGGGACAGCGCCGCTCGGCTGCGGATACGCGGCAGGAACGCCGTTCCGGGTCTTGCTGCGGCTGCTCAGGTAGTAGATGAAGTAGATTACCCCGCCCACCCAGAAGACCGTCCAGGCGAAACCGAAGCCCGACCGGTCCCAGCCCCAAGCGCCGCTTCCCAGGCTGGGGAATCCAATCAATGTTGTGATCAGGGCCCCGGTCATACCCGTAGTCCACCGTCCGGACGCGGCCTCCCGGGCATGGATCCGGCCATCAGGTTCGGGCAGGAGGGACCACGCGATGCCGTAGAGGAGGATGCCGACGCCGGCGAAAATGGTCAGGACGATCAGGACACCGCGGACGATCAGCGGATCGACACCAAGGCGCTGGGCGACGCCGCTTGCGACGCCGCCGATCCAGCGATCGCGTCCGCGGGAGACGCCCAAGCTGCGGATCCAGTCGAAGAACCCCTGCGGCCGGTCTCCGGCACCCGCCGGCATCGGGCCGTAAGGGTAGGGCGGCGGAGGCGGAACGCTGCCTTGTCCGGAGTCCTGGGGAGTGTAAAGCGGTGGCGGCTCCGGCGCGGGGCCGCCGGGAGGGGGTTCGGGAGGCTGCGGGGTGTTCCCGGACTCGTCTGCAGAGCCGGAACCTAGAGGGCTGCCGGAAGAACCATCCGGGACTTCGGAAGTACCGTCATTGTCATCGGGTTGCGGAGGGTGTGGAGTGTGCGGATTCATACTTTAATCCTCCCGCGCGGCGATGCCACCCATCTACGGGGGAAGACCCTGAACGGACCCTGAAATCAACCGGGATGACCGCAGAAAACCCTCCGGGGACCCCGGTTCGTGCTTGGATTGATCCATGACCACCGCAGGTATCCGCCCGCCGCTGACCCGCAGCAGCGACCGCGTCCTCTCCGGTGTCTGCGCCGGTCTCGCGCGCCATTTGGGTTGGCCGGTCCGGCTGGTCAGGGCAGGCACGGTGCTGGCTGCATTCGCGGGCGGCGCCGGCCTGGTCTTGTACGCCTGGCTCTGGATCATGGTGCCCACCACCGACGAATACGCCAAGCGGAGTGCCCGGCGGCCGGCCTCCCCGATCGCCCCGGCGGTGAGCTTCCCGGCCACAGTCGCGGACGGCGGCATGCCCGCCGGCCCGGCGCCATCGCTACCGGGTTCGGCACCTGCCGCTCCGGGTCCGCACACCACAGGTCAGGCGCCCGCCGGCGCGGCGGCGCCTTCGACGTCGGAGCAGCCGCGGACGGTGTTCCGGGGGATGGCCTACGGCAAGGAAATCCTGCTTGGGGCCGGGCTGTTGCTGGCCGCGTCGATCCTGGTTCTTCAATTGCTGGGCGTCGATGTGCCGCTGGGCACCCTCTTGCCCGTCGCCGCGATTCTGGGCGGAGCGGCAATTGCCTGGATGCAGCTCGATGAAACCCGCAGGGCCGGCCTCGTGAGCAAGACGAAAGCCAATCAGGCGGGCGGCTGGGCCCGGTTCGGAGCCGGTTTGGCACTTGTCGTCGCCGGGGTGCTGCTGATGGTGTCCGGGTCAGGGTCCTGGGAGCAGACCTGGCTGGCCTTGCTGGCGTCCGTGGCCGTGCTGGGCGGCGTCGCTTTGGTCCTGTTGCCGTGGGGCCTGAAATTCTGGCGGGATCTGGAAGCTGAACGCACCGGTCGCGTCCGGGCCACGGAGCGGGCCGAGATTGCCGCCCACCTCCACGATTCCGTGCTCCAGACACTCGCCGTGATTCAGCGGCGCGCAGGCAACGAGCAGGACGTCATCCGCCTGGCCCGCGCCCAGGAACGTGAGTTGCGCGGCTGGCTGTACCGGGACCGCGATAAAGATGCCGGTCAGTTGTCAGACGCGATTGGTACTGCGGCCGCCGAGGTGGAGGATGCTGTGGGAGAGGCCGTTGAAGTAGTCAGCGTTGGCAACTGCGCCATGACCGAACGCCATGAAGCCTTGGTCCAGGCGTCCCGCGAGGCAATGTTGAACGCCGCCCGCCACGGCGGCGGGAACGTGTCCGTCTATCTCGAAGTCACAGAGGGGGCAGCGGAGGTCTTCGTGAAGGACCGCGGCCAGGGATTCGAGCCCGAGGCCGTCCCCGAGGACCGGCTCGGGATCCGGGAATCCATCGTCGGACGGATGATCCGCCACGGGGGAACCGCCGGCATTACGAGCGGCCCGGATGGCACAGAGGTCCGGCTCAGGCTGCCCGCAGCCGACGCTGCGGGCAGCAAGTCCGGCGGGGACAACGGAAAGGAAGATGTGTGAACGACGCGGAAGCAGGAAATACCAGGCATGCCACGAGGGTCGTGATCGTCGATGACCACGCGATTTTCCGGTCCGGACTGAAAGCGGACCTGGACGCCGGCATCGAAGTTGTGGGCGAGGCCGGCACTGTGGAAGAAGCGCTCGCCGTCATTGCGGCAGCCCGCCCCGACGTCGTGCTGCTGGATGTGCATTTGCCCGGCGGCCGCGGCGGCGGCGGGCGCGAGGTCCTGGCCGGGTCGGCAGCTCTGCTGGGCAGCACCCGCTTTCTGGCGCTCAGTGTCTCGGACGCGGCCGAGGACGTGGTCTCCGTCATCCGGGCCGGTGCGCGGGGCTATGTCACCAAGACGATTTCCGGGGCACAGATCAGCGACGCGGTGCGTCGGGTCGCCGGAGGCGACGCCGTCTTCTCACCCCGGCTCGCCGGGTTTGTCCTGGACGCCTT
The DNA here is from genome assembly GCF_019443425.1 of Arthrobacter sp. PAMC25284. Taxonomy (NCBI): domain Bacteria; kingdom Bacillati; phylum Actinomycetota; class Actinomycetes; order Micrococcales; family Micrococcaceae; genus Arthrobacter; species Arthrobacter sp. PAMC25284. The sequence goes on from NZ_CP080382.1 coordinate 3,329,757, forward strand.
CGGTACCGCCCCGGCCAGTATTGCCGACGACGGACTTGACCGCCTGTCCGCCCGCGAATTGGAAGTGATGCGGCTGATCGCCCGGGGCTACAGTTACAAGGAAGTCGCCAAAGAGCTCTTCATCTCGATCAAAACGGTGGAGTCGCACGTCTCGGCGGTGCTGCGCAAGCTGCAGCTCTCGAACCGGTATGAACTGAGCCGTTGGGCGGCAGAGCGCCGGCTCTTCTGACCCTTCCCCACGTTTCGCGATCTACCGGCCCACCCTTCCCCAAATCCTGCCGCTTAGCGCCGAACGCTTCCTCACGTCTTGCCGCCCAACGTCGAACGCTCCCTCACCGCGATGAGGGAGCGTTCGGGATTTTAGTGCGAGACCTGGGGAAGCGTCGTGGGGTTCGCCGCTGGAACTGCAGGGCGCTCCTACGCGGCTTTGCCCAGGAAATCCTGCAGGCGGGCAACACCGGTGGCCAGGTCCTCGTCGCCGAGGGCGTAGGAGAGACGGAGGTAGCCGGACGGACCGAACGCCTCACCCGGAACAACGGCAACCTCCACTTCGTCCAGGATCAGGGTGGCCAGCTCCGCTGACGTCGCGGGCCGGACCGGGCCGTTCGAGGACGGGAATTCCTTGCCCAACAGGGCGCGGACGTCCGCATACACGTAGAACGCCCCCTTCGGCGTCGGGCATTCCACGCCTTCAATTGCGTTCAGGCCCGCGACGATAGCCTTACGCCGCCGGTCAAAGGCGACCTTCATGTCGTCGACGGCGGTCAGCGGACCGGACACGGCGGCGAGGGCCGCGACCTGCGGAATGTTGGAGACGTTTGACGTTGCGTGCGACTGCAGGTTGGTGGCTGCCTTGATGACGTCGGCGGGACCGATCATCCAGCCCACCCGCCAGCCGGTCATAGCATAGGTCTTCGCGACGCCGTTGAGGATGACGACCTTGTCGCCGATTTCGGGCGCGGCCGTCGCGATCGAGGTGAAGGGCACACCGTCGTAGGTCAGGTGCTCGTAGATCTCGTCAGTGACCACCCACAGACCCTTGGAGGCGGCCCACAGGCCGATCTCCCGGACCTGTTCCGGCGGGTAAACCGCGCCGGTGGGGTTGGACGGTGAGACAAACAGCAGAATCTTTGTGTTCTCCGTCAGTGCCGCTTCCAACTGGTCGACCGTCACGAGGTAACCCTGGTCAGGGCCGGCGAAAACCTCAACCGGCACGCCGCCCGCCAGACGGATCGCTTCCGGGTACGTGGTCCAGAACGGCGTGGGAACGATGACTTCGTCGCCTGGATCCAGCAGCGTGGCGAATGTGTTGTACACGGCCTGCTTTCCGCCGTTGGTCACGAGCACCTGGGATGCCTCCGCCTTGTAGCCGGAGTCCCGGAAAGTCTTCTCGGCGATGGCCTGCTTCAGCTCGGGAAGTCCGGCGGCCGGAGAGTAGCGGTGGTACTTCGGCTGCCCGGCGGCCTCGATAGCGGCCTGCACGATGTAGTCAGGGGTCGGAAAATCCGGTTCGCCGGCCCCGAAGCCGATAACCGGCCGGCCGGCGGCCTTCAAAGCCTTAGCCTTGGCATCAACAGCCAGTGTGGCGGATTCGGCTATGGCGGAAATGCGCTGGGAAATACGGGCGGCAGGCATCGCGGGTCCATTCTTCGCTGGGCGGCTGGATGTGGGATTCAACGGAATCTACTCTATGCTGTTCACCGGATCGACCGGGGAGCCGGCGGCAAGCGTGTTCGCTTTTCGCGGTCTCACCAGATCCGAATGAGTCCAGTTCGACGTAGGCGCAGTTGTTGCGTAGACTGGTTCTCCGGTGTTGAAAACACGATGATGGTCTGTGCCTTAGGGAAACTTGAGGGAGTGGTCCGTCGGGTTCGATTTCACTCCATAGGGTAGTGGCGCAATTGGTAGCGCAGCGGTCTCCAAAACCGCAGGTTGCAGGTTCGAGTCCTGTCTGCCCTGCGCATGCGGTTCCGGGTCATCCGGAACCAGCGCAGCAACCATGGTTCATTTCAGAGCCGGGTATCCGACTTTGCGAGGATGAGTGAGGACCAGGTGACCGAAACGGCTGCAAGCAGCTCCAAAGGCCGCCCCGCCAAGAATGCCGCCAAGGCTGGCTTCTTCGCTCGCATCGCGCTCTTCGTCCGCCAGGTCATCGGCGAACTGAAGAAGGTCGTCGCGCCGACCCGTAAAGAACTGATCAACTACACGCTCGTGGTGCTGGTCTTCGTGATCATCATGATGCTCATCGTCACCCTGCTGGATCTGGCCTTCGGGACCGGAGTGGGCTGGGTCTTCGGCGGTCAGGGCGCCACGGACCGCTAAGGCGACCGGTCCGCAGACTCCGTGGATGTCCCGGGAAACCGGAGGTTCCGCGGGGTGTGCGGAATTGAGTCATTTAAATAGGCATGTTAGGCAATGAGGAAGCAGGAGACCAAGTGTCTGAGCAGGAGCTCGAGGTAACTGAGACTGAGCTGGTTAGGAGCCAGGACGCCGCGGCGGAAGCCACGGAAGAGTCCGAGGCTGCGGCTGCTGCGCCCGAATCCGACGCCGCCGACGAGGCAGTAACCGCCGAAGCCGGGTCTGACGACGAAGCAGGGTCTGACGCCGAAGCCGGGTCTGACGACGAAGCAGGGTCTGACGACGATGCAGTCGCCGAAGCCGGTGAAGACGACGACGAAACAGCCGATGCGCTGGCAGCTGCTGCTGCAGCAGCCGCCGTCGATCCGGCCGATGAGTTCAAGGCCAAGCTCCGCCGCCAGGAGGGTGACTGGTACGTCATTCACTCCTACGCCGGCTACGAAAACCGCGTCAAGGCCAACCTTGAGACCCGCATACAGACCCTGGACATGGAAGAGTACATCTTCGAAATCCAGGTTCCGATGGAGGAAGTCGTTGAGATCAAGAACGCTCAGCGCAAGGTCATTAACCGCGTCCGTATTCCCGGCTACGTACTGGTCCGCATGGACCTGACGGATGCCTCGTGGGGCGCCGTCCGCCATACTCCCGGTGTGACCGGTTTCGTGGGCAACGCCCATAACCCCGTTCCGCTGCGCCTCGACGAGGTCTTCTCCATGCTCGCCCCGGTCTTCGAAGAAGAGCAGGCCGAGAAGGGCAAGCCGGTCAAGCACGCTGCAGCGCAGATCGACATCGACTTCGAGGTCGGAGAATCGGTCATCGTTAAGGAAGGCCCCTTCGAGACCCTCCCCGCCACGATCTCCGAGATCAAGATCGATTCCCAGACCCTCGTGGTGCTGGTGTCGATCTTCGAGCGCGAGACGCCGGTGACGCTGGCCTTCAATCAGGTCAGCAAGATTTAGTTTCCCCACAGAATTCGCTCCGGGTCGCCTGCTTAGCAGCCGCGGAGCGGCCGGCCGCCTTGCCATGGCGGCCACCAACCTGAGGCACGCTCCTGTGTCCCAGGACGTATTTGAGAGAAGGACCTACATTGGCTCCCAAGAAGAAGGTCACCGGCCTCATCAAGCTGCAGATCCAGGCAGGTGCCGCCAACCCGGCCCCGCCGATCGGTCCCGCACTTGGCCAGCACGGTGTCAACATCATGGAATTCTGCAAGGCGTACAACGCTGCGACGGAAGCCCAGCGCGGCAACGTTATTCCGGTTGAAATCACGGTCTACGAGGACCGTTCATTCACGTTCATCACCAAGACCCCGCCGGCCGCGGAACTGATCAAGAAGGCTGCTGGCGTTGCCAAGGGTTCACCGACCCCGCACACCGTCAAGGTCGCCAAGCTGACCATGGCCCAGGTCAATGAGATCGCCACCACGAAGATGGAAGACCTCAACGCCACGAGCCTCGAAGGCGCAGCGAAGATCATCGCCGGCACCGCACGCTCCATGGGTATCACCGTCGAGGGTTAAAATCCCCTTTCGCTGATGCGGCGCCGGGACCGGGAAACCGGGTCACGACGCCGGACAGCACCGCCGGGCGACCGGCACCACCAAAACATTGAAATATCGGACGTCCATGCCGGACTTCCGATTGTGGCAGGGCCCAGCGCGGTCCGCAGACCACAACTGCACAAGGAGAAAAAGCAGCATGGCAAAGCGCAGCAAAGCATATGAGGCAGCCGCCGCCAAGATCGACGCGGAGAAGTTCTACGCGCCGGTCGAGGCAGTGACGCTCGCCAAGGACACCAACCCGTCCAAGTTCGATGCAACCATCGAGGTCGCCTTCCGCCTCGGCGTTGACCCCCGTAAGGCCGACCAGATGGTCCGCGGCACGGTTAACCTGCCGCATGGCACCGGTAAGGTCGCCCGCGTCCTCGTCTTCGCAACGGGCGACAAGGCCGAAGCGGCAATCGCTGCCGGCGCCGACTTCGTCGGTTCCGATGACCTGATCGAGAAGATCGCAGCAGGCTGGACCGACTTCGACGCCGCCGTCGCCACCCCGGACCTCATGGGCAAGGTTGGCCGCCTGGGTAAGGTCCTGGGCCCGCGTAACCTGATGCCGAACCCGAAGACCGGCACCGTGACCGCAGACGTCGCCAAGGCTGTCAATGACATCAAGGGCGGCAAGATCGACTTCCGCGTCGACAAGCACTCGAACCTGCACTTCATCATCGGCAAGGTTTCCTTCGACGCCATCAAGCTGGCCGAGAACTACGCCGCAGCACTGGAAGAGGTCCTGCGCCTCAAGCCGTCCGCTTCCAAGGGACGCTACATCCAGAAGGCCACCGTCGCTACGACGTTTGGCCCCGGCATCTCGGTTGACCCCAACGTCACCAAGGTCCTGACCGAGGTCTAAGCCTCACCGGTCCGCACGGACCGCCCGAAAGGCCGTTTCGCTCACGCGGGGCGGCCTTTCGGCATTTTCGGGATGCGCCCGGTCCTTCCGGGAGCGTGGGGAGGATCCGGTGATGGTCCGCTGCATGGGGGGACGTCACTGATGGAACGGCGGCGGGATCCGGCATATGCTGACGGGTGACAAGCCCGGACCGGGCCGGGCCTCCGGCACCGGCAACGGTGGCACAACGGCTGGGATGATGCCCTCTATGGGAAACGATGTACGGATTGAGCAACTCTGGATCCCCGATTCACTTGAGGGGCCGGACGCTGCAGACTTCATTGCCGCCGTCGAAGTGGAACGCAAGGTGCGGATGCATACGTGGGGCAGCGACGACCTCGCCTACGCGCCGCAGGAAAAGCTGCTGGAGATGGCAGACCCCTATGAACGCCAGGTGATCCTGGTTGCCCGGGTCGACGGCGAGATCGTCGGGACGGCGGATATCGCCCTGCCGCTCGTGGACAACCTCGACCTCGCCGAGTTCACCCTGGACATCCTCCCCGAGTTTCAGGGCCAGGGCGTGGGACGGCAATTGCTGGAGGCCGCGGAACACTTTGCCCGGGACGAGGGACGGCACACGATTCTGATCGACACGAACCATCCCGGTTCCTCCCTGCCGGACACCGACGCTGAACAACTCGTGCCGGGCACCGGCCTTGGCTTCGTGCCGCTGGGGAGCCGGGAAGTGGAATTCGCGCAGCACACGGGTTATACGCTCCAGCACATCGAGCAGTTCAGTTCCTGCGCCCTGCCGCTGGACAGTAAGCTCGTCGCCGAGCTGCAGGCCGAGGCCGAGGACGCCAACGCCGGCCGTTACCGGCTCCACCATTGGACGGACCGGTGCCCGGACCAGTGGCTGGAGGAGGTCGCAGCCATGGAAAACCGTGCCGGCGAGGACGGTGTGCCCGGCGTCGACGACTCCTCCATGGTGTTTGACGGCAGTATCCTCCGGGAGGCCGAGCAGGTGACCGTCGCGCAGGGACGCCGGACGGTGGTCACCGCCGTCGAGCACATCAACAGCGGCACGCTCGTAGGCCTGACGACCATCAGCGTCCTTGCACTGCGCCCGGATGTGGTCTTCCAGGATGACACCGTGGTCCTGCAGGACCATCGCGGCAACAAGCTGGGATTGCTGATCAAGCTTGCCAACATGGAGCGGCTCAGCGAACAATTTTCCGACGCCCGGGTGCTCTACACCTGGAACGCGCCGGAAAACCGTTACCTGCTGACGGTCAACCAGCAGCTCGGGTTCACCACCGCGGGCGTGACAGGTATCTGGCAGAAGGAACTGCCGGACTTTAGCGACTCGGTCAGCTGATGTGCGCCGATTTGGTCGAGCGGCGGACTCTCGCGTAGGCTGGAGAAACCAAAGACCGTCGGTTGTTGGAAATCCACTCTCCCAGACAAAGCTCACTTCTGCAGCAGCGCCGGGGAGAGCCAGTGGATTTCCGGACGAAGGACCCTGAACATAGGGCGGCCGGCGCAGGTGAACGAAGCAAAGCTCCGCGGTGATCAACCGCGTTGAGACAAGCCCCGTGCATCTGCGCGGGGCGTTTTTAGTTTTAGCTCACTTGAGCGGGGACCGGGACCTACCGGCACTATCCCCGGAAGGAGGGTTATGGCAACGCCTAGCAAGGTTTCAGCAGTAGCTGAGATCACTAACGATTTCAAGGAATCGAACGCCGCTGTCCTGACCGAATACCGCGGGCTCACCGTTGCACAGCTGAAGCAGCTGCGTGTTTCTCTCGGCCAGGAAACGAAGTTCTCGGTCGTCAAGAACACCCTGACCGCAATTGCAGCCAAGGAAGCCGGTGTCGAAGCATTCGACGGCCAGCTTGCCGGCCCCACTGCAATCGCGTTCATCAAGGGTGACGCAATTGCGGCTGCCAAGAGCCTGACGGATTTTGCCAAGACCAACAAGCAGCTGGTTATCAAGACCGGTTTCTTCGAGGGCAAGGCAATGAACGCCAGCGAAGTTGCTGCCCTGGCAGCACTCGAGTCCCGCGAGCTGCAGCTCGCCAAGGTCGCAGGTATCCTCAAGGCTCCTGCTGCCGCCGCTGCACGCACCATCGAAGCATTGCGCCTCAAGCTTGAAGAAGAGAACGGCGGCCCGGCAGCAGCCGAGACGCCCGCCGCTGAAGAAGCTCCGGCCGAAGCCCCCGCAGATGCAGCAGTAGAGGCTCCGGCTGAAGCCGCAGCCCCCGAAGAGAACTAATTCTCTTTTCCACAAGACTCCGGTGTGAAGGCGCGGCCCCGGCCCGCCAATCACCACTATAGGAAGGACGCCACACCATGGCGAAGCTCACCAACGAAGAGCTCATTGAAGCTTTCAAGGAACTGACCATCATCGAGCTCTCCGAGTTCGTCAAGCTCTTCGAAGAGACCTTCGAAGTTACCGCTGCTGCTGTTGCTGTTGCCGGCCCCGCCGGTGGCGCTGCAGAAGAAGCCGAAGAGCAGACTGAATTTGATGTCATCCTCGAAGCTGCTGGCGACAAGAAGATCGCAGTGATCAAGGAAGTTCGCGCCATCACTTCCCTGGGCCTCAAGGAAGCCAAGGACCTGGTTGACAGCGCTCCCAAGGCTGTTCTCGAAGGTGTCACCAAGGAAGCTGCCGAGAAGGCAGTTGCCCAGCTCGAAGAAGCCGGCGCCCGCGTTACCCTCAAGTAATACGATCTGTCCTGATATCCCGCATCCGTGCGGGGTACCAGCCTCTTCGGGGAAACCCCGTCCACTCCGGTGGGCGGGGTTTCCTGCGTCCTGGGGCCTGCCGGCAGGGGCACAGCGTTGGTCTAGGCCGGGTCGCTGATGTCTGCGACGACGGCGCCGAGGGCGGTTGCCAGCGCGTCGGCGTCGACGAATGCGCTGTACCCGTGCTCTCCGGCGCCCAGCGAAATCCGGCGCCCGGCGATCGTGCGGTCCGCGTAGACCGGCCAGGGCCGGGTGCTGCCGAGCGGGGTGATGGTGCCGCGCTCGTAGCCGGTGGCTTCCAGTGCCGTCTCCGCGTCGGGCAGGGAGAGCTTGTTGACCCCGACCAGCCCGCGGAGTTTGGGCCAGGAAATCTGCCGGTCGCCGGGGATCAGCGCGAACAGGAAGCTGCCGTCCTTATGTTTGACGACGAGGGACTTCACGATGTCCCCGTCCTGGATCCCCAGCATCCGGGCCGCTTCCTGGAGGCTGCCGGCAGCCGGGCGCTCGATGAGTTCGACGTCGAGACCCCGCGCCGCTGCGGCGGCCAGGAAGCGCTCCCGGCCGCCGCAGGGCATGGAGGCCGCCACCGGGAGGCTCATTCGCGGAAGAGCAGGAGGGCTTCGCCCTGCCCGCCGCCGCCACAGAGAGCCACGGCGGCCTTGCCGGTCCCGCGGCGGGCGAGTTCGTGGGCCGCGTGCAGGGCCAGTCGGGCACCCGAGGCCCCGATCGGGTGGCCGATGGCGATCGCGCCGCCGTGCAGGTTGCACTTCGCCAGCGGGTAGTCGAGGTCTTTGAGGGACTGCACCGCCACGGAGCCGAAGGCTTCGTTGATTTCGATGAAGTCCAAATCCCCGGCGGTCCAGTCCGTCTTGGCCAGGGCATTCCTGATGGCGTTCGAGGGCTGGGAATGCAGCGAGTTGTCCGGACCGGCCACCTGCCCGGACTTGCCGACCACGGCGAGGTATTCCAGCCCATTGGCTTCGGCAAACGTCCGGGAGGACAGCACGAGAGCGCTGGCGCCGTCGGACAGCGGGGAGGAATTCCCGGCCGTGATGGTGCCGTCCGTAGCGAACGCCGCACGGAGCCCGGCCAGCGTCTCCACCGTCGTCTCCGGACGGATTCCCTCATCCGCCGCCACCACAATCGGGTCGCCCTTGCGCTGCTTGACGCTGATCGGGGCAATCTCGCGGTCGAAGACACCGGCGGCAACGGCTGCCGCTGCCCGCTGGTGCGAAAGCGCCGCCACCTCGTCCTGCGAGGTCCGGTCAATTCCGAGCGTGAGATTCCGGCTTTCGGTGGACAGGCCCATGGAGTGCCCGTCGAAGGCATCCGTCAGTCCGTCGTGGGCTGCAACGTCGAGTGCCTGGACGGTGCCGTAGTTCCAGCCCTGTCGGGATCCCGGCAGGATGTGCGGGGGCCCGCGTCATGGACTCCTGTCCGCCGGCAACGACCACTGTGGCATCGCCGCTGCGGATCAGCCGTGCGGCGTCGATCACTGCTGTCAGCCCGGACAGGCAGACCTTGTTGATCGTGACGGTGGGCACATTCCAGCCGACCCCGGCGCCAATGGCGCTCTGTCGCGCCGGGTTCTGCCCTGCCCCCGCCTGCAGGACCTGGCCCATAATGACCGAATCAACCTGCTCGGGCTTTACCCCGCTTGCCGCGAGGGCGGCGCGGATGGCGTGGGTGCCTAGTTCGACGGCGGTGAAGCCCGCCAGTTGCCCGTTCAGGCGCCCCTGGGGCGTGCGGGCTGCGGCGAGGATGACGACGTCGTTGTTGTCTGCGGAATTAGCCATGGTGTTACGGATCCGATCTCTAGCGGGTAGTCCTAGGTTATCGCGGGGCCGGTTATGGGACGGTTTGGCTGCCGTCCCATAACCGGAGGCCAACCCGGCAGTGACCGGGTGCCATGGAGGCGGTGATCGTGCTTGCAATCAGAACGGAAGTGGGGTAGACAAGTAGGTTGCTTTGCCGTATCGTGGATATTTGCGTCTTCCCTGTTTACCTTCAGCCTTCATATTGCGGTGGGCTTAGCCTGGCAGCTGCGCCATCAACGTGCCGTCAACAACGTGCACCGGGATGGGCAGTGCAGGTCCCGGGTCATATAGCGGAACCGGACTGGTAGCACTGCGGAGTCACTTTCGCAGGGTACATAACGGGGGAGATCTGACAACGCCTGAAGGTCTGTGGAAGGATCCCTCTTGGTCGCCTCGAGCACCTCTAATGTAAACAACGCTACCGCTATCAATGCCGACAGCACCGATGGTGCAACCCGCCGGCTCTCATTCGCTAAGATTCACGAACCCCTGGACGTGCCGAACCTGCTCGCCCTGCAGACGGACAGCTTTGACTGGCTCGTCGGCAACGAACGCTGGCAGTCCCGCGTAGCCAAGGCCGTCGAAGAAGGCGACCTGAGCGTCGCCACCTCCTCCGGCCTGTCCGACATCTTCGAAGAGATCTCCCCGATCGAGGATTTCCAGGGCACCATGTCCCTGAGCTTCTCCGAGCCGGAGTTCGCTGATCCGAAGTACACCATGGCCGAATGCAAGGACCGGGACGCAACGTACTCGGCTCCGCTGTACGTCAAGGCCGAGTTCATGAACAACAACACGGGCGAAATCAAGCAGCAGACCGTGTTCATGGGCGACTTCCCGCTGATGACCGAAAAGGGCACCTTCGTCGTCAACGGCACCGAGCGTGTCGTTGTGTCCCAGCTGGTCCGTTCCCCGGGCGCGTATTTCGAGCGCACCGCGGACAAGACCAGCGACAAGGACATCTTCACGGCGAAGATCATCCCGTCCCGCGGTGCCTGGTTCGAACTTGAAATCGACAAGCGCGACCAGGTCGGCGTCCGTCTCGACCGCAAGCGCAAGCAGTCCGTCACGGTGCTGCTGAAGGCCCTCGGCTGGACCGAAGGCCAGATCCTCGAAGAGTTCGGCCAGTACGACTCCATGCGTGCAACGCTGGAGAAGGACGCGACCGAAACCCGCGAAGACGCCTTGCTGGACATCTACCGGAAGCTGCGACCGGGCGAGCCGCCCACGGTCGAGGCTGCCCAGTCACTGCTGGACAACCTGTACTTCAACTCCAAGCGCTACGATCTGGCCAAAGTCGGCCGCTACAAGATCAACCGCAAGCTTGGCATCGACCGCTCCCTCGGCGACAAGGAAGCCTCTGTCCTGCACGTCGAGGACATCGTCGCGATGATCAAGTTCCTGGTGGCACTGCACGCCGGTGAGAAGACCCTCACCGGCAAGCGGGATGGCCAGGATCACGAGCTCCGCGTGGAGATCGATGACATCGACCACTTCGGCAACCGCCGTATCCGCGCCGTCGGCGAGCTCATCGAGAACCAGGTCCGCACCGGCCTGTCCCGCATGGAGCGCGTTGTCCGCGAACGGATGACCACCCAGGACGTCGAGGCCATCACGCCGCAGACCCTGATCAACATCCGTCCCGTCGTTGCGGCCATCAAGGAGTTCTTCGGAACGTCCCAGCTGTCGCAGTTCATGGATCAGAACAACCCGCTGTCGGGTCTGACCCACAAGCGCCGCCTGTCCGCGCTGGGCCCCGGCGGTCTGTCCCGTGACCGCGCCGGCATGGAAGTCCGAGACGTCCACCCGTCGCACTACGGACGTATGTGCCCCATCGAAACCCCTGAAGGCCCGAACATTGGTCTGATCGGTTCGCTGGCCTCCTACGGACGCATCAACCCCTTCGGCTTCATCGAGACCCCGTATCGTCTCGTGTCCGAAGGCGTTGTGTCCGATGACGTCAAGTACCTCACGGCCGACGACGAGGCCGAGGTTCTGATCGCACAGGCCAACGCCCCGCTCGACGCGAACAAGAAGTTCGCCGAAGAGACCGTTCTGGTCCGTGCCCGCGGTGGTGGAGGCGAGCCCGTACTGGTGCCCGCCGCCGAGGTCGAGTTCATGGACGTCTCCCCGCGCCAGATGGTGTCCGTGGCAACCGCCCTGATCCCGTTCCTCGAACACGACGATGCCAACCGCGCACTCATGGGTGCCAACATGCAGCGTCAGGCCGTCCCGCTGGTCCGCTCCGAGGCACCGTTCGTCGGTACCGGCATGGAGCGCGCCGCCGCCGTCGACGCCGGTGACGTAGTCATCGCGAAGAAGGCCGGTGTGGTCTCCGAGGTCTCCGCTGAGCTGGTCGTCGTCCTTAACGACGACGGCACGGAAACCAACTACCGCATCAACAAGTTCGCCCGTTCCAACCAGGGCAACTGCTACAACCACCGTGTGCTCGTGAACGACGGCCAGCGCCTGGAAGTCGGCGGCATCATCGCCGACGGCCCGGCAACGGACCAGGGCGAGCTCGCCCTCGGAAAGAACCTGCTCGTGGCATTCATGTCATGGGAAGGCCACAACTTCGAGGACGCCATCATCCTGTCCCAGCGGATCGTGGCCGAGGACGTCCTGTCCTCCATCCACATCGAGGAGCACGAGATCGATGCCCGCGACACCAAGCTTGGTGCCGAGGAAATCACCCGTGACATCCCCAACGTGTCCGAGGAAGTCCTGGCAGGCCTGGACGAGCGCGGCATCATCCACATCGGTGCCGAGGTTGAAGCCGGCGACATCCTGGTCGGAAAGGTCACGCCCAAGGGCGAGACCGAGCTGACCCCGGAAGAGCGCCTGCTGCGCGCCATCTTCGGTGAGAAGTCCCGCGAAGTGCGCGACACCTCCTTGAAGGTTCCGCACGGCGAGTCCGGCACCGTTATCGGTGTCCGGGTCTTCGACCGCGACAACGACGACGAGCTGCCCCCGGGCGTCAACCAGCTGGTCCGCGTCTACGTGGCAGCCAAGCGCAAGATCACCGACGGCGACAAGCTCGCCGGCCGTCACGGCAACAAGGGCGTTATCTCCAAGATCCTGCCGATCGAGGACATGCCCTTCCTTGCCGACGGTACCCCCGTTGATATCGTCCTGAACCCGCTGGGTGTTCCGGGCCGTATGAACGTCGGCCAGGTGCTGGAAACGCACCTCGGCTGGGTTGCCAAGACGGGCTGGAAGATCGAAGGCGAGCCCGAGTGGGTCAAGCAGCTGCCGAACCTGCCGCGCGAAAGTGGCCAGACCACTGTTGCAACGCCGGTCTTCGACGGTGCCCGTGAAGAAGAAATTACGGGGCTGCTGGATTCCACCAACGTCACCCGCGACGGCGACCGCCTGATCAACTCCTCAGGCAAGACCCGTCTGTTCGACGGCCGCTCCGGCGAGCCGTTCCCGGATCCGATCTCGGTCGGCTACATGTACATCCTGAAGCTCCACCACCTGGTGGACGACAAGATCCACGCCCGCTCCACCGGACCGTACTCCATGATCACCCAGCAGCCGCTGGGTGGTAAGGCCCAGTTCGGTGGCCAGCGCTTCGGCGAAATGGAAGTGTGGGCGCTCGAAGCCTATGGCGCCGCCTACACGCTCCAGGAACTCCTCACGATCAAGTCCGATGATATCCACGGTCGTGTGAAGGTCTACGAAGCCATCGTCAAGGGCGAGAACATCCCGGAACCGGGCGTTCCTGAGTCCTTCAAGGTCTTGATCAAGGAAATGCAGTCGCTGTGCCTGAACGTGGAAGTTCTTTCCACGGACGGAATCACAATTGAAATGCGTGACTCTGATGACGCAGTCTTCACGGCTGCGGAAGAACTGGGCATCGATCTGTCTCGTGCAGAGCCCAGTTCCGTAGAAGAGGTTTAGCAGGGTCCCGGGAGGGGCAGCCGGTGCATCCGCGTTGTCCCTTCCCGGGGTTCCTCCCTCTTCCCGTAACCCAAGACTTCAGAATTTAGAGAACAAGAGAGAACAGGGACCATATGTCCAGCGAATCCTCCTTCGGCCTCATGCAGATCGGCCTCGCCACCGCGGAAGACATCCGTGGCTGGTCTTACGGCGAGGTTAAGAAGCCGGAAACCATCAACTACCGCACGCTCAAGCCCGAGAAGGACGGCCTCTTCTGCGAGAAGATCTTCGGCCCGTCCCGCGACTGGGAATGCTACTGCGGCAAGTACAAGCGTGTGCGCTTCAAGGGCATCATCTGCGAGCGGTGTGGCGTTGAGGTCACCCGCGCAAAGGTGCGCCGTGAGCGCATGGGCCACATCGAACTGGCTGCGCCTGTTACCCACATCTGGTACTTCAAGGGTGTGCCCTCCCGTCTGGGCTACCTCCTTGACCTGGCCCCGAAGGACCTTGAGAAGGTCATCTACTTCGCCGCCTACATGATCACGAGCGTCGACGCCGACAGCCGCCACGAAGAACTGCCCAACCTCCAGGTTGAGCACGATATCGAGAAGAAGCAGCTGATCGACAACCGCGACTCGGACATCGCCACGATCGCCCGCGACCTTGAGAATGAGCTTGCCCGCCTCGAGGGTGAAGGCGCCAAGGCTGCCGACAAGAAGAAAGCCCGCGACTCTGCTGACCGTCAGATGGCCAACGTCCGCAAGCGCGCGGACGCTGAAATCGAGCGCCTCGAGCAGGTCTGGGACCGCTTCAAGAACCTCAAGGTCGCTGACCTTGAAGGAGACGAAGGCCTGTACCGCGAACTCCGCGACCGCTACGGCATGTACTTCGAGGGCTCCATGGGCGCCGAAGCGATCAAGAAGCGTCTCGAGAACTTCGACATGCAGGCCGAATCTGACCTGCTGCGCGACATCATCGCCAACGGCAAGGGCCAGCGAAAGACCCGTGCCCTGAAGCGGCTCAAGGTGGTCAACGCGTTCCTGACGACCAACAACAGCCCGCTCGGCATGGTGCTGGACGCCGTCCCGGTGATCCCGCCGGAACTGCGCCCGATGGTCCAGCTGGACGGCGGCCGCTTCGCGACCTCCGACCTCAACGACCTCTACCGCCGCGTGATCAACCGCAACAACCGCCTCAAGCGCCTGCTTGATCTGGGTGCGCCGGAGATCATCGTCAACAATGAGAAGCGCATGCTTCAGGAAGCTGTTGACAGCCTCTTCGACAACGGCCGCCGCGGCCGTCCGGTCACCGGGCCGGGCAACCGTCCGCTGAAGTCCCTGTCCGACATGCTCAAGGGCAAGCAGGGCCGGTTCCGCCAGAACCTGCTCGGCAAGCGCGTCGACTACTCGGGCCGTTCGGTCATCGTCGTCGGCCCGCAGCTGAAGCTGCACCAGTGCGGTCTGCCGAAGCAGATGGCCCTGGAGCTCTTCAAGCCGTTCGTGATGAAGCGCCTGGTTGACCTCAACCACGCACAGAACATCAAGTCGGCCAAGCGCATGGTCGAGCGTTACCGCCCGCAGGTCTGGGACGTTCTCGAAGAGATCATCACCGAGCACCCGGTGCTGCTGAACCGTGCACCTACCCTGCACCGTCTCGGCATCCAGGCGTTCGAACCGCAGCTGGTTGAAGGCAAGGCTATCCAGCTTCACCCGCTGGTCTGTGGCGCATTCAACGCTGACTTTGACGGCGACCAGATGGCAGTGCACCTGCCGCTGAGCCCCGAAGCCCAGGCTGAGGCGCGCATCCTGATGCTGTCCTCGAACAACATCCTGAAGCCCTCGGACGGCCGCCCGGTAACGCTGCCTTCGCAGGATATGATCATCGGTCTCTACCACCTGACCACCAAGCGTGTCGGTTCAGCTGGCGAAGGCCGGATCTTCTCCTCGGTCTCGGAAGCCATCATGGCCTTCGACCTGCACGAACTGCACCTGAACTCCAAGGTCAAGATCCGGCTTGAGGACTTCGTTCCTTACGCCGGCTGGGAAGCTCCGGAAGACTGGGAGCCGGGCAAGACCGCGCTGGTCGAAACCTCCCTGGGCCAGGTCCTGTTCAACGCCACCCTGCCCGAGGATTACCCGTGGGTTGAGGATGTTGCCGACAAGGGCGAATTGTCCCGGATCGTCAACGATCTCGCTGAGCGCTACCCGAAGGTCGTCACTGCGGCAACGCTGGACAACCTGAAGGATGCCGGTTTCTACTGGGCCACCCGTTCGGGCGTCACGGTTGCTATCTCGGACATCGAGGTGCCTGCGGACAAGCCGCGGATTCTCGCCGGCTACGAGACCATGGCCGCCAAGATCCAGGGCCAGTACGACAAGGGGCCTGATCGACGACGACGAGCGTCGACAGGAACTGATCGAGATCTGGAACAAGGCCACCAACGAAATCGCCCAGGCGATGCGTGACAACCTGTCCCCGATGAACACCATCAACCGCATGGTGTCCTCCGGAGCCCGTGGTAACTGGATGCAGGTCCGTCAGATTGCGGGTATCCGTGGCCTGGTGGCCAACCCGAAGGGCGAGATCATCCCGCGTCCGATTAAGTCCTCCTACCGCGAGGGCCTGTCGGTGCTGGAATACTTCATCGCCACGCACGGTGCCCGTAAGGGTCTGGCTGACACCGCACTGCGTACCGCCAACTCGGGTTACCTGACCCGTCGTCTGGTGGATGTCTCGCAGGACGTTATTGTCCGTGAAGAGGACTGCGGCACCGAGCGCGGCCTGATGACCGCTATCGCAGTGGTCGATGCCAACGGCGAGCTCGTCCTGGACGAGAACGTCGAGAACAGCGCCTACGCCCGCACCCTGGCTGTCGACGTAGTCGACGCCCAGGGCAAGGTCCTGGCTGCGGCCGGAACTGACTGCGGCGACGTGGTTATTGCCGAGCTGTTCGCAGCCGGCGTCACCGAGGTCAAGGTCCGCTCTGTACTCACGTGTGAGTCCAGCGTCGGAACTTGCGCCCTGTGCTACGGCCGTTCGCTGGCCACGGGTAAGACCGTGGACATTGGCGAGGCCGTCGGCATCATCGCCGCACAGTCCATCGGTGAGCCGGGTACCCAGCTGACCATGCGTACCTTCCACACCGGTGGTGCTGTTTCCGCCGGCGGCGGCGACGACATCACCCAGGGTCTGCCCCGTATCCAGGAGCTCTTTGAAGCCCGCACTCCGAAGGGTGTTGCACCGATTGCTGAAGCAGCCGGCCGCATCACCATTGAAGAGTCCGAGCGTCAGATGCGCCTGGTCATCACCCCCGATGACGGGTCCGAAGAGATCGCCTACCCGGTGCTGCGCCGTTCACGTCTTCTCATCGAAGACGGGGACCACGTCAGTGTTGGGCAGAAGCTCATCAACGGCCCGGTTGACCCGAAGCAGGTCCTGCGCATCATGGGTCCGCGTGCCGCCCAGAAGTTCCTGGTGGACGAGGTTCAGGGCGTGTACCTGAGCCAGGGTATTGGTATCCACGACAAGCACGTCGAGGTTATCGTTCGCCAGATGCTGCGCCGCGTCACGGTTATCGAATCCGGCGAATCGGATCTGCTGCCCGGCGAGCTCGCCGAGCGCAGCCGCTTCGAGGATGCCAACCGCCGTGTGGTTTCCGAGGGCAAGACGCCGGCCTCCGGCCGTCCCGAGCTCATGGGTATCACCAAGGCGTCCCTGGCGACCGAGTCCTGGCTGTCCGCAGCTTCCTTCCAGGAGACCACCCGCGTCCTGACGCAGGCGGCCATGGAAGGCAAGAGCGATCCGCTGCTCGGCCTCAAGGAAAACGTCATCATCGGTAAGCTGATCCCGGCCGGCACGGGTCTCCCGCGCTACACCGAGGTCACAGTGGAGCCGACTGAAGAAGCAAAGGCCAATCTGTTCACTGGACCGAGCGCATTCAGCGACTTCTCCTACGATTCGCTGGGCGGCGACGGAGCTCCCGAGTTCCACGCCATCCCGCTGGATGACTACGATCTGGGCAGCGATTTCCGCTAACCGCAGCTAAAGCAACGCGGGGTCACTTACGGCCCATTCCACCCGCTGGAATGGGCGAAAAGTAACCCCGCGTTGCTGTTTAAGCCCGGGATGACACCCGGGATGACACCGGGGGCGAACCGGACGGTTTCCCCGCCGATTAAGGGGTGGGGGCCGTCCGTGTTAGAGTAGAGACTAATTGTTATTGTGGCAGTGGATGAGTGCGCCGGTTGAAGCCGAAAGGCTGGACTTGGACGACGTTTCCGGTTTGCAGGGTTCTTGTGCAACGTATGCCACATCTTCGCATGCCTAGGGAAGTTTTGGGATGATTATCCCCGCCCTTGCGTGCGGTCCGACTATTAAGGCTTCGCCTCAGCTGCTCTGGAGAAATCTTCAAGGCTCGAGCGGCGGGGCGCAGCGACAAGAGAGCGGCTGCCAACGGCCGCTCCGGATAAAACGGAGAACACGAGAGTGCCTACGATTAACCAGCTGGTCCGCAAGGGCCGCACGCCTAAGGTCAAGAAGACCAAGGCTCCCGCGCTTAACGGCAGCCCGATGCGCCGCGGTGTTTGCACCCGCGTCTACACGACTACCCCGAAGAAGCCGAACTCGGCTCTGCGTAAGGTTGCACGTGTGCGCCTCAACGGTGGCGTTGAAGTCACCGCGTACATCCCCGGTGTTGGCCACAACCTGCAGGAGCACTCCATTGTGCTCGTTCGCGGCGGCCGCGTGAAGGACCTTCCGGGTGTCCGCTACAAGATCGTCCGTGGCGCCCTCGATACCCAGGGTGTGAAGAACCGTAAGCAGGCCCGCAGCCGCTACGGCGCAAAGATGGAGAAGAAGTAATATGCCTCGCAAGGGTCCGGCCCCGAAGCGGCCGCTAGTACTAGATCCCGTTTACGGCTCCCCGCTGGTTACCCAGCTCATCAACAAGGTGCTCGTTGACGGCAAGAAGTCCACCGCAGAGCGCATCGTTTACGGCGCCCTCGAAGGTGCTCGCGCCAAGTCCGGCGGCGACCCCGTTGCAGCCCTCAAGAAGGCCATGGAGAACGTCAAGCCTGCCCTTGAGGTCCGCTCCCGCCGCGTCGGTGGCGCCACCTACCAGGTTCCGGTTGAGGTCAAGCCGGGCCGCTCCACCGCCCTCGCCCTGCGCTGGCTGGTCGGCTACTCCAAGGCCCGCCGCGAGAAGACGATGACCGAGCGCCTCCAGAACGAAATCCTGGATGCATCGAACGGTCTCGGTGCCGCTGTGAAGCGTCGCGAAGACACCCACAAGATGGCCGAGTCCAACAAGGCCTTCGCACACTACCGCTGGTAATACTTCCCGGACGCCGCCGGCCCGCAAGGGCTGGCGGCGAACGTGCAGTCCATCCGAAAGGGAGACACCGTGGCACAGGACGTGCTTACCGACCTTAGCAAGGTCCGCAACATCGGCATCATGGCTCACATCGATGCCGGCAAGACCACTACTACGGAGCGCATCCTGTTCTACACAGGTGTGAACCACAAGATCGGCGAAACGCACGACGGCGCTTCGACGACTGACTGGATGGAACAGGAAAAGGAACGCGGCATCACCATCACGTCTGCCGCCGTGACCTGCTTCTGGGAAAACAACCAGATCAACATCATCGACACCCCCGGCCACGTGGACTTCACCGTTGAGGTTGAGCGCTCGCTGCGCGTCCTCGATGGCGCAGTTGCCGTGTTCGACGGCAAGGAAGGCGTGGAGCCGCAGTCCGAGACTGTCTGGCGCCAGGCTGACAAGTACAACGTCCCGCGCATCTGCTTCGTCAACAAGATGGACAAGCTCGGCGCTGACTTCTACTTCACCGTCGACACCATCATCAGCCGCCTCGGTGCCAAGCCGCTCGTGATGCAGCTGCCGATCGGTGCCGAGAACGATTTCATCGGCGTCGTTGACCTGCTGTACATGCGTGCACTGGTCTGGCCCGGCGATGCCAAGGGTGACGTCACCATGGGCGCCAAGTACGAAGTCCGCGAGATCCCGGAAGACCTCCAGGCCAAGGCCGAGGAATACCGTGCGACCCTCGTCGAGACCGTTGCCGAGGCGTCCGAGGAACTCATGGAGAAGTACCTCGAAGGCGAAGAGATCAGCATCGATGAGCTCAAGGCCGGCATCCGCAAGATGACGATCAACTCCGAGCTCTACCCGGTCTTCTGTGGCTCCGCGTTCAAGAACCGCGGCGTCCAGCCGATGCTTGACGCCGTCGTGGATTACCTGCCGAACCCGCTCGACGTCCCGCCGATGATCGGTCACGATCCGCGCGACGAAGAGAAGGAACTGACCCGCGCGCCGTCCTCCGAAGATCCGTTCTCGGCCCTGGCGTTCAAGATTGCCACGCACCCGTTCTTCGGCCAGCTGACCTTCATCCGCGTGTACTCCGGTCACGTGGAAGCAGGCACCCAGGTGGTTAACTCCACCAAGGGCAAGAAGGAGCGCATCGGCAAGCTCTTCCAGATGCACGCCAACAAGGAAATGCCCGTTGACGGCGCTACCGCAGGCCACATCTACGCAGCGATCGGTCTGAAGGACACCACTACAGGTGACACCCTGTGTGATTCCAGCAACCAGATCGTCCTCGAGTCCATGAGCTTCCCGGAGCCCGTGATCTCGGTTGCGATCGAGCCGAACACCAAGGGTGACCAGGAGAAGCTCTCCACGGCCATCCAGAAGCTCTCCGCTGAGGACCCGACCTTCCAGGTCTCCCTCAACGAAGACACCGGCCAGACCATCATCGCCGGCATGGGCGAGCTCCACCTGGACATCCTGGTGGACCGCATGCGCCGCGAATTCAAGGTCGAAGCCAACGTTGGCAAGCCGCAGGTTGCCTACCGCGAAACCATCAAGCGTGCTGTAGAGCGTCACGACTACACGCACAAGAAGCAGACCGGTGGTTCGGGACAGTTCGCAAAGATCCAGATTGCGATCGCGCCACTGGACACCGCCGATGGCGAAATGTACGAGTTCGAGAACAAGGTCACCGGTGGCCGTATCCCGCGCGAATACATCCCGTCGGTCGACGCCGGTATCCAGGATGCACTGAACGACGGCGTCCTGGCCGGTTACCCGGTAGTCGGCATCAAGGCCACGCTGATTGACGGCGCGTACCACGATGTTGACTCCTCGGAAATGGCGTTCAAGATCGCCGGGCGAATGGCTTTCAAGGAAGCTGCCCGCAAGGCGAACCCCGTTCTGCTCGAACCGCTGATGGATGTCGAGGTCCGCACCCCTGAGGAATACATGGGTGAAGTTATCGGTGACCTCAACTCCCGCCGTGGCCAGATGCAGTCCATGGAAGATGCCCAGGGCGTCAAGGTTATTCGCGCGCACGTTCCGCTGTCCGGCATGTTCGGCTACATCGGTGACCTGCGCTCGAAGACCCAGGGCCGCGCTGTGTACTCCATGACGTTCAACAGCTACGCCGAGGTCCCGAAGGCAGTTGCCGACGAGATCATCCAGAAGAACCGCGGCGAGTAGTCTTCGGACTTCGCTGCGACAAACTCGGGTGCGTCTCCGGTAACGGAGATTCGCCTGGTGCCGACGGCCGGTTACCGGTCGCGATTGGTTTCCGGCCGTCGGCACGAACAGGCTCGTGGAACTAGTATCAGTTCCGGAATCTGCAATTTCACCAATCCAAAGCCCCCCAAGTAGACTTACTGGAGTTTCGGCCGCGACAAGCGCAGTCGAAGGGTAAGTCATTTGAAAACGTTCTAGGAGGAACCTGTGGCAAAGGCAAAGTTCGAGCGGACTAAGCCGCACGTTAACATCGGCACCATTGGTCACGTTGACCACGGTAAGACGACGTTGACGGCCGCCATTTCCAAGGTGCTGTACGACAAGTACCCGACTCTCAACGAGCAGCGCGACTTCGCGTCGATTGACTCTGCTCCCGAAGAGCGTCAGCGCGGCATTACCATCAACATCTCCCACGTTGAGTACCAGACCGAGAAGCGCCACTACGCACACGTAGACGCCCCCGGTCACGCTGACTACATCAAGAACATGATCACCGGCGCTGCTCAGATGGACGGTGCAATCCTCGTGGTTGCCGCCACTGACGGCCCGATGGCTCAGACCCGCGAGCACGTTCTGCTCGCCCGCCAGGTTGGCGTTCCCTACCTGCTGGTTGCGCTGAACAAGTCGGACATGGTTGATGACGAAGAGCTCCTCGACCTCGTCGAAATGGAAGTTCGCGAGCTGCTTTCTGCTCAGGGCTTCGATGGCGATGAGGCACCGGTTGTTCGCGTTTCCGGTCTGAAGGCCCTCGAAGGCGACCCGGTTTGGGTCAAGTCCGTCGAGGACCTCATGGAAGCCGTCGACGAGTCCGTTCCGGACCCCGTACGTGACCGTGACAAGCCGTTCCTGATGCCGATCGAAGATGTTTTCACGATCACCGGCCGTGGCACCGTTGTAACGGGCCGCGCCGAGCGTGGAACTCTTGCCATCAACTCCGAGGTTGAGATCGTCGGCATCCGCCCGGTCCAGAAGACCACGGTGACCGGTATCGAAATGTTCCACAAGCAGCTCGACGAAGCATGGGCCGGCGAGAACTGTGGCCTCCTGCTCCGCGGTCTGAAGCGTGACGATGTTGAGCGTGGCCAGGTTGTCGTCAAGCCGGGTTCCATCACCCCGCACACCGACTTCGAGGCTAACGTCTACATCCTCTCCAAGGACGAAGGCGGACGTCACAACCCGTTCTACTCCAACTACCGCCCGCAGTTCTACTTCCGCACCACGGACGTAACCGGCGTTATCACCCTGCCGGAAGGCACGGAAATGGTTATGCCCGGCGACAACACTGAGATGACCGTTGCGCTCATCCAGCCGATCGCTATGGAAGATGGCCTCGGCTTCGCTATCCGCGAAGGCGGCCGCACCGTTGGTTCGGGACGCGTCACCAAGATCGTCAAGTAGTTCTTGCCGATCCCTGTTTTGAGCGCTTAGCGGCCGGCCGTCTGACGGCTGCTGCGACGTGTGGAACAGCCCCGCTGCATGTGCAGCGGGGCTGTTCTGTTTAACCGCCTGTTCGGGCAACGGCCCCGCCGGACGCGCCGCCTGCCCTGCTACCGTTGCAGGAACAGAAGGGATCCGATCATGGAGTTGTTCATTTTCCTGCTCGTTGTCGTTGCCGTCGTGGCCGGGGGGCTCTGGGCCAAAAGACACTTCCGCCAGGAGATCGAGCGGGCCAAACGCATCAGACGGGCCAACAAAAACCAGTAGTACGGCGGGTGGGGCGCCGCCGGAGCCGTCCTGGCGCCGGCTGTCAGGCCCGGCGGGCGCGGACCAGGGCCTGCAGCCAGTAGTAGGAGTCCTTGGGAGTTCGTTCGAGCGTCGTGAAGTCCACGTGCACCAGGCCGAATCGCTGTGAGTACCCCGCTGCCCACTCGAAGTTGTCCATCAGGGTCCAGACGTAGTAGCCGAGCAGCACCACGTCCTCTGCGATCCCACCCGGTGCAGTGGCCGCCAGCGCGCTGCCAAGATGGGACGCGAGATACGCGATCCGGGCGGCATCCGGGACCGGACCCGTCACGTGGTCCGGCTCGGGGAAGCTGGCGCCGCTTTCCGTGATGTAGAGCGGCGGCAGCGAGTCCGCGTAGCGGTCTTTCAGTTCCCGGAGCAGGACGCCGAGGTGTTCAGGGGCCACCGGCCAGCCGAACCCGGTGAGGTCATATTCCGGGAAGCCGGCCAAATAGAACGGGACTTTCAGCATGGCCTCCGGCCGTCCGGCCGGATAGCCGGCAGGCCCCCTCCCCGCACCGACTTTCGTGGGGTAGTAGTAGTTCAGGCCATAAAAATCCAAAGGCTGATGGATCGTCGCCAGGTCGGCATCGGAAATCCGCCCCAGTGAGCGGAACCAGGGCCTCGCGACCAGCGGCGGCTTCGGATAATGACCGAGGAGAATCGGATCGGCGTAGATGCGGTTGAGCATCAGATCAAACACCCTGGCGAGCAGCCGGTCGGGGACGGACCCCGAAGCGGGCCGGACCGGGGAGTGCAGGTTGGTGACCCCCACTGCGCCAGTGACGGCCTCCGCACGCAGCGCCTGTACCGCCATCCCGTGTCCGAGCAACTGGTGGTGGACGGCCGGCAGGGCATTGAAGAGCAGATTGTGGCCGGGGGCGTGGACCCCCAGTGCGTAGCCGTTCAGGGTGACGGACACGGGCTCGTTCAGGGTCACCCAGTGAGCCACCCGGTCACCGAACCGCCGGGCCGCCGCCGCGGTGTACGCGGCGAAGCGCTCCGCCGTTGAACGGTTCAGCCAGCCGCCCCGGTCCTCAAGTGGCAAGGGGGTGTCCCAGTGGTACAAGGTCGCCATCGGCGAGATTCCGGCCTCCAGCAGCCGGTCGATCAGCCGGTCATAGAAGTCCAGGCCCGCGGCGTTGAACGGACCGGTCCCGTCGGGCTGGATCCGGGGCCAGGAGAGAGAGAACCGGTACGAGTCAACACCCAGGGCCCGCATGAGTTCGACGTCTTCGGGTGCCCGGTGGTAATGGTCGCAGGCGACCGCGGGGGAGTGGCCGCCGCGAATGCTGCCGGGTTTGGCCGCGAAAGCATCCCAACCGGACGGGCCACGGCCGCCCGCGGAGAGTGCTCCCTCGATTTGAAAGGCCGCCGAGGCGACCCCCAGGGTGAAATGCGGGCCCAGGCGCGCAGCAAGAGCCTGGACTGCCGCGGAATCCAGCGCAGCCATGTCCTCATCATCCATTCGACGGCTGCGCAGGGCAATGGCCCGCCGTCGGCCGCGGCCCGGCGGTGGGCCCCGATTCGCTTCTGGCCATATATTCCGGCATACTAGATGAGTTGTTCAAGCGCTCTTTCGCGTCCCGATCCGGATAATGCCGGGTGTCAGGGTCCAGGGAAGAGACCAAACATAACCCACTCCCAATGGAACTGCGGACGAGTACGCGTGAAAAGCGCGACACGCCCGACCGCGGGGGTCGGTTACGCCGGCAGGTTGAGGAACCCGGATCCATCCGGATTCAGCTTGTGCGGCGGGTGGTAGTTCAGACTTCAAATGCTTCGGCAGCCATACAACGAGTAAGTGAACAGAGCAGCCCTAATCAGGGGAAGCACAGACTGAAAGAGAGTCAGGCGACATGGCGGGACAAAAAATCCGCATCCGGCTGAAGTCATATGACCACGAGGTCATTGACGTTTCAGCACGGAAGATCGTTGAGACGGTCACGCGCGCAGGCGCCACGGTAGTCGGCCCCGTGCCGCTTCCGACGGAGAAGAACGTTTACTGCGTAATCCGCTCTCCGCACAAGTACAAGGACAGCCGCGAGCACTTTGAAATGCGCACGCACAAGCGTCTGATCGACATCATCGACCCCACGCCCAAGGCTGTTGACTCGCTTATGCGTCTCGACCTGCCGGCCGACGTGAACATCGAAATCAAGCTGTAGGGAGGTGCTGAGAGACTATGACCGCAACCCGTAACGTAAAGGGCCTGCTGGGCACGAAGCTCGGCATGACCCAGGTCTGGGACGAGAACAACAAGCTCATCCCCGTCACTGTGGTCCAGGCTGACTCGAACGTCATCACGCAGCTGCGCAACGCAGCAACTGATGGCTATGTCGCCATTCAGATCGGCTACGGCCAGATCGATTCCCGCAAGGTCACCAAGCCGCTGGCTGGTCACTTTGAAAAGGCAGGCGTCACGCCTCGCCGCCACGTCGTCGAACTGCGCACTGCAGATGCTGATTCTTACGAGCTGGGCCAGGAGCTCTCTGTTGAGCTCTTCGAAGCCGGCCAGAAGATCGACGTCATGGGCACCACCAAGGGTAAGGGCTTCGCCGGTGTGATGAAGCGTCACGGCTTCCACGGCGTTGGAGCTTCCCACGGTGCCCACAAGAACCACCGTAAGCCCGGTTCCATCGGTGGCGCATCCACCCCGAGCCGCGTCTTCAAGGGCATGAAAATGGCCGGCCGCATGGGCGCCGTGCGTCACACCACGCTGAACCTCACGGTTCACGCGGTTGACGTCGAGAAGTCGCTGCTCCTGATCAAGGGCGCCGTTCCCGGTGCCCGCGGCCAGGTCGTACTCGTACGCACCGCCGTGAAGGGAGCCTAGTTCAATGACTAGCACTGTCAAGGTTGACCTGCCTGCAGAGATCTTCGACGTACAGACCAACGTGCCGCTGCTGCACCAGGTCGTCGTTGCCCAGCTCGCTGCTGCTCGCCAGGGTACCCACAAGACCAAGACCCGCGCCGAAGTTTCCGGTGCAGGCCGCAAGCCGTTCAAGCAGAAGGGTACCGGCCGCGCCCGTCAGGGTTCCATCCGTGCTCCTCACATGACCGGTGGCGGCGTCGTCCACGGCCCCACGCCGCGTGACTACAGCCAGCGGACCCCCAAGAAGATGATTGCTGCCGCTCTCCGCGGTGCTCTCTCGGACCGCGCCCGCAACGGACGCATCCACGTCATTGCTGACCTGGTAGCCGGCACCAAGCCGTCCTCCAAAGAAGCACTGGCAACCCTGCGCGGAGTTTCCGAGCGCAAGAACCTGCTCGTTGTCATTGAGCGCGCCAACGACGTTGCTGCACTGTCCGTGCGCAACCTCGAGGCAGTTCACGTTCTGTACTCAGATCAGTTGAACACCTACGACGTTCTCGTTTCTGACGACGTAGTCTTCACCAAGGCTGCCTACGAAGCATTCGTTGCTGACAAGGCTGCAAAGACCGAGGAGGATGCCAAGTGAGCGCAGCCACCATCAAAGACCCGCGCGACGTTGTGCTTGCACCCGTCGTCTCGGAAAAGAGCTACGGCCTGATCGATGAGGGCAAGTACACCTTCCTGGTGGACCCCCGCTCGAACAAGACCGAGATCAAGCTGGCCGTGGAGAAGATTTTCTCCGTCAAGGTCGAATCGATCAACACCATCAACCGTGCCGGTAAGCGCAAGCGCACCAAATTCGGATGGGGTACCCGCAAGAACACCAAGCGTGCAATTGTGAGCCTCAAAGAAGGCACAATCGACATCTTCGGCGGTCCGCTCTCGTAGCGGAGACCACTTTAACGAGGAAATAAATTATGGGAATCCGTAAATATAAGCCGACTACCCCGGGGCCGTCGCGGCTCGAGCGTAGCGGACTTCACTGAAATCACGCGGTCGACGCCGGAAAAGTCGTTGGTACGTCCGCTGCCCAAAAAGGGCGGCCGTAACAACACCGGTAAGATCACGACCCGTCACAAGGGTGGTGGCCACAAGCGCCAGTACCGTCTGATCGACTTCCGTCGCCACGACAAAGACGGCGTCAACGCCCGCGTTGCCGAAATCGAGTACGATCCGAACCGTACGGCTCGCATCGCGCTCCTGCACTACATTGATGGCACCAAGCGTTACATCATTGCCCCGAACAAGTTGTCCCAGGGTGACACGGTGGAGGCAGGTGCCGAGGCTGACATCAAGCCCGGCAACAACCTGCCGCTGCGCAACATCCCGGTCGGTACCGTTATCCACGCAGTCGAACTGCGTCCGGGTGGCGGCGCCAAGATGGGCCGTTCCGCCGGCGCATCGATCCAGCTCGTTGCCAAGGAAGGCCGTTTCGCCCAGTTGCGTCTGCCCTCGGGTGAAATCCGCAACGTCGACGTGCGCTGCCGCGCCACCGTCGGCGAGGTCGGCAACGCCGAGCAGTCGAACATCAACTGGGGTAAGGCCGGCCGTATGCGCTGGAAGGGCGTTCGCCCGACCGTCCGTGGCGTCGCGATGAACCCGGTCGACCACCCGCATGGTGGTGGCGAGGGTAAGACGTCCGGTGGACGTCACCCCGTCAACCCGAACGGTAAGCGCGAAGGCCGCACCCGCCGTCCCAACAAAGAGAGCGACAAGCTTATTGTTCGTCGCCGTCGTACTGGCAAGAACAAGCGATAGGAGCCTGGACACATGCCACGCAGCCTGAAAAAAGGTCCTTTCGTTGACCAGCACCTCTTTGTGAAGGTAGCCAGGGAAAACGAAAAGGGCACCAAGAACGTCATCAAGACCTGGTCCCGCCGTTCGATGATCGTCCCCGACATGCTCGGACACACGATTGCCGTACACGACGGACGCAAGCACATCCCCGTGTTTGTCACTGAGTCGATGGTCGGGCACAAGCTCGGCGAATTCGCTCCCACGCGGACATTCCGCGGCCATGTCAAGGACGACCGTAAGGGCAAGCGCCGCTAGGCGCCTGCACTTACGTCAAAGACGAGAGAAGGAAAGCAATGGAAGCCAAGGCAATTGCGCGTCACATCCGCGTAACGCCTATGAAGGCCCGGCGCGTCGTCAACCTTGTTCGTGGTAAGCAAGCGAATGAGGCTCTGGCAATTCTGAAGTTTGCCCCGCAGGCAGCTTCGGAGCCGGTTTTCAAGGTAGTTCAGTCGGCAATCTCCAACGCCCGGGTCCTCGCGGACCGCGACGGCGTGGCGTTTGACGAAGGTGACCTCATCATCAGCGAAGCGTTTGTTGATGAAGGCCCGACCATGAAGCGGTTCCAGCCGCGAGCCCAGGGTCGTGCATTTCAGATCAAGAAGCGCACGAGCCACATCACCGTGGTAGTCGCTACCCCGGAGAAAGAGGAGGCTCGCTAAGTGGGACAGAAAGTTAACCCGCACGGGTTCCGACTCGGCATCACCACCGATCACGTATCGCACTGGTTTGCTGACAGCACCAAGGCCGGACAGCGGTACAAGGACTTCGTTCGCGAAGACATCCGCATCCGCCAGCTCATGTCCACGGGCATGGAACGCGCCGGTATCGCCAAGGTCGAAATCGAGCGCACCCGCGACCGTGTCCGTGTGGATATCCACACGGCACGTCCGGGCATCGTCATCGGCCGCCGCGGTGCAGAAGCAGACCGCATCCGCGGCGAGCTCGAAAAGCTCACCGGCAAGCAGGTTCAGCTGAACATCCTCGAGGTCAAGAACCCCGAGATGGAAGCCCAGCTTGTTGCCCAGGGCGTTGCTGAGCAGCTGACTTCCCGCGTGGCATTCCGCCGTGCAATGAAGAAGGCCATGCAGTCCGCACAGCGTGCCGGTGCCAAGGGCATCCGGATCGCTTGCTCGGGTCGATTGGGCGGGGCCGAAATGTCCCGCTCGGAGTTCTACCGCGAAGGCCGTGTGCCCCTGCACACCCTCCGCGCGAACATCGACTACGGCTTCTACGAGGCCAAGACCACCTTCGGCCGCATCGGCGTGAAGGTCTGGATCTACAAGGGTGACGTCACCGCCAAGGAACTGGCCCAGCAGGCAGCTGCTGCTCCGTCCCGCGGCCGTGGTGCCAGCGACCGCCCGGGCCGCCCGGGTGGCGCTGACCGTGGTGACCGCCGTCGTCGTAACGACCGCCCGGCTGAGGCAGCGCCCGTCGCTGCCGAAGCACCGGCTGTTGAAGCCGGTGCCGCAGGCTCGGCTCAGTCAGTAGAAGGAGGACAGGCTTAAATGCTTATCCCACGTCGAGTCAAGCACCGTAAGCAGCACCACCCGGGTCGTTCCGGCGCTGCTACGGGCGGCACCAAGGTCTCCTTCGGTGAATGGGGTATCCAGGCGCTGAGCCCGGCCTACGTCACGAACCGTCAGATCGAATCTGCCCGTATCGCGATGACCCGCCACATCAAGCGTGGCGGAAAGGTCTGGATCAACATCTACCCGGACCGTCCGTTGACGAAGAAGCCGGCCGAAACCCGCATGGGTTCCGGTAAGGGTTCTCCGGAATGGTGGGTCTCAAACGTCAAGCCGGGCCGGGTTCTCTTCGAGATCTCCGGTGTCGAGGAATCGGTTGCCCGCGAGGCACTGCGCCTGGCGATCCACAAGCTCCCGTTGAAGGCACGCATTTTGCGTCGCGAAGGTGGTGAATAGAAATGTCAGTAGGATCCAAGGAACTTGCATCCGCACAGCTGGACGGTTTCGACAACGAGCGACTCGTTGAAGAACTCCGTAAGGCCAAGGAAGAGCTGTTCAACCTGCGTTTCCAGTCCGCCACCGGTCAGCTGGAGAACCACGGTCGTCTGCGCGCGGTAAAGAAGGACATCGCACGCATCTACACCGTTCTCCGTGAGCGCGAGCTGGGCATTCGTGCCGAGGTTGCCGCACCGGTTGTGGAAGCCAAGGAAGAAAAGAAGTCCAAGAAGGCTGCAACCAAGAAGGCCGAAAAGGCTGAGACGGTTGAAACCGAGGAGGACGCCAAGTGAGTGAAAAGGACGAGAACGTGACGGAAACTGTTTCCGACGCAGCCACGGCTGCCGAGCGCGGTGACCGTAAGACGAAGCGCGGCTACGTCGTCTCGGACAAGATGGAAAAGACCATCGTTGTCCAGGTCGAAGACCGCGTCAAGCACGCCCTGTACGGCAAGGTCCTGCGCCGCAACACGAAGATCAAGGCTCACGACGAAGAGAACAGCGCCGGCATCGGCGACCTGGTACTCCTCGCCGAGACCCGCCCGCTGTCCGCTACCAAGCGGTGGCGCCTGGTGGAGATCATCGAAAAGGCCAAGTAAGGCCTGATCTGCGGAAGCCCTCGTTCCCCTCTCGGGAACGGGGGCTTCTGTTATGCCGGGGGAGCGCCGGTGCCGGCGGCCGTGCTCACGGCCGTTTCTGCCAGGGCCCCCAGGCGTGCTAGGATATTGAGTTTGTATGGCGCTCTCGTGCGCCGTCATCAACCTCGTAAACAATCGTGCCACGGCATAGTGCCCCCTTGTGCTCCATTCGGAGTCCGCTTGGGGTGCAAATGCTGCTGGAACGGGCGTTTAGGCCTGGTCTGGCAAAATCCAGGCAGGTCAAGAGACACCCCGATCTACCGTTCCGCAAGGCTCATCCCGTAGCAAGATCTCGGTCTGAGAACCCGCGCGACGCAAGGAGTAAATAGTGATTCAGCAGGAGTCGCGACTCAAGATTGCCGACAACACGGGTGCTAAGGAAATCCTTACCATTCGCGTTCTCGGTGGGTCTGGCCGTCGCTACGCAGGCATTGGCGACGTTATCGTCGCTACCGTCAAGGACGCAATTCCGGGCGGCAACGTAAAGAAGGGCGACGTCGTCAAGGCTGTCATCGTCCGTACCAAGAAGGAACGCCGCCGTGCGGATGGTTCCTATATCAAGTTTGACGAGAACGCAGCTGTGATCCTGAAGGCTGACGGTGACCCCCGCGGTACCCGCATCTTCGGACCGGTTGGTCGTGAACTTCGCGATAAGAAGTTCATGAAGATCGTTTCTCTGGCTCCGGAGGTGCTTTAGTCCATGGCTAAGATCAAAAAGGGTGACCTCGTTCAGGTCATCACTGGCGCCAAGGCTGAGCGCGGCGGCGACAAGGGCAAGCAGGGCAAGGTTCTGCGCGTCTTCCCCGAGACCAACCGCGTGTTGGTCGAAGGCATCAACCGCGTAACCAAGCACACTAAGGTCGGTCAGTCGCAGCGCGGCACCAAGACCGGTGGCATCGAGGTCGTTGAGGCTTCGATCCACATCTCCAACGTGGCTCTGGTTGACCCCTCCACCAAGAAGCCCACCCGCGTCGGTTTCCGCACCGAGACCGTTGAGCGCGATGGCGTGAAGCGTGAAGTGCGTGTCCGCGTGGCCAAGAGCTCAGGGAAGGACATCTAATGACTGAGACTCTCGAGACTCCGGCAAGCAAGATCGTTCCTCGTCTGAAGACCAAGTACGCCGATTCCATCAAGGGCTCGCTCGTTGAGGAATTCCAGTACCAGAACGTCAACCAGGTTCCCCGTCTGGTCAAGGTCGTTGTGAACATGGGTGTTGGAGATGCCGCCAAGGACTCCAAGCTGATCGACGGCGCTGTCCGCGATCTGACCCTGATCACCGGCCAGAAGCCGCAGGTAACCAAGGCCCGCAAGTCGATCGCACAGTTCAAGCTGCGCGAAGGCATGCCGATCGGTGCACACGCAACTCTGCGTGGGGACCGCATGTGGGAATTCCTGGACCGTCTGGTCACGCTGGCTCTGCCGCGTATCCGCGACTTCCGGGGCCTCAGCGGCAAGCAGTTCGACGGCAACGGCAACTACACCTTCGGTCTTACCGAGCAGGTTATGTTCCACGAGATCGACCAGGATTCCATCGACCGCGTACGCGGCATGGACATCACCGTCGTGACCACTGCCAAGACCGACGACGAAGGCCGCGCGCTGCTTAAGGCGCTTGGCTTCCCGTTCAAGACCGAAGATTAATCTAGCTACGTAAAAGGTCCGCCGCGCAGGTCCCGACTTCGTTCGGAACAATCAGCACGGCGGAAACCGTTATGAGGAAGGGCAAGAGCCCACCATGACAATGACAGATCCCGTCGCAGACATGCTTACGCGTCTGCGCAACGCAAACTCGGCATACCACGATTCCGTGTCTATGCCGTACAGCAAGCTCAAGGCACGCGTTGCCGACATCCTGAAGGCCGAAGGTTACATCGCCTCCTGGAAAGAAGAAGACGCTGAGGTTGGCAAGAAGCTGACCCTCGAGCTCAAGTTCGGTCCGAACCGCGAGCGTTCAATCGCTGGCGTTCGTCGTATTTCCAAGCCGGGACTGCGCGTTTACGCAAAGTCCACCAACCTGCCGCACGTGCTCGGTGGCCTGGGTGTCGCAATCCTGTCCACCTCTTCCGGCCTCTTGACTGACAAGCAGGCCGGCAAGAAGGGCGTGGGCGGCGAAGTCCTCGCTTACGTCTGGTAACGGGAAAGGAAGAGAATAATGTCACGTATTGGACGTCTCCCCATCACCGTTCCTGCCGGCGTTGAGGTCAAGGTTGACGGCTCTGTCGTCAATGTCAAGGGTTCCAAAGGCGAGCTGAGCCACACTGTGGCCAGCCCGATCGAGGTTTCCCTGGAAGATGGCACCCTGACTGTCGCCCGCCCGAACGACGAGCGCGCCTCACGTTCGCTGCACGGCCTGACCCGCACCCTGATCGCCAACATGATCCAGGGTGTCACCGCAGGCTACGAGAAGAAGCTTGAAATCGTCGGTACCGGTTACCGCGTTCAGGCCAAGGGTTCTGACCTGGAGTTCGCTCTGGGCTACAGCCACCCGGTCAACGTCTCGGCACCGAACGGCATCACCTTTGCAGTTGAGACCCCGACCAAGCTCTCTGTTTCAGGTATTTCCAAGCAGCAGGTCGGCGAGGTTGCTGCCAACATTCGCAAGCTGCGGAAGCCGGACCCCTATAAGGGCAAGGGCATCCGCTACGCCGGCGAAGTCATCCGCCGCAAGGTCGGAAAGGCTGGTAAGTAACCATGGCCATCGCAATTAATAAGAAGCGTACGAACAAGAGCAAGTCTGCCAAGCGCAGCCGCCGCCAGCTTCGTATCCGCAAGCGCATCTCCGGAACGGCTGTACGTCCTCGTCTGGTCGTCAACCGCTCCGCCCGCCACGTATTCGTCCAGGTTGTCGATGACAGCAAGGGGCCTGACCGTAGCGAGCGCCTCCACCCTGGAAGCCGACCTTCGTGCATTCGATGGTGACAAGACTGCCAAGGCCAAGCGCGTTGGCGAACTCGTCGCCGAGCGTGCCAAGGCTGCCGGTGTCGAAGCAGTCGTCTTCGACCGCGGTGGTAACAAGTACCACGGCCGGATCGCTGCTGTTGCTGACGGCGCCCGTGAAGGTGGGCTGTCACTGTGACCGAAAATAACGAAAAGGACATTCAGGTGACTGAAGCTGTAGCTGCTCCGGCAACTGAGACCGCTGCGCCTGCTGCTGCCGCTGACGGCGCCCGTGGTGGCGCTCGTCGTGGCGAGCGTGGCGACCGCGGCCAGGGCCAGGGTCGTGGTGACCGTGGTGGCCGTGGTGGCCGCGACGGCGGCCGCGAAGCCGAAAAGAGCCAGTTCGTAGAGCGCGTTGTAACCATCAACCGTGTTTCCAAGGTCGTCAAGGGTGGTCGTCGCTTCAGCTTCACCGCACTCGTCGTCGTTGGTGACGGTAACGGTATGGTCGGCGTCGGCTACGGCAAGGCCAAGGAAGTTCCCGCCGCTATCGCGAAGGGCGTTGAAGAGGCCAAGAAGTCCTTCTTCCGCGTTCCCCGCATCGGCAGCACCATCCCGCACCGCGTCCAGGGTGAGGCCGCCGCAGGCGTCGTTATGCTGCGCCCGGCTTCCGCGGGTACCGGTGTTATCGCCGGCGGTCCGGTCCGTGCAGTATTGGAGTGCGTGGGCATCCACGACATCCTCTCCAAGTCGCTCGGTTCCTCGAACGCCATCAACATCGTGCACGCGACCGTTGATGCGCTCAAGCGCCTCGAAGAGCCGGCAGCAGTGGCAGCACGCCGCGGCCTGCCCCTCGACGAGATCGCTCCTCCGGCAATGGTCAAGGCGCTTCTGAACCAGAAGGCAGGTGTCTGAGCAATGGCAAAGAACGTGCTTGTCTCCGATGCACAGTTGGAGATCACTCAGATTAAGTCCGCCATTGGCGGCAAGCAGAACCAGCGCGACACCCTTCGGTCCCTCGGCCTGAAGCGGATCGGACACACCGTTGTCCGCACCGCCGACGCCGTGACCGTCGGAATGGTCAACACGGTTCCGCACCTGATTAAGGTAGAGGAGGCGAAGTAAATGGCCGAGAACAAAACTGCCGAGAAGGCACAGGGCGCCGCTGAGAAGCAGAACGCACTGAAGGTTCACCACCTGCGTCCCGCCCCCGGTGCCAAAACCGCCAAGACCCGTGTTGGTCGTGGCGAAGGCTCCAAGGGTAAGACCGCCGGTCGCGGTACCAAGGGTACGAAGGCCCGTTACCAGATCAAGGCTGGCTTTGCCGGCGGCCAGCTGCCGCTGCACATGCGCCTGCCGAAGCTGCGCGGCTTCAAGAACCCGTTCCGGGTTGAGTTCCAGGTCGTAAACCTGGACAAGCTCAACGAGCTGTTCCCGGAAGGTGGCTCAGTCACCGTGGAGAACCTGGTCGAAAAGGGTGCCGTTCGCAAGAACCAGCCCGTCAAGGTGCTTGGCACCGGCGACATCACCGTCAAGGTTGACGTCACCGTCCACGCATTCTCGGCCAGCGCCGCAGAAAAGATTGCTGCAGCAGGCGGAACCACCACCGCCCTCTAAGGGCGGCGGTGTATCAGCCCGTTGTTGAACTCCCGGTACCGCAGGCTACAGGCCTGTGGTGCCGGGAGTTTTTCGATTTTTTGGGGACCGCCGATTGTTCGCAGGGCGCATCCACCCGTTAGACTCGAACGTTGGGTTCTATTGACCTGTCTCACAAGACTTTACTTATTACTCAGGAGGACGCTTGCTTAGCGCATTTGGCCGGGCCTTTCGCACGCCTGATCTGCGACGCAAGTTGTTGTTCACGCTGGGAATCATCACAATCTTCCGCTTGGGTGCCTTCATCCCCTCGCCTGGTGTGAACTACCAGAATGTCCAGCAATGCTTGCAGAACGGTCAGACCACGGGCGGGATCTACCAGCTCGTCAACCTGTTCAGCGGCGGTGCATTGCTGCAGGTATCAATCTTCGCCCTCGGCATCATGCCGTACATTACGGCGAGCATCATTGTGCAGCTACTCCGGGTGGTCATTCCCCGGTTCCAGCAGCTGCATGAAGAAGGCGCGTCGGGCCAGTCGCAACTGACCCAGTACACCCGCTACCTCACCATCGCCCTGGGGCCTGCTGAATGCCACGACACTGGTGTCGCTCGCGCGGTCCGGTCAGCTGCTGCCGAACTGCCAGCTGCCGATCATCCCGGATTCCTCGATCATCACCACGGTCCTGCTCATCATCACGCTGACGGCCGGTACCGGCCTGATCATGTGGATGGGTGAACTCGTCACCGAAAAGGGTGTCGGCAACGGCATGTCGCTGCTGATCTTCACCTCTATCGCCGCCGGCTTCCCCGGTGCACTCGGAGCGATCTGGACCGCACAGGGTCCCGGAACGTTCTTTATGGTTCTTGTCATCGGCCTGCTGACGGTCGCGCTCGTGGTCTTCGTGGAGCAGTCGCAGCGCAGGATCCCGGTGCAGTACGCCAAGCGCATGATCGGGCGGCGCACCGTGGGTGGCACCAGCACCTACATCCCCATTAAGGTCAACATGGCCGGCGTCATCCCGGTCATCTTTGCCTCGTCGATGCTGTACCTGCCGGGCCTGATCTCACAGTTCAACCAGCCCCAGGCCGGCGAGCCGATTGCCTTCTGGGTGGAGTGGATCAACAACAACCTGGTCCGCGGCGACCAGCCGATCTACATGGTGCTGTATTTCGCCATGATTGTGTTTTTCACCTACTTCTATGTTGGGATTACTTTCAACCCTGAAGAGGTCTCGGACAACATGAAGAAGTACGGCGGCTTCATTCCGGGCATCCGTGCCGGCAAGCCGACAGCGGATTATCTTCAGTACGTACTTTCCCGGATCACCCTGCCCGGCGCCCTCTACCTGGGCTTCGTGGCTCTGATCCCGCTGATTGCGCTGGTTCTGATCAACGCCAACCAGAACTTCCCGTTCGGCGGCACCTCGATCCTGATCATGGTGGGCGTCGGTCTGGAGACCGTGAAGCAGATCGATGCGCAGCTGCAGCAACGTCACTACGAAGGGCTTTTGCGATGACGAGAATGTTGATTATTGGACCCCCCGGTTCCGGCAAGGGAACGCAGGCGGAACGCATTTCAGAGCGCCTCGGCGTCGTTGCGATCTCCACCGGCGACATCTTCCGTGCCAACGTCAAAGGCGAAACGCCGCTGGGCGTAGAAGCGAAGAAGTACATGGACGCCGGTGATTTTGTACCGGACAGCGTGACCAACAAGATGGTCCGTGACCGGCTCGGTGAGGACGACGTCGACGGCGGCTTCCTCCTGGACGGCTACCCGCGCACCACCGCGCAGGTCGACTACCTCGACGGGATCCTTGCCACGGGCGAGCAGAAGCTCGACGTCGTCCTGCAGCTGACGGCCGACGACGAGGAACTCGTCACCCGGCTGCTGGGCCGCGCGAAGGAAACCGGCCGCAGCGATGACAATGAAGCCGTCATCCGGCACCGGCTTGACCTCTATCACGGCCAGACCGAGGCCGTCGTGGCGAAGTACGCCGAGCGCGGCATCCTGACCCAGGTCGACGGAATCGGCGGCATCGACGAGGTCACAGACCGCGTGATGCAGGCCATCAAAGCGGCCCAGTCGGCCTGACCCGCCACCTGACATCGAGAGGCTCCTCCCGGACCACCGGGAGGAGCCTCCGGCATTTTTGCTCCACTCCGCCCCAGGCGGACACCGGCACCACTGAAAGGAACGCTGCAGATGGCATTCGGCCAGCCCCGCATCGAATACAAGTCCAACTCCCAGATGCGCACCATGGTCCAGGCTGGCCTCGTCCTCAGCCGCGCCCTGGATGCTGCGGTGGCCGCAGCCATTCCCGGCAAAACCACGCGGGACCTTGATGGTGTCTTCGCCGCAGTCCTCAAGGAGGCCGGCGCCACCTCCAATTTCCTGGGCTACCACGGCTTCCCCGCTACCATCTGCACATCGGTCAATGAGGAAGTCGTCCACGGCATCCCCGGCGACCGTGTCCTCCAGGACGGTGACATTCTCTCCATCGACGGCGGGGCGATTGTGGAAGGGTGGCACTCCGACTCGGCCCGGACCGTAATCGTGGGGACGGCCGATCCGGAAGACCAGCGGCTGTCCGACGTCACCGAAGCCGCCATGTGGCGCGGCATCGCGGCCCTGGCCACCGGAAAGTTCGTTGGGGACATCGGAAACGCCATTGACGACTACGTCTCCGCCGTACCGGGGAAGCCGCTCGGCATCCTGGAAGACTACGTCGGCCACGGCATCGGCTCCGAAATGCACATGGCCCCGGATGTCCTGAACTTCCGCACAACCCACCGAGGGCCCAAGATCCGGCCGGGACTGTGCCTCGCGATCGAGCCCATGCTGGTGCGCGGGAGCATCGACACAGCCGTCCTCGCGGACGACTGGACCGTTGTCACCACCGACGGCAAGCGTTCGTGCCAGTGGGAACACTCCGTGGCCGTGCATGAGAAGGGTATCTGGGTTCTCTCGGCGCCCGACGGGGGAGCCTCGAAACTCGCGCCGCTTGGCGTCGTGCCCGTCCCGGTTCCCTAGCGACACACGCAACCGCCTGCGACACCCAATATCCCTGGCGCTACCGGAATACCGGCAGCGCCAGGGATTTTGCGTAGCGCCAGAAAACCTGCGCGTCGGGCAGGACGGCGGGGCAGAATGGGAGCCATGGGAATGATCACCGATGTAGCCGGAATCCGGGTGGGGCACGTCCACAGGAGCGGTGCCGGCTGGCTCAGCGGGGTCACGGTGGTGCTGCCGCCGCCAGGCACCGTCGGATCCGTCGACGTCCGCGGCGGCGGCCCGGGCACGCACGAAACGGATGCGCTGGAGCCCACAACCCTCACCTCCGCGGTGGACGCAGTCGTGCTCACGGGGGGATCCGCGTTCGGCCTCGTCGCGGCACACGGCGCCCAGCGGTGGTGTGAGGAGAATGGCCGGGGCTTTGCCGTTCCCGGAGGAGTGGTCCCGATCGTCCCGGCGGCGGCCATCTTTGACCTTGGACGCGGAGGAAACTTCTCCGCCCGTCCGGATGAGTCCATGGGCTATGCGGCTGCCGCTGCGGCTGCCGCCCGGGCCGAGGGGCACGACGTCGAACGCGGCAACGTCGGCGCCGGCACCGGAGCGGCGATTGGCGGGGGCCAGTTCAAAGGGGGAGTAGGTACAGCCTCCGTCACCCTCGGGAACGGCGTGACCGTCGGCGCCATAGCCATCGTCAACGCGCTGGGACTGCCCTTCGAATGCGGTTCGGGTAACCCCGAACCCTCCGCTCGCCCGCTCGTTCCTCGCTCAGGCGCGCGCTTCCGGGTTCCCGATTCCCCGAACACGATCACGCCGCCGCTGAACACCACGCTCGTTGTGGTTGCCACCAATGCCGTGCTGGACAAAGCCGAATGCAAACGCACAGCGGCCGCAGCGCACGCCGGGCTGGCCAGGGCGTTGGACCCGAGCCACACACTCGCCGACGGGGACACCGTGTTTGCCCTTTCCACCGGCGCCGTCGCGCTGGACCGCAGCACAGAATCCGTGCGCCAACTGAGCCTGATCACGCTGCAAAGCGCCGCGGCCGACGTCGTCCGGCTGGCGATTCTCGACGGAATCGCCAGGGGCCGAGGCGGTGTCCACCTCCGCGGCGAACCTCGCGGCCTACCGGTGGTGAGTGCGCGGGACGCCCACGTACGTTACGATTGCTGGTTTCGACCACGGATTTAACAATCCCGCCGTCATGGCGTAGTGTGGTCTGTTGGTTGTCTGCCCTGTTGTGCCCTTTTGTGGCCGGGAGGCATCAGCCAATCAATCAAAAACGTCCGCAGTCATGACCGGTGCAAACCGGGAGGCGGCGGCAACAACAGTTAGCGGAGGGTATGGCCAAGAAGGACGGGGTCATTGAGATCGAGGGCGTTGTGACCGAGGCGCTGCCTAACGCGATGTTTCGCGTTGAGCTCACCAACAAGCACATCGTTCTGGCACACATCTCTGGAAAGATGCGCCAGCACTACATCAGGATTCTCCCTGAGGACCGGGTAGTGGTGGAGCTGAGCCCGTACGACCTGACACGTGGTCGTATCGTCTACCGCTACAAGTAAACACTGGGCGGGCCCGGGCAACAGTCCGCGGCCGGTCCAGGTGACCAACTGCCACACGCAAAGGAACGCCATGAAGGTCAAGCCGAGCGTCAAGCAGATCTGCGAAAAGTGCAAAGTGATCCGCCGTAATGGCCGGGTCATGGTGATCTGCGAGAACCCGCGCCACAAGCAGCGCCAGGGCTAATTTTCCCTCTGGGGAAAATCCTGGGTTGCTAACCCACGCAAGTAAATACAAGGCAGCACAAGCTGATCTGGGACATTGAGCACTAAAGAGTCCGGACAGCTGACCCCCGGTCGGAGGCTGGGGCCGCAGAGAACATGCGGGTGTACTGCCTACGACCTCCGGTTTATTCAAGGAGCACTGCCTCTATGGCTCGTCTCGCTGGCGTAGACATTCCCCGCGAAAAGCGGTTGGAAATTGCGCTTACTTACATCTACGGCGTGGGCAAGACCCGTGCACACGAAACCCTGACTGCCACCGGCATCAGCGCCGATGTCCGGGTCAAGGACCTGACAGACGCGCAGCTGGTTGAGCTTCGTGACTACATTGAAGGCAACTACAAGGTTGAGGGTGACCTTCGCCGCGAGGTAGCCGCTGATATCCGCCGCAAGGTTGAAATCGGCAGCTACGAAGGCCTGCGCCACCGCAAGGGCCTGCCCGTACGCGGACAGCGTACGAAGACCAACGCCCGTACCCGCAAGGGCCCGAAGCGTACCGTCGCCGGCAAGAAGAAGGCCCGTTAGGCCCTGAGGGTCTAGCTCGGTTTTCACCCGATAACTTTCTGTAGGAGAAAAAATGCCCCCGAAGACTCGTGGCGCGGTTCGCAAGCCGCGTAAGAAGGACAAGAAGAATATCGCGCTGGGCCAGGCGCACATCAAGAGCACTTTTAACAACACCATCGTTTCCATCACGGATCCGAACGGTGCCGTTATTTCCTGGGCTTCCTCCGGTGAGGTTGGCTTCAAGGGCTCACGTAAGTCCACCCCGTTCGCTGCCCAGATGGCTGCCGAAGCCGCCGCAAAGCGTGCACAGGAGCACGGTATGCGCAAGGTTGACGTATTCGTCAAGGGCCCGGGTTCCGGTCGCGAAACCGCCATCCGTTCGCTGCAGGCTGCTGGCCTCGAAGTTGGATCCATCCAGGATGTAACCCCCAGCGCCCACAACGGCTGCCGTCCGCCCAAGCGCCGCCGCGTCTAAGGCTTCCCAGCGCACTGGAGCTTGCCCGGGCCTTCCATGGTCCGGGCAGGCCCGGCCGCGTTAAGTCTTCAGACCGATTTTTCCACCACCTGTGTTGCGTCATATAGCGGATGCTCGCCGAAAGGAAACCTAAGTGCTCATTGCACAGCGCCCCACCCTCTCCGAAGAGGTCGTCTCCGAAAACCGCTCACGGTTCATCATTGAACCGCTGGAGCCGGGCTTCGGTTACACCCTCGGAAACTCCCTCCGCCGTACCCTGCTCTCCTCCATCCCCGGTGCCTCTGTCACGAGCATCCGGATCGATGGCGTGCTGCATGAGTTCACCACGGTTCCGGGTGTCAAGGAAGATGTCACTGAGATCATCCTGAACATCAAGAACCTCTCGGTTTCCTCTGAGCACGACGAGCCGGTTGTTGCCTACCTGCGCAAGCAGGGACCGGGAGTCGTCACCGCCGCGGATATCGCTCCGCCGGCCGGCGTCGAATTCCACAACCCGGATCTGCACATTGCCACGCTGAACTCGAAGGGCAAGTTCGAACTCGAACTGACCATCGAGCGCGGCCGCGGCTACGTTTCGGCAGCTCAGAACAAGTCCGGCGATTCCGAGATTGGCCGCATCCCGGTCGACTCGATTTACTCGCCGGTGCTGAAGGTTACTTTCCGCGTGGAAGCTACCCGTGTTGAGCAGCGCACCGACTTCGACAAGCTCATCGTCGACGTCGAGACCAAGCAGGCCATCGCCCCGCGCGATGCAGTTGCTTCGGCAGGTACCACCCTGGTGGAACTGTTCGGTCTGGCCCGCGAGCTGAACACCGCAGCTGAAGGTATCGAGATTGGCCCGTCGCCGACGGACGCTGCCCTGGCAGCAGACATGGCCCTGCCGATCGAGGATCTGGACCTCACCGTCCGTTCCTACAACTGCCTCAAGCGTGAGGGCATCCACACCGTGGGTGAACTCGTGGCCCGCTCCGAGGCCGACCTCATGGACATCCGTAACTTCGGTGCGAAGTCCATCGATGAGGTCAAGGCAAAGCTGGTTGAACTGGGCCTGTCCCTCAAGGACTCGCCTCCCGGTTTTGACCTCGCAGCACGCGCCGCAGCAATTGAAGAGGACGACGCCGCGTTCAGCGACGACGAACTCTAACAAACAGATCTTGGCTGGCGGACTGGATGCACCATGGTGTGCGCAGTCCACCGGCTTCCATATGAGGAGAAACTATAATGCCTACCCCCGCTAAGGGTCCGCGCCTCGGCGGCGGAGCGGCTCACGAGCGTCTTATGCTCGCGAACCTGTCCGCAGCACTGTTCGAGCACAAGCGGATCACCACCACGGTGACCAAGGCCAAGCGACTGAAGCCTTACGCTGAGCGCCTGGTGACCTTCGCCAAGCGTGGCGATCTGTCTTCCCGCCGCCGCGTGCTCGGCCTGATCAGCAACAAGGGCATCGTCCACGAGCTGTTCACCGACATCGCCCAGGCAGTGGAGAACCGCGACGGCGGATACACCCGCATCACCAAGATCGGCAACCGCAAGGGCGACAACGCTCCCATGGCTGTCATCGAACTGGTCCTCGAGCCGGTTTCGCCGAAGCAGGCTGTGGTTGCTGAAGCAACTAACGCTGCCAAGAAGGACGCTGAGAAGGCTGCCGCTCCGGCCGCCGAGGAAGAGGTCGTAGAGACCGAAACCGCCGAAGCTGCTGAGACCGAAGCTGCTCCGGCCGCTGAAACCGAAGCTGCCGCAACCGAAGAGGCTCCGGCCGCTGAGGAAACGAAGTAATTCACTGAATTCTTCGCAGTAGACTTAAGTCTATGAACGAGCTCAAACCCGCTGCCCCCGTCCTGGGGGGCGGCGGGTTTTTGCGTATCCGGCTGGATTTGGCGTACGACGGCGGCCCGTTCGCCGGGTGGGCGGTCCAGCCGGGCCTGCGCACCGTTCAGGGCATCCTGGAAGAGGCGATTGCCCTGCTGGTCCGGCGGCCGGTTCGGGTCACCGTGGCCGGCCGGACTGACGCTGGTGTCCACGCGCGCGGCCAGGTGGTCCACGCAGACCTTACAGAAGCTGAATGGCTGGCGCTGCCGCGAGGTCATGAACTCGACCCCGCAGTCGCGCTGCTCCGCCGTCTGCGCGGGGCGCTGAGCCGTGGCCTGGGCGATCTCACCGGGGCCGTTGAAGTCCACCGGGTGTCGGTGGCGCCGGAGGGCTTCGATGCCCGTTTCTCGGCCCTGTGGCGCCGGTACAGTTACCGCATTGCGGACGGCCCCGCGCTCTGGGACCCGCTGGGCCGCACCTCGACTCTTTGGCACAAGGAGCGGCTCGACGTCGGACTCCTGAATGAAGGCGCCTCGGCCCTGTTGGGACTCCAGGACTTCCGGTCCTACTGCAAGCCCCGGGAAGGCGCCACGACCATTCGGGAACTTCAGCGCTTCGAGTTCAGCCGCGGGTCCGACGGAGTTATCGTAGCCAGTGTGCAGGCCGACGCGTTTTGCCACAACATGGTGCGTTCCCTTGTGGGATCGGCACTTTTCGTCGGCGAAGGTATCGAGGCTCCCGGCTGGCTGCTGGAGCGGCTGCTGGCCCGCCAGCGGGACGCCAAGTCGGTCCTGGCAGCCCCACACCCGCTCGTGCTCGAGGAAGTGGCCTACCCCTCAGCGAGCCAGTTGCTCTCGAGGGCAGAATTGACCCGGGCCCCGGCGGGGCTAGGTGGTCTGCGGCACGAACGCCGGGAGTTTCACGGTGAACGTGCTTCCGCGGCCGGGGACGGACCGGCAGGAAATGGATCCGCCGTGGCGTTCGACGATGGTTTTGGTGATCGCCAGGCCCAGACCTGCTCCTGGGATGGTGGTCTCCCGGACGGTCGGACTCCGGTAGAAACGGGTGAAGACCCGGGTGGCATCGGCATAGCTCATGCCCATGCCGGTGTCCTTGACGTGTATCCGCACCCAGCCGTTGGCGATGCTGGCGGAGACCGTGACTGACCCGCCGTCGGGCGAGTACTTGATCGCGTTGGAAACGAGGTTGTCGAGGGCCTGGCTGAAACGAAGCGGGTCCACCTGCGCCCACAGTGGGGCGGCCAGATCGGTGGACAGCGTGACTTGTCCCTTCAGCGCATGGGCCTGCGCGGAGCTCAGACTCGTCGCCACGATGGCGGCGAGGTCTGTGCGGCGGGGGAGCACGTGGAGGGCCGAGTTTGATGACAGCAGCAGGTCCGCGACCAGGGCGAGCAGGCGCTCGGCATTGCGTTCGGCGACTTCGAGGCGGCGGACGGTTCTCGCGGGCAGGTCCTCGGCCTCAGCAAGGACCAGATC
Organism: Arthrobacter sp. PAMC25284; assembly: GCF_019443425.1. NCBI lineage: Bacteria > Bacillati > Actinomycetota > Actinomycetes > Micrococcales > Micrococcaceae > Arthrobacter > Arthrobacter sp. PAMC25284. Next base: position 3,373,041 of record NZ_CP080382.1, read on the forward strand.
CAGGTTGCCGATGATAGAGGTCAAGGGCGTGCGGAGCTCATGCGCGACGGTGGGCAACAGATCCTCTGTAGTCTCCGCAGCATCTTCGTGCCCGGCCGGCCGGATGCCGTCACGGTCCTGGGCGAGATCCGCGGACGTGATCCGCACGCACCGAATGACGAAGGCGACGGCCAGCATCATAAGCGGGACAAGGACAGCCTCGGCCACGCGGTCGGGAACCGTTCCCGCGCCTCCTTCGAGAATCCACGGCAGGCGCGGCAGGAACGCTCCGAGGAAGCTGATCGACAGGCTGGCAGCTGTGTTGAGCCGCGATGCTGCTATCCAGATGACGGGCAGGACCAGGAGCAGGGCGGAGTCCTGCAAACCCCCGCTGTGATCCGCGGTCAGCCCGATCGCAATAAGGTCAAGAACCGGCAGGACGAGAGGCGCGGACGGCGCGAGGCGATGCCAGGGGACAAGGAACGAGGCCAGGAGCAGGGTGGCCTGCAGTCCCAGCGACCACTGACCGCGGCCGCTCTCCAGCAGGCCGGACCAGCCGTCGGGAGAGACAACGGCGTACGCCGCGACCATCAGGGTCACTGGCAGTTGGCAGAGGAAAATGAGCGCACGGAGGTCCAGCGCCGTGAGGTAGAAGTCCGAGACCCGGACCACCCGCTGTTTATTCACCGACGACTCTCCCCTTTCGCGTTGCTCTAGTCTTACATTTGATCGGATGTGCGAATGACACGGCGGCAAGGATTCCGGTTCGTGTTACTGAGCCGTACACAGTTCTGCCACCGGCAAAGGTATCCTGACAGTGCCGGTAACGCGCCGGTCCATCCAGCGCCGCCACAAGTGCGCTGGCAGGGTGCTTGCCAGATATGAGGGGGGACTATGACTGAGCTGGGAATAGCCGTCGTAGTTGAAGACGATGAAGATGTCCGTCACCTTATTGAAGACGTGTTGAGCCAGGCCGGATTCGAGGTCCATTGCGCCGCGGGCGGACGCGAAGGGGTCGAGGCTGTCCGCAGCCGGGCGGCAAGCCTGGTGACCCTCGACGTGGGTCTTCCGGACATTGATGGATTTGAAGTCCTTCGCCGGATCCGGCAGTTCAGCGACTCCTACGTGGTGATGCTGACGGCACAGGCGGACGAGCTGGATACGCTGACCGCGCTGCATACGGGGGCCGACGACTTCCTGACCAAACCGTTCCGGCCCCGGGAGCTCCGCGCCCGCGTGGCCGCGATGATGCGGCGGCCCAGGCAGTCGATCCCACACGGAGGAACGCCCGGCCCGGATTCCGACGGCCCGGCAGCGGCCGCTGACCCTGTACTGCGCCACAATGGCCTGGCGTTGAACCCGCAGACCCGTGCCTTGACCGTTGACGGCGAGCCCATCAGCCTGACCCGCAGCGAGTTTGATCTTCTGCACGACCTGCTCAAAGGGGCCGGCGTCGTCCGGTCCAAGTCCGATCTCGTTCGGGTGGTGCGCGCCGAATACTACCGTGACGACGCCTACATCAGCGAATCCGACGAGCGGGCGGTGGAAGTACACGTCGGGAATCTGCGGCGGAAGCTGCAGGAGGACCCGGTGCAGCCGCGCTGGCTCCAGACCGTGCGCGGCGTGGGCTATCGGCTGGCGCCTGAGCTCACATAGCTCCCGTAGCCGTAGCCGTATTCGCCCTGGCCCGGCGCCGATCATCCCGGCGCCGGTCGGGCCGCCTGCCCCGGAGCTACTTTGTGCAGAGTCCACCGGTCCAGGACTTCAGGCCGGCTGTAACCAACGCGGTGCCTTCCATCCGCATCAGGGCCTTGGTTTGGAAATGTCCGTTCAGGGTCCAGTTAAAGAATCCTGTCAGGGAGGTCCGCGGGTAGCGCAGGCACACCACCATGACTCCAGGGGCTCCCGCGGTGACATCGACGGCGAACCTGACCTCGAGCTTGCTGCTGTCCAGGACACCCTTGGCGGTGTTGGCGGATGCCACCACGTCGCCCAGGACGATCCCCTGGCGTGCTGCCTCCCGGGCTGCGCCCTGCAGGCTGACGTACTGCCCGAAAGCCATTCCGAAGTCGATCACTCCTAGGAGCAACGACAGCAGGAGCGGGACGATGAGGGCGAATTCCACTGCTGCCGCGCCCCGCTGCCGATCAGACCGTTGCCGTGGGCTTCCTGGCGGGTACCTAAACATCGGATGCTCCTTTAGTGCGGTCGGTTGCTGCGCGCCGGCTCCGGCCGGGACTTCGGATGAATTGCGGGCCGGGTTCCGTGCACACCGTCAGCCTGAGAACGTATGGAGGATGTTGATGGCCGCGGGGCCCAGGATGACGATGAACAGCGGCGGGAAGATGAAGAGGAGCAATGGAAACACCACTGCCACCGGCAGCTTCATCGCTTTTTCTTCCGCCCGAAGCCGGCGTTTGATGCGCATCTGGTCGGCCTGGGGTTTCAGGACCCTCGCTATCGACAGTCCCTGGACATCGGCTTGGATGATGGCGCCGACGAAGCTTCGCAGATCCGGCACTTTGGAACGGGCCGCCATGGCCTTATACGCCTCGCGCCGGGTCCGGCCGGCCTGGATGTCCTGCAACGTACGGACCATTTCTTCCGCCAGTGGGCCCTTGCCCTTGGATCCAACGCGGGCCATGGCCACCTCGAAGCCAAGCCCGGCTTCGACCGAGATCAGCAGCTGGTCCATAACGTTGGGGAGGTCCAGTGCGATTCGGGCCTGGCGTTTGGTACCGGTGTTGTAGATCAGCAGGTCAGGCAGGAAATAGCAGGCCGCCGTGATGCACAGGGCCAGAAGGGTTCCCTGCGGGGACGCTGCACCGCCAAGGATTAGCCCGATGATGGCGCCGCCCAGTGCCGCCAGCGGTTTGATCGTCAGGAGGCGTTCCAGCGGCATAGAGGCGGGCCGTCCGGCATTTCCCAGGAGCCGGTCAAGATGCGCAACGTAGGCCCGCGGGGTCAACTGACGGGTCAGTTGGACCAGGCGGCTCTTGCGGCCGGAGGCAACTTCCGGAGGGCGGTAGGCGACGGCGACGAGTCTGGACTGGATCGCACGTTCGGTGGTCCGGTCGATGGCGATGACGGACCAGGCGAAGTAGGACATCGGAAGGATGACGGCGGCAATTAACAGCCACACTGTTGCGGACATGGACTCAACTCCCTAGAACTCGATCTTCACCATTTTGCTGATCCAGAATGAGCCGATGGCCATCATGACCACGCCGGCTCCGATGAGGATCCAGCCGAGTCCGGGCTGCAGCAGGACCGCCATGTATCCCGGATTCGAGAGGTTAATAAATGCAGCGACGAAAAACGGCAATGCGATCAGGATGTAGGCGGAGAATTTGCCCTCAGCCGCCAACGCCCGGACCTGACCCTTAATCTGCGCACGTTCCCGGACGGTTTCGGCGACGTGGTCCAGGACCCCTGCCAGATCGCCGCCGACTTCGCGGTTAATTTCGATGGCCTGGCTGAGCCATTCGAAGTCCTCGCACTGCAGTCGACGGCCAACTTCGGCCATCGATTCGGAAGTGTCCCGTCCGACCCGGTCCTCGTTGACGATTCGTGCGAGTTCTTCCGACATGGGCGGAGGCATCTCCACGCTGGCGCTGTGCATGCTCTGGGTGATGCTGTGTCCGGCCCGGAGGCTTCCGGAGAGGGACATCAGCATGTCGCTGAGCTGTTCCTCAAAGGCGGCACGGCGGCGTCCGGTCTTAATCTTGATGAACGCCAACGCGCCCACCGGGGACAGCACGGCGAACAGCAACGCCACCGCGAGTCCCTGGACCACGAGTCCCGCCAGCCCCAGGAAGAAACTGGCCGCCAGCACCAGGAGGACGAAATCGGCGGGCGGGGTCTTAATGCCCGCCCCGCTGAGCGCGTCGCGGCCGAACGGACCGGTGGTCCGGTGGCTCACATGGCGCTCCACCGCGGCAACCGTGGCGCCGCTCAGCCGGGAGATGACCGAAGTTCTCGCTTTACCCGGGAACAGCCTCCTCCGGCTGAGGGGAATGTCCGCGTAGCGGGGCCGCAGGACGACGAAAAGGGCGACCATTACTGCCACCACGATGAGGGCGACCCCGGCGACCCCGGCGAGCATGGCTGGATCGGCGACCATGCTGCTCACCGGCCCATCGTGTAGGGCGCAGTGGCAAAGATCTCCGGCGGCAGGACGATCCCCATATCGGCAAACTTCTCCACGAACCGCGGGCGGACACCCGTGGCGATGGGTTTGCCGATATAGCGGCCCTGACGATCGACGCCGGCGGCGTAGTCGAAGACAAATGCGTCCTGGAGCGTTACGACGTCCCCTTCCATCCCGAGGACTTCCGTGATGTGGGTGACCCGGCGGGTACCGTCCTTCAACCGGCTCAGCTGCACGATCAAGTGGACGGCGCTGGCGATTTGTTCCCGGATGGCCCGTAGCGGCAGATCCATCCCGGCCATCAGCACCAGCGTCTCCAGGCGGGCGATGGCGTCCCGTGGCGAGTTCGAGTGCACCGTCGAGATGGAACCGTCGTGGCCGGTGTTCATGGCCTGGAGCATGTCCAGCGCTTCGCCGCCGCGGACTTCACCGATGACGATCCGGTCCGGCCTCATTCGAAGCGAGTTCCGGACGAGCTCACGGATGCCCACTGCGCCGCGGCCTTCGACGTTGGCCGGCCGGCTTTCGAGGCGCACCACATGCTCCTGCTGCAGTTGGAGTTCCACCGCGTCCTCGATGGTGACGATGCGTTCGTCGGCGGGGATAAAGGAGGAAAGAACATTCAGCAGGGTCGTCTTTCCGGTACCGGTACCTCCGGAGACAATGACGTTCAGCCGGGCCTGAACACACGCGTCCAGGACCTGGGCCATGGCGGGGGAGATGGAATCAAAACCGATCAGGTCATCCACTGTCAGGGGCACGGCCGAGAATTTGCGGATGGTCAGTGAGGGGCCGTCGACAGCCAGCGGCGGGATGATGGCGTTGACGCGGGAACCGTCCTGGAGCCGGGCGTCAACCAGCGGGGAGGACTCGTCGATCCGCCGCCCGATGCGTGAAACGATGCGTTCGATGACCCTGCGCAGGTGGGCGTCGGAACTGAACGTGGTGCCGGTCAGATGCAGCCGGCCGGACCGTTCGACGTAGATCCGGTCAGCGCCGTTGACCATGATTTCCGTGACCAGCGGATCGTCCAGAAGCCGCTGGAGGGGTCCCAGTCCCAGAACCTCGTCGACGATCTCACGGACCAGGCGACGCCGTTCCTCAGGCGTCAACGGGACCTGCTCTTCGTCGATGAAGGAAGCGAGTGCCTCCCGGACCATTCGCCGGACGTCGCCCTCGTCGAGGCTGTTGTCCGTGATACGGCCGCCCAGACGGGCTGCCAGTTCGGCGGCCGCGCGTTTCTTGATGCCGGCGAGGGCATCGGGGGACGCGATTTGCGGGGCCTTAACTGTCCGGTCCTCAGGGCGTGCTCCGGCCGCTTCCAGCGTGCCGGCGGACGGCGCGGGGGCTGCGGATCCATCGGGCAGTGTCTGGCCCTCAGCGGAAAGTCGGACGGCTTCGAGTCGGTCGATGAGACTCATGAGATGGCGGCCCTTCGTTGGGAGAACTTGCGGGAAGGCGGAGGCCCGGCCGGGGAGAATTTAGCCACGAGGTCCCGCAGGCTCTTGAGTGCAGGATCCCTCCGGCCGTCGTGTACCAGAGGTATACCCGCGTTGGTCGAAAACGGAAGTGTCTTCGAACGCGGTAGCTGGATGTCAACGGGCCTGCCGACGGTGGCTTCAACATCCGCGACAGTCAATCCGCTGTGCCGGTCGGTGAAATTGAGCACCACGGTGTTGGACGGTGGCATCAGGTCCAGCTGGCGCAGGACTTCGAAGCCGTTGTTGAGTCCGCGGATGCTGGGGATATCCATGCCCACTACCCAGATTCCCTCGGTTGCAAGTTCCAGGATTGCCAGGACCTCTTCGCTGAGTCCCGGGGCGGTGTCCAAAACGACGTACGCAAACTCCAGGGAGAGCTGATTGATCAGCGTTGTCACCTGCGCCGCCTTGATGAGGTCGGCTTCGGCAGGCATCCGGGGCGCGCACATTGCGTAGAGCCCCGACGAGTGCGGAGTGAGGAATGCCTTGAGCACCATAGAGTCGATTGAGGCCGCGCCAAGGACGGCGTCACTGATGGTGTACTGAGGATCAAGGCTGAGCCCCGAGGCGACGTCTCCGAACTGGAGATCGAGGTCAACAATCACGACGTCCTTCGGTGCCACCTTGGCCAGTCCGACTGCCAGGTTCGTGGAAACGGTGGTTTTGCCCACGCCGCCCTTGGGTGACATCACGGCCAGCACCCGGCCCCGCTTCTGGCCTGTTTCCTCGGCGGCAGCCTGCTTGCGGCTCAGCGACGTAGCGGCCGCGCGCTCAAGGGCGTGGCGCAGCAGCTCTGCCGGCGCATCCGGTGCAATGACATCGCGGACGCCGGAGCGCATGGCGGCCAGCGTCAGTTCGGCCGAAGTGACGGCCGCCAGTACCACAACAATGTCCGGTGCCAGCCGGTCCAGGCCTGTGGCCAGGGCAAAGACCTGTTCGGCTTCAATGTCAGGGCCACAGACAACCACGTCGACGGAGCCGCCGGTATTCAGGGCCAGAATGTCGGCGGCTGTCGCGCCGGAGGCCACCGCCTGTACCACATGGGCGGGTCCGAGCGACGCGGTGAGATGACGCTCGAATTCCGGGGACGCTGTGAGCGCCAGGAAGCGGCTCATTGGAAGATACCGCGGGTATTGACGGGGGTGCGGTCGCTGGCGGGCGTGTTCGGCGTCTGTCTCGTCAGCCAGATGTTGCCAGTCCGGGAACTGAGGATGATCTTGGCGGCGTCTGTGGAATTGCGGGCCAAGGTGACGAAGGAGGATCCTGTCGGGACTGCCGACGTGCCCTCGGGGGTGGTGATGGTGCTGGGCGGGGCCCTGCTGGATAGCGGTCACGAGGACCTTGTCAAAGACCACCTGTGTGCTGGTCACTTCCGGCGTTGCCGGGTCAGCCTGGGTGACGAAGAGGCCCACCAGGTCACCGGCGCGGACGGTGCCGCCCACCACGCTTTCCGGCGGCAGGAGGATGGTGACTTCCTGCATACCTTCCGGGACTTGCACGGATCCCGGAGCGATCCGCTGCGACGGGTCAACGAGCCGGCTTTCGAGCAACTGCTCACCCGGTTTCAGATCCACAGCCGTCACGAGCCCGCTGGTGACGTTCAACGATGTCATCGCCCCCGGGGTCATTGCGGCGCCGGGGATGGAGCGGACCTTGAGGAAGGCGCTCAGGTCCTCCGACCTGGTCCCTGCCGGAACTTCCGAATCCACAACGATGACGTCCACGGGCTCCAGCGACGCCTGTGCCCGGCGGTCAGCATTGGACACGTAGTTGACCAGCATCATGGTGCCAATGATGGCCAGCACAAGTGCCGTGAGGCCTCCGAGCAAACGTGATTTCATGGTTGGTTCCTAACCTCTTGTTACACCTCGGTACTGCGTGAACGCACGGTGTGGCGTCGGACCGCGTGAAGGGGAGGCCCCGGGTGGGACTGGCTGCCCCCGGCACACGGCTGCCGGCTGCCCCGGTTGACGGACAGCCGGCAGAGTGGCGGGCGGGAAAACTGACTAGGGAGTGGTGGGGATCTTGCCCGCGACGTTGGTGAACATGGAGGAGAGGTTGCCGCCGAAGGTGGTGACAGCGCCGATGATGACCACGGCGATCAGCGCGACCATGATGCCGTATTCAACGGCGGTGGCACCCTTTTCTTCATCCGTGAGGCGGGTTTTGATACCGGAGACGAAAACCATCATTGAGACCAGTGCAGCGTTCATTGTTATATCCCTTTTTTGTGAGTGCTGATGAAATTCAAAGTCCCGGCGCCCCCCAGATGGATTGCCGGGTCCTCGATGTCTCAAGGTTTACACGGGTAATGGTTACGGGGACAACCAACTGAAGTACCCGTGTTTTTCACACCCGTAACACCGAATTACTTACTTACCGCGAGGCGCAACCTGAGTACACTACTTGGTCGGCTGGTGGGGGTACTCAAGTAGTTCCGCTACGTGAATAGTGACGGAAGGAGTGCCGGACCCAATTCGGCGCCAAAAACCACGGCGGCAATGCAGCCGGCAAACATGGAGGGCCCGAACGGTACCGGGCTCTTTCGCCCCGCCAATCCGGCGAGGAGCAGAATTCCCCCCACGAGGGCGCCGATCAAAAAACCGAGGGAAACCCCGAGCACTAACTGACCGACGGAGAGATATCCGAGGGGGAGGGCAAGTACTGCGGAAAATTTCACATCGCCCATTCCCATGCCCCGTGGAGAAATAAGCGCCAGTACGAGATAAATCACGAATGTTGCGGCCGATCCGATGAATGCAACAACAAGGTTGGCCCATCTTTCATTTACTGCAGCGTCCAGCAGCAGCAGCGCCGACCCCGTCCCGAGGGCTGGAATGACAAGCCGGTTGGGCAGCAGCCTGAAGTGCAGATCGATCCGGGAAAGGACGACGCCGGCGGCACTGAGAAAAAGAAGGGCAGGCAGAAGCCATGACGCGCCAAACCGCCACGCCATCACCATAAACAGTGCGCCCGTAAAGACGGCGGCGGGCACGTGGCTCCGGCGTCCAGCCGCCAGGTCGAGAGCCGGCAGAAGACGCTGCGCGCCGAACGTGGCGGCCGGACCGGCGGCGAGGCCCAGCAGCCCGGCTGCCACGATGAAGGCTAAGGAGAAGGGGATGGCTGACGCACGCTGCCTTCTGGTTGGTGGGATCCGCATCGCAGGCCGGCCTCACGGTGTCGAAGCGCCGGACCCGGATCGCCGGGACGTCGCTGGAGTGCAAGTCAGATTGTATTTTGACCTGCACCCTTAACGCAGGCTATTCTTGGTAGTCGTTGTGCGTGTCCTTTCTCGATGATGCGTGCCCGCTTGAGAATCCGGTTGCAGGATAACTACTCAACGTGCACATTCGGGACTTCAGGATGACTGGTTACATGGAGCCCTCACCTCTGTTCCGGTAGCGCATAGATAGTAGGCGCACTTTTCCGCGTGACGCCTAAAACAAGAACGCCAGAACAAGAACGAGGCAAACACCGTGCGTACGTACACCCCGAAGCCCGGCGATATCAACCGCCAGTGGCACGTCATTGACGCCACAGACGTTGTCCTTGGTCGTCTCGCCAGCCAGACCGCAATCCTGCTGCGCGGCAAGCACAAGGCCACCTTTGCGTCCCACATGGACATGGGCGATTTCGTCATCATCATCAACGCTGAAAAGGTAGCCCTCACCGGCGCCAAGCTGGAGCAGAAGCGGGCCTACCGCCACTCCGGTTACCCGGGCGGCCTGACCTCCGTCAACTACGCGGAGCTGCTTGAGTCCAACCCGGTCCGCGCCGTGGAGAAGGCCATCAAGGGCATGCTCCCGAAGAACTCCCTCGCTGCACAGCAGCTGGGCAAGCTGAAGGTTTACCGCGGTGCCGAGCACCCGCACGCCGCCCAGCAGCCCAAGACTTTCGAAATCACCCAGGTCGCCCAGTAGTCCTGGCCACCAACCAACTTTTATCAAGGAGAATCGTGGCTCAGAACGAAGAACTGACCACCGAGGCCGTTGAGGCTGAGGAAAACCTGACCAGCTACACCTCGGAAAGCGGTGCTGCGGAAGCAGCAGCGCCGAAGACGGAACGCCCGGCCCTGACCGTTGCCGGCGCAGCTGTTGGCCGCCGCAAGGAAGCCGTTGCACGCGTCCGCGTTGTGCCCGGCTCCGGCAAGTGGATCATCAACGGCCGCGAGCTGGCGAACTACTTCCCGAACAAGCTGCACCAGCAGGATGTCAACGAACCCTTCAAGATCCTCGATCTTGACGGCGCCTATGACGTCATCGCCCGTATCCACGGTGGCGGTATTTCCGGCCAGGCCGGCGCCTTGCGCCTTGGTATCGCCCGTTCGCTGAACGAGATCGACACCGAGAACAACCGCGCGACCCTGAAGAAGGCCGGCTACCTGCGTCGTGACGCACGCGTCATCGAGCGCAAGAAGGCTGGCCTCAAGAAGGCCCGTAAGGCTCAGCAGTACTCCAAGCGCTAAATCGCGTTTGCGCAAAAGCCCGTTCCGCCCTCGTGGCGGGGCGGGTTTTTGCCGTTTAGCCGGAGGTCTGACCTGCCGGCGCTGCGAATAGTTGCGACGGGCGGCACCGGCGATGGTTGCGGATCGACTAAACTTGATCCGATGTCTAGATTATTTGGAACAGATGGTGTCCGAGGCCTGGCGAACGGCCTGCTCACGGCCGAGCTTGCGCTGCAACTGGCGCAGGCCGCCGCCGTCGTGTTGGGTCACGACCGTGTCACCGGCGGGGCCCGGCCACGCGCGGTGGTCGCCCGTGACCCGCGGGCCAGCGGAGAATTTATTGCCGCTGCTGTGGAAGCGGGGCTGTCCAGCTCCGGCATCGATGTCTACGACGCCGGCGTGCTGCCCACCCCGGCGGCGGCCTATCTGGTCGCTGACCTTGACGCCGACTTTGGCGTGATGATCTCCGCGTCCCACAACCCCGCGCCGGATAACGGGATCAAGTTCTTCGCCAGAGGCGGCCAGAAGCTTCCCGACGATGTTGAGGCCGCCATTGAGGCCCAGCTCGGCAACGAACCGTTCAGGCCCGTGGGAGGCGATATCGGGCGCATCCAGCGGTTCTCGGATGCCGAGGACCGTTACATCGTGCATTTGCTCGGAAGCCTGCCGCACCGTCTCGATGGCCTCAAGGTGGTCCTCGACTGTGCCCACGGCGCGGCCAGCGGCTGCTCCCCGCAGGTTTTCAAGGATGCGGGTGCGGACGTCTTTGTGATCGGCGCCGAGCCCGACGGCCACAACATCAATGAAGGCGTCGGCTCCACGCACATGGGCCCGCTTAAACGGGCAGTCCTTGAACGCGGCGCGGATCTTGGTATTGCCCATGACGGAGACGCCGACCGTTGCCTCGCCGTGGACCATGAAGGCAACGAAATCGACGGCGACCAGATCATGGCCATCCTCGCCGTGGCACTGAAGAATTCCGGAAAACTCAAGGACGATGTCCTCGTTGCCACCGTCATGAGCAATCTGGGGCTGAAAATCGCCCTGCGCGAGGCCGGGATCAGCCTCCGCGAAACCGGGGTGGGGGACCGTTACGTCCTGGAGGAAATGCGAAACGGCGGGTTCAGCCTCGGCGGCGAACAGTCCGGGCACGTGATCTTCGCGGACCATGCGACCACGGGCGACGGCGTCCTTACCGGCCTCCAGCTTGCTGCCCAGGTGGCGCTCACCGGCCGCCCGCTGAAGGAGCTGGCCACGGTGATGACCAAGCTCCCGCAGGTTCTGATCAATGTCACCGGCGTTGACCGCACCCGGGTGAAGGGCGACGCCGCTGTCACTGCGGCGGTAGCCCTCGCGGAAGCCGAACTCGGCGGCACTGGGAGGGTTCTGCTCCGCCCGTCCGGGACCGAGCCGGTGGTACGCGTGATGGTGGAAGCCGCCGACGAAGGCACCGCCCAGCACGTGGCTGAAGGCCTCGCCCAGGTGGTCCGGAAAGAACTCGCCCTGGCGCTCGTCTCCGACTGACGGCCGAAGCGCTATTTGCGGAGCGCGTCGCGGATCTCCGTCAGCAGGGCGATCTGCGCGTCCTCCGCGGACTCGACTTTGACGTCCTCGTTGATCCCAAGGCTGCGATTGCGCCGCTCGATCAGATGGTTCATGGGCAGCACCACGAGGAAATAGACGGCGGCGGCAATCATCACGAATGAGATGACCGACGAGATCACCGCACCGTACCTGTAGCCCTCCCATGCCATATCCTCCACGCCCTTGGCGTTGAACAGCCGGCCGATCAGGGGCGTCAATAAACCGTCAACAATGGATGTGACGACTGCGCCGAATGCCGCGCCGATGACGACGGCAACCGCAAGATCAACCACGTTGCCCTTCATGATGAAATTCCTGAATCCAGTCAGCATGACACCACGGTAGCCGGTTCCACCCGCAGCAGCTGACGCCCGCGCTGACTCCGGGGCTATTACGTCACGGATACGCGGGCGCAGCGTCCAGCCCGAAGTACTCCTCCAGGGTGTCTACGCCGCGGTTCTTCATGTCCGTGGCGGCCTCGACGCCGATAAAGCGCAGATGCCAGGGCTCGTAGTAATAGCCCGTGGTCCCATGGAACATCCACGGGTAGCGGACCACGAAGCCGAACCGGTGCCCGCTAGCCGCTGCCCACGCAGCCGACGGCTGTTTCGCAAAACAAGGCATAAAGCCGCAGGCGCCGCTGCCGTCGCCGATGTCGAAGGACCAGCCCGTCTGATGTTCGGAATAGCCGGGCCGGGCCGATGCGGTGTCCGCTTCGACCTGCCCGCGGGTGTTCACGTAGTTCGCGTAGGTGGCGGTCTGCGTTGCATAGGACCGGTAGCCGCTGGCCAGTGTCATCGTGATGCCGTCCGCCGCCGCGGCCGCAAACATCTCTTCTGCCGCAGCCGCGGTCGTGCTGTTCAGCAGGGCTGCCGCACCGGCAGAGGCAAGCCGGATGCGTGGCTGGACGAGGTCGGCCGGTTCGAAGGCGGCAGGTATCAGCGGCCGGCGCTTGTTAACGATCACCCAGGGGCTGGCGGGGTCGACGAGGGAATGCTGCTTCCCGGGCGGGGCCGACGCCGGAACCCCCGTGGCCGGCGCCGGCGTTGCGGCTTCGTCCGTGGCGGCAGGCCCGGGCGGCGGCGTCGTGGCCGCTTCGGTCGCTGTCGGTGCCGCCGCTGCTGCCGCCGTCGACGCCACCGGCGCCGGTGTGGCGGCGGCAGGCAGTGGCGGGGCGCCGGGGCTGCAGGCGGTCGCCGCCGCCAGGCCGGACCCGGCCGCGAGGAAGCGGGCAAACGCCCTGCGGCTCGGCCCGGCAGCGCGGTTGTGGCACACGCGTGCTAGACCTTCCTCAGCAGCATGCGCCGGATCGAGTGATCCGCGTCCTTGGTCAGCACCAACTGGGCGCGTCCCCGGGTTGGCAGGACATTTTCCTCCAGGTTCGGCTCGTTGATGCGCTTCCAGATCCCGCGGGCTGTCTCCTCGGCCTCGTCATCGGACAGCGTGGCGTAACGGTGGAAATATGACTCGGGCTGGGCGAATGCCGTACTGCGCAAGGAGCGGAAACGCTCCACGTACCATTCCTCGATAAAGGAGGTCTTGGCGTCGACGTAGATGGAGAAATCGAAGAAATCACTTAGTGCCAGGCCCTGCCGGCCGTCATGGCGTGGGCGGGCCGGGGCCAGCACATTCAGCCCCTCCACAATCAGCACGTCCGGGCGGCGGACCACGACTTCCCTGCCGGGGACAATGTCATACGTGACGTGGGAATACCAGGGCGCCCTGACTTCTTCGGCGCCGCTCTTGATTTCGCTCACGAAGCGCAGCAGCGCGCGGCGGTCGTACGACTCCGGAAATCCCTTGCGCTCAAGAAGCTGGCGGCGCTTGAGCTCCGCGAGCGGGTAGAGGAATCCGTCCGTCGTGATGAGCTCGACGTTGGGGGTGCCGGGCCAGCGGCGCAGCATTTCACGGAGTACACGGGCAATCGTGGACTTCCCCACGGCCACCGAGCCGGCCACGCCGATCACGAACGGTGTGCGCTGGGTGGTCTCGCCGAGAAACGTTGTGGTTGCGGCGTGCAGTTGGCCGGCGGCCTCGACATACAGGTGCAGGAGCCGGGACAGGGGGAGGTAGACCTCGCGGACTTCCCGCATGTCGAGGGGATCGTCCAGGCCGCGGAGCCGGACGACGTCCTCTTCGTTGAGGGGCTGCTCCATCTGGGCAGCAAGCCGGGACCAGGTCTGCCTGTCCAGCTCCACGAACGGCGAGACGCCGTCGCCGTTCGTTTCATTGCGTTGCAGAGTCACCCTCCTGATTCTGCCGTTTGCGCGGCCAACTGCGAAATGGACTGGCCGGGACGGCCCGGGCAAGACCGCGCGGTGACCGGCCCGCCGGACCGCAGGGGCGCCTGCGGCGGTAACGTTCCTTCGTCCCCGAACCCGGAAACCGTTAGGCTTAGGCCCATGTGTGGAATCGTTGGATATGTGGGTCATGCAAATGGCCGGGTAAATGCTGGACACAATGCCTTGGATGTTGTCCTTGAAGGACTACGGCGCCTCGAGTACCGCGGCTACGACTCCGCGGGGATCGCTGTTGTCGCTGACGGCTCCATCTCGTCCCGGAAGAAGTCCGGGAAACTGGCCAACCTGACCGCTGCGCTGGAGGCGGATCCGTTGCCGGCGTCGCTGACCGGGATCGGTCATACGCGCTGGGCCACGCACGGTGGACCGACGGACCAGAACGCGCACCCGCACCTCGCCGACGGCGGGAAGCTGGCAGTGATCCACAACGGCATCATCGAAAACTTTGCCGAACTCAAGCTGGAACTTCTCCGCAAGGGCGTAACGTTCGCGTCTGAAACGGACACCGAAGTCGCGGCGGCGCTGCTCGGGGACATCTACCGCGAACAGCTCGGCGGCGATCCGTCCAGGGGCGGACTGACGAAGGCCATGCAGTTGGCCTGCCAGCGCCTGGAGGGCGCCTTCACGCTGCTGGCCGTGCACGCCGACCAGCCCGACGTGGTGGTCGCCGCGCGCCGGAATTCCCCGCTCGTCGTCGGTCTCGGCGAGGGCGAGAACTTCCTCGGATCCGACGTCTCCGGTTTCATCGACTACACCCGGCGTGCCGTGGAGCTGGGCCAGGACCAGATCGTCACCATCAGCGCCGACGCCGTGGAGATCACGGACTTCTACGGCGCCCCCGCCGAAGGCAAGGAATACCACGTGAACTGGGATCCGGCCTCCGCGGAAAAGGGCGGGTTCCCGTCCTTTATGGAAAAGGAAATCCACGACCAGCCCGACGCCGTCCTGCAGACCCTCCTGGGCCGCTCCGACATCGACGGGAAACTGACCCTTGATGAGCTCCGGATCGATCCGGCACTGCTCAAGAGCGTTAACAAGATCATTGTTCTCGCGTGCGGGACCTCTGCCTACGCCGGGCAGGTCGCCAAATACGCGATCGAGCACTGGTGCCGGATCCCCACCGAGGTGGAGCTCTCCCACGAATTCCGCTACCGGGACCCGATCGTGGACGCCAACACGCTCATTGTCTCGATCTCGCAGTCCGGAGAGACCATGGATACCCTGATGGCCGTCCGCTACGCCAAGGAACAGGGCGCCAAGACGGTCTCGATCTGCAACACCAACGGGTCCACCATCCCGCGCGAGTCCGACGCCGTGCTCTACACGCACGCCGGACCGGAGATCGCGGTGGCCTCCACCAAGGCGTTCCTCGCGCAGATCACCGCCGCGTACCTGCTGGGGCTTTATTTGGCACAGCTGCGCGGCAACAAGTTCCAGGGCGAAATAAAGGACATCCTGGCCGACCTGGGCAAAATCCCGGCAAAAATCCAGCAGATCCTGGACAACGAGGAAGAGATCAAGGAACTCGGCCGGTCCATGGCCGATGCCAAGTCCGTCCTGTTCCTGGGCCGCCACGTCGGCTACCCGGTGGCGATGGAAGGTGCCCTCAAGCTCAAGGAGCTGGCCTACATCCACGCGGAAGGCTTCGCCGCCGGAGAACTCAAGCACGGTCCGATCGCGCTGATCGAGGAAGGCCAGCCCGTCTTTGTGGTGGTCCCCTCACCGCGCGGCCGGGATTCGCTGCATGCGAAGGTCGTCTCCAACATCCAGGAAGTCCGCGCACGCGGCGCCAGAACCATCGTGATTGCGGAAGAAGGCGACGAAGCGGTCACAGCGTACGCCGAGCACGTCTTCTACATCCCGGAGTCCCCGACACTCCTGGCCCCGCTGCTCGCCACGGTGCCGTTGCAGATCTTCGCGCTCGCACTCGCCTCGGCCAAGGGCTATGACGTGGACCAGCCACGTAACCTTGCCAAGAGCGTGACCGTAGAATAACGCCATGATCGTTGGAATTGGTGTAGACGTCGTAGACATTGAGCGGTTCGGCCGGCAGCTGGAGCGGACGCCGGGGCTGCGGGACCGGTTGTTCGTCCCCGCTGAGCGGGAGCTAAACACCCGCTCCCTGGCCGCGCGCTTCGCGGCCAAGGAAGCCGTGGCCAAGGTGCTCGGGGCGCCGGCCGGCATGAACTGGCAGGACTGCTGGATCGGGCTGGACCAGAACGGGCCCACCGTCCAGGTCAAAGGCACGGTGCTGGCGGTGGCGGACTCCAAGGGCGTCAAACGCTGGCACCTGTCCATGAGCCACGACGGCGGAATCGCCACCGCGACGGTCATCGCCGAAGGCTGACGGCCGGCCGGGCGTTCCCGGCATCAACAGCACCGCACGATCCCCAGCGAATGTACCGCGAATGGACACAGCCATGATCAGCGCCTACACAGGAACCCAGATACGTGAGGCTGAAAAGCCTTTCCTGGCAGACGGTGTGGGCGCTGTTCTGATGCAGCGTGCCGCGTACGGCCTCGCGAACACGGTGGTCCACGAGCTTCGCGGCCGCGGCCGCCGGCTCTACGGCTCCAGTGTTGCCGTGCTGGCCGGCAAGGGCAATAACGGCGGCGATGGGCTCTTCACCGCTGCGCTGCTGGCCCGGCGGGGCCTGCGGGCGACGGCGATACTTACCGCCGGCGCCGCCCACGAGGCCGGCCTGGCGGAATTTCGCCGCGCCGGCGGGCACGTCCTGGCCCTGACAGCGGATAACATCTCGGAGCTTGCCGCTGCGGCGGCGGGCGCCGACGTCGTCATTGACGCAGTACTCGGAACCGGGGCCCAAGGCGGACTCCGGGGACTGGCCGGGACCCTGCTGGAACGGCTGACGGGGTCGGTCCCGGGGCTCGTGGTTGCCTGCGACATCCCCAGCGGCCTGGACGCGGACACCGGCGAGGTGAACGAGCCGGTCCTGCCGGCGGACGTGACAGTGACATTCGGTGCTGCCAAGGCGGGCCTGCTCGCCGATCCCGGCGCTGATTTCGCCGGGCGTGTCCACGTCGTCCCGATCGGGATGGAGGCGGCGTTGCCGGAACCTGCGCTGCGCAGGCTGGAAGCCCAGGACCTCCACCGGCTCCGGCCTCAGCCTGTCCGGCGGTCACACAAGTACACCCGGGGGGTTCTAGGCGTCGTGGCCGGCTCGGAGCGGTATCCGGGTGCTGCGGTTCTGGCGTGCAGGGGCGCGCTCGCCGCGGGCGCCGGCATGGTTCGCTACCTTGGCCCGCCCGACGTCGCGGACCTGGTCCGCGAGTCGTGCCCGGAGGTGGTCTGCGGGCAGGGAAGTTCGGCTGAAGCCCACGTTCAAGCGTGGGTCCTGGGCCCCGGAGTTGACGAATCGGCCGGTGACCAACTCCAGCGCATCCGCGATGCCGCCGCCACGGGCCTGCCCGTAGTGGCCGACGCCGGGGCGCTGCCCGCCTTGCCGCGCATCCTCGCCCCCCACCAGATCCTGACCCCGCACATTGGCGAACTGGCGGCCCTGCTGGCCGGCTACGGTGTTGAGTCTGACCGGGCCCGACTCGAAGGCGCCACCCTTGCCGCAGCCCGCCGCGGAGCGGCCCTGACCGGCGCGACCGTGTTGCTCAAGGGCGCCACGACCCTCGTGGCCGCTCCCGGAGGCACCGTGTTCAGCCAGTCCGAAGCCACGCCATGGATGGCGACCGCCGGCAGCGGCGATGTCCTCGCCGGCGTGCTCGGCGCACTCCTGGCGCAACTGTCCGGGAGCGCCACCATGGACCACGTTCCGTGCGGGGACCGCTGGGCGGCGATAGCGGCGATGGCCGCCAGCCTCCACGGCCGGGCAGGAGCCATGGCCTCCGCCGGGGGTCCAGTGACGGCGACCGCCGTCGCCCGTGCCATCCCTGAGGTCATACGGCACATGTAGCAGAGGGCGTCCGCAACGCACCCAGCCAAATACTAAGGCGACTTACCAGTAGTCTGTCTAGAGATAAACCGCACGAACGAGGAGTAAATATGGAAGTCTGGCCCGGATCGGCTTACCCTTTGGGAGCCACTTTTGACGGCACCGGCACGAACTTTGCCCTGTTCAGCGAACGCGCCGAAAAAGTCGAGTTGTGTCTCCTGTCCGATGATCTCACCGAGACCCGGATCGAACTGACCGAAATCGACGGCTACGTTTGGCACTGTTACCTGCCGCACGTCCAGCCCGGGCAAAAATACGGCTACCGGGTACACGGCGAATACGAACCGGACCACGGCAACCGGTTCAACCCGAACAAACTGCTGATGGACCCCTATGCCAAGGCGATCCAGGGCAAGATTGACTGGGACCAGGCGCTCTTCTCCTACAACTTCGGCGACCCCTTGTCCCGCAATGACGCCGACTCGGCGCCCCACACCATGCACGGCGTGGTCATCAACCCCTTCTTCAACTGGGACGGCGACCGGCAGCTGCGGATCCCGTACCACGAGTCGGTCATTTATGAAGCCCACGTCAAGGGCCTGACGGAGTTGCACCCGGACATCCCGGAGGACCAGCGCGGCACCTACGCGGGCGTGTCCCACCCCGCCGTGATCGACCACCTTAAGAAGCTTGGGATTACCGCGATCGAGCTGATGCCGGTGCACCAGTTCGTCAACGACGGCACCCTCGAGGAAAAAGACCTCAACAACTACTGGGGCTACAACACCATCGGGTTCTTCGCGCCCCAGAACACCTACAGCTCCACTGGCGACGTCGGGCACCAGGTCCAGGAATTCAAAGCCATGGTTCGCGACCTGCACCGGGCCGGAATCGAGGTCATCCTCGATGTGGTCTACAACCACACCGCGGAAGGCAACCACCTCGGCCCCACCCTGTCCTTCAAGGGCATCGACAACGCCGCCTACTACCGGCTGGTGGACGACGACCAGAAGCACTACATGGACTACACCGGCACGGGTAACTCCCTCAATGTCCGCCACCCGCACTCCCTGCAGCTGCTCATGGACTCCCTGCGGTACTGGGTGACCGAAATGCACGTGGATGGGTTCCGCTTCGACCTCGCCTCCACCCTGGCCCGCGAGTTCTACGACGTGGACAAGCTCTCCACCTTCTTCGAACTGATCCAGCAGGACCCGATCGTCTCCCAGGTGAAACTGATCGCCGAACCATGGGACGTTGGCCCCGGCGGCTACCAGGTGGGCAACTTCCCGCCGCAGTGGACCGAGTGGAACGGAAAATACCGCGACACGGTCCGGGACTTCTGGCGCGGTGAACCGTCCACCCTGGGTGAATTCGCTTCCCGGCTGACCGGCTCGGCGGACCTTTACGAAAGCTCGGCCCGGCGCCCGGTGGCCTCCATTAACTTCGTCACAGCCCATGACGGCTTCACGATGCGGGACCTCGTGTCCTACAACGAGAAACGCAATGACGCCAACGGCGAGGGCAACAACGACGGCGAATCGCACAACCGGTCCTGGAACTGTGGTGCCGAAGGCGAAACGGACGACGACACGGTTTTGACGCTCCGCGCCCGCCAGCAGCGGAACTTCATCGCCACCCTGCTGCTCTCCCAGGGCGTCCCGATGCTGCTGCACGGCGACGAACTGGGCCGCACCCAGCAGGGCAACAACAACACCTACTGCCAGGACTCCGAGCTCAGCTGGGTGCACTGGGATGCCATGGATCAGCCGCTCGTGGAGTTCACGGCGTTCGTCAACAAGATCCGCCACGACCACCCGATTTTCCGGCGGAGCCGTTTCTTCGACGGCCGCCCCGTACGCCGCGGCGAAGGCGAAAAACTTCCCGACATCGTCTGGCTCAACACGGACGGCCAGGAAATGCTGCCGGAGGACTGGGACAGCGGTTTCGGCCGGACCATCGGCGTGTTCTACAACGGCCACGGGATCCAGGAACAGGACTCCCGGGGCCGCCGGATCACCGACGACAGCTTCCTGCTGGCCTTCAACGCCCACGACGACAACGTGGACTTTGTCATCCCGGCAGACGAGTACTCGCCGCTCTGGGAGATCCTGGTGGATACGGCCGACCAGACCTACGCCCATGAACAGCTCAAGGCCGGTTCGGTCCTGAAGCTGGCCGCGAAGTCCCTCGTGGTACTTCGCGCCTACTCCGGCCCCGAGGTGGAGGTCGACTACTCCGCCGCCGCATCCCTGGCGGCCCGGACGGACACTTCCGGAGATGAGGCTCCCGAGGAGGAAGCTTCCGCTCCCGAGGAGGCTCCGGAGGCGGAAGCTCCCGCTCCCGAGGAAGCACCCGCCGCGGAGGAGGAAACCCCCGCTTCTGAGGAGGCACCCGCCGCGGCACCTTCCGCAAAGACCGCACTCGGGAAGGGCGCCAAGGGCCGCAACGGGCGGAAGGCCCGGGGCAGGAAGGGATCGGCTTCATGAGAACGCCAATCTCCACTTACCGGTTGCAGATCCGCAGCGGCTTTACGCTGCAGGATGCCGCCACGACCGTGCCGTACCTCAAATCACTGGGCGTCGACTGGGTCTACCTCTCTCCCATCCTGACCGCGGAGCAGGGCTCGGACCACGGCTACGACGTGACTGATCCCGCCGCCATCGACCCGGAGCGCGGCGGCCCCGAGGGGCTGCTCGCACTCTCGACGGCCGCCCGGGAAGCCGGCCTCGGTGTCCTCGTGGACATCGTGCCCAACCATGTCGGCGTTGCCACTCCCGTCCAGAACCCCTGGTGGTGGTCGCTCCTGCAGGAAGGCAGGCAGTCCCGCTATGCCCCGGCGTTCGACGTCGACTGGGACTTCGGCGGCGGCCGTATCCGGATCCCGGTACTGGGTTCCGATGACGACCTTGGGGCGTTGGAAGTCGTTGACGGGGAACTGCGGTACTACGATCACCGGTTCCCGCTCGCCGAGGGCAGCTACACCGACGGCGACGATCCGCGGCAGGTCCACGACCGGCAGCACTACGAACTGGTCTTCTGGCGCCGCGCGGATGACGAATTGAACTACCGGCGGTTCTTTGCAGTCAACACGCTCGCCGGCATCCGGGTGGAAGACCCAGAGGTCTTCGACGAAGCCCATGCCGAGGTGGTCCGCTGGTTCCGGGAAGGGCTCGTGCACGGGCTCCGGATCGACCACCCGGACGGCCTGGCCGATCCGGAGGGCTACCTGCACCGGCTGCGGGAGGTCACCGGCGGCAGCTACCTGCTGATCGAGAAAATTCTGGAACCGGGGGAGGTGCTGCCGGGCGGCTTCGACTGTGAAGGCACCACCGGTTATGACGCCCTCGCCGACGTGGACCGCGTGTTCATCGACGCCGGAGGACAGGCGGCGCTCGACGCGCTCGACGCCGAACTCCGGGACGGCCGGTCCGCCGACTACGAGGAGATGATCCACGGCACGAAGCGGCGCATCACCGACGGAATTCTGCACTCCGAAATGCGCCGGCTGGCCCGCCTGCTGCCCGCCGGGACGGACATCACGGCAGACACCGCGGCCGACGCGCTGTCGGAGATCATTGCCGCCTTCCCGGTGTACCGCAGCTACCTCCCGGAGGGTGGGGGCATCCTGAAGGACGCCTGCGACCTCGCCGCCCGGCGTCGGCCGGACCTGTCGGACGCCCTCGAGCGCCTGCTGCCGCTGCTGCGCGACGCCTCGGCGGAGCTGGGCCGCCGCTTCCAGCAAACCTCCGGGATGGTCATGGCCAAGGGGGTCGAGGACACGGCGTTCTTCCGCTACACGCGGCTGGGGACGCTGACCGAAGTCGGCGCCGACCCGACGGAATTCGCTGTCACACCGGAGGAATTCCACACCAGGATGACCCGCCGCCAGGCTGAACTGCCGCTGTCCATGACCACGCTCAGTACCCACGACACCAAGCGCAGCGAGGACACCCGGGCCCGGATCTCGGTCCTCGCCGAACTCGGCCCGCAGTGGGCCGCGTCCCTGCGACGGCTGCAGGAACTGGCCCCGTTGCCGGACGGACCGCTGGCCAACCTGCTCTGGCAGGCTATTGCCGGCGCCTGGCCGGCCAGCCGGGAACGGCTGCAGTCCTACGCGCAGAAGGCCGCCCGCGAAGCGGGAAATTCGACCGACTGGCTGGACCCTGACCCGGAGTTCGAAGCAAAACTCAGTGACGCTGTGGACGCCGCATTCGACAACGACGAGGTCCGTTCGGAACTGGAGTCTCTCGTGGCGCGGCTGACCCCTTACGGGGCCGTCAACGCCCTGGGCGCGAAACTCGTCCAGCTGACCATGCCCGGTGTCCCCGACGTGTACCAGGGCACCGAGTTCTGGGACCGGTCCCTGACCGACCCGGACAACCGCCGTGCGTTCGACTTCGGCGCCCGCCGCGACGCCCTCGCCGCCCTCGACGCCGGCGAGCGGCCGGCGTCGTACCTCGACGAGACCACCAAGCTGTTGGTGACCTCCCGGGCCCTGCGGCTTCGGCGGGACCGGCCCGAGCTGTTCACCGGCTACCGTCCGGTGGCCGCCCGGGGTGCCGCGGCCGCGCATCTGCTCGGATTCGACCGCGGAGCGGACGGACCCGGCGCTATGGCGCTGGCCACCCGGTTGCCGCGCGGGCTCGAGGAGTCGGGCGGCTGGCGTGAGACGAGCATCGAACTCGCCGTCGGCATGCGCGATGAACTGACGGGGAACGCTTTTCCCGCCGGGACCGTGAACGTGGCCGACATCCTTGCCGGTTATCCCGTGGCGCTGCTGGTCCCTGCCGCATAGGGCGCCGGCCGACGCAACGCCAAACTGACTGACGAACCGACCCGGGGAACGGAAGCAAGCCATGACTTTGTCTGCACAAGGAACTGAACGATTCAACCTTTGGGCGCCGGAGGCCCAGTCCGTCACGCTGCTCGCGGACGGGCGGCACCACCCGATGGCCCGGGTCGTGGCGGCCGGACCGGACGCCGGTGCGGCGGCCGGCGCCGGCGCGGACGGCTGGTGGGCGGCCCCGGACGCGCCCGCGACCGGGGAGGTCGACTACGGCTATCTCCTCGACGGGGACGGCACCCCGCTGCCGGACCCGCGCTCGCGGCGCCAGCCCGAGGGTGTGCATTCCCTGTCCCGGACTTTTGATCCTTCGGCGCATACCTGGTCCGAGGGGCAGTGGGCCGGACGGGAGCTCAAGGGTGCGGTCATTTACGAACTGCACCTCGGGACCTTCACCCCGGAGGGGACACTGGACGCCGCAGCCGGGAAACTGGACTATCTCGTGGATCTCGGCGTCGACATCATCGAGCTGCTGCCCGTCAACGGCTTCAACGGCACCCACAACTGGGGCTATGACGGAGTCCTCTGGTACGCCGTGCACGAGGGCTACGGCGGGCCGGCAGCGTACCAGCGGTTCGTGGACGCCGCCCACGCGGCCGGATTGGGCGTCATCCAGGACGTGGTCTACAACCACCTCGGCCCCAGCGGGAACTACCTGCAGCGGTTCGGGCCGTACCTCAAGTCCGGCGAAGGCAACACGTGGGGTGACTCGGTCAACCTCGACGGCCCGGGCTCCGACGTCGTCCGCGACTACATCCTGGATAACGCCGCCATGTGGCTGCGGGACTACCGGGTGGACGGCCTGCGGCTCGATGCCGTGCACGCCTTCAAGGATGAGCGCGCCGTGCATCTTCTGGAGGACTTCGGTGCCCTCGCCGACGCCGTGACCGCGGAGACCGGACGCCCGGCGACCATGATTGCCGAATCCGACCTGAACGACCCGCGGCTGCTCTACCCGCGGGCGGACAACGGCTACGGCCTGGCCGGACAGTGGAGTGATGACTTCCACCACGCCGTCCACGTCAACGTCAGCGGCGAAACCACCGGCTACTACGAGGACTTTGGCTCGCTGGAGGCGCTCGCGAAGGTCCTGAAACGCGGATTCTTCCATGACGGCAGCTATTCGAGCTTCCGCGGCCGGCACCACGGCCGGCCCGTCGACGCCGCCCGCGTCCATCCGTCCGCCCTGGTGGTCTGCAGCCAAAACCACGACCAGATCGGCAACCGCGCCACCGGGGACCGGCTCTCCCAGTCGCTGGGCTACGGACAACTGGCGCTCGCCGCCGTCGCCACCCTGACCTCACCGTTTACGCCCATGCTGTTTATGGGCGAGGAGTACGGCGCCGGCACGCCGTGGCAGTTCTTCACCTCACACCCGGAACCGGAGCTGGGCAAAGCCACCGCCGAGGGCCGGATCAAGGAGTTTGAACGGATGGGATGGGACCCCGCCGTCGTTCCTGACCCGCAGGACCCGGAGACCTTTATCCGGTCGAAGCTGGACTGGTCCGAGACCGGCGAGGGCGACCACGCCCGCCTGCTGGACCTCTACCGCGCCCTCATCGCCCTGCGCCGCGCGACCCCAAACCTTACCGGACTCGGCTTCGCCGAGACTGCCGTCGACTTCAGCGAGGCGGACGGCTGGCTCCTGCTCCGCCGCGGAAGCACCGAGGTGGCCATGAACTTCTCGGCCGAACCGCAGCAGGTCACCGTCGCCGGCGCCTCGATCACCCTCGCCACCGACGACGGCGTGCGGCTGGCCGCGGGCAGGCTCGACCTTCCCGGCCACAGCGCCGCCATCATTAGCGAATAAGACAGGACATTCCCATGACTTATGTTGCAGCGGAGACCCGCTACGATTCGATGCCGTACCGCCGCGTGGGACGCAGCGGGCTGAAACTTCCTGCCATCTCCCTCGGGCTTTGGCACAACTTTGGCGACGACAAGCCGTTTGAAATCCAGCGCGCCATCCTGCGCCGCGCCTTCGACCTGGGCGTCAACCATTTCGACCTCGCCAACAACTACGGACCGCTCGCCGGAAGCGCCGAGACCAACTTCGGCCGCCACCTGAAGGATGACTTCGCTCCGTACCGCGACGAGCTCATCATTTCCACCAAGGCGGGCTACAACATGTGGCCGGGTCCGTTCGGAGAGTGGGGCTCCCGTAAGTACTTGCTGGCCAGCCTGGACCAGTCGCTGAACCGGATGGGCCCTGGACTACGTGGACATCTTCTACAGCCACCGCCCGGACCCGGAAACGCCCATGGAGGAGACAATGGGCGCCCTGGACCAGGCCGTCCGTTCCGGCAAGGCACTCTACGCCGGCATCTCCTCCTACACCCCGGAGCAGACCCTGGAAGCAGCCCGGATCCTGAAGGACCTTGGCACGCCTCTGCTGATCCACCAGCCCAGCTACTCCATGCTGAACCGCTGGACGGAGGACGGCAGCCCCAACCTGTATGAGGCCCTCGAGACAGTCGGTGCCGGGTCCATCGCCTTCTCCCCGCTGGCGCAGGGCATGCTGACGGACCGTTACCTCAGCGGCATCCCGTCCGGCTCCCGGGCCGCGCAGGACAAGTCACTGGACGAAAAGATGATCACCGAGGACAAACTCAACCGGGTCCGAGGGCTCCAGCGGATTGCCCAGGGCCGCGGCCAGTCGCTGGCGCAGATGGCCATCGCCTGGATCCTCCGCGAACAGTCCAAGGGATCCTCCGTCACCTCCGCCCTCGTCGGCGCCTCGAGCGTCGCCCAACTCGAGGACACACTCTCCGCCATCAACAACATGAACTTTTCGGACGCTGAGCTCACGGCGATCGATGAGTTCGCCGTCGAGTCCGACATCAACCTGTGGGCGCAGAAGTAGCGGATTGATCGCTCTCTAATACGACAGTAGGGGTGGTCAGGCTGCGGCGCCGGGGCCGTTCGGGAACAACGACGGCCCCGGCGCCGTTGACGTAAGATGCAAAGGGTGCCGCAGGGCGCCGCGCCTGGCGGTCGTCGCCGCGCAGCAGCGCGCGTCCGGCCCGGGCACCCAGATTTTTTTCCCCTCAAAGGAGTTCCGTGTCTTCACATCCGATTCGTGTTGCAATCGTCGGCGTAGGTAACTGCGCCACTTCGCTGGTCCAGGGCGTCCAGTACTACCGGGATGCAGACCCCCAGGCCACGATCCCGGGTCTGATGCACGTGGAGTTCGGCCAGTATCACGTCAATGACGTCCATTTCGTGGCGGCCTTCGACGTTGACGGCAAGAAGGTCGGCCTCGACCTCGCCGATGCCATCCTCGCCAGCGAAAACAACACCATCAAGATCGCCGACGTCCCGCCGACCGGTGTCACCGTCCAGCGCGGACCGACCCTCGACGGCCTTGGCAAGTACTACCTCGAAACCATCGAGCAGTCCACCGACGAGCCCGTCGACGTCGTCCAGGCGCTCAAGGACGCCCAGGTCGATGTGATGGTGTGCTACCTGCCGGTCGGATCCCAGGAAGCCGCCGAGTTCTACGCGCAGGCCGCGATCGATGCCGGCGTCGGCTTCGTCAACGCCCTCCCGGTCTTCATCGCCGGCACCAAGGCGTGGGCGGACAAGTTCACTGCCGCAGGCGTGCCGATCGTCGGTGACGACATCAAGAGCCAGATCGGTGCCACCATCACGCACCGCGTGATGGCCAAGCTGTTCGAGGACCGCGGCGTCACGCTGGACCGCACCTACCAGCTCAACGTCGGCGGCAACATGGACTTCAAGAACATGCTTGAGCGCGACCGCCTCGAGTCCAAGAAGATCTCCAAGACCCAGGCCGTCACCTCCAACGTGGAGGCCGTACTCGCCGCCAAGGATGTCCACATCGGCCCGTCCGACTACGTCCAGTGGCTTGACGACCGTAAATGGGCCTTCGTCCGCCTCGAGGGCCGCAACTTCGGCGACGCCCCGGTCTCGCTGGAGTACAAGCTGGAGGTCTGGGACTCGCCCAACTCCGCCGGCGTCATCATCGATGCCATCCGTGCCGCGAAGATCGGCCTGGACCGCGGCGTCGGCGGTCCGCTGCTGTCCGCCTCAAGCTACTTCATGAAGTCGCCGCCGGAGCAGTTCAACGACGACCTCGCCCGCGAAAAGGTCGAGGCCTTCATCCGCGGCGACCTCGAGCGCTAACCGCTTCTCCTCCTGACGCTCCCTCACGTTTTGCGGGGTGGGGCCGGACGCTCCCTCACGTTTCGTGGGGGAGCGTTGTCGTTGGGCCCTGAATCCGTTTCCGTCTCGTAGCGGCGGATGCCGTGGCTGGCCTGGGCGAAGGCGAGGAGTCTGCGCACCAGTTCGCTGTGCAGATGCATGCCGACGGCCGCGGTCAAAATGAGTTCGTCCACATCGCGCGGGGCCACAGTGGCCGAGATGTCCATATTCGCGACGGCGTCGAGCGCGCTGCTGTAGGCATCGAGAAGTTCAAGCGGCAGGGGAACACCGAGGTCCGCCATGTGCGCCACATGTGCGTTCAGGGCAGTTCTTGCGTCGCTCGGAGCGTCGGGCCAGTTTCGAAGGCGTACGACGGCGTCGCCAGGCTCCGTGCCGGAGGTCCCGTCGTCGTCCGCCCCGTCCAGCCCCAGGACGGTGCGCTGGACGGCTGCCAGAAGCTCCAGGCGGGGTGCGCCGCCGTCGGCCAGCCCGACGATTCCGCGGATCTGCCCGATATTCAGCCCCACAACCTGGCGGAGGGCCTGAATCAATTTGAGACGACCCACATGCTGGTCCGAGTACTGCGACCGTGTGGGATGGACGCTTTCCCCTGCGGGAAGCAGGCCCCTCCCGCAGGTAGTACTTGATGCTGGCAGGGGTGACCGCTGTCCGCTCGCTCAGTTCCTTGAGTTGCACTGTCTGCTCCTGAGAATCCACCGGATAGCAATACCGCGGCCAGCTATCTTGATATACATCTATTGGATAGTGGATCTATCCTAAAGCCTTGGAGCCTTGGAACGCACTGGTCGTCAGCCACGTGATTGCAGCCCTGTTTGTCCTGGCCATCGGACCCCTCCGAATATTCAGGCGCCGACGCGACCGTGTTCACCGCAGCATTTGGTACATCTGGGTGGCCGCCATGTATTTCGTCTGCGTCAGCAGCTTCTGGATTGTCTCCGAAGGGCAGTTCACCTGGCTGCACGGTCTCTCCGCGTTCACCGTCGTGACCGTCACCCTAGGCCTGATTGGCGCTATCCGGCGCAACCTGCCTTCGCATCGGGGAAACATGATTGGCGCGATTCAAGCCAGCGACGCTTCCCCATGTCCTGCGGGTTTGGCGGTGACGCTTCCGCACGTCATGTGGGTTATGACGTGACGCTTGCTCATCCGGCGTCGGCGAAACCTGATGCCGCTGGATGGTCGCGCCACGCGGTGCGCAACAATTGCTTGAGCTTCGCCACCGCCTGCTTGAAGTTATCCGACAGATCGTCCTTTCCGAGGATGAGGACCGTCCACCCTGCCGCTTCGAATGCCTTATCGCGGCGGCGGTCGCCGAACATCTGTTCGCTGAGAAGGTGGTGGCCGCCGTCGTACTGGATTGCCAGCCGGCGACGGCGGTAGCCCAGATCCGCCGATGGCGAGACCCGCGCCCCGGGCCAGAGGAGAAGCTGGAGTTCGGGTTCCGGCAGGCCGGCGTCAGCGATGGCCAGGCGAAGTTGGGTTTCCGGTGCGGAGTCCGCACCGATCCGCATCAGGTCCAAGGCCTGGCGGGCCCGGATAACACCTTGGAGATTGGGATGCCTACCAACCATGGCGCGCAATGAATCAACGGTGGCGTAGGGCTTGTTCCGGCCCTCGAACTCGGCGCGGGGCTGCCGGATGAGTTCGTCTCCCATGCAGACGAGTTCTGCAAGGTTTAGCCGTCTCGCCAGATCCAGCCAGGTCCGGGAACGTGTGCTGATGCGGATTCCGTTGACGGTTTCCACCTCGCCTTCGAGCGCCAGGACGGCGTGCCCGACGATCCCGCGCCGGCGCACTTCCGTCCGGGTGCCCGGTTTGCTGAGGTGCAATTCCTCACTGTCCGACAACCACGGCGGCAACAACTGACTATGCAGCCTTGCAGCCGTGACATGCGATATCCACCCACCGGGTGTTGCCTCCGAAAGCACACGAGCCGCCGCCTCACGTTCGAAATCCCAGTCAGTCGGGCGGTAGAGCCCACGGCTGACATGATCGACGTCGGCCTGTCTGAGCCGGTTGGTTGTAACGCCGGAATTTCGAGCGTCGGTGAGAGTGAATGGGGCTGCGCCAAGCGAACCCGGAAGTGCTGTCTTCTTATGCATAGTGGAATTGTGAACGACTCCAGCCGCTCCTGCAGGAGTTATCCACAGCCTTCGGGATCCCGGCGGTGGGAAGGTGGGGAAGAGTTGGGCTGAAAGGTGCAGGAGGTGGGGAAGGGTTGGGCTGAAAGATGCAGGAGGTGGGGAAGGGTTGGGCTGAAAGGTGCAGGAGGTGGGGAAGGGGCTAGGAGAGTCCGACGGGGTTGCCGGCGCCGTCGACGTCCATCCGCAGCGCTGCCGGGACCTTGGGAAGGCCCGGCATGGTCATCACCGCACCGGTCAGGGCCACGATGAATCCGGCCCCGGTCTTGGGGATGAGGTCCCGCACATGGACAGTGAAGCCCGTGGGTGCGCCGAGCCGGGTGGCGTCGTCGGTGAAGGAGTATTGCGTCTTGGCCATGCAGACGGGCAGGCCGGACCAGCCGTTCTTCTCGATCTCGGCCAGCCGTCGGAGCGCGGGGACGGAGAAATCCACGCCGTCGGCACCATAGATCTCCTGCACGATGGTGCGGATCTTGTCTGCCACCGGCATTTCCAGCGGGTAGAGGGGCTTGAAACCGTGCGGCGCGTCGATGGCTTCGGCGACCTTGGCGGCGAGTTCGTCGCCGCCGTCACCGCCCCCGCCGCGGCCCCAGACATCCGCCACAGCTGACGGGACACCCTCGGCGGTGCACCAGTCACTCAGCCAGTCCAGCTCCCCCGGAGTGTCGGTGCCGAACTTATTGATTGCCACCACGGGTTCGATGCCGAACTTCCGGACGTTGAGGATGTGCCGTTGGAGATTAACGACGCCGGCGGCCAGCGCCTCCACGTTGGGCGCCGTGAGATTGTCCTTGGCGACGCCGCCGTGCATCTTGAGCGCGCGCACGGTTGCCACCAGTACAACGGCGGACGGGGCGACGTCGGCCACCCGGGATTTGATGTCCATGAACTTCTCCGCGCCCAGATCGGCGCCGAAGCCCGCCTCTGTCACCACGATATCCGCCAGGCGCCGCGCCGTCTGGGTGGCGATCAGGGAGTTGCAGCCGTGCGCGATGTTCGCGAACGGGCCGCCGTGGACCAGTGCCGGTGTGCCCGCGATGGTCTGCACGAGGTTGGGCTTGAGTGCCTCCTTCAGCAGCAGGGTCAGGGCTCCCTGGACGCCGAGATCCGCCACCGTGACCGGGCTGCGGTCGTAGGTGTAGCCGAAAGTGATGCGCCCCAGCCGCTCCCGCAGGTCTGCAAGATCGGCGGCGAGGCAGAAGACCGCCATGATCTCCGAGGCCACGGTGATGTCGAAGCCGTCCTGGCGCGGAACGCCCTGGGCGGGTCCGCCAAGGCCGATCACCACTTCGCGGAGGGAACGGTCGTTCATGTCCAGCACCCGTTTGAAGGTCAGGCGGCGGGGGTCGATGCCCAGTTCGTTGCCCTGGAAGATGTGGTTGTCGACCAGCGCCATGAGGGCATTGTTCGCGGAGGTAATGGCATGGAAATCGCCGGTGAAATGCAGGTTGATCTCATCCATGGGCAACACCTGGGAGTAGCCGCCGCCCGTGGCGCCGCCTTTCATGCCCAGGACGGGGCCGAGCGAGGGCTCGCGCAGCGCAATCATGACCTTGTGCCCGGCCCGGGACAGGGAGTCGGCGAGGCCCACGGTGAGGGTGGACTTTCCTTCACCGGCTGGAGTGGGCGACATGGCGGAGACGAGGACCACCTTGCCGGGGGACCGCGCCGGTGTCATCAGTTTCGCCGGGTCGATCTTTGCCTTGTAGCGGCCGTAGAATTCCACCGCCTCGTCGTTGACGCCGGCCGCAGCGGCGATGTCCGAGATGGGCTTCATCACGGCCTGGCGGGCGATTTCAAGGTCGCCGGGGACGGTCTTCCCGGGAGGGGGTGTAGCGGGCATCGTTGTCCTTTTGCTCGTGACGTCTGCGGGTTCTCGGGCGGTTGGGTTCAGGGAACGGTGGCCGCCGGGGTGGCGGGTCTGCCAAGTTGTTGCGTCACCGCGGCCTGGTAGCTTTCCAGCGTAATGCCGGCAGTGCGCTGCCAGCCGAAACCCTGCGCCTGCACCGCGGCCGCACGCCCCATGTCCGCCCGGGTCGCCGGGTCATCATAAAGGGCTTCGAAAGCGTCGGCCCAGTCGCCGGCCTTGTGACCCTCGATCAGCATCCCGGTGCGACCGTCGGAGACGGCCCGGGACAACCCGCCCACCTTGGTGGCGACAACAGGAGTCCCGCAGGCCTGCGCCTCGAGAGCCACCAGACCGAAGGACTCGCTGTACGAGGGCATCACCACGAGATCCGCCGCACGGAACCAGCTGGCCAGTTCCGGGGCGTTGACCGGCGGGTGATGGGCGGCGGCGTCGTCCATCCCGGCGTCTTTGATCAGGGCATGGAGGTTGAAGTCCTTGGCACCGCTCAGGGCGCCCAGAATCGTCAGTTTCAGGTTGATGTCCGGGCGGTGGGCGCGGAGCAGGGCAGCCGCCTCGATCAGGATCTGCGGTCCCTTGAGCCGCTGGATCCGCCCGGCGAACAGCAGATGGAACGCCTCCGGCGGGACGCCGTGTTCAGCCCGGGACCGGCCCCTGAAAGCCGGAGTGAAGACGGCCAGATCCACGCCCGGTGCGGCGACGTCGATGCGGTCGAGGTCAGCACCATAGTGTGAGACCAGCTCGGCGGCTTCGGTAGGCGTGTTAGCGATCAGCCGCGCGGCGCCCTCGACGATCCGGTGCTCGCCGTCCTCGCGCCGGCGCGGCTCCGGCGCCTCGCCGGATTCCAGCAGCAGGTTCTTGACCTTGGCCATGGTGTGCATCGTGTGAACCAGCGGCAGTCCCCACAGCTGAGAGAGCTCCAGCCCGGCGACGCCGGATACCCAATAGTGCGAATGGATGACGTCGTACCGGCCGTGTGGCTGAAGCTGACGGATCCGGTCGATCTCGGCCACCATGGAGTGCAGCAGTTCCGGGAGCTCCTCCTTCGGCAGCTTGCGCCGCGGGCCTGCCAAAACGTTGTGCACGCAGACCCCCGGGAACGGATGCTCGACGGCTGGCTGCCCTGCGGCGGTGGACCGCGTGAAAATCTCCACCTCGACGCCGGTCTCGGCAAGGGCCGCCGCCAGCGCCCGGACGTAGACGTTCATGCCCCCCGCATCGCCTGACCCCGGTTGTTCCAGCGGCGAGGTGTGCAGCGAAAGAAAGGCCACGCGGCGGATCAGCGGCACCGTTCTCCCTTCCTGCGCAAACTCTCTGTCGACAAAACATTACTCCTGAAGTGCGGCCAGGCTCCCGCACCCTTTCGCGGCGTCTTTTCCGCCCGGTTCCCGCACGGGTTTCCGCACCGGTTCCCGCGCCGGTTCGCGGCGCAGCCGGTGGCCCGGTGCGGGCTGCTAACGTGGCCGCTGTGAGTGCAACCACGGGACACGGGCCCCGCCGCCGCCGATTGGGAAATCCGGGAGGCGGCCGCACAGGACTGGCCCGGCATCTGGACGATTCTCGAACCCGTGATTCGGGCGGGAGAGACCTTCACCTGGGACCGGGATACCAGCGAGGACGAGGCCCGTGGACGATGGTTCAAGCAGGCGCCCGGCCAGACCTTCGTCGCCGTCGGCCTCGGGGCTGACGCCGGCGCGATCCTCGGCACCGGCGAACTGCACCCCAACCAGGGCGGCGGCGGCAGCCACGTCGCCAACGCCGGGTTCATGGTGCACTCCGGCCATACCGGCAGGGGACTGGCCCGCGCCCTCTGCGCCTATGCGCTCGACGAAGCCCGCACCGCCGGCTTCCGAGCCATGCAGTTCAACGCCGTGGTGGAGAGCAACGTCCGTGCGGTCGCGGCGTGGAAGTCCATGGGCTTCGATGTGCTCGCGACCATTCCGGAAGCCTTTCAGCACCCCGGGCTGGGGTACGTGGGCCTGCACGTGATGTACCGCAGGCTCTAGTCCAGGGCAGTCCCGGCCGGACCCGTGCGTCAGGTACGGCCGTGCCAGAGCCGGCCCAGCTCGGGGAACGCGGTCTCATAGCCGGCGATCAGCTGCCCGGCCAGGACGGCCGACCCCACCAGAGGGTGGTCGGCGAAGGCGGCGAGCGCAGCCTCCCGGCGGCCGGTGGTGGCCGCCTCCACGACGAGCCGCTCAACGCCCTTGATCCGCGCCATCAGCGCCAGCTGCTCCGGCCCCGGGGCTTCCTGCGGGAGCGGCGCCACGCCGTCGGGCGTTACCCGGCAGGGAACCTCGACGACGGCGTCCGCCGGCAGTCCGGGCACCGCTGGCCTGCCGCCAGCACGCGGGGCCGTGCCGGCCCCGGAGTCCGGGGCCGGCACGGTGTTGACGGTGTTCAGGATCAGCTCCGCTGCACCACCGCCGGACAAAGCCCGCATGGCCGCCAGCGCGACCCGTTCGTAGCCGCCGCCGAGGAGGTCGGTCTCGTCGCGGCGCTCGCCGTCCTGCCGGGCTTCGGCCAGATACCCCTCTTCCCGGGACCGGCGCGCGGCCTCCCAGAGCGGAAAGGCATCCGGCCCGGCCGCAGCCAGCCGGGGATAGAGTTCGGCCTGCTGCCGGTCAATGGATTCCCCACGGGTCTGGTCCGCAGCGCGCACGCCGGCCACGGCGCGGGCCGTCTCGTAGTAGTAGTACAGGTATTCGTTCGGCAGGGCGCCCAGCCGTGCCAGGAACTCCGGCGGGAAGAGCCGGCCTTCCTCGAAGCCGGCCAGCGCACCCGCGTCGCCGAGCAGTTCCGGCAACACGTCGCGGCCGCCGGATTCCAACCGGTTCAGCCAGCCCAAATGGTTCAGGCCGGAGTAGCCCACGCCGTCGAGCCGTCCTTCCGGGAGCGTGACGCCGGCAGCCAGGGCAGCACGGTACACCAGGCCGCTCGCGGAATCACAGATGCCGACTACCTTGCTGCCGAGAACAGGAACCAGCGCCTCGGTCACCATCCCGGCCGGATTCGTGAAGTTCAGCAGCCAGGCCCCGGGGCAGCTGCGCCGCATCTCGGCGGCCAGCTCCAGCATCCGGGGGATGGTGCGCAACGCATAGGAAATGCCGCCCGCCCCGGTGGTCTCCTGGCCGAGGATCCCCAGATCCAGGGCGATGCGCTCATCGGCGGTCCGGCCAGCCGTGCCCCCGGGCCGGATCGCGGCAAAGACCATGTCAGCGCCGTCGAGGGCCTCGGGCAGGGCGGCCGCAGAGCGGACCAGCGGGGCAGCGGATGCGGGGCCGGAGTGCCGGGCCAGGGACGCCAGGACCGCTTCGATGGCGGCCAGCCGGCCGGCGTCCACGTCGTACAGTACGAGCTCCCGGACCAGCCCGGCGAACGGACCGGAGGACAGCGCCCGGTAGATCAACGGAACCCGGAAACCGCCCCCGCCTGCAATTGTGAGCCGCATGCTGAGAGTCTATGCGGTGCCCCGGGACCAGGGCCCGGTGACGGCATGCGGACAGGTCACAGGCCCACAACGCTTACTATCGCCGGGTACGGTGACGGCGTAATGTGCGATACATGAACGCGACCCCCACCCGGCGTTTTGACCCGCTCGCCGCTGTCCGCAGTCCCGCGGCGGAGGGACTCGACCTGCTCCTGACCGGCACGGTTTTCCAGGACATCATCTTCACCGGACTGCCGCATGCGCCGCGCCCCGGGACCGAAATCTGGAGCGAAGGAATGGGCAGTTGCCCCGGCGGGGTGGCCAACCACGCCATCGCGGCATCCCGGCTGGGGCTGCGGACAGGACTCGCGGCTGCGTTCGGGGACGACGGCTACGGCGACTACAACTGGAAAATCCTGGCGCAACAGGAACACGTTGACCTGTCCCTGTCCCGCCGTGTGCCGGGCTGGCACTCGCCCGTGACGGTCTCACTGAGCGTGGATAAGGACCGCTCGATGATCACGCACGGGCACCCGGCACCGGTGACCGCGACCGAACTGATCGGCACCCCGCCACCGGCGCTCGCGGCCGTGGCAGGGCTGGACGAGGAAATTGAACCGTGGGCCGTGGACGCCCAGAAAGCGGGGGTCCGGCTCTTCGGCGACGTCGGCTGGGACCCCACGGGCGCGTGGGCGCCGGCCCCGCCTGGAAAACCTGAAGTATTTCCACGCGTTTATGCCCAACCAGCGTGAGGCCATGGCGTTTACAGGCCGCGACGATCCGTGGTCGGCACTGTATGCGCTCGCGGACAAGGTTCCCGTGGCCGTTGTGACCCTCGGAGCCCAAGGCGCCATGGCCGTGGATTCCGTCACCGGCGAAGAGGAGTGGGTCCCGTCGCTTCCCGTCGCCGCCTACGATCCCACTGGAGCCGGGGACTGCTTCGGCGCCGCATTCATCCTGGGCTGCCTGGCCGGCTGGCCACTCGGGGACAGGCTCCGGTTCGCGAACCTGTGCGCCTCTTTGGCCGTCAAGGAGGTCGGCGGCTCGCTCGCCGCGCCGGGATGGGGCGACATCGCAGACTGGTGGAAACGGGTCAACGAACGCAAGGAACGTCAAAGCAGCCAGTGGCTGCGCCGGTTCCGCTTCCTGGAGGAGATCCTCGGAGATGTTCCGCCGGAGGCACAACGGCGTGCATCGGCGACTATCGCGCACCTTTCCGATGCTTAGGAGGAGGCCCGGGAACCGGAATCCCGGCTCCGGCGGTCCTGTCAGCAGGCCGCCGCCGGCCCCCGAATTATTCGCCCCGCGACACCACCCCTAGAATCGTTAAGTGACTTACCCAGCAGCAGCGGGCGATCTCCGGCCCGAGACGCCGACAGCGCCCGCCCGCGCCGAAGAACGCTCGGCCGTCATCGACCTTGAAGCCATCAGGCACAACGTACGGCGCCTCGCCGCCGTCGCCTCTCCCGCGAAGGTCATGGCCGTTGTCAAGGCCGACGGCTACGGCCACGGCGCCGTTCCCGTAGCGCGGGCGGCGCTCAGCGCCGGGGCCACCTGGCTGGGCGTGGCCCACATCTCCGAGGCCCTCGCGCTGCGCGCGGCCGGCATCGAGGCACCGCTGCTCGCCTGGCTGCACACCCCGGACAGCAACTTCGCCGCGGCCGTGGCTGCCGGAATCGACATCGGCTGCTCCGGCTGGGAACTGGGACGGATCGTGGCGGCCGCCCGCGAGCAGGAACGTCCGGCCCGCATCCACCTGAAGGTGGACACCGGCCTGGGCCGCAACGGTGCGAGCATTGACACCTGGGACAGCCTGCTGGGCGAAGCCATGGAGTATCAGGACCAGGGGCTGCTCCGGGTGGTCGGCATCTTTTCCCACCTCGCCGTCGCCGACGAACCCGAGCGGCCGGAAACCGACGAGCAGCTCGCTCTTTTCCGTGACGTTCTCGCCGTGGCCCGGGACGCCGGCGTGGACCCCGAAGTCCGCCACCTGGCCAATACCCCGGCCACGCTCTCGCGCCCGGACACCCATTTTGATCTGGTCCGTGTGGGACTGGGCCTGTACGGGCTGTCCCCGTTTGCGGGGCAGAGCTCTGCAGAGCTGGGGCTGCGCCCGGCCATGACGGTCCGCACCGTGGTTTCGAACTGCAAGGACGTTCCCGCCGGCCAGGGTGTCTCGTACGGACTGAACTACCGCACCGGCGGTGTTACCACCCTGGGCCTCATCCCCCTCGGCTACGCCGACGGCGTCCCGCGCATCGGCACCGGGGGTCCCGTCCGGGTCGAGGGAACGAACTATCCGGTCGTGGGCCGGATCGCGATGGACCAGATGGTGATCGACCTTGGTCAGCGGAACGTCGCCGCCGGGGGGCCGAGCATCCTCGGGGCCGAAGCAGTGCTGTTCGGCGACGGCACCGACGGCGGCCCCACGGCCGAGGACTGGGCAGCGGCCGCCGGAACCATCAACTACGAGATCGTCACGAGGATCAGCCCCCGTGTGCCGCGCCGTTACGTCAACGAACAGCCGTCCGTGAGCGAAAATCCGTCCGCCGGCGAGGGCCGGCGGTGAGCGCGCCCGCGTGGGAACGCATCTTCAGGGTCGGGACGGCGGACGAAACACACGCCCTGGCGGCCGTGCTGGGTGCCGGGCTCCGGGCCGGAGACCTGCTGATCCTCACCGGCGAACTGGGGGCGGGCAAGACCACGTTCACCCAGGGTCTCGGGGAAGGCCTCGGCGTCAGGGCCGGCATCATCTCGCCGACCTTTGTGCTGGTCCGGATCCACCCGAACCGGCCCGACGGCCCGCGGCCCGGCGGCCCGGATCTGGTGCACGTTGATGCCTACCGGCTGGCGTCCGCGGCCGAAATCGACGACATTGACCTCGAAAACACCCTGGACACCGCTGTCACGGTGGTGGAGTGGGGACGCGACAGGGTGGAGCACCTGAGTGAGAGCCGGCTGGAGCTGGAGCTGCACCGGCCCGCGGGCGGCGCCGGCATGGCCACCGGAAACGAAGGACCCGGCGGCGTGCTGGACTTCGATACCGGCGATGCCGACGAACCCCGCACCATTATCATCCGCGGGTTCGGCCCCCGGTGGGCTGAGCCTCCCGCCCTGCCCCTGATCCCTCCCGCGACTCCGGAACGGAACCCCTGATGCTGATCCTCGCCATCGACACCTCGGCCGTGGCCAGTGCCGCGCTCGTCGCCGACGACGCACCGGAATCCGTGATCGCGAGTTTCTCCACCGAGGACACCCGCACCCACGCGGAAGTCCTCGTGCCGGGAATCGAGAAGCTCCTCGCCGGTGCCGGCCTCACCGGCAACGACCTCGACGCGATCGTTACCGGGGTGGGTCCCGGGCCCTTCACTGGCCTGCGCTCGGGAATCGTCACAGCCCGCACCCTTGCCTTCGCCTGGGGCAAACCGCTCTATGGCGTTATGAGCCTCGACGCGATCGCCCTCGAGGTGGCCGAGTCCACCGATGCGGCGCCCGCGTTCATCATCGCCACGGATGCGCGGCGCAAAGAAGTCTATTGGGCCCGCTACTCGCTTGCCGACGGACAGCTGCCGAAGCTGCTCGACGGCCCGCATGTGGGGTTCGCCGGCGACCTCCCCGACCTGCCGGTCTATGGCGCCGGGGCGGGCCTCTACGCCGACGACGTCGACGCCGTCGCCGAATTCAGCACCCGGCAGCCCGAGGCGCTCTCGCTGGGCCAGTTCGCGCTCGCGCGGCTGGAATCGGGGGAGCAGCTGCTGGACTCCACGCCGCTGTACCTGCGCGAATCCGACGCCCAGGTGCCCGGTCCCCGGAAGCGTGCGCTGTGAGTGCGGCAAAAGCGGCACCGGCCCCACGTCCCGATGGGGTCGCCCTGCGTGGCATGGAGGCGGGGGACATCTCGGTAGTCCACGCGCTGGAGCTCCGGCTCTTCCCCGTTGACGCCTGGCCGCTTCAGATGTTCCACGACGAGCTCGCACAGACGGAAACGCGCCGCTACCTCGTGGCGGAACTCCACGGACAAATCGTCGGCTACGCCGGACTGATGTGCATCGAGCCGGTCTCGGATGTCCAGACCATGGCCGTGGTGCCCGAGCAGGAGGGCCGGGGGATCGGCTCGGCGCTCCTGACGGAGCTCATCGCGGAGAGCCGACGGCGCCGGGCGGAGGATGTGCTGCTCGAAGTCCGGGCCGACAACCCGCGGGCGCAGCAGCTCTACCGCCGTTTCGGCTTCGAACAAATCCACATCCGGCCCCGTTACTACCGCGACGGCGTGGACGCCCTGATCATGCGTCTGCCCCTGTACCACGAATCACCCAGCCACCAGCCCCGGGAAGCAGACCGCCCATGAACCGCACCGCACCGCTCGTGCTCGGCATCGAGTCCTCCTGCGACGAGACGGGCGTCGGAATCGTCCGCGGCACGGCCCTGCTGACCAACACCGTGGCCTCCTCCATGGAGGAACATGTCCGGTTTGGCGGCGTAATTCCCGAGATCGCCTCCCGCGCCCACCTCGACGCCTTCGTGCCAACCCTCCGCAAGGCCCTGGACGAGGCAGGTGTCACGCTGGCCGACATCGACGCGATCGCCGTGACCTCGGGGCCGGGCCTTGCCGGGGCGCTGATGGTGGGCGTGTGCGCGGCCAAGGCGCTCGCCCTCGCGACGGACAAGCCCCTGTACGCCATCAACCACCTCGTGGCGCACGTCGGAGTCGGCCTGCTGCAGTCCGCCGGCGGCGCTGAATCCGGCGGCACGGCGGCCTTTACCGGAGCGCTGCCCGGGAACCTCGGGGCACTCCTGGTTTCCGGCGGCCATACCGAAATCCTGCGGATCCGCAGCATCACAAACGACGTCGAACTGCTCGGATCCACCATCGATGACGCCGCCGGCGAAGCCTACGACAAGGTCGCCCGGCTGCTCGGCCTTGGCTACCCCGGAGGCCCGGCCATCGACAAGCTCGCGCGCACCGGCAACGCCAGGGCGATCCGCTTCCCGCGCGGGCTCACCCAGCCCAAATACATGGGAACCGCCGAAAAACCCGGTCCACACCGCTACGACTGGTCCTTCAGCGGACTCAAGACCGCCGTCGCCCGGTGTGTGGAACAATTCGAAGCCCGCGGCGAGGACGTGCCGGTGGCGGACGTCGCCGCGGCCTTCCAGGAAGCCGTGGTGGACGTCATCACATCCAAAGCGGTGTTAGCCTGCCGCGACCACGGCATCACCGAACTGCTGCTGGGCGGCGGGGTCGCCGCCAATTCGCGGCTGCGGCAGCTCACGGAACAGCGGTGCCGCGCATCCGGGATCCGGCTCACCGTGCCGCCGCTGCCCCTGTGTACGGATAACGGGGCCATGGTCGCGGCCCTCGGTGCGCAGCTCGTGATGGCCGGGGTGGAACCGAGCGGAACAGGGTTCGCGCCGGATTCATCGATGCCGGTCACAACGGTCTCAGCCTGAGCCCGTTCCGCCGCGTCTGTACGTGGTGGCCCGCTCAGCCTTCGCACTCGGTGCAGTAGGCGTGGCCGTCCTTCTCCCGGGCGATCTGGGAGCGGTGCCGGACGAGGAAACAGGAGTAACAGGTGAACTCGTCACTGGCCTGGGGGACGACCTGAATGATGAGTTCTTCGCCGGAAAGGTCGGCGCCGGGCAGGTCGACACCGTCGACGGTGTCGGCTTCGTCCATTTCCCGGACGACGCTGCCCGCGTCGGGGGTGTTGGCGGATTTAAGGGCCTCCAGAGAGGCGTTACGGGATTCCGCGACGTCGGGCCTTACTTCGTCATAGTCGGTTGCCACGGGGAAACGCTCATTTCTTCTGGAAGTGATGGTGGGAATGCACCCTACCGGATCAGCCGTCAAGTGGAAAACGGTTTCGGCGTCGATCCGCCCAATGATTCCCGGCAGGGACGCACCGGCGGGAAGAAGCGGCCGTTGTGACGCGTTTATAGAACCATGGAGTCCGATGAGATCGGGAGGAGCGACTCGATGTTAAGGATAGCGATCGTGCTTGGGAGCACCCGCCCGGGTCGCCGCGGAAAAGCCGTCGCCGACTGGGCTTACGACCAGGCGGCGCAGCGCGCCGATGCCCGGTTCGAACTCATTGACGTGGCCGATTATGGCCTCCCGCTGCTCGACGAGCCCCGGCCAGCGGCACTGGAGCAATACCGCCACGATCACACAAAGGCCTGGTCCGAAGCCATAAGTTCCTTCGACGGGTACGTCTTTGTTACCGCAGAATACAACCACTCCGTGCCCGGGGCACTGAAAAACGCGATGGATTACCTCTACCGGGAATGGAACAATAAGGCGGCCGGCTTCGTCAGCTACGGCGTGAACGGTGGCACCCGAGCAGTCGAACACCTGCGCCTGATCGCTGCCGAGCTCCAGATGGCCGATGTCCGCGCGCAGCTCGCACTGCCGCTGGCGACGGAATTTGAGAACTACACGACGTTCACGCCGTCGGCCCGGGCTGTGAGAAGCCTCGGCACGGTCTTCGATCAGGTCATCGCCTGGGCCGGGGCGCTGCAGGCCTTGCGCCTCCCGGGGGGCCGGGATCCGGGACACTGACGGGTTCGCTGCACCGGGAGCACTCGTCGATCCGGCGGCGCCCCGCCGGAAGCGGACGGCGGGTTAGGCCTCCGGGCCCTTGCGCATCTGCTGGACCAAATCCAGGACGACGGCGCGAAGGTCACCACCGTGTTCTGCCGCCACCCGGCGCTGCCGCTGGTAGCCGGCACCGCGCTGGATGATCTTTTCGACGTCGGCAAGCTCGGCACTGCAACCGAGTTTGGCTGCGACGGGCTCCAGCCGGCGGAGCGTCTCGCGGAGGTGGTCGGTGACGAGCTGCTCGTTCCCCTCAGCATCCAGGATGATGATCGCGTCCAGGCCATACCGG
This sequence comes from Arthrobacter sp. PAMC25284, assembly GCF_019443425.1. Taxonomy (NCBI): domain Bacteria; kingdom Bacillati; phylum Actinomycetota; class Actinomycetes; order Micrococcales; family Micrococcaceae; genus Arthrobacter; species Arthrobacter sp. PAMC25284. The sequence continues at coordinate 3,414,240 of NZ_CP080382.1, forward strand.
GCCGCGCGCCATTTGTTTTCCTGAACGTGCCACGGCGGCATAGTCGGAATAGTGCCGCCGGCATCAAGGGTGGTGGAGAACTCGTCAACGAGGCACTGGGTCAGGGCAGCAATGGCGCCGACTTCCTCCAGGGACGCCAGGCCGTCACAGATTCGCATCTCGATAGTGCCCAGATTCGGCACCGGCCGGATGTCCCAGCGGATCTCAGACAGGGTATCGATAACCCCGGTGGTGAACATGTCCTGGACGTAGGACTCGTAATCATCCCAGCTGGCGAACTGGAAGGGCAGCCCCGCGGTGGGCAGCTGCTGGAACATCAGGGCGCGGTGGGAGGCATAACCGGTATCTTCGCCGCCCCAGAACGGGCTCGAGGCGGACAGCGCCTGGAAATGCGGGAAGTAGTTCACAAGACCGTCCAGGACCGGGAGGACCTTATCGCGGCTGTCCAGCCCGACGTGGACGTGGACGCCGTAAATGACCATCTGCCGGCCCCACCACTGGGTCCGGTCAATCAGCTTGGCGTAGCGTTCCTTGTCAGTCACGGGCTGCAGCTGGGGCGGGCTGAACGGGTGGCTCCCGGCGCAGAAGACCTCGACGCCCATGGGGTCGGTGACTTCGCGGACCGCCGCGAGCGAACCGGCCAGGTCCTGCTTGGCCTGAGCCACGGTGGTGCAGATTCCGGTTACGAGCTCGACCGTGTTCAGCAGCAGTTCCTGCTTGATGTGCGGGTGCTCGTCGTCCTCGTTCAGCTCCGGGTGCCGGGCGGCCACGCCGCGCAGCACCTCGTTGGCCACGGATGCCAGCTCGCCGGTCTCCGCATCGACGAGCGCAAGCTCCCATTCCACACCAAGAGTTGATTGCTTGGATGAAGCGAAATCAATCTTCTTCATGTGGTCCTTTCGAGTTCTGGTGTCCGCAGCCGCCATCCGGTCTGGACATGTCACTGGCAAGGCCGCCGGTAGGACGGGCGGCAGGGCAACGGCGGTCCAAGTCTAGTCGAGGGGTAGCATGGAATCGGTGTCGAAGTCACAGCCCTTATGTCGCGTCCTTTCCGGGACTGCCAGGTTCGCGGCCGTCGCCGCAACGGTCTCGGCGCTCGTCGTCGGCGCCGGTGCCTGCAGCAGCCCGCCGGAACCGTCCCCGGCAACCCCGCCAGCTTCGCCGACATCGCCGCCATCACCGTCCGTCAGCCGGACACCGCCGCCCACCGTCGCTGCCCGGCCGCTGGGCTGGGGACCGGATCAGCAGGACGCAGACCGGGCTGCCGATGCAGTCGCGACGATGAGCACGGAGGAACTGGCAGGTCAGGTGCTGCTGCCGTTCTACTCGGGGCTCGATGCCGAAGCCCAGGCAGCCACCGTGCAGCGCCTGCATCTGGCCGGGTCCATCATCATGGGTGACAACGTGCCCGGGATGTCCGATGGCCAGGTCGACACCGCTGCCATGCTCGGGGTTACCCGCCGGCTTCAGGCCGCGACCCAGGCTGGCGGCCGCAGCTGGCCGGGGATGATCGCCGTCGACCAGGAAGGCGGGATGGTATCCCGGCTGCGGGCGCCGCTGACCGAATGGCCCGCCCCCATGAGCTACGGCGCCGCAGGCAACGCCCCGCTCGCCGGAGACGCCGGAACGGCCATGGCCGCGGAACTGGCCGCCCTGGGCTTTAATACCGACTTCGCCCCGACGGTAGACGTCACGATGGGCCCCGCGGACCGCGCCGTCGGTGCCAGATCGCTCTCCGGTGACGCCGGTACAGCTGCGGGCCTGGGCGTCGGCTTCGCACAAGGGCTGCTCGCCGGCGGCTTGCTGCCGGCGGTCAAACATTTTCCCGGCCACGGCTCCGTCACGGCCGATTCCCACGAGTCCCTGCCGGTGCAGAACGGAACCCCGGAGCAGCTCAGGACACGGGACCTTGTGCCCTTCCAGGCCGCCATCGACGCGGGCCTGCCCATGGTGATGACCGGGCACCTCGCGGTGTCGGCGTGGCAGCCCGGCGTCCCCGCCACCGTGTCGGCGGCCAGCTATGCCGAACTGCGGGCAATGGGGTTTCAGGGTGTCGCGGTGACGGATGCGCTCAACATGGGCGCCGTCACCGGAGCATACCCGGACGATTCCGCCGCTCCGCTGGCCCTGGCGGCAGGCGCGGATCTGCTCGTGATGCCCGCCAGGGTGGACGTGGCCCACGCTGCGATTGTTGGCGCTGTGAAGACCGGCAGCCTGCCGGCCGGGCGGCTGACGGAGGCCGCGCAGCGGGTGGTCACCATGATGATGTGGCGCGGCCGCACCGGGGCTGCCCCCGGCCTCCCGCCCGGGAGCGGCGCGGAGCTCTCACGTCAAATTTCGGCGGCAGCCATTACGGTGCTTGCGGGCCCCTGCCAGGGTCCGCTGGTGCCCGGCAGCATGCGGATCGCGGGCGGCTCGGCGCTGGACCGCGCACGGTTCGCCGCCGCGGCGGGGGCGGCCGGCATCAGCGTCGGCTCCGGCCCGCTCGTGACGCTGATCGGGTTTGGCGGATCGGCGGCCGCGCCGGAGGCGGCGGAGGCCGCCGTCGCCGTGGCGCTCGACGCGCCGTGGCCGCTGGCAGATTCGGCAGCGCCGACGCGGATCGCGTTGTATGGGCGCACGCCCGGGGCCTTCGCCGCCCTCGCGGACGTGCTCGCAGGGCGGGGCCGCCGCCCCGGGACGGCTCCCGGCCGCCGTCGGACCGCACCCGCCGGGCTCGGGCTGCGGCTGATCCGGGGGTCGCGAGGCTTCATGAAGTTTAATGGTGCTGTGCCGATACTGAATAAAGACATGACCCTGTGCATCTCGCTCTCGGCCCGGCCGAGCAACAACGGGACGCGTTTCCACAACCACCTCTATGACCAGCTGGGCCTGAACTGGATCTACAAGGCCTTTGCCCCGACTGACCTGGGCCAGGCGATCGCCGGCGTGCGCGGCCTCGGGATCCGCGGTTGCGCCGTGTCCATGCCCTTTAAGGAAGACGTCATCGCCCTCGTGGATGTTATGGACCCTTCCGCGCAAGCCATTGACTCGGTCAACACGATCGTCAACGACGACGGCACGCTCACCGCGTACAACACCGACTACACGGCAATCGAGCAGCTGCTGCAGCGCAACGCCGTCGACGCCGCCCTGTCCGTCTGGGTCAAGGGCTCCGGCGGCATGGCGAAAGCGACGGTGGCGGCGCTGCGTGACGCCGGCTTCAAGGACGTGACCGTGATCGCCCGCAGCGAGGCATCCGGCCGGCCCCTCGCGGAGCTCTACGGGTTCGCATGGCGGGCAGAACTTCCTGCCGCCGGGGCCACGGCGGACATGCTCATCAACGTCACCCCGGTGGGGATGGCAGGCGGCCCCGATGCCGGGGCCCTGTCCTTCCCGCAGGAGGCCGTGGAGGCTGCGGCGGTCGTGTTCGACGTGGTTGCCCTCCCCGCGGAGACGCCGCTGGTCAAGGCTGGCCGGGCCGCGGGCAAAACCGTCATCACGGGAGCTGAGGTGGCCACCATCCAGGCGCTGGAGCAGTTCGTGCTGTACACCGGCATCAGGCCCGGTGACGACCAGATCCAGGCCGCTGAGGAGTTCATGCGGGCGCAGTAGCCCGGCACGGAACGTGCCGCCGCGATCGGCGGCTAGTGGACAGGTTCCACCGAAATGGCCACCCGGTCCTCGCCGATCCTGGTCAGGACCAGGGTGGCTGTTTTTCTGGCGGCATTCCGGCCCCCGGATTTGCCGCCGGGGAGCAGTTGCCTGCGCAACTCTTCCGGGGTGACTGCCGTCCCGCGTTTCTTGATATCCAGAACGCCGATGCCCTCGTCCTTGACCCAGGCCTTGAGCGCCTTGACGTTAAACGGCATCACGTCCAGAACCCTGTAGGCCCGGGCGAATGGGGTGTCGCGCAGTTCGGGAGCACAGATGTAGGCGATGTGTTCATCGACCAGATGTCCGCCCAGTTCGAGTGCGACGTCGGCCACGAGCCCGGCCCGGATAACGGCGCCGTCCGGCTCATAGAGGTACCCCTCAATGGGGCCAACGGGGGGCACCGGACCGCTGCCAAAGTCTTCGCCGCTGGTGAGCTCCGCGGCGCCCTGCGGGCCGAGCACGAGCGCTGCCCGCCTGATGCCGGGGCGGCGCACTGCATTGAACCACAACGCTACCTCCGTGACGTCGCCGGCCACCGAGACCCACTGGGCCTCGCAGTCGGCCGGCACCGAGTCGTGCGGCATGCCGGGGCCCATCTTGACGCCCACAGCCCTCCCGGAACGGGCCAAAGATTCCACGAATGACAGCGGCGGGGAGAAGTCCTCGGCATCCCAGAGCCGCTTGGTGCCCGCGCTGGATGTGGTGCGCCGGGCCGGATCCAGCCAGACGCCGTCGATCCCGTCGAGGGAAACCGAGGTGGCATCGGCGTGTACCACGGTGGCGTTCCGGAACGGGATGAGGTTCATGGTGGCGCAGGCTGCCGTGGTTTCATCCATTTCCACCGCCGTGACTGTGATGTCCATGGAGGCAAGCGCCATCGCGTCGGCCCCCAGCCCGCAGCCCAGGTCCGCGACGTGGCCGATGCCCGCCTCGACGAAGCGCTGCGCGTGCCGGGCGGCGACGGTCAGCCGGGTGGCTTGCTCCAGGCCTGCCTGGGTGAAGATCATCTGCCGGGCGAATTCGCCGAACTTGGTCTCAGCCTTGGTCCGGAGCCGCGACTGGGTGAGCGCCGCGGAGACGAGTTCGGGGGAGTGGCCGGCTTTCCGCAACGAGGCATTGAGCCGGAGCGCATCGTCCTCGTTGTAAGGACCGAGCGACGCCAACAACTCCCAGCCCTCGGGGTTGAGGAGCGGGGCGATCTGTTCCTGCGGTGCGTCAGCCATGCCAACCAGCCTAGTTCAGCGCGGGTCGGCCCTCCGTCCGGCCCGCCCGCAGGAGGCCGCCGCGGTGTTCACCCGGAATGAAATTCTGGCACTCGCCTTGACCGAGTGCTAACTCCTTACATAGAGTCGTCATTAGCACTCTCCCTAGGAGGGTGCTAACACATGAAGCACACCGCCAGGCGTGCTGCCGGCACCGCGACGACGGTACGTACGCCATGGCACCACCGCTTCATAGTCCACAAATTTGCTGACGAAGAAGGAGAGGTCCGAGTGTCGGTCTCTATTAAGCCTCTTGAGGATCGTATTGTTGTCCGCCCGCTCGAAGCCGAGCAGACCACGGCTTCCGGCCTGGTTATCCCGGACTCCGCACAGGAGAAGCCGCAGGAAGGCGAAGTTGTTGCAGTAGGCCCCGGCCGCTTTGACGACAACGGCAACCGCGTTCCGATCGACGTCGCCACCGGCGACGTTGTCATCTACTCCAAGTACGGTGGAACCGAAGTCAAGACCGGCGGCACCGAGTACCTCGTACTCTCCGCCCGCGACGTTCTGGCGATCGTCGTAAAGTAACTCTCTTGAACCCCGCGCCGCTGTTCCGTCTGATTCATCTCTGACAGGTCAGCTGCGCGGGGTTCTGTCTTGAAAGGACAAAATCATGGCAAAGCAGCTTGCGTTTAATGACGCTGCACGCCGGTCGCTTGAAGCCGGCATCGATAAGCTCGCCAACACCGTCAAGGTCACGCTCGGCCCGCGCGGACGCAACGTCGTGCTGGACAAGAAGTGGGGTGCCCCCACGATCACCAACGACGGTGTGACGATCGCCCGTGAAGTTGAACTCGACGACCCGTACGAGAACCTTGGCGCCCAGCTGGCAAAGGAGGTCGCTACCAAGACCAACGACGTCGCCGGCGACGGCACCACCACGGCCACCGTCCTGGCCCAGGCCCTCGTCAAGGAAGGCCTGCGCAACGTTGCGGCTGGCGCCGCCCCGGGCGAGATCAAGCGCGGCATCGAGGTCTCGGTCGAGGCCGTCGCCGCCCGCCTGCTCGAAAACGCCCGCCCGGTCGAAGGCAGCCAGGTCGCCAACGTCGCCTCCATCTCCGCCCAGAGCGATGAGGTCGGCGAGCTCCTGGCCGAGGCCTTCGGCAAGGTCGGCAAGGATGGTGTGATCACCATCGAGGAATCCTCCACCACGCAGACCGAGCTGGTCCTCACCGAGGGCATGCAGTTCGACAAGGGCTACCTGTCCCCGTACTTCGTCACCGACGCGGAACGCCAGGAAGCAGTACTTGAGGACGCCCTCATCCTGATCAACCAGGGCAAGATTTCCTCGGTGCAGGACTTCCTGCCGCTGCTGGAAAAGGCGCTGCAGAGCTCCAAGCCGCTCTTCATCATCGCTGAGGACATCGACGGCGAGGCATTGTCCACGCTGATCGTTAACCGCATCCGCGGCACCCTGAACGTCGTTGCCGTCAAGGCTCCGGGCTTCGGTGACCGCCGCAAGGCCATGCTGCAGGACATCGCGACCCTGACCGGCGCGCAGGTTGTCTCCGCGGAGCTGGGCCTGAGCCTGGATACCGTGGGCCTGGAAGTGCTCGGCACCGCCCGGCGCATCACCGTCACGAAGGACAACACCACGATCGTCGACGGCGCCGGTTCGGCCGAAGACGTCGCGGCCCGCGTCGCCCAGCTGCGCGCCGAGCTGACCCGGACCGATTCGGACTGGGACAAGGAAAAGCTGCAGGAACGCCTGGCCAAGCTGGCCGGCGGCATCGGCGTGATCAAGGTCGGCGCTGCCACCGAGGTCGAGCTGAAGGAAAAGAAGCACCGCATCGAAGACGCCGTGTCCTCGACCCGCGCCGCCCTCGAAGAAGGCATCGTGGCCGGCGGCGGCTCCGCCCTCATCCACGCGCTGAAGGCACTCGACGAGGACGCCAACGTTCAGGCCCTCGAAGGTGACGCGGCTGCAGCCGTCGGCATCGTCCGCCGGGCGCTGACCCAGCCGCTGCGCTGGATCGCACAGAACGCCGGCTTCGACGGTTACGTCGTCGTCGCCAAGGTCGCCGAATCGGAGCTCAACCAGGGCTTCAACGCCAAGACCGGCGACTACGAGGACCTCATCGCCGCCGGCGTCATCGACCCCGTGAAGGTAACGCGCGCGGCACTGCGCAACGCGGCATCCATCGCGGCACTGGTGCTCACCACGGAAACCCTCGTGGTCGAAAAGCCTGCCGACGAGGACCAGCACGCGGGCCACCAGCACTAGGAAATTCCGGTTGCGGCGGCCTTGAGCGCGCCGCAGCCCTTCCTGGCTCCACGGCAGGAGGCCGGACCAGTTCACCTTGACTGGGCCGGCCTCCTGCTGTTTCTCCGGCTGCGGCGGAGGGCTCCCCGATTTTGCAATGAAAATCACGGTTCGGTAACATTGATTCTTTGAATACTTGCCGAAAGGGCCATTTTTGCCGAACGCGCGCACCGCAGACACTCCGCCCGTAGTAGCAGCAGCGGCATTGCCGACCCGAAAAAGCGGCTACCGCCCGGAGGTTCAGGGCTTGCGGGCGCTCGCCGTCCTGATGGTGGTGACGTACCACGTGTGGCTTGGCAAGGTCTCCGGGGGCGTGGATATCTTCCTGCTCCTTTCGGCCTTCCTGATGACGCTGGGCTTCACCCGCAAAGTCGAAAGCGGCCAGCCGCTCCGGCTGCTGAGCCACTGGACCCATCTGCTTAAGCGGCTGCTGCCCGCCGTCGTGGTGGTGGTCCTGGCCGTCCTCGTCGGAACAGCGGTGGTGCTGCCGCAACGCCGCTGGCCCGATGTCCTGGACCAGGCCTGGGCGTCCCTTCTGTACGGGCAAAACTGGCTGTTGGCGAACAGCGCAGTCGACTACTACGCGCAGGACCACGCCGGTGCCAGCCCGCTCCAGCACTTCTGGTCGCTGTCCATCCAGGGGCAGGTCTTTTTGCTGTGGCCGCTCGTGTTCGCCGGTATCGCGCTGCTGCGCCGCCTGCTCCGGCCCCGGATCGAACTGAACTCCCGGATCCTGCTGGCCGTCGCCTTCGGCGCCATTTTCGTCGCGTCCCTGATCTACTCCATCGACCAGACCGCCTCCAACCAGACCTACGCGTACTTCGATACCCGCGCCAGGCTGTGGGAATTCGCCCTCGGCTCGCTGCTGGCCCTCGCCCTGCCCTACCTGAAGCCGGGCAGGCTCCTGCGGGTGGCCCTGGGCTGGACCGGCCTCGCCGCCATGCTCTCCTGCGGCCTGCTGGTCACGGTGGAAGGATCCTTCCCCGGATACATCGCGTTATGGCCCACCCTCGCCGCGGCCGCGATCATCGTCGCCGGGCAGAGCGGCAGCCGCGTCGGCGTCGACCGCATCCTCAGCTGGAAGCCCCTCGTCGCCCTTGGCGATAACTCGTATGCGCTCTACCTCTGGCACTGGCCGCTGCTGGTCCTGGGCCTCGCCGGGAAGGGCCTCAGTTCGCCCAACCTGTGGCAGGGTCTGGTCATTGTGGTGGCCTCCATTGTTATGGCCGTGCTCACCACGCGCCTGGTGGAAAAGCCGCTGCGCGACTGGCATTGGCCCAAAATCCGGGCGTGGCGCGGGGCAGTGGTCATCGCCGCCTGCGGTGCCCTCCTGGCCGGACCCGTCTCCCTCTGGCAGAGCTGGATCGTGACCGACGCCGCCGCCGCGGCCTCCCAGTCCAGCGAGCTGATCCCCGGCGCCGCCGCGCTGGCTCCTGAGAACGCCGGTAAGCCCACCCCCGACGCAAAAATCGTCCCGGTTCCCGCCGCCATGAAAGACGAATGGGCGGAAATCGACGGGCTGTGCACCGGCGACAACGTCCCGAGCAACCCCCTGCTGGGAGGCTGCCTGCAAAACAGCCCACCCGAAACGGTGACCAAGCGCATTGTGGTGCTCGGCGACTCGCACGCGCAGCAGTACATGGCGGCCCTCGGTCCCATTGCAAAGAGCCACGGCTGGGACGTCGTCACCCTTCTGAAGGGCAACTGCCGCTTCGGCGGGGTGTCCCCGGAACGCGACGAGGAATGCAATGCCTTCAACGAGGCCGGCGCGCAGTACGTCCTGGACCACCGCCCGGACGCCGTGTTCACCGTCGCCTCGCTGACGCTGAAGGAGGCCCCGTACGAAATCGAGGTCCCGCAGTACCTTGAGGGCATCAAGCCGATCACCGACGCCGGCATCGAAGTGATTGGTATCCGCGACAACCCGCGATTCACCATCAACATGCCCGATTGCGTTGAGGACAAGGGGCACGACGCGCCTGAGTGCAACGTTCCCCTCCAGGAATCCCTGGCCGGGGCATCGCCGCTGGACGCGTACCGGGGCCAGGTGGCCGGGCTGCACCTGATGGACCTGAGCGACTTCATCTGCGCCGACGGGACCTGCCCGGCGGTGGTGGGAAACGTCTACGTCTACAAGGATGACAACCACCTGACGAAGACGTATGTCCAGACCATGATCCCCATGTTCGAGGAGCGGCTGCTGACGGCGACCGGCTGGAAATAATCCGACCGTGACGCCGCCCCGGATGCCGTTGCTCACATTGGTCCCTCCGAGTATGGGGATCGGCGCCGAGGTTCTAGTATTTATTCAACACTTCCGCACGAGGATCCCGCACCGGGAGCGTGCAGCCGAAGTGGCGGTAACCGAACATCCTGCACGGACCAGACCCGTAATGACTGGCTGGTCATCTGCTGCAACCCCTACCCGTGAAACCCCGTAACCCAAGGTAAGAGGCGCACTCATGACCGAGCCAGAACACAATCCCTTCGGCTTCATCGGCCTGACCTACGACGACGTCCTGCTGCTGCCCGGACACACTAACGTCATTCCCTCGGAGGCGGACACCTCCTCCCGGATCTCCAAGCGCATCACCGTCAACACGCCGCTGCTCTCCGCCGCCATGGACACCGTGACCGAATCCCGGATGGCGATCGCCATGGCCCGCCAGGGCGGCCTCGGCGTCGTGCACCGCAACCTCTCCATCGCCGATCAGGCCGATCAGGTGGACCGGGTCAAGCGCAGCGAGTCGGGCATGATCACCAACCCGCTGACCATCGGCCCCGAGGCGACACTCGCCGAGCTGGACGAGATCTGCTCGCACTACCGCGTCTCTGGCCTGCCCGTTGTGGACGAGGGCATGCGGCTGCTGGGCATCGTCACCAACCGCGACACCCGCTTCGTGCCGGAGGCGGACTTCCCCTTGCGCCTGGTCAGCGACGTCATGACCAAAATGCCGCTCGTCACCGGGCATGTCGGCATCAGCCGTGATGAAGCCTCGCACAAGCTCGCGACAAACAAGATCGAAAAGCTCCCGCTCGTCGATGAGCAGGGCCGGCTCAGGGGCCTCATCACCACCAAAGACTTCACCAAGGCCGAGCAGTACCCGCTCTCCACCAAGGACGACGAAGGCCGGCTCCGGGTCGGCGCGGCCATCGGCTTCTTCGGCGACGGCTGGGAGCGCGCCATGGCGCTCATCGACGCCGGCGTGGATGCGCTCTTCGTCGATACCGCCAATGGCCATTCCCAGGGTGTGCTGGACATGATCCGCCGGCTGAAGTCTGATCCGGTCGCCGCGCACGTGGACATCATCGGGGGCCAGGCCGCCACCCGTGAAGGCGCCCAGGCGCTCATCGATGCGGGCGCGGACGGCATCAAGGTCGGCGTCGGACCGGGCTCGATCTGCACCACCCGCGTTGTCGCCGGCGTCGGCGTCCCGCAGATTACGGCCATCTACGAGTCCGCCAAGGCGGCCATCCCTGCCGGCGTTCCGCTGATCGCCGACGGCGGCCTGCAGTACTCGGGCGACATCGGCAAGGCGCTCGTCGCCGGCGCCGACACCGTGATGCTCGGGTCGCTGCTGGCGGGCTGCGACGAATCCCCGGGGGACCTGATCTTCGTCAACGGCAAACAATTCAAGAGCTACCGCGGCATGGGATCCCTCGGCGCGATGCAGACCCGGGGAAAGAACACCTCCTATTCCAAGGACCGGTACTTCCAGGCCGACGTTTCCGGCGATGACAAGCTCATCCCGGAAGGCATCGAAGGCCGCGTGGCGTACCGCGGACCGCTGGCCTCGGTCGCCTACCAGCTGGTCGGTGGCCTCCGCCAGACCATGTTTTACACCGGCGCCCCGACCGTCCCCGAGCTCAAGGCCCGCGGCAGGTTCGTCCGCATCACCCCTGCCGGCCTGAAGGAATCCCACCCGCATGACATCCAGATGACGGTGGAAGCCCCGAACTACGGTTCGCGCTAAGCCGCACCGCGCCTTCGGCGCAGACGGGCCCCGGGATGTTTCCCGGGGCCCGTCTGCGTTCTGCCGACCACTTGAGGTGCTGGTCCTGCCGGAAGGCTACTGCGTGGTGACCGCCGTGTCGTCGAGGTAGAAGAACGTCTTCAACGAGCTGTCCTCAACCCCCAGGAACCGCAGTGTCACGGTCTTACCCTTGTGCGCGGACAAATCCAACGTCTTTAGCCCGTAGGTCGAGGATTTGTTCAGGTTCGAATACGTGCTCAGGGTGGTCGTCACACCGCCGCTGATGACCTGCACCTTCAAGGTGTCGTAGGCCTTGGTCAGGGTGGTCTCGTCACTGAGGATCTTGAGGTAGAACGAGAGCGAGGCGCTGCCGGCCGCGGACGGGATGGTGATGGTCTGGTCAAGCGTGTAGGAAGTGGCCCGGCCGTAACCGTTCAGCCCGGCGAAACGGGTTCCGGTGCGGGCATCGGGGCCGGTTTCGAAGGTGTCGGCATGGTCAGAGGTCCAGGAGACGGCGCCTTCTTCAAAGCCAGGGTTCAGGAGCAGGTTCCCGGCGGGCGGCGGTGCTGCCCCGCCCAGAAGCGCCATGGTCGCGCTCGCATCGGAAAGTCCGGCGCCGCAGCCGGCCGTGCAGCCGCCGGGCATGGGACGCGTCCCCTGCTTGAGCGTCGTTTCGACCTGCGCGGGAGTCAGTGCCGGGGACTTTGCCTTCATGAGGGCTACCAGCCCGGCGATGTGCGGGGCGGCCATGGAGGTGCCCTGGTAGCTGGCGAAACCTTCGGACCCCGGGACAGTGGCCCCGGTGTTGATCGTGGACAGAATGCCCCCGCCGCTGACCCGGGTGTCGCCGCCAGGTGCCGTCAGGTCCACCGAGGCGCCGAAGTTCGAGTAATAGGACAGGGTGCCGCTGGAGTTGCTCGCAGCTACGGAGACCACGGAGTTGCAGTTTGCCGGGCGGAACCCCGACGCGTCCTGGTTGCTGTTGCCGGCCGCGACGACGACGCTCGTGCCGCGTGCGACCGCGGAGTCAATGGCGGCCTGATAGGTGACGCCGCAGGCGCCCGAACCGCCCAGGCTCATGTTGATGATCTTGGCCGGGTTGGCGTTGGCGGGGACCCCCGCAACGGTTCCGCCCGAGGCCCAGATGATGGCATCGGCGATGTCCGAGAGGGCTCCGCCGCATTTGGCGAGGACCCGGACGGGCACGATTCTGGCGTCCGGCGCGACACCGGCCACGCCTGCGGAGTTGGAAGTCACGGCGGCCACTGTTCCGGCGACGTGGGTGCCGTGCCAGCTGGAATTGGCGGCCGTGGCCTGCCCGCATTCGCCGGCTGCATACCAGTCGCCCTGATCCTGCGGGTTGGCGTCGCGGCCATTGCCGTCCCGGGCTGCGGCGGCGTCCGAGACGAAGTCGTACCCGGGCAGGACATTGGTGTCCAGATCGCTGTGCGCGGTGATACCGGTGTCAATGACGGCGACAACGGAGCCTGCGCCGGTGGAAACATCCCAGGCGCCCGGAATACGCATGCCGTTCGTGCCGGTGAAGTCCCACTGCTCCCCGTAGCGAACATCATTGGGGGTCAGCACCGCGGTCATGCGGGCGTCCGGCTCGACGGCGTCGACGGCGCCGGAGGCGACGATTTCGGCCATGAAGTCTTTGGCGGCCTTACCGGACAGAGCCTTGTCCGAGGCGATCAGGGTTCCGCCGGTGGCGAGGGTCCGAACCTCCCGGACGCTCACGCCCAGCTGCTTGGCCGCCCTGCCCCACGCGTTGGCCCGGCCGCCGGGGCTGGAATTGCCGGGGGTTTTCTTGAAGCTAACGATGAATTGGGTGTACTCCTCGCCGGCGTTGACGTCCTGGACTGTTGCGGGGGCCCGATTGCCGGCTGTTCCCGGGTCTGCCGCGGCGGGGATGACGGCCAGCGCCATGGTGCCGACCACTGTGGCGAGCGATAGGGCCAGGACACGGGTTGTCCTGTGTGTTGCAGTTCCCATACATTCTGCTTTCTCGTGCCGGGCATAAGGGTGTGCCCGGGATTGTCAGGAGACTCGCCGGGATCAATCCGCGGGTTGCCGAAAGCAAACGTATGGGCATATTCACATTTTGTAAATATCTATTGACAAAATAGTCAACCGAGGGTGGGATGGTGTCCGGCACCTGAGCCGCCGCGTGCCCTAACGACGGCGGATCCAGGGCAGGCGCGGGGGATCGCACGCCGGCAGGCGCGGTCAAGTAAAGTGGGCACGTGACTTATGAGATTGAGATTGGCCGTGGCAAGCGTGGGCGTCGTGCCTACTCCCTAGACGACATTGCGATCGTCCCGAACCGACGTACGCGTGACCCCAGGGACGTCTCCGTCTCCTGGCAGATTGACGCCTACAAGTTCGATATGCCCGTCATCGCGGCGCCCATGGATTCAGCCATGTCGCCGGAAACGGTCATCACTCTCGGGCGACTCGGCGGACTCGGCGTGCTCGATCTGGAAGGCCTGTGGACCCGCTACGAGGACCCGCAGTCCGTACTGGACGAGATCGCGGCCCTCGCGGACGAGACCAACAGCCCCGCTGTCACGCGGCGGATGCAGGAGCTTTACCGGGCCCCGATCCAACCCGAACTGATCACCTCGCGGCTTGCCGAAATCCGCGCCGCCGGTGTTACGGTGGCCGGATCACTCACCCCCCAGCGCACGCAGGAGCACTACAAGACTGTCGTCGCCGCCGGCGTCGACATCTTCGTGATCCGCGGGACCACGGTCTCGGCCGAGCACGTCTCCAAAGACCACGAGCCGCTGAACCTTAAGCAGTTCATCTACGAACTGGACGTTCCGGTGATCGTCGGCGGCGCTGCCGGCTACACCCCGGCGCTGCACCTGATGCGCACCGGTGCGGCCGGCGTTCTGGTCGGTTTCGGCGGCGGCGCGACCACCACCACCCGCCGTGCCCTGGGCATCCACTCGCCGATGGCCTCCGCCATCTCCGACGTCGCCGCCGCACGACGCGACTACATGGACGAATCCGGCGGACGCTACGTGCACGTGATCGCCGACGGCGGCATGGGGGCTTCCGGGGACATCGTCAAGGCCATCGCCATGGGCGCCGACGCCGTGATGCTGGGCAGCGCCCTGGCCCGCGCCGACGAAGCTCCGGGCAAGGGCTGGCACTGGGGCCAGGAAGCTCACCACCTCGAACTGCCCCGCGGCGACAGGGTCAATGTGGGCACGGTCGGACCGCTCGAGGAGGTCCTTTTCGGCCCGGGCCACCACACCAATGGCACGTCGAACCTGATCGGTGCGCTGCGCCGCTCCATGGCGACCACCGGCTACTCGGACCTGAAGGAGTTCCAGCGCGTCGACGTCGTCGTCTCGCCCTACCTCGGCTGAATCGCCTCTGCCCATCCGGGGGACTAAGACGTAGTGTGGTGCACTACGAGGTTTGATCCGGATGGAGGCGTGACATGGACAGTTTTCCCGGCGGTTCCCCCGTGGCCGGAGGTGCACTTGGCCCGGCGGAACGCGATGCATCCCTGGCGGTGCTCAAGGCCACCACGGAACCCGGCAAGGAACTTGACATCCTGATTGTCGGCGGCGGCATCGTCGGCGCAGGGGCGGCCCTCGACGCCGTCACGCGGGGCCTGAGCGTCGGTATTGTCGAGGCCAACGACTGGGCGGCCGGGACTTCGTCCCGGTCGTCCAAGCTCATCCACGGCGGCCTCCGCTACTTGGAGATGCTTGACTTCGCGCTTGTCAAGGAAGCCCTGCATGAGCGCGGACTGATCCTCTCGGTGTTGGCACCGCATCTGGCCCGGCCGGTGCCGTTCCTGTACCCGCTGACCAAACCGTTCCTGGAACGGCCCTATATCGGGGCCGGCATCGCCCTTTACGACGCCATGTCCATCACGGGAGCACATGGCCGTGGCGTGCCGTTCCACAAGCACCTGTCCCGACGGGGCACGCTGCGCGCCGCGCCGAGCCTGAAGGACGACGCGTTCGTGGGATCCATCCGGTACTACGACGGCCAGGTGGATGACGCCAAGTACGTGGCGAACCTGGTCCGGACCGCGGCGTCCTACGGCGCCCACGCGGTGAACCAGATGGCCGTGGTGGATTTCGTGCGGGAAGGCGAACGCGTGGTCGGCGCCAAGGTGATTAACCACGAGGACGGCGCCACATTCAGCATCCGGGCCAAACAGGTGGTCAACGCCACGGGGGTCTGGACCGACGAGACCCAGGCCATGGTGACGGAGCGGGGCCAGCTCAAGGTGCGCGCCTCCAAGGGCATCCACCTCGTGGTGCCGCGCGACCGCTTCCAGTCCACCGTGGGGCTGATCCTGAAGACCGAGAAATCCGTGCTCTTCGTCATTCCCTGGGGTAGGCACTGGATTATCGGGACGACCGACACCGACTGGCACCACGACAAGGCGCACCCGGCGGCATCCAGCCAGGACATCGACTACCTCCTGAAGCATGTCAACCGCGTCCTGAAGCGTCCGCTCACGCGGGAAGACGTGGAAGGAGTCTATGCGGGACTGCGTCCGCTCCTGGCCGGCGAAAATGATTCCACCGCCAAGCTGTCGCGTGAACATATTGTGGCCCACCCCGTGCCGGGGCTCGTGGTGGTGGCCGGCGGCAAGTGGACCACCTACCGGGTGATGGCGAAAGATGCCGTGGATGAGGCGACCCGGAGCATGGACGAGCGGGTCCCTCCCAGTTGCACGGAGACCATTCCGCTGCTCGGTGCCAGCGGCTTCAAGGCGGCCTGGAACCGCCGGAACCGGATGGCGGAGGACAGCGGCGTCCACGTGGCCCGGATTGAGCATCTGCTGAGCCGGTACGGTGCCATGGTCCCGGAGGTACTGGCGCTCATCACCGACAATCCGGAACTGGCCGAGCCGCTGCCGGGGGCCGACGACTACCTGGCCGCCGAGGCCGTCTATGCCGCCACTCACGAGGGCGCCCGCCATATCCAGGACGTCCTGACCCGCCGCACCCGGATTTCGATCGAGGCATGGGACCGCGGTGTGTCCGCGGCTCCGGTAGTCGCTAAACTGATGGGGAACGTTCTTGGCTGGAGTGATGCGCAGCGTGAGAGCGAAATCAAGCACTACCTGGCCCGGGTTGACGCGGAACGGCTGAGCCAGCAGCAGCCGGACGACGAATCCGCCGACGCCGCACGGTTGGGCGTGGAGGACATCGTCCCCTTGCGCTGACCTGCACGCCGGCCAGCCCTGTTGCCTGTCAACCAGCTGGCCGGCGTGCTTTGACGCCACTTCGAAGGGACACCACTTGGCCGAACCACTCGACCGGTATGACGCCGAGCTCACCACACCGGACATGGTGATCCTTGAACTGGACGCCGCCGACAAGCTGGACGCCGCGGGCCAGCTCGCGGCCCGGATGTTCGACGCCGGACGGATCTCCGACTTGGACGGATTCCTCAAGCAGGTCAATGCGCGTGAACATCAACTGGCCACCGGCCTCCCCGGCGGGGTGGGCCTGCCCCATGCCCGCAGCGAGCTGGTCTCCCAGACCACCATTGCCGTCGGGATCACGAAGTACGGGAAGGCATTGGACTTCGGCGCGGCAGACGGGCCCGCCACAGTCATCCTGCTGATCGCGACGCCGGCAAGTTCATTCTCGGACCACCTTGAAGTCCTGGCCACCCTGGCGCGGTCGCTGTCGAAAGAATCCTTCCGGGAATCGCTGCGCCGGGCCTACGACCCTGAAGTCATCGCCGAACTCATCAATTCCAGTCTGGTCTTCTTCGACCACTAGAGACCCGGCTGCCCCACTCCGGGAGCCCGTTCGTTGTTCTACACGGTTACGAAGTACGGTTAACAAGTGCTGAAAACTGCTCTCAAACCCCGCTGGATCGCTGGCCTCGCGTTCGCGATCCTGCTGTCCGGGGCATTCGTGCTCCTGAGCCAGTGGCAGTTCGGCAGGTCCACGCAGGCCGAGATCCCGGTCAGCAGCACAACCGAGGACCCCAAACCGCTCGCAGACACCCTGCAGCCGGGGGACTTCTTCCCAGGAACGGTTGCAGACCAGATGGTCACCGCCACCGGCAGCTATGACCCGCAGAAACAGGTCCTGGTCCCGGACCGCTTCACCGGCGGAGAGGGCGGGGAGAAGGGTTACTGGATCGTGTCTGCTTTCGCCGTTGACGGGGCGCCGGTCCTGGCAGGGACAGCTGCGTCCCCGCAGACCTGGATTCCGGTGGCACGAGGTTGGGTGGCGGATACGGAAGCCGCCCCGGCGCCGCCGTCGGGCACTATTGAACTCACCGGCCGTCTGCTGCCATCCGAGTCCCCGCTGCCGAACACTGACGCCGGCCCCGGCCGGGCCTCGGCCGTTTCAGTCGCTGAACTCATCAATGACTGGGACGTCAGCAGCTACCCCGGGTTCGTTGCGGCAGCGACAGAGCTGCAGGCCGGCACGGACGTCGGCGCGGACGCGGCGGGCAGCACGATCACGCCGCTCAGGATCGGCCCGCAGCCGCCGGCGCAGCAGATCAACTGGCTGAACCTTTTTTACTCCGTGGAATGGGTCGTCTTCGCAGGCTTTGCGCTGTTCATCTGGTGGCGCCTGGTCAGGGACGACTACCGGCGGGATCTCGAAGACGCCTTCGACGACGAGCATGCCGCCCAGACCCCCGGCACTGACGCTGTTCCGCAATCCACCGACCCGAGAGTGCAACCATGATCGAACCCCAGCCTGCCATCCAGCCACAGACCCCCGCCGTGCAGGGAACGGCCCGGGGCAGGAAGCGCCGCTTCGGCGGCACCGAGGCCCAGATCCGTTCCGCGCTGAAGTTCTACAAGGTGCTCGCCTACCTCACCGGGTCGATGCTGCTCCTGCTCTGCGCCGAATTGATCGCCCGCTACGGGTTCGGCCAGTACCTCTTCGCGGGCGGCAGCAACGCGGTCACCGGCCAGCCGTTCGGCTTGGGATTCGCCGACGCCGAACCGGCGGGAGTCATCGGCGGCATGAACCTCTCCGTCACGGTCCTGATCGTGCACGGCTGGATGTATGTCGTCTACCTCATCTCCAACTTCCGCCTGTGGTCGCTTATGCGCTGGCCCTTTGGCAGGCTCATCATCCTGGCGCTCGGCGGCGTTGTGCCCTTGCTGTCCTTCTTCGTCGAGAAGAAGTTTCACGCAGAAGTGGAAGCCGAGCTGGCCGCCAACCCGCAGGCCCCCGCAGCGCTACTGAGCCGGGAGCCGGCGTCGAACGTGTGAAGTCGGTTACCTGTGCCGCCCATCCGGGCGGTATGGGACGTCTCAAGGTGCGGGCCGGTGACGGCGCAAAGTAGTCTTAGACGGTGACTATTCCCTCTGTATCCCAGACGTCCCACAGGCCTGTGCTGGTTGTTGATTACGGTGCCCAGTACGCGCAGTTGATTGCCCGCCGCGTCCGGGAAGCAAATGTGTATTCGGAAGTCGTTCCGCATACCTACAGCACCGAGCAACTGCTGGCCAGGAACCCTGCCGCCATCATCCTCTCCGGCGGCCCCTCGAGCGTTTACGCGGAAGGCGCCCCGAGCGTCGGCGCGGACCTTTTCGAAGCCGGCGTTCCAGTTTTTGGAATCTGCTACGGCTTCCAGGCCATGGCCAACGCCCTCGGCGGCAAGGTCGACAAGACCGGGCTGCGCGAGTATGGCTCCACGGAGACCACCATCCTCGGCGAAAGTCGTTCCGTGCTGGCCGGCATGCCCCAGCACCAGACCACGTGGATGAGCCACGGGGACTCCGTGCACGCGGCGCCGGAAGGCTTTGAAGTCCTCGCGACGACGGCGGGCGCCGAGGTCGCCGCCTTCGCGAACGAGGAAAAGGGCCTCTACGGTGTGCAGTGGCACCCCGAGGTCAAGCACTCGGCCTACGGCCAGCAGGTCCTGGAAAACTTCCTGTTCAAGGGCGCCAAGCTGGAGCCGAACTGGAACGCCGGCAGCATCCTCGAGGAGCAGGTCGAACGGATCCGCGCGCAGATCGGCGACGCCCGGGTGATCTGCGGCCTTTCCGGCGGCGTTGACTCCGCTGTGGCCGCCGCCCTGGTGCAGCGCGCTGTCGGCGACCAGCTGACCTGTGTCTTTGTGGACCACGGACTGCTGCGCGAAGGCGAAGCAGAGCAGGTCGAACGTGACTTCGTCGCAGCGACGGGCGTGAAGCTCTACGTCGCCAACGAGCAGGAACGCTTCCAGAGCGCATTGGCCGGGGTCAGCGATCCGGAGACCAAGCGCAAGATCATTGGCCGCGAATTCATCCGCGCCTTCGAGGAAGCGGAACTGGCCATCATCGCCGAGGCAGCCGCGCACGGCGAAAAGATTAAATTCCTCGTCCAGGGCACCCTCTACCCGGATGTCGTCGAATCCGGCGGCGGCGAAGGTGCAGCCAACATTAAGAGTCACCACAACGTCGGCGGACTGCCGGAAGACCTGCAGTTCGAGCTTGTCGAACCGCTGCGGGCACTCTTTAAGGACGAGGTCCGCGCCGTGGGTGCGGAGCTCGGACTGCCGCAGGAAATCGTGGGACGCCAGCCGTTCCCGGGACCCGGCCTCGGCATCCGGATCGTCGGGGAGGTCACCAAGGAGCGTCTGGACCTGTTGCGAAAGGCCGATGCGATTGCCCGTGCCGAACTCACGGCGGCGGGCCTGGACAACGAGGTGTGGCAGATGCCGGTAGTGCTGCTGGCCGATGTCCGCAGCGTCGGTGTCCAGGGCGATGGGCGCACCTACGGGCATCCGATTGTGCTGCGTCCGGTCTCATCCGAGGACGCCATGACGGCCGACTGGTCGCGGCTGCCCTACGATCTGCTGGCCCGGATTTCCAACCGGATCACCAACGAGGTCGACGGCGTCAACCGTGTCGTGCTCGACGTGACCAGCAAGCCGCCGGGAACCATCGAGTGGGAATAGCACTGTAAACGGCCGGTCTCTGCAGAGACCGGCCGTTTCAAATCCGGCCCTATTCCGGCCCAATTTAGTGGTATCCAGTGTTGCGCCCCGGCACTGCCGGAGGATTCGGGCTACTCTCGAAAGCATGCCGGTATGGTCCAGGGCGTCCCGCGATAGAACAGAATCCGCGGGCCAAGAAACAGCGAGCACAGAAAAGAAGGCAGCAGTGTCAGTTGGTCAAGGCCACCCCGACGGCCCGGAGGAGCTGGGGAAATGGCTGTCGGAGCTCAAACCCGTCACCGGGGCGGATACCATGCTGCGCTTCACCAAGACGCCGGAAGGCTCCATCGATCTGACCCACGCGCACCCGTCAGGGCTTGCCCAGATGCTGGCAGGCCGTCGGACGCGGCTTTCGACCCTGATTCGTGACCGCCAGCAGTTCGTGGTTGCCGCCCGGGCCTCCCGCAACCTGCGTTCCAAAATTTTCGAGCTCGCGAACGACCGCGGCATCGACGCCGGATACATTTCGGCCGGCACTGTGGCCTGGACTTCCGCCGTCGGCGGCAAGCCACAGCGTGTATCGGCCCCGGTCATGCTCGCCGGCGTTTCCCTCACACTGCGTCCTGGGGAGGACGACTACGAACTCCAATTGACCGAGCAGGCACAGATCAACCCGGCACTGGTCCGGCATTTGAAGTCCGTCCACGGGATTGCCTTCGACGTCAGCGCCGTGACGCGGCTGGCCTACAGCACCGCCCGCTACGACCCGCAGCCAGTGCTGGACCGGATGGCCGCGCTTATCCAGCCGATCCACGGCGCGGAAGTGGAACACAACATCCTGGTGTCCACCTTCGCGGACCTGTCAGCCAACCTGGATGATCCATGGATCCACGCGGACCACGCGGTCGTGGCCGCGCTGGCCCGCGCCGCCACCGGGCACCCCGGCGACGTACCGGAACTGGAAGCGGGACGCTTTCCCAGCACGGACGAGCGGGATCCCGCGGATGAGCTGCTGCTGCTCGACGCCGATGCAGACCAGCAGTACGTCGTGGATGCTGTGCGGGCCGGCGACTCCCTGGTGGTCAGCAGCCCGCCAGGTACCGGACAGACCCAGACCGCTGTCAACGTCCTCGGGACGCTCGTTGCTGAAGGCAAAACAGTACTGGTGGTGGGGGACAGGCGCGAAAGCCTCGGGGAGGTCTCGGCCCAGCTGGAGCTTTTGGGACTGGACTCCATGCTCCTCCAGCTCACCGGCAACGCCAGCCCGCTGCAGCTCAAAGGCCAGCTGGTCCGGGCCATCGTCCGGAACGAAAAGTCGCTCGAGCCGCAGCTGGCGAATCTTCACACTACCCTCACGGGACACCGCCATGCGCTGATCGACCACGTCGATTCGCTCCACAATATCCGCCAGCGTTGGGGCTGCTCGCCCTACGAAGCCATGCAGTCGCTCGCCGCGCTGACGTCCATCCAGCCGGCTCCCGCCACGACGGTGCGGCTCAAGCGCAGCGTGCTGGATAACATCCGGGACCGTGCCGAACTCGCGGAGCGGCTGCGCCGCGCCGCGGAGCTGGGCAGTTTCAGCCGGTCCGCCAGCACCAGCCCCTGGCACGGGGCCAGGCTGCTGACCCGTAAGGAAACCCAGGAAGCGCAGCAGGTGGCCGCGTCGGTGGTCGAGAAACTGCCGCGGTTGCGCGAACGTATGGTCAGCGTCGCTGAACACGCAGAAATCCGCCTGGGCCCGACCTTCTCCGCGTGGGGCGAACAGATTGACCTCCTCATGGCGGTGCGCGGAAGCCTGGATAAGTTCACTCCAGACATCTTCGACCGCCCGGTCCACGACCTCATCTCGGCCACTGCGGCCTCTGCCTGGCGCCGCGAGCGGAACATTGAGATGCCCTCGATGCAGCGCTCCCGGCTGCGCCGCGTCGCCAAGGAGTACGTCCGCCCCGGCGTGCATATTGCCGATCTTCACAGCTCCCTGATCCTGGTCCAGGAGCAGCGGGCGGCCTGGTCCGGCTACGCGACGACCCAGCGCCACCCGGCGGTCCCGTCGGGTCTCGGAGAAATCACCATGCTGTACCGGGAGCTGCATTCCGAGCTCGCCGCCCTCGGCTTGGCCGTCAAGTACACAGCAGCCGGCGGTGACCTGCACGGCACGCCATACAACGAGCTGATGGAACGCCTGCAGCGTCTGGTCGCCGATACCGCCACGCTGGAGACCCTGCCGGAGCGGACGCTGTTGGTGGAGAACATGCGCGAACACGGGCTGGGCGAGCTCCTGGCGGACCTCGCGGCGCGCGAGGTTCCCGCCGGGTCCGTTGCCGCCGAGCTGGAGCTGGCCTGGTGGCAGTCCGCCCTGGAAGCGATGATCAGCGGCGACGACTACCTTGCGATGTCTGACGGAGACGCGCTCCGTCAGCTCGAGGCGGAGTACCGGCTGGCAGACAACGCCCACATCGCGAGCGGCGCCGCCCGGCTGCGCTGGAAACTTGCCGAACGCTGGCGCACGGCCGTCGGGTCGCAATCGCGTCAAGCGGATTTGCTGCGCAGCCTGCTCAAGGACGGCCGCGTGACGCTCGCCGCGCTGGCCGGTCAAGCGCCGGAACTGCTGCCTGTGCTGGTACCGGTATTCTCCGCCAGCCCCTACCTCCTGACGGGCTTGCTGCCGGTCGAACAGAAGTTCGACGCCGTCGTCATCCTCGATGCCGAGGCGACCTCATTGCAGGCCGTCCTCCCGGCCATCGCGAGGGCGGGCCAGGTGATCGCCTTCGGTGATGACCGGATTGCCGCCCCCCGGACCTTCACTGTCGGTGTGGAGCGGCTTGCCGCCGGGGAGAGTTCCTACCAGAGCGTGGACAGCGCCTACCAGGCTCTCACAGCGGTACTTCCGGTCCGGAACCTCCGGACCGTCTACCGGGCTGTTGACGAGGACCTTGTGCGTCAGCTCAGCAAGGGTTTCTACGGTGGCTCGCTCCGGCGCCTGCCCGAAGGGCAGTCGGCGACCGGCCTTGACCGTGCCCTGTCGGTCGAGTACCTGCCCGACGGCACCGGGCTGCCGAGCGCCGAGGACGACGGCGTCGAATCAGTTGTGGCCGAGGTCAACCGCGCCGTGGAACTCGTCTTTGAGCACGCCAGGCTCCGGCCGCGGACCTCGTTGGCCGTCGTCACTGGCAGCCTCCGCCACGCGGCACGGATCGGTGAATCCATTAGGCTGCAACTGCCCAACCACCCGCTGCTGGCCAGCTTCTTCACCGCCGGTGACGAATCCTTCCGGGTCGTCGACCTTGAACGCGCCCAGGGCCTGGTCCGCGACCACGTTATTTTTTCGCCGGGCTATGGCCGCACACCGCACGGGCGCACACTGCACAGCCTCGGGCCGTTGTCGGCCGAGGGTGGACGGGCCAAGTTCGCCCTCGCGATGACGCGCGCACGGCGGTCTCTGCACGTGCTCAGCTGCTTTCATCCGGAAGACCTGGACGTCACCCGGCTGAGCCACGGCGCGGTGGACTTCCATGAGTTGCTGGACCGCGAGATTGCCGGCAATTCAGATCTGGGCAGCCCCGCGTCACGCGCTGCCGCGAGTGAGCAGGAACTCGGTGCCGACCCGCTCGTTGCCGATCTCGGGGACCGGCTGCGGGCCCGCGGGGCCCGGGTCTGGCACCAGTACGACGGCGCCCTGAACATGGTCGCGGCCGCGGACCCGCTAAGCACCATCGGGCATGAAGACGCTGAAATCCCGAGGCCGGTGGCCATCGAGTCCGATGGCACCCAGCAGTACCGGAAGCTGACAGTCCGTGAACGGAGCAGGCTTCGGCCGCAACTTCTGGAACGCCTCGGGTGGCGGTACATGCCACTATGGACCATAGAGGTATTCACCGATCCCTCGGCGTGCGCCGACCGGATCGGCGGATACCTGGGGCTGCAGAAGCCCGCCGTATCCAGCCGGACACGGACCTCGCCGGGGTTCTTCGAAGACGAACTGGAGCACCTGGCGGTATCCGATGCCAGACCCGCGGAGGTCCGGGACTCTGCACCGATGCAGGCGGCGTCGTCCAACGGTTGGCCTGCGGCCGGGCGCGGGCAGGTGGAAACGGCAGTGAGCAGGAAGGAGATCCGCGGTATGAGTGCAAACGGCGAGATTCAGGACGAACCAGCGCAAGAGACGCCGCAGGCGGAGGAACCCACTCGCCCGGTATCCGGTGCAGCGGTGCCGGTCGGGGTGCTGCCCAACAAGGCGGCCGAGGACGATCCCCGGCGCTGGGGCGACCAGCCCAACAGCTATGACCACGATGCGTGGCTGCAGGAACAGAAACCGCCGCACTGGGGCTAGCCGCCGGCGATGCGCGGCCGGACGGCGGACCGCCTAGCCAGGCGCCGCGGCCCCGACCAGAACGAAGAACAGCTTGCCGCGGGTCGAGGCGCCGGCAAGCTGCCGGGCCTGGTCTGCCGCGGCGGCCACGACCATCAGGCCATCCGTTTCCCCGGACGCGCTCCACAGTCCTGGTGTACCCCCTTGCGCCGACGTCCAGAGCACCGGCACCCCGGCCGCGAGGACCTGGGACTCTGCGGGCTGTTCGAAACCGTTGCCGATGGTCAGAATGACGCTCACCAGTTGACCGGGAGAAACCAGTTGAATGGACCCCGGGTCAGCCATCCTGAGCGGCACAGCAGCCGAACCCGGCGGGCTGCCGGCCAGCAGGCCGGGACCCAGAAACTGTGAGTCCGTGAGTAACTGGCCCTGCCTCAGCGCGACAGCCAATTGGCTGCCGGGGATCCCTTCTGCCCCGGCGAAACTGCCGTTGGGAATAAGGCCCGCCGGCACGGCGACTGTTCTGACATCACCGGAGTCCAGGACGCTGCCGGCCGGGAGATCCCTCGCAGCGGCGAGGGCAGCGACGGTGGCAGCCGGGGAAGGCGTCAACTGTTGCACAACCAGTCCGGCGGCCACGCACAGCAGCAGGGCGACGGCCAGCCGGCGGTTGCGGCTCAGCCACCTGGCCGCGCGCCGGTGCGGCGGGCGGCCGGACGTGCGGCCGGAACCTGGGAGGGACGGTCTGGGGGTGCTGAAGGAGGCCATGCCCCGACGCTATGCCGGACCAGGGTCCCGGGGCAGGGCGGAAGACCGTTATGTGGATAGCGCCAGTGGCGGGCAGGCAGATCCGTCTGCTACGGAACCAGGCGGCGGATCACCCGCAGCCGTGGGGTTAAAACGGGAAGTCGCCTAGCTGGCTGCTGCGGCGGCGGGGGCGGGTGTCGCAGGCGCCGCCGGAGCGGGAGCCACGGTGCTGCCCTTGGAATCCCGGGAGTCCGTCCGGTAAAATCCGGAACCCTTGAAGACAACGCCGACGCTGTTGAACTTCTTGCGCAGGGTTCCCTGGCATTCGGGGCAGGACGTCAGGGAGTTGTCGGAGAACGACTGCACGATTTCAAAATCGTGGCTGCAGTCCTTGCAGGCGTAAGCATACGTGGGCACGGGAAATCCTCCTCTGGGACAAACGAACAGGTCCCGTGCTTGCTGGGGTGGATGTCCGGTTGCCGGAATCCGTCCTTTAGCAGTCGCAGGGCCTGAGTGCCAATTCTATCACCCGGTCCCGCGGGCCTTTCCCAGGCGGAGGAGACCACCCGGAGTCAGGGCGGCTGCCACGCTCCGGTCGAAGGGTTCGGCGGGAATGCTGCCGGCGGGAAGCACCTCATCGTCGTAGACCACGGCCGCGGTTGGCAGCGGCCCGGTGGTGTGCCGGGTGCCGGCCTCCGAAAGGACGCCGGCCAGGGAAGCCAGGAACCTGTCGTAATAGCCGCCACCCTGACCGATCCGGTTTCCTGTGAGGTCCAGGGCGGTGGCGGGCAGGACGATGCCGTCGACGCCCCGCATGACCGCGACCCCGTGGCGTGTCCCGGCCGGTTCCTGGACCGGCGCGTAGCGGCCGCGGACAAACTCGGACTCCGGAGCCCAATACACCCAGCTCAGCTTCAGTCCTGGTTCGCAGACCGGAAGCAGCACCCGGTGCCCGGCCTCGTGCAGGGTCCTCAGCAGGGGCATTGTGGGCGGTTCGGATCCCACGCCAAGGTAGAGGGCAAACGTGCCGTCACGGGGCCCCTGCCAGGGACGATGCCCACCGCAGTCCGTGGCGGGCAATGCCGGCCCCGGCTGTCTCGAGCGAAGCCTGCGTCAGGGCGGCGCGCCTGGACCGGTGACTGGATCGGATTTCTTCCTTTGAAGCCATGCGGGGCCATCCTTCCACGGGGTGCGGCCGGGCGGGTCCGGCCAGGCAAACGGGAAATGATTACCGAATGATTAGTCCCTCCGTTAGATTAGTCCAGTGACTACACCCAATGCTTCCGTCCGCAAGGCTGTTATTCCCGCTGCCGGTCTCGGCACCAGGTTCCTTCCCGCCACCAAAGCAATGCCGAAGGAAATGCTGCCGGTGGTCGACAAGCCGGCCATCCAGTACGTCGTCGAGGAGGCTGTAAACGTCGGCCTCAACGACATCCTGATGATCACCGGACGGAACAAGCGTGCGCTCGAAGACCACTTCGACCGGGTCCCGACACTGGAGGCCACGCTTGAGGCCAAGGGTGACACCGCCAAGCTGGAATCCATCCAGGCCGCCAGTAACCTCGGGGACATCCACTACGTCCGCCAGGGCGACCCCAAGGGACTCGGACACGCCGTCCTCCGGTCCAAGCAGCACGTGGGGTATGAACCGTTCGCGGTCCTGCTCGGTGATGACCTGATCGACGCCCGCGATGAACTGCTCAGCACCATGATCGAGGTCCAGGCGAAGACGGGCGGCTCGGTAGTCGCCCTGATTGAAGTGGACCCCGCCCAGATCAGCGCCTACGGTTGTGCCGATGTTGACGCAACCGACAGCGACGGGTACGTCCGCATCAACCACCTGGTGGAAAAGCCGGACGTCGAGGATGCCCCCTCCAACCTTGCGGTTATCGGGCGCTACGTGTTGCACCCGGCTGTTTTTGAGGTTCTGGAACGCACCGAACCCGGCCGCGGCGGCGAAATCCAGTTGACCGATGCGCTCCAGGAACTTGCCGCCGGCACTGGGGAAGGCTACGGCGTCTACGGCGTGGTTTTCCGCGGCCGCCGCTATGACACGGGTGACAAACTTAGCTACCTCAAGGCCTGTGTGCAACTGGCCTGCGACAGCGACGACCTCGGGCCGGGCTTGCGGGAATGGCTCCCGGCTTATGCCGCGTCCCTGACGCCCGGCCTGACCGACACCGTCTCGCAGTAGCGTCCATGGGCGGAAGCTTCAACTGGCCGGTGACGCTGGAGAGCGGCGGTATTGTCCTTCGGCCCATCCGCTACCGGGACCGCAGGGAGTGGACCGAACTCCGCTCGCGGAACAGCGACTGGCTGGCCCCTTGGGAAGCATCCAATCCCGCTCCGGGCGGCGGCTTGCCGGACTACAGGCAGATGGTGCGCTCGCTCAAGTCCCAGGCGGCACAGGCTTCGGCCTTGCCGTTCGTCATTACGGCCTGGACTCCCGGCCGCCAGTCACCCGCGATGGTCGGACAGCTCACCGTTTCGTCGATTGTCTGGGGTTCCGCGATGATGGCGAGTCTGGGGTACTGGGTGGACCAGGGCCGGGCCGGCCAGGGCATCGCACCGACCGCGGTGGCCATGGCCACGGACTACTGCTTCAACAACCTCGGGCTGCACCGGATGGAAATCAACATCCGGCCGGAGAACGGGCCGAGCCTTCGTGTGGTCGAAAAACTCGGCTTCCGGGACGAAGGCTACCGGCCGCGGTTCCTCCACATCAACGGCGAATGGGCGGACCACCGCACATTCGCCCTGACCACCGAGGAAGTGCCGGGAGGCCTTCTTGCGAAGTGGCTTCGGGAGCCGCACGGCTGACGCCGGATCGTCCAACAGGGCAGCATCCTGGTCTTAATCCAGACATTTGCCGTTTTAGGCGCGACACACCTGCGCCAATGCGGCTCCGCGCCCTGTGTTGCTCATACCGTTTTGATTGTGGACTTCCCTCTTAGCAGCTCTGTGATCCTCTTCATTGCGGTTGCGCTCTGGATCGTTTGGGTGGCTCCCTATGTTCTCCGGAACGGGGGCCACCAGTTGCAGCCTGCCGCCGATTTCCTGGCGGACGTGATGGACATCGAACCAGCAGATCCACAAGCCGGCAAGATTCTGAAAATGACCGCCTGGCAGGAGACACCCATGACCAACCGGAACAGCTCTCCCACCGCTGCGGGCAGCACGGCCGCTGGCGGAACGGATGCGGTCAGGGCCGCCGTTCCTGCCCTGAAAATTCGGTATGGGCGGCTCGTGCTCGCGTTGGCCGGTGTGCTGTCCTTGCTGACCGGCGTCGTGTCGGCTGTACTGGGCGTCGTAGGTGTCGGGTCAGGGTGGCTGCCCGTCGGCGCACTGCTGGGCTCCGCCGCCGCCGTGTTCCTGCTCCGCCGCATTGCCATCCGGGACCGCCGCCGCAGGATGAATGCAGCTTTCCGGGACGCCATGAGCGCTCCGGCCCGCACCGCACCGACGGGGCCCGCCCGACGCCAGAGCACAGATGCCCCGCGGGCAGCCGCTGGTACCGGACGGCGCGAGACCACGCTCTTCGATGCCCAGGCTGCTCCGGCCGTACCGCAGCCCGGCGTGAACCCCGGACCCAAGCCGCTGACTGCCCAGGATCTCCGCGCGGCAGCTCTCGCTGAAGCGGCTGCCTCTGGTGATACTGTCGCCGCCGGCGACGCCACCGGACCGGCGCAGCCTGGCACGGAAGGCTCCAGTTGGGAGCCGGTCGAAGTCCCCAAACCGACGTATGTCCAAGCGCCCAAAGCCGAACGCGCCGCGCCCGGTCCGCTCGACCTGCCGGAAGCCCCGAAGGCAGTTGGCAAACCGTCACTGAAGCAGGCCGCTGCCCGGCCCGCCGCAGTGGAATTGCGGACGGAGGACATCAGCGACCAGCCGGCCGGCAAGGCGCAGAGCGCCCTGAGCAACCTGGACGACGTCCTGCAGCGCCGCCGCGCCTGATCCGGACCCTGAAAAAGCCCCGGGCAGCCATACTTGGATTCTAGGGGCTTTTTTGTGCCTTCCGCCCGGAGCGGCCGGGGACGCCGCAGCCGGACGGTGGCGTGCTCGAGGCGTGCACCCCGGGCCGGAGGCGCGACACGGCAGGAGCAGCACGCGGCGTAATTGGCAATGACCGGCGATAGTTTGTAGCCTTAGGGACACCGGCAACGCCGTTCCGTCAGGACCGGCGTTGCTCCGGGGCTATAGCTCAGTTGGTAGAGCGCTTCGTTCGCATCGAAGAGGTCAGGAGTTCGAATCTCCTTAGCTCCACAGATGGCGGGGGTTTTTGGACCCTTGAGTTCTCGGAATAAACACTTTGGTAACACTTTGGGCCGGAAATCGTCTGCAAAGCTCTCGTCTTGATATATGTCTTGTAGTTCATGAGTGTCATCCTAGCGATGCAGTGGAGCCCCGCGCTGGGACGGAGCTTCCGGTGCTGGGGGTTGCTTGACGTTCTTTCCGCTGGGGCCTCAGCTCCTGGGGCCCAGCCCCATGCGATAAGCCGCGAGGGCCTGAAAGACTGCGACGTCGACTCACACTTCGGCGGTTTCAGCGTCAGTGTCCCCGCCACGCCATGTCGCGAGGAACTCTCAACCGGACCAAGTATCTGGTTCGGCGGTCGTGGAGGTCGTCCGTGCCAGAACAACGAGGCATCGACCAAGTCGATACCGTCGCGCCTCAACTCGTCCGACACATCTGACTCATCGCCGTAGACCGCGTGTCAGCCGTGGAAGCCGCGGAAGCCTGCACCTAGCTACAGCCCGTCGCCGCATTCGAGTCACAAGACCGGCAGCTCTGATGCGACCTCGGAGCCCCGTCGGCCGAGTGTCATATGGCTCAGTTTTCGACCGTCACCGCCGTGCGTACCAAACGCTCGATTAGCCACGCCACACCGTCACGGTCGTTGGAGGCCAGGATGGCCGTTGCCTTGGACTTCAACTTCCAGTGGGCGTTACCGACGGCATAGGCCTCATGAGCGGCGTCAAACATGGATATGTCGTTCACGTCGTCGCCAACAACTACTATTCGCGTGATTCCATGGAGAGCAGCTAAGTCTCGAACTGCGGTCCCTTTGCAGACGCCAGCTGCGAGAACCTCCATCCACATCGCCCCGTCACGCTTCTCGTTAGATCGCAGAGAAACGTCGACGTTCAAAGAAAGGCGCTGGATTCCTGCGGCAAGTTGACGAATGCGGCGTGCGTCACCAAGCGCTGAAACGCAAATGACCGCCTCAGAGGGCAATTCTTCCCATCCTTTGCACGCGGATCGACGTGGATCGTCAGGTCGTTTCGCCCAGAAGTTATCAATATACTGATTGGCCAACGGCTTCACCCAAGCAACAGATTCCTGCGCCGCGAAAGTGTGAATCAGGGGTGATATGCCAGCGTCACGACATGCTCTAACCATGAGCTTGACGGATCGTGGCGAAATGTCTTTTCGCAATGCGATCTGACCACTGGATAGGTCAGCCGTAACCGCACCATTATGCAGGATGACAGGGAGTTGAAAGTCTACTGTCTTGAGCAGCTTGCGAGCGCTGGTTAGAGATCGGGCTGTGGCGCAGGTCACGCGGAGTCCTCCTTCAGTCGCCTGCTGTAATGCTGCTCTGGTGCGCTTAGTTAAAGTCGATTGCGTTGTCAGCAGAGTTCCATCTAAGTCGGTGACTAGGAGTGTCCTCTCCTGGTTCATTTTGGCACCCGAACCGACGCTGGCATACTCCGGAAAGCCTTGGCGGTCGCCTCCAGCACTCGCGCAACGTCATCGTCGTCGAGTGCTGTGGACATAAACCAGTTGTGGCTTGGATTCAGGTAAACACCTTGACGCGCCACATCGGAGGCCCATCGCTTTGCCTTGTTCCATTGATCGTCATCCGCAAAAGCGAGGTATGGCATTGTTGGCGGCCCACTAAGCGTCACTTCATGACCGGTCTCTCTAGCTTGCTGGCCTATGCCATCAACGATAAGTTGCCCTACTCTGGCCATTTTTTGGACCCCGTCAATGCTGCGGAGGAGACGGATGGAGGCAATCGAGGCGGCCAGCGGGACCGATGAGGTCCAGAACGTTCCTCCGATATATATTTTCTGCGCAGCTTCTCTCAAGCTATCGGCGCCTAGAAGTGCGGCGACTGAATAGCCATTTCCTATCGCTTTGCTCCAGCAGGACAAGTCGGGTTGAATTCCCAATGCGCTCCAACTCGACCCGAAGGCAATCCTAAAACCGGTGCGTACCTCATCCAATATGAGAAATGCTCCGAGGCGGTCGCAGGTTTCGCGGGCCGCTCTTGCGAACCCCGGTAAAACTTCTTCCTGCGGGCGCCCGGCATCGTGTCTGTGGGGGGTCAAGATGATGCCGGCTAGGTCTCCAGCGTGTTCTTCCGCCGCTTTGTATAGCGACTCGGTGTTGTTGTAGTCGAAGTAGGTTATATGTGCCCGATCTCCTGGAGTGAGACCGGCTTCACGAGGGTTACACCAAGGATCAGACCCGTGAAAGGCGCCGCGTGCGACAAGTATCGTGTTTCGTCCGGTGCCGGCCCTCGCGACAGTCAGGGCCAAGGTTGTGACGTCGCTGCCGTTCTTGGCGAAGACTGCCCAATCCGCGTGGTCAACGGTATCCACGAGAAGTTCTGCAAGCTCCACAAAAACTTCCCCCGGCCCATTCCCAGTGTTCTGCTTTTCACGCTGGCGTTGCGCAGCCTCTTCGACAACGGGATGGTTGTGGCCATGAACAATCGGCCCCCAACTGCACATTAGGTCGACATACTCGTTTCCATCTGCGTCCCAGATACGTGACCCCTTTCCGCGGCTCCAGAACTGGGGGGCACCAGGCCAAAGGAATTTGTCAAGGTTGTGCCCATAGACTCCGCCAGGTACGGCGCGGAGCGCCCTCTTACGAAGATCTGCGGCACCCGGACCAAGGTCATCCCAACTGTTCACTCCGGTCCTTTCGCTCTACCGACAGCCATCCAACGGACTTACACGGACGTTTTCTTCGTAGGTCTGGATGAGTTCAAGCACTCTTTTGGGATTTCCTTCGGCGAAGGCGTAGGTCGCGATTCCAACGCCAGCCAGGCCACCCACGTATGGGTCAGTCAACCCAAGCACACGACGGGTGGCATGGCCCGATAATTGCTCGTCATGGACCTTACCGGGCCCATCGAATGGGGAATAGATCACGGTCCATCCACCGTGAGGTGCGGCAGGGGTTGATCGAGCTATCCCAGGATCAAGTCCGAAATCCAGCAGTGTTTTGGCGTGGCGAATGTCGGCACCCCTGGTCAAACGGAAAACCTCTGGCACTCCAGCGCCCCCTGGTCGCCCGGCGGTTTCACATAATGTCAACTCAGAGTCATCCCAGAAAGCCTCACAATGGATGACGTCATTTGCGATGCCCCAAGCACGAATGACCTGCTCAATGAAGTTAGAGGACAGAGCGTTGATTAGAGGGTCTGAGACTGTGACCGATGATAAGGGTACGGCGCCCCCGGTCTTATTACAGGGACGGCAGTATCTCGAAACTTGGAGGTCGAGGTCGCCTCCTGACACGATCGCGTCGATATGGAGAACTGTTGCATCGAAGTAGGGCTCGACAAGCCAGCTAGTCGGGTCATCAAGTTCTGTGATGGCGGCGAGTAAGGCGGGCCACGTAGAAACTACTCGCACGCCCTTGGCGCCGGATTCTGCGCGAGGTTTAAGAACGTAGCCATCATATTGGCCCCAGCAAGGCGCCTCTGAAGGCGGATCCGTCGCTAAAAAACCAGGAAGACAAGCCAAGCCGTATGTTTGTGCGGTTTGCTTCATCTGCCACTTGTCGCGCATCCTTGCCACGTATGCCGGGGCATTTCCGGGGATTCCTCTGACCACGCGGGCTTGGGCCATTACAGCTAAGAAATATTCAGAACATGTGGACAAACGGTCGATCGAACGGGTCTGCTCAATCTGGTCCAACGTACGTAGAATTTTCTCTTCAGAAAAGGGTCCGATTGCCACCTCACGTACTGTGGACGGCAAGTCTCCGGTTAGTTGATCCACAATGACTGTGAGGTCCCAGCCGCTTGCCTGGAGGATGCTTTCACCGTCGCTTCGTCGCCAAGCGGTCCCGCCCGTCCTATCTAATATCACGCCATGGCGGGCTCTCAAAGCGGTCGCCCTTGTAGAACGAAGCATTCAACTACAGCACGGCATCTGATGGTTGTCCTTCCGGCGGTATCAAAATCCCACGAGTCTGTAAGGTTGAAGCCGGCCCTCCGTGCCGCGAGCCTTATCTTCTTTGTCGAGCAAACGTGCATCTTGAATGCTTCTTCCGGCCCGGGATCGCTCAGGACGCGCGACGGCCCACACAAATCACCAAACTCACTGCCAGGTCGGCGCAGGTACGCGTGTATCTGTTGCACAAGCTTGTAGCCGAGGCGGTTATGACGGGATAAAACAAGGAAACCCCCAGGTTTTAGTACACGCGCAGCCTCAAGCAGTGCCTTCTCCCTAGACGATGACGGCAAAATTGACTCGATCATGTGGTAGCCCATAAGTGCTAGGCCGAATTGTGCATCTTGAAAGGGAAGGCGCAGCGCGTCGCCTTGGACGACGTTTGCGTCGCCGTAGCGTTGTCGGTAGATGCGCAGCGGCTCCGCGGCATAGTCAACGCCAGTCAGCCCTCCGCTAACGTTGACCAGCTTTTCGTGAAGCCGCCCGGCTCCACATCCAACGTCCAGCAGAGGGCCAGGGCGTTGCGCTAGCCAATCACAGATGCGGAGTTCGCCGGCAGTGGCAGCATGGGTTAGGTAATCGCGGGCCGTCGCGGGCGAATCATAGAACGCGTGATTAGTCATGCTGCTCCCTCTGGCGACTGTTGAAGCTGATGCGCGAATTCCGCGACAAACTCCTTGCGGCGCTTCTCGATCAAGGCTAAGTTCCTGGGGCCGACACTGTAGAAAGGTAAGTCGGGCCATCGGTCGGTGATGAGTACGTGCACCCCGAGCGCGGCACCGCCAGCCCTTTGCAACGCTCTCGCCAAATGCGCGCTTTCCAAGTCCGCAACGGTCGAGTGACGACGCAATCTATCTGCTGATTCGTAAGTGAAGAGTATGTGAGGCACAGTAACTACACTGTGGACGGCACTACCAGCTAGCGGCATATCGACGTCGTGCCCTACGAGTCTTGCCCGGCCGGGCCGAACAATATCCCCAACGAGCATCGACTCGGTAAGTGACCCTGCATAGCCAAGGAGGTCAATTCGCGGGCTTTTACCCAAGGTGCTGCATAAATCAGCGGCTGCCCCTCCTTGCGGTATCTGGATGACGTATATGTTCTCTCGTCTAATCTGAGGCCACCAACCGGAGCGCTCCACATCCTGCCATCCATGCTGACGGAAGCCCTTGAAGATACCGCCAATTGGCGTCAAAACTACCGTTGCATCAGTAGGCAAGGGACCGGCGATAGTTCTTCTAACGGCCTCGGCAGAGGCTGCGTTCATGAGGCGCGAGCCCTCTCTGTAGCGGCGGGTATGATGCAGCTAGCTTCCACCTGCTCACGCAGCAGCTCTAACTCGACAGAACGGCGTGCCACAATGTCGAGCAGCGAGTCCTCCGTGATATTGCCCAGCCTAAACATGGATGGCTGAATCTTGTACAGCCAAGAGCAGGGACTAACGTCGCCGTTTGGTTCGATGTGGAGAAGTCGATCCTGCGCGGGGCACCCTTGGCGGCCGTTAGTTCCATTGCCCGTCATGTTGTCTTTAACGTTTATTGATTTGCCATAGACCGTCCGAAGGCGACCCACTTCCTCATCGAATTCGCCGGCTCGCTCCGGGCTAAACATGAGTTCGGGATGAGCTATTGCTCGCCCCACCGGTACTACCGAGTGAAAGGACACGTCCTCAACGCCAGCAATGACGAGTTTCTGAACTAGGACCTCCAAGGAGTCAATGGTCAGGGGCGTGACGGTTGAACTGACGCCTACACGAAGACCGGCGGCAACGGCCCTCTCGATACCTCCAAGCGTTCGACTGAATGCCCCTTCCTTCCGCCGAATCACATCATGGTGCGCTGCCGCCCCTCCGTCTAGGCTCACGCTAAGCTTGTGCACCCTGGCTTCTGCCAGCCTTTCAACGGTCGGCTGTTGGAGGGGGTAACCATTTGTCGCAATGTGGACGCGCACCTTCGCTGTGTCGATTTCGGCAACTACGTCGTGGAATCCCCGCATAAGCAACGGCTCACCGCCGGAAAATTGGACCTTGGTCACACCTGCCGGCGCGAGCTGCCTAGCTGTACGCCGCAGCGCAGCTAGCGAGGGCTCGCTCCTTCGATCGGCATCGGGGCCCGGAGGACGTACAACAGTGGTCGCAAAATAGGTTGCAGAAGCGTGTTAGCTCCCATGTCAGCTGTTTACCAACGCTGGGCGGACGAAATCGACACTGATCTTCCATCGCTCACACACTCTCATTCCATAGTTTGGCAGCGAACTCCAAGGGGACACCTGCAAGCGCGGATATGTCAGATATGCCATTCAGTGGGCTACTATCACGCTCAATCACCCGTGAAAAAAAGGCGCTGCAGCAGATGGCCCAGTATGCGCAGCATGCAGCGTACTGCTCGTCAGTAACTAGGGGATAGCCAACTTGAGAGATGGCGGCCAGCATGCTTCGTGCGAGCTCCTGACGCTCGTCCCATTCCAGTTCCAGCAGTGGGTTGCAGGCAAGTCTCGCCACGTCGACGGCCGGTAGTCCCTTTCCGTATGACTCAAAATCTACGAGAACCAGCGTGCCATCACCGTCCGTCAAGATGTTGGCGGGTTGGAAGTCCCCGTGCACGGGGATCCTAGGCAGGGAGGAGACCAAGGACTTCACGCGAGCCGGAGATGGAAGCATCTGCATCGACTGGTGCTCAGATAAGCTCCGGTGTTTGTTCTCAAAGCTGGCATATTCTCCAGGTCTTTCGCGACAGCCGGGTCCCCCGAGAGATTGGATGTAAAGATGGGGAATCTTTGCAAGGTGTTCTCGCAGCTCAGCCCCTTCAAGATCACTCAGCTTCAGAGGCGGCCCAATTTCTGTCACGAAAAACAAAAGGTCCTCGTTTACGTAGGCCAGCTCGGGTGTGAGCGCTTGGCCTGCAAAGTGAACATAGGCCGCTACTTCGTTTTCGAAATCTTCTTTTGCATCGGGCGCGAATCCCTTTGCGAACCACTTCTGATTACCACTGGTGACCACTGCCAACAAATGGTCCCGCCTGTGCGTCTTGAGCAGGTCCGCATTTACGGATACATCGCCAGTCCACATGCTTACCACGTCAGCTATATCCCCGAGCCAAGCACCAAAGGGGACTTGTGCTGGAACGCTCCCGAACGTCATGGCGCAAGTCTGGCATACACCGCTTCCTGTTCCATGCACGCCGAAAGATTTCATCGAATTGTGTCATCGTACTTTGGTGCCTCAGGTCCTGAGGCACAGTCAGCGCTAGGGCAGCGTGATCCAGCGAATCCGCAAGGTGTAAAAGATGCCCTCGGCCTAAACTTTGTCCGCGATGAGATGGACTTTGTATCCCCTGCAAAATCACAAGTTCGCACTGGATGCCGCTCCCTTAACTCGCCAGATATGACCCAATCGGCGATACGTCACGCGGGGCACCGGGTGAACGGCGAGTGACAGGGGGCCGCGTCCACGCAGACGGCGATGGCTGTGACGTCCAATGCACCTCGTAGACCGTTTCGGCGTCGCGAAGGCGCTCTGGGAGATCTGGGACCCGCTTCAGGCGGAGCCGGTCGACACCCGCTGGGCGAGCGACTCCAGAGTGGGATGCTCGAACACCGCGTTCGCGTTGAGCTGCACACCGAGCGTGGCGTCGATGTGCGCCACGACGCGGACGGCCGCGAGCGACTGGCCGCCGATTTCGAAGAAGTCGCTGTCGAGCGACAACTCCTGGACGCCTAGCACATCGCGCCAGATTGCCGCGAGCGCCAGTTCGAGCGGTGAGGATGGCGGTCGCGCGGGCGCCGTGAGCTCTGTAGGGGGCGGCAACAGGTGGCGGTCGAGCTTGCCGGTTCGCCCGCGCGGGTACTCCTCGACACGCACGAACTGCCGCGGCACCATGGCCGGGGGCAGGTGGGCGAGGCAGTGCTCGCGCAGCTCCGCCTGCGGCACGTCCGGCCTGGCGAGCAGGTATGCAACCAGATAGCCGTCGCCCTCGGCGACCGGCCAGAGCACCACCTCCGCGCGCGTGACCGCGGGGTGTGCCTCAATAATTCGGCTGATCTCGGCCGGCTCGATACGGAACCCCCGCAGCGACAGCTGATCGTCCACGCGGCCCAGGATCTCGACGGCGCCCTCCGATGTCATCCGCGCCAAGTCGCCCGTCATCACCGAACGGCCGTCCGACCCGGTGCCGAATCGCTCGGCGGTGAGTCCCGGCTTGCGCCAGTAGCCGGTTGAAACCTGCCGGCCCGAGACGCGCAGCTCGCCTGCCCAGCCGCGCGGGACCACGCGTCCGCGCCGGTCGACCACCTCCAACACGCAGTTGCGCGTGGGGCGGCCCTCGGTGAACGCGGCCGGGTCGGTCACGGTCGTGCTCGCGACCATGCCCGAGGTCTCCGTCATGCCGTAGGCGTTGACGAGGCGGATGCCGGGAAAGCATCGCGAAAACCGGCTGGCGAGCCCAGGGCGCAGCTTCTCACCCGCGACGAGCACCGTGCGCAGGCGCGGAAGATCCGGCGTCTCTCCCGTCTGCTCGCTAGCATATAGCAGGGCGTCGAGGCCCGCCACGGAGAGCTCAGCAACCTCGAGACGCAAGCCGCCGGGCGAGCGCAGCAGGTCGGCGGGGCTCTGCAGCAGACGGCGTGGAAACAAGGTGAGCGGTGCACCAGACAGCAGCGCCGAGAGAACCTCGAGCGGGAACGTGACGAAGTGAGCCGACAGCGTGACGCCGGTGCCGACGCCGGACGCAAGCCCCAGCAGATCGATGCGGTGCCGCGCCTGGTTGTGAAGTCCCGCCCGGCTCAGTACTACGCCCTTCGGCCGGCCCATCGAACCGGACGTGTAGACGAGGGCGGCGGGCGCGTCGTCGTCCGAGTCCGGTAGCTCGGCTTCCGCCGCCCCGGAGGAGCCCTCCGGGCGCTCGACCAGCTCCTCGAGGTGGAGGCGCGGCAGGTCCTCGGGTACGAACGCTAAAGCGGGGCTATCCGCATCGCAGACCAGCAACTGCGCCCCGCTGTTGCGCAGCATGTAGCGGAACCGCTCCGCCGGCTCGTTCGGATCGAGCACCAGCGTCACGACGCCGGACCGCAGAAACGCCAGCCAGGCGACGATCATCATCGGCCCGACCGGCGCGAGCAACGCCACCATACCTCCCGGCGGCACCCGGCCCGCCAGCGCCTGCGCAGCGCAATCGACGGCGGAGGCCAACTGGCCCGCGGTCCACGGCTCGGCAACATCCTCCGCGTCGAGCAGCACGGCGCGTCCAGGGTCATCTTCCAGGGCACGCGCCAGCTCGTGCAGCAGGCTTGTCGCACCTTCGATATGGTCGCCCTCGGCTCTCGAGCCGGCCACGCCGCCGCCCGTGGCGAGGGCGAGGTCGGCGACCGGCATCGCGGGGTCGATCCCCGCCGCGACCAGCACCGACCGCCAGGCAGCGAGCACCGCGGCGACGGCGTCCTCGCGGAACAGCGACGCGTCGTACTGTAGGCGAAGTTCGAGCCCGCCCGGCCCATCGTGCGCGTAGGCCATGAGGTCGTGCAGCGTCTCCTGCACGCGGCGGCTCCCGCGCGTACGCAGCGTGCCGAGCCGGGGCACGCTGGTGCGCGTCGGGTACATCTGGAACGTCACATCGAACAGGGTCGCCATGCCGGAGGGGGCGCCGCCGAGCTCCCGTGCGAGCTCCTCCGGGTCGGCGGTGGGATGCATGAGAAGTGTGAGCACCCCGTCACGCACCTGGCCGAGCACCTCGGCGAAAGTCGTGGTCGAGTCGACGGCGATGCGCACGGGAAGCCCCTCGAATAGCAGGCCGATCATGTCCGCGGTCGCCGGGGTGCTGCGGTCGGCGACGTACACGCCGACGGTGAACTCCTCCGAGCCGGTCCAGCGCTGCAGAACACAGGACAGCGCGGCGAGCAGGAACATGTACTCGCTCGCCGCCCCGGCGGCCGCCTGCCGCGTCAGCCTCGCGCGGTCTTCGGAGCCCACGCCGAGATGCACCGAGCCGGCCGTGCGCCTCGCCGCAGCCGGATCGACGCGGTAGGGCAGTTCCAGCCGCTCGACGCGCGGGGCGAGGTAGGCCGCAAGGGCGGCCGTGTCGGCGTGGATGCGCCGGCCGTTGTTGGCGAGCTGACCCTCGATGTAACCACGGAATTGCGCCTCCGGGTCCCGCGGCAGCGCGCCGTCGGTGTAGGCGCGCGAGAGGGCGCGGAAGAAGACGCCGCCTCCCCACCAGTCCGAGACGATGTGGTGTGTCTGGAACAGCAGCACGTGCCGGTCCGCCGCGGTCTGCACTGCGAGCACCCGCAGCGGCCCCTCCCTAACGAGGTCCATCGGCCGGAGCTGCGCCTCGCGCAGCAGGCGCTGCGCCTCGCGTCCGGGCTCGTCGGTCGCGGAGACATCGTGCACCCGTAGCAGGTCGGCGCCCGACACCGAAACCGGATGCTGGTGGGGCACCCCGCCGGTCTCGCCGAACCGGAAGCGGAGCGAGTCGTGCGCGGCGCAGACCAGCGTGAGCGCGTGCTCCAACCGCGGAAGGTCGAGGGCGCCTTCGACCTCGACGACGCGGTTGATGTTGTAGAACGCGCTTCCCGGCCGCAACAGCTGGTCGGCCCAGATGCGGCCCTGCGCCGGGGTGAGCGGAATGGCCGCGAGCTCAGGTGTTGGCACCGGTCCCACGACTGTCGATGGGGGCAATGGCCGCGGCGAAGTCTCGCAGCACCGGGCGCTCAAACACGAGCTTCACCGAGACTGGCGCGCCGAGCACCTCGGCGACGGCAGCGCACAGCGCCATGGCCTTCAGCGAGTGTCCGCCGAGCTGGAAGAAGTCGCTTGCGCCGTCGACGGACACGCCGAGCGTGCGCTCCCACTGTTCCGCGATTCGCTGCTCCCAAGGCGTGAGCGGCGGGGTTTGCTCCCGGCCGAGGAGCAGGGGTGCGATCGGCGGGAGTCGCCGTACGTCGAGTTTGCCACTCGCGGTGAGCGGGAACGGGTCAGGCTCGAACTGCAGCCGCGGGCGCATGAATTCCGGGAGGCGGCTGCGGAGGGCGTCGTGGAGGTCTGCCGGGCGCAGATCGGAGTCCGCGTGCACATGCGCCCACAGCTCCACCTCGTCGCCAACGGGCCGGACGACGGCGAGCGCGTCACGCACGCGCGGGTGGGCGCGTAGCACCGCAGTCACGTCACCGAGATCCACTCGGTTGCCGCGCACCTTGACCACTGAGTCGAGCCGGCCGCGCATGACGACGCTGCCGTTGGGCCGGC
This sequence comes from Arthrobacter sp. PAMC25284, assembly GCF_019443425.1. Classification (NCBI taxonomy): domain Bacteria; kingdom Bacillati; phylum Actinomycetota; class Actinomycetes; order Micrococcales; family Micrococcaceae; genus Arthrobacter; species Arthrobacter sp. PAMC25284. Next base: position 3,454,749 of record NZ_CP080382.1, read on the forward strand.
GGATCGCACGGTCGCCCGTGCGGACCATGCGCTCCGCAGGCACCCAGGGGTCGTCGCTGAACGCTGTACTCGCCGCCGCGGTGCCGACATGCCCGAGTGCCACGCTCGGCCCTCCAAAGTAAGCGTGGCCCTCCACGCCGAACGGCACCGGCCGCATCCTCTCATCGAGCAGATACAGTCGGTTGTTGGCCGACGGAAAGCCCTCGGAGACCTCCTGCGTCTCGGCACCGGTCGTGACGAAGCCGCAGCACATGATGCCGGCCGCCTCCGACTGCCCCCACGTGGTGGCGAGGCGCACGCCGGGGAAGCGCCCGAGGACGTCGTTCGCAAGACGCCGCGACAGCTTCTCGCCAGCCGTGATGAGGATGCCGAGCGCGCGAGGTGCGGGCACGTGGGCCGGAAGGCCCGCCAGCAGCGACGGGGTCACCTCGAGGATAGTCACCCGGGCGTCGTCGGCGAACTCGAACAGGGCCTGGGGGCTGCTCGCGGTCGGAGCGTCGCAGACGGCGAGGGTCGCACCCGACAGCAGCGGCACGAGTAGCTGCATCGGCAGGGCGGAGAACGCGACCGAGAGGCTCAGCGCGATCACGCTCTGCGGGGTCACGTCGAAGATCACGCGGCGGTGGTACACCTGGTTCACCACGCCACGGTGGCCGAGCAAGACCGCCTTGGATGGGCCAGTGGTACCTGACGTGCGCACCAGGAACGCGGGTGCATCCCGACCTGGGTCCGCCGCCCGGAAGGTGTTGTCTGCGCCCGCCTGCAACGCCTCCTCGAGCTCGACGACCGGGAACCCCGCCAGTGCGTGCCGTTCGCGCGCCGCCCTGTCGGCCAGAACCACGGTCGCGCCGGCCTCGGTCAGGGCCGCGCGGACGTACTCCGGCGGGGTGTCGCTGTCGAGCAGTAGCACCGCGGCCCCGGTACGCAGCACTCCGAGGTAGGCCGAGGCGATCCGGCCGTCGCGCTCGGCGAGCACGCCGACCACACCACCGGGCGCGACGCGCGACCCTGCCAGTCGTCCCGCGACGCTCTGCACCTGGGTATCCAGCTCGGCGTAGGTCATGCTCGCCGTCGCCCCCGGCCCCGACGGCCAGAGCACGGCGGTGCGAGTTGGATGGTCCGCCGCGGTCGCGCGGAACAGCGCGTCGATCCCGGTGTCGGACGGGTACTCGGTCACCGGGCCGTGCGCGGCCTGAAGCAGCCGCGCGCGCTCGGCCGGGGGAACTACCTCGAGGTCGTCCACGAGCGGGTCGCCGCCGGCCGCGAGCTGACCCAGCAGATGGTTCAGCCCCTGCAGCAGCCGGCGCACGGTCTCGCGCTCGAATAGGGCGGCGTCGTAGTTGAACCAGAGGTCGAGTCCGGTATCCGACACTGCGGCGTACAGCATGAGGTCGTACTTGGCGCCCACGAAGACCCGGTGCTGCTCCGCCTCGAGCCCATTGAAGGCGAGTCGGCCGGGCGAACGCCGGTACATCTGCATGGTGACGTTGAACGGCGGCTCAGTCGGCGTCGCGAGGTTCACCCTGCGCCGCGCCGCGTCCGCGACCCCGTCGCCGGCGTACTGGAGCGCGTCGATGAGCTGCGCACGCACCGACGCGACCACCTGAGAGAACGCTGTCCCGGGGGAGAGCCGCGCGACCACAGGGACCTCGTCGAAGAGCAGGCCCACCATGTTTTCCAGTTCGCTCCGGTGCCGCACCGCCGCGAAGGTGCCCACGTTCGTCACGTCGTGGCCGGTGATCCGGTGGAGGTAGCAGTGGAATGCGGCCAGCAGGACAGCGAACAGCGTGGTGCGGTACCCGCCCGCGTTCTCGCGCAATCCGGTCAGCGTCCGCCGCGCACAGGTGAGGCCCTCGACGGCACTAGAGCCGCGGCTCGTCGCCGAGCCGGCGGCGTCCCAGGGCAGCGCGAGCCGGGTTGGCGCGCCGTCGAGGATCGAAGCCCAATGGTCGACGGCGGCGTGGCGCCCTTCGGCCGACCCCTCGGCGAGCGCGCTCTCGGCGACCGCGTACTCGCCGTACGTCAGTTCCAGTTCGGGCAGCTGCGCCGCCCGCTCCTCGACCCGCGCGTTGTAGAGCTCGGTCAGGTCGCGCCCGATGATGTCCATCGAGATCATGTCGGACATCATGTGGTGCACGCAGACAATCAGCAGGTGCCGGGCACCGCCGAGGCGCAGCAGCCGCACCCGCAGCGCGGGTTCGGCGGCCAGGTTGATACCCGTGCGGGATGCGGCGTCCACTTCGCGATGCTCCGCCTGCAGTGCGTCGGTGCCGGTCAATGCCGAAAGGTCGCCGACCGAATACGCCGACCAGGCATCGATCACTACCTGTTCGGGCAGGCCCTTGGCCGTGTCAACCCGCGAGCGCAGCGCCGGATGGCGCTGGGCAAGGTCGTGCACCGAGCGCTCCAGCGCGTCCGCGTCGAGCGGGGCCCGCGTAGTGTGAATGCCACGGTGATCTGGTAGACGGCTTCCTGGCCGCGGAGCTGTTGCGCGATCCACATGCGCCGTTGGCGCGGCGTGAGGGGAAAACGTGTCACGGCACCTCCACGTCGGCGGCGGCAGGCCGTCCCTCGACGGGGATGGAGCCGTCGCGCCTCCTGAACAGCGACACAACCAAGCTGACTACGGCACTGATCACGACCGGCAGCAGCACTCCGAAGGTCTGCAGCGTGCTGAGCTGCAGCGTGCTGCCGAGAATGAACACCGGCAGGCCGACTACCATGCCGCTCGTGATTCCGGCGAGAGCGCCGGCGTTGGTGAGCCGCGGCCAGAACAGCATGAGCAGGGTGGGCACCATGAAGGCGGCGCGGATCGATCCAACCAGCAGCAGCAGGTACAAGACCTGCACGTTGGGGATGAGCGCGACGCCGAGACCGATCAGCACGATCACGATCATGGTGATCCGGCTCGCGCGGGCTACTTGCACGTCGGAGGCATCAAGCCGGATCCAACCCTTATAGAGGTCCACGCCGCCGACGGAACCCGCCGCCGAGAGCGCGGAGGCGCCCGCAGCCGCAAGCGCGAACACCACGGCGAAGGCGAAGACCGCGACGCCGACCCCGGGTAGGTACGCTGCGACCGCGTGGAATCCAGAGAGCTGGGTGTTGGTGATGTCACCGGGCGCGAGGCCGCCCGCGGCGACGAACCCGGGGATGCCGAGCACGATCGGCACGGCCGCGAACAGCAGGGCTCCCCAGAGGAAGGTGCGCCGCACCGTGGCCTGCCGCATCGAGAACGCCCGCTGCCACTGCTGCTGATCGACCGTGATGCCCGAGAGCAGCGAGATCGAGATCGGGATGCCGAAGGTCCAGATCAGTGCGGGGTCGAGTGGGTTCACCGTGCCGGCAAGCCCGCCGAGGCCGTCGCCGAGGGCGCCGTGCGAACTCGCGATCAGCGGCACGATGAGGATCGCGAGCACGGCGATCATGCCAGCCTTGGCGACGTCGACCGTGATGCTCGACCGGATGCCCCGTGTCGTGGCGATGGCCGCGAACAATGCCGCGACCACGATCAGCAGCGGCACCCGGTCCATGCCGGTGAGCAGCTGAAGCAGCAACAGGCAGGCGGTGAACTGGACGATCACCGCGTAGGTCTGCACTATGAACTCGACGCCCATATATATCCGGTGTGCCGTGGTGCCGAGCCGATGCCGGGTGAACTCGGGCAGTGTATAGCCTTGGGGCAGCATTGTGCGGGCGCGGTGGGCGATGAACGCGAAGAGTACGAGCGCGAGCGCGTTGGGCAGGGCAAACCAGAACAGCCCCGCCACGCCGCTCTCGTAGGCCTTCTGCGAGGACACGAACAAGGCCGGCGCCCACACCCAGGCAGCGGCCACCGACAGCCCGCCGGTCAGCACGCCCACCGACCGGTCCGCCACCAGCACTTGGTCCTTGGTGCCGCGGAATCGGCGGACGACGATGAACAGCAGCACGACTATGACAACACTTGCCGCGAGGACGACCCACGGTCCGGATACGCTCATCTAAAGCTCTTTCTCTCGTAAACTGTCGGGTACCTGCGTCAGGAGACTAGCGTCGGTAGGCGTCGAGTGGGCTCCCCGAACCGCCCAGGATGAACTCCTCCGACGGGGCCCGCGACTCGCCCACGAGGAAGCGCTCCACCTCCGACATCCGAGCACGCACCACCTCGGACTGGCGCCGGTAGTCGGCCGGGGCGAGCCAGCGGTACCCGTAGGCGATCATGAGCGACTTGCGCACCCGTCCCGACAGATTCCAGCCGCCGGCGTGCATAGTACGGTTCTCGAACAGCAGGCAGTCGCCCGCCCGCATCTCCGGCTCGACAGCGCCTGCTGGGTCCTCACCCGGCGCGAGCCTGGGGCGGGTCGTGAAAAGGTTGCTGCCGGGCAGGAATACGGTGCCCCCGGAATCCTTCCCGGCCAGGTCGGCGAGGCAGAACGCGGCCTTGATCTGCAGCATCGGGGTGTGAGCGAAACCGAGATCCGTGTTGACGTGCGAGATGTCGCGGTGCCACGACGGGATGCGCTCCTGGCCTGGTGCGGGGGGCTCGTCAGCGTTGCGGTAGATCAGGTGCGACGTGATGATGCGCAGGTTGGTGCCCATCAGGCGCACGATCGCCGGCAGCACGCGGGGGTGCGAGATGAGCCGCCGTGCCTCGTCCGATCCGGCGATCGTGTTGCGGATGCTGTCCCAGGTGCCGTCCCCCTGCTGCTGACGGCTCGGCGTTGTCGGGTCGGCGATTAGGCGGTCGCACTCTTCGACGAGGCGCGCAACCTCGTCCTCGTCGAGCACGCCGCGCAGCACCAGGATGCCCTGCTGCTCGAAGTCGGCGACCTCGGCATCGGTGAGCGCAGGCGTGGCGGTCCGGTCTGTGGTCATGGCAGGGCCTTTCGACTGGCGTGGAAGAGGTCGGCGATCACGTCGATCGCGTCGCCGACCACGGCGGGGTCGCGCGAGAACACCGGGAGGATTATCGATCGACGGCAGAACTCGGTGGCGTTCGGCAGATCGCGATCGGTGTAGAGCGGCCGCGCCGGGTCGAGCCGAGAGATCGGGCTGTCGATCTGCTTCCGGTAGATCGTCTTGCGGCTGAGCGGTCCGCCGCGGTCGAGCCCGACCGGCGCCCCAGCGCGGCGCAGGGTCGCGACGACGTCGACGAGGGCGGCGCCATCCGCACCCTCCGGCTCAAACCGGGCGCGGAACGCGTAGTAGCTCGTGCGGTGGGCGGCCGGAGGCTCAGGGAAGGAGAGGTACGGCACGTCGCGCAGCGCCTCGCGCAGCCGCGCCGCGTTCTCCTCCCGGTTGCGCAGCACGCGATCGAGGCGCCGCAGCTGGCTGAGCGCCAGCACGGCGGCAAGGGGGTGTATGCGGTTCTGTAGGCCCCCGAGCCCGGTCTGCTGCAGCGACTCGTCGTTGGGCGGGCCGGGACGCTCGAATCCGTAATGGCCGACCAGTAGCATTGCAGCGTGCAGCGCGGCGTCGTCGGTGAAGCAAAGCCCGCCCTCCCCGCCCGGCACGAGCTTCTTGCTCTGCATGCTGAACACCGAGACGGTGCCGAATCCGCCCACGGGAATCCCGTCGACGGACGCTCCGTGAGCGTGCGAGCAGTCCTCGATGAGCGGGATCCCGCGCGACCGCGCGAGCTCGGCGATGCGGCCGATGTCGGCGCAGGGCACACCCCAGTTGTGGTTGAGCCCGATCGCCTGCACATCGGGATGGGCGTCGAGCGTGCGCAGAACCTCCTCGTAGCGGAGGTTCCCCGTCACCGGATCGACGTCCATCAGGATCGGATGCGCGCCTAAGTCGAGCGCAGGCGTCACGGTGGCGTGGAAGGTGTAGCCGATGGCGGCAACTAGCACGCCGGGTCCCACCCCGACTGCGCGGTACGCAGCGTGCAGCCCGTTGGTCGCGCTGTTGACCGTGAGCCCGTAGGAGCGCCGCAGCCCGAGACGCCGCTGAAACTCTTTGAGCAGCTCGCCGCTGACCCCTTGGCCGGGGTCGATGACCGACATCGGTCCCGACCGGATGTACTCGGTGAGGGCGAGCTCGTCCTCGGCGGTGATGATAGGCCATCGCGACAGCCGGGCGCAGAGCCGGCGGAAGGCGGCGGGGTCGCGCTCGGCGAGCTCGCGCAAGCGGATCGGCTGCAGCTCTGCTGGGCCGACGTCGCGCGGCGGGCGTGCCAGTTCGTCGTCGAGGGGCTTAGTCGCGCTGCGCGCCGAGATCATGACCGCGCACCCCCCTACCTGGTCCTCGGGTCGGACTAGTGGGAAGCTTAGCTGTTCCGCGGAAAGTTTGGAAAGGGCGGGTGACCATGACCATCGTGCACTGGGCGGTCGCCGCGCCGCCTGATGAGGCGGAGCTCGCGCTGCTGACGGCCGCGGAACTGCGACGCCTGTCGAGGTTGCGTATGACGGGTGACCGCGCCCGGTTCGCCACTGCGACGGTGCTGACCAAGCGTGCCGTCGCCGCCGAGCTCGGCATAGAGCCGCGGTCTGTCGAGCTCGACCGCCGCTGCGAACACTGCGGGGCCGACCACGGCAGGCCGCGCGTGCCCGGCAGCGGCCTGCACCTGTCGATCGCGCACGCCGGCGATGTGGCTGGCGTCGCGATCACTCGGGCGGGCCGCATTGGGCTCGACGTAGAACCGGAGGCCGGGGGCGGCGTGCGCGACGTAGCCGCCCAGCTGCTGGGCGATGGCGAGCGCGCCGCGACCCCAGCCGACTTGCTCCGCTACTGGGTGCGAAAAGAGGCGCTGGTCAAGGCCACCGGCGACGGCATCGGGATCGGCCTGCGGGATGTCGTCGTGTCCGCGCCGCAGGAGCCGCCGCGTCTGATCTCCTACCTGGGCCGCCACCTTCGTGCGCGCACGGTCGACCTGGCGTGCCGCGCGGGGTACCTGGCAAGCGTCGCCGTGCTCACCGATCACGAGGTGCTTGTCCGAGAAGAGTGGAGCACCCGCTAGGACGCTGCCGATTTTCTCGTCAGAAGCCATTCAGGACACCGACGGGGAACGCTAGGGATACCCCGACCTGTAAGGCGGGGGTCGTCGGTTCGAATCCGACAGGGGGCCCCACGAACCCCTCCACTCCGGTGATTTTGCCCGGGACGGAGGGGTTTTTCATGCCTAAAAAGTCGGCACGACACGCTTACGACACGCTTTCAGGAAGACGGGATAGGCCCGTCGGCTCTCGGGGCCGCATAGGAAAGCCATGCAGACAGGCAGAAAGACCTTGGGACCGGCAATGGACCAGGGCAACGCAGTGCAGCTCATGACCACCGAGGAAGTGGCCCTCTGGCTGCGGGTGGCCCCCAAGACCCTCAGGAACTGGCGCTCCGCTGGGATCGGGCCGATGGCCCTGAAACTCCACAGCGTGGTTCGCTATGACCGCGCCGCAGTTGAGGCCTGGATCGGCGAGACTTCGAAGGCGGCAGCCTGATGGGGCGGTCAAGCCTGCCGGTGGGGGCATGGGGAACGGTCAGCGCCAAGAAAGACGAGACGTCAGGAAAATGGCGTGCCACCTGCAGATTCCGTGGGTGGGACGGTGTTACGCGGACCTACAGCAAGTTCGGGTCGACCAAAGGGAAGGCAGAGACCGCACTGCTGGCGTCCATGACGCAGCGCCAGCAGGAGAAAGGACGCTTGTCCAACAATCCCTCCCTGAAGGACGTGGCAGAGAAATGGCTGTCAAGCATCGAAGTTCCTCAGGTGGTCGTCGACGAAAACGGGAACATGGTCCCAGTCGACGGTACGGAGGAAATCCGGCGGCAGACGTGGGACCAGTACGAGAGCATCGTCCACCGCCTTATCGAACCGAACCTCGGCGCGCTGAAGATCAAGGAAATCACGACGTCGACATGTGACCGCTTCCTGCGTTCTCTGGTGGTGGATGGAAAAGGGCGCACGAATGCCCGTCTGGCGAAAACGGTGCTCAAGCAGATCATGTCCTATGCCGTCCGCCACGACCTCTACATCTGGGGCAATCCCGTGGTTGAAGTAGATCGCCTCAGAAAGCCCCGTAAGGAGCCCCAGGGGCTCAGTGAGACGACGCTGGAGGAAGTCCGCAAGGCAGTGCGGAATTGGGGGCTGGAACCGGGGCGCTCCGGTCCGCGGCCGACCAGCATTCTGGCAGACATTGTGGACGTGCTGCTCGGCACGGGTGCGCGCATCGGAGAGGTCCTTGCGATCCGTCTGGAAGACATCGATCTGTCAGGTGACGTCGGAAAGGTCGCCATCACTGGCACGTTGGTGGAACCGCGGCACGGGCCCAAGTACCGGCAGGACCTCTTGAAGAACCCCGGCAGCGAACGGATCATCCCGGTGCCAGGGTTCGTCGTGGACGTGCTCGTGCGCAGGATCTCGGAATCGCTGGCAAACAATGCGGCTGGCGCGCTGTTCTGGTCCAGGCGCGGAACCTACATGCAGGGGTCCAGCGTAAGGAGGCAACTGCGCGCCGCCCTGGACGCTGCTGGCATTGAGAACGCCCAACTCATTACGCCGCACGCATTCAGGCGTACCGTGGCGACCCTCCTCGCCAGGGAGGTGGAGGACAAAGCCGCGGCCTCCATGCTGGGCCATGCCGACTTGACGATGACGCACGCTGCGTACATTCAACGGCTCAATGAGGTTGATGACCACACAGCGGTCCTGGACGGTCTTGCGCCGAAGCCCCTGTCCTAGGCGATCTGTGTCGTCTGGCCGCCCCGTGTGAAATGAGACCCGCACGGATGAAGCCTGCTGTGCGCTGGAGTGAGTCGTCAACCGGTTTGGCGGCTCATTCCAGCGTTTGCGGGCGGCTGGTCGGACCGTGGCTTCGCGAAGCGGGTGGCCGCACCCGGCTAAACTTCGCTGTAGCTATCAAAGGTCTTGTCAACAGGGGGAACACGCGTGGATGCGTTCGGAATTCGTGAAAAGCTGATCGCCGGCTACCGGTCTTTCACGGAAGGCTTCGTTGACATCCAGGACCCGCGGATCAAGGATGCCGTCGTCGAGCTCGGAGATAAGGGACGGCAGTGGCCCGATCCTTGGCTGTCCCTGAATCCATCGTTCAGCTCCGGCGGCCGTATAGACGAGCTCGTCCGGCGTGGGCTCCTGCATCCCGACTGCGATGCCATTTTCAGGCCCAAGAAGGATGCCGGCGATCGGGGCTCGGCGCCTATCACGCTGCACAAGCATCAGCGCGATGCCATTGAAATCGCCGCCAAGGAGGATTCATACGTCCTCACAACGGGCACGGGCTCCGGTAAATCCCTTGCGTACATAGTTCCAATTGTGGACCGTGTGCTCCGCGAAGGGACGGGTAAGGGCGTCAAGGCCATCATCGTTTACCCGATGAACGCCTTGGCCAACAGCCAGATGGAGGAGCTATCCAAGTTCCTCGACAACGGATTTGACGGCAAGCCGCCGGTCACTTTCGCGCGCTACACCGGCCAGGAACGTGGCGAGGCTCGCGAGAACATCCTTAAGAACCCCCCGGACATCTTGCTGACGAACTACGTGATGCTCGAATACGTCCTGACGCGCCCGGAGGAGCGGCAGTCGCTCATCCGTGCGGCCTCCGGATTGCAGTTCCTGGTCCTGGACGAGCTACACACTTATCGTGGCCGGCAGGGCGCCGATGTTGCCATGCTCGTACGCCGCTTGCGGGACGCTTGTAACGCCCAGAACACCCTGCAGTGCATTGGCACCTCCGCCACGATGTCGAGTGGTGGAACTGTGGCCCAGCAACAGAAGGACGTTGCCGAGGTTGCTTCTCGGATTTTTGGAACCGTTGTTTCGCCGGACCACGTGGTGACCGAAACCTTGGTCCAAGCCACGACCAACCAGCACCGATCGGATCAGGATCTGAAGGCCGCTGTGAGAGAACGCGGTGATGCCGAGTACAGCAGCCCCACGCTGGACGGCGGGTACACCCTGATGACGTCCGATCCACTGGCATCCTGGATTGAGGACACGTTCGGCCTGACAACGGAGCCGGAATCCGGCAAGATCATCCGCAGACAACCACAGACCGTTACCCATGCCGCAGAGGAACTGGCCAAGCAGACCGGGGAATCGGTAAGCAGCTGCGCCACCGCTATCCGCGCGACTCTCCTCGCGGGTTCTAAGGCGAAGCACGCTGAGACCAACCGCCCGCTGTTCGCCTTCCGCCTTCACCAGTTCATTTCCAAGGCCGGTTCCCTTTATGCGACAGCGGAGGCTGAAGACACGAGGCTTATCGAGACCGATTTCCAGCTGACCGTCGGGGACGCGGAGAAGCGGCTCTATCCCCTCGCGTTTTGTCGCGAGTGCGGTCAGGAATACCTGATGGCTCGGTTGACGGAGGCCGGGGGCGACTTCCGTTTCATCGCCCGTCACGAACTGAAAATGCAGGATACTGGCGGCCCGGACAATGGCCAGGACGGGTATCTGTACATCTCCACTGAGCAGGAATGGCCAGAACAGGCCATTGAGGCGGGCCGTATCCCCGCTTCTTGGCTCAATGAGGCGGTGTCTGGGAATCGAGTCATCGAGTCCAAGCGCAAGCGGATTCCGTCGCGCTACCGCGTCCAGCCTGACGGCGCAGCGGCCCGGGATAACGAGTACACCCAGGACGATGGCCAGCTCGCCGCGTGGGTCCCGGGAAGCCTTGGTTTCTGCCTGAACTGCCAAGTCACCTATGAATCCGCCCGGAGCGGTGAATTCTCCAAGGTTGTGACGCTCGACCAAGAGGGCCGCAGCAGCGCGATGACCGTGATCGCAACGAAGCTCGTGCAGTTATTGAAGTCAGAGGTCGGCAGCGATTTGAGTCCGCGCGCTAAGAAACTGCTGACTTTCGTGGACAACAGACAGGACGCGTCCCTCCAGGCCGGCCACTTGAACGACTTCGTCCAAGTGGCCCAGCTTCGCTCTGCCCTCTACCGTGCAGTCGCCTCGGCCGGGGATGACGGAGTCGACGCGATGGAGCTGGGTGATGCGATCATCAAGACGCTCAGCCTGGCTTGGTCCGACTATGCGCGGACCGAAGATCCGCTGGACCCTAAACCGACCAAGCGAGCCTTGAACGAGGTGGTGACCTACCGTGCGCTGCGGGATTTGCAGCGCGGTTGGCGGATCACCCTGCCCAACCTTGAACAAACAGGTCTCCTGATAGTGGACTACCCTCTCGCCAAGAACCTGGCGGAACAAGAGCGCCGCTGGGAAAAAGCTCACTACGTGCTCCGGGACGCGGACCCCGGCAAGCGCGAGGAGATTATTCGGGTTCTGCTGGATGAGTTCCGCCGCGTTCTTGCCATCGACGCCGAGGAACTGACGGCGGACTGGCTCGACCGGGTCAAGAACCGCAGCCGGGAATTCCTGACGGGAATTTGGGCTTTGCCAGAGCAGGAATCTGCTGCCAGCGTCGGGCTCGTGACCACGGAGCCCAAGAAGATGGCTTACCGGACGACTCTCCCCGTGACCTCCTACGGAACATTTGGCCGATGGCTAGCCAAGACGGCCTCACCCGGCAATAAGCTCAAACGCGCTGAGGTGGACGAAGTCATCGCGTCGCTCTTCCAAATTCTGCTCGAGACCGGATTCATTGCCGAGGTCATCGAAGGCAAGGTCTCCGGCTACCGGCTCAAACTGTCCAGCATGGTTTTGAGGAAGGGCGACGGCGAGTACGGCGCACCCGATTTGCTCCGCCGCACCTATCATGCCGACCAGAAGCCCCGCGTCATCCAGTTCTTCAAGGACCTGTACCTGGAGCAAGGACAGGAGCTGGCCGGGCTCAAAGCGGCGGAGCACACCGCCCAGGTACGTGCAGAAGACCGGGAAGCCAGGGAACAGGCGTTCCGCGAAGCAGAACTTCCGCTGCTGTTCTGTTCTCCAACTATGGAGCTGGGCGTCGACATCGCCGACCTCAATGCGGTGGCGATGCGCAACGTTCCGCCGACGCCGGCAAACTACGCGCAGCGCAGCGGCCGTGCGGGGCGCTCGGGCCAGCCGGCCCTGGTCCTGACCTACTGTGCCACAGGCAGCCCTCACGACTCCTACTACTTCGAACGCTCGAACCTCATGGTTTCCGGTCAGGTCCAGCCGCCGCGGTTGGACTTCGCCAACGAGGACCTGATCAGGTCACACGTCCACGCCATTTGGCTGGCTGAAACCCTCGCCGCAACCAGCTCGGGTCTGGGTAAGTCCATGAGCGGGCTGCTCAAGCTGGAAGACAAGAGCTACCCTCTTCAACCCGAGATCAGATACGTCCTAGCTGATGAACAGGCCGCGAAACGCGCCAAGGCATCGGCAGAGGTCCTCCTGCGTAGCATCGAAGGGGAACTGAAGGACACGTCGTGGTGGACTGAATCATGGTCCGATGCGGTCATTGAGAACGCTCTGACCAACTTCGATCAGGCCTGCGAGAGGTGGCGACAGCTCTACCGGAGCGCCATCACCGAGCAAGACGCTGCACACCGAGCCAGCCAGGATCACTCGACCGATTCCAAGCAACGCGAGGCCGCGGCCAACCGGCACCGCGAGGCCGGGCAGCGATTGGAAATCCTCCTCAACGACAGCGATTCCAAGGGCCAATCGGATTTCTACACCCTGCGTTACTTGGCGTCGGAAGGCTTCCTCCCGGGATACTCTTTCCCGCGGCTGCCATTGGCTGCCTTCATCCCGGGCATCCGAAGAGGCAAGGACAACAACAGCACATGGCTGCAACGCTCGCGTTTCCTGGCGATCAGCGAGTTCGGACCGGACTCGCTGATCTACCACGAAGGCGCCCGCTACCAGGTCAAGCGCGTCAGCCTGCCGCGGGACTCCGACGGCGGGGGCGCGGGAGACGTTGTCCTCGGGGAGGCCCGTGTCTGCGTCGCCTGTGGCTACTTGCACCAGCGCGAGGCCGGACTTGACATCTGCGAATCGTGCAATGAACCGCTGGCCGGCAGCTGGTCAAACCTGATGCAGTTGCAGTCCGTCATCACCCGCCGCCGCGAACGGATCAGCGCCGACGAAGAGGAACGCAACCGCCAGGGATTCCAGCTGGTCACCAACTACCGATTCGCACCGCATGGTAAGAATCCGGGCCGCTCCGATGCGCAGATGCTGAACGGCGGGGCAGCCATCGGTGCAGTGCACTACGGCGACGGAGCCACCGTCCGGGTGACCAACCTGGGTCGACGGAACCGGGCCAACCAGGATCGGTACGGCTTCTGGCTCGACCTGATCACGGGCGAATGGCTGTCGGAAAAGAAGGCCACCGCCGATACCGGAGACGCGAGTGAGACCACCGACGCGGATGACATGACCGTAGAACAGTCCAAGAAGAAGCAGATGGTGACTCCTTACGTTGAGGACCGCCGCAACATCGCCGTCGTCCGCTGGGCGGAGAACGTGACGCCCGCAGAAGCAACCTCAATGCAGTTCGCCATGGAACGCGGCATCGAAGCCGTGTTCCAGCTGGAGGACTCCGAGCTCTCCAGCGAGCTGTTGGCTGACAGTGAAGATCGGGGACGTCTGCTGTTCATCGAGGCCGCGGAGGGCGGCGCCGGAGTGTTGCGCCGGCTGCAAAGCGAGCCGGACGCCATGGCCAGGGTCGCCGCCAAGGCGCTGGAAATTTTGCATGTCGATGCCGCTACGGGCAACGACGTGGAAAACAGCTGCGTCCGTGGCTGCTACCGGTGCCTGTTGTCCTACGGCAATCAGCGTGACCACGAAATCATCGACCGGAGGCTCGTCATAGACCGGCTGATGCAGTTGGCCGGCGCTGTCACGGTGGCCGCAGCACCGACGCCGAAACCCAAGCACGCTATGCCTCCCGGAACTGTGGTCAGCCCGAGGGCCCAAAGCCTGTTGGACTATCTGCTGCAGAACGGGCGAAACCTACCCGACGAAATCGGCCCCAGCATTGAGGGGAATGTGGTGGATTTCGTCTACACCGCTAAGTTGTCGGTGGGCATTGCTGTGATTGTGGAGGACGTGTCCAGACCTCCCGTCGATGACCTGGCACTGACGTACGGCAACTGGAACGTCATTAGGTGCCGTCAGGACGAAGACATTGAAGCATTTGTTAGTGGACACACGAACGTATTTGGAGTGGTGGAGTGACTAGTACGACGGCGGAGCACAGTTTTGCGGTTGGCTCGCTGGTAGCGGCCCGCGGCCGGGAATGGGTGGTTCTGCCCGAGAGCACCCCCGGCTTCCTAGTCCTCCAGCCCCTGGGCGGCACTACGGACGACATCGCCGGAGTCATCCCCTCCATCGAGGAAGTGAACCCGGCGTCCTTCGGTCTGCCGCTGGCAACCGACCTGGGCGATGACCGCAGCGCCCGGCTGCTCCGCGACGCGCTCCGTATCGGATTCCGATCCAGCGGTGGCCCGTTCCGTTCCCTGGCAGGGTTGAATGTGAGCCCGCGCCCGTATCAGCTCGTTCCACTGCTGCTGGCGCTCCGCCAGGATGTCGTGCGCCTCCTGGTCGCCGACGATGTGGGAATTGGCAAGACCATCGAGGCTGGACTGATCGCCTCCGAGCTCCTGGCTCAGGGCGACGCCAGCGGACTCGCTGTCCTCTGCCCGCCGAGCCTGGCCCAGCAGTGGAAGCAGGAACTTTCTGAGAAGTTTGGTATTGACGCCGAGCTGGTCTTGCCAGGGACAGTGAAGCGGCTGCAGAGGGAAGCCGGCTACGACAAGTCAATCTTTGAGTATTTCAAACACACGATCGTTTCCACTGACTTCATCAAGTCCGAGTCCAAGCGCCACGACTTCATGCGGACCGCACCAGAGCTGGTGATTGTGGACGAGGCCCACGGCGTCACTGCCGATGATTCCGGCAAGGGCGGCGTCGGCCGCACGCAGCGGTACGAGCTGGTGCGGGGACTGGCCGACAAGCCGGACCGTCACCTCGTGCTGGTGACGGCAACGCCGCACAGCGGCAACGACGGTGCCTTCCGCAACCTGATCGGCCTGCTGGATAAAAGCCTCAAGACCGTGGACCTCTCTACCGAGACGGGCCGCCGCAAACTCGCGGACCATATGGTCCAGCGCCGCCGCGTGGACATCCGCAGCTACCTGAAGTCGGACACCAAGTTCCCCAGCGACCGGCAGACAGTCGAGGTCGCCTATAAGCTCTCGCCGGAGCACCGGGCGTTCTTCGACGCCGTCCTGAACTACGTCCGCGGCCAGGTGCAGGACACCTCCGGCAGCAAACGCGACCAACGCATCCGCTGGTGGTCCGCGCTGTCCTTGCTGCGTGCCATGGCTTCCTCGCCTGCATCGGCGGCCGCTACCCTGAACACCCGTGCTGTCGCTGAAGATGCTGAATCGGACGCCGCCGCCGAGAAGCGCGGCATGGCAGTGGTGATGGACCAGGTGGAGGACGACGGCGGCGAAGGCATCGACGTCGTGCCCGGCTCCCGGCCGGATGCCTTGGATGAAACTTCGTGGGAAAAACGTCAGCTCAATGCGTTCCTCAAGACAGCGGGGGAGCTTCAGGCCAACCCCGGGCAGGACGCCAAGCTTCAGCTCTTGGTCAAGCGCATCCGAGCGCTCATTGCCGAGGGCTTCCAGCCCATCGTTTTTTGCCGCTTCATCCCAACCGCACACTACGTCTCGGAGTACCTGCGGGAAGTTGGGAAGAGGAAGTTCGACGTCGAGGTAGTCACCGGCGAACTGCCCTCGGAGGAACGCGCCGCTCGCATCGCCGCGCAGGCGGACCGCGCCGGCGACACTCCGAAGGTGCTGGTGGCCACAGACTGCCTGTCCGAGGGTGTGAACCTGCAGGACGGCTTCCAAGCCGTAATCCACTATGACCTCGCCTGGAATCCCACCCGCCACGAACAGCGCGAGGGGCGGGTGGACCGTTTCGGACAGTTGTCGGATACCGTCCGCGCCCTAACCATCTACGGTGATGACAACGGTATCGACGGCATCGTGCTGGAGGTCCTGCTGCGCAAGCATGAGAGCATTCGCCGGGACTTGGGCATCAGCGTACCCGTCCCGCCCCGCAGTGATCAGATCCTTTCCGCGCTCCTCGAAGGCATCATGATGCGCGGCAAGAACGGCGATCAGCTGGAGCTGTTCAGCCTCACCCCGGAAGCCGAGGAACTGGACGCTGAATGGCGAAGCAGCGCGGAACAGGAGAAGCTCAGCCGCTCCCGCTTCGCGCAGAATGCCATACGCCCGGAAGAAGTTCAGAAAGTGGTGGACGCAGCCCGGCGCAGCCTGGGCGACCCCGACGACATCGCGGCCTTTGTGAAAGCAGCTCTCGAAGAAACGGGCGCGCACGTCGATACCACTCCCGATGGGCTTGTGGCCGAGCTGACAGCGGCTGTGCCGGGTATCCGCAACGCCCTGGGCTCGGATTCCAAGATCCGCTTCGTCAACGACTTCCCGGCCCCGCACCACACCTCAGTGCTGGTACGTACGGACCCCGTCGTCGCTGCAGCGGCAAACTACGTCCTGAACTCCGCCCTGGACGCGCAACTCAGGGGCAATGAACGCCCGGCCCGCCGCTGCGGGTTCATCAAAACCAACGCGGTGGACAAACTTACCGTGGCCCTCCTGATGCGCTTCCGGACCAAGCTGGTGCTTCCCGCGCGGCTCGGCGACAAGACAGACATGGCAGAGGAGGCCCGCGTCCTGGCCTTCACAGGCATGCCGCAGAACCCCGTCTGGCTCCCGGAAGATGCCGTCGAAGCGCTGCTCCAGGCCAGACCGGACGCGAATGCCGGCGATGTCACCAACATGATGGCCGCCATCCTCGGATCTCTGGACCAGCTGAAGGATCAGCTGGACCAGAAAGCCCGCGAGGTGGCCGACCAGATCCGTGATGCCCACCGCGAGGTCAGGATCGCCGCCCGTGGCGACCGTGCCGGCCAGCTCGGCATCCGAGGCCTCACGGTGGAACCGAATCTTCCCGCAGACATCCTGGGCGTCTACGTCTACAGCCCGGCCGGAGGCACCAAATGAGCACGGCATTCCAAGCCATCACCGTCGTCGGAGGCGTCGTTCCCCCCTCATTGCTGGGGCGCATCCAGGCCGGGGAAGTCAACGATGCCAGGAGCATGTCTCCCGCCAGTTTCCACCTTGCCGGCACGGAAACGGTCCGCGACGCGGCCTCACGGACATGGATGTACCTTCAGGGTGCCTGGAGCGCCTGGCGCGAATCCGACTCTGCCAAACGCCCGGACGGGCAAGGCGCCGGGACCGGCGATGCCCGGCAGAAGTGGCTTCTGGTGCTCCTTCGCGAACTCGGCTTTGGGCAGGTTCCGGCGACACCCGGAGGCCTGACGATCGGCGGCGAGGCGTACCCCATCTCGCACCGTTGGGAGTCCGTGCCCATACACTTGCTCGGCCCTGGCGTGGACCTGGACAAGCGCACCCCCAAGGTTGAAGGTGCTGCCAGGCGCGCGCCCCAAGCGATGATGCAGGAATTCCTGAACCGTGAGGACACTTACCTCTGGGCCATTCTCAGCAACGGCCTCAGGCTCCGTCTCCTGCGGGACTCCACCGCGTTGGCAGGCTCCGCATACATCGAATTCGATCTCGAGACTATCTTCGAGTCGGATCTCTATTCCGAGTTCCAGCTGTTCTGGCAACTCTGCCACCAGTCCCGGCTGGACAAGCGCGGTGGCTCCGAGGCGCCGCCATCTGACTGCTGGCTGGAACTCTGGCGCGGTGAATCCGTCGAGGCCGGAGCCCGTGCCCTCGACAAGCTCGGCGCCGGCGTCGAGAAGGCTCTGGGCTTCCTGGGCACGGGCTTTCTGCGCCACCCGGACAACCGCTGGCTCGTGGATGCCCTGCATTCCGGGGATTTAAGCCATCGCGACTTCCACAAGGCCCTACTTCGCGCTGCATACCGCTTGCTGTTCCTATTCGTGGTGGAAGATCGCGGCGCTCTCCTTGATCCGGCGGCAACCACCGAGGCCCGCGACCGCTATGCGATGTACTTCTCCACCCAGAGGCTGCGGAAGATGTCCCGCAGCCGCGACGGAGGCCCGCATCCGGACCTGTGGCGTACCCAGAAACTCGTGTTGGGCGCCCTGGGCGGCGATGGCCTCGATGTGGTCGGCCTGCCGGCACTGGGCGGACTATTTGATCCCGATCCCCGCGCCGCACGTCTGGCCGGGCAACCGCATGGGGACCTCTTGCTAGGTGCAGAGTTGGCAAACCAGGACTTCCTCAAGGCCATCCGCGGCCTGGGCTGGGTGGCTGGAAAGACCGGCCGTCTGCAGCCCGTGGACTACCGACATCTCGGGGCCGAGGAACTAGGCTCCGTTTACGAATCTTTGCTGGAATTGGTGCCCCGCGTCGATACCGAGACGCGGTCCTTTGAACTTGCGCATCTGGCCGGAAACGAGCGAAAGACCACCGGCTCCTACTACACCCCGCCGAGTCTGGTGTCCGCGCTGTTGGACACCGCCCTGGACCCGCTGCTGGACCAGGCCGTAAATGGTGCGACAGGACCGGATGACGCCGAGGCCCGGCTTCTTGCGTTGACCGTGTGTGACCCTGCCTCCGGCTCCGGCGGCTTTCTGGTGGCCGCCGCCCGCCGGATTGCCCGTCGCCTGGCCGAGGTGCGCGCCGGCGATAACGAGCCCACACCCGGCGAGGTGCAGAGCGCACTGCATGACGTGGTGGAACGCTGCATCTACGGCGTGGACATGAATGACCTCGCCGCCGAACTTGCCAAGGTGTCCCTGTGGCTCGAAGCCATGCAACCCGGGAAACCGCTGGGCTTCCTGGACGCACGAATCAAGATCGGCAACAGCCTGTTGGGAACAACACCTGCGCTGCTCGACGGCGGCGTACCCGAGGGTGCCTTCTCGGTCTTAGAGGGTGATGACAAGAAGTTCGCGGCGGAGGCAAAGAAGCGAAACAAAGCCGAGAACACCCGGAAGGCGGACAAGCTCTTTGGCTCACTCGGGCAGGACGCCTTCAGTTTCGGCGGCACGCAGTCGGCTGTGGCGCAGCTGATCAGCCAGCGCCGCGAACTCGTCAAACCCGTGGCGAGCGCCGAGGAGGCCCGGTTCCGAGCCAAGGCCTACGATGCCTTCGACCACTCCGCGGACATGGAGCAGAAGAGGCTCCACGCGGATGCCTGGTGCGCAGCCTTCGTCTGGCCCCTGAAAGCTGGCGAGGCCGAGCCGCCCACCTCATCTGTCGTCCGGCAGCTGGGTGACTCTGGGACTGATGCAGGGTACGGTCCTACGGTCGCCAAGATCCGCGGGCTCGCCAACGAATACCGATTCTTCCACTGGCACCTGGAGTTCCCGGAAGTGTTTGGTGATCCGGATGCGGGAGAAAACGTCGGCGTCGAGGGCTGGCCCGGAGGTTTCTCCTGCGTGCTCGGCAACCCGCCATGGGAGCGGGTCAAGCTGCAGGAACAGGAGTTCTTCGCGGCTAGGAACGAAGAAATTGCGAAGGCACCGAATGCCGCCGCACGGACGCGACTCATCAAGAGTCTCGTGGAGGACGACCCCATCCTCCACAACGAGTTCCTGGCCGCCAAGCGCAACGCGGAAGGGCAGAGCGCGAGCATGCGCACTTCCGGCCGCTACCCCCTCAACGGCCGCGGCGACGTCAACACGTACGCGGTCTTTGCCGAGCTGTTCCGCAGCCTGACCTCGCCGCATGGCCGATCCGGCGTCATCGTCCCGACGGGCATTGCCACGGACGCCACCACGCAGTACTTCTTCAAGGACCTGGTCGATACCAGCACCATCGCGGCGCTGTACGACTTCGAGAATCGCGCGCCCTTGTTCGAAGGTGTGGACTCCCGATTCAAGTTTTGCCTCCTGACGATGGCCGGACGGCTGGCGAAGGAAGAAGTGGCGTCCTTCGCATTCTTCCTGCACGATCCAGCCGATATTGCGGTGTCAGAAATTGCGCTGTCGCCGGACGAAATCAAGCTCATCAACCCCAACACGGGCACCCTCCCCATCTTCCGCACCCGCCGGGATGCAGAAATTACACTCGGTATCTACCGCCGCGTTCCGGTCCTCATCAACGAGAACGACCCGGTCAACGGCAATCCCTGGGGCGTCTCATTTATGCGTATGTTCGACATGGCTA
The DNA here is from genome assembly GCF_019443425.1 of Arthrobacter sp. PAMC25284. Taxonomy (NCBI): domain Bacteria; kingdom Bacillati; phylum Actinomycetota; class Actinomycetes; order Micrococcales; family Micrococcaceae; genus Arthrobacter; species Arthrobacter sp. PAMC25284. The sequence goes on from NZ_CP080382.1 coordinate 3,474,759, forward strand.
ACGACTCGAACTTGTTCCACACGCGAGAGCAACTGGAAGGCGATGGCTGGACCCTCAATGGAAACGCCTTCGCGCGAGGCTCCAACGGCAAACCCGCGAAAATGCTGCCGTTGTATGAGGCCAAGATGATTCACCAGTTCGACCACCGTTGGGCTACATACAGAAATACGGAAGTTCGTGACCTTTCCGACGCTGAAAAGATTGATGCAACGACCCTTGCGGTACCGAAATATTGGCTCGACGCTTCCGAGGTCAACGAAAAGCTCCAGGGAAAATGGGGCCGAAAGTGGCTCATGGGTTGGAGAGACATCGCCAGGGCGACCGACGTACGGACGGTCATTTCGGCAGTTTTCCCCATGTCAGCTGCACCTGACGGTAATCTCCTGATGCTTCCAAGTGGCGGGGGCCCCAGTTGCACAGTTGCTTTCTTCTGCACTTTCATCATTCGTGGTTGACTTTGTTGCCCGCCAAAAGGTCGGCGGAACTCATGTCAAGTACTTCACGATGAGGCAGCTTCCGGTTCTTCCTGAGGGGTTGGCGGATCCGGCACCTTGGGACGCATCCATGACCACTTCTGATTGGCTATCTTTAAGATCAACGGAGCTTCAATTCACAGCGGTAGACTTGGACGATTTCGCCCTTGACCTCGGCGTAGAAGGTCCGCCCTTTATTTGGGAAGCCGAACGTCGTGAGATGTTGAGAACTGAAATTGATGCTGCCTATTTCATACTTTTTGGGAGATCCAGGGATGATGTGGACTACATCATGGATGCCTTCCCAATTGTCCGCCGCAAGGACGAAGCGGCTCACGGTGACTACCGAACTAAGCGCTTGATACTTAACGCGTATGACGCCATGCAGGAAGCCATAAAGACCGGCTTCCCCTTTGAGTCGACCCTTACCCCACCGCCCGGCCAGGGCCCACGCCATCCCGTCAAGGAGCTCTTCGCATGACCCAGAACTTGAACTGGACTCCGTTCATCGGGTTTGTAGGCAAATTTATCGAAACTGTCGACCTCAACGCGGAAGAGAATGACTATAAGAAAGAGCTGGCGGCCAAGCTCTCGGCCGTGCGGACCGAGTTGCTGGCAGGAGATCCGGAGTGGCACCCGCACTTCATTCGGGCCCTGCGGACGACGAATCTCGTCAATTACAGAACCATTGGGGCAATGGACAAGCTGGATGATGCTTCGTCGCAGAGCCTGCAAACCTTCTTGACGAGGTTTTGGTCGGGGGCACCCGATACGGGGAAGCTGAATGCCTTGGTCGCCGGCCTTAAGGAGTTGAACTCTCGAGAACTTTCCGAGGGCATCGCCACCGGAGTGGGTTCTCTCTTGCTTATGGCTGTGGATCCGACCGAGTTCCCGCCGTACCGTCCCGAAGCGGTCCGACTGTTCTGGAACATCATCGGTTTTGACTACAAGGACGCCGTACGGACTCCGCAAGGACGCTATGACGCGTTCCTGGACGTCCTGGATCAGTTCCGGTCGGAGCTGGCTCTTGCGGGCCTCGGTAACTTTGACCGCTTGGAAGCCCAGGGCATCATGTGGACGGTCATGAACGCCGATCCGACGGACGAATGGGCCTCCCAGGACGTTGTGAACTTCCGTAAATGGCGCGGAGACAAGGCCGCGGCTGCCGTGGTCGACCTCAGCACTCCTGCTGCCACGATAGCTCCCCAGCTCGAAGCCGCAGGAAGACTGATCCTCGAGAGCGGATTTCGCAGCGCGCCTTGCGCCATCGACGGCGCAACGCCAACGTGGACAGTTGAGAACGCTCGCGAACTGGCAAGAAGAAGCGAGCTCGCCGTTGGCGCCGGAACCTTCATGGCGAAGTTCGAGCGTCAGCTGCAAGGTGCCAGCCGCGGCGTGGTCCTCTTGGCGGCGGAACTGGCTTTCCTGCAGGTATTGCCCCTCTCGAACGTAGGCGCCCAAACAAAGATCGCCAGGATTGAGAAGATTCTTTCCTGGATCGAACACGACGACGTGCCCCTACCTCCGGCGCTTCAAGAGGGCCTGGCCGCCGAAGGTGCGTTTCACGGTGGTGTCGGATTCAACATCCAAGTGGCAGAGCACATGAAATGGCTCTCTCGGCTCGTTGAGCATGTATCGACACAACCAATGAGCCTGATTGAAGCCGCACTTACGGACCCTTGGGCGTTTCGCGACATCACCCAGTCAGTCCCCGATGACCGCCCCATGATCCGTTACAGCGTGGACTATATCGCGTGGCCGGAATACCTGCCCCCTGTTGTAAAGCGGGACCACCGGACAGAGATTTGGCACGCATTTGCGGGCGTCATTGGCGGTGCGACAGGTCCAAACGACAGCGACGAGGCCGCCATTGCCAAAGACCTCCATGCCATTCGGCTCGTCCAACAGGGCAGCTCGAATGAATTCGTGGAATGGTACAGCGAGCCCTATCTGAGCCAGTGGCGGGCAGGCGCGGAAGACTCCGGACAGCGGGCGTGGCTGGTCAGGCAGAGCCAGGCAGGGACGACCATGCTGCACCCGTGGCTCGAGGACGGCTTCGTGTCCACCCCCGCGCAGCATCTTGGGTCACCCACGCCAGGATCGAACCTGAGCCAAATACAGGCGGCCGTCAATAAGGGCTACCAGCACATCGAATATTCGGAGCGCAAACTCCGTGCCATGGAGTACCATCGCTTCCTCAGCATCATGAAAGTGGACGACTTCGTCCTCACCGCCTTCGAAGATGGCCTCTTTATAGGGGTCGTAACCGGGGAGGCTCACTACGTCGAGGACGCGACATCCCGCTTGCGACGCGCTGTCGCCTGGCAGAAGACGCCGATCAGCAATGAAGACATGCCCGCACCCCTGCCGCGGCTGCTGGCCGAGCAAGGGTCAGTCGTCGACCTCACCGAAGCGCTTTCCATCATCACGGCCTGGTTCGGTGTGGAAGCTGACCCCGACAACGAGACGGAAATTGTGGCACCCCTGCCGCAAATCGCCGTCGTACCCCATCTGAAGAAAGCCACGCCAGAACTGGCACGAAAGCTGCACGTGGACCAGCAGCACTTGCAGGAAGTGATCCGACTCCTCCAGACCCGGCAGCAGATCGTCTTCTACGGCCCTCCCGGAACCGGCAAGACCTTTCTGGGAACGGCGATCGCCAAGTTCCTGGCGGGGGAGGAGCACTCCGACCACGTCAAGACAGTCCAGTTCCACCCGTCCTACGCCTACGAAGACTTTTTTGAGGGCTACCGGCCGGCGAAAAGCCAGGACGGTAACGTGGCATTCAGCCTCGAAGCGGGACCGCTGCGGCGTATCGCCGACGAAGCGGCATCTGAGGGCAACCGCGACAAGCCGTATTTTCTGATCATCGATGAGATGAACCGCGGCAACCTCGCCAAGATCTTCGGCGAGCTGTACTACCTGCTGGAGTACCGCAACGAGGGCATCAACCTCCAGTACAACCCGGACAAGGTCTTCGCCCTGCCACCCAACTTGTTCATCATCGGCACGATGAACACCTCCGATAGGTCCATCGCGATGGTGGACGCCGCCATCAGGCGCCGCTTCGCTTTCGTCGAGCTTCATCCGCAGGACGGCATGATCTCTGGGCTGCTGGAACGCTTCCTCAAGGCGAACGGAAAGCCTCCTTTGCGGGCAGAACTGCTGAATGCCTTGAACAGCGAGATTGAGGAGACGAACCGTGATCTCATGATCGGGCCGTCCTACTTCATGAAGCCCCATGCTGAGACCGATGAGGGGCTCGAGGAAATCTGGAAGTACGAGTTACTGCCGCTGTTGGAGGAACAGTATTTTGGGCGCCTGAAACGGGACCAGGTCCGGGAGAAGTTCGGGCTGACGGCGATGAGGCGGAAAGCCGGCGCTGAGGTCGGGCCGGTGGATCTTTCTTTGGTGTCTATCGAGCAGGTGCTGGATGGTGAGGGCGCTGAGGAACTCGAGCAGTTGTTGACTGATTCGGAAGACACGTCCTCCTGATGCTCAGGTCCATCGTCCTCGACGAGCTGCAAAGTTCGGCGGATGCAGTTGAGCTGGATCCGGAAGTCGCCGCGACGCTCCGGGACACCGGGCTGGTGACGGTACTGCCTGCTCACGGTGGATTGTGGACGGTGCTCCCCGCGGGAACTGTGGGGGCTGTCCAGGTGGGGAACCTTCAAGTCGAGGTCACGCCAAAACAGAAGGTCGGTCTCAGCCGGCTGCTGTTCCTTCTCGGCTACGCCGCGAACCCGGGCTTCCGTCCGGAAGACGTTGCGGGCATCGAAGACACCGACCTGTTCGCCGCCCTTGGCGAATCCTTGGCCCGCCAGGGGTTGCGGGCGCTGGAACGCGGTGCGCTCAGTGGGTACGTCCGCGTTGAGGATGCCCTTCGGACAGTCCGAGGGCGGATCCGTGTGGGCGACCAGATGACCCGCCGCCCCGGGATGCTCCTGCCCTTGGAGGTCGCCTACGACGACTTCACCGTTGACATTGCAGAGAATCGTATCCTGCGGGCCGCCATACGCTTGATGATGCAGGTCCCGAGGCTTTCCCATGATGTCGGCTGGAAGCTGGCCCACTTGGATTCGAAGCTGGACGGAGTCTCGGAGCTACGGTTCGGAGCCACGCTACCTCCCTGGACAGAATCGCGTCTCAACGAGCACTATGTTCCGGCCCTCCGCTTGGCGGAGATCATACTTCGGAACATGTCGGCCGAGGCCGGCCTAGGACGCCATTCCGTCGCCTCTTTCGTTGTGAACATGGCCAAGGTGTTCGAGGACTTCGTTACAACTTCGCTTCGCGAGGCGCTTGACAGTTATCCCGGCGAGACCAGCGGGCAATACGAGACATTCCTGGATGAGGCTGAAGTTGGCCAGATGGGGAATCGTATCCGCATGGCAGTGGACATCGTTCATTCGGTACGCGGCGCTCCCGCGATGGTGTTCGATGCGAAGTACAAAGCAGCGTCTGCGGGCGACGGGTATCCCAATGCCGACTACTATCAAATGCTCGCCTATTGCACGGCGTTGACCGTGCCGACGGCATGGCTGATTTACGCGGGGCCCGGCCAGGCCTGGACGCGGCGGGTCACTAACAGTTCGGTGTCCATTGTCGAGTTCCCGCTTGATATTTCCCAGCCACCCGCAGCCCTGCTGGCACGAGTGAGTGCGCTTGCCGAAGCGGCCTATCAGGAATGGCGCGTGTCCGGGCTGGGTCAGGGCTCGCGACTCCTCTCGCGGCCCAGGAGTACGTGAACGGCTGCGGTTACGGCCTGGGTCGGAACCGGTGGGGTTCACGACAATGACAGGGTCAGTCCGGGCTTTTTGACGAGCTTGATGGCCATCGACGCCAGTCGCGTAAGCGCTTTAGATGCGGACAGGGGCTTTTCGGCTCTTCTCGAACCCCCACCTGACTCTTCGGGGTGGACATGCTCCGCTCTTAGCAGCGGAGCATGTCCACCCCGACCGTCATCAAGGTGTTGAGGTGCGCCAACACTGCGGCGTCGACAGCTTCGTCGGTGAAGGATCCGCCTGTTGCCAGCCAGCTTTTGATGTGGTCGGCATGACGGAAACGCTCGAACGCCGGGGCGCCGTCGGCAGCGAAGACCGGGTGCGAGTAGTCCCCGCGGTCCCGGTTGTCCGGATCGTTCCAGGAGAGGCGACCGTAGGTGGTGTACCTCGCGGCCTCTGCGGCCCTCTGCGGCTTCCTTGTCCCTGGTAGCCAGATAGGCGTCTACATCGATGCGCGGGACGTAGACGCGCTCCGGGTGGCCGTAGTGATTCATGACCAATTCCCGACGGCTGATCGGGGCGAATCCTTCGCCCATTTCGATGTGCGGGGTTAGGCCGCACCAGACGTTATTGACTATCTCGTCCAGATAGAATTCAACGTCTTCGGGAAGATCGCCGGCGGTAACAGCCAGCTCTACCAAGGTCATGAAATCTTTGGTCACGGTGTTCTCATTTCTCTGCGTGTTTGGCCTTGCTATCAATAGAAGTGCTGCCGCGCGCAAGAAACGGCCACTTTAGCGGATCCAATTTCAGGCTCGGTGGGGAGCTGCTCCGACGACCAGGCGAACCCAGGCCTTCCTCAAGGACGCCCCATCGCCGCGCGTCTGGATCGGCTAAGTCGGGTGCTGGCCTACCGGCTGAGGGGATGGGATCGCCCAGCTACTGTCTGGTGGACCCGCAGGAATTGGCCTTGGACTCCTGCCTGCAAGGCTTAAATTCAGCCGACGATCCGAAGGCGCGCTGGAAGCCTTGTGTCGCCGGCCGCACCTACACGGGCTCCGAGGGGCCGCCCTTTGGCGAGTTTCGGGTTCGCCGGAGCCGGGTGGGGGACTGCGACGCCAGCGCGGTCCATTGGGCTGCCGATCAGATGAGTGTGGTCCCCTTCTCGCATCCAATGCGGAGTGGCAGCGATGAGAGGGGCGTTGTCTATGACCGCTGTTGCATCGAAGGTTTTCCATGGCGTGAATGGGTATTCGTCGAGCAAGCCGAGTGAGACCCACTTGCTCGCGCCGCTGCCGGATCCAATGTTGAAGTCAGCCTCCATGCGCAGGAATAGGTCGCTCAGGTGGTTCGCCGACGGGAAGTAGTCAGCATAGGAAGCGCATCCGATTCGCGCCGCGGGTGAGTCGGGGCCGGTTCCAGGAAATTCCTTGAGCACCTGGCTCACTGTTTCGTAAATGGCGCGGCGGGCGTTTTTCCCTCGCGCCCCGTTAGGGTGAGCTGCGGCGACGAAAACGACGACGAGTCCGGAGGTTTCCAGAGGCCGCTGGCTGATGATCTGTGCCCAGCGGCGGACTTTGTTCTCGAGGCCACGTGACACGTTCGCCGTGACTTCAAGAGCGATCCGAAGCCCGTCCTGACGGATGATGGTGCCGTCGGCACTGCGATTGTCAGGCTTGTTTACCTTCTTCCCGAGCCCGCTTCCTGCAAGCAGGTCGACCGTTGAGAATTTCTCACCAAGTACGGCTCCGACCGCAGGTCCTCCGTGTTCGGACACGCGCAAAATCAATTCCGAAGCAATCAGGTTATGACGATCGTATTGCCCGCCGGAGGTCCAAGGCTGTCCGCCGGTGACCCTGAGCCATTCGGGACCGGCGAGAGTGGGTTCGATCAGTTTTTTGAAGACATCGGTTGACGCGGGGCGGTAGAGGAAGTCGCGGCGCTGTGCGCCCGGTTCCCGACGCACTGGCGTGGCATAGATTCCGATGTCGATGAGGTCGAGTGCGAACGATGGGGCGAGTACGGATGAGCGAGGGTCGAGTAGCGTGAGGTCGCCGGTGATGGCTGCGAGTTGTTCGCAAAAAAGCGTTCTGTAGGCGTGCAGCGCGGACCAAGCGGCCAAGCGGCGACCCCGGCCCCGGTTGGCGGTGAGCTTTTGCAGCGCTTCCTTCTCATCGAGCAGAAACTTGGCGTTGACGTGGCGGCCGTTCTTTTCATGATGCCAGCGCTCGGTGTAACCCATCGACCATGAGGCCGACGAATTCCAGGGCCAGAGTTCGTCCCAGTAGGGGTCATGCCGGTTCGCCATCGACACCTCGTCGAGGCAGGGGGAGGGCAGCATCGAGGCGTGGAGGCTATCCGGGGTCTTCCGGAATGGATGCACTGCGGTCACTTCCAGTCACCTCCTGCGACGGCCGCTGTTGGGACGGAGCGGGGGGTTGTAGTTTTTGATCGTCTGGTGTTGTGTTCTGCGAATGAGACGGAATGCAGCAGGCCTGACTTGCTGTTCTTGTCTTGACCCGTGACCGCCATGGCTGGGACACCCGATTCACGTCTCAGCGCGACGCATTTTCTGTTCATACCGATAAACATGCGTAGATATTTACCCAACGGCTATCGTGCGAGGATGGCCCCTCATTTGCGGCGCCGGATTTTTCTCAGCTCCGCTGGAAAACAATGCAAATCCCCCACACGGGGTCCGGACTCGCATCTGCGTTTCCTGCCGAATAATCTGATGTTGGGCCGACGCCGCACGCTGGGGTCCGCGGCAGAACGTTGCGGGTGTGCGTATGCACCTCGTTTCGCAAGGGCTCTGTCAATTCGGCGACTCCGGATCGGGCCAACGCTCTGGTCGTCCTCGATGCCATCATCGTGGGCGATCCGTGAGTAATCAGATCAGCGGATGATCTGTATTCGAGGAGCGGCGGCGGTTGCGGAGTCGGCCGGCCGCGTGAGCCTGTCGGACAGCGGGCAGCCGGTGGCATGGACGCTCCCATGGAACGGTGAGGGTCGGCGGATGACCGTTGGTCCTCTGCGCGAACAACGCCTCGGACAGCGCGGGGAGGCTCGAAGGGCCGACCTCTTAAGTATGGGTCGCGACGGATTCCTTCCCGTTCCGCGACGCACGGGCGGGCGGCGTCTCCGCCTATTGATTCCGGCGCCCGGGACCGAACCACCGGTCGCGGCCTGGCGGGGGCGGCACGCTGCTATCGCAAGCACCAACGGATGTGACAGCTCTGCCCGCTGCCACACACATGGTTGGAAACTAATACACCAAGGAGGGGACATGGATCCCTACCATTACGACAGAGAAGCAATCGCGCGGTCAACGTATGCGATCCTGCAGGCACCGTATGAATTGTTGGTCGATGAACTGGAAGACCTGCTGTTCCTAGCCGCGGTGGCGCTGAGACTGGAGCATGCCGTGCCCCACCGCATCGGCCCTGTCGGCTGGGTGACATCTCACCAAAACATCGTCCTCGAATGGAGAGACAACGAATTCAACTTCGCGGAAGTCTGCGCGCGTGCGATCAACCTGGCCTTGGCTCAGGCGTGGCTCGATGATTTCCTGGCCGCGGTGTGCCCCGGGGAGAAAGACCCGAAGGCAGCCATGATGGATTACATGGTGGAGCTCGAGGAGCTTTCGCTTTCGCGCCAGAGGGACATCCCTGTGACTTTTGCCGTTCAAGCGTTTCTCATGACGGAGCCCGAGACCGGCGCGCGGCAGGCGGTGCTGGCTGCACTCGCCCAAGCCGAGTGAGCACGCCGGGACCGGTCAAACCGTGGCGATCTTCCAGCCCAAAGGGCGAATCTCGACAGCCGAACAACCGCCCGGCAGCGCAGGAGGAGATGAGGACCGTGGCAGACACAAAAAATTTGCAGCCTTCCAAACGTTTGATAAGGACACTTAGCGTTAGTCCCAGAACCAGCGATAAGGATTGTGGCTCGCGGTGCGGCGTGTGCGGGTGTTTCACGGGGTGTGGAGCGTGACGGATCTTCGCGCGTCACCCGGAATCCTGACCGCTGTCCAATGGGAGGACATCGGTGCCGCGGTCAAGGCGGCCCGTTCGCGGAACACGCAGCGGGCGTACGCGTCGGCGTGGCGGCACTGGTCGTCGTGGTGTGGGCTTCACGGGTTCTGTCCGCTTCCGGCTGACCCGCGGACTGTGGCGGCCTACTTGACGGATCGCGCCAAAGAAGGCCGGTCGGTCTCCACCCTCGACACGGCGCGCGCCGCCATCCGAAGCGCGCACAGGGACTCGGCACTCGTCGACCCGACCGCCAACCCCGGGGTGGAACTCGTCCTGAAAGGACTGAAGCGGCAGCAGGGCTCTGCGCCAGTAACTCAGGCGCACCCTGTGACAACTGGTGAGCTAAGGCGGATCATCAACGGCATCGACCGCGAGTCTCTACGCGGCAAGCGGGACGCCGCGCTACTGCTGCTGGGATTCGCCGGAGCCTTCCGCCGGTCCGAACTGGCGGACCTCGCGGTAAGGGATCTGGTGTTTAAGGCGGACGGTGTGATCGTCACACTCCGCCGCAGCAAGGGTGACCAGGAAGGCAAAGGCGTCGTCGTGGGCATACTCCGTGGGCAGGTGAAGGAGAGCGATCCGCTTTTCGCTGCGCGGGACTGGATCGGTGCCAGCGGGGTCGAGGGCGCCGCCCCACTCTTCCAGCGCATCGCCTGGTCCGATCTGAGAGCGACAGGCTGGCCGTTGACCGGCCAAACCGTCAACCGCATTTTGAAAGAGCGTGCAGCCGCTGTGGGGCTGGATGATCTGCATCTGACGGGCCACAGCCTGCGCGCCGGACATGCAACAACCGCTGCGGAAAACGGTATCCCGTCGGAACGGCTGGCAAGGACGACTCGGCACAAGAACCTCGCGACCCTGGCCCGTTATGTCCGGCCGGCAGAAGTTCTGCGGGATTCAAGCAGTGGCTCCCTCGGACTCTGAGCGGCTTATCCGCCCTCGCCTTGCACTACGTACGCTCTCTGTGGGGGAGTGGCGTAAGGTCCGTACTTTCCTGGCCCCGGCGGGTGTGCGCGTGATGCGCTGCGGCAGCCGTGGGCTCATGTGCATCCCCCCGCAGACTCGGAGCTCCAGCAACGGGTTCGGATAACAGCTTCAGGGGCCTTCGATCTCGGCCTCGGAGGCTCCGGCAGTTCTTGGTGCTTCTGCAGGCTTGGCGGACGCGACAGTAGATACTGCCGAGCAAGGCGTAGCTTGCGCCGGGCGATTTGGCCTCTGCCGCATCGCACCTGGGCCCAGCGACGACAGGGATGTCCTGGCAGTACACTCAGCGCCGAGCATTCCAAGGGAGCTGAAGAGTGCGGATGCCATGGCAGAGCGCGCAGCGGCAGAACCGCCGCCTGACAACGAGGGGCTAGCGTGTCTGCGTTCACCCCATTCTGTCCAGGGGCAACACAACTACGGGCGTGTTGGACTGGCCCTGACTTGGTTTCGACGCCGTTAGACCTCTTGATCTAACGCTGACACCGGCATGAACCTGCGGGCTACGGGACCACCGGCACCCCCCCGGCGAGGAAATCGACTTTTGGACCGTTCGGAACGCGGTTGTATGGCTGAGAATGTTCTCTTCCGAGAAGACCTGTACAAGAGAGAACAAAGCCTCCTATCTTCTCTTCTCCTTAATTGGTCTAAAAGTCTAACTATCTCTCCATGGGCGCCTTAGCCCTATGGCTACGGGGGAAACGGAGTTGGACTCCTCGTTCCAACTCGATCCAAATGGTCGATAAAGCGATCCGGGCAGACAAAGGGTGTCCGGTGCCCAACGGACCGCCGAGGCCAGTCCCGAGGACGACCGATCCGTGACTTCGGTCGAGCAGAGGTCCCTTGGCTATATGGGCTTCATGGGCAACCCTCGAGGTGGAGCAGTTTTGGTTTCCCCGACTGCTCTGTAGTGCCGGCTAGCGGCCATGATCGTGGCATTTTCATGGTTGTCGCCGGGTGATCCGGGGCAGGACTGGGTTGATGCTGCGCTGGATGTGGCCGTCAGCGAAGTCGACGCATAGAGAATTTTGTGAACAGACATCAAGTAGGACATGTTGCCCAGGATCCCGGCGATTCGGCGAAGGCGGTTCCGGTCGTGCCGGAAGCCGCCACCGCCGTCACGGAGGATCAGAGAAGAACGAGAAGAATGGAAGACACGTCCCCCTCGGAGACAGGGCTCCCGCCCTGGACGGCTGACGACTACGCCGCCAGCATCACCGGTTCCGGCGCCTGGAAGCTCGCCGACTCCGGTGTTGCACCGCTGGTTGCCGCCGCCCGCGGCTACGTCCGGATCGACAAGACGAACTACGACCAGATGTCCCGCACCATGCAGGTTGAGGGAAACTCCAAACAGGGTAAGCGCTTCAAGCGGGCCCTGTCAGCTCCCGGCAAGGACGGCATGCTCATGCCGTGGTATTCGCTGGCCGGAAGCATGAAGGCCGAGCGGGAAGGCCGGAACCCGGTCCCGCACACCTACCAGGTGCGACCTGAATTCCCGGAAAACGATGACGCCGGTAGGCCGATGAAGTATGAGTTCGTCGCCAACATCGGCACTCCACTGGACGTGCACCCGGCAATCCCGATTGATTGGATCGACACCACCCCGGTGGTCATGTTCGCCGAAGGAATGCTCAAAGGCGACGCGGCGCTCTCCGCCTACCTGGTCCACCACGGCATCACCTACTCGGAGCTGCGCTCAGAACGCGTCGAGAACCCGGTCGCGAGGCTGCGCGAACTGCTTAAGCGGATCCCGCAGGAGGAACGGATCCTGATCGTCTCCATCGGCGGCGTCTACAACGCCTCCGGCAACGCCGTCGACTGGCGCGAAATCGCGCTGAAAGACCGTATCGGCTGGATCGCATTCGACGCCGACATCGCCGTCAACCCGTCCGTGCACGCAGCCGCGAACAAGCTCTCCACCCAGCTCCTGGACAAGTCCAGGATGTCCGAGGTCCTCTACCTGAACCCGGAAGTCACCGCCGAAGACAACGGGGCGATGGCGAAGGCCGGCGTGGACGACTTCCTGGCCAAGCACGGCAACTGGGATGCCCTGATCAACCAGCTCGACGACACGATGCCCGACGCGCCGGTCAAGAACGCCGAAGACAAGCCCGGCACCTGGCGGGTCGGGTCAACCGGCCAGTTCGTGGAAGAGTGCGTGCCGATCAGCTCCGGCGCCAGGGGAACCATCGGCGAATACCGATGGGAGAAGCGTGTCGAGATCGGCGGCCGTGTCGTTGCCCTGGAAAAGCGCCGCCAGCCGACCGATCAGGAGCTGAAGACCGGCATCTTCAACTCGAACGTCAAGTCCGAGGACATCGAAGAGGGCCCAAGTCGAAATCGAATTGTCGTGGCACCTGAACGGCCGCGACATCACAGCCACCGTTACCGGCACGGAAGGCATCCTCGGCACGCGTCCAGACGAATGGGACCGGAAGAAGACGAACATCCCTGCCGAAGTGCTGCTTCACCCGGATTGGCCGCCTGAGGGGCCCCTCGGCCGCAAATGGCTCTCCGCGATCAAGGCAAACCAGCCCGATGAGATCGCGCGCAAAACCCGTTGGATGCAAACGGGTTGGGTGCCTGTCCAGGACGGCGATCCGGTGTTCCTCATCGGTGACCAGATCGTCGGCGATGCCCGATCCAGCGCCAACGTCTTGCCGGGCATTGGCCCGCGCGAGATCGACGTGATCGAGAAGTACGGTGTCGGCGAGGACCTGAGCGGGAGCTTCGCAGACGATGAGAACTTCCGAGCGGGGGTAAGGGAGACCTTCCGGGCCATCATGGACGTCTACATCCATTCGAATGCCTGGACCGACTTGGCCACTTCCACGGTCGTCCTGGCCGGCGCGCTGCGCCCCGTGGTGCCGCTCCGGCCCAAGGCCACCATCTTTATTTGGGGTCCCAAGGGCAAGGGCAAGAGCTACACGGCAGAGTGCATGATGCGCTTCTGGGCCCGGCGCAGGGGCGACTGGCACGAGGAGCTGCCCGGCTCTGCAAAGGACACGCCGGCAGCCATGGAGAACGCCGTCGCCAGCACCCCCATCTGGGTGGTTGACGACCTGGCCCCGTCCGCCCTGCGCCGACAAGCGGAGCAGGAGGACGCGAAGCTGGCCGATCTCACTCGAGCCATCTTCAACAATGCGACCAAGCGCCGCATGAAGACGGACATGACATCCCGGAAGACGTTCAAGCCGACGGCTCAGTTAATCCTGACGGCAGAGAACGAACTCACCACACCATCCGCGAAAGAGCGGCTTATCCCGTTGTACCTCGGTCAAGGAAAGCTCCACCCGGACCGCTCCAAGACGGACGCCCTCAACGCGATCGCCGCCGAGAAGGGGATCCCGGCCCGTTTCACGTCCCAGCTGATCAAGTACGTCCAGTACGCTGCGACCACCCACCCGGGCGGCTGGGCCGCGTACGTCTCCGCGATGGAGGCCGCCCGCACCCAGCTGAAGCACCAGATCAGCGAACTGATGAAGGACATGGGCGCCGGATCAGGATCCTTGGAACGCACCTCCACGCTGGCCGCCGACGTAATGATCACCTTCTTCATCCTGGAGAACCTGGCCCGCGAGCTGGACATGGACGATGACTTCATCGAACAGTTCGGATTGGATGCGCCGATGAACAGAGCTGTCGTCGAACTCGTGACGGAAGCGCACTCTGAAAACCAGCAAAACCTGCCCGGCATCTCCTTCCTCAGGGCGCTGGCGGCGCTGCTTTCTTCGGGCAACGCCCACGTCATCTCCGGCGACGACCCCTCACGGGCACCTATCGAGGGAACAGACCAGTCCGAGTCCCTGACGAACCACCGCCTCGGTTGGATCATCGGGGGTGCCGACGGGTCACTCCGTCCGAAAGGGGAAACCATCGGGACAGTCGTCACGATCAACAACCAGAAGGTCGTTCTGTTCCACAAAGTGGTCGCGTTCAAAGCTGCACAGAAGGAATTCCCGCGGCTCGTCAACTACGGGCAAGGCGAGAGCGCCGCGGCGGCAGGTATCTGGGATGAAGGCCTCGCCGCGGACGTCAGCCGGCCCTTCAACGCCAAAACCAAAGCACCGCTCCCGTTCTACAGCTACGAGCGCAAAAATAAGGGCGTAAAAGTCACAGGCATCCCCATTGTGCTCTCACGACTGCTCGAGGACGGACAGGCGCCCGCAAACAACCCGAAGGAGGAACTCGAGAACTAACGAAGGCGAGTTCCGGGCCCGCCCAGTCCACCCGGACCCGGAACTCATCCCTCCCTTCCCATGGGGAACAGCCGCGAAAACGCATCGTATTCCGGTTGTTGCGTGCGTGCGTTCCCCCTGTCCCGCTCACCCGTGCATTTGTCGGTGCGCTGAAGGCGCTGTCGGAACCGGTGATCTAGCACAATCCATCGAAATCATCTGTTATCTTGACGTTGTTTTGCAACGGATTTTGTAACGCTGAGTGTCCAATATCGGGCCATTGTCAGCGAGGCGTCCGCAAAGGACCGTTATCGGACGCGGCCCCAGCCGGAGCGGCCGAAAGTCTTATTTGGACGAGCTCAGGTGTATCCGAGGCCGCAGGTGTTGTTGCGCCCGGCCGTACCTGTGGACTTCAACGCTTGGTGGAGGAATTCTCTGATCGCTCGGTGTCGCAATCCTAGGATTTGAGTCGCCTTGCATTGCATGCGTTTCGAGACACAAGATTTCGAGAACGGAGTCGGATTAGGAGAAGGAGACGGCCGGCCGCAGGTGGAACTTTCGGCGAACCTTGCCTCTGGCAAGGCGCATAGTGCCTAGACTACGAGCATGAGCCAGTATGACGAAGAGGACCCTCCAATCGAAGAACCCACCGCTCAGGTCGGGGCCGGCCCCTGGGGCGACGCGGCCCTTGCCGCAAGCGCTTCGCTGCTTGGAGGGATGGTGCCTCCAGCTGCTCCCTACATCGCAGGCGGCGTAGTCCTTCTTCGAGAACTCGGGAAAAGGGTCAGCGGGCATATTGCCAAGAGGGATGAGTTGTTGCTCGACAGCGGTTCCCGTGCCTCGGGTCTCGATCCGGCGATCCTGATCGAACGCCTGCTGGGCGACGAAGAACTCACTATGCTGGCCGCCTCGGCAATTGACGCATCGCGTCGGTCGAGGATGCCGGAGAAGGCCCGCATGCTTGGACGGTGCCTCGGTGCGATAGCAGCCGATGATGCCCGGATTGACGAGGAAGCGCTCTGGGTGGACATCATCGCTCGGATTGAGCGCCCGCACCTCAAAGTCGCATCGCTGTTTGTGGGTGACGGCGGCAGATTCGGAACCGGCCAGCCGTTGCCTCTCATACTGCCGCCGAAGAGCCCTGAGGCAATCGGTGAAGCAACGGGCCTTGGGGCCCTCGTTATGCCACTGATTCAAGACCTCCTGCTAGCGGGCATTCTCATCAAACCGGGAGCTGAGGGCATGACCTACGAAATGCCCGACACATACAAGGAAGGTGTCAAGGCCGGTCCCCTCGTCGGAGAACTTCTCAGTAGGCTCTGGGAAGCGCAACAGGAGGACGAGAACAGCCAAGAAGCCTGAACCCCATCGCCGTCGGGACCCGGCGCCACTGCTCTCCGCCACCCCGCAATGGATGCGCACCGGAGACAGGACTGACCTGATCGGAATACCGACGGACCAAGCCGGAGAGACCGCACCCCAGCCAGCGCCGGTCAGGCCCGCCGTCCTGCGACCGCGCACTTGGACTCGGGACCGGCAGTGCCGGGGATGCCAAGCTGCCGTCGCCCCTGCGGATTTAGTCTGTCAGCTCCACTCGTGAGCGTGTCCCCCCGAGTGTGAGATGCCCCGCTACAAGCCTGACAATTCCGGGATGTCCGGAAGTGCCTTCTGCTCTTCCTCGGAGAGTATTCTCACGAGCACCTTCCCGTCATCGACGCTCCACACGTCGTACAGACCGTCCGGCCCCTCGTCGGCTCGCTTATAGAACGAGCCGGAGAACGCGTGGGCAAGGTGGCCCAGATCGACCAGCCCTTCCTGCAAGGGGATCCTCCAAGGCATGAGCATCACAGTCGTCTCTGCGTCGTCCGACACTTGGGGATCGTGTTCGGTCGCGACATATCCCGTGCTAAGGGTCAGTGTCTGCCCTTTGAGCAGGGCTCCCGTACGAAGAATCTGATGGATGAGGCCTTCCTCGATGTCCGCAAGGTTCGGAAAGTGGAGCCGATGTGGAGTGTGCTCCTGGATGAGGCTGAGCGCCTCGGCCACGTCGTACCATAGGTCCGCACTAGTGCCACCCCTTTCCAACAGCGGATCTCGAACGTCCGGAATGGGACCGAAGCGGGGCGCGGCGGCCAAAGTATTTGGAGCTTTCATCTTGTTATAGAAGCGCAGCGGCGGAAGGACGTCGACGGCAAGCTTCCCATCCGGAGCGTGGACCATTGTGGCCATCTTCGAGGTCTGCTCATCCACATCGAGCCTCAGAATGACATCTAGAACGCCGTGGACATCAGTCAAACGCGACTCCATGCCCCGTGGACCCAGGTCTGTGGGAATACCTGTTGTGGTGTATTGCCGGTGGATTACCAGTGAATCAATCTGTTGGTCGTCCGCGTCGAAAAGCACCAGACGCAGTTCACGTTCCCCTTCCGAGATGTTGGAGGTCGGAAACACTGCTACGCCTGCGTTCTCAAATTCTCCCCCGAGTCCTCCGGGCAACGCAGATGAACCACTAACGCTCCCAGCCGGCAGCTCCATCGGGCTGCCGAACTTCATGAAGTCCTGAAGGGCGGTGGCTTCGTCGGACCCAGGCGTTGCAGTTGTGACGAAGTTGATCTTGAGCGGATTCAGTTCAAACGCAACTCGGTTCTTGACGTAGACGTCCACCTGCACGCTCAGGCGGCCATCGCCCATTAGGGTCGACAACAATATCCCGGGCTTGATGTTCTTCAGCGCCTCGCGTACGTCCTCCCTGTCGGGAGTCTTGAGCTGGGGCTCCACATGGATTCCATAGAAGTAGAACGGGTCTTCGCGGTTGAGGACCTCCACCGTTTCCTTGAGCTCGTCGGTAAAACCAGAGACGTCCCTACTCTGAACGTCCTCTTCCCTAATGTTCTTCAGGCGCAATCCCTGAACGATGGACAACGCCATCTCCCGAATGCGCTCAGCGTTCCCGCCCAGGTAGTAGTCAACGATGTTGGAGTGCTGGCTTGCCCAGAGATCACACCGCGTCAGGCCATCCCAGATTGGTTCCGGCAGACCCTTTGCAGTGACGTAGTCCGTCAGCCACTTCTTCGCTTCCAAGGTCGCGTCCCATGGCATCACCAGGTGCCACTCGTCCACCTCCAGATCTTTGACGCGCGGGTCGGTGACCAACCTGTCGACGGACTTCTCCACCTGCTTCTTCTGGTTGTCCGTGAGCGGCCGCGTGAACTTCTTCACCTGATAGACGCGTGTCCTATCGGTTTTGACCAGCACGTCAATGCCACCGTCGCCGATGGACGGGGTGATTCGCTCCGCTTCCGGATACTCCGCACTGATGAACATGGCAACCACAGACTCAATGTCCTCGCCGCTATATCGCGTCCACTCAACTCGTGACATCCAGATTCCCTTTCTCAATCGTTCCCAGATCATGTACGCGGTGACGCGCCACCCTGCCTCTAGTTCTATTCGGGCCAGGGCTCCGGCTCGTAGTCCTCGTCCACGTAGTCGATCTCGGTGGGGAGACCTGCCGCCATCACTTCCAGTTGATCGGTGAGTTCGAGGTCGCAAACGCTGCACTCAAAATGCGTGACACCCATCCGGCTGTAGTAGGTGACGCCACCGTCGTAATGATCCGCGTCGACCCCGCACTCAAGGATCATTCCGATGGCTTTTCCGGTGTATCCGCAGGCCGGGCACTTCTGATCTTCGTCGTGCTCGATGAACGTGCGCGAACGCCCCGACATCGCTTTCAGGATCGTCTCCACGGAGGAAGCCGGCAGACTTCCCCGAAGTTCCCTCAGGCGCAGCTTCGCCGCGGCGATCTTGGCGTGGACGATCTCCTCCGACTGCTCGACTTCAGCACGGGCGATGCCGCGCGCCAGCTCATCCAGTTCTGCACCCCACCATCGGTCGGCCGGCCGATCGTAGTGATGCCGCACGAACTCAGCGAAGCGAACCATGGGACGCACCGCCGACCGCAGCGTGTTCTGGTCCACCACTCCCATGTGGGCTGACCCGTTGCGGACCCAGAAGACGGCGTTGTCGGCGGGGAGCCAGGGCGGCGCCATCTTAAGCTGCTTCAATCGTTCGATGCTCTTGCCGGCGTCCAAGGACTTCACCGTAACCGCGTCCGGCCGGTTGAACCCGGGAGCTGTTGCTCCAGAGAACTTCAGGATCGACCCGACGTCGGGAGTGGCGCACAACAGCAACGTGGGTGAGACGGAAGCGAGAAGCGATTTGGCGAGAAGCTCAACGGCTGACCCCACGCTGAAGGCTGCGTCCAACATCTCGAACTCATCCGTTGACGTGTACAGCTTCAGCGCGCGCCGGGCGTGCCGCCGGCCAACTTGGTGGAGATGTGCCGCCAGATCGCCGTGGCTCCGAAAGCTGTCGCCGAATGGCCACTCAGCATTCTCGGACCCTTCTGCATAGCCACGGCTGGGAGTATCCATCCGACCAGCCTATGTTCTGCCGATCCGGCTCCCTCGGAGGCGCGTCCGCGACCCAGAAAGACAGTCCTACATGCCGGTGTCAGCGCCCGTCCGCATAAGCTGAAGCACGAGAACATCAACTGCGAGCTGGGCAATCACAAGGGGAATGATTTGAGCGATTACGGCGAGGATTATTTGCGACGCTTACTCGACGCTGTTCGACGCTTTGAAACGGCCTTCGGTGCATGGATGGAAACGCAACAAGAATCTGACCACCTTTCTTCTCGGGGTCTTCTTCCAACCGTATGGACCAAAGACGGACAAGACTCTGATCTCGTGCGCCGCCTCGAACTCGATGTCGCAGAGGCCGCAGGGTTGGCCGCACGCGCAGTCGCAGTCACTGGGGCGTACATTTCTGTCGCAGGGCTTGGTGTCATCGACCCAATTTCCAACTGGTCATTCATGTCATCACCTAAGGCCCCGCTAGCACCACGTGATATTCGAATGACGATGGCGAACGTCAAAGGCCGACTCGAGGCAATGCTCACCGACGCGCAAGCCACCGCGGACTCGAGTCTGCCAAGCTTTTCACCGGCTCAGCTTCACCACGTCATCTGGGCGGGGGCAGCTGCACACTGGACGACTCACCAGTACCGAGTGGCTGTACGCGAAGCCGCTGAAGGGCTGACCGTTTATTGGAAGCAGAAGCTCAAACGCAACGACGTAGACGACACTGTGTTCTGGCAACAGACCCTGTCAGCAGGCGAGGCGGTTGACGGCAAACCCAAACTCGCTTGGCCCGGCCCCGCCGACGATAAGACGGCCAAGAGCATGCGGGGTGGTCTTGAACCCCTTGCAAAATCATTGAACGCTCTGGCCACCGGCCTGAACCTGACCGTCCGGAATGTTACTACTCACACTCGAGACGAGCTCACCGAGCAGCAAGCAATGGAGCGCCTTGCCGCCTACAGCTTTCTTGCCCATCTGCTCGACCAGTGCCAGATAGACCGCTTCGAGGATGATCCCGTCCGGTGAAGCATGGCTCCTGGGGAATTTATCGCGCCCGCCCGGCAGCAGCGCGTGCAGGTCCTGGATGTGGCGGAAGGCTGGGAGTCCGCTTGCATGGCGTACCCGTCTGGCACCACGACAAAATGAAGGCGACAAATGGCTAAGAAAAGATTCGATGTTGAAGTTCCCGACGGACAGCATCTCGGGTTTTCAAGAGACACTGATGGTGCGTACCGCGCGCATCTCTTTGACAATGAAACGAACGATCTCGTGGGTCATGCGGAGCTATTCGAGCCCGACGAGGACGACGCCGGTTCGCCGAACATTCAGTACGTGTATGTTTCGGATCCGGGAGCAGCAGAAGGCCGCGAGCTTACAGACGAGGAACTCGCCGAGGCGCTTGAGGCCCTGGTTCGCCTTGGAATCATCGTTGCGACGCTTGCGGCTGCAGCTGCGCCGCACGTCAAAAGATGGTTGCATTACATAGCGATTCCGACCATGAAGTCAACGAGTGATAATGCGCTCCTGGCCATGAAGTCGGCGAGCGATACTGCGCTCCTGACTATGAAGTCGACGTGGAACAGATTCATCGGAACTCGGAACGTCGAGCGCGGGGCCGCCCCTGCTGAAATGGTTCCCGCGACTGAACCTGTGCGTGCAGATTCCTCGACAGAACTGGAAGTTGCGTTCCAAGACTATCGAGCCCGCATGGGCAGCGCAGAGGCACGGGAACGCTTTGTTGGGGCTCTACTCGCCAGGGCATTTAGCGAAGAGCAAATGAGAATGCTGCGCAATGCCAAAATCGAGGACGATGGTCCAGCCGGCTTGACAGCCGCAATGGAGGCACTTACGCCGCAGCAGGTCGGGGAGACCATCACCTTGATGCTTGAGAAGAACCCGTCGCTGCTCGACCGTGAGCCCTTGGCTGAGCTCGGGACGATTCTCGGGGGAAGTCGAGCCGATGGCGAGTATGTGCCGCTGAGAGTCGAAAGGATGAAAGAGGTATCGCGCTTGAGGGGTGGACAGTTGGGATCTTAGTTAGGAGAAGACCTCACGCCCGAATGCATCACAGAACGCACTGGGCGCACCCTTGCCGTGGTCCAGGCAAAGGGTGCCCGCGTAACCAGACTCCCCCTCAACGGTGGCAAGGGACCAGTGCAACTGGGCAGCGCCATGGACGACACGTTTACGACACGCATTGAACGGGAACTGCCGGGAACACGCGGGTAGGATTTCAACATCAATAGCTGCAAAATTGCTGGTCGGGAACGCTTTTTGGGCATCCCCGGGAACGCGCGGGATACCCCGCCGCGATAAGCGGGCGTCGTCGATTCGAATCCCTTGGCACGGCTAGAACCAAGACAAGTCCGCCAAGGACGTATGTCGAGAGTATGAGCGCCTATGGACGACTGCTCATGGCCGGGCACGAAGGTGCGCCGCGGCGATCAGAACGCCGCACCAGGCCAAGAATGGGACATGCCTCCTTCAGAACTGAACCGTCGGAGTCTTGGTCTGCGGTCAGCTCGGGCCCGGGTCCGCTGACGGCTTGTCCCGCCTGTACATGACGCCTGCCAGATGCTCGCTGCTGTCTGGCGCCTCCTGCCTCTCTCGCAGATAGGAGCGAATAGTTACAGCCGTGCGACTGTGTCCCAGTTGCCGGGCGGCTACGTCGATTGAAACCGTTTCGCCGATGAAGGTGCCGACAGAGCGTCGGAACGTGTGGGGCGTTGCAGTCGCAATGTCGCAGGACTGCCGGCGTTCTTGTTTCCTTCCCCTGACTTCTTGCTCCTCTTCAGGGAGGTCGTAGGCGATCTCAAGTTCCTGTCGGACTATGCGCCAGCGGCGACGGAAGTTGTTCAGTTGCATCCATTTGCCGCCCCGGGCAGGGAATATAGCCCCGTTAGGATTGCTGCGCCGTTCGATGGCCCTCCGGGCGCGGAGCATGGCCGCCACGTCCGGGCTGATCCGAAGATCGAGAATCTTGTCGCTTGTCTTCCCGTAGTCGTGGCGAAGCATGGGGCGTCCTTTCTCCCATCCCACCTTGCCGTTGATCTGAACCCAATAAGAGCCGTCATCCGGTTCGTCGATCCAGACGTCCTCCCACCTCAGGGCAAGAAGCTCTGAAATTCTCATGCCGGTTGCCAGCAGCAATTCCACGCCGTCGGGGATGTCCAGGTTCTGCCGGGGTCCCGGCCGCGTGTTCTTCAGCTGATCTTCTCCGTGCTTGCGCACGGCAATCAGAACGCTTGCCATGTCCTCCTTCTCGACTATCAAAACCGGCTTCTTGCGAGGCCGCGGCAACGATGCGACCTGCCTTACTGGGTTCCCAGGAATCAGACCCAGACCGGCGCACCAAGTGAGGATGTTTGAGAGGATCACACGGTTATGTTCGGCCTTGGCGTAATAGCGGCCGCCGTCGACGATCCCGTGCAAAAAGTCGGCGCAGGTTCTGATGTCGATGTCACCCACCGCAAGGCCTCCCAGCGCAGGCACAATGTCGGCCCTCGCCATGCGGGTGTACTCATAGGCCGTACTGGCACGCAGTCTGAGGCCACCGGACTCGACATACGAGATCCAGTTCTCAACGACCTCGGCAAACGGTGCTTCTGATCCTTCCTGCAGCTTCCGGCTCATCTTTTCCTTAGCGGCCGTTGCTTTTGCTTCATCCTCCGCAGCCATCGCCTGAAAGACAGCGAGAAGCGCGTCCTCAGCTTTGCGTGCTGTCGTACCCGTTCGCATTCGCTGGATGAGTTCCGTGCCGTCCAAGGTCTTGTACCGTCCGCTGGCCAGGTACCGACCGTCGGGTTGCTTCTTGGCCCTGGGTATTTTGCCCCAAGAACCGGGGCGCGTCTGGTGATTGGCCATTATGCTGCCCTCGGGGCTACGCGCTGTGCCGCCAGCCACTCGGCCATGTCCTCAACCGCGTAGACCACCGCGCCGTCCAATTGGCGGTAGTACACGGGCCCTTTGCGTTGTGCTGCCCAGTTGGCCAGCGTTCCGGGAGAGCGGCGCAGATATGCGGCCGCTTCCTCTCGTGTCATCAATTCCGACGGCATCCAGGAGGATCCGTTTCTCGCTTCGTCAGGTCGGTTCATGGATTGCCCTATGCTGCGACTTTGACGACGGGCGTCACTTTCTGCAGGCGGCAGGGAATAACACTTTGCATAACACTTTGGCTGTGAACGGACGTGAAGGGCCGGTATGCAGTTTCCCTTTCCGTGGAGCGAACTGCCGCGGATCCGCGGATGCGGGGCGATAAACGTGATTGGGCGTGAATCGGCGTTGTTCCGAGTTCCCATCGAAGAGGTCAGGAGTTCGAATCTCCTTAGCTCCACAGACTTGAACCCGAGTTCGTCACAGGCCTTGTCCAATCGTGTTGCCAGCGACTTGTTGACGTGGTCAAAATTTGGGCGACGATTTGGCAACGGTTCGAAATTGTCGAGAATCTCTGGTCGAAGTTTCTGGGCTCCGCTCCAGTTCTCGAAGCAGATGGCGAACACACGCAGGCGGATGCGAAGGTCCTCGATCATGGCGGCACTTGTAGAGCTGCCGCTGCTTTCGGATTGCTGACCTTGGGGCGGATACAGGTCTTGGAGGGCCATGAGATCGGCACGTACTTTCGATAAAAGAAGAAGTACAGTGATGCCGTCCTCGGATGCACCAATCAAGGGTGTCCAGTCCCTCATCGCAGCCAAGAGTCTCCGGATCGACTGATCGATGAGTTTGTGCTCCCACGTTCCATTAGGGGCAACGCAGCGGACTGGCAGCTTGCGAGGGTCGCATTCGCCTATCAGGATTTCGCGGCCATTGCGGAGCCATCGCAGCGGCTTGCCCTGCATGTCCCATCGACCCCAATCCTGGGGCGCAATTTGGTCCGGGGGCAGCGGCTGAGATGTGATCGCAAGGGCAGCCTCAATATCGATGACGTGGTCCACGATCCCCCCTAGGCCAGCTCCCGAGAGGCCGTCTGCAAGCTCCAGTTGCCGCCGTTGTGCACTACGTTCGTACGCGAGGAAGACGAGTCCAACCAAGAGCAGCGATGAGAGCATACCTGCCAGTACCGAATGGTCAGCCCAGAATTTGTTCAAGACTTCGCTGGGCCAGTCAGTCAGGATCATCGCCAGCAATCCAACAAAACACAAAACGGCGGTAGCAAAAGCAGCGCGGCCAGACAGATCGTTGGTTCGGACCTTGTGTGTCACAAAACCGATTCCAACCGCCGCAACGACTATCGCTGCGCTATAGAGGATTTCAGGCATCGGCAACCCTTTATCTGCTAGTTCGACTCGGGAATAGAACCCATCAAAGTGATGGATCGATGCTCAATTCTGCGTCTACATGCTTTGACTTGAACAGGGGAGATTCTCGATTGCGGGCCGGTGAATATGGGGTGGCGACAGCCCAAAAACCGCCTTCCTTTGAAGAGGAAGTCAGGAGCGAATCTATTTAGCTCCACAGACAAAGCTCGTTGACCCCGGAAACGCAGGGAAGGAGGGCTTTTCACTTCCCCGCTGAGGGCACACCGACAGGTCGGGGGATCAGGGCCGCTTGTCGTTGGCAGCGGGGCGTGGAACGTTGTCCGGGCCAAGCTGGTCCAGGGAGTACCCGTCCGGATATACAGTCGATCCCGCCGTGCCCGGTATGAAGCGTGGGACCGTCGTCAGGGGGCGACGCCGGTGGACGGAGTTCCGGAGGGCAATTCCTGTTTTGAGGGCGCCCTGTGTTGCCCGCGTCGCGCGGGGGAGGCCAAGCGCGCCGGTGAGGCGGTCGTCGTCGAGCATCGTACTGATGATGTACTTCGCCAACGGGCGCAGCGGTGCGGGCAACCGGCTCTGGAAAACCTGGATGGTGGCGTCCATCAGACGCTGACCTGCAGGGGACGGCGCAACATGCGCGGCCTCGTAGCGGTCGAAAAATGCTTCGGCTTCAGAGTAGGTGGCGGGCATCGCTGTGATGTTCATCCGGGCACCGAGTTCGGTGAAGAAGCGTGCGGCAGCCCCTGTCACTGTCCAGACCGCAAGCGATGAGCTCGTAGAGGACCAGGGCCGTGTCGTAAGAACGCTTAATGGGGCGCTGCTGGATCTCCGCGTTCGCGTGGAGGGTCGCCGCGATGCTGGGAATGGCGAAGTTGCGGTAGTAGGAAAGGAAGAAACCGAGCTCCATGTCCGCCGCAAGATCGAAAAGAACCAGCCTCCGGAACGTGGTCTCCCAATCCGTCGGGGCGGCGTTCTCCTGGCAATGGAGGCTGGCGACAAGTGTGGGGTGGTACTTCAAGATGCCCTCCGAACGCCGTCCCTGAAGTTTACGCTCGAAAGCGGGGCGCCAGTGCTCCAGGTCGCTGGACAGAAGCTCGTCACGGAGGAGTCCGCGGACCGTCCCGGCCTGGATTTAGGCGCGGCTTCCCGCTGCAGCTAGGGTTTTCATTGGGTATCCGTCCATGTCAAGTATTCAACCCGGGGGAACATGACCAAGCGCATTGCGACCATCCTGGCCTTGCTGATGCTCCTGCTGACGGCCGCGTGCTCGGGCCCGGCGGGCGCGGGGGCGTCCAGTCAGGCCGCGAGCCAGCCTGCCTCGACCGTAACGGCCCTGCCTGACACTCTGCCCGCCCCCGACGCGGACGAACAGAAGGCCTTGCTGGCGGAGCTCTCCGGGATCAACCTGGAATTTACTGACGGGAAAACCGTCGAGGATGCCCGGCGGGTCTGCGGCAGCCTGCTTGGCGGAGTACCGCTCGACAGGCTCCTCGTCACGGTCACGGACCTGTTCAGCAGCGGCCGTGAGACTCCTGTCGCAGACGACGAGGAAGCCCGCCGGATCCTGCTCGTGATCGGGGCCAACGGCTTCTGCCGGTAAGCCTCCGTCGACGCCCGCGGGGGCCGGGGGGCAGGGGCCCGGCTCTAAGATAGGACAGTGACAGAACAGAAAGCGTCGACGCACGACGGCGGCGAGCTGGCCGTGTACACCTACGGCAGCGACGACGCCCCCGGCGAGCGCCGCGTAGTCGTGGTCGGCGGGGCGTTCCTGACGGCGCTGATCTACCGGCCGTTCTCCATGGCCTTGGCCAAGGGGCTGGGGGAGGGGTGGGCCGTTGACGTTTATGACCGGCGCGGCCGCGGCAACTCCACTCCGCAGCCCGAGGACTATTCAATGGCAACCGAAATCGCCGATGTCCGGACTGTTCTGGACACCACCGGAGCGCGCAACCTTTTCGGACACAGCCTCGGCGGGTCCGTCGCCCTCAACGCGGTCCAGGAATTTGCCGGCAGCAGCCACGAACCGGCCAAGCTCGCCGTCTACGACGCCGCCGTGAACATCCAGGGCAGCATCGACACAGACTGGCTCGCAGGATTCGAGGAGGCCGTCAACGCCGGCCGGATCGGTCTTGCCCTCGCCCGGATGCGGCGCGGCATGCAGCCGGGAACCGCCCTGGCCAGGGTTCCGGAGCCCGTCCTGGCAGGGCTGATGGCGCTTATGTCCCGCACCAGGGTGAACCGGCTGCTCACAGAACTGATGCCCAGCGCCGTCGGGGAGTTGAAGGCCGCTTACGACGAGGCCGAGGACGTCCGGGACTTCTCCGTCCTGCCGGCAAACACGCACTTTATGGTCGGCGGGAGGAGCCCTGCCTACTACCGTGAGACCGCCAGACGGCTGCACGCCGCAGTCCCCGGCAGCACCCTCCGGACCTCACCGGAGGGTGCCCACGGATCCATTCCTGCGGCATTCAACGAGCTCGTATCAGATATTGCCGAGTACTACCGGGGCTGACCGCCCCGTGACCCAAGGAGCACCATGACCACCCTCAAAGAACGCCTCCACGCCGACGTCGTCGGCCACATGAAGGACCGCAACAAGGTCGCGCTCACCACCGTGCGCAACGTCCTCGGCGAAATCGAAACCCGCGAAAAGTCCGGCAAGACGCCGGTCGTCCTCGACGACGCCCAGGTCACCGCTCTCCTGCAGAAAGAAGCAGCAAAACGCCGCGACACGGCCCGCATCTACACCGAAGCGGGCGAAGCCGAGCGGGCCGCGGCGGAAATTGCCGAAGCCGAAATCGTTGAAGCCTACTTGCCCCAGCCGCTCACCAAAGCAGAAGTGGAGGCCATCGTCGAGGAAACCATCGCGGCGCTGGAAGCCGACGGCGTCGAACTCTCGATGCGACAGCTGGGCGCCGTGATGAAACCCGTCACCGCGCGGGTGGCAGGCCGCTTCGACGGCAAAGCCGTCAGCGAGATCGTGCGCAACCGCATCGGGCAGCAAAAGTGAGCCTCATCCGGCTCCAGGACGTCAGCGTCCGGTTCGAGAACAAGCAGGTCCTGCGGGAGGCATTTTTCCGTCTGGAAGCGGGCGACCGCGTCGGCCTGATCGGCAAGAACGGGTCGGGAAAGACCACCCTGCTGCAACTGGCCCTGGACCGGATCGCACCTGACACCGGAACGGTCAGCGTGGAGCTCGGCACCAAGATCGGCTACTTCTCCCAGTTCTCCGAACTCAACGGCGCCGAGACCATCCTTGAGGTGCTGGAGGCACTCTTCACCGAGATCCGCGCGTTCGAGGCGGAACTTGCAGCCATCGATGAGGCCATTGCGGCCGGCCCGGCCGATGCCGAACTGGATCGGCTCATTTCCCGGCAGGCAGAGCTCTTCGAACACATGGACCGCCTGGACGGCTGGGACTACGGCCGGCGCATCGACAAGGTCCTGACAACCCTCGGGTTTGACGAGGCCCACCGGCTCTGTGCCATTGATGAGCTGTCCGGCGGCTGGCGAAACCGGGCTGCCCTGGCCAAGATCCTGCTGGAGAACCCCGATGTGCTTCTTCTCGACGAGCCCACCAACTTCCTTGACGTCGCCGGCGTCGAATGGCTTGAAGCCTGGTTCCGGGACTTCCGCGGCGCCGCGATCATCGTCTCGCACGACCGGAAGTTCCTGGACGCAGTCGTGACCCGGATTATCGAGGTGGAGAACTTCCACCTGCACGAATACCCCGGCAACTTTGCCGAGTACGTGGTGCAGAAGCAGTTCCGGCTCAAAACGCTTGAGGCGCAGTTCGTCCACGAGTCGGAGCTGCTCGCGTTTGAGGCCGAAGGCATCGCGGACCGGCGCGAGGCGGCCAAGGCGG
Source organism: Arthrobacter sp. PAMC25284 (assembly GCF_019443425.1). Classification (NCBI taxonomy): domain Bacteria; kingdom Bacillati; phylum Actinomycetota; class Actinomycetes; order Micrococcales; family Micrococcaceae; genus Arthrobacter; species Arthrobacter sp. PAMC25284. The sequence continues at coordinate 3,502,690 of NZ_CP080382.1, forward strand.
AGAGCCGAGGGTTGGGCAATCAGCTGGCAAAGATCAAAAAATCCCGCACCCCGCGCCCCGTGGACCAGATCGTCACGGAAATCTACGGCGGCCTGCACGTCAAAGATGTCCTCTGCCGGGTCGAGGGACTCGGCAAGTCCTACGGCAGCAAAGTCCTTTTCGAGGACCTCAGCTTCGAAATCCGGCGGGGGAACAGGATCGTGGTCCTCGGCTCCAACGGCAGCGGCAAGTCCACGCTGCTGAAGGTCCTGACAGGCGAGGAACAGTCGGACACCGGCGACGTGGTCTGGGCCAAGGGACCCGGATTCGTCTCCTACAACCAGATGCTGGAAGACCTCGACGACGCCGACACCGTCTCCCACGCGGTCAATGCGCTGCCGGACAGCCTGGCGTTCAGTGCCACGAAGAAATCCGTCAACAGGTTCCTGGCGATGTTCCAGTTCTCCGAGGCTGACCTCAAACAGAAGATCGGGAACCTCTCGGGTGGTCAAAAGGCCCGCGTCGCCATGGCGCAGTGCCTGCTGTCCGGGGCGTCGGTACTCCTGCTGGATGAGCCCACCAACCACCTGGACATGTCCAGCACCCAGGTTATGGAGCGGGCACTGATCCACTTTCCCGGCGCCGTCGTGGTGGTCAGTCACGACCGCTACTTCAGCGAGAAGATCGCCAACCGTCAGTTGGTCTTCGGCGGCGACGGCGCCCGCCCGGGTGAGGTGAACGTCCACGCGGCCTAACGCTTCGCCGCAAGGATCATTGCTCAGCGTTTGCCCAGCGTTGGCCAAGGATGTGGGAGAAGTGGCTTGAGCGCCGACTCTGGGCGGTCCCGGGGGTAGTCTGGCGACGGCTGCCGATGGAGGGACCGGCAGCGGTCTCGCTAACCGCGTTGAAAGGAATCTCCAATGGCAGGAATCTTCGGCTGGATCGGTGCGCTGGGCACCACCGGCAAAGCAGTGGTAGTTGCATCCGTTGTTGTCACCGGCGGCGCAGGCGCCGCGGCCGCGACTGCGACCGCCGATCTCCCCGCTGACCCCGCGTCGACAACGACGTCAGCCGGAACCGCGTCCTCAGAGGCCGCGGAGGCGGCTGAGACGGCTGAGACGGAGTCGCAGGAAACGGCCGGTCAGGAAGCCGACGACCAGGACGCGGATAATCAGGGCGAAGACCAGCAGGGGCCCTGCCGCACCGAATGATCCCGCCCCTGCTCCGTTGGCTCCCGGCGATCCAGTGGTCCCGGCAATGGACGTTGATGAAGCCGGAGATTCGGCAGACGAGCCGGAGGACGGCAGCTCCCACGAAGCGAACGGCAACAGCGGATGGGCGCACCAGAACGCTGAGGAACACCGCACCGCCGGCCGGGCCAAGGCCGCAGAAAGCCGCAGCGACGCGCCGGGCCGCGAAAGCGACCAGTCCGGCAAGTCCGACGTGCGCGGCAACTCAGGCCAGCACCGCCGCGACAAGTAGCCGAACCGGCGCACAATGAGGGGGTCCCGGACCGTGCATTGCGGTGCGACGTTCCCGGGTCCGCGGGATAATAGGAGCATGACAGGACAGGATCAGGACCGCGGCCAGGACCGCGACCCGTGGGAGGAATTCGACCGGCTCAAGCCGGCCGGGCCGGACCGCGTCGCTGGACAGCCGGGCGGTGAGCCGCACGGCTTCGGATTCCGCACAGGGGTCCGGAGCGCCCGGGTGGCCTACGGGTTCGCCGTCTATACCCTGGTCCTCGGCACTGCGCTGGTAGTCACCGGGGCTGTCGTCTTCATCGGCACCGGACAATGGCTGCTGCTGGGGCTCATGGGGCTGGTTGAGAGCGTCTTCATCCTGGCCTTCGCCCGGCTGGTGACCCAGGCACGGAACCGGCGGGCCGCCGGCTGACGGGACAAAGCCTGAGCTAGAGCCAGCCTTTCTTTTTAAAAATCCCGTACATCAGCGCCGCAGCCGATACCATCATGCCGATGGCCATCGGATAGCCGAAGGCCCAGTGCAGCTCGGGCATCACGTCAAAATTCATGCCGTAAATGCTCGCCACGATTGAGGGTGCAAAGAAGATCGCCGCCCAGGACGAAATCTTCTTGACCTGCTCATTCTGTTGCGCGCTGACCTCGTTCTGCCGGTTAGCGGTCAGCGTGCCGTCAAGGGTGAGCGCATTCTGCAACAGATCGCGGAACGAATCGGCGCGCGAGATGAGCCGCTCAACGTGGTCCTCGACGTCGCGAAGGTTGTGCCGCAGTTCCGAATCCACCTCATACTTCTCAAATCCCCGGCGAAGCAACTGCATCATGGCCGGCAGTGGATGGATGGCGCGTTGGAACTGGATGACTTCCCGGGCCAGCTCGTAGATCCGGCGCGACACCTTGGGATCGCCGCTGAAGAGCTGGTCCTCGATTTCGTCGATGTCATTTTCCAGGCCGGCCACAACGGGCATGTAATCATCCACCACCTGGTCCATCAGCGCGTACAGCACCGATTCCGGCCCGTGGCGCAGCAGATCCGGACGGCGCTCAAGGCGCCGCCGCACCTCGGCCACCCCGCCGGTCTCGGCATGCCGGACGGTGACGACGAAGTTCCGGCCCGTGAAGACGTGTAACTCCCCGAACTCGACCGATTCGGTTTCGTCCAGATACCTGGCCGGGCGCAGCACGGTAAAAAGATTGTCGTCGTAGCGCTCCAGCTTGGGGCGCTGATGGGCCGAGATCGCATCTTCCACGGCCAGGCCGTGCAGACCGAATTCCTCCGCAACAGCGGCCATTTCGCCGGCCGTGGGCCGGTACAGCCCGATCCAGGCCATCCCGCCATGCTTGGTCAGGGTCTCGAAGGTTTGCTCGAGGCTCTGCGGCTCGGCGCTTCGGACGCCGTCAACGTAGACGGCGTTGTCGATGATAGTCACCGGCCTATTATCCGCTCACTGAGGCCGGACCGGGGCCAACGCGCTGCCCTGCGCCAGTCTGCTGATCAACGGCTCGGTGCGGTACGGAATGTGGGTGTGCAGCGCCAGGACCGTTTCGGTGCGGATGACGCCCTTAATCCGCAAAATGGACCGCAGGGCCGTCTGCAGGTTGTGTGTGTCCGTCGCCACGACCCGGCACCAGACGTCGCCGCGTCCGGAAATTTCATGGACCTCCAGGACCTGGGCGATCAGCCGGAGCGCGGCCACAACGCCGTCGAGTTCGCGGTGGTTCACCTCGATCGTGACGAAGGCGACGACGTCGTAGCCCACCGCCTCGAGGTCAATCTCCCGGCCGCCGTCGTGCAGCACCCCGGAGCGCTGCATCCGGCGCAGCCGGGACTGCGCGGTGTTCCGCGCGATGCCGAGAGAGTCACTGAGTTCGCCGATCTGGATCCGCGGATCCCGGATCAGCTCCAGCAAGATCTTCAGGTCGGTGGGGTCCAAACTGTTCAAATCATCACTCCGGTTCATACTGTCGCGTTGTGATTGCCTGTTTTGATCAATTCTGGCACAAATTTTAGTTCGAAAGGTCATGAAGGCGTCAGTCTTTAGGTATCCAATCTCTTCCGGCCCGGTCTCTTCGCCCACCACCGCGAATTACCGGTCCGCCACCACGCAAGGGCAAAGTAATGACCGTCTTCAGCGAGCTCCGCATGCGTCCGGCCACCGCCGAGCGCTGGGAGTGGGACGCCTCCACCACAGCACGGCTGGTGATGGCCGGCGTCGTGATCTTCACACTGCTGATCGGCGCGAACCTTGCGACGCCGTTGTATCCGTTGCTGCAGGCCAAGCTCGGTATTACGGCGCTGGATGTCACGGTGGCGTTCTCCGCCTACGTCCTGGCGCTCGTCGCGACGCTGCTGCTGGCGGGCCACTGGTCCGACTACATCGGGCGCCGGGCCGCCCTGCTGCTGGCCGTGCTGGTGGGGCTCGCCGGTGGTTTTGTCTTCGCGACGGCGGACAGCCTGATTATGCTGTCCGCCGGCCGGGCGCTGCAGGGCGTCTCGGTGGCCCTGGCCACCGGCGCCAGCTCCGCCGCATTGCGTGAGCTGCTGCCCAGCCGGCCGGAATGGGCCTCACGATTCACCCTCCTGGCCTCAGCCGGGGGAGTGGCCGCCGGGCCGGCTATCGGGGGAGCGCTCTCGATGCTTCCGGGGCCCACGACGACCCCGTACTACCTGCATTCCCTGATCCTTGCAGGGCTCCTGGTTCCGCTGTACCTGCTCAAGGCCCGCCCGGCCATCACCCTGCACGCGGGGCCGCAGCCGCTCCGCGTCCTGGCCCCGCGGCGGCCGGCCGTATCCCGTGCGGCACGCGGTGCATTCTGGCTGGCGTCCGCCGTTGGATTCCTCAGCTTCGCCGTCTTCGGCTTCTCCCTGTCCCTGGCGCCCGGCTATTTTGCCCAGATCCTCCAGATTGACTCCCGCCCGCTGATCGGCCTGCTGGCCGGCCTGACGCTCGGCGCCTCTGCTGTCAGCCAACTGCTGGCGGTCCGCGGACGTTTTGTGGTCCCGGCGGGGTTGGGACTGCTGGCGGTTTCGGTCCTGCTGATCTCCGTCGCTGCCGCAACAAGCAGCCCGTGGCTGCTGATCCTCGCCAGCATCAGTGCCGGCGTCGGACAGGGAATCTCTTTCCGGACGGTCTTCAATGACGTCGCCGGCAGGGTTGAGCCGGCCCGCCACGCCCAGATCATCAGCGCGGTCTACGTCATTACGTACCTCGGCAGCGCATTCCCGGTGATCGGCCTCGGCCTCGCCGCCGGGATCCTCGGCCTGCAGGCTGCCGTGACCGGCTTTGTGGTGCTGTGCGCGCTTGCGTCGGCCACCCTCGCCGGCATCACCCTCCGCCAGGCACTCCGCGGGGCCTGACACCGGCTTGCGGCACGTTCAGCCGGGCAGCGGGCCGTGGTGTCCCTGGATATGGTCGAAGACCAGTGTGGTTTCGGTGTGGCCCACGACGGGATCGGTGGCCAGGTTATCGAGCACCCAGTCGCGCAGTTCTTCGGTGGTGGCCACCGCGATATGCAGCAGGTAATCCACCGAACCTGACGTGTGGAAGGTGGAAAGGACCGCCGGTAGCCGGGGGACCCTGGAGGTGAAACGGTCGATCTGCTCGCGGTCGTGGGCGCGCAGCCGGACGGCGATGAGCGCCTGGACCGAGCGGCCGATGGCGGAGAGGCTGAGCTTCGCCTCGAAGCCCTGGATGATGCCGCGCTCGGACAGTGCCCTGGTGCGCATCAACGCTGTCGACGGGGCGATCCCGACGATTTCGGCGAGTTGCTTGTTGGAGATGCGGGCGTCGGCTACGAGTTCCGCGAGCAGGCGCTCGTCAATGGCGTCCAACGGCTCGCCGGCACCGGCCGACGGCCGAATATTCTTCGCACTGCTGCTCATGGTTCCTCCTTGGAATGCTGTCAGTTCATCATATCCGCCAAGTTCCGGCCGTTCGATTCATGTGCCCTATAAATTGCCGAATTACTGCCAGATACTTAGCGGATTCATTTGGTGAAAATTCATAAGGAGCAATGGTGCTTTCACAGGATTCCCTCGCAGTCCACGCAGGCCGTCAGGGCCTCACGGAACTCGGCGTGCATGCGGTTCCGATCGACCTTTCGACGACGGCGCCGCTGCCCTCGGTCGAGGGGGGAGGCCTGGCCTACGAGCACATGGCAACCGGCGGGGCGCACGCCGACGGCCAGAGCACCGTCTACCAGCGGCTGTGGAATCCGACCGTGGCCCGGTTTGAGGAAGGCGTCGCTGTCCTCGAAGGCACACCGGAGGCTGTGGCGTTCGCTACCGGTATGGCGGCACTCAGCGCCGTCCTGCTCGCGGTCGTCGCCGGCGGCAAGAAACACGTCGTTGCCGTGCGGCCCCTCTACGGCGGAAGCGACCACCTGCTGGCCTCCGGGGTGCTCGGCACAGAGGTCACCTACACAACGCCGGAAGGCGTTCATGCAGCGCTGCGGCCCCGACACCGGACTGGTGATCCTCGAGACTCCGGCCAATCCCAGCCTGGAGCTTGTGGACATCGCCCTAGTGACGGCTGCGGCGGACGGCGTCCCGGTGCTGGTCGACAACACCTTCGCGAGCCCGATCCTGCAGCAGCCCTTCAAACACGGTGCAACCATGGTGCTGCACAGTGCCACAAAGTTTCTGGGCGGACACGGCGACGCGATGGGCGGTGTGGTGGCCGCGGCCCCGGAGTGGACCGCGAGGCTGCGCCGCATCCGGGCCGTGACCGGGGGGATCCTGACCCCGTGGCCGGCCTATTTGCTGCACCGGGGCCTGGCAACACTGCCGGTTCGGGTCCGGGCACAGCAGTCCAGCGCGGAAAAGGTTGCGGTCGCCCTGAACGAACACTCGCTGGTGCAGCGCGTCTATTACCCGGGCCTGCCCGACTGCGATCCGCAGGGCATCATCGGCACCCAGATGGCTGGCCCGGGCTCGCTGATGGCGTTTGAACTTGCCGACGCCGGCCATGCAGAACGGATCCCATCGGCTGTGCGCATGATCACCCACGCCGTCTCGCTCGGCGGCATTGACACCCTCATCCAGCACCCTGCCGGGCTCACCCACCGTCCCGTGGAGGCCGGCGCGAAGCCGCACGCGGCCCTGTTGCGGATCTCCGTGGGGCTGGAGGACCCGGCCGATATCCTGGCAGACCTGGTCCAGGCGATTGAGTCCACCCGCTAGGCTGCCCGTGCCGGGTTCGCCGGAAGCCCGCGGCGGCGCTGGCCCGGCTTCCGGCGGCGCCGCACCTCTCCGGCGATGTGAGTGAAGGCAGCGGTTCATTAGGATGGTCCTGTGACTAACTCTGACCTCACGCCGGCGGCGGACTCTGCTCATCTGTCCCCGGCCGGCGGCACCACAGGCCGCGCGGCCACCGGCACGGTGATCGGCCTGGATATCGGCGGCACCAAAACCCATGGCGTTCGTTTTGAGGACGGCGTGGCCGTGGCCAATGAGACGGCGGGCAGTTCCAATGTCCAGAACGTCACCCGCGAGGAGGCAGCCAGCCACCTTGCCGACCTCTTTGCCAGGATCGGCGGGGGGAACGTCGAGCAGGTCTACGCGGGAGCCGGCGGCATCGACACCGACGGCGACGCCGCCGCGCTCGCCGGGCTGATTGCGCCGCACGTCCCCGGCGCCAGGATCACAGTTGTCCACGATTCGCGCCTCCTCCTGGCCGCCGGCGGCGCCAGCACCGGTGTCGCCGTCATCGGCGGCACGGGCTCGGCGGCCTGGGGCAAGAACGACGGCGGAGCCGAAGCGCGCGCCGGCGGCTGGGGCTACCTCCTCGGCGACGAAGGCAGCGGCTACTGGCTCGGACGCGAGGCCGTCCGGCACAGCCTGCGCCGGATGAACCAGGGGTTTGAACCGGATGAGCTGACAGACGCCCTGTTGGCGGCCTGCGGGCTGGACCACCCGAACAAGCTGATCGCGCATTTCCACTCCACCGGGACCGGCCGGCGGTTCTGGGCCCAGCAGGCCCGGCTCGTGGTGGAGGCCGCTGCGGCCGGCCACGCCGTGAGCGGTGCCCTCGTGGACCAGGCCGGGCGCGACCTGGCGTCCCTGGCTGGGCAGACCCTCCGGCAGCTGGGCATCGATGGCCCCGTGGTGCTCGGCGGCGGACTGGGAATGCATGTGCCCCGGGTCCAGGCATCCTTCCGGGCTGCCCTGGCCGCCGCCGGGATCAGCGACGTCCGGGTCCTCGAACAGGATCCTGTGTTCGGCGTCCTCCAGCTCGTGGCCGAACAAGACTGACGAAACGGCAGCCGACGACGGCGGCCGGATCCATTAACCGGTGCGGGCCGGCGCCCGTGCGGACAGACCACTGCGGCGGTCAGCGCCGGCTGCGCGGCCTCAGCTGGACGCCCGGAAGGGCCGGTGCCGGGATCCGTCCGGCCTCGGCTCCGGCGTCCGGGCCATGGCCGGGAACCAACCCGAACCTGGCCGCCGCCGCGCCGGCATCGGGGAAATCCGCCTGCGCCTCCCAATCAAGCCGCGCCCGCTCCACGTCGGCGTGTGTGCGGCCTACGAAGTTCCACCACATCAGCAGTTCCTCCTCGAAGGGGAGGCCGCCCAGCAGGATGAAACGACCATCACGGTCGCGGTGAAACCCGGACCCTTAAGCTGTGGGAGGTAGCGGTGCTGTTCGAAAGACGGTGGCCGGTGGCGCTCGGCGTCGGGCAATGCCACCCACAGCTGCAGTCCGCGCTGCAGCGGCAGCGGCGGCGCGTCCCCGGTGCCGGCCGGTTGGCGTCCCGGCAGCACCGCGAACTCCGAGTGGGCGACGCCGTGGCCTGCGGTCATGATGTTCAGCTCACCCGCGCGGACCAGTACATCGCTGCCAACGCTGTCCCGGTGCCGGATAGTGCCCTGGAGCGGCCACGTAACAGTCTGCAGACCCGTGTGCGGGTGCGGCAGCACGGACATCGCCACCCGGTCCGGTGCTTCAGGACCGCCGGACCGGTTCCGATCCGGGGCCCGCGGCAGCGCCGCTACGCTGGATGGATGAGCCTGACATTCGACACCCGCCCCGCCGCCTACGCTGTCATCATCCGCGACGGCGGCATCCTGCTCGCGTACTGGAAACAGGGCGGGCGTGAAGGCTGGACCCTTCCGGGCGGTGGCCTGGACCTGGCCGAACATCCCGTCGACGGATGCCGCCGGGAGATCCATGAGGAAACCGGCTACCACGCCGAAATCGGCGCGATGCTGGGAATAGACGTCGGACACTGGCCCGCCGAGATCCGGCTCGACGGCGGGGAGCGCGATTTCCAGTCACTGCGGCTGGTCTACGACGCGACGATCACGGGCGGTGAGTTGCGCCATGAAGTGGGCGGGAGTACCACCCACGCGGCGTGGATCCCGCTGGCCGAAGTGTCCCGCCTGAACCGGGTTTCGCTGGTGGACGCGGGCCTCAGGCTCTACCGGGAACGGCCGCTGGACGGCAGGCTTTCCTCACCCTCCCTCACTTCGCCGGGCAGTGTCGGTTAGCGTAGGAACGCCGCCGGTGTTGACGCTGTGTCCGCTTCAGCTGAGCACAGCGACGGACTCCTCTCCGACCAATCGTCAGCCCGGGCCCCGGAAGCACCTGGCGGCCGAACAGCGCGGGGGCGCTGACCACACTCGGAGCGGCGCCGGTACCGTGCCGGAAAATATTCGGGCTCGGTACCCATCCGAAATCGTTGTGTATCCGAATCCTTACGGTAGCCGCGGCGCCGCTGACAGCGTCAGGGGTGCTGGCTACGCTGGTCTTACACGCTTTACAGCCAAAAACACCGTGCCTATGATCGGTTGGCTGGACCATCCGCAGTTGCCGCCAACAGTTAGGTACGCCCGGAAATGGCTGAAGCCATGATCGATTTCCAGAACGTGACGAAGCACTACCAGGGTGTCCAGGCTGCCGTCGACAACCTGAGCATGTCCATCGACAAAGGGGCCATCACGGTTTTCGTCGGCCCCTCGGGCTGCGGCAAGACCACCTCGCTGCGGATGATCAACCGGATGGTCGAACCGACGTCGGGCACCATCACAGTGGACGGCGCCGACGTCACCTCCGTTCCGGCGGCCACCCTGCGGCGTTCCATGGGCTACGTTATGCAGTCCTCCGGACTCATGCCGCACCGCTCGGTCCTGGACAACATCGCCACGGTCCCCAGGCTCAACGGGGTCTCCAAAGCGGACGCCCGCAAGCGCGCCCGGGAGCTGCTCGACGTCGTCGGGCTGGCCTCGTCGCTCGGCAAACGGTTCCCGTCGCAGTTGTCCGGCGGCCAGCAGCAGCGGGTAGGCGTAGCTCGGGCGCTCGCCGCCGATCCTCCCGTGCTGCTGATGGACGAACCCTTCAGCGCCGTGGATCCGGTGGTCCGCGAGGAGCTCCAGGGCGAGCTCCTGCGGCTGCAGCGGGATCTGGCGAAGACCATCGTTTTTGTCACCCATGACATCGATGAGGCCACGATCCTGGGCGACAAGGTGGCGGTGTTCGGCGTTGGCGGAAAACTGGCGCAGTACGCGGCGCCGGAGGAAATCCTGCGCGCCCCGGCCAACGACTTCGTCGCGTCCTTCGTGGGCAAAGACCGCGGATTCCGGCATCTCGGGTTTACGCCCTCCGACGGTGTGACCGTGCACCACGTCACGACCGTCACCCCCGCTGAACTGCGGGACGGCAGCGGTTCCGGTGAGTGGCGGCTTGTCGTGGACGACGGGCTTTTTCCACTCGGCTGGGCCGCCCCGGGCGGGGACCCCGGGTTGATCCCCGGCGGCTCGCTCTTCCGTAAAGGGGATTCGCTCCGCCGTGCCTTGGACGCTGCGCTCTCCTCGCCGGCGGGCCTCGGCGTCACCATTGACGCGGACGGGCGCGTGGCCGGCGTCATCACCGCCACCGAAGTGCTGGCCGTGATCGAATCGGACCGTCGCGCCCGGCAAGGCGCACTCTGATGGAGTGGTTCCTGGCCAACAGCACACAGGTCTTCGGGCTCGCCGGCCAACATCTGGTCCTGGCCGTTATTCCCATGATTCTGGGCGTCATCATTGCCATTCCGCTGGCCCAGCTGGCGCGGCAGAACCGGACTTTGCGCTCCGTGGTGCTGACCTCGTCGTCGCTGCTCTACACGATTCCCTCGCTGGCGCTGTTTATCATCCTTCCGACGATTCTCAACACCCGCATCCTGGATCCGCTCAACGTGATTGTGGGCCTCACCGTCTACGCCGTCGCGCTGCTGGTCCGCGCCGTGCTTGACGCCTTCGACTCGGTGGACGAAGACCTCCGCCAGGCTGCCGCGGCCATGGGCTTCAAACCGCTCGCACGGTTCCTGCAAATTGACCTGCCGCTGTCCTTCCCGGTGCTGTTCGCCGGTCTCCGGGTGGTCTCGGTCAGCAATATCTCGCTGGTCAGTGTGGCCGCCCTCCTGGGGATCGGCAACCTCGGAATGCTCTTCACCTCGGGCCTGCAGCGGGATTTCGTGACCGAGGTGATGGTGGGGATCATCGCCATCCTTGTTCTGGCGCTGATCATGGACGCGCTGCTCGTGCTCCTGGAACGGCTCTTGACGCCCTGGACCAGGGCCGGCGCGAAACCTGCCACCGTTGCGGCCCCGTCCGAGGCCGGACGTCCCCAGGAAGCAGTTGCCGGAAGTGGGGCTGCATGAGCAACGTCATCACAGACACTGTCGACTGGCTTGCCGACCCGGCCCACTGGTCCGGCAGCGGCGGCATCCCCACACGGCTCGTCGAGCACCTTCAATACACCGGCCTCGTGATGGGGATCGCCACCATGATCGCGGTGCCGGTCGGCCTGTACGTTGGCCACACGGGCCGAGGGCGGGTGGCCGTGGTGGCGATCGCCGGTGCGCTCCGGGCCCTGCCCACCCTCGGGCTGCTGACACTGTTCGTACTGCTGGCCGGGATCGGGCTGATGCCGCCGATCTGGGCCCTCGTTATCCTCACCGTTCCGCCGCTGCTGGCCGGCACGTACGCCGGAATCTCCAGTGTCGACCGGAACGTCGTCGACGCCGCCCGGGCCATGGGCATGACCGAACTCCAGGTCCTCTTCCGCGCCGAGTTCCCGAACGCCCTGCCCGTCATGTTCGGGGGGTTCCGGACCGGCGTGCTCCAGGTGATCGCCACCGTCTCCGTGGTCGCCTACATTAATCTGGGCGGACTGGGCAGGTACCTCTTCGACGGGATCGTGCTCTCCGACTTCCCCCAAATGCTGGGCGGCTCGCTGCTCATTGCCGGGCTCGCCATTGCTGTCGACCTCGTCCTCTCCCTCATCCAGAGGCTGTTCCTGTCCCCGGGCGCCTCTTCCCAGCCGAACCCCAGCCAGCAGGCTGAGGTTGATCTCACGGAGTCCGCCACCGCGGAAACTGTTGTCCAAGGAGGAAAGTCATGAAAGAAACCCGACATCAAGCGCTCGGCCGGCGCGCCTTCGGCGGTCTGGCCGCCGGCGTCGGCCTGGCCGTCGTCCTCACTGCGTGCGGCGGTTCGCCCGACCCGCTGGGGTCGGCCCCGGCCACCGGCGGGACAGCGTCCGGCGGCGCCACATCACTCGTGATCGGTTCCGCCGATTTCCCGGAAAGCCAGATCATGGCAGAGGTCTACGCCGGTGCGCTGAACGCGGCGGGGGTCACGGCCACTACCAAACCGAACATCGGTTCGCGCGAGGTTTACCTCAAGGCCGTCCAGGACGGATCCGTCGACGTCGTCCCGGACTACAGCGGCAACCTGCTGCTCTTCGTGGACAAGACCGCAACGGAGGAGTCCGCCGGGGACATCCTGAAGGCGCTCCCGGGCAAACTGCCTGAGGGACTGGCGGTGCTGGATGCTTCAGAAGCCGAGAACAAGGACGCCATGGTGGTCACCAAGGCCACTGCGGAAAAGTACAACCTCAAGTCCATCGAGGATCTGGCCAAGGTCTGCAGCGAAATCATCGTCGGCGCCCCGGCGACCTTCGCCGAACGCGCCTACGGCCTGCCCGGGCTGAAGGAAAACTACGACTGCGAGTTTAAGAGCCTTGAGCCGTTCAGCGACGGCGGCGGCGCCATCACCTTGAAGGCGCTGCTCTCGGACCAGGTCCAGGTTGCCGACATTTACACCACCACCCCGTCCATCGCGGACAACGACCTGGTGGTTCTCGAGGACCCCAAGAACAACTTCATCGCCCAGCAGGTGCTGCCCCTCTACAACAAGGCCAAGATGACGGATACGGCGAAGGAAGCACTGAACGCCGTGTCCAAGGTCCTCACCACCGAGGACCTGATCAGCCTCAACCGTGCCGTCAGCGGAAGCCAGAAGCAGAACCCGAAGGACGCCGCCGCAGCGTGGCTCAAGGACAAGGGACTCGTCAAGTAACACGCGCCTGACGGGCTGACCTCCACAACGACGGCGGCTGCCGGACATATCCTCCATGCGGGGGAGTGCCGGCAGCCGCCGTCGTTGCTGTGAGGCAGGTCTCAACGGAAGTACATCCGTCATATGGCATATTTGAGGAATGGCAGAATTCAAGCAGTCCACCAAGCTTCGCAATGTCCTGTATGACATCCGTGGACCGATCCTTCAGGCCGCCCAGCAGATGGAGGCGGAGGGGCACCGCATCCTCAAACTGAATATCGGCAACCCCGCGCCCTTCGGGTTTGAAGCACCGGACGCCATTTTGGTGGACATGATCCGCCACCTGCCGCATGCCCAGGGTTACAGCGACTCGCGCGGCATCTTCTCGGCCCGCACCGCTGTGTCGCAGTACTACCAGACCCGCGGCATCCAGAACATCCACGTCGACGACATCTACCTGGGTAACGGCGTCAGCGAACTCATCACAATGTCGCTGATGGCACTGCTCAACGACGGCGACGAAGTCCTCATTCCCACGCCGGACTACCCGCTGTGGACCGCCTCCGTGGCTTTGGCCGGCGGCAAGCCGGTGCACTACCTCTGCGACGAGGAATCGGGCTGGCAACCTGACCTTGAGGACATGGAAGCCAAGATCACCCCGCGCACCAAGGGCATCGTGGTGATCAACCCCAACAACCCCACCGGCGCTGTCTACCCGGAGGACACACTCCGAAAAATCGTCGCCCTCGCCGAAAAGCACGGCCTGGTCCTCTTCGCCGACGAGATCTACGAGAAGATCCTCTACGAGGACGCAGTCCACGTGAACATGGCCAGCCTCACGGGCGACGATGTCCTCTGCCTGACCTTCAGCGGGCTGTCCAAGGCCTACCGGGTCTGCGGCTTCCGGGCCGGCTGGATGGCCATCTCGGGGCCGAAAAAGAGCGCCGCGGACTATCTTGAGGGAATCAGCCTGCTCGCGAACATGCGGCTCTGCGCCAATGTTCCCGCCCAGCACGCCATCCAGACCGCCCTCGGCGGCTACCAAAGCATCAACGACCTGATCCTCCCGGGTGGACGGCTGCTGGAACAGCGCAACAAAGCTTATGACATGCTCAACGCCATTCCAGGTGTCAGCACCCAGCAGGCCCCGCGGCGCCATGTACCTCTTCCCGAAGCTCGATCCCGAGGTTTACCACATCCGCGACGACGAGAAATTCGTCCTGGATCTGCTCCGCGAACAAAAGATCCTCGTCTCCCACGGCCGGGCCTTCAACTGGGTCAGGCCCGACCATTTCCGGATGGTCACGTTGCCGTTGGTGAAGGATCTTGAGGAGGCCATTGGCCGGATGGGGGACTTCCTGAGCCGGTATAAAGGGAACTAGGCTTCGGTCAGCACCGCCGCCGGGCCGTTGGTCCGGCGCACGACCCGTTCGAACCGGAAAGAGGCCGCGATGGCAAAGACGCCAACCTTCGATAAACGACCGTCCAAAATTCTTAGGGTCGGGAAGGGGTTCAAGCTCCAGGACGTGGATCCGGGCTCCACCCCGGGCTACGACGGGGACAAGGCTGACGGCCATAAACTACTCGCCGAGATGGACGACAAACTCGGCGGGCTGCAGGAGCAGCTCTTCGCAGAGTCGCGATTTGGCGGCAGGAAGCGGGTCCTGCTGATCCTGCAGGCCATGGATACGGCAGGCAAGGGCGGGATCGTCAACCATGTCATGGGCACCATGGACCCGCAGGGGGTCCAGCTGGCGACGTTCAAGGCCCCCACCCCGGAAGAAAAGTCGTACGACTTCCTGTGGCGGATCGAAAAGGAAGTGCCCGCGGCCGGAATGATGGGGGTCTTTGACCGCTCGCACTACGAGGACGTCCTGATCCACCAAGTGCACCGCTGGGCTGACGCGGAAGAACTCGAACGGCGGTACGCGGCCATCAACGAATTCGAGGCCAGACAGGCAGCGGCTGGGACCAGGATCGTCAAGGTGATGCTGCACATCAGCCGTGACGAGCAGAAGGAACGCCTGCTGGCTCGGCTGGACGATCCGACGAAACGATGGAAATACAGCGGCACGGACCTGCAGGAACGCGCCTTCTGGGACGACTACATGGACGCCTACCAAAAAGCTTTCGACAAAACCTCCACCGAGGCGGCCCCGTGGCATGTGGTCCCCGGCAACAGCAAGTGGTATGCCCGGATCGCCGTCCAGCAGTTGCTGCTGGAAGCACTGGAGGGCCTTGACCTGCAATGGCCGGTTCCTGACCTCGATGTCGCCCTGGAGCGGGACCTGGTGCTGCGGTCCTGACCAGCCGCGGTCAGTTGTCCTGGCCCGCCTGGCCCGCCTGGCCGGCCTGGCCGGCCTGGTCTCTGGCATCGGCCAGGCGCTTCCGGGCGCCTTCCAGCCATCGTTCGCAGCGCCGTGCCAGGGCCTCGCCGCGCTCCCACAGCGCCAGCGATTCCTCCAGGCTGGCGCCTCCGGCTTCCAGCTTGCCGACAATCCCGACGAGCTGTTCACGGGCGTCCTCGTAACTGAGCGCTTCGATGTCGGCGTTGGGGGTTGTCTCTGCTGCCATGGGGTTCTCCTTGCGGTGTCCGGGTGGACGGCTGTTCGTCGGAAATGGTTCGCGGTGACGAGGCGCGGTGTCGGATGTCAGGTATTGGTTTCGCTTGTCCGGTGGACGGCGGGAGGCCCCGGCCTCAGTCCGCCAGCGGCTCCTGCCCGCCCGTGGACTGCGCGGCAAACCGGCCCCCGGCCACCTGCACCGTCAGCGCGGTTCCGGCCGGGACCTGCGAGGGATCGCGCACGACCTCGCGGCGGGTTCCCGGGGAATCTTCCCCGTTAGCGAGCTGCACCACGGCGTACCCCCGGTCCAGGGTCTTCTGCGGGGAAAGCGCCCGCACCTGGGCCCTGAGGTGGGCCAGTTGATCCGACGCCCGGATGACCGCCGTGGTGATCGCGGCGTAGGAGCGGCCGGTGAGCCGGCCGACGTCGTCCAACCGCTGGGCGACCATAACGTCGGGTGCGGCCAGGACCGGCCGGGACCGCAGCGCGGACAACCGGTCGGTTTCGCGGTCCACGAGGCGGATGACGCCACGCCGCAACTGGTCCCGGGCCTGCCGCACCCGGGTGAGTTCCTCCGCCACATCCGGGACGATCCGTTTGGCGGCGTCGGTGGGGGTGGAGGCGCGGAGGTCCGCCACGTCATCGAGGATCGGCCGGTCCGCTTCATGGCCGATCGCGCTCACTACGGGCGTCGCGGCGTCGGCCACTGCCCTGATGAGTTCCTCATTGCTGAACGGCAGCAGATCCTCCAGCGCGCCGCCGCCTCGGGCAATCACGATGACGTCCACGTCGGGGTGGGCGTCGAGCTCCCGCAGGGCGGCAACGACCTGGGCGACGGCGGTGTTGCCCTGGACCGCCACTTCCCGGATCTCGAATTCGACGGCGGGCCAGCGCAGTGACGCGTTACGCACCACGTCTTTCTTGGCATCGGAGTCGCGCCCCGTAATCAGACCGATCCGGTGGGGGAGCAGGGGAAGTTTTCGCTTGCGGGAGTCTGCGAAGAGGCCCTCCGCGGCGAGGGCCTGGCGCAACCGTTCGATCCTGGCCAGCAGGTCACCCAGCCCCACTGGCCGGATGTCCTTAACCGACATACTCAGCCGGCCCGTTTTGAGCCAGAACTCGGCCTTGAGCAAGGCGACGACGCGGGAGCCGCGCTCCAGGGGCGTGTCCTGCCGGTCGAGGACGTTGGTCCACATCGAGGCCGGCAGTGAAATTTCGGCGTCGATGTCCCGCAACGTCAGATAGGCGTTCGTGCCCCGCCGGTTGAGTTCGATGACCTGGCCTTCGACCCACGCCGACGGCGCCCGGTCGATGTGCATCTTAAGCTTCTGGGACAGCAACTGCAGCGGCCAGGGATTGTCCGGGCTGGTGTCCGCCGCGGTGGCCGGCACGGTGGTCGCCGCTGTCGCGTTGTCAGTCATACGTGGCCCCGGTTCCGGAGCGTGCCGTGTGCATGTGCGTGGTTGTCCTTTGCCGGGCGGTCTGCCTGCCGGCACCGTCCCCGAGGGGCGGGGCTGGCGCAGCTGGAATGTTTCTCCTGCAACTCTATCCATAGCTTTACCATCAGGGACCGACTTTCCGGCGTGCAGGGGCCGCCGTAAGATGGCCCTAACCGAACGATCAGAGGAACTCCGTGCGAACATTTGTCTCGGCCGCGGCCGTCCTCATTGGACTAGTGCTGGCGGCCGTCGCTGTTCCTGCGATGTGGGCGGACCGCAATGTGGTCCAGGAAGGCGGATTCGTCGCCTTGACCGCGCCACTGGGCAAGGATCCGGCCTTCCAAAAACGGCTGGCAGCCGCCACCGTGGACACCTTAATGTCAGGGGACCTGATCCCCGACTACCTGATGGCGCTGGCCCGGCCGGTTCTCGAGACCGCGGCCGATTCGTTGACGGGCCTTCCCGACTACCCCTCGGCCTGGGCGGAGACCGTGCGCAAGAGCCACCGGTTGTCCTTCGCCGATCCGGGCACCCTGCCTCCGGAAGCCGACGCCACGACACTGACGCTGGACATCGGTCCGCTCGTGGGGCTGCTTGCGAAGCAGGTTGCTGATTCCACCATGTTGCCGGTGGAGGCGCCGGATCAGGTGCTGATCGACGTCGGGGAGCCGACCCAGCGTCAGGTCATCGAGAGGGTCTCTGCTTTTGCCCCGATGGGTTACGCCGTCACAGCCGCCGCCGGCATCGCGTTCGCAATCGCGCTCGTGGCGGCCCGCCGCCGCTGGAGTGTCCTTGCCGGGACCGGCGCAGGTGCGCTGGTACTTGCCGGACTCTGGAAACTGGCCGCTGATGCCGCCGCCGGTGCCGCCATCGCGACATCGAGCGCGGAGAAGGTGGCCGGGACCTTCACGAAGGAGTTTGCCGCGGCTGCAACAGCAAGTTTCGAGCAATGGATCCTGGTGGCCGCCGTGGCCGGCGCCGCGCTCCTGGTCATCGGGCTGATAGCGCGGTCCGTCGGCGCACGCCGCCGCGTGTCCGGCGGCGCGTGACCGGCACCACGCACCTCTCCCGGCCAGAAGGGCACACAGTGAACACCGGTAGCATGGAGGCATGACCTCCACTGCTGTTTCCATTCCGATGCCCTCCGTTCCGCGCCGGCGGCGTTCACCGGAGGACGTGCTGGCCGCGGCGCCCGTCACGGGTCCGAAAAAGGTCCTGCTGGCCGCGCCGCGCGGATACTGTGCCGGGGTGGACCGTGCAGTGATCGCGGTGGAAAAGGCGCTGGAGCACTACGGCCGCCCGGTCTATGTCCGCAAGCAGATCGTGCACAACGTCCATGTCGTCTCGTCCCTCGAGGAAAAAGGCGCCATTTTCGTGGACGAAACCGATGAGGTCCCCGAGGGCGCCCTCGTGATCTTCTCAGCGCACGGCGTTTCGCCTGCTGTGGTCCAGTCCGCCGAGGACCGCGGCCCTGCGGACCATCGATGCCACTTGCCCGCTCGTGACCAAGGTGCACAAGGAAGCCGTCCGCTTCGCGAAGGACGACTTCGACATCCTCCTGATCGGCCACGATGGCCACGAGGAAGTCGAAGGCACCGCCGGTGAAGCGCCCGACCACATCCAGGTCATCAACGGCCCGCATGAGGTCGACCAGGTGACGGTCCGGAATCCGGAAAAGGTCATCTGGCTCTCCCAGACAACGTTGAGTGTGGACGAAACCATGGAAACGGTCCGGCTTTTGAAGGAGCGCTTCCCGACCCTGCAGGATCCGCCCAGCGACGACATTTGCTATGCCACAACCAACCGTCAAGTGGCCATCAAGAAGATCTCGCCCCAGGCTGACCTCGTGATTGTGGTCGGCTCGGCGAACTCATCCAATTCCGTCCGCCTCGTTGAGGTGGCGCTGGAGTACGGCGCCAAGGCCTCCTACCGGGTCGACTTCGCCAATGAGGTCGACGAGGCATGGTTCGAGGGCGTCACGACAGTGGGGGTCACGTCGGGGGCATCGGTCCCGGAGGTCCTGGTCAAGGACGTGCTCCGGCTCCTGGCCGACTACGGCTATGGCTCCGTGGAGGAAGTCGTCACAGCCGAGGAAGACCTGCTGTTTTCCCTGCCCAAGGAGCTGCGCGCCACGCTCAAGCAGGCCGGAGATGTCACCCGGGCCCTTGGCGGCCGCGGTACGCGCGCTGACAACCAGTAGCGCTTCGGCGGCACTTTCGACTTATGGCCGCAGGGACCCTGTCAGGGGTTCCTGCGGCCTCATGCGCCGGGCGTCTCCTTGCCGGTTTTCCTAGGCCGCTGACTCTTCGACATCTTCCCGGGACCCGGCCCGGGGTCCAGACTGCAGCTCCGGAGCCGTGACCGATCGGGGTGCTGCCTCGACGGCGGCCGGAGTGGTCAGCCCCTCGGCGTCCAGGGCATTGAGCTTGCGGGCGGTGGGAAGGATCCGCGCTTCCAGCGTGCCCACCATCGAGTTGTACCGGTCCACCGAGGTTTTTAATGACGACCCGAGTTTGGTGACGTTTTCGCCGAGGGTGCCCATCCGGTCGTAGAGCTGCCGGGCGAGCTCGAAGAGCTCCCGGGCGGTATCAGTCAGGACATCCTGGCGCCACGTGAACGCCACCGCCTTCAGGACCGCCAGCAGAGTTCCCGGTGAAGCGAGAACCACGTTCCTGGACAGGGCGTGGTCCAGCAGCGCCGGATCCGCGGTGAGGGCAGCGGCCAGGATCGATTCCGCAGGCAGGAAGCACACCACGACTTCCGGCGAGTTCCCGGGGATGTCCCAGTACTTTTTATTGCCGAGGGCGTCCACATGAGCCTTGAGGGCTTTGGCGTGGGCGGCCAGATGCGCCTGCTGGCTGCCGGTGGCCGCCCCCAGCTGCAGACTGCCGCCGGACGATGGGCTGAGCTCCTGTGCCGCGAGGTAGGAAGACAGCGGGACCTTGGCGTCAACGACAAGTTGTTTGCCGCCGGGCAACTGCACCACAAGGTCGGGACGGAGAGAGTTCTCCGCGGAGGAGCTGTGAAGCTGCTCCTGGAAGTCGACGTGACGCAGCATCCCGGCTGCCTCGACAACGCGCCGAAGCTGGACTTCGCCCCACTGCCCCCGGGCGCTGTTGGACCGGAGAGCCGATTCCAGGGCGTGGGTGGACCGCAGAAGCTGTTCATCGGAGAGCCGGGCCTCCTGCAATTGCTGGGCAAGCTGGCCGTACTGTTCGAGCCGGTCCCGTTCGAGCAGGGAAACCTGCTGCTGCACCGCAGTCAGTTTTTCCGCCACGGGTGCCAGTGCGCGCAGCACACTGCCGTCCTGGTTCCTGGACTCGCCGAGTTCCCGGTTTTGTGCCGAGAGCAGTCGCCGTTCGGCGTCGGCCGCCGCGAATTGCGCACTGACGTCGGAAAGCCGGGCAGAGACGGCGTCGAAGTCCTGCTCCGCGGCGAGATAGCGGCGGCGGAGCGTCACGTAGACGGCGGCCGCACCGGCAACGGCGCCTACCAGCAGCATCAGCAGGGCAAGAATCAATGAAAAAGCGTCCATGGCTTCACTGTGGCACGCCCCTGTGACATTTCCGGTCCGCGGCCGGTTGTCGGAGAGCTCCACGACCGCGCCGCAGGGATCTCCGGCCGCAGCGGGTAGAATTTATGCTCGTGGCTCTTACTATTGGCATCGTCGGACTGCCCAACGTCGGCAAATCAACCCTCTTCAACGCATTGACCCGCAATCAGGTGCTCGCGGCGAACTATCCGTTCGCCACGATCGAACCCAATATCGGCGTCGTGAACCTGCCTGATCCCCGGCTGGAAAAGCTGGCCGGAATCTTCGGCTCCGCGCGGCTGATGCCCGCGGCTGTATCTTTCGTTGACATCGCCGGGATCGTCAAGGGCGCATCGGAGGGCGAAGGCCTGGGCAACCAGTTCCTCGCCAATATCCGTGAGGCCGAGGCCATCGCCCAGGTGGTTCGTGTGTTCGATGACCCCGATGTGATCCACGTCGACGGCAAAGTGGACCCGGGCTCCGACATGGAGACCATCAACACCGAGCTGATCCTCGCCGATCTGCAGACGATCGAGAAGGCCGTCCCCCGGATCGAAAAAGAAGTGAAGATCAAGAAGCGCGAGGCAGCAGAGCTGGCCGCCGTCCAGGCGGCCCAGGCCGTGCTGGAACGTGGCGACACAATCTTCTCCTCGATCAAGAGCGACAAGCTGGAAATGGAGCACCTCAAGGAGCTCGGCCTGCTGACCGCCAAGCCCTTCATCTACGTTTTCAACGCGGATGAGGGGATTCTGGGCAGCCCGGAAAAGCAGGAGGAACTGCGGGCTATGGTCGCACCGGCCGACTGCATTTTCCTCGACGCCAAACTGGAATCCGATCTGGTGGAACTCGACGAGGCGGAAGCCCGCGAGATGCTGGAAATGAACGGCCAGGACGAGTCCGGGCTGGACCAGCTGGCGCGGGTTGGGTTCCACACCCTCGGGCTGCAGACCTACCTGACGGCAGGCCCCAAGGAAACCCGGGCCTGGACCATTCACCGGGGTGACACTGCCCCGCAGGCCGCCGGCGTCATCCACTCCGATTTCCAGCGCGGCTTCATCAAGGCCGAGGTTGTCTCCTTCAATGATTTGGTCGAGGCCGGATCCATGGCCGAGGCCAAGGCCCGCGGCAAGGTCCGCATCGAAGGCAAGGAATACGTCATGGTCGACGGCGACGTCGTCGAGTTCCGCTTCAACGTCTGAGCGGAAGCAACGCCACCGCCTGACGCTGGATTGACCTGAAAAGCCCCGGTTCCTGGATCGGGGCTTTTCCTGCATGATGCGCGCATGGCGCAGATAGCGCCAGCAGCAGAGATGTATGAAACCATGCTCGGAGAAGCGCCCGGGCATCCCGGAACAATGGGAACACGCGGCAGAACGAGGAGATTGAATGCATTTGGGTCGTTTCTCCAGGGCATTGGGCCTGGCAGCAGCAGTCGCCGTGGCCCTGGGCGCGTGCACCGTGACCGAAGACCAGACGGCGCCGGTTCCGTCCCCGACGGTTGCCGAGGGCGCACGCGGCGGGTCGGCTACCGTGGCCGAAGTCAATGCGCTCAGCACGTTTAACCCGAACACGGCGGATGGCAACACCGACGTGAACGTCAAGATCAGCTACGCCACCCACTCCGGATTCTTCTACTTGGACAACAAACTCAGCGTGGTGCGGAACGAAAAATTCGGCACGATGGAAAAGGTTTCCGACAATCCACTGACGGTCAAGTACTCCATCAAGGAGGGCGTGAAGTGGTCTGACGACACTCCTGTCACGGCGGCAGACCTCCTCTTGCAGTGGGCTGCGTTTTCCGGTTACTACGACGACGCCGCGCCGGATGGCGCGACCGGCACTTCTTATTTTTCGTACGCCGGTGACCCCACCGGCCTGGCCCTTACCGATTTCCCCGAACTCGGTGCGGACGGCCGGTCCCTGACCCTGAAGTACGCCCGGCCGTATACGGACTGGGAGACGGTCCTCGGAGGTCCCGGCGTCGATATTCCGGCGCACGTCCTCGCCCGGAAGGCCGGGCTGGCCGGCACAAAAGAATTCGTCGAACTGCTCAGGAGCATCCCCCGGGGCGATGCGGTCAATCCCCAGCCAGCGAATGCGCAGCTGACGGTTATGGCCGGGCTGTGGAATACCGGCTTCGATTCCACGTCGCTCCCCGCCGATGTCAGCCTGTACCTGTCCAACGGCCCCTACATCGTCCGGAGCGTCAACGAAAACCAGACGCTGACCATGATCCGGAACAGGGACTACAACTGGGGACCCGAGGCCAAACTGGACGAAATCACGGTCCGCTACATTGGCGATGCCGGTGCCCAGGTGCAGGCGCTGCAGGCCGGCCAGGCGGACATCATCGCGCCGCAGGCCTCCAACGACACCGTGGACCAGCTCAAAGCCCTCGAAAGCGAAGGCGTCACCGTGGAAGTCGGCCGCCAGCTCGCCTACGACCACATCGATTTGAACTACAGCGGCCCGTTCGCCGAGAAGAGCGTCCGTGAAGCGTTCCTGAAGACCGTTCCGCGCCGGGAAATCGTTAACCGGATCCTCAAAGGTCTCGACCCGGATCCGGCACCGCTGGATTCCCAGCTGTTTATCCCGGGCCAGGCCCCCTACTCAGAGTCGGCAAGGAGCAACGGGTCCTCCGAGTACCAGGAAGTCGACATCACAGCAGCCAGGAAGCTCCTTGACGGCGCCACCCCTGAAGTCCGCATCATGTACAACAAGGACAATCCCAACCGGGTCACCACGTTCACGCTCATCCGCGAGTCCGCGGGCAAGGCAGGTTTCCAGGTCGTCGATGGCGGCCTTGGCGGTTCCGACTGGGGCAAGGCCTTGGGCAAGGGCGGCTACGACGCGGCCATTTTCGGCTGGAGCAACTCCGGAGACGGCGGGTCCGGCGTCCCGCAGGTATTCAAGTCGGGCAATGATTCGAACTTCAACGGGTTCAGTGATCCCGGTGCCGACGAACTGATGGACGAACTCATTGTCACCACCGATCCCAGCGAGCAGGACAGCCTCGCGCAGCAGATCGACAGGAAGGTCTGGGAATCCGCCTACGGCCTCCCGTTGTTCCAGCTCGTTGGTGTTGACGCGTACAGCAAGCGCATCACCGGCGTGAAGTACATGCCGAACCAGACCGGGGTCTGGTGGAACTTCTGGGAGTGGTCGCAAAAACTGTCGTGACATGGGCAGCCAGCGGTTAGCCACGATTAACCGGGAGCTCACGGCGGGCGGATAATACCAGTCAGTAACCTGTGACAGGTAGTGCGGCGCGGTTGCCACCAGGAGTCACAGGCCTATCTGATATCGGTTTGGCAACGCGGTTCCACGATTCGGACGGTTTACGGTTAGGCTACATCCATATGTAGTCCAGATCACACGGATACCCCTGTGCCCGGACTACCGGGAAGCACAAGTCTTTCCCTCGGAACTCCCACAATTCATAGGAGGCGGAATGCGTTTTTCGCGCACTTCCCAAGCACTGGGCATGATGGCTATCGCTGCCCTTGCCCTGACCGGCTGCGGCGGCGGCACCACCGCAGGCGGCACCACTGGCAGCGACGCCAGCAAGGTCATCATCGCTGATGGTTCAGAGCCGGCGCGCCCGCTGATGCCGACCGACACCAACGAGGTCGGCGGCGGCAAGGTCATCGACATGACCTTCGCCGGACTCGTCAGCTACGACGCCACCGGCAAGCCGGTCAACGAACTGGCCGAGTCCATTGAGGGCAAAGATGGCCAGAACTTCACCATCAAGCTCAAGAAGGACCAGAAGTTCACCAACGGCGAGGCCATCACGGCCCAGACGTTCGTTGATTCGTGGAACTTCGGCGCGGCAGCAAAGAATGCCCAGCTCAGCGCAGGCTTCTTCGAAAGCATCAAGGGCTACGACGAGGCCAGCGCGGAAGGCTCCACCGTCGAGACCATGTCCGGGCTGAAAGTCGTTGATGACCTGACGTTCACCGTTGAACTGAGCCAGCCCGAGTCCGACTGGCCGCTGCGCCTCGGCTACACCGCCTTCGTGCCGGTGCCTGCCGGTGCCCTCGCTGACCCCAAGGCATTCGGCGAAAAGCCGGTCGGCAACGGCCCGTACATGCTCGCCGAGGGCGGCTGGCAGCACAACGTGCAGATCCAGCTCGTGCCGAACCCGGACTACAACGGCCCGCGCAAGGCCAAGAACGCCGGCGTGACGTTCAAGATCTACCAGAATGATGACGCGGCCTACCAGGACCTGCTGAGCAACAACCTGGACATCCTCCAGACCATCCCGACCAACGCGCTGCTGAACTTCCAGTCCGACCTCGGCGACCGCACCATCAGCAAGCCGTACGCCGGCAACCAGACCATCTCCATCCCGGAATACCTGCCGGAGTGGAGCGGCGAGGCCGGCAAGCTGCGCCGCCAGGCAATCTCCATGGCCATCAACCGCGAAGAGATCACCAGCGTGATCTTCAATGGCGCCCGCAAGCCGGCCAAGGAATTCACGGCTCCGGTACTGGATGGTTACAGCGACTCGATCCCGGGTGCGGAAAATCTCGAGTTCAACGCCGCCAAGGCAAAGGAAGCCTGGGCCAAGGCTGACGCCATCGAGAAGTGGGACGCCGACAAGACGTTCACCATTGCCTACAACGCCGACAAGGGCGGACACAAGGCATGGGTCGAGGCCCTCGTCAACCAGGTCAAGAACACCCTGGGCATCAAGATCGAAGGCAAGCCCTACGCAACCTTCAAGGAAGTCCGCACCGAGGCTACGGCCGGCACCCTGACCGGCGGCATCCGTGCCGGCTGGCAGGCCGACTACCCGTCGCTGTACAACTTCCTTGGCCCGATCTACAAGGCCGGCGCGGGCTCCAACGATTCCCGCTACGACAACCCGACGTTCGAGAAGACCATCTCCGAAGGTCTTAAGGCGTCCAGCGTGGCCGACGGCAACAAGGCCATGAACGAGGCCCAGGAGATCCTGCTCCAGGATCTGCCGGCCATCCCGCTCTGGTACCAGGTCGCCCAGGGCGGCTGGAGCGACAAGGTCACCAACGTTGACTACGGCTGGGACGGCGTTCCGCTGTACTACGCCATTACTGGCAAGTAACATCTGAACGACGGCGGGGGCTGCTCGGATGAGCACCCCCGCCGTCGTTCTGTTTCCCCAACTTTCTATTCCGACGGCGCGGACCCTGTTGCGTCGCCTCCCGGCGCACGTCCCGGCGCCCGCAACGAGCGGCAGCGACGCCGTCGGGCATTCATAGTGAAAAGGTTCTTAGATGAACGACTCCACAGCATTCCTACGCGGCGTGCCTGCTGACGGGGGTGTACTTCGCTGATGGCGACGTATGTTCTCAAGCGCTTCCTGCAACTGATCCCGGTTTTCCTCGGAGCGACCCTCCTGGTGTACTTCCTGGTCTTCAGCCTCCCCGGCGACCCCATCGCGGCACTCTTTGGCGACAAGCCTGTCAACGAATCCGTAGCGGCCCAATTGCGGGCCCAGTACAACCTGGACCAGCCCTTCTGGATCCAATACCTCCTCTACGTCAAGAGCATCTTCACTTTCGATCTTGGGCTGGACTTCTCCGGCCGGCCGATCGCCGCCGTGCTCGGCGAGGTCTTCCCCGTCACCGCCCGGCTGGCCGTGATGGCACTCATTTTCGAAGCCGTCTTCGGCATCGCCTTCGGGCTGTTCGCCGGCCTGCGCAAGGGCAAGCTCTTTGACGCAACGGTGCTCGTGGCTTCCCTGATCGTCATCGGCATCCCGATCTTCGTCCTGGGCTTCCTCATGCAGTTCTTCATCGGCGTGCAGCTGGGCTGGGCTAAACCGACGGTCAGCTCCGCCGCCACGGTCCAGGACCTGATCCTGCCCGCCATTGTGCTCGGCCTGGGCTCGTTCGCCTACGTGCTCCGCCTCACCCGGACCAGCGTGATTGAGAACATGAACGCCGACTATGTCCGGACGGCCACGGCCAAGGGTCTCTCCCGCAGCCGGGTGGTGCGGGTTCACATCCTGCGAAACTCGCTGATCCCGGTCATCACCTTCCTGGGCGCCGACCTCGGCGCCCTGATGGGCGGTGCAATCGTGACCGAAGGCATCTTCAACGTCCCGGGCGTCGGGAACCGGCTCTACCGTGCCGTCACAACCGGTGAAGGACCAACCGTGGTGTCCATCGTCACCGTCCTGGTCCTGATCTACGTTGTGTCCAACCTGCTCGTTGACCTGCTGTACGCCTGGCTTGACCCGAGGATCCGCTATGACTCCTGAGAACACCTCTCCCGTTTCCGACGTCGTCCGACCGGGCCGCAACACCGGGCGCGACATTGAGCACTTCGTCGCAGACCTGGACGAGACCCCGCTGCAGGTCACAGACAAGGTCAAGGACGAAAACGCGCCCTTGAGCCTCTGGGGCGAAGCCTGGAAGAACCTGCGCCGGCAGCCGCTGTTCCTGATCTCGGCGTTCCTGATCGTCATTGTGGTCCTGGTCAGCGTGTTTCCGGGACTGTTTTCGCCCATCAACCCGCAGTCGGAGGCGTGCCAGCTGGCCAACTCCAACGGCGGCCCCTCTGAAGGGCATCCGCTTGGCTTCACCCGGCAGGGCTGCGACGTCTATGCCCGCGTCATCTTCGGCACCCAGTCCTCGGTGATCGTCGGTTTGTTTACCACCATCGGCGTTATCATCATCGGCGGCACCGTGGGTGCGCTGGCCGGCTACTACGGCGGCTGGGTCGATGCGATCCTCGCCCGGATCAACGATATCTTCTTCGCCCTGCCGCTGATTCTCGGCGCCATCGTCCTCACGCAGCTGCCGATCTTCCGGGCCAACCGGAACGTCTGGTCCCTCGTCGTGATCCTGGTGGTTTTCGGCTGGCCGCAGATTGCCCGCATCACCCGCGGCGCCGTCGTCGAGGTCCGGAATGCAGACTTTGTCACCGCGGCCCCGGTCACTGGGCGTGTCCCGGTTCCGGTCGCTGAT
Source organism: Arthrobacter sp. PAMC25284 (assembly GCF_019443425.1). Taxonomy (NCBI): domain Bacteria; kingdom Bacillati; phylum Actinomycetota; class Actinomycetes; order Micrococcales; family Micrococcaceae; genus Arthrobacter; species Arthrobacter sp. PAMC25284. The sequence goes on from NZ_CP080382.1 coordinate 3,529,958, forward strand.
GCGGCACGTCATGCCCAACGCACTGGCGCCGATCATCGTGGTGGCCACCATCTCACTCGGCACCTTCATCGTGGCCGAATCGACGCTGTCATTCCTTGGCATCGGGCTGCCGCCGAGCGTTATGTCCTGGGGCAACGACATTCAGTCGGCCCAGGCTTCCCTGCGCTCCAACCCCATGCCGCTGCTCTACCCGGCAATCGCCCTGTCCATCACCGTCCTGAGCTTCATCATGCTGGGCGACGCCCTCCGTGATGCGCTGGACCCCAAAGCGCGCAAGCGATGAAAGGCGACGCCATGAACGCCTCTGTCGAAATCCACGAAGCCGGCGCCGCCGAGCGCCCGCTGCTCGAAATCCGTGATCTGGCCATCACGTTCGCTACCAGCAACGGCGAGGTCAACGCGGTCCGCCAGGCCCACCTGACGGTGATGCCCGGCGAGACCGTCGCCATCGTTGGCGAATCCGGCTCCGGCAAGTCAACGACGGCGCTGGCCGCGATCGGGCTGCTCCCCGGCAACGGCCGTGTCTCCGCAGGCCAGATCTTCTTCGACGGCGAAGACATCTCCAATGCCAGCGAGAAGCGAATGATCGAACTCCGCGGCAACAGCATCGGCATGGTCCCCCAGGACCCGATGTCGAACCTTAATCCGGTGTGGAAGATCGGCTTCCAGGTCAAGGAGACGCTCAAAGCCAACGGCCTGCCCAGCGGTCCGGACGATGTGGCCAAGGTCCTCTCCCAGGCGGGCCTGCCGGACGCGGCCCGGCGCGCCCAGCAGTATCCGCACGAGTTCTCCGGCGGTATGCGCCAGCGTGCGCTGATCGCCATCGGCCTGTCCTGCCAGCCGCGCCTGCTCATCGCCGATGAGCCGACGTCCGCACTGGACGTCACGGTGCAGCGGCAGATCCTCGATCACCTGGACACCATGACGGCCGAACTCGGGACCGCCGTGCTGCTCATCACGCACGACCTCGGACTCGCTGCCGAGCGCGCCGACAAGGTCGTGGTGATGTACCGCGGGCAGGTCGTTGAGGCCGGGCCGTCACTGGAACTGCTGCAGAACCCCCGTCACCCGTACACCCAGCGGCTGGTGGCCTCGGCGCCGTCGCTCGCGTCACGGCGCATCCAGGTCGCGAAGGAACAGGGCGTCGCCGCTGCGGGGCTGCTGGCCCCGAGCGCGGCGGGCGTCGCGGCGCCGGCACTGCCGGATGCCGTGCTGGAGATTGAAAACCTGAGCAAGGTTTTTAAGCTCCGCTCCGGCTTCGGCAAGTCCACCAACTTCACGGCGGTTGATGACGTCTCGTTTAAGGTCAAGCGCGGGACGACGACGGCGATTGTGGGGGAGTCGGGCTCGGGCAAGTCCACCGTGGCCCAGATGGTGCTGAACCTGCTGAAGCCCACGTCCGGCAGGATCATCTTCGACGGCGTCGATACGTCCACGCTGAACAGCAAGGAAATCTTCGCGTTCCGCCGCCGGGTGCAGCCGATCTTCCAGGATCCGTACGGTTCCCTGGATCCGATGTACAACATCTTCCGGACCATCGAGGAACCGCTGCGGACCCACAAGATCGGGGACAAGGCGAGCCGGGAGAAGAAGGTCCGGGAGTTGCTGGACCAGGTGGCGCTGCCGCAGTCCACCATGCAGCGTTACCCGAACGAGCTCTCCGGCGGCCAGCGCCAGCGCGTCGCGATTGCGCGGGCGTTGGCCCTGGACCCGGAAGTGATCATCTGCGATGAGGCGGTTTCCGCACTCGACGTTCTGGTGCAGGCACAGGTCCTGAACCTGCTCGCTGAGCTGCAGTCCACCCTGGGTCTGACGTACTTGTTCATCACCCATGACCTGGCCGTGGTCCGGCAGATTGCCGACCATGTCTGCGTAATGGAGCAGGGCAAGCTGGTGGAGACGGGGTCCACCGACGGGGTCTTTGATGCCCCGCAGATGGACTACACAAAGGCGTTGCTCAACGCCATTCCGGGGGCCAGCCTGATGCTGCCGCCGGAAGTCGCCTGAGCACCGGTCCCGCCACCGCGGACTGACCGCCGGTGCAGGAGCCGGCGGCCGCCCTTTCAAGGGCAGCCGCCGGCTCTTTTCGTTCTGCAGGGTAAGTGGTCCGCGGCGGCCGGTGGCGCCCGTGGACAACTGCCCGTGTGCCGTCAGCGGCGGTGCAGGCTCCTGGGAGACGTGTCTGGCACCGCTGCGGGCTCCGTCGCCGAAAGCCCATAGGACCGCAGCCGCTGGGCGAGGACCAGCCCGAGGGCGTTGTGGCCCTGCCGGTTCAAATGGACGCGGTCCGTCAGCGAACCGGTGAGGTCATACCGGGTCAGCCAGTCCCCGGCGCTGACGAACGGTACTTTGTGCCGCTGCGCGACGGTGCCCAGGAGTGCATCCACTTCGGTGCGGCGGCTGCCGCCGTCGTTGGCCGCGCGCGCCAGGGTGCCGACGATGGCGATCCTGGCGGCAGGGTAGCGTTGCCTGACGCTGGCGATGAGGCGGTCTGCGTTTCGCACAATCTGCTGGTCGGTTGCGCCTTTGCTGGCATCGTTCCCGCCGCCTTCGATCAGTACGAGCGGAGGGGAGCCGTACGGGAGTTTCCAGTCACCGCGCTGCAGCGCATCCATGTAGTTGCCCGTCTTCCCGAAAGACGCCACGTATCCGGTTCCGCCCCGCCCGCAGAAATAAACCTTGTAGCCCAAAGCCTTGAGAGCCTGCCGCGGCCAGCCGAAGGAGGGCTCTGACTGGGAGTCGCCAATCAGGACAGCTGTCTGGCTGATGTCCTCGACAATTACTTCCTTCCGGCCGCTGGCAGGGTTCCGATAGATCGAGCCCGGCCGGAGGCGCGACGGATCCTGTTCAACCGCCGTCACTTCCGGGCCGGGCTCTGCGGCGTCGGATACCAGCACGCAGCCGGACAGGACGATGCCGACGGCGAGCATCGGTGCGATGAGGCGGGACAGCGCCGGGGCTTTACGCATACGGGGCTCCGTGCCGCGCCGGGGTGCTGCGGGCTGCGCCGGGGTGCGCGCGGATGGATAACCAGTGATCTTACTCACGCCAGATTCCCCCTCTCCGCGCCCTGACGATGGTGTCTGGGAACCCGCGCGTTTCGTATTTTAGGCCAATAAATGTCCTAGCGCTTAGACTTAGAGCAGGTGCCCTGTGTTAAAAGGGCTTATCCGTCGTGCGTTCCGGTTGGAAATGTCGCGATACCACAGCTGACTTCACCACTGAATCGAGCAATAACGCATGTCTGAAACCACCACCAACACCGCGGTAGCCACTGCATCGCGCAGTGACCTGCGCAACGTCGCGATTGTGGCCCACGTTGACCACGGCAAGACCACCCTGGTCGACGCCATGCTCAAGCAGACCAACTCCTTTGCCGCCCACAACCACCTCGAAGACCGTGTTATGGACTCCGGTGACCTGGAACGCGAAAAGGGCATCACTATCCTGGCCAAGAACACCACCGTGGCCTACAACGGACCGTCCTCCAACGGCGAGACCATCACGATCAACGTGATTGACACCCCCGGTCACGCTGACTTCGGCGGCGAAGTAGAGCGCGGCCTGTCCATGGTTGACGGCGTTGTCCTCCTCGTCGACGCATCTGAGGGCCCGCTGCCCCAGACCCGCTTCGTGCTGCGCAAGGCCCTCGCCGCGCACCTGCCCGTGATTCTCCTGGTCAACAAGACCGACCGCCCCGACGCGCGGATCGAAGAAGTTGTCCACGAGTCCATGGACCTCCTGCTGGGCCTTGCTTCCGACCTCGCCGACGAAGTTCCGGATCTGGACCTCGACAAGATCCTCAACGTCCCTGTTGTCTACGCCGCCGCCAAGGTTGGCCGCGCTTCCCTCGAGCAGCCGGCCGACGGCTCCGCTCCGGATAACGAGGACCTGGAACCCCTGTTCAAGGCCATCGTCGAGCACATCCCGGCGCCGACCTACAACCCGGACGGTGTCCTGCAGGCGCACGTCACCAACCTGGACGCCTCGCCGTTCCTGGGCCGCCTTGCGCTCCTGCGCATCTACAACGGCACCCTTCGCAAGGGCCAGACCGTTGCCTGGGCGCGCGCCAACGGTGAGCTCAAGAACGTCAAGATCACCGAACTGCTGGCCACCAAGGCTCTCGACCGCGTCCCGGCAGAGTCCGCCGGTCCGGGTGAGATCGTCGCCGTCGCCGGTATCGAGGAAATCACCATTGGTGAGACGCTGACCGACGTCGACAACCCGCAGCCGCTGCCGCTCATCACTGTTGACGACCCGGCCATCTCCATGACCATCGGCATCAACACCTCGCCGCTGGCCGGCCGGGTCAAGGGTGCCAAGGTTACGGCCCGCCAGGTCAAGGACCGCCTGGACAAGGAACTGATCGGTAACGTCTCCATCAAGGTGCTGCCCACCGAGCGTCCCGATGCCTGGGAAGTCCAGGGCCGTGGCGAGCTCGCGCTGGCCATCCTGGTCGAGCAGATGCGCCGCGAAGGCTTCGAACTGACCGTCGGCAAGCCGCAGGTAGTCACCCGGACTGTTGACGGCAAGATCCACGAGCCGATGGAGCACATGACCATCGACGTGCCGGAAGAGTACCTCGGCGCCGTCACCCAGCTCATGGCCGCCCGCAAGGGCCGCATGACCAACATGTCCAACCACGGCACCGGCTGGTGCCGTATGGAGTTCATCGTTCCGGCCCGCGGCCTGATCGGTTTCCGCACCAAGTTCCTCACCGACACCCGTGGCGCCGGCATCGCGGCCTCCATCTCCGAGGGCTACGAGCCGTGGGGCCGGCCCGATCGAATACCGTACCAACGGTTCGATGATCGCCGACCGCGCGGGTGTTGTGACGCCGTTCGCCATGATCAACCTGCAGGAACGCGGCTCCTTCTTCGTCCGTCCCACCTCCGAGGTCTACGAAGGCCAGATCGTCGGCGAGAACTCCCGCGCCGATGACATGGACGTCAACATCACCAAGGAAAAGAAGCTCACCAACATGCGTGCCGCTTCCTCCGACACCTTCGAGAACCTGACGCCGCCGCGCGACCTGACCCTCGAAGAGTCACTCGAATTCGCCCGCGAAGACGAGTGCGTTGAGGTTACCCCGGAATCCATCCGTATCCGGAAGCTCATCCTGGACGTCAACCAGCGGGCCAAGTCCGCCCGCGCCCGCGCCAAGTCCTAGTTTCAGCGCAGCTGCGCTGATACACCGGGCGATTTGTGAATAAGAGAGCTGCCGGTCCGGCAGGCGGCATTGCCGCCGCCGGACCGGCAGCTCTTTTTGTTGCCCTGGCCGGCACAGCACTGCACGGACAGGACGCACTGATCGGTGGCATCGAGGTGCCGTGGGGTGCGGTGGCCGCGCTGGTGCTGCTTGCCTCGGTGGAACTCTGGCTCGGGGCGGCCTTCCGCTCGATCGTTCCGCCGGCGTTTTGCGGAATCCTCTGCTACGCGCTCACGGGATGGTGGTCCGCGCTGGAGTCCGGTAAACGCCTGATCATCGACGACACCGCGGGCAACATCTGGATCTTCGGCATCGCAGTCGTCACGGTGGCCATGCTGGCGTGGTGCGGGCGCTACCGGACCCCGCAAGTCTGAGGCCCCAGGGCGGGACATGCTCATTGTTAGGACCGAAGCGCGGGCATAGCGGCATCATGTGCATCCGTCCGCCCGCAGGCGGGACATGCCCAGCGGTGATTCCCGCCTGCGAATTTCAGCGCTGGACATGTTCCCTCGGCCTCCGGGTGCCCTGGGCAGGCGCTTATCCACATAGCCCGGTGCCGCACTGGATGGTGCCAGTCGACCCACCGCACGATGGCTGCATGGTCAGTATCCTCGACATACTCGCAAACTACGACGGCGTTGCCCGCGCCAAACATCTTGCCGCGGCGGGCGTCTCGGACTTCCAGCTGAAAGCGTCGCTCTCCAGCGGCTCTGTGGCCAGGGTCGCCCGGGGCGTGTACGCGCTGCCTGGCGCCGATCCCGGGCTCATGGCCATTCGGTCCCTTCCGGCGGAGCCGGCCCTGCGTCACGGCTGCTCAGCTCCACGGACTGTGGGTTCTCGATTCCCCGGCGCGGCCCCATGTCGCGCTTACGCACAGCCGCAGCTATCCGGGATTCGTCTGCCATCGATCGTCCGCGGCTCCGACACTCATGGACGCCGTCGTTCAAAGCCTCCGATGTATGCCGGAAGTCGACGGACTGGTCATCGCCGAATCGGCGGTCGCGCTCGGAAGGTTGTCATTAACCGGGTTGCGGCAGCGGCTGGACGGGCGCAACGACGCTCGGGAGCGCCGCATTACCGCCGCAATCGTGCCGCAATCGCAATCCATTATCGAGTGCCTGGCCCGCTTTTTACTGCGGCGTGCCGGGTTTCATGTCGAGTCCCAGGTCAACGTTTCCGGCCTGGGACATCTGGACCTCATGGTTGACGGACGGCTCGGCATTGAGACGGACGGCGCGGGGTTCCACATGGACCGGACGAGCTTCGAGGAGGACCGGCGGCGATGGAACGTGACCACCCGCCGGGGAATCCCCATCCTCGTCGTGAGCTACGCCCTGCTGAGGAGTCACCCGCAGGAATTCATCGCCATGGTCCGTGAGGTAGTAAACAGGCCGGCTGCCGCCGCGTAATCAGCGGCATGGTCCGTCTCAGACCTGCTCCACCACTGGACATGTCCCGTGGTGGGGACAGGGGCTGAGCATGATGCCAATATGTCCATCCGCGGAGACCGGGGGAGGGCATGTCCATTTGGCCGGGCTAGATACCCCACGGTGCTAAGCCGTCAAGCGGCGCGGAGTTCGACGTTTTGGGTAGTGGTGTGCCAGGCGGTGTCCTCGTTGTAGGTGGTGTGGTGGCGGAGGCAGCCGTGGAGGATCCCGACGAGCCGGTTGGCCAGGGCCCGGAGGGTCTGGTGGTGGGTGGCGCCGCGTGAGCGGCGGGCGTCGTAGTAGGCGCGTGCGCCGGGCGAGACGCTGAGTGCGGTGAAGGCCTGCAGGTCCAGGGCATCGGCCAGGCGCCGGTTTCGGGCATGCCGGGCCAGCACGCTGCGCTTGGTGCCGGAGGCCCGGGTGACCGGGCTGGTCCCTGCGTAGTTCCTCCGTGATCTGGCGTCGGCGTAGCGGTCCGCCGCGTCCCCGAATTCGCCCAGCACCCGGGCGCCGAGCACCGGCCCCAGACCCGGCTGGCTGAGGTAGATCTCAGCGTCCGGGTGCCGGCCAAAAGATTCCTCCACCTGCCCCTGCAGGACGCCGATCTGGGCGTTCAGTTCGCGGATGACGGCAACCAGGGCCGCCGTGGTGGCCGTGTAGGCGGCCTCGATCCCCGGGCGGGCGGGCAACCGGGGCGCGTGCAGTGCCTCGACGATCTCGCCGGCTCGGGCGGCCAGGTAGCGTTGCCGTCCGGCGTGCCGCAACAGCGCCTGGACCCTGGCCGGGGTGAGGCGGGCCCCGGCCTTGGGGCCAGGCGCGGCGCCGAGCACGGCCATCGCGTCCCGTCCGTGCAGGTCCTGCCCGAACGCGGACAGCGCGGCCGGGTAGTACTCGCGCAGGTTCGAACGCAGCACGTTCGCCTGCCGCTGCCTGGCCCAGATCAGCGACTGGTGAGCCCTCGCCAGGACCTTGACCTCCTCCGCGACGTCGCTGTCGGCGGCGATCGCCCGGTGCAACTCCCGGTCAACAGCCACGATCCGGGCCAGCACCAGCGCATCACCCTTATCCGATTTCGCCCCGGCCGCCCCGGTGCGCTGCCGGTAGCGGGCCGACTGCGCCGGATTGATCGCGTAAACCGTGTAGCCGGACGCCAGCAGTCCCTGGACCCAGGGCCCGCGGTCGGTCTCAATCCCGATCAGCACTTCGGCCGGTGCCGCGTTCTCGGGCAGGTACCCTCCGAGCAGGTCATGGAGGGCCTCGAGCCCGGATACGCCCTCAGTGAGCCTGCGGCGCGTCAGTACCCGGCCCCCCTCATCCATGACCGCGATGTCGTGGTGGTCCTCCGCCCAGTCGTCGCCGATGAACAGCATTGTCCCGATCCCTTCCGTTGTGGGCTTATCCCGGGCACGACGGGGAGGAAGGAACTGGCTGCGGTCTAATGGATCAGTGCTCCACGGCACGACACCCCACCAGCGCTACAGGCCCACCTCACCAACCGGCAGGGGCACGATCTAGACCTAGGCCTCGACACGGGGCCAGGGGCGTCAAGTGCTCACCCACCAGCGGCTCGGATACCCAGCATGCCCCCGAAAGGACCTACGGGTACACCCCCATTAGGGGCGGCGCGGGGCGCGGCGCTGGGGCGCCGGGGGGACCTCCTTGGCGGCCACCACGAGTGCTAAGGGAATAACGACGTCGTCGCGCCGGGTGCGGATGGTGCAGCCGCCGGGGGTGCGTGCCAGGAGCTCGCCCAGGGCGTCGGTGAGGCCTTCGTTGATCCGGTACCTGACCACGACCCGCGTGCCCAGGGGCGCGCCGGAAAGAAACTGCTGGGGCGGTGGCAATGGCGAAGGCGAACTCACTAGTTCATAGTAGGACGCGCAGGGACTATGACGCCCGGCTAGGTTCGCGGGAACATGCTGGGAGATAATAGGCTCAGATGTCAGCAGCCCGGCGCTCAGGCCGGAGAACGATCCGGCCGGCCGCCGGAACCAATGTGGAGAGGCAAGAGACGTGACCTACGTAATCGCGCAGCCGTGTGTAGATGTCAAGGACAAGGCATGTATTGAGGAATGCCCCGTCGACTGCATCTATGAAGGTGAGCGTTCCCTCTACATCCACCCGGACGAGTGCGTGGACTGTGGTGCCTGTGAACCCGTCTGCCCGGTCGAGGCAATCTACTACGAGGATGACACTCCCGAGGAATGGGCCGATTACTACAAGGCCAACGTCGAGTTCTTCGACGTGTTGGGGTCCCCGGGCGGAGCCGCAAAGATCGGCAACACGCATACCGACCATCCCCTGATTGCAGTCCTTCCGCCGCAGAACCAAGACAACTAAGGCGGGCGAGCCGGTGACTTCCGCTGTTCGCAGCTACGGCCTGAGTCTGCCTGACTACCCGTGGGAGGCTCTGGCGCCTTACCTGGCAAGGGCCGCGGAACATCCGGGGGGCATGTCCAACCTTTCGATCGGAACTCCGGTGGATCCCACCCCGGACCTGATCCAGGACGCATTGCGGGCCGCGGCCAATGCTCCCGGGTATCCCACGGTCCACGGGACGCAGGGGCTCCGCGAAGCCGTCGAGGCATGGTTTGACAGGCGCCGGGGCGTTCCCGGCCTGGATCCGCACAACGTGATGCCAACTGTCGGTTCGAAGGAACTGGTGGCCTGGTTGCCTTTCCTGCTCGGCCTGCGGACGGGCGACGTCGTTGTCCGCCCCACGGTGGCGTACCCCACCTATGACATTGGCGCGGCGTTCGCCGGAGCCGAGCATGTCGCCGCCGATGACCTTGATGAACTCGACGAGGCCACCCGGGGCCCGCGTCCGGCTCATCTGGATCAACTCGCCGGGAAATCCGACCGGCAGCGTCCGGGACACCGCGTCGCTGCGGCGGATCGTGCGCCAAGCCCGCGAACTCGGCGCCGTCGTGGCCTCTGATGAGTGCTACGCCGAACTCGGCTGGGGCGAATGGGACGTTCAGCGCGGCGGCACTCCGGTGCCCAGCATCCTCGACCCGCAAGTGGCGGAAGGCTCCCACGAGGGTCTCCTCGCCGTGTACTCGCTGAGCAAGCAGTCCAATCTCGCCGGCTACCGTGCTGCGTTCGTCGCAGGGGATCCGGCGCTCATGGCAAACCTTGTCAACAGCCGAAAACATGCCGGCATGATCGTTCCGTACCCCGTCCAGGAAGCGATGCGGGTGGCGCTCGGCGACGACGCCCACGTCCAGGCCCAGAAGGACCTGTACCGGGGCCGCCGTGAACGACTCGTTCCCGCGCTGGAGCAGTTCGGGCTGACGATCCACGAATCCAAGGCCGGCCTCTACCTGTGGGCCACCGCGGGCGAGGCCACCTGGGACACGGTCGGCCGGCTGGCGGACCGTGGCATCGTGGTTGGCCCGGGCGTCTTCTACGGGGACGCCGGCAGGGGTTTCGTCCGCGTGGCCCTGACTGCCAGCGACGATCGGATTGATGCTGCCGTGGCACGACTGGCCGCCCAAACGTAACATTGACGTGACGCGCACCACATGTGGTGCTTTTTTGGGGCCTCTGGGGTGTCCCGGATTAGTACGACCCGCAATGTGACTGTACTTTTTAACTGACTATCAATGGTGGCTTTCCACAAGAAGGCAGCGCAGCTTTTGGAATTCCTGTCCGCATGGGAACCGCAGGCAGCCCCACCAGATGTTGGACCAGCTTTCTACAGAGGGCCCTGATGCCTCATGAGGAGACTCCATGACTGAAACCACCAGCGCGACCCTGCGCCATGCCGGCGGCGAGCTTGAATTGCCCCGCATCAAGGTTGTCGAAGGAAACGAAGGCTACGATGTTTCGAAGCTGCTGAGTCAGACGGGGGCCGTCACCTTCGACCCCGGTTTCATGAACACCGCGGCGACGACGTCGGCCATCACCTACATTGACGGCGACGCCGGTATCCTGCGGTACCGCGGCTACCCGATCGAACAGCTCGCGCAGCACTCCAGCTTCCTGGAAGTTTCCTACCTGCTGATTTACGGCAACCTGCCGACCCCCACCGAGCTGGAAGCCTTTGACCAGCGGATCAGGCACCACACCCTGCTGCACGAGGAGCTGAAGGGCTTCTTCAGCGGCTTCCCCCGCGACGCGCACCCAATGCCGGTCCTCTCCTCCGCAGTGTCCGCGCTGTCCACGTTCTACCAGGACTCGCTGGACCCGTTTAACGCCGAGCAAGTGGAGCTCTCCACCATCCGGCTGATGGCAAAGATGCCGGTCATCGCCGCGTACGCCCACAAAAAGTCCATCGGCCAGCCGATGCTTTACCCGGACAATTCCATGAACCTCGTGGAAAACTTCATGCGCCTGAGCTTCGGGCTGCCAGCAGAGCAGTATGAGCTGGACCCGGTCATCGCCAAGGCCCTGGACCTGCTCCTGATCCTGCATGCGGACCACGAGCAGAACTGCTCCACCTCCACGGTCCGCCTGGTCGGCTCCTCCAACGCGAACCTGTTCGCGTCTGTATCCGCCGGCATCAATGCGCTCTTTGGTCCCGCCCACGGCGGTGCGAACGAGGCCGTGCTGAAGATGCTGCGCCAGATCCAGGCCGACGGCATCAAGCCCGAGGATTACATGGAGAAGGTCAAGAACAAGGAAGACGGCGTCCGGCTCATGGGCTTCGGGCATCGGGTCTACAAGAATTACGACCCGCGCGCCAAGATCATCAAGGGCCACCGCCCACGAGATCCTGACCAAGCTCGGCGGCAACGATGAACTGCTGGACATCGCGATGCGCCTGGAGGAAAAGGCGCTGGGGGATGACTACTTCATCCAGCGCAAGCTCTACCCCAATGTGGACTTCTACACCGGCCTGATCTACAAGGCCATGGGCTTCCCGGAGAAGATGTTCACCGTGCTGTTCGCCATTGGCCGCCTGCCCGGCTGGATCGCCCAGTGGCGCGAAATGATCAGCGACCCCAACACCAAGATCGGCCGCCCTCGCCAGCTCTACATCGGCGAACCGGAACGCAACTACCCGGTACGCTGAGGCACCGGCCGGGAAGACAGCCCACGCAGCAGCCCGACGACGGCCGCGCACCTGCCACGGTGCGTGGCCGTCGTCGTACCGGCGCCACTGCAACGCCCCGACGGCAGGTCCTGCGGCCGCCCCGCAGGAGACCCGTGCCGTTCCATGCTAAGAATGACGGGTGCCAAAATTTGTCGACGCCGCAGTCCGGCGCCAGGAAATAGTCGAAGCAGTCTTCCGGATCATCGCAGCGGAAGGGCTGGAACGGGCGTCGCTGCGTGAAGTCGCCGCCGAGGCGGACCTGGCGGTCGGATCAGTCCGACACTATTTCACCAGCAGTGAGGAACTCCTCGCACATTCGTTCAGCGTGGTCGTGGACCGGATCATTGGCCGGCTCACGTCCGCCGACGCGCACCTGGCTGACTTGGCGTCCGGGACTCCGGAGTACCACCGGGGTGCCCTGGCATTGCTCAGCGAATTCCTGCCACTGGACGGGGAGCGGGCAGTTGACGCCTGTGTCTGGATGGCCTTCAAGAACGCTGCCCGGACGAAAAGCTATCTGGTCCCGGAAGCCGACCGCGGCCATCGCGCCGTAGCAGTTATCGTGGGGCGGCTGGTGAAGGAGCTCTCCCGCGACGCGGGCGGCGGGGAAGCGGAGCAACACCGGCTCGTAACCGAGGCCGAGCGGCTGCTGGCAACGCTGGACGGGCTCACCATGCATGCGTTGCTGCAGCCCGACTGGATGACGGCCCGGATCTGCGGCGATGTGCTGGCAGCTCATCTGGCGGACCTGGGCCGCGGCTGGGACGGAAGCGTGGCGGACCGTGCAGACGGCAGATTGGCGCTCAGCCATTAACCTGTCCTGACTTCAGGAATAGACTGGGGGCATATGGCTTGCCAAGGGAGGCATTTTGATGCACGAAACCGGCGGACCGGGTTGGCGGATCACGATGGACACGTCCGGGCCCATGCTGATTGCTCTCTATATTCGTGACGCCGCCGGCCTGAACAGTGCCGGGCATCCGGCGCTCTGCCATGTTGAACCCAAAATCCGGGCCTCCGACCATGCACACCTCATCGCCGAGGTGGGCGGTATCAGTGCGCTTAAGACCGAATGGGAGGCCTGGTGGGAGCAGCTGCTGAAGGCCTATCCGGACATGTCGCCCGCGTTGGGCCCGCCGGGGTTTTCGGCGTTCAGTAATTCACCGGCGCTCAAGCGGGTACTGCAGGCCCACTTCGGGGCGGCCCTGACCTGGGCGCGCGAACGCCGGGGGGAGTACATGGCGCTTGAAGCGTCCCGGGATCCCTCCGGGGCCGCGCTGCTGTTGTCCGACATGGTGGAAGACCGCCTGCTCTACGCTGGCCGCGGGGCCCGCGATTTCACCCTGACCATTATTGAGCTGCCGCTCGTTGAGCCGCGCGCCTGGTACCTCGAACCGGACAAGATGATCATGAGCCGCGAGCTGCTTTCCCAGCCGGAACTTTTCCGCAGCTACGTGCAGCCCGTCGTCGATCTGCTCGTCTGACCCCGAGCCTGACGGCGCCAGCCACGTGCGTCCGGACGGTCGCGGACGTTCCGGACGCGGTCAGCCGGCTGTAGCGTCCGAGACCGTGATTCTTACCTGGTCTGCGGGCCCCGGGGCCGGCTCCCAGCCGGTGCGGGCGTCGCGATTCCACCGGCGTCCGTCCACTTCCACACCGGTGATGGACAGTGCCTTTGCGTTGGCCACCGCCCACTGCGCCACCGCCCAGGCGAGGTTGCCTTGTGCGTCCACGAGCAGGGACCGGCCGTCCGCCGTCAACGGCAGGTCGCCGAGTGCCGCTGTCAGTTTGGTCCCTACCGCGCCGGGATCCCCTGCGGCGTCGGCTGTCCGGAGCGAGCAGTCCAGACCCGCGGCGGTCTCGCCGCTCAGCGCCGACGCGAATGCCCGGCCCGTTGCCTCGTGCCGGGCGTAGGCAGCAGGATACGCCGAACGCTGGACCTCTTGGGCGGCGACGGTGATTTCCAGGGACTCGTAGCCGGGAACTTCGACCAGTGCGTCGAAGAAGGCGTTGCTCGCATAGTACGGGTCCATGACCTGGGCCGTGGAACCCCAGCCCTGCGACGGCCGCTGCTGGAACAGCCCCCGCGAGTCAGGGCCCGCTTGATCCCCGTAGCTGATATTCCGCAGTTTGGATTCCTGCAGCGCGGTCGCCAGCGCGATGCTCGCCGCCCGCGCGGGCAGTTCCCGCCGGACCGCGACGGCGGTGATCAGGGCGGCGTTGGCGGCCTGGTCGGTGGCCAGTTCGGCGCTCAAGCCGCCGGCGACGGCGGTGCAGCCTTCCGTGATCAGGGTTTCCGACCGCTGCAGGAACACCGCCGCCGTGCCGGCTCCTGCCGCTGCCAGGGCGGCCGTCAGCAACAGCACGATGCGTCGGCGCCAGCTCCCTCTACGGGCCACGAGACTTCTTTCCCTCAGGCCCTCCCGGGCCGCTCACTTCCTTGACGTCTGGGCGTCAGTTGGCGTGCAGCGCCGCGTTCAATTCAACGGTCTGGCCCTGGCGGGGCAGGACCTCGACGGCACCGGTCGTGGAGTTGCGGCGGAAGAGCAGATTCGGGACCCCGGAGAGTTCCACGGCCTTGACGATCCGGGTGGTGTCCTCGCCATCGGCGTCCCTGGGTCCCACAACCCGGACCCGGGTCCCGGCGGTCACGTAGAGGCCCGCCTCCACGACGGAATCATCGCCGACACTGATACCCACACCGGAGTTGGCGCCGAGGAGGACCCGCTCGCCCAGAGCAATTTTTTCCTTGCCGCCGCCGGAAAGGGTGCCCATGATTGAGGCGCCGCCGCCAACGTCGGTGCCGTCACCGGCAACAACGCCGGCGGAGATGCGGCCTTCCACCATGGAGGTGCCGAGGGTGCCCGCGTTGAAGTTCACAAAGCCCTCGTGCATCACGGTGGTTCCTTCGGCCAGGTGCGCGCCGAGGCGGACACGGTCGGCGTCGGCGATGCGGACACCGGACGGAACCACGTAGTCGACCATCCGCGGGAATTTGTCGACGCCAAAGACCGTCACGGCGCCGCGCTTACGCAGGCGCGCCCGGGTCAGTTCGAAGTCCTCCACGGCAGCGGGGCCGAAGTTGGTCCAGACCACGTTGGGCAGTTTGCCGAAGATGCCGTCGAGGCTGATGCTGTTGGGCTTCACGAGGCGGTGCGAGAGCAAATGCAGGCGCAGGTAGGCATCCGCGGTGTCCGCCGGCGCCTCGTCGAGCTGGATCTGCACGAAGATCACCTGTTGTTCGGTGCCCCGGTCCTCGTCTGCGCCGGTGGCAGCGATGTCAAGCAGCGTCTGGTCGGCGTTGGCCACGTCCGCGAGGGTCGCGGCGGCGGTGCCGAGCGACGGCGCCGGGAACCAGACATCGAGGACAGTGGCCTCACCGTTGCGGGTGGACACGGTGGCCACTCCGTAACCATAAGCGGAGCGGGCGTCGGCGGGCACAGCGGAAGCAGCAGCAGTTTCAGTCATGGCCCAATTCTAGCGAGGGCGTCCGCGCGCGCTGTAACCGGGACGCTTACGTGACTGCTCGCGGGTGTGATGTCCCTGACGTTTACTGCCCGCGGCAGCGGGTCAATGGAGCCGGCCAGCCGATACAGTGGAACCGTGACTGCCCCGAACCCCGCCTCCCGTGTGCCCGCCCGCCTGGACCTCCGCAAGGATGTCGCCCTGCTCACCGCCGACCTGATCGACATCAACAGCGTCTCAGGCAACGAAAAGGAGTTGGCCGACGCCGTGGAGCTCGCGCTCCGCGCCATTCCGCAGCTGGAGCTGGTCCGCGACGGTGACTCGATGATCGCCCGCACCAGCCTGGGCCGTCCCGAACGGGTTATCCTGGCCGGGCACCTCGACACCGTGCCGCTGCCGGTAACGGAAGGTTCGCTGGGCACGGTGCCCTCCTTCTGGCCCTCCGGCACACCTGGCGACGGCGTCCTCTATGGCCGCGGCGCCACGGATATGAAGGGCGGAGTCGCGGTGCAGCTGGCGCTCGCCGCGGGCTTGTTCGACGGCGGCGCGGAACCCGGCAAGGACGTTACGTTCGTCTTTTATGATCACGAGGAGGTTGAAGCGGTCAAGAGCGGCCTGGGCCGGCTGGTCCGCAATCACGGGGCGCTGCTCGGCGGCGACTTTGCGATCCTGCTTGAGCCCACCGACGGGACGGTCGAAGGCGGCTGCAACGGTACGATGCGGTTTCAGGCGACCACGCTCGGCGAAGCAGCACATTCGGCCCGGGCCTGGATGGGCAGCAACGCCATCCACGCGGCCGCCCCGATCCTCGCCCGCCTGGCCGCCTACGAGCCGCGGACCATCAGCGTGGACGGACTCGACTACCGGGAAAGCCTTAATGCCGTGAAGATCAACGGCGGCACCGCGGGCAACGTCATTCCGGACCGGTGCGTCGTCGAAATCAACTACCGCTTCGCACCGGACAAGACCCCGGACGAGGCAGAGGCCCATGTCCGGGAGCTGCTGGCAGGCTTCGGCGTCGTCCGCACCGACGCCGCGGCCGGAGCGCGGCCGGGACTCAATCACCCCGCCGCCGCGTCTTTCGTGGCCGCTGTCGGAGCCGAACCGAAACCCAAATATGGCTGGACGGACGTCGCCCGATTCAGCGAACTCGGGATCCCCGCTGTGAACTTCGGCCCCGGCGACGCGCTGCTGGCACACAAGGATAACGAGCACGTCGAGGCCGACGCGATCCGCGAGTGCCTGCGGGCGCTGCGGAACTGGCTCACCGCCTGACGCGGCAGGAAACGCATAAGGTCCGGAACCCCGAGGGGTTCCGGACCTTATCTGTAGCTGTGCAGCGGGCTTTATTTGGCGCCCGGTTTGTCCTTGGTCAGCGGGTCGTTGGGAGCGTCAAGGTCAGGCTCAAGCTCGGCGTGGACCACGCCGCCGGCGGCCTTCTTCGAGCCCCGCCGTTCAATCCAGATCGCCAGCCGGGAGACGGCCAGGTTGATCAGGATGTAGACGGCAGCGGCAACAAAGAAGATCGGGAAGAGAAACTGCGGGCCGAGGAAGTCTGCCATGACCTGCACGGCACGCAGGAGCTCGCCGTACGCCACGATGTAACCCAGCGAGGTGTCCTTAAGCAGCACGACGAGCTGGGCCACAAGCGAGGGCAGCATCCGCCTGATGGCCTGCGGCAGCTCAACGAACAGCCGGGACTGGAAGCTGGTCAGGCCGATCGCCAGGCCGGCCTCGCGCTGGCCCTTGGGCAGCGACTGGACGCCGGCACGAATGATCTCCGCGAAGATCGCTGCGTTATACAGCACGAGTCCGGCGACGACGGCGACGTAGGAACTCGTCCCGAACACCAGCAGGACGAAGAACATCATCAGGACAACGGGCATGCCGCGCAGGAACTCGAGGACCACCCGGATGGGGATGCGGATGGCCGGGACCAGCGAAATCCGCAGCAGGCTGATGACGAGTCCGAGCGGGAAGGCAATGACGGCGGCGACGGCAGCCGCTGTCAGGGTGGCGCCGAGGCCGTCGCCGATGAGTTTCCAGACATTGGGGTTGCCGAAAATCTCCCAGCGCCGCGCTTCGAAGATACCTTGCGTGGCGAGGGTCACGATGGCCAGCGCCAGCAGGCCGGCGATGAGGAGCGCGCCGACTATGGACGCGATCAGTGAGAAGCGGCGGGCCTTGGGCCCGGGGACATCGTAGAGAACAGACGTCATCGGGCGATCGCCACCTTTCGTTCAACCCGGGCGGCAAGGACGCCGAGCGGGACCGTGATGAGCAGATAGAAGATCGCGACGCCGGTCAGCACCCAGAGGACCTGGTCGCTGTTGGAGTTCGCCAGCTGCCGGCCATAGCCGAACAGTTCCAGGACGAAGAAGGCACCGGCAACCGAAGAATTCTTCACAAGCGCGATCAGGATATTGATCAGCGGCGGGATTACGGTCCGAAGCGCCTGGGGAAGCACGATGAAGGACAGCACCTGCCCGAAGCTCATACCGATGCTGCGGGCGGCTTCGGCCTGGCCGACGGGGACACTGTTGACGCCGGATCGGACGGCCTCTGCAATGAACGCCGAGGTGTAGGCGCTCAGGGCGATGATCGCGGCTACTTCGAACTGCTGGAACGTCACCCCCAGACGCGGCAGGACGATCGCCGCGAAGAAGAAGGCAATGGTGAGGGGGGTGTTTCGTACGATTTCGACGTAGAACATGCTGAACCCGCGTAGCGCGGCGACCGGTGAGACCCGGGCCGCCGCCAGCAGGGTGCCGATGACCAGGGAGATAATGCCGGAGACCACGGCGAGAAACAGGGTTCGAAGAAATCCTTCCCAGTAAGCCGGGAGGTTTTCAAGGATGACGTCCATAGGGTCCTTCAGCTGCGTTGAGGGGGGTCGAGCGGAAGACGAGAGCGGCGGCCGCCGGTGCTGCGTTGGACGCAGTCACCGGCAGCCGCTGCATCTGGCTAGTAGCGGTTGATCTCAGGCAGCTTCGGGGCAGTCTTAATGACCGCGCCGGCCGTATCTGCCCAGGCCTTCTCGTACGCGCCGTCCTTGGCGAATTCCTCGAGCTGATCGTTGATCCAGGTCCGGAAGGCGTCGTCACCCTTCTTCAGGCCGATACCGTAGGGCTCCTTGGTGAAGGTCTCGTCCGAGGCCAGCTTGAAGGCTTCCGGCTCCTTGTCGACGAACCCGGCGAGGATGACGTTGTCGGTCGTGATCGCTTCAACCTGTTTGTTGCGCAGCGGTTCGAGGCAGGCGGCGTAGGTCGCGGCCGGCACGAGCTCGGCGTTGTACTTATCGACGATGGTGCCGGCGGGGGTGGACCCGGTGACGGAGCAGACCTTCTTGCCCGTGACGTCCTCGGGCTTGGTGATGGTCGTGTTGTCCTTGTTCACCATCAGCGCCTGGCCGGCTTCGTAGTACGGTCCGGCGAAGTCGACTTCATTCTTGCGCTTGTCGTTGATGGTGTAGGTCGCGACGATGATGTCGACCTTGCCCTGCTTGATGAACTCCTCGCGGTTGGCCGAGACGGTCTCAACCCATTCGATCTTGTCTGCGGGGATGCCCAGCTTTCCGGCGATCAGCTTCGCAATTTCGACGTCGAACCCGACGGGCTTGCCGTCGAGGCCCTTCTGGCCGAAGAGGGGCTGGTCGAACTTGGTGCCGACGGTGATCTTGCCGGCTGATGAAAGCTTGGCCATGGTGGTATCGGCAGCGAAGCTCGGCTTCTCGGCTACGGGAGGATTGCCGCCCGTGGTCGTGCCGCCGCCGCAGGCGCTCAGGCTCAGGGCTACGGCTGCAGTTGCCGCAACCAGCAGGGATTTGCGCCGGGTCATAAATGCCTTCATGACATTCCTTTCATTGGACGGCCGCCTCGCGGCGGCCGGGGTTAAAAAAACGGAAAGACTAGTGGGTCAGCAGCTTGGACAGGAAGTCCTTGGCGCGGTCCGTCTTGGGGTTGGTGAAGAATTCCTCGGGAGTTTCGTCCTCGATGATTTCACCGTCGGCCATAAAGACAACGCGATCCGCGGCTTTGCGGGCGAAGCCCATTTCATGGGTGACCACAATCATGGTCATCCCTTCCTTGGCCAGTTGGATCATAACGTCGAGGACTTCATTGATCATTTCCGGGTCGAGTGCCGAGGTGGGCTCGTCGAAAAGCATCACCTTGGGCTTCATGGCCAGGGCCCGGGCAATGGCGACGCGCTGTTGCTGGCCGCCGGAGAGTTGGGCCGGAAGTTTCGGTGCCTGGTGCCCGACGCCGACGCGGTCCAGCAGCGTCATGGCTTCCTTGTCGGCCGTGGCGTTGGCTTCGCCCTTGACCTTGATGGGCCCGAGCGTGACGTTTTCCAGAATTGTTTTGTGCGCGAACAGGTTGAACGACTGGAACACCATACCGACGTCGGCCCGGAGTTTGGCTAAGTCTTTGCCTTCTGCAGGCAATTCCTTGCCGTCGATGGAAATGCTTCCGTCGTCGATCGTCTCCAGCCTGTTGATGGCGCGGCAAAGAGTGGATTTGCCGGACCCTGAAGGTCCGATCACAACAACGACTTCGCCCTTGCGGACGTGGAGATTGATGTCCTTGAGTACGTGAAGCTGGCCATAGTGCTTATTCACGGCATTCAGGGAGACGAGCGCGTCGCCGGGCACTTTAGTAGTCATAATACGAATCTAGCGAACTTCAGGCCGATATGACCCCAATCACGTCCGATTTAGAAGATCGTGATCCAAGAGATACCTGCAGGTCAGCGAGCACAAAACCGCGAGGGCGGAACGCCGCGCCGGACGGTCCGGGCCGGTGTTCCGCGCTAGCCTATGGGGATGAATAGCGACCCGCAGCCCACGCCAGGCCAAGATCCCGCCGGGAAACCCGCGCGGGAAACCCGCGAAACCCCCAATGGCATCCGGCATAAAGGCCCGCTTGAGCTGCGGCGCAAACAGGCCAGTGTCACGATGTCGGACCAGACGCTCCTGGACACCAAGGGCCCGGGCCAGTTTGTCCATACTGATCCGTGGCGGGTCCTGAGGATCCAAAGCGAGTTCGTGGAAGGGTTTGGTGCGCTCGCAGACCTTGGGGCCCGCTGTCAGCGTGTTCGGGTCCGCCCGAACGGTGCCAGGCAGTCCGAACTACGAACTCGGTGTGGAGGTTGGCCGGAAGCTGGCCGAAGCCGGACTCGCTGTCATCACAGGCGGCGGCCCGGGATCGATGGAAGCCGCCAACAAGGGCGCCGTTCAAGGCAACGGTGTTTCTGTGGGACTTGGCATTGAGCTGCCGTTCGAACAGGGCATGAACCAGTGGGTGGACCTCGGCATCAACTTCCGCTATTTCTTCGCCCGGAAAACGATGTTCGTCAAGTACGCGCAAGGCTTCATCGTGCTGCCAGGCGGCCTCGGAACCCTCGATGAGCTTTTCGAAGCGATGGTCCTCGTCCAGACCCGCAAGGTGACATCGTTTCCGATCGTCCTGCTCGGCACGGCCTTCTGGGGTCCGATGGTGGAGTGGATCCGTCACACCCTCGTGGCGGAGGGCATGGTGTCTCTGGAGGATCTTGACCTCATCCAGGTCGTTGACGATCCGTCACACGCAGTGGCCCTCGTCGTCGAGGGCGCCGCCCGCCACCACAATCCCAACGGTTCGGGCGTCGGCAACAACGGCACGCGGGCCTGATCCGTCCGGCTCCGTCGATCTGGCACGATGGTCTGGTGAGTCTCTTCCTGGTATTCCTCGCTATTGCCCTGCTTGGCGCGGCCGGCCTGCTTGGCGCAGGCCCGACGTCGAAAATTTTCCGTCGGCGGCGCACCGCCAAGCGGGGGCGCGGGGCCTTCACGGACGGTTTTGACGAGCCCGTGGCCTCTCTGCCGCCAGTCCTCCTGCCCGCCGCGGCAGCGCCGTCCGACATCGACCGGCTCCGTTTCGCCGTCGGACTGCGCGGGTACCGGATGGACCAGGTCGACCAGGTTCTGGACGAGTTGCGCGACCAGATTGCCGCAAAGAACAGCGAAATCGACCGGCTGCGGGAGGCCCTGGCAGAGCTCCACCCGCCCTCGGAGCAGCGTCAGTGACAGCCGGGAACGATCCGGAAACGGTGCCCGAAACGCTGGGGAACCGGATCGCCGTGGGAGTGAACGCAGGACTCCGTCTGCCGGAAATTCGCGCACGCATGACCCTGTGGCCGTGGTGGGTCCACGTCAGCGGCATCTATCTCGCGGCGCGGCTGGTGAGTGCCCTGATCTTTATGGCCGCGGCCCTGCACCAGGGCATTAATCCGTGGGTCCAGGCCCGGCCCGATTACTGGAGTTTCATCAATATCTGGGACGCGCGCTGGTACGGCGAGGCCCTTCGGAACGGCTACCCGGCGGTCCTGCCGGTCAACGCTGCCGGTCAGGTCCAGGAGAACGCCTGGGCCTTCTATCCGCTATTTCCCACGCTGGGGCGGGTGCTTTCAGGAGTGACCGGAACGGGACCGGAGTGGTCGCTGACGGTCATCGCCATGGTCTGCGGACTCGGTGCGGCCCTGGTCGTATACCGCTTGTTCCGGCTCAGGGCCGGGCACCCGGCGGCGCTGTGGGGAACAGCGTTCTTTGCCACCTTTCCGGTCTCAGCGGTCCTGCAGGTGCCGTACGCGGAGTCCCTGAATGTGCTCCTGCTCAGCACGGCGTTGCTGCTGGTGATCCAGCGCCGGTACCTGTGGGCCATGCCTGTTGTGGTGCTGATGAGCCTGTCCCGTCCCACCGGGGTTCCCTTCGCGGCCATGATGGTGCTGCTTTTCCTGGCCAGGCTCTGGCAGTTCCGCGCCGGCCGCGGTACCGGCGCACTGGCCGCGGCCAAACTGACCGAGCCGGCGCCGCACCGCACCAAGCTGCAGAGCACGATGTTGGGCCGCACTGTTCCGCACAGCGCTGCCCAGCTCTGGCAACTCGCCGTACTCACGGCGGTCGGCAGTGCCGCGGCCCTGCTGTGGCCGCTGATCGCCTGGGCGGCCACCGGCGACATCGCGGCGTACACCAAGACGGAGACCGCCTGGCGGGGTGGTGGCCTGGTGCCGTTCGAACCGTGGTTCGAGACCGGGACGCTGCTCTTTGGTCCCGCGCTGGGCCTCATCGCCCCGTATCTGTTGGTCGCAACTTTCGCCCTGCTGCTGATGTCCCGCCCGGTGGCGGCGCTGGGGCTTGAGCTCCGGCTGTGGTGTGGCTGCTACGTGGGTTATCTGCTCGTGTTCCTGCACCCCCAGACCAGTACCTTCAGGATGCTCCTGCCGTTATTTCCGCTGGCGCTCGGCGCCGTCCTGGTTTCGCGGTCGCGGGCGTACCGCTCAACGGTTGTTGTGATGTTCGTGCTGCTTCAGATTGTCTGGATTGTCTGGCTGTGGGCGTGGGCGCAGTTGCCCGGCGGCGGCGACTATCCGCCGTGATGCGAAGCACCTTTCGGGACTGTGTTTGCGACTCTGCGCGGCGCACGGGAAAGTCCAACGATTAGCTCCGGGCGGGAGGATACGGGATAATGGTTCCTAAGCAAGGACAAGAAGCAGACTGATTTTTCAGCCGGGGCGGACTCCACGGAGACGGCCGGGCTGCTTGATTGACCAAGCGGACGCAGCCCGGCCGGGCTGGTATGTCACGGGACTGATGGAGGGGAAATTCCTTATGGCGGCTATGAAACCACGCACCGGCGACGGACCTATGGAAGTGACGAAAGAGGGCCGAAGCCTGATCATGCGGGTCCCGCTCGAAGGCGGAGGCCGGCTTGTGGTCGAGCTTAATGCTGCCGAAGCGGAGAACCTCAAGGACTGCCTCATGGGTGTCGCAGAGCAGCTTCATACCTAAGAGCTTTGTCCGGGGGCGGGGTCTGCAGCTGAACAGCTGCGGGCCCCGCTTTTTTGGCTGCCGGGAACGCAATGGCCCTGGCCGGCGGCACGGAGCCGCGTGCTGCTATTTCTTGACAGCGATCAGCAGCCCGTCACCTGTGGGCAGCATCGCCGATGCCAGGCGGTCGTCGTCGCGGATGGACTTCCCGATCTGGCGGAGCACCGCCGTGGTGGCTTCGCGGGCCGCGGGATTGGCGACGCGGTCCTTATCGAGGGCGTCGTTGACGACGAGCAGACCGCCGGACTTGAGCAGCCGGATGGCCTGCTCGACGTAGCTTGGATAGTTCGGCTTGTCAGCATCGATGAACACGAGATCGTAGGCGCCGTCCGTCAGACGCGGCAGGACGTCGCCGGCCCGCCCGGAAATAGTGCGCGTGCGGTTGGCAGGGCTGCCCGCCTCATGGAACGCTTCCCGTGCGGCTTTCAGGTGCTCGACGTCGACGTCGATGGTCGTCAGGACAGCCTGGGGACCCAGCCCGCGCAGGATGCACACACCCGATACTCCTGCCCCGGTTCCGATCTCCACCGCGGTCTGCGCCTTCGACGCTGCCGCCAGTACCGTCAGTACCGCCCCGACCCCCGGTCCGATCGGGGTGACGCCCAGCTCGAAGGACCTTTCGCGCGCGTGCAACAGGACCTCATCCTCGGCAGGCAGATCTTCTGCGTAGGACCAGCTCGTGGACTTATCGGCGCTCATTTGTTTCGCTTTCTGGGCGGCAGGGGAGTGTTCCTTACAGCGTACTGTGTCCGGCGGGGCCCGGCCGTGAGGCAGGGTTGCCGTGGCCGGGCGGAAGCACGGGCCGGGTCAGGAAACTCACAGCAAGAGTTGAAATGATGGTGATCCGCTCATCCGCTGGGTGATCGGCGTCGAATATAGGGTGCAGGACCCTGCACACTGCAGGCCATAATCCAAGCATAGGAATCATCCACGAGGGGAGCGGACGATGTCGGTTCTGGCACCTGTCCCGGTAACTGAAGAATCCCGGCCGGCGGCCGCGGAAGAATGGGTACGGCCGACGTGGGAAGAAGTGGTCGCCAACCACTCTGCCAAGGTCTACCGTCTCGCCTTCCGGCTGACCGGCAACAAGTACGACGCCGAGGACCTCACCCAGGAAGTCTTCGTCCGGGTCTTCCGGTCACTGGAGAATTTCAAGCCGGGCACACTGGACGGGTGGCTGCACCGGATCACGACGAACCTGTTCCTGGACCAGGCACGGCGAAAGAGCCGGATCCGTTTTGATGCCCTCGCCGACGACGCGGAGTCCAGGATCCCCGGGCGCGAGCCCGGCCCGGAGCAGAGCTTCGAATTCAACAACCTTGACCTGGATGTCCAGGCCGCATTGGAAGCGCTGCCGCCGGACTTCCGGGCTGCCGTCGTTCTCTGCGACGTTGAGGGGCTCTCCTACGACGAGGTGGCCGCTGCGCTGGGCATCAAGCTGGGGACCGTCCGCTCCCGGATCCATCGTGGCCGGACAATGCTCCGTGAAAAGCTGGCCCACCGCGACCCCCGCCCGCACAAGGCCGCCAAGACCTCGCTGAAGCCGCGGCTGAAGCTGCCCCGCATCGCTGGCCTGCTCTGAAACCGTGATGACTTGGCTCCACCGCCTGCTGGGACGGTCACGGTGCAGGTACTCGCGCCACAGTGCCCCGCACGGCCGAACCCGCGGCGCCGCGAAGACGCTGCCGCGGGCAGGCAGCGCTTCCGGCACGCTCGACTGCTGTGCTGGCTGCCGTGCGCAGCAGGACAGGGAGCGCCAGTATTTGCAGCGCCTGCGAGATGCGGCCATTCCTGCGGCGAGTGATGATCTGACCGCGCGGCTCCTCGCGCGCACGGAGCACCTGGCCAGTCTGCCAGCGTCGGAACCCTCAGCGCGGAACCCCCTGACGGGACGGGGATCCCGACTGGGGCGGCGTGGACACCGGCCGGGGATCCGGAAGGCCGGCATGGTGACGGGCGGGGCTGCTGCCGCCGTCACGCTCCTGGCCGGCACCACCTACTTGATGGGTGGCGATGCCGAACCACGGCTGGACGACGCGCAGGCCGCCCTGTTCTCACGGCAAGCGGCAACCCCGGGCCCCCTGACGTCAGCGCAGGGATTGGAGATCGCATCCGGGCCGGCAGGGGGCTGGACCATGGGCGGCAGGCCCGACTTCACCCCGGCCGGAGCGCTCACCGCCGGCCAACTGTCGGTCCTGCGGTCCCTCGGCTGGACCTGTCCCGACCTTCGGGAACTGGGCTTCCACGTGATCTGGGCCAGGAGCGCCGTAGTGTCCGGCGCGAACCTCGTGGAGTTGCGGCTCACCGACGGCCGGCACTTCGCCACGGTCCTGGAGCAGCACGCCACACCGGTGCCCCACGCCACCGGAACGGCCACGCTGCAGCAGCCGCCCGGGTCCCTGCTGTCCGCCGCGTTGCCGCCGGAGAACATCCTGACCGGCCACACCGCCGCGGCCGACGGATTCGTAGCAGCCGAGCCGGGCGATTTCCTTCCGGCGGGACCGGGCAGGATTCCAGTCCCGGACGGACTCCTCTGGGTCAACGCGGCCGCCCCCTACCAGGCCATTTACCGGACCGACACCGCAATCTTCACCTACGTTTCGGATCTCTCCGCGGACAAGGCTGACGACGCCATTGCGGCCCTGATGGAATCACCAGTCAGCGGCGCCACCGGCACGGAGGAGCCGGATGCGGGGGCCGACATCCCGGTCCGGATGGAGCGGGGACTGGGCCGGCTGCTGGGGCTGCTGTTCCCCTGATGCGCTAAACGCCCCGACCCGGCAGACGCACGGGGCCCGCAGAGTCGTCGCAGGCGCGACTGAGAGGGTAATCTTCCTAAAGTGCTTGGAATCAACGGACCGGAGTTCTTACTTCTGCTGATCATCGGACTTCTCGTGATCGGTCCCAGCAGGCTGCCTGAATACACCCAGAAACTTGCCAATATCGTCAAGGAAGTCCGCCGGATGGCCTCCGGTGCGCGCGAGCAGATCAAGGACGAAGTCGGGATCGACATCGACGACGTTGACTGGAAGAAATACGATCCGCGGCAGTACGACCCGCGGCGCATCATCAAGGAAGCGCTACTGGAAGATGACACCAAGCCCGTGAGCCCCGGTGCGCCGTCCGCTGTGGCCACAGTGGCCGCCGCTGTGGCCACAGCGGAACAGCGCCCGGCCCGGGCGATCGAGCGACTGCCAGCCGGTGAGCCGGCCCCGTTCGACTCAGAAGCCACGTAGACGCCGCCCGGGAGCCGCACTCAGGCACCGGCGTCGCCGTCCAGCGCGGCTGCGGCTCAGCGCGGCTGCAGCCCGAGCGGGATCCCGGTCAGGCCGCGCGGCACGGCGGCGATTCTGCCGGCAATGCCGGACAAAGCCCGCGCTGCCGGTGTTTCGGGACGCCCCAGCACCAACGGAACCCCCGCGTCCCCGCCCTCCCGGAGCAGGATATCCAGCGGGACCTGTCCCAACAGCGGCACATCGGCACCCACGGTGGCCGAAAGGCGGTCGGCCAGGACCGCGCCGCCGCCGCTGCCGAACAGCTCCATCCGGCTGCCGTCGGGCAACTCCAGGTAGGACATGTTCTCCACGACGCCGGCCACACTCTGGCCCGTCTGGGTGGCGATCGCCCCGGCCCGCTCGGCCACATCGGCTGCGGCGGCCTGCGGCGTGGTGACGACGAGGATCTGGGCTTGCGGCAGCAGTTGCGCCACCGAAATAGCGATATCGCCGGTGCCCGGCGGCAGGTCCAGGAAGAGGATGTCCAGATCGCCGAAATAGACATCCGTGAGGAACTGCTCCAGGGCGCGGTGCAGCATCGGGCCCCGCCAGGCGACGGGCTGGTTGCCGGCGACGAACATGCCGATGGAAATTACTTTGACCCCGTACGCCACCGGCGGAAGGATCATGTCATCCACCCGGGTCGGAGACTGCGTGATGCCCATGAGTGCCGGGACGGAGAACCCGTGGACATCGGCGTCGACGATCCCGACGCGCAGGCCCTCCGCGGCCAGGGCACAGGCGAGATTCACCGTGACGGAAGACTTGCCAACACCGCCCTTGCCGCTCGCGACGGCGAAGACCTTGGTCAGCGAGCCCGGCTGGTTGAACGGGATGCCGCGCTGGCCGCCGGCGCCGCGCAACTGCTCCTTGAGGGCGTCCCGCTGCG
The DNA here is from genome assembly GCF_019443425.1 of Arthrobacter sp. PAMC25284. Taxonomy (NCBI): domain Bacteria; kingdom Bacillati; phylum Actinomycetota; class Actinomycetes; order Micrococcales; family Micrococcaceae; genus Arthrobacter; species Arthrobacter sp. PAMC25284. The sequence continues at coordinate 3,557,125 of NZ_CP080382.1, forward strand.
CCTGGTTCATGACCTTCAGGTCGACGTCGACGGCGGTAACCCCCGGCACGGCGGACAGGGCAGCTTCGCAGTCGGCAGTGATGGTGCCGCGAAGGGGGCAGCCGGCAATGGTCAGGAGCACGGCGATCCGAACCGTGCCCTCGGCGGAGACCGCCACGGATTCGACCATGCCCAGCTCAGTGATGGGCCGGCGAAGTTCGGGGTCGATCACGGTCGCCAGGGCCGCGTTCACGGCCTGCGCCAGGGGCGTGCTGTGCGGCGGGGTGCTCATGCGTGGGATGCTCAGCTTTCGGGGGAGATTCGCGGTGCCGGCGAACCGGTACCGCCGGGTTCAGGCTTATCGGGATTGGCTTTCACTTTGGGGATCTGCTGTGTCCGGGGTCCGCGCTGCTTGTCGCGCCGCTCCCTTAGCTTCTCCTTGACCTTGTCCCGCGGGGTCTCGTGCAGACCGGCCGACGGGTCATGCGTCCGTAGTTCCTCCTGCGCTTCCAGCATGTCTTCCAACAGGCTGCGCAGTTCCGTCCTCACATAGTCACGCGTGGCGACCTCGCGCAGGGCGATGCGGAGCGACGCCAGCTCGCGGGTCAAGTATTCCGTGTCCGAGAGGTTGCGTTCGGCGCGCTGGCGGTCCTGCTGCAGCGAGACCCGGTCCCGGTCGTCCTGCCGGTTCTGGGCAAGCAGCAGCAGGGGAGCGGCATAGGAGGCCTGCAGGGACAGCATCAGGGTCAGCAGCGTGTACCCGAGGGCCCGGGAGTCGAACTGCCACTGCTCCGGGGCAAAGGTGTTCCACCCCAGCCAGACGATGACGAATACCGTCATGTAGACAAGGAACGCCGGCGTACCCATAAACCGGGCGAAGCCCTCCGTGGCATGGCCGAAGGCGTCCGGATTGGGTGAGAACTTCGGCAGGATCCGTTGCCGTCCGCTCATCGGGGTGTCGAGGCCGCCGGGCTTGCCGCCGGACCGGATGTTGGAGTTCCTTGCTGCGCTGTTGTCAGCCAATGCGGCCTCCAAGTTTCCTTATCGGGGCATCGTCATCGTGGGCGCGCCAGTCATCTGGCAACAGATGATCCAGTACGTCATCAACAGTCACCGCCCCGACAAGCCGTCCGTCGTCGTTGACCACAGGGAGCGAGTTGAGGTTGTAGGTGGCCAGTGCGCGGGCCACCTCGCTGATATGTGCCTGGTCGGAGACGGGCTCCAGGTTCTTGTCCACGAGGTTGCCGAGCGGCTCCGGCGGCGGGAAGCGCAGGAGCTGCTGGATATGTACGACGCCGAGGAACCGGCCGGTCGGGGTTTCGAGCGGCGGCCGGGCAATAAAAATGGAGGAGGCCAATGCGGGCGAGAGTTCCTCCCGCCGGACGTGGGCGAGCGCTTCGGCGACGGTTGCTTCCGGGGGCAGGATGACCGGGACAGGGGTCATCAGGCCGCCGGCGGTGTCTTCGTCGTATTCAAGCAGGCGGCGGACGTCTTCGGCGCCCTCGGGCTCCATCAACTGCAGGAGTTGTTCGGCCTGGGCGCTCGGGAGCTCAGCGAGGAGGTCTGCGGCGTCGTCGGGATCCATTTCCTCCAGCACGTCGGCGGCGCGGTTGACATCCAGGGCCGAGAGGATTTCCACCTGGTCCCCTTCGGTCATTTCCTGCAGGACGTCGGCGAGCCGCTCATCCTGCAGTTCGCTCGCCACCTCAAAGCGCCGCTTGTCGCTCATCTCCTGAAGAGCTTCGGCAAAGTCGGCCGGTTTCAGGTCCTCGTGGGTGGCAACGAACTGGGTGGCGGCCTGCCGCTCGGTCTTGGCGCCCTGGCGGGCATCCCCCCAGTCAATGATCAGTGTCTCGTTGCGGCGCAGCCGGCTCAAGGGGGAGAGGGAATGGCCGCGGCGGACGAAGAGTTTGCTGACAAACCAGTCACCGGAGCGGTGCTGGTCCATGGCGATGTCCTCGATGGTGGCGTCGCCGCTGCCATCGGCGAGCGTCACGCGGCGGTCAAACATCTCGGCCACAACGAGGGTTTCAGCCCCGCGCTGCTCAAAGCGGCGCAAATTAACCAGGCCGGTGCAGATGATCTGGGTGGACTCCATGGACGTGATGCGCGTCATTGGCACGAAGACCCGCTTCTTGCCCGGGACCTCAACGACGATGCCCACCACGTGGGGAGCGCCCCGGGTTCCGCGGGAGAGCACCACAACATCGCGCAACCGGCCCAGACGGTCGCCCAAGGGGTCGAAGACGTCCAGTCCGAGAAGGCGCGCGACAAACACCCGCGAAAGATTTGTGCTCACGTGTACAGGCTACCGAGTCTGCTCTCTTTTAGCTGAATTTACAGCGATACCCCAGCCTCATAGGCGAGAATAGGCAGATGGCAAACATTTTTGGTGCTCCGAAGGCAGGCGCCCCGACCGGGCCCGACGAGGCACGCACAGTCCCCAAGGGCGACGTCGTCGGTTCCTACAGCTCCTATCTCGACGCCCAGAAGGCGGTCGACTACCTGGCGGATCAACAGTTCCCGGTCCAGATGGTCTCGATCGTGGGCAACGAACTGAAGATGGTGGAGCGGGTGACCGGCCGGCTGTCGTACCCGAGGGTTGCCCTCTCCGGCGCACTCAGCGGCATGTGGTTTGGCCTCTTCGTCGGCGTGATGCTGTCCTTCTTCTCCCCGACCGGGGGCTATTTCTCGATCATTACGTCGGTCCTCATGGGTGCCGCGTTCTTTATGCTCTTCGGCATCGTGACGTATGCGATGCAGCGCGGAAAGCGCGACTTCACGTCTACCAGCCAGGTCGTGGCGACCAGCTACGACGTCGTGGTGTCGTTTGAAGCAGCCCATGAGGCGCGCCGTCTGCTGCACCAGCTCCCGATGACCCAGTCCGCAGGGGCCACCGCGGTACAGGGCGGCTACCAGCCGGACTACCGGAGTCCAACGCCCCCGCAAGGCCAGCCGCAGCCCGGGCCGCAGGGCCACACCCCGCAGCGTCCGGCGGCCTGGAACGACCCCTACGGCCAGCGCAGCCCCGAATCCGGCAACCAGCCAGCTGGAGAGCACCAGGGCGGCGCGCCGGAAGACCGGACGCCCGGCACGGACGAGCCGGCAGCCCGCCCGGCCGGCCGGGTCTCGGGGGTCACTTACCCGGACCTGCCCGACGGCCGCCCCCAGTACGGAGTCCGCGTCTCTGAAGGCGAAAAGCAGGATCCGCCGGAGGACGGCCAGCAACGCTAAGCCGGCAGACAGGCAACAGGCAGAAAGGGAGGCCCCGGACGTTGAGCAGTTCACCGTCCGGGGCCTCCCTCTGCGTTTTGCCGTGGCGGCGGTCCTAGACGGACTGACCGTTGGCTTCCTGATAGATGCCGGCCATCCAGGACTCGACGTCGTCTGCCTTGCGCGGCAGCGCAGCGCTGAGGTTGACCGGGCCCGCCTCCGTCATGAGGACGTCGTCCTCAATCCGGACGCCGATGCCCCGGTACTCTTCCGGAACAGCGAGGTCGTCGTCCTTGAAGTACAGGCCGGGTTCAATCGTGAAGACCATGCCCGGGGTGAGGACGCCGTCCAGGTACAGGTCACGCTTGGCCTGGGCACAGTCGTGGACGTCGAGGCCGAGGTGGTGGCTGGTGCCGTGTGGCATCCAGCGCCGGTGCTGCTGCCCCTCGGGACTTATGGCTTCCTCCACGGTGACCGGCAGCAGTCCCCAGGCGTCCAGACGTTCGGCCAGCACCGTCGTCGCGGCGGTGTGGATGTCGCGGAACTTCGTGCCCGGCTGGGCTGCGGCGAAGGCGGCGTCGGCGGCGTCCAGTACCGCCTCGTAGATTTTCCGCTGGATGGCGGTGAAGGTGCCGTTGGCCGGCAGCGTGCGGGTGATGTCCGCGGTGTACAGCGAATCCGCCTCAACGCCGGCGTCGAGCAGCAGCAGTTCACCGGCGCTGACGGTGCCCGTGTTCCGGGTCCAGTGCAGCACCGTGGCATTGTTGCCGGCCGCTGCGATGGTGTCGTAGCCAAGTTCGTTGCCCTCCTCGCGGGCGCGGGCGAAGAAGGCCCCTTCCACGACGCGCTCTCCGCGCCGGTGGGTCAGCGCCCGGGGGAGGGCTTTGACGGCTTCGGTGAAGCCCTCCACCGTCGCGGCGACGGCGGTGCGCATCTGTTCGACTTCCCACTCGTCCTTGATCAGGCGGAGCTCGGACAGGGCCTCGCTGAGCTTTTCGTCGAGGGCGTCCAGGACGCTCAGGTCGAGGTTGTCCGGATCCTTCGCCGTGTTGTAGCGGGCGGTGTCGACGAGGGCATCGATGTTCTCATCGACCTTGCGGACCAGCCGGATGGAGGTCCCGCCAATTTCGGGGGCCCCGACGTTCTTGGTGATGCCCAGCTCAAGTCCGCCAAGATCCGCGGTCTTCAGGCCAAGCCGGGCCTCGAACTCGGCAAGTGTGGGACGGGCTCCGATCCAGAACTCCCCGGACCGGGAATCGGCGTAGAACTGCTCGGTGTCCCGTCCGGCCAGCGGCCGGAAGTAAAGCGTCGCCTGGTGGTTGCCGCCGTCATCGCCGGTCCCCTCAGCGACGGGCTCCAGGATCAGGACCGCATCGGGCTCATGGTCCAGACCGAGTCCCGTCAAGTGGGCAAAGCCCGAATGCGGACGGAACCGGTAGTCGCAGTCGTTCGAGCGGACCTTCAGCGGACCGGCCGGAATGACGAGGCGTTCGCCCTTGAACTGGACGGAGATGGCCCGGCGCCGGGTTGCGGCGTGGGCGGCAACAGCGTCCCGTTCGGGGGTCAGCTGCTCGGAAGGCGCCCAGTGGCTGGCCATAAAGGCCTTGAATGCCTTGGAATTGGGCCGCTGCGAGCGATTGTTGACGCGCTCGTCGAGAGGCTGGGAAGTGGAGACCTGGGTGTTATCTGCATCGTTCACCGTCCCATAGTCTCACCAGCGGAGCGGCTGAGGCCAACGCATCTATTAGGCTGATGACGTGAGGATTGACCTGCATGCGCACTCGAATGTTTCCGACGGAACCCAGCCGCCGGCCGGGGTCATTGCGTCCGCCGCCGCCGCCGGGCTGGACATCGTGGCGTTGACCGATCACGACACCACGGCGGGCTGGGCCGGAGCGGCAGCGGCCGCCCTGGAATCCGGCGTCGGGCTGGTTCCGGGCATGGAGGTTTCCTGCCGGACTGAGCAAGGCATCAGCGTGCACCTGCTGAGCTATCTGCACGACCCCTCCCACCCGGGGCTGCTCGGGGAGATCACCAAGGCCAAGGACGCCCGGCACACCCGGGCGCAGCGCATGGTCAGCCTCCTCGCCGAGGACTATCCTCTGACATGGGACGACGTCATCCACCAGGTGGCTCCCGGGGCCACCCTCGGACGGCCGCACATCGCCGACGCACTCGTTGCGGCCGGCGTCGTGGCGGACCGGACCGAAGCCTTCACTTCGATCCTGACCTCACGGTCACGGTACTTCGTGCAGCACTACGCCCCGGATCCGGCCTTGGCCGTGGAGCTGGTCCGCGCGGCCGGCGGCGTCCCCGTCTTTGCCCACCCCGTGGCCTCGGCCCGGGGCCGGATCGTGGGGGAGGGGACGTACCGGGAGATGATCGACGCCGGGCTGGCCGGGCTCGAGGTCTACCACCGGGACAACCCGGCAGAGGGCCGGGAGTTCCTGCTGCGCCTGGCAGAGGAGCACGGCCTGTTCGTGACGGGGTCCTCCGACTACCACGGCACCGGAAAACCGAACCGCCTGGGGGAGAACCTCACCGCGCCTGAGGTGCTGGCCCGGATCGAGGAACTCGGCAGCGGATCCGCGGTCGTCCGCCAACGCCCGGCGTGAGCACTACCCGGCGGGCGTGAACCGGGTGAACGTCGCGTGCGCTGCGAGCCGTTTGGACATCACGTCAATGGCCGGCTGGTTCTGGTCCACGCAGATGAATTTCCGGTCGAGTTTCGCGGCGACGGCGCCGAGCGTTCCAGAACCCGCGAAGAAGTCCAGGCACCAGTCTCCGGGCCGGCTGGACGCGGCGACGACGCGCCGGATCAGCCCCTCCGGTTTCTGCGTCGGGTACCCGGTTTTTTCTTTACCCGTCGGGGAGACGATGGTGTGCCACCAGACATCGGTAGGCAGTTTTCCGAGTTCGCGCTTGGCCGCGGTGACGAGTCCCGGGGCCATGTAGGGCTCGCGGTCGACCTCGGCGCTGTCGAAGTGGTAGCGCGCCGGGTTTTTGACGTAGACCAGGATGTTGTCGTGCTTGGTCGGCCAGCGGTACTTGGCGCGGGCGCCGTAGTCATAGGCCCAGATGATTTCGTTCAGGAAACACTCCCGGCCAAAAATGGCGTCAAGCATGACCTTCGCGTAGTGCACTTCCCGGTAGTCCAGATGCAGGTACAGCGTGCCGTCGTCGGCCAGCAGCCGCCACGCTTCGACGAGCCGGGGCTCCAGGAAGGACCAATAGTCGCTGAAGGCGTCGTCGTAGCTGTGCAGGGCGCCCTTGATGGTGTCGTAGGAGCGTCCCTTAAAGCCGACACGGTCGCCCTCGCCGCCGGCGTTGCGGACCATCCGGGTCTCCTGGCGGCGCTGGGCCCGCCCGGTGTTGAAGGGCGGATCCACATAGATCAGTGTGAAGGCGCCGTCCGGCAGCGTGGGGAGGTAATCCGCGTTGTCCGCGTGTACCACCAGGTTGCTGCCGTCCGGCGCCCAGACGGTGTCAGTCATGTAGGGGTTTAGGCCTCTGCGTTGCTCGGCCGCGAGGTGCCCTGCGGTGCTTCGCCGGCCACCACTTCGCCGTTCCGGCGGCGGGTGCGGGTCCGGCGGCGGGCCTGCGTGGCACGATCGACCTCGGCGGGAGCCTTGGCGGCGGCTGGCGCCTGGGCCGTTGCGGCCGGCTCGGTGCTTGATGCTTCAGTGTCCCCGGCAGCGGGGCGACGCCGGCGCTCACCGGAGCGGGAGCCTGCGTCGCCGCGGCGTGAGTCACGGCCGCCGGAGCGTCCGCCGTCACGACCGGCGCTGTCACGACCGGCGCTTTCGCGTCCTCCGTTGGCAGCGGCAGAGCGTCCGCCGTCGCGGGAGCCGCCGCGCGCGCCGGCCTGGCCGCCGCTGCGGGTGGGCTTCTTTCCGGTCTCGCCGAGATCCTCAAGCACCTCGGCGTCGACTCCGGCAAGGACCCGCTTATCACGGGGCAGCCGGCCCTTGGTGCCCGCGGGGATATCGAGCTCCTCGAACAGGTGCGGCGAGGAGGAGTACGTTTCCACGGGCTCCGGGTAGCTCAGGCCCAGGGCCTTGTTGATGAGGCCCCAGCGCGGCATGTCGTCCCAGTCAACGAAGGTGACGGCGGTGCCTTTATTCCCGGCGCGGCCGGTGCGGCCGACGCGGTGCAGGTAGATTTTCTCGTCCTCGACGCACTGGTAGTTGATCACGTGCGTGACGTCGTCGACGTCGATGCCGCGGGCGGCGACGTCGGTGGCCACCAGGACATCCACCTTGTTGTTGCGGAAGGCGCGGAGGGCCTGCTCGCGGGCGCCCTGGCCCAGGTCACCGTGGATGGCGGCGGCGGCGAAGCCGCGGTCCACGAGTTCCTCGGCGACCTTGGCGGCGGTGCGCTTGGTCTTGGTGAAGATGATGGTGCGGCCGCGGCCGCGTGCCTGCAGGATGCGGGCGACGACCTCGACCTTGTCCATGCTGTGGGCGCGGTAGATCAGCTGCCGGATGTCGCGCTTGGTCAGGCCCTCATCGTCCGGGTCGGCGGCGCGGATATGGGTCGGCTGCGTCATGTAACGGCGGGCCATGGCAATGACCGGGCCCGGCATGGTGGCCGAGAACAGCAGCGTCTGGCGGACCGCCGGGGTGCCGGCAATCAGGGTTTCGACGTCCGGGAGGAAGCCGAGGTCCAGCATCTCATCGGCCTCGTCGAGGATAACCATCTTGACGTTGGCGAGGCTGAGGTGCTTCTGCTTGTAGAGGTCGATCAGGCGGCCGGGAGTGCCGACGACGACTTCGACGCCCTTCTGCAGGGCATCTACCTGGGGCTCATACGCGCGTCCACCGTAGATCGTGGCGATCCGGGCGTTGCGCTTCCGCGACGCGGTTTCAAGGTCGCTCGCGACCTGCACGGCAAGCTCACGGGTCGGCACGATAACGAGGGCCTGCGGGGCGCCCGGCACCGTGAGCTTGTCGAACCCGGCGTCGTCGCGGCCGATCACGCGCTGCAGCGCGGGGATGCCGAAGCCCAGGGTCTTGCCGGTACCCGTCTTGGCCTGGCCGATGATGTCGTGGCCGGACAAGGCGACGGGCAGTGTCATGGCCTGGATCGGGAAGGGGTGGGTGATGCCGGCGTCGGCGAGCGACTCGACGATGTCGGCGCGGACCTTGAAGTCTGCGAAGGTCTTCTCGGCAATCTCGTGCGGCTTCTCGTCCGAGATGATGGTCTCTTCCGGCTCGATCGATTCCGTTCCGGACTCGTCGGTCAGAAGCTGGTGCGTGTGCAATTCACTCACAGGGAGTTTCCTTATTCCTTTTGGGCTGCGCGGCTTGCTCGACGGGGCCGGCCGGTTGGCCGTTCCGGAGCACGCTCAGGCGCGCAGGCAATTCCAGTGGAAGCCGATCGCGGGCTATCTAATTGCTGGCACTGGGGACCAGCGGGTGGATCTCAAGATCGCGTAGGGGCGGGCTTGTTGAATTCGAAAATCTTGGAAATCAACGACCGGGCATCCATATCTACCTCTTCAGTCTAGCCGTACGCGGCCGGGAAGCTCGACGGGGCCGTCGAAAACCGTCCGGAGTCCCCGGAGTCAGTCCACCAGCTCCAGCCGGACCTCGCGGGTGGCGATGTCGGCGGAGAGGATGCGCACCCGCACCTCGGTGCCCGATTCCAGCTCGCCCGGGCACCGGGCAGTCACCGCCGGATCGGCGATCTGGACGACGCCGGACGGGCCGTTGCCGTTGCCGTTTCCGTTGCCTTTGCCGTTAGAGCCGCCGTTGCCGTTCCTGGCGGGCTTCGCGCCCGAGATGACGACGGCGTCGAATTCCTGCCCGATATGGTTCACCAGCAGCGCCGCTTCAACTGTGTCCAGCGCCAGCCGCTCCATCCGTCCGGCCAGCTGGTCGGAGGACGCCATGATGGATGGCAATGAGGGCAGTGCGTCCCGTGCCCACGCAGGGACCTCCGTTCCGCTGCTCAGCGCCTCGCAGATCACCAGGACGAACCGGTCTACGAGACGCCGCAGCGGAGCGGTGGCGTGCGCGTAGGCGGTACCGATGGCTGCCTGCAGGTCGGCCTCTGGCTCGGACCCGTCAAAAGGGGTGTAGCCCGCGCCGCGGAACAGCATGCCGGCCGAATGCACGATCGCCAGTTGCCGGGGATCCGTCGGGTCAAGGGTCCGCAGGTACTCGCCGTAGCTCATTTCCCCGTCCCAGGGCTTGCCCAGGGCATGGGTTTGACGGTGGAAGTGCTGTAAGGATCCCTCATCGGGGGCGGGCATGGTGCGGAGGATGCCGACCTTGCCGTCGAGCATCAGCCGTGCCGCGGCCATTCCCGTCATGAGCGACATCTGCGCGTTCCAGTCCTCCACGGGCAGCGACGGGGCCGCGACGATCCGGTAGCCACCGTCGGGCAGTTGCTGAATCTCCTGCTCGGGCATGTTCAGGCTGGCCCCGCCACGGAGGCGCTCCAGTTCCACCCGCTTGATGCCGACCTCGCGGAGCAGTTGCAGCGCGGGCGGGGCGGTACCGGCATCGAGGTCGGCCTGGACGCCCTTGTAGCTGAGCTTGGCGCGGCTGCGGACCTGTGCCCGGCGCACCAGTGCGGAACTCACCTCTGCGGCGGCGTCGAGCTCAAACTCCCAGACGAACGCCGAGCACAGCTGGTCCGGGAGCAGGCTGCCGGCTGCTTCGCTGATCACTTCCGGGTGCAGCGGGATCCGGCCGTCGGGCGTATAAAACGTCTGGCCGCGGCGGCGGGTTTCCGCGTCCAGCGCACTGTCCGGAGTTACGAAAGAGGGGACGTCGGCGATGGCGTACAGCACCGTGTAGCCCGCACCGGACTGTTCGATAAACAGGGCCTGGTCCAGGTCGGTGGAGGACTCCGGGTCGATGGTGACGAACTCAACATGGGTGAGGTCCAGCTCCGGCATTTTGTGCTCGGCCACCGCAGTATCGGCGTCCCGGAGCACGTCTTCGGGGAACGGGCCCCGGGAGTTCCAGCGTGCTGCGCAGCTCTGAGAGCGCCGCCGCCAGTTGGTTTTTCTGCCGGTGGATGCTTGGGGCCAGACGATGATGGGACACGAAAATCAGCGTAACTCGAAATCCATGATTAGTCTCGGACCGGGCGCCGGCACCGGGCGCCGTTCACCCGGCGTCGTCACCCGGCGGCGGGCAGCGGCTCAGGCTGCGGCGGCGTCCAGTGCGTCGAGCAGCGACTTGGCAGCGTGGGCGGGATCGTCGGCGTCGGTGATGGCCCGGACCACCACGATCCGCCGGGCGCCGGCAGCAGCCACCTGTTCCACATTGCCCAGATCGATACCGCCAATCGCGAACCACGGCATGATGCCACCGGCGGGGCCGCCGGCATCGCGGGCCCGGTCCGCTTCGGCGGCGTACCGCACCAGATCGAGTCCGACGGCGGCGCGGCCCGGTTTGGTGGGCGTGGCCCAGACCGGGCCGACACAGAAGTAGTCCAGCGCTCCCGGTCCCTGCGCGGCAGCGATCGCGGCATCGACTTCACGGGGGCTGTGGGTGGAAAGTCCCAGCACCGCCGCCGGGCCCAGCAAGGACCGGGCGGCGCCTGGCGGGAGGTCTTTCTGCCCGACGTGGAGGACCGGGGCGCCCGAGAGCGAAGCGACGTCTGCCCGGTCGTTCACCGCCCAGAGCTTGCCGTGCCGCTGCGCCACCGCGGCCAGGACGCTAAGGAGCTCCAGTTCCTCGGCCGCCTCCAGCGACTTGTCCCGGAGCTGGATGATGTCCACGCCGCCGGCAAACGCGGCGTCGACGAAGCTCTCGAAGTCACCTCGGTCCCGGCGGGCGTCGGTGCACAGGTAAAGGCGTGCCGTCTGGAGGGGTGCTGAGTCATAAGAAGCATCTGGGCGCATGGCACCACAATAGTTGTTCTACACTGGGCGCATACCGCGGGAGCCAGTAGCAGCAGTCACATGCTGCAGGGCTGAGAGGGCGTCAGAGCCGACCGCTTGACCTGATCCGGTTAGTACCGGCGTAGGGAAGGATGCACGTTATGGACAGACCCTCCGGCACCGGCACCGGTGGACCCGGCCGCGACAAACCCGGCCGTGACGGCGCCGACGGCGACACCGCGGCGGAGGCCCGGTACGACGTCGCTGTGATCGGCGGCGGCGTCATTGGCCACGGAATCGCGCTGGCGGCCAGCCGCTCCGGCCGGTCCGTGGCGCTGATCGACGACGCTCCCGGCACCGGGGCCAGCTGGGCCGCCGCCGGCATGCTCGCCCCGGTCAGCGAACTGCACTACCAGGAAGAAGCACTCCTGGAGCTGATGCTCGAATCGTCACGGCTGTGGCCCGACTTCGCCGCCGGACTGGAGTGTGCGGCAGCAGCAGACAGTGGATCCGGCGCAGGCACGGATACCGGGACCGGATATCTGACGACGCCGACCCTCGCGCTGGGTGCCGACGCCGCCGACCGCAGGGCGCTCGCGGACCTGCGGTCCGTCCAGCAGGCATGCGGCCTGACGGTGGAACCCCTGACCGTCCGTGCGGCGCGCGGCCGGGAGCCGCTGCTGAGCCCCGGGATTTCCTGTGCCTTCGAGATCCCGGCGGACCACCAGGTGGACCCGCGCCGGCTGCTCACCCGGTTGGCGGAGCTGCTGGGCGCCGACGGCCGCAGCCGGGCGATTCCCCGGCGCGCGGCCGGGTTGCTGTGGGATGACGGCCGCGTGGGCGGGGCCATCCTCGCCGGCGGCGGCGTCATTCATGCCCGGGAGACAATTGTGGCCAACGGACTCGGCGCCCCGGACCTGGGCGGGCTGCCGGCCGGACTCACCTTGCCGCTGCGCCCGGTCTGCGGCGACATCCTTCGGCTCCGGGTCCCCGCCCACCTCCGGCCGCTGCTGACGTCCACGGTGCGCGGCCTCGTCCGCGGCGTCCCGGTGTACATTGTGCCGCGGCAGGACGGGACCGTAGTGATCGGGGCGACCCAGCGCGAGGACGGACCGGCCGCTGCCACGGGAAGCAACCCAGGGAAGGCCTCTGGCGGCGGGACGAACCGGAGCGGCGCCGTCGCGGTCTCTGCCGGCGGCGTCTACCAGCTGTTGCGGGACGCCCAGCAATTGCTGCCGGCGGTGGCCGAGCTGGAACTGCTCGAAGCCACGGCGCGGGCCCGGCCGGGCACCCCCGACAACGCCCCGCTGCTCGGCCGCGTGGCGGACCGGAACGCCGGGGAAGACGGCGGTGACATCGCGGGACTGATCATCGCCACCGGGTTCTTCCGGCACGGCGTCCTCCTGACCCCGGCAGCAGCGGCCATCTGCCGGGAGCTGCTGGATGGAACGGCGGATCCGCGCTGGGGCCGCTTCCGTCCGGACCGGTTTTCCACGGCCCGCCGCCCGGCAGCGGCCACGGCCCGGTAACGGCCGCCCGGAATCAAACGCACCACTTTCAAGAGCACACCTAAGGAAACAGCATGAACATCAGACTCAACGGAACGGAGCATACCGTCGCCGACGGCGCCTCCGTCAGCACGCTGGTCAGCCAGCTCACCGGCCGCGACATCGGCCACGACGGGCAGTCCGCAGACGGCCGGAAACTCGGGGTTGCCGTCGCCCGGAATTCCGAAATGGTACCGCGCAGCCAATGGCATGGGACGGCGCTCGCCGACGGCGACGACGTCGAACTCGTGACCGCGGTGCAGGGAGGATGAACGGCATGAAGGACACCACGATGAACACACTGCAGGCAACGCAGGAGCCCGCATCCGGTCCGCTCGAGCAGTCCAGCCGGGACCCCTTCGTCGTCGACGGCGTCCGGCTGGGATCACGCCTGATCATGGGAACCGGCGGGGCGCCAAGCCTGGACGGGCTCGGCGCTGCCCTCGTGGCCTCCGGGACGGAACTGACCACCGTCGCCATGCGCCGCTACTCGCCCGCTGAGACGGGCTCGCTGTTCCAACTGCTCCAGGACCACCAGATCAGGGTGCTGCCCAACACCGCCGGCTGTTTCACGGCTAAGGACGCGGTCTTGACCGCCGAACTGGCCAGGGAGGCCCTGGAAACGGACTGGGTCAAGCTCGAAGTCATCGCCGATGAACACACATTGCTCCCGGACGCCGTGGAATTGGTCGACGCGACCGAACAGCTGGTGGCCCGGGGCTTCAAGGTCTTCGCCTACACCAACGATGATCCGGTCCTGGCCCTGCGGCTGGAGAACCTGGGCGCGGCCGCCGTGATGCCGCTGGGATCGCCGATCGGCACGGGCCTGGGGATCCTGAACCCCCACAACATCGAGCTGATCGTCTCGCGGGCCTCCGTGCCGGTCGTCCTGGACGCCGGGATCGGTACGGCCTCGGACGCGGCCCTGGCCATGGAGCTCGGCTGCGACGCCGTCCTGCTGGCCACGGCAGTAACCCGTGCGCAGAATCCGGTACTGATGGGGGAGGCCTTCAAACACGCCGTGATCGCCGGTAGGCTGGCGAAAACAGCCGGCCGGATCCCGCGCCGCGAACACGCCCTGGCGTCCTCCGCGATGGAAGGCCGGGCCGAATTCCTATAACCGGGCCGGCGGAAGAATCCGGCGGTAGCGACCGGCAACGGACCGGCCCGCGCGCGAGCGAAGGAGCACGATATGGCAGTCCCGGCTATCCTCAGCGCGGACCAGATCGACGCCGCCCTGGCGGGCCTGCCGGACTGGAGATACCGTCTTGGCGGGCTGGTGACCGTCTACAAGGCGCCGACCAGCGCCGCGGCCCTTGAGCTGATTGCCGCCGTCGGGCGGCTGGCCGAGGAGCAGGGCCATCACCCGGACCTCGACTGGCGCTACAACCGGGTGTTTCTGCGGTACAGCTCCCATGACGCCGGCGGCCAGGTGACCCCGCGTGACGTCGCAGCGGCGACAGCGGCCGGTGCAGCTGCAGCGGCGTCCGGCGCCGCCGCGGAGCCGGGGCTGTTCCGGACCATTGAGGTCGGCATCGATACCGAGGACCCTGCCGCGATTTCCGAGGTGTGGCGGGTGGCTCTCGGCTACCGGAGGGCAAGTTCGGGGGACCTGATGGACCCATATGGCCGCGGCCCCGGGGTGTGGTTCCAGGAGACGTCCACCCCCAACAGCAATCATATCCACCTTGACGTGCACCGCAGCCAGGCCGAGTCCGGGCCCGTCCAGGAGAAGACCGCGGCGACCGGGGCGTTAATGAACCGTGACCACGCACCCCGCTGGGTGGTGGTCACGGATGTTCAAGGCAACCGGCTGTGCCTCTGTACCGAAGCGGGCCACGGGCCCGAAACGGTTCAGGACCAGCCGCCTCCGGACTAGATTTTGAGGATGGCGGTCAGCCGGGCGGTGTCGTGCCGGATCCGTGCCCTGCCGAGGAACAGCACGGCCGCAACCGCGGCCCCGACGCCCAGGACAGGCGGCAGAATCCACGGGATCCACGTCAGGCCCGGCTGGTAGCCGAACCCGGCTGACATAAAGGTGATCCAGCTCAGCATCCCGACCGAGGCTGAAACCCCCGCGGGCAGGCTGATGCCGTATTTGGCGTGCCGCTTGTCATTCGCCCACACCACGAAGCCCGCGGCGATGGACACCATCGCAACCACAATCAGGGACAGCATTCAAGACACCTTTTCGTTGTGCGGACAGATGCAGAGGCAGGCCGGCAGGGGCTAGAGGGCGCCGAATCCAACCCGGCGGACTTCTTCGGCTCCGATTTCGACGTAGCCAATAACACCGGAGGGGACGATCACCTGGCGTCCCTTTTCGTCCGTCAGGCGCAGCTCGGTGCCCTTGGCGATGGCTTCGCCGACGACCTTGGCCACTGCGTCAGCGTCCTGGGTCGATTCGAGGACAATTTCGCGGCCGATATTCTGAATGCCGATCTTTACTTCCACTGCAAGGCCTCCCAGCCAATCAAAGATATTTGGGTGTTATCTATTTGTAGTCTAGGTCTCTTTAGGGAAGCGGGAGATTCCGCGCCAAGCTAAACGGTAGATCAGGTCACTGGCTACATCGAGGTCGAGATCGCCGCCGGTTTCCAGCCAGTACCGGGCGCTGACGTGAGCCATTCCGGCGAGTCCGCGGCCCAGCAGCTGTGCCTCCAACGGGGGCAGCTTGGTATCCTCGGCAATCACCCGGGCCACAGCGTCGGCGAACGTCTTATTGAACGTCTCCAGCCGATCGCTGACGTCGGGATCATTGATCAGGTCGGATTCGAACACGAGCCGGTGGGGCCCGGTCATCGCCGGCGATGAACTGGTAGTAGGCGCGCATCACGGCCTGGACGCGTTCCTTGTTGTCGGTGGTGGAGTTCAATGCCCCCAGCAGGAGCTCGGTGAGACCCGTCAGGTGGCTGTCCAGGAGGGCGATGTACAGCTCGCGCTTGGACGGGAAATGCTGGTAGAGCACCGGCTTGCTGACCCGCGCCGTCTCGGCGATTTCATCCATGGCGGCTCCGTGGTATCCGTTGGCAACGAACACTTCCTGCGCCGCCGCGAGCAGCTGCGCCCGGCGCTCGTCGCGGGGGAGCCGTGCGGAGCGGCCGCCGCCCCGCGGCTGCGCAGTCGACGGCTTGCCGGCCTGACCCCGTTCAAGCGGTGACGGATCAATCACGGATTTCCCACTTTCCTCGTTCCAATTATGTACACCTTACGCGCGGGTAATATGACCCGGCGGCATCTGCGGGCATAGATTGAGGTATGGCTTCCACGATTGACGAACCCGCCGCCTCTGCAACGCCGCCTCGACGGCCCGGGGCCCCCTGGTTGAGCCTGCCGATGGTCTCAGCCCGGAGGAGGTGGAACGGTACTCACGGCACCTGATCATTCCGGAGATCGGTACGCTCGGTCAACGCCGCCTCAAGAACGCGAAAGTCCTGGTCATCGGGGCCGGCGGCCTCGGCTCCCCGGCGTTGCTTTACTTGGCCGCCGCGGGGGTGGGAACCCTCGGAATTGTCGACGACGACGCAGTCGACCTCAGCAACCTGCAGCGCCAGGTGATCCACGGAGTTGCGGACGTCGGTCGGCCCAAGACCGAATCTGCCCGGGACGCCATCGCCGCGCTGAATCCGCTCGTCAACGTCCGGCTGCACAACACCCGGCTCGACGCCTCCAACGCCCTGGAGCTCTTCGCCGAATACGACCTCATCCTTGACGGTGCTGACAACTTCGCGACCCGCTACCTCGTCAACGACGCAGCCGCCATCCTGGGCAAGCCTTATGTCTGGGGTTCGATCTTCCGTTTTGACGGCCAGGTCAGCGTTTTTTGGGAACAGTACGGGCCGACCTACCGTGACTTGTACCCCGAGGCGCCGCCGGCGGGGTCGGTGCCGTCGTGCGGGGAAGGTGGCGTGTTCGGGATGCTCTGCGCCGCTGTCGGGTCGTTGATGGTGACGGAGGCCGTCAAGCTCATCACCGGCGTCGGACGGTCACTGTTGGGCCGGCTGGCGCTCTTCGATGCGCTCGGCGGAACCTGGCGGGAAATTAAGGTATCCCGCGATCCCGCGGCGCAACGGATCACCGCACTCACCGACTACGAGGCGTTCTGCGGGATCACCCCCGAACCCGAGGCCGGAGCAGGACCCGGGCATACCGTCACCGCCACCCAGCTCGCCACCATGCTGGCCTCACGGAAAGCCGGCCTCAAGGATTTTCACCTGGTGGATGTACGCGAGAGCGGCGAGTACGACATAGTCCGGATCGAGGGCGCCGTACTGATTCCGCAAGGCCGGATCCTGGCTGGGGAGGCATGGCACGAGCTGCCGCAGGACGAGGACATCGTCTTCCACTGCAAGGCCGGTACCCGGTCGGCTGCCGTCCTGGCTGCGGCGCGCGCCGCGGGCTACGCACGGGTCAGTCACCTTGAGGGCGGAATCCTCGCCTGGGTGCGTGAAATTGAGCCCGCGAAGCCGGTGTACTGACGGGATGAGATGGCTGCGCCCGCGGCGCTGCTGTGACCAGGGCGGAAGTCTGTCCGGGACCACGCCAGAGGTCTGACCGGCCAGGCTGTCCGGGGCCCTCCGGCTACGCGGTGTGCCGCTGCTGGTCGGTGCCGGTCAGCTGGGGGTCATCGGCAGGACAGGCGCCAGCTTCCGGGGCAGCCGGCTGGTCCACCGTGATGCCGTAGAGGGCCTCGAGGCCCGCCACGTAGTGTTCCTGCTGGCCGTTTGCGGCCAACTCTCGGGCGCGCACGGTGGGAACATGCAGCAGCTGCTTGACCATCCGGCGCAGGGCGAATTCCACTTCTTCGGCTGCGGCCGTGCAGCCGTGGCGGGCGCGGACCTTTTCCATCTCAGCATCCAGGACGTTCATCGTATGGCGACGCAGTGCGACGATGGCGGAATCCACGGAGCGGGTTTCGCGTTCCTGCTCGAACGCGATGGCGGCGCCGGTAACAATGCTGCTGGCCTGGGTCAGCGACTCGGCCTGCTCCTGCGGGGCGGCCAGGCGGACCGACTCAAGGGTCAGCAGTTCGACGCCGTCGAGCTCGCCGACCGCAGGATCAAAATCGTGGGTGAGGGCGAGGTCGATTGCGATCAGCGGCTGCGGTGCGGCGGACCGGACCTGGGCGAGTTCGGCAGCTTCGACGCGGGTGTCCGAACCACTGCAGCCGATCATCACGTCGGCTGCGGCAACGGCTGCCGGCAGGGTGTCTTCGTCCACCGCCGTGCCGCCCCGGGTGGCGACGAAGCCGGCGGCGCGCCCCGACGAGGAGAACACGGAGACATCCGTGCAACCGCGCTCGCGCAGCAGCGACATCGTGGCCCCGGCGTAGGCGCCGGTCCCGAAGATCACAGCCTTTTTGGCAGACCAGTCAGGGTTCTCGGAAAGATCGGTGGCAAGATCCAGAGCCACGGAGACGATCGACAGGCCGCGGGACCCCAGCGCTGTTTGCGCGCCGACGTCTTTGGCGGTCTTGGATGCTGCCTGGAACAACCGCACGAGCGCGGAGCTCGCGGTTCCCTCATGCTGGGCCGTGATCAGGGACCGGCGGACCTGGCCGGCAATCTCACGCTCGCCGACGACCGCGGAATCGAGTCCCGAGCTGACGGAAAAGAGGTGCTGGCTGACGTCGGGCCCGATCCGGGTCCCGAACGCGCGGGAGACCCGCTGGTCGCTGAGGCCGCTGGCTGCGCTGATCCGGGAGATGAAGGCGGCGCGGGCGACGGCAACGTCGTCGGCATGCGGGGCTTCGGCGTAGATTTCAAAGCGATTGCAGGTGGCAAGGACAATCGCACCCGCCACTGCCGGCGATCCGGCGAGGGTGGATGTCGCGAGCTCTGAAGCGCCGGTGCTCAGTTGAGCAACGGTTTCGAGGTCGATGTCGGCGTGTGTAGCCACCAATGAAAATAGAACCACAGCATCCCCATCATAGCTTTTCCGCGGACGCGCCGAGTGACCTCGGGCTGAGAGGCCGGACACCCGGGGCCATGACGCCTGCCACAGCCAAGGCCCCCGGTCGTGCCGCTGACAGGCTGTCGTTATCTTTTGGGGCCGAATTTGGGCACAATCAAAGACATGAATCCTAGCGCTGCGGCCACCGACGACACTTCCCGAGTCAGCCCTGCCATCGACCAGCTCGACGCCGGACACCCTCTGATGGACGGGCGGACCGCGAACTCGCCGCTCATCACCGCCTACCGCGGCGGCACGCCTTCCCGCCGCCCCGTCTGGTTCATGCGCCAGGCCGGGCGGTCGCTTCCCGAATACCTCAAGGTCCGCGAAGGCGTGGGGATGCTGGAGTCCTGCCTGCGACCCGAGCTCGCTGCCGAAATCACGTTGCAGCCGGTGCGCCGCCACGACGTTGATGCTGCCATCTTCTTCTCCGACATCGTCATTCCGCTCAAGCTGGCCGGCGTCGGCGTGGATATCGTCCCCGGGGTCGGGCCGGTCCTTGACCATCCGGTCCGCACAGCGGAAGACGTCGCAGCGCTCCCGCAACTGACGTGGGAAGCGCTGGAGCCCATCCGGGAGGCCGTCCGGCTGACCGTGGCCCAGCTTGGCAGCACCCCGCTGATCGGCTTTGCCGGCGCGCCCTTTACCCTCGCGGCGTACATGGTCGAGGGCAAGCCGTCCCGCGACCACCTCGGCCCGCGCACCATGATGCACGCCGACCCGGAGACCTGGACCGCGCTGGCTGCCTGGGCTGCAGACGCCTCCGGCATGTTCCTGCGCGCGCAGTTGGAAGCCGGCGCCTCCGCCGCGCAGCTCTTCGACTCCTGGGCCGGATCGCTCGGGCTTGCCGACTATGAACGCTTCGTCGCCCCGGCCTCGTCCCGGGCCCTGGACCACGTCCGCCATCTCGGCGCCCCGCTGATCCACTTCGGCACGGGAACCTCGGAACTGCTCGTGGCCATGCGCGACGTGGGCGTCGACGTCGTTGGCGTCGACTACCGCCTGCCGCTGGACGAGGCCAACCGCCGCCTCGGAGGTACTGTGCCGCTGCAGGGCAATATTGACCCGGCGCTGCTGTCGGCCCCCTGGGAAGTGCTGGAAGCCCACGTCCGCGAGGTGCTCGCAGCCGGCGCAGCGGCACCCGGCCATGTCGTGAACCTTGGTCACGGCGTTCCGCCGGAGACGGACGCGGCCGTGCTGACGCGCGTCGTCGAGCTCATCCACTCGATCTCACCGGAATAACGCATGGACGCTGGCCAGGTTGTCCCCGGGACCACCGCCGTTGTGGTGGGCGGGGGGATCTCCGGTCTGCTCGCGGCGCGCGAACTGGCTCTGGCCGGCGTCCGCACCACCGTCCTGGAAGCCTCGGCTGATTGGGGAGGTTGCGTGGGAAGCCATACCGTCGCCGGCCTGACCCTCGACAGCGGCGCGGAATCCTTCGCGACCCGGTCCACGGCGGTGGCGGACCTCGCCACCGACCTCGGGCTCGAAGGCGAGATCGTGGCACCGAACCCTGGCGGCGCCTGGGTCCAGTTGCCGGACGGGCCACGCGAACTCCCCAAAACCGGGGTGCTGGGGATCCCGGCCAACCCCTGGGACCCCGAAGTGCGCCGCTCACTCGGACTGGCCGGCACGCTCCGGGCCGCGCTCGACGTGCTGTTGCCGGCATCGCTGGGCACCGCCGCTGAGGCCACCAGCGTGGCGGACCTCGTCCGCCGGCGGATGGGCCGCCGGGTGCTGGAGCGGCTCGTGGCGCCGGTCGTCGGCGGCGTCCACTCGGCCGACCCTGCCGTGCTGGATGTCGACATGGTGGCACCGGGGCTGCGCGACGGAATCCGCCGCCACGGATCCCTCGCGGCCGCCGTATCCGCCCAGCGCAGGGGACAGGGCCCGGCGGCCCTCACTCCCGGGCCCGGGACCCGGCCCGCCGAACCGGCGAAGGCGGGCTCCGCCGTCGCCGGCCTGCGCGGCGGGATGCACACCCTTGTCGCGGCGCTGGTGGCAGACCTGCGGAAACGCGGCGTCACCTTGCTGGCAGGGACCCGCGTGGACGCCGTGGAGCGGGCCCTGGCCGGATGGCGCGTGAGCGCCGGTGGCAGAACGTACGACGCCGGTCTTCTCGTCATTGCAGTGGAAGGCCCGGCCGCCGTTGGACTCCTCGCGGGCGCCGTGCCGGAACTCGCCGACTTCAGGCCCGCCGAAGGACCGGACGTCAGCCTGGTCACGCTGGTCGTCACATGCCCGGACCTGGACGGTGCTCCGCGCGGCACGGGCGTCCTGGTGGCCCCGCAAAGCCCGGGCATCCGGGCGAAAGCCCTGACGCATGCGACAGCCAAGTGGGGCTGGCTGGCCACCCGCGCCGGGTCCGGCACGCACATCCTCCGGCTCTCTTATGGCCGCAGCGGGGACGGGGTGATGGCCGGGCAGCCGCTGCCGGGGACCGGGGGGGACGGCGCGATTCCCCGCTCCGACGAGGAGTTGTTCCACGCAGCCCTGGCCGATGCTTCGGCCTTGCTCGCCGTTGCCGTCACCAGCGGAGACGTCGCCGGCTGGGACGTTGTGCGCTGGTCGGGCGCGCTCCCTTTCGCCTCCATCGGCCACCAGCGGCGTGTCGCCGAAGTCCGCACTGTCTGTTGCCGGGAAGGAACCCTCGCGGTGGTCGGCGGCTGGCTCTCCGGCAACGGACTCGCCGCGATTGTCGCGGACGTGCCGCGGGAAGTACGCCGGCTGCTGTCTTGAAACCGGCTGCTGTCCTGAAACCGGCGGCACCGCACGGCAACAGGATGTGAGATGAGGCACTTCTACGCGCCGTAGAAGTGCCTTGTTTCGACTTAGTCGCAACAAGGGGGCAAACTTGTATTCATGAGCCACACTTCTGCCGAATCTGTCACCAAAACCGATGAATCAGCCGAGCAGTTCTTTACCCTTTGGACCGTCTTCAAGCGCTCCGTGGAGGTCCTGCGCAGCGACGACGCTGCCGAGGATTTCGAGGCCCTGATTGGCCGGCTGGCCGACGCCGGCGTGATCCACCGCGGCAGCTACGACGTCTCCGCGATGCGCGCCGACGCGGACATTATGGTGTGGCTGCATGGACCCCAGCCGGAGGCCCTCCAGCGGGCAGTCCGGGACATTCGGCGCAGCCCGCTGTTCGCCGGCACGGACATCGTCTGGTCGGCCATGGGCGTGCACCGCGAGGCCGAGTTCGCGAAGAACCACACACCGGCCTTCTCCCGCGGTGTGGAACCGGCGCAGTGGCTTTGCGTGTACCCCTTCGTCCGTTCCTACGAGTGGTACCTGCTCCCGGACGCCGAACGCGGCGCCATGCTCCGCGATCATGGACTCCTGGGCCGCGATTTCCCGCAGGTCATCTCGAACACGGTGTCATCTTTTGCCCTCGGCGACTGGGAGTGGATCCTTGGCCTGGAAGCGCCCGACCTGGTGGACCTGGTGGACCTGATGCGGCATCTGCGCGCCACCGAGGCCCGCCACCACGTCCGTGAAGAAATTCCTTTCTACACCGGCCGCCGCGTCAGCGCCGCCGAGATCGCCGAGGTCCTCGCATGAGCCCGCTGGAATCCACCGACGATCTGACCTCCACCAACGACGTCACGCAGACCGGGCGGATGGCACCGAAGGACTACGACGCCGTGCTCCTCGCCTCGTTCGGCGGTCCCGAAGGCCAGGAGGATGTCCTGCCGTTCCTGCGGAACGTCACCCGCGGCCGGGGCATCCCGGATGAACGCCTCGAGGAAGTCTCCCACCACTACCGTGCCAACGGCGGCATCAGCCCCATCAACCAGCAGAACCGTGAGCTGAAGGCCGCCATGGAGGCGGAACTGGCCACCCGCGGCATCGAACTGCCGGTCTTCTGGGGCAACCGCAACTGGGCGCCCTACGTGCCGCAGACCCTGAAGGACATGTACGACGCCGGTCACCGCAAGGTCCTCATGGTCACCACCAGCGCCTACTCCTGCTACTCCAGTTGCCGGCAGTACCGTGAAGACATCGGCATGGCGCTGACGGAAACCGGGCTGGACGGCAAGCTCGAAGTCGACAAGGTGCGCCAATACTTCGATCACCCCGGCTTCGTGGAACCCTTCATCGAAGGCACCGCCGCCGGCCTCGCCGACGTCCGGGCCCAGCTGGCCGCGGCCGGAACCCCGGACGCACCCGTGCACATCCTCTTCGCCACGCACTCCATCCCCACCCGGGATGCCGAGGCCGCCGGGCGGTCCGAGGGCGAACCGCGGCACTTCGAGGAGGACTCCGCCTACGCGGCGCAGCACCTGGCGACCGGTACCGAGGTCATCCGGCGGGTCGAAGCCCAGACCGGGCTCACCGCGCCGTGGTCGCTCGTCTACCAGTCCCGCTCTGGAGCCCCGCACGTGCCGTGGCTTGAACCCGACATCAACGACGCCATCGAAGATCTCGCCGGACAGGGCATCAAGGGCGTTGTGATTGTTCCGCTCGGCTTCGTCAGCGACCACATGGAAGTTGTCTGGGACCTGGACACCGAGGCCCTGGAGACCTGCGGGAAGCTCGGCCTGGCGGCCACCCGCGTTCCCACCCCCGGCACCCACCGCAAGTTTGTCAGCGGCATCGTGGACCTGATCTGTGAGCGGACCGCCGCAAACAACATCGCCGACCGTCCGCACCTGACCAGGCTCGGTCCCTGGTACGACGTTTGCCGGCCAGGCTGCTGCGCGAACTTCCGCGGCGCGAAGCCAACCATCGCCGCAGCCGATACCACCGTCGGCACCGGACATGACCCGTACCCGGCGGGTCCGGGGTCAACGACCGCAGCCGGCCAGGAACTGCCGTGAGCGTCCGGATCGGCACACGCGCCAGCAAACTGGCGCTGACCCAGACGCAGCAGACGGCCGACCAATTGTCCGCCGTCGGCGGGTTCGCAGCAGAGCTCGTGCACATCCGGACCGACGGCGACGTCCTGACCGGTTCGCTGTCCCAAATGGGCGGAACCGGGGTCTTCGTCGCTGCACTCCGGGACGCGCTGCTGCGGGACGAATGCGACGTCGCGGTCCATTCCCTGAAGGACCTGCCCACCGGCGCTGCCCCCGGGCTCACCCTGGCGGCGACGCCCAAGCGGGTCGACGTCCGGGATGTCCTGTGCGCCCGGGACGGGCTGAAGCTCTCCGACCTGCCCACAGGTGCCACCGTGGGCACCGGTTCCCCGCGCCGTGCGGCCCAGTTGCGCGCCGCACGGCCCGACCTGGACATCCGGGATATCCGCGGCAACGTTGATACGCGTCTCGGCCGCGTTCCCGGGCTGCCGGGCAATACGACTGACGCCGTTGTGGCAGGCAAGTCCTGCGATCTCGACGCCGTTGTGCTTGCCGCCGCGGGGCCTGCACCGGATCGGACGGCTCGATGTGGTCAGTGAATACCTGGAAGCGGATGTGATGCTGCCCGCGGCCGGCCAGGGAGCTCTCGCGATCGAATGCCGGACCGCCGACGCACCCCGCAAGGCCGGATCCACCGAAGGCTCACAGGGAGTGCTGGCGCAGGCTCTCGCAGCCCTCGACGATCCGGACACGCGGCTCGCGGTAACGGCCGAGCGGGCTCTCCTGGCCCGGCTGGAGGCAGGATGCGCGGCCCCGGTGGGCGCCCACGCCTACCGCAAGGGAAGCATGCTGCACCTTGAGGCCGTGGTCTGCGCCGTCGACGGTTCGGCCGCTGTCCGCGATAAAAAAGCCACCGACGGGCTCACCGAGGTCGGCGCAACCCTGCTTGGGATTGAGCTGGCCGAGGTCCTGCTGGCGCGGGGTGCTGCCGACATCGCGGACCTGGCAGCCTCCTGACCTGCGGGATCCAGAGCACATGGGACGGCACAGCAGCCTGAGGCAGCCACACGGGAACCACGTGGCGGCAGAGTTGGACGGCGCACGGATTCTCGTTGCCCGCGCCCCGGACCGCGCCGGGGAACTCGTGTCGGCTCTTCGCGGCGCCGGCGCCGAGCCCCTTCTGCTGCCGCTCATCGACTTCGAGGTCGCCAGTGACCAGCACTCCCTCGACGTCGCCTTCGACGCCCTGGGCGCCGGCGCCTATGTCTGGCTCGTGATCACGAGCGTGACCACCGTGCAGGCGCTTGAAGCGAAAGCGGCCGAACGCGGCGCGACTTTGGAAACGTGGCTGCCCGGCAGCCTCCAGGTCGCGACGATCGGGCCCGCCACGCGCCGGGCACTGCAAACACGGGGGATCGGCGTTGACCTGGCACCCACCGCCGAGCAGTCCGGTGCCGGCCTCGCCGGCATCTGGCCTGAGGGCCGGACCCGGGTGTTCCTGCCCCAGGCCGACATCGCCGACCCCGCGCTCCGCCGCGGTCTCGAAGCACGGGGCGCGTCGGTGCAGGCAGTCACGGCCTACCGGACCGTGGACTACCCCGCTGATCCGGCCCGCAGCCTGGCTGCCCACGCGGCCGGCCCCGAACACCACGACGCCGATCCGCCGCCGGCAGTGCTGACGACAGCCGAAGCAAAAACCGAGGTCGCTGCCGGGCGGCTGCACGCCGTCGTCGCGGCGTCGCCCAGTGCCGCGCGGCGCATTCACGCGGAGCTCGCCCCGCTGGGGGGCTGCCGCTTCGTCGCGATCGGACGCTCGACGGCGGGCGAGGCGGAAACGCTGGGCCTCACCGTAGCGTCCATCGCCGAACAGCCGACGGCCTCCGGCCTCCTCGCCGCGGTGATCCGGTCGCTGGCGGCGCCCCCGTCCCGTCCCCTGACACTCCCGCCACCGAGCACCCCGTGAAGGACAGACCATGAGCTTTCCGACCCACCGCCCCCGCCGGCTCCGCACCACCCCGGCCATGCGCCGGCTGACCGCCGAGCACCGGCTCAGCGCTGCGGAACTTATCCTGCCAGCCTTCATCCGGGAGGGCCTGACCGAACCCCGGCCGATCACATCGATGCCCGGCGTTCAGCAACACACAACCGACTCGCTCAGGCGCGCCGCCGCGGAGGCCGTCCAGCTCGGCGTCGGCGGCATCATGCTGTTCGGCGTTCCGGCGGCACGCGATGCCCGCGGCACCGCGTCGCTGGACCCGGAGGGTGTGCTGAACAAGGCCATCCGTGAGGTGCGTGCGGAGGTCGGAGACGATCTCGTGGTGATGAGCGATGTCTGCCTGGACGAATTCACCGACCACGGCCACTGCGGCGTGCTCGATGCCCACGGCTACGTGGACAATGACGCGACCCTTGAGATCTACGGGCGGATGGCCGTGGCCCAGGCGGACGCAGGGGCGCACGTGCTGGGCCCGTCGGGGATGATGGACGGCCAGGTGGCCGCCATCAGGCAGGCACTCGAGGACGCGGGACACGCCAACACTGCAGTCCTGGCCTATGCCGCGAAGTACGCCTCCGCCTTCTACGGTCCCTTCCGGGAAGCCGTGGACTCCCAGTTGACCGGCGACCGCCGAACCTACCAGATGGACGCGGCCAACCGGCGCGAAGCCATCCTCGAAGTGGAACTTGACCTGGCAGAGGGCGCCGACATGGTGATGGTCAAGCCGGCCATGAGCTACCTCGACATCCTCGCCGACGTCGCGGCAATGAGTCCGGTGCCGGTGGCGGCCTACCAAATCTCCGGGGAGTACTCAATGATCGAGGCGGCCGCAGCCAACGGATGGATTGACCGGCGGGCAGCGATTACCGAATCCGTCCTTGGCATCAAGCGCGCCGGCGCGAACATGGTCCTGACCTACTGGGCCAAGGAACTCGCCGGTTGGCTCAAGGAGTCCTGATGCAGAACACGCCCGAAGTCCCATCCCGGTCTTCCGCTGTCGGATCCTCCGCAGCCAGCCCGCCCGCTGCCGGCCAGCCCGCACCCGGTCCCACCGCGCCGGTGGGAGCGGGCCGCGTTCTCCTTGGCCTGAACACATTCGGCGACGTCGGGGTCTTTCCGGACGGGCATGCCGTACCGCACGCCCAGGTCCTCAGGCAACTGCTGGAACAGGCGGAGCTCGCGGACGAGGTGGGGCTGCATGCGTTCGGCGTGGGAGAACACCACCGCGGGGATTTCGCCGTTTCCGCACCCGAAGTCTTCCTGGCCGCCGCAGCGGCCCGGACCCGGAATATCCGCCTGGGTTCGGCCGTGACCGTCCTCAGCTCCGATGACCCCATCCGTGTCTTCCAGCGGTTTTCCACCGTTGACGCAATCGCCAACGGGCGCGCCGAAGTGATGCTGGGCCGCGGCTCGTTCATCGAGTCCTTTGCGCTGTTTGGCCTCGACCTCGCCGACTACGAAATCCTGTTCGAGGAAAAGCTCGCGCTTTTCGACCAGGTCCGCGCCCAGCGCCCTGTGCACTGGGAAGGCCGTACCCGGCCGGCGATCAGCGGCCTGAGCGTCTACCCGCCGCTGGAACACCATCTCCTGCCAACCTGGATCGGCGTCGGCGGCACCCCCGAGTCGGTGCTGCGCTGCGCAGGGCTCGGATACCCGATCATCTTCGCGATCATCGGCGGCCAACCGCGCTCCTTCGCCCCGCTCGCGGGCCTGTACCGGGAGGCGATGGCGCAGTACGGGCACCCGCTGCAGCAGCTGGCGACGCATTCGCCGGGCCACGTCGCCGCCACCGACGAGGAGGCACGCGAGGAACTCTTCCCGCACTGGCTGGGGATGCGCAACCGGATCGGCGCCGAGCGCGGCTGGGGACCGGGCAGCCGGGCCGAATTTGAGGCCCTCTGCGCGCCCGAGGGCGCACTCTACGTCGGTTCCCCGGACACCGTGGCCGCGAAAATCGTCCTGCTCAAAAAGAACCTGGGCGTCGACCGCTTCGACCTGAAGTACAGCAGCGGCACCTTGCCGCACCCCGCCATGATGCGTTCCATTGAACTGTTCGGCACCGAAGTGGCGCCCCGCGTGGCAGCGCTGCTGACCGCGGCGTCGTCCGCGAACCCCGTGAAATGAAAGAATAGGATCATGACTTCCAGCACCCCTCGGAACGAGGAACTCTTTGACCGTGCCCGCCAACTGATGCCCGGCGGCGTGAATTCACCCGTCCGCGCCTTCGGGTCGGTGGGCGGGACGCCGCGCTTTATGGTCTCGGCCAAAGGCGCTTACCTGACCGACGCGGACGGCGCCGAGTACGTGGATCTGGTCTGCTCCTGGGGCCCAGCATTGCTGGGACATGCCCACCCGGAGGTCCTGGCCGCCGTTCACGCCGCCGTCGACCGTGGTCTGTCCTTCGGAGCCTCGACGCCGGACGAGGCAAACCTCGCCGCCCTCGTCCAGGAGCGTGTCCCGGCCGCGGAACGCGTCCGGATGGTCTCCACCGGTACCGAAGCGACGATGACGGCCGTCCGGCTGGCCCGGGGCTTCACCGGACGCAACCTCATCATCAAGTTCGCGGGCTGCTACCACGGCCACCTCGACGGGCTCCTCGCCGCGGCCGGTTCCGGCCTGGCCACCCTCGCCCTTCCCGGGTCCGCGGGCGTCACCGCTGCGACCGCGGCCGAGACCCTCGTGCTGCCGTACAACGACCTCGCCGCCGTCGAGGAGGCCTTCGCCGCCCACGGGCCAAACATCGCCGCCGTGATCACCGAAGCCGCGCCGGCCAACATGGGGGTTGTCACCCCCGCCGAGGGCTTCAATGCGGGGCTCTCCCGGATCACGCGCGAGCACGGCGCGCTGCTGATCGTCGACGAGGTCCTGACCGGTTTCCGGACGGGCTACTCGGGTTATTGGGGACTGACCGGCGGGGCGGCCGGCGCCGCAGAGCCGTGGACTCCGGACCTGCTGACCTTCGGCAAGGTCATCGGCGGCGGCATGCCGGCAGCGGCCCTCGCCGGGCGGGCGGACGTGATGGACTACCTTGCGCCACTTGGCCCGGTCTACCAGGCCGGCACCCTGTCCGGGAATCCGGTGGCCATGGCCGCCGGCGTCGCGACCCTGACCCACGCCACCGCGGAGGTCTATTCCTTCGTGGATGCCCGTTCACTTGAGCTCTCCGCGGCACTGTCCGGGGCGCTCGACGCCGCCGGCGTGGACCACTCGATCCAGCGGGCGGGAAACCTGTTCTCGGTTGCCTTCGGCACCTCGGCCCGCGGCGTGCACAACTACGACGACGCACAGGCGCAGGACGTCTTCCGCTACGCCCCGTTCTTCCACTCCATGCTCGACTCCGGCGTCTACCTCCCGCCGTCGGTCTTCGAGGCCTGGTTCCTGTCCGCGGCCCACGACGACGCGGCCATGAACAAGATTTTCGACGCCCTGCCCCGGGCCGCCAAAGCGGCAGCCGCGGCGGCAACGGCCTGAGGCCGGGCTGTTGCCGCCGCGGCGTCCGGTAGAGCAGCAGCAGACTTAAACACCTTGGGCACCCGCCGCGGCGGGTGCCCAAGGTGTTTAAGCCTGCTTCCTTTCCGGCGGGCTAGAGGACGTCGGAAAGGAAGCCCTGCAGCCTTTCGGTCCGCGGGTCCGTGAAGAGCTGCTCCGGGGGACCGGATTCCACCACGACGCCGGCGTCCATAAAGGTGACCGTATCGGAGACATTGCGGGAGAACCCCATCTCGTGGGTCACCACGACCATGGTCATGCCGTTGCTCGCCAGGTCTGCCATCAGCGCCAGGACGCCCTTGACGAGCTCGGGATCGAGCGCTGACGTCGCCTCGTCGAAAAACATGACTTCCGGGCTCATGGCCAGGGCGCGGGCAATTGCGACACGCTGCTGCTGGCCTCCGGACAGCGTGGCCGGACGAACATCTGCCTTGTGCCTGAGCCCCACGAGGTCAAGCTGCGCCAGTGCCTCCTCGCGGGCCTGCTCCTTGGACATACCGCGGAGCTTGCGCAACGCCAAGGAGACGTTCTCCGCCACGGTCTTGTGCGGGAAGAGATTGAACTGCTGGAAGACCATGCCAATCCGCCGGCGGAGCTCATCCGGGTTGTCCTTGAGGACGGACTTCCCGTCGAGGATGATGTCGCCCTGGTCGGGCTCGATCAGACGGTTCATGACCCGGAGGAGCGTTGACTTGCCGGAACCGGATGGCCCAATCACGGAAGCCGTCGTGCCCTTCCCGACGTGCAGGTCGATGCCGCGGAGGACATGGTTTGACCCGAACGAGAGATGGATATTTTTCGCTGTCAGCGACCCTGAAACAAACTCGCTCATGCCGGGGCCCCCTTTCCGACCTTGGCGGCCGCTTCGTCGGGTTCCTTCTTCTCCGGCCGGCCGGAACGCAGACGGGCGTCAATCCAGTTCACGAAGTGCGTTAACGGAACAGTCAGAGCCAGGTAGAAGATTGCCGCGGCAACATACGGGGACAGGTTCCCGCTGGTCGCCGCCGCATCCTTGCCGATCTGGAAGATCTCCCGTTCCGTGGCCAGCAGCCCCAGGAGGAAGACCAGTGACGACTCCTTGATCAGGGCGATGAACTGGTTGACCAGCGCGGGCAGTACCCGCCGGATGCCCTGGGGCACAACGACCAGCCGCATCGACGGGCCGTAGCCGAAGCCGAGGGCACGGGTGGCCTCGAGTTGCCCCTTGTCTACGCTCTGGATGCCGGAGCGGAAAATCTCACCGATGTACGCCGCCGACATCAGCGACAACGCTGCTACGGCCATCGGGTAAGGGCTTGTCGAACCGGTCAGTTGCCGGATGATCGGACCGAAGCCAAAACCGATCACGAGGATGGTCAGGACCGGTGGCAATCCTCGCAGGATGTCGGTGTAGACGCGCGCAATCCAGCGCACCGCTGCGTTCCTGGAGATCCCCATCAAGGCAAGAACCATCCCCAGCAGGGTCCCGATGATGCCTGACGTAATGGCCAGAACGAGCGTATTCGGCAGGCCGACCGCGAACATCATGGGGATGACTTCGCCCATCGCCTTCCAGTCGAGGAAGGTATCGCCAAGTTGCTTGAGGATATCCAAAAGATCCATGGACGGCCCGGGTTACTTGGCCGGAATCTGGACGGCTTTGCTGCCCGGCTTCCAGCCCTGGGGAGTCTGCTCCGCCGCGGTCGGACGGTCCGTGTACCACTCGGACGTCAGCTTGGTCCACGTTCCGTCGGCGATCACCGCGTCCAGACCGGAATTCAGTGCCTCGACCAAGGCGGTATTGTCCTTGCTCACGGCATAGGCCGTGAAGTTCTGGGTGTTGACGACCTTCTCGGCGATCTTGGTGTTGTCCTCTTCCTTGACCTGGCCCGTGGCCTGCTGGGACGGGGCTACCCACGCGTCCACCTGGCCGTTCTTCACGCTGGCGTAGACCGTGTTGTAGTCCGGGAAGCGGACGGGCTCGAGCTTGAGCGTGTTGGTGACGTAGTCGTCCTGGACGGTGCCCTGGACGACGCCGATGCGCACACCGGTCTTGAGGTCACCAAAGCCCTTGATCGGGGCGTCGTTCTTGGTCACGACAGCCATATAGCCGAAATCATAACCATTGGTGAAGGCGACGGTTTCACGACGGGCGTCCGTGGTGGAGATCGAGGATGAACCGAGGTCGAACTGCTGGTTCTTGACCTGCGAGAGCAGCGCCGAGAAATCGGTTGAAGCGAACTCGACCTTGAGGCCCAGCTTGTCGCCGATGGCACGCATGAGCTCGTTGTCATAGCCGGTGAACTTGCCGGAGGGGTCGATGAAGATGTTCGGCGGGGCGTCCGAAAGCGTGCCGACCCGCAGGGTGCCCTCGGTGATCAGGCCAAGTTTAGTCTTGTCGATCTGGTCCAGAGGGGTGACGTCGGCCGTCGTGTACGTGTCCAGGGACGTCTGGTCGCTGCCCTTAAGGGCGTCGGTCGCTGATGCGGACGGCTGTGCGGTCCCGCCGCCGCACGCAGCGAGGGAGGCTGCCACGGCAATGGCCACGGGGATAGTTGTCAGCCACTTCAGAGCTTTGTTTTTCATCAGGCATTCACTTTCATTGGAGTTCAAAAGAGTCCTTGGGGGCGGGTGCGCAGCCCCGGGCTACGGGCCCGTGCACGATCAAGGCAGGCCAGCCGCGAAACAATATTGTCTCATTGGACGGTGGAACGGAGAGAAACGAATGAGTGGCTTGAATTTCCAGAGAAAGCCGAACCTTCTTCAGCGATGACACTCCGACCAGGCGGAACTCAGAGCTGCGGGCGGGCTCGACGGAATGATTGACGCGCCCACGCGGGCCGGAGGGTCCGCCACATATGTGTGACTTAGCTCGCAGACGCTGGCGTTCAGTGCTGCAGGCCTCCACTTTCCGGAGCCTCCTGCATAGTCCGGGGACCCCAGGGGCACCGTGCGGTGCTAGAAGTCGCCGCGGCTGGCGTCCTCCGGCGGCAACACGGGCCAGTCACCTTCGATCACGGCGGCGGGTTTGGTTTTTCGCAGGTACGTCTGAAAATCGGCCGCCTGCGCCGAGGCCCATTCAACCTGCAGTTGGTGCAGGTTGCTGGCAGGCATCCTGAGCTTGGGGAACTTCCCGGCCATGGCGTCGAGCATACGCAGGGTCGCGAGCGCGTCCGCCGCGGACGTGTGCGCGTTGTCCAGGGTGATGCCGTACTCCTCGCACAAGGCGGTGAGGGTCCGCTTGCCCTTCCGGTACCGGTCCACCTGCTTGTTCATGATGTAGGGGTCCAGGACCGGGAAGCGGCTCAACTGCGGGATGCCGTGGCGGGCGGACTCCGCCGCGAGCACGGTGAAGTCGTAGCTGGCATTGAAGGCGATGACGGGCACCCCGGCGTCGAACAGTTCCTGCAGCACCGCGGCAAGCTCCCGGGCCACCTCCGCCGCGGGCCGGCCTTCGCGGCGGGGCCTGTTCGGTCGTGATGCCGTGGATATCGCTGGCCTCGGCCGGGATCTCCACGCCCGGGTCCGCCAGCCATTCGTGTTCCTTCAGAACGGCGCCTTCGGCGTCCACAAGGGTGACCGATGCCGTGACAATCCGCGCGGCGCGCGAGTTCCGGCCGGTGGTTTCGAGGTCAAAGGCTGCGCGGGGGAGGGTGTTCCAGGTGCTCATGCTTCAACGCTACCTGTTGCCTCCGACAGAATTAGCCACCCCTCCACCAACCCGCCGGCACTGCAACGCGGGGTCACTCACGGCCCATCCGGCGCGGCAGCATGGACCAGATATGACCCCGCGTCGCGCTTTCGGAGGCCCGGATTCGCGTCCCGGTGCCAGCGCCGGCGCTAGGCTGGATCGATGCGAATGGAGTATGTGGAAGCGGTGCTGGACCTGGTGGACCTGATCCCGTCCGGAAGCGCTGTCGCATATGGCGATGTTGCCGAGCTCCTTGGTTCCGGCGGTCCCCGGCAGGTCGGTGCGGTCATGAGCCGCGGCGGCAGCGCCGTTGCGTGGTGGCGTGTCCTGAAGTCCACCGGCGAGGCCCCTCCGGGGCACGAACGTGCTGCCCTGTCGAGGTACGTCGAGGAAGGCACTCCGCTCACCGGACGCTACGCCGACTTCCTGCGCACCGGCGAAGGACGCTGGCGCGTGGACCTGCCCGCTGCCCGGTGGGTGCCGTCGGAGCCCGAATTTGACCGGATCGATGCCCTGGCCCGGCAGCTGGACCGTGCGTTGGCCGGCGCAGTGCCTGAATTGTCGCTGCCTGATGATGGAATGGCCGGGTGAGTATCTCCAGCAAGGATCAGGACTTCCCGCAGCGCAGCCCGGGGCACGGCTCCGGGAGCAAGGCTCCGGGGCAGGTACTGCGCCTGCTCCCGCCCAGGACGCAGCATTGCGCCATTCCCGTGCTCACGGCGGACCAGCTCGCCGTCGTCGAGGTCCTGCACGGCTCCGGACCCGTGCTCGTCCCCGGGGCGCCCGGTACCGGGAAGTCCACCGTGCTGGTGGAGGCCGCCGTCCGCCGGGCCCAGCGCGACGGGCTTGATCCCGAGCGGATGCTCATCCTGGCGCCCGGACGGCTCGCCGCGGACACGCTCCGGGACCGATTCACCGCACGCCTGGACCGCAGCCTGAGCACAACGCCGGCCCGGACCTGGGCGTCGTACGCCTTTGACGTGATCAGGCGCGCCAAGGCGGCGGGGGTTCTGCCGCTGCCCCGTCCGCCGAAGCTCCTTTCCGGGCCAGAGCAGGACCTGATTATCAAAGAACTCCTCGAAGGCCACGCGCTGCCGGGACTGGAGCTGCCCTGGCCGGAGGACCTGGGGGAGGCCCTGCAGACCCGGGGCTTCCGGCAGGAGGTACGGCAGCTCTTTGACCGGATCATCGAATCGGGTCAGACGGCCGAGGACCTGGTGGCGCTCGCCGGACACTGCAGCCGGCCGGACTGGGTCGCCGCTGCCGCGCTGTACTCCGAATACCGGGACGTATTGGACCTGCGGATGCCCGAGGCTTTTGATCCCGCCGGCATCATCACCGCTGCTCGCCAGATTTTCCAGGACGCACCCGATTTCCTTGCTGCGGAGCGCGACCGGCTGCAGCTGATTCTGGTGGACGATATCCAGGAGGCGAACCCCGCAGTGTTCGAGCTGCTGGCAGACATCGCAGCGGGCAAGGACGTCATTGTCACCGCGTCTCCCGACACTGTGGTCCAGGGCTTCCGCGGCGCGCGGCCGGACCTCGTGGCCGAGTTGCCGGTGCTGCTGGCGCCAACCGGCGGGACGGTCCTGGAACGTCCGCTCCATCTCGCCCACCGGCAGGCTCCGGCGGTCGCAGAGGCGTGGCAGTCGGTGGCCGGGCGCATCTCCCGGCGGGCCGGCGGGCAATCCGCGCGCCGGCTCGAGCAACCGCCCCGGACCGGCTCGGCTGAAGGGCCTCCTGGGAGTGCCCCTGATCGCGCTGCTGTTGACGGTGCTGTTGACAATGCCTGGGGAAGCGTCGAGGCGCATTTGCTCCCGTCGCCGGTGCACGAATTGCGCTACGTCGCACAGCGGATCCTTGAGGCCCAGCTGCGGGACGGCCGTGAGCTGGGCGAGATCGCGGTGATTGTGCGCAACGGCGGCCAGCTCAGCCAGCTCCAGCGGTATCTCAGCGGCCAGGGCATTCCGGTCCGGATACCGGTGGCCGAATCTGCTGTCCGGGATGAGGTCGCAGTCCGTCCACTGCTGGATGCCTACGCAGTGGCTCTCGATCCCGCGCTCCTGACGCCGGAGTCGGCGGTTGCCCTGCTGACGTCCCGGATCGGCGGGGCCAGCTCGATCGAGCTGCGGCGGCTGCGCCAGTCCCTGCGGCACGAGGAAATTCTTGGCGGCAGCGGCCGGGCCAGTGACGCGTTGCTCGTCGAAGCTTTGCTGGAACCCGGCGCCCTGGCCACACTGGGCATCGAAGGGCGGTCCGCGCGCCGGATAGCCCGGATGATTGCGGCGGGCCGGGAGGCCGCAGCGGCGCCCGGCGGCAACGCCGAGACGGTGCTTTGGGCACTCTGGCATTCGACCGGACTTGCTTCGCGATGGACCGAGACCGCCCTGGCCGGGGGATCCGCTGGTTCCCGTGCGGACCGCGATCTCGACGCCATGATGGCCCTGTTCCACACGGCGGAGCGGTTCGTGGACCAACTGCCCGGATCCGGCCCGGAGCAGTTCCTCGAGTACCTGCTGAGCCAGGAACTTCCCATGGACACCCTCGCGGCCAGGGCCCAGCTGGAGGACGCCGTGGAACTGATGACACCGGCCAGCGCCGCCGGACGGGAATGGCCCGTGGTGATTGTCCCGGGACTGCAGGAAGGCGTGTGGCCCAACACCCGACTCCGCGGCGAACTGCTCGGCAGCACTTTGTTTGCCGACGCCGTCGAACACGGTGTCGAGTACGCCTTGCGTGTTGATCCGCTCAGCCGGCTGCGCGAAATCCGCTACGACGAGCTGCGCAGCTTCTCCACCGCGGTATCACGGGCCAAATCCCTGCTGATCTGCACTGCCGTGTCCTCTGAGGACGAACAGCCCTCGTCCTTCCTGGACTACGTGGCACCGCTGCACCCGGACCGGGACCGGCGCGGGTACACCCCGGTGGAACGTCCCCTGACCCTGCGGGCTCTCGTGGCCGAGCTGCGGCAACACGCCCAGCTGGATGCCGCCGCCGGCGAACCGCTGGAGGCGACCGCCGTGCTGGCGTCCCTGGCCGCCGCGGAGCCCCCCGTGCCAGGGGCGCATCCTGCCAGCTGGTGGGGCCTCGCGCCACTGTCCACTGATGAACCGGTCGTGCCGCCCGGTGGCACCGTGTACGTCTCGCCGTCCAAGGTCGAAACTGTTCAGAAGTCTCCGCTGGACTGGTTCGTCCAGGCCGCAGGCGGCGAAGCGGCCACCGATTTCGCGCGCAGCCTGGGAACCCTGGTCCATGCCATTGCACAGGATTTCCCGGATGCCTCCGGCAGCGAATACGTGGCGGAACTGGTGCGGCGCTGGCCGGCCCTGGGCATGAAGGACAACTGGGAAGGAAAACTCGACTTCCAGCGGGCGGAATCGATGGTCCGCAAGCTCGCGCAGTACGTACTCGTTATGCGCAGCGAGGGCCGAAGCCTGCTGGGCGTCGAGCAGGACTTTGAGGTCAAGCTGCCGGACCTGTCCGTGGACGTCACTGCCGGGCCGGTGCCGGACGACGGGCCATGGCCGGCCCGGTCCGCCGTACTCCGGGGCCAGGTCGACAGGCTCGAAATGGACGCCGCGGGACGCCTGGTCATCGTCGACCTGAAGACCGGCAAACGCCAGCCCGGCAAGGCGGATCTCGACCGGCACCCCCAGCTCGGCGCCTACCAGGCGGCCGTACTGGCCGGGGGCTTCGCCGGAGCCGACGACGGTCCGCCGCCGTTGCCTGGCGGGGCGGTCCTTGCCCAGCTCGGCACGACCACCAAGAGCCCCGGAGTCCAGTCCCAGGCGCCGCTGGACCCGGCAGAGAACTGGGCACTGGAGATGGTGCAGGACGCCGCCGAGGCGATGTCCGCCAACACTTTCGAAGCCCGGCATGATCCGGGCAAGGGCGGCCACGGCGGCCATGGCTGCCGGCTGCCCGAGGTCTGCCCGCTGTGCGCGCGCGGAAAGCAGGTTACTGAATGACCCCCGGGATGGCGCCCGCGCCGCACACAGTCCTGCCCGCGCCGCCGCTGGCCGACGGCAGGTTGCACCCCGTCCCACAGTTCAGCCCGGAGGAACTCTCGGCCATGCTGGGGGAGAAGAACAGGCCCACGCCCGAGCAGTCAGCCATCATTTCCTCGCCGCTGTCGCCGCGACTCGTCATTGCCGGTGCCGGATCGGGCAAGACGGCCACGATGGCGGACCGGGTGGTATGGCTCGTGGCCAACGGGTGGGTCCGGCCCGAGGAAGTCCTCGGCGTGACGTTCACCCGGAAGGCGGCAGGGGAACTGGCCTCACGGATCCGTGCGAAACTGGCGGCCCTGCAGCGGATCGCAACGGCCGACACGAAGAACGAGGTCTTTCCGGCCGGCCTGCTCGGCGCGGACGCACTCGAGCCCAAGGTCTCCACCTACCACTCGTACGCGAGCGGCATCGTCTCGGACTACGGGCTCCGGCTCGGCGTGGAACGGGACGTGGTCCTGCTGGGCGGCGCCCAGTCTTTCCAGCTCGCCAGCGAGGTGGTGGAAGGGTTCGACGGCGATTACGAGCATTTCCGGGCGGCCAAGTCCACCCTCGTCAAAGCCGTGATCCAGCTCGCCGGGGAGTGCTCGGAGCATTTGCGTGATCCGGCCGAAGTCCGCGACTGGCTGCTGGAGCGGATTGCGGAATTCGAAGCGCTGCCGTACCTGGCCAGCGCCAAGAAAAACCCGGCCCAGACCGCCGCCGAGATGAGCGGCATGCTGCGCACCCGGGCCAGCGTCGCGGACATGGTGGGCCGCTATACGGAGGCGAAACGGGCCCGGGGCGCACTGGACTTCGGAGACCTCGTGGCCCTGGCGGCGCGGGTGGCCAGAGAGATTCCGGTCGCCGCGCAAACGGAGCGCCAACGCTACAAAGTGGTGCTGCTGGACGAGTTCCAGGACACCTCACACGCCCAGCTGGTGTTGTTCTCCAGGCTTTTCGGCGACGGCCATGCGGTGACGGCAGTGGGGGACCCGAACCAGTCCATCTATGGGTTCCGTGGTGCTTCGGCCGGCCAGCTCTTCCATTTTGTCCGGGAATTCCCGGTCCTCGCCGCCGGCGGCGACGCGCGGCGCGGCGCGGCTGAGGACACCGCTGACGCGGCGGCGCAGGCACCGCGCTTCGCTGTAGCGCCGACGTCGTACTTGACCACCGCGTGGCGCAACGGCCGGAACATCCTGGCCGCTGCAAACATCATTTCGTCGCCGCTGAGCAAGGCCGCCGCCGCCACCGGTGCGGCCGGTGCCCGGGACACCGCCGGCGGCGTCGACGTGCCGCCCCTGCAGCCCAGCCCGGCAGCGGTCACGGGCAGGGTCCTGATGGGCCGATTCACCACGGACGAGGCAGAGGCGGCTGCGATCGCCGGGGACGTGCTGAAGTTCAGGGTGACAGACTTTGAAGCCCAGGGGGCTGGCCCGGTGCCCCCGGCCATGGCGGTGCTGTGCCGGCGCAGGGCGCAAATGGAATGTATCCGGCGGGAGTTTGAGGCGCGGGGCATCCCCTATGAGATCGTGGGTCTCGGCGGGCTGCTGGATACCCCGGAGATCGTCGACCTCGTCGCCACCCTCCGGGTCCTCGCGGATCCGGGCCGTTCGGACGCCCTCATGCGGCTTCTGGCGGGTGCCCGCTGGCGGATCGGTCCGGCGGATCTGATGGCTCTGCGGGACTGGTCCAGCTTCCTCGCCCGCCGTCGCGGACACCCCGGCCGCGGTGGCACGGCCGGGGAACTGGACGAGGGAACCGCCGATCCGCCCGTAATCGAAGGCGACCTCTCGGATGCCGCCAGCCTTGTCGAGGCACTGGACTTCCTGCCGCGGGCGGGTTGGACTTCGGCGAACGGGCGCGGGCTGAGCGGGGCTGCCCTGGACCGGCTCCACCGGCTCTCGGACGAGCTCCGGCAGCTGCGCACGTACATGGGCGATGACCTCACCACCCTGCTCGGCGAGGTCGAACGTGCCATGCTGCTGGATATCGAAGTGGCGGCGCGGCCGGGGACCAGCATCCATCAGGCGCGCCGAAACCTGGACGCGTTCCAGGATGCCGCTGCCGGATTCCTGCATACCTCACAGCGGATAGATGTTCTGGCGTTTCTCGCCTGGCTGGAAGCCGCGGCCGCAGAGGAGAACGGCCTCGATGCTGCTGCCCCGGAAGTGAACCATGAAGCGGTTCAGCTCCTGACGGTGCATGCGTCGAAGGGACTCGAATGGGATGTTGTGTTCGTGCCAGGACTGAACGCGGGTGCGTTCCCCAGCAGCCGGGACTCGCGCTGGAGCAGCGGCAGCGCCGCTCTGCCCTGGCCGCTGCGCGGGGACCGGGCCGACCTGCCGCAGTGGGACCTTGACCAGCCGGACCAGAAAGGCTGGCTCGACGCCGAGAAGGACTTCAAATCAGCCGTCCAGACCCACGGGGAAGCCGAGGAACGCCGCCTGGCCTATGTGGCGTACACGAGGGCTAAACATGTGCTCTGGACGTCCAGCGCCGCCTGGGTCGGGTCCCGGGCGGGCCGGGCCGAAATTTCGCCGTTCCTATCCGGGCTGGAGGAACTCGTGGCACAAGGCGTTGCGGAGATCCACCCGCAGTCTGTGGCGGAGGACTCGCTGCCGGAGCAAAGCCCTTTGACCGCTGACCTCGAAGTGGCACTGTGGCCCTATGACCCCCTGGAAGGGCCCTCTGACCCCCGGACAGGAAAGCGGCTGCGGTTGCTCCCGGGCCGCCGGGGCCGCCATGGAAGCAGCCGCCGAACGAGTGCTGCGCCGTCTGGAGCAGCCCGGGAAGCCGGACGTTCAGGGTGCAGCCCCGGGGGATGCGGGGGTGGATTCGCCGGGCTTTGAGAATCGTCCGCGGCCGTTGCGGGGACCCGCGTCAGGCTGGGCCCGGGAAGCTGAGACACTGCTGGAACGCCGGTCCCGGCGGACGACCATGCAGGACGTCCACTTGCCGGGGCATATTTCAGCGTCGACCCTGGTGGATCTCGACGCTGACGCCGGATCCGTCGTGGCCCGGCTGAGGCGGCCCGTGCCCCGCGAACCCGGAATGTCAGCACGCAAGGGCACCGCGTTCCATGCATGGGTGGAGGAGTACTTCGGCGCGGCCGGCATGCTGGACCTCGGCGAAGCTGCCGGCTCCGATGACCATATCGATGAGGCCTACGGGCTCGACGCCATGGTGGACACCTTCCGCCAGTCCGAGTGGGCCCACCGGGCGCCTGCCCACGTGGAGGTTCCGGTGGAGACGAGGGTCGGCGATGTTGTGGTCCGGGGCCGGATCGACGCCGTTTTCCGCGATGCCGACGGCGGCTGGGACCTGGTGGACTGGAAAACGGGACGCAGGCCTTCCGCCGCGCAATTGAAGACTAAAGCTGTTCAACTCGCCGTTTACCGGCTGGCCTGGTCCCGGCTGAAAGGGGTGCCGCTCGACGAGGTCCGGGCCGCGTTCTACTATGTGGCGGATAACCAGGTGGTCCGCCCGCACGACCTCGGATCTGCAGAGAGTCTGGAGCGTATCGTGGCGGCAGCACTGGGCCGGTCCACCGCGCCCGCAGAAAGCCCTAGATGGACTTCGCCTCGATCACCGTGATGGCGGCAGTGGAGGCGTCGCCGGCCCCGGGCGTCGGCGACGCCTCTGTTGATTGGGTCGAATCTGTTGATTGGGTCGAATCTGTTGATTGGGTCGAGTCGTCGTCGCCGGGCGGGGCTGCCCCGGCCTCGTCCGTGGCCGCGTGGTCTTCGTGCGTGGCTTCGTCCTCCACGCTGCCACCGGCCGGGCCGGCACCGGCGCGCGTGGCTTCGTCCTCCACGCTGCCACCGGCCGGGCCGGCACCGTCGCGCGTGGCTTCGTCCTCGGCGCCGTCATCGGAGTCTGCCTCATGCCCGGCACCGGTGTTGTCGTCCAACTCCTCGGCGGGGATGGGGGTCACGAGCACGGCCGGCACTGCGGCGCCGGCCGGAGCGGCAACCGGCACCGGTCCTGACACCGGTTCCGCGGTGAGCAACGTTACTTTTCCAACGACGGTCACGTCAGCCGGGATCGCGTCGTCCGCGTCCCCGGGGCCGCGGGCCGGGACAGGCCGGGGCAGCGGTTCCACACTGATGGGCTGCCCGCCGTGTTCCGCCACGTCATCGGCCAGCGCCGACAGCATGGACTCGGCGTCATGGATCATGTCCTGATTGTCCGCGGCCAGGCCCTTGACCAGATACTGTGCCAGCGCGAATTCGGCGGACAGCGCCGCGCGGCGGATCAGGTGGACGTCCGGGGAGTCCCTGCGGCTCGAGGTGTAGTGCTCCAGCACCGCATCCACGAAGTCCTGCTCATTCGAGGCTACGAGCCATGCCATATCGTCGGCCGGGTCACCGATGCGCAGATCGGTCCAGCCGGTCACTGCGGTTACCCGGGGTCCGTCGACCAGGAGATTATCCTCATGCAGGTCACCGTGGACCACGCAGGGATTGAAACGCCACAGCGAAACATCTTCCAGCGCATGCTCCCAGCGCCGCAGGAGCAGCGGCGGGATTCTGCCGGTGGTTGCGGCCTGGTCCAGCTCGTTGAGCCGGCGCTGCCTGAACTCGTTGGGGGTGTAGCTGGGCAGATCCGCGTTACGCACAAGGGACCGGGGGAGGTCGTGGATGGCCGCTAGGGCCGCGCCGATTTCGCGGGCCAGCCCGTCCGGCCCGCTGCTCAGCTCCTCGACGGACTGGGTGGTTCCAGCCAGATGGGAATAGACGAACGTGGTGAGCGGCCCCTGGCGGACGGAGCCGGCCACGGTTGGCATCAGGAACGGGAGCTCCGCACGGATGCCGGGGACGAACGCACGAAGCACCAGGAATTCGGTTTCCAGGCGGGCGCTGGCTTCAGCATGGCGGGGCGCGCGGACACGCCAGCGCTTACCGTCGCAGTCCAGCAGTAGAGCCGAGTCGAAGTCCGCCGGATCGTCGGGCGCAGAGCTGACAGCGGTGGGGGTCAGGCCGGGAACCGCCGCGGTTGCTACAGCTGCCAATTCGATAGGTTT
This sequence comes from Arthrobacter sp. PAMC25284, assembly GCF_019443425.1. Lineage (NCBI taxonomy): Bacteria > Bacillati > Actinomycetota > Actinomycetes > Micrococcales > Micrococcaceae > Arthrobacter > Arthrobacter sp. PAMC25284. The sequence continues at coordinate 3,598,625 of NZ_CP080382.1, forward strand.
TCTTCGCACTCTTCCACGGTAGATTGAGCAGCGCCCAAGTCAGTGATGTACCACGGCGAGTCTCCAGATCGGGTCCAAATAGCTCCTCGCCTGTTGGCCCGGCGATGTCGTGGGCCCGAATATTCGGGCCCCGCTCCCGACGGCGGATTCGTGGACCTGCGTCGATGCCGGAAAATGTGAATTGTCGGCGGGAGTCAGTACGGTGGGTACATGAGTCTTGCGGAGTCACCGGCACCAAATAATGTGGCACCAAGGAATGCGGCACCTGGGAACGCAGTACCAGTGATCGTGGCAGCAGGGACGGCGCGGGGAAATCCCATGGAGCACACGAGCCCGGCAAACCACCTGATGGACACGGTCCTGCCGGTGCGTCCGGCCCGGATCGACCGCGGCAGCGCAGCCCGGATGAATCCCGGGATGGTCGCGGATCTGGTCCGGTCCGGCGTCGCACGGGCGATGCTGCTTTCCGGCCGGCAGGCCCTCATTGAGGGCGATGGCCTCGTGCTCCTGGACGCGGCCGAGCTCGAGAGCCGGCTCCACGACACCCAGTACGCTCCCGAGCACGTGATCTACCTTGGCTCGGCCGTTCCCGGCTCAGATCTCGCCCCGGGAACCGAGCTTGTCCTCTTTGTTATTCCGGAACAGTTTGAGGTCAGGACCGAGGAATTCGAAGATCACGTTGCCGGCATCCCGGCCGCGGCACGGTGGGCCGGATTCCGCGACGTCGCGGCCATGCTGAACCCCACCGACACCGCGTTGTTCGTTGAGGCCAGCGCCATTGCCAACTGGCACGCCACCCACACCCATTGCCCGCGCTGCGGCACTCCGACCGAAGTCGAATCCGGAGGCTGGGTCCGCCGCTGTCCGGCCGATGCATCTGAACACTATCCGCGCACGGACCCGGCAATTATTGTCACGGTGGTGGGACCCGACGGCCGGCTCCTGCTGGGCGGCGGCGGTCCGGCCGACGCACGGAACTATTCGACGCTGGCAGGATTCGTCGAACCAGGTGAGTCGCTCGAACAGGCCGTCGTGCGCGAGATTGGCGAAGAGGTCGGTGTGCGGGTCAGTGCGTCCCAGTATCTGGGGTCGCAGCCCTGGCCGTTCCCGGCGTCGCTGATGCTCGGATTCACCGCCACAACACCGGACACTGTGGCCCGGCCCGACGGCGTCGAAGTCACCCGGGCGCGCTGGTTCAGCCGCAGCGAACTGCAGGACGCTGTCCTCAGCGGCGAAATAGTCATTTCCAGCAGACTGTCCATCGCACGGGCGCTCATCGAGCACTGGTACGGCGGCGTCATCCAGGACCACCCGGATACCGTGTGACACCGCCTTCCACCGGACACCTTCTAGCGACTAAGCGGCAAACGTGAGCACAGAGAATTTTGACTTCAACGGACTCTCCCTTGGCGAGGCCGACGGCTCACGGGCTGGCGGATCCGCCGATTCTGCCGCCGCTTCCACCGGCGGAGCGGCGGTCGACAACCGTTCCCTGGAGGAACGGATCCTCGGTGGCCTTGACGCCGAACAACGTGAAGTGGCGAGTACCCTGCACGGTCCGGTGTGTGTGCTGGCCGGGGCAGGCACCGGCAAGACCCGTGCCATCACGCACCGCATCGCATACGGCGTGCAGTCGGGGGTGTACAGCCCGCAGCGGCTCCTCGCCGTCACCTTCACCGCCCGGGCAGCGGCGGAAATGCGCAGCCGGTTACGGGACTTGGGCGTCGGCAACGTTCAGGCCCGGACTTTCCACGCTGCGGCGCTGCGCCAGCTGCAGTTCTTCTGGCCGCAGGCAATCGGCGGTGCCCTGCCCAACCTGCTGGACCACAAGGCGCAGCTGATTGCCGAAGCTGCGCGCCGTCTCCGGCTCAGTACCGACCGTGCGTCGATCCGGGACCTTGCCTCGGAGATCGAGTGGGCGAAAGTCTCCATGCTGACGCCCGCCAACTACCTTGAAAACGCCCAGGAGCGTGGCAGCCCTGGCGGTTTCGACCTGACCGCCGTCGCACGGGTCTTTCAGTCCTATGAAGACGTCAAGACGGACCGGAACCTGATCGATTTCGAGGACGTGCTGCTGATCACCGTGGGCATCCTGCAGGAAGACCCGAAGGTGGCCGCGACCGTGCGCGAGCAATACCGGCACTTCGTTGTGGATGAGTACCAGGACGTCTCGCCGCTGCAGCAGCGACTCCTGGAGCTGTGGCTGGGCGGCCGCGACGATTTGTGTGTCGTTGGCGACGCCAGCCAGACCATTTACTCGTTCACCGGCGCCTCGCCCAAACACCTGCTCGGCTTCAAGGGCATCTATCCCGAGGCCCGGGTGATCAAACTGATCCGCGACTACCGCTCCACCCCGCAGGTGGTCCGGCTGGCCAATGAGCTGCTGTCCGGCCGCCGCAGCGGCGGCCCCGCAGCCGACGCCGCCTGGGCCACGCCCCTGCAACTGGTCGCTCAGCGGCCGGCCGGCCCCGCGCCGCAGTTCACCGAATGCTCCGATGACGAGGCCGAAGCCGCCACCGTGGTGGCCCGGGTCCGCGAACTGCTCGACGCCGGCACGATGGCCAGCCAGATCGCGGTGCTGTTCCGCACCAACGGGCAGTCCGAAGCCTACGAACAGGCGCTGGCTTCCGCCGGCATCGGCTACCAGTTGCGCGGCGGCGAGCGGTTCTTTGCCCGCAAGGAGGTCCGCGACGCGATCCTCCAGCTCCGCTCCGCCACGCGGGCTGTCGCGGAAACCGCAGCGCCGGAACCACTGGGGCAACTGGTCCGGGACATCGTGACCTCCCTGGGCTACAGCGACTCCGCGCCGCACAGCGGCGGCGCCCTCCGGGAACGCTGGGAATCGCTGGCCGCCCTCGTGGCGCTCGCGGACGAGCTTGCGGCCAGCCGGGGCCCGGAATTCAGCCTCTCGGACTTCGTCAACGAACTCCAGGAGAGGTCGCTGGCCCAGCATGCACCCACGGTCCAGGGTGTGACACTGGCGTCGCTGCACGCCGCGAAGGGCCTGGAATGGGACGCAGTGTTCCTTGTGGGGCTCAGCGAAGGGCTCATGCCGATTTCCTTCGCGGATACGCCCGAGGCCGTGGATGAGGAACGCCGCCTGCTGTACGTGGGGATTACCCGGGCCCCGGGAACATCTTTTCTGTTCGTGGTCCACCGCGAGGACTCCGGGTGGCCGCGCCAACCGTAAACCATCACGCTTCCTCGATGGGCTTCGGCCGGATTCTGTCGCCAGCTCGTCATTGCGGGGCAAGGGCCCGGCACCGCGCCGGAAGGCAGCCGTGCCGGCATCCTGCCGGGTCTGCGGGACCATGCTCTCGTCCGGGGCCGAACGCAAGGTCGGGCGCTGCAACCAGTGCCCGCCCAGCTACGAAGAACAAACATTCAACGCGTTGCGGCAGTGGCGCAAGGAGATCGCCCTCGCCGCCGAGGTCCCTGCCTTTGTTGTTTTCACCGATGCGACGCTGACGGCAATTGCCGAGGCCCGGCCGGCGTCAATGGAGGAACTGGCCGGTCTCGCCGGAGTAGGGCCGTCAAAGCTTGAAAAATATGGTGAAGAGGTTTTGGCGGTTCTCAGCGAAAACACGGGTCTTTGATGGCTGGCCGCGCGGGCACCGGCGCAGCGCCGGCAGCCATACCGCTGACAACGCCTGACGGCGCCCCTGTGGAAGTACGCCGCTCGGCAAGACGCCGCAGGACGGTGGCCGCGTTCTGGGAAAACGGAACCGCGGTAGTGGCCATCCCTGCGTCGTTCACCCGGGCCCAGGAGCACGAATGGGTGCACCGGATGCTGGAGAAACTCCGGCTTCAGGGCGCCCGTGGAAGCCGGGGAGAAGGCCGCCGGCCACGCAACGACGAGGCCCTCGCGAGCCACGCAGCCGAACTTTCGGCCAAGTACCTTGGCGGCCGGGCCGTACCGTCGTCGGTCCGCTGGGTCAGCAACCAGAACTCGCGCTGGGGCTCGGCGACACCGTCGGAGGGGACCATCCGGCTGTCCGACAAGCTGCAGCCGATGCCACAGTGGGTGATCGACTACGTACTGCTCCACGAACTGTCGCATCTCCTGGTCGCCGGGCACGACGCCGCCTTCTGGCGGCTTCTGCAGGCCTACCCGGAGACTGAACGAGCCAAGGCCTTTCTTGAAGGGGTTTCCTTCGCTACCTCGCGAGGCATGGCTCCGGACTGCGCCGAGCCCGCTACCTAGGCTTTCGGGCCGTCGCCTTCCGGTCCGCCATTGGCCTCTGTGTCCGCGTCATCGCCGGGTCCCCGGCCCTCCTCGGCTTCTGCGCTGGATTCCCCCTGCGGGGCAGGTTCGTCGAAGCCGCCGCTGAGGAGCTTTTGCAGGGCGTCGTCGACTTCGGTATCGCTGGCCTCGGCCAGTTGCCGGCGCGCGCTGAACCCGGCCGGATCGTCGAGGTCCTCCGCGGTTGGCATCAGATCCGGGTGCTGCCAAATGGCGTCCCTGCCCTCGATACCGCGTTCATTCTTCAAGGTCGCCCACAATACGGCTGCCTCCCGTAGCCGGCGCGGCCGCAGCTCCAGTCCGACGAGGGACGCGAACGCCTGCTCGGCCGGGCCTCCGGTGGCACGCCGGCGCCGGACGGTCTCCCGCAGGGCTGCCGCCGAAGGCAGCAACTTTTCCGTGGCGGCAGCGGTGAGTTCGTCCACCCAGCCCTCCACGAGGGCGAGGGCGGTTTCGAGCTTTTCGAGCGCCTGATCCTGGGCGGGTGTGCGCTGCGGCATAAAGACGCCTTGGGACAACGCCTCCTGGATGCCTTCAGGATTACTGGGATCCAGGTCCCTCGCGAGTTCCTCGATCCGGGACGTGTCGATGTGGATTCCCCGGGCGTAGGCCTCAATAGCGCCAAGAAGATGTCCCCGCAGCCACGGGACCTGGACGAACAGCCGGGCATGGGCTGCTTCGCGGACAGCCAGAAAAAGCCGGATGTCGTTGTCCGGGAGGCTGAGGCCGTCGCCGAATTTCGCGACGTTGGCCGGCAGCAGCGCCATTTCCAGATCAGCCAACGGCAGGCCGATATCCGTTGAGCCGACCACATCGGCGGACAGGGCGCCAATTGCCTGCCCCAACTGCATCCCGAAAATGGCGCCGCCCATGTTCTGGATCATCGAGGAGGCACCGCCCATCATGGACTTCATTTCCTCCGGCATCTGCTCGGTCATCGCCTCGGACAACGCATTCGCGATGCTGTTGGCGACTGGTTCCGTCAGCCGCTTCCACGTACCCAGAGTTTCTTCAACCCACTCGGCACGGGACCAGGCGCGGCCGATCAATCCGGTGGCGGGGAGGACTGTGACCGGGTCAAGCCATAGCTCAGCAAGCCTTAGCGCTTCATCGACTTCGCGGGACTGCTGGCTCGTGACGGAGGGATCGGAGCCCTCCGCGGCCACCCGGCGGGCATTTTCGTGCGCCAGCTGCCAATTGACGGGGCCCCTCCGAGGAAGCACTCATCATGGCCTGGACCTGCGAAAACATCTGGGCCAGGAGGTTGGGATCATTGGGGAGACCAGCAGCCTTGGCGAGCTCGGCGGGATCGATACTTCCCATCCCCTGCCCGCCCATGAGGTTTTTCAGCATTTCTGCCAGCGGATCCCGGGGCTCATCGTCGCCGTTGGACGGAGTGAGTGGGTTGGAGGTCATGGTCCCGCCGATCGTCGGTATGGCTTCTTCTCAACTTCACGGTACCTTGCAGCAAGTCTGGCTGTCTGCCGAAACCCCGTTTAGTTCGCTGTAGGCAAAGAGTGCTTCCGGCAGCTGAGCACGTAGGGTGGAAGCTGGAATATATGCAGGCGGCGTCCTCGGTCGAGGGCACCGCCCCAGTGCGTGAATCCGGGCCCGGAGGGCCCGCCGCGCCGCCACGGAGAGGTCCTGAATTGACGATTACCGAGGGTGGGCAGCCCGCCAGCGACCCGGCAGGCGGGCCGGTCCGGGGCCGGCGGGGCGGCCGGACAGGAGCCTGGACGGGCCGGAAACCGGACAACCGGAGCGCAGCGATGCTGGTGTCGGGCCTTCTCGCCATGGCACTGGGTGTCACCGCGGTGAGCCTCCCGGTTCCATACGTAATCGAGTCCCCCGGACCGACCTTTAACACGCTCGGCGAGGACCAGGGCGAACCGGTCATCACCGTGACCGGGACCGAATCGTTCCCCGCCAAGGGAAGCCTGGACCTCACCACGGTCTACGTGGACGGCGGACCCAATGGCCCGGTCAGCGTCTTTGCCGCATTCTCGGCATGGCTCAACGGCAGCAAAGCGGTCTACCCCGAGGAACTGATCTTCCCGAGGGGCGTGACGAAAGAGCAGTCGCAACAGGAGAGTTCGACGGCGATGGTCACCTCACAGGAGAACGCGGTCGCGGCAGCCCTGAAAGAACTCAACATTCCCTTCGAGCAGCGGATGGAGATCGCCAGCCTCGCGGACGGCTCCGCCGCGGACGGCCAGCTTCAGGCCGGCGACGTGCTCCTCTCCATCAACGACAAGCCGATCACGGCGCTCGCCGTCGTCCAGGCGGAACTGGCCGCGGGGAACGGAGCACCGGTCACGGTCGTGGTGGACCGGTCGGGCAGCCGGATTTCGGCGACCATCACGCCATCGGTGAGTCCCTCCGGCCGATTCATTCTCGGGGTGATCCTGCAGTACAACTTCACGTTCCCCTTCGATGTCAGGATCTCCCTTGATGAGGTCGGCGGCCCGAGCGCCGGGATGATGTTCGCGCTGGGGATTATCGACACGATCACGCCGGGGGAGCTGACCGGCGGAACGCATGTCGCCGGGACCGGCACCATCAGCCCCGATGGCAGCGTCGGGCCGATCGGCGGGATCAGCCAGAAGATGCACGGCGCACGCTCCGCCGGGGCCTCCCTCTTCCTGGCTCCGGCGGCCAACTGCGGCGACGTCGTCGGCCACATCCCGGACGGCCTCCAGGTCGTCAAGGTTGAGAATTTGGCCGGTGCCCGGAAGGCCGTTGAGCTGGCCGCGTCGGGTTCCGACACTTCCGGTCTTCCCGCCTGCACCAGCGGCTAGACTGGCGGCGGAACTAAGCAATACCGCCACTCGTGCCACTATTACCAGCCAATTGCAGTGACGGCGATAGAATGCAGCAACATCTGAATACCCGCACCGAACCAACGCGTTGACCGATCACTAAACCAGTATTTGACAACACAGCTATGAGGTACCGAGTTTGTCCCGTCCCGCCAGCACCGTCCCGTCCGGAAGACCCCCGACACGAAGAGGCGCCCTGACGCCGACGTTGATAGTCGTCGCCGCGATAGTCATCGGCTTCATTTTCTTCGCCAATGTTTGGACCGATATCCTCTGGTACCAGCAGTTGGGTTTCTTCGAAGTGTTCCTCACGGAGAACCTGGCGCGGATTGCGATCTTCTTTACCGGCTTCGCGCTGATGTTCACCCCGATGTTTTTCGCGATCCGGATTGCTTACCATTCCCGTCCTGTGTATGCCCCGGATTCGGAAATACGCGACAACCTGAACCGGTACCAGGCTCAACTCGAACCAGTACGCCGCGTGGTCATGGTGGGCCTGCCGGTGCTGTTCGGCCTGTTTGCGGGCAGCGCCGCGTCCAGCCAGTGGCAGAAGGTGCTCCTGTTCCTGAACCAGGTACCGTTCGGCAAGACTGACCCCGAGTTCGGCCTCGACATCAGCTTCTACCTGATGACGTTGCCGTTCGTTGGATTCGTCACGGGCTTCCTCATCAGCGTTGCCGTCTTCGCGGGGATTGCCGGCGTCCTGACGCACTACCTGTACGGAAGCGTCCGAATCATGGAGCGGGGCATTTTCACGAGCCGCGCCGCCCAGATCCATCTTGCCGTCACCGGCGCCGCGTTCGTCCTGCTGCTTGGCATCAATTTCTGGATGGACCGTTACGCCGCGGTGCAGAACACCAGCGGACGCTGGGCCGGTGCGTTGTACACGGATGTCAACGCCGTCATCCCCACGAAGTCCATTCTTGCCGTCGCCGCGGTACTGGTCGCGGTGCTGTTCGTCGTCGCTGCAGTCATCGGCAAGTGGCGGTTGCCCATGATTGGTACCGCCATGTTGGTGATCACCTCGATCCTCGCCGGCGGCGTTTACCCGTGGGTCATCCAGCAGTTCCAGGTCCGGCCCTCGGAGCAGACCTTGGAACGGGAGTTCATCGAACGAAACATCATGCTCACCCGCGCTGCCTACGGTCTGGATAAAGTCGAGGAGAAGCGGTACAACGCCACCACGACTGCGACCTCCGGCGCGCTGGCCCCCGGACGCTCAAACCACGGAAAATATCCGTCTGCTGGATCCCAACCTGATCTCCGATGCGTTCTCACAGCTGGAACAGTTCCGGCCGTATTACCAATTCCCGGGAACCCTGAACGTTGACCGGTACGAGGTCGACGGCAAAATCCAGGACACGGTCATCGCGGTACGCGAACTTAATCCCCGGGGCTTGAGCAGCAACCAGCAGTCGTGGCTGAACCAGCACATTGTCTACACCCACGGGTATGGCATCGTGGCGGCCAAGGGCAACAAGTTCACCGTGGATGGCAAACCGGACTTCCTTCAGGCCGGTATTCCAACGGCGGGCGTGCTCGGCAGCGAGGAAACATTCGAGCCGCGGATCTACTTCGGCGAAAATTCACCGGAGTACTCCATCGTCGGCGGGCCCGTTGGTGCGCCGCCGCGTGAGCAGGACCGTCCGGCGTCCAAGGACGGCGGCGGCGAGACCCAGTACACGTTTACCGGTGACGGCGGTCCGAATGTCGGCAGCTTCTTCAACAAGATCCTGTACGCGATCAAGTTCCAGTCCTCGGATCTGCTCCTTTCCGACGGAGTCAATGCCCAGTCCCAGATCCTTTACGACCGCGATCCGCGGGACCGGGTGCGGAAGGTCGCGCCCTACCTGACGGTGGACGGCAATGCCTATCCCGCCGTCGTGGACGGCCGGGTGAAGTGGATTGTGGACGGGTACACCACGAGCCAGTTCTATCCGTATTCCCAGCAGGAACAGCTCTCGAGTGCTACCGCGGACTCGCAGACGACCGCTGGCCGGACCCCGGCGCTGCCGAACAGCTCGGTGAACTACATCCGCAACTCGGTCAAGGCCACCGTGGATGCCTATGACGGTTCCGTGACGCTGTACGCATGGGATGACCAGGACCCGATCCTGAAATCATGGCAAAACGTGTTCCCGGCGTCGTTGAAGCCGTATTCGGAGATGTCCGGTGATGTGATGAGCCACGTGCGCTACCCCGAGGATCTCTTCAAGGTCCAGCGCGAACTCCTGGGCCGTTACCACGTCACCAACCCGGACCGGTTCTACACGAATGAAGAAGCCTGGAGCGTACCGAACGACCCGACAGTCCAGACTGATGTCAATCAGCCGCCGTTCTATATGTCCCTGAAGATGCCGGGCCAGGAAGATCCTTCGTTCCAGCTCACGTCGTCCTTCATTCCGCAGATCGTTAACGGCAACGCCCGCAACGTGATGTACGGGTTCCTGGCAGCGGATTCCGATGCCGGCAACCAGAAGGGTGTGAAGGCGGAGAGCTATGGCCAGCTCCGGCTCCTGAATATCCCGCCGGAGACCCAGGTGCCCGGCCCCGGCCAGGCGCAGAACAAGTTCAACTCCGACCCGACGGTCTCCCAGGCCCTCAACCTGCTGCGCCAGGGCGCCTCGGCGGTCCTCAACGGCAACCTGCTGACACTGCCGGTGGGCGGCGGCATGCTCTACGTCCAGCCCGTGTACCTGAAGTCCACCGGCGAGACGTCCTACCCGACGCTGCAGCGCGTCCTGGTTGCCTTCGGTGACAAGATCGGGTTCGCCCCGACTCTGGATGAAGCCCTGAACCAGCTGTTCGGCGGCGACTCCGGTGCTGCGGCGGGCGATTCGGCCAACAAGGGGCAAACGCCGACGACACCCGACGGCACTCCGGCTACCCCCGGTACCCCGGGCGTTACCGACGCCAAGGCTGCGCTGAAGGCGGCGCTCGACGAAGCCAACGCCGCTATTAAGGCAGGCCAGGAAGCCCTCGCCAAGGGTGACTTCGCCGCCTACGGCGTCGAGCAGCGGAAGCTTGCCTCGGCGCTGCAGAAGGCGCTCGACGCCGAAGCCAGGGTCGTCGTGCCGGCACCGGCCACGCCGGCTCCGTCGCCGGAAGCCACTCCGTCGCCGGAAGCCAGCAACTGACGATACGTAGCTGAACGCAACAGAAGGCCGGGCCAGCGCCCTTGGGGCGCTGACCCGGCCTTCTGCATAGCCGGCGGCGGCTGCGAGATGCACATCACGTCCCCGGAATTATGCCTCAGGTTACCGGGCAGGTAGAGTTGATCTTGCGACGCGGGGTGGAGCAGTTCGGTAGCTCGCTGGGCTCATAACCCAGAGGTCACAGGTTCAAATCCTGTCCCCGCAACTGAAGAAATGGCCCGGAATGCTGGAAACAGTGTTCCGGGCTTTTTCGTTTAAGCCCTGCCGCTCACCCCGAAAGTGAGTTGTTCGGACGCAGCGCGTCCGCGCCCGGGGAGGGTGGCGGTTCCACCACCATCAGGCCGGCCGGCGTCCCGGGGACAGTTGGTCGGGGCCACCGGAAAACTAGGGTAGGCTTGATCTTGCGACGCGGGGTGGAGCAGTTCGGTAGCTCGCTGGGCTCATAACCCAGAGGTCGCAGGTTCAAATCCTGCCCCCGCAACTGAAGAATAACAGTAAGGCCCGGATCGGTTGATCCGGGCCTTACTTGTTGCTTGGCAGTACGCCCCGGTCCGGCCTCAGGGCGTGTCTTAGGCAATGCCGCGGCCCGGAGCACCAACGCGCAGGTGTCAGCTGTCCTTGAGCCGCTGGTAGGCCTCCAGCGCCCGGGCCCGCGACTCAGGCAGCCCGACGATCGGTTCCGGGTAGTCCGTCCCGGGCCCGCCCGAGGCGCCGGCCTTCCAAGGCTCATGGATCGCTTTGGCCTCCAGAGCGGAGAGCTCGGGCAGGTAGTGCCGGAGGTACTTGCCGCCGGCGTCGAATTTCCTGCTCTGGGTGACCGGGTTGAAGATGCGGAAATACGGCGATGCATCGGCGCCGGACCCGGCAACCCACTGCCAGTTGGCCGGGTTGCTGGCGGCATCTGCGTCCACGAGGGTGTCCCAGAACCAGGCTTCGCCGAGCCGCCAGTCGGTCATCAGGTTTTTCACGAGGAAGGATGCCGCGGCCATCCGCACCCGGTTGTGCATCCAGCCCGTCTGCCAGAGCTGACGCATGCCGGCGTCGACCAGCGGGTAGCCGGTCTCACCCTGCTGCCAGGCATGCAGTTCGGCGGCCGAGGGCGTTTCCCACGGGAAGCGGTCAAACTCCGGGCGGTAGTTCTGGATGGCGAGCGAAGGGTTCTCGTAGAGCAACTGCCAGCAGAATTCCCGCCAGCCGAGCTGGGACCGGAAGACTCCGAGGTCGGCTGGCTCGCCGTGTGGAAAGTGGTCCCGGATCGTGTGCCAGATGCGGAACGGGCTGATCTCGCCGAACCGCAGGTACGGTGAGAGCCTGCTGGTGCCTTCCACCCCGGGCAGGTCCCTGCCGGTGGCGTAGTCCGCTGAAGGGCCCTCCAGAAAGTCCTCGAGCAGGCTGTGGGCGCCGGCTTCACCCGGAGTCCAGGTCCGGGCCAGTCCAGCGCTCCAGTCCGGCCGGCGGGGGAGGAGCCCCCAGCTCTCCAGCGAATCGCCGGCCGGCGGTGCCCCGGCGGCCGACAGCGCGGTGGCCGGCAGCTTTCCGGGGGCCTCGAGTGGACGGCGTGGTTCCGTCCCGGCCAGGCAGGGCCCGCCAGAACGGCGTAAAGACCTTGTAGGGGCCTCCGGCGCCGGTGCGGATCGTCCAGGGCTCAAACATCAGGTTGGCCTGGAAGCTTTCGGCATTAAGGCCGTGCTCGGTGGCCCAGCTCTGGACGTCGGCATCGACGGTACGTTCGGGTTCCCCGTAGCGGCGGTTCCACAGCAGCGACGAGGCGGAAGTCTCCCGGGTAAGCTCCTGGATGATCCCGGCGGCGGAGCCGCGCCGCAGCAGCAGGCGGGAACCGGCCGCATCCAGCGCGGCGTCGAGCCGCGACAGGGAGTGATGAAGCCACCATTTCACGGCACCGCCGAGGGGACGTATGCCCTCGGATTCTTCGTCAAGGACGTAGACGACGGTGAGGGGATTTCCGAGCGCCGCTGCTTTGGTCATCGCCGGGTTGTCATCCAGGCGGAGGTCGTCGCGGAGCCAGACGAGAGTCGAAGACATGGGCCAACGCTACACGCCGGAAACGGCGGAGGCCGCGCCGCGGATCCTGTGACTGGCTGACAGGGGTCACCGCGGCGCGGTCTCCGGGTCCGGCGGCAGGCGCCTTGTCCGGGGGGTCAGAGGCGGTCGAAGTCGGATTCTTCGACGACGGAGCCGGCAGGCTTGCCGTTGCCGGTGCCGATGGCGGCAGCGGATCCGCCGGACTTGAGCGCCGCGAGCCGGGCTTCAATCTCGGTCTGCTCGCCGAGGTCCTCGAGTGAGTTGAACTGGGCATCGAGGCTGGACTCGGCAAGCTCCTGCTGGCCGCGGACCTTGGCTTCCTCGCGGCGGATCTTCTCTTCGAAACGCCCGACTTCGCTCGTGGGATCCATGATGTTAATGCTCTTGAGAGCGTCGTGAACCTGGGTCTGCGCAGCGGCAGTCTTGGAACGGGCCACAAGTTCGTTGCGCTTGCTCGTGAGTTCGTTGAGTTTGCCCTTCATCTGGTCCAGGCCATGCTTGAGCCTGTCCACGACCTCGACCTGGGAGGCGATGCTCGGCGCCGATGCCTTAGCCTCGCTCTCCGAGCCCATTTGGCGCTGCAGGGCCACCTTGGCGAGGTTGTCAAACTTCTCAGCGTCGACGATGTCACCCTTGGCCCGGTACTCGTCGGCCTTGCGCGACGCTGCGAGGGCCTTCGTGCCCCAATCCTGGGCGTTCTTCAAATCCTCGTTGTAGTCATCCTGCAGCATGCGCAGATTGCCGATGGTCTGGGCCACGGCGGACTCGGCCTCGGCAATGTTGTTTGTGTAGTCACGGACCATTTGGTCCAGCATCTTCTGTGGATTCTCGGCCTGATCCAGCAGGGAGTTGATGTTGGCTTTCGCCAGCTGCGCCATGCGGCCAAAGATGGACTGCTTAACCATGTTGTTGCCTTTCGTCCTGCTCAGATATTCGCACTGAAATCAGTGAACCGATGATGAACCCTCTGTGTCCGCCCGCAGTGCACGTCAGCGGGCAGCAAATCTGTTTGGCCGGCTGCTAGAAGTCGCCGCCGCCGCCAAAGTCCCCGCCCCAGCCGCCGCCTGAGTCGCCGCCGCCCCAGCCGCCGGAGTCTCCGCCGCCGCCCCAGCCGCCGCCGCCGTGTCCGCCGTGAAGGATGGAGTTGATCAGGATCCCGCCGAGGATGGCGCCGCCCATGCCGCCGCCCCTGCCGCCGAACATTCCGCCCTGGCCGTAGCCCTGGTTGGCGTAGCCGCCGAACTGGTCAACGTCGGCCTGGGCCTGCTGGGCGGCCTGTGCTGCCAGCGCGTGGGCCTGCTGGGCATACTGCAATGCGGTAACGGGATCGGTGCGGGAAATGGAAAGCGCGTAATCCAGATTCCGCTGGGCTTCGGCGAGCCGGGTGCGCGCCTCAGTGCGCACGCCGCCCCGGCGTGCCGTGATGTAGTCGGACGTCGCGCTGATCTGTGCCTGGGCCGACATGATGCTCTGCTGCAGCGAGGCCTGCGCCCGGCGGCTTTGCTCCTCATGGTCCCGGATCCCGGCGAGGGCCGAATCGAGCGACTGGTGCGCCGTCTCGACCCGCTCCAGCGTAGCCACCGGGTCGATCTTGCCGGACTGGATCTCAGTCTTGACCTGCGCCAGGGCAGCTTCCACAGCAGCGACGGGACCGGCCAGTTGGGGATGCGCACCGGACTGGAACATGGCCCGAGCCTGGGCCAGATCCTGGGCGGTGTCGACAACGGCGGTCTCGAGTCCGCTGCGTGCGCCATCCAGCGTTCCGGCGACCTTCATGATGGCGCCGAGGAGCACGGTCGTCTGGTGCAAGCTCTCCTCCGCGGCCCGGACGGCTACCGCGGCGAGGCTGCCTTCGCCGGCGCTGAGCTTTTCCTGGGCTGTCGCGGAGGCGTTTTGCACAAATGCCAGCCGCTCTTTGGCCTGGCCGATGTTGTCCGACACCTGCGCGAGGGCGCTCGCGGCATACTTGGCGCGCAAGTCGTTCAGGGACTGTTCCGCACGGTAAATCTTCGCCTGGGCTTCGTCCGCCCCCGCGCTGACGGCGGCAAGCGCCTGGGGGGCATTCTTCTCCAGCTCCCGGAGCGAGTCGAAGTCCGCCTTTTGCTCCTGGAGGGAGCCCAGGGCGGCCTCGGACCGGCGGATGATTTCGCCGAGCCAGGTCCGCTGCTGCTCCTCCGTGTCCGGGATGTGGTCGTCAAGCTGTTGCTGCAGCTTGAAGGACTCGGACATGTGGGCCTTGGCTTCCTGCAGGGCTTTGGTGAAGTTGCCGACGGCGGAGTCACCGTATTGTGCCTGGGCAAAGCCGAGTTCCTGCTCGCTGGACTTGATGGCATCATCCGCCTCGATCAGCAACGAGCCGCCCTTGCGGCGCAGTTCTTCGACGCTCAGCCCGGCCAGCGGATCCAGTCCGGCGCCCTGGCCGTCGGCCGCCGCGACCGAAGCCTGGAGCGCCTTCTTCCGGCGGCTACGGAAATACATGTACGCCCCGGCTCCGGCTGCAGCGACGCCCGCCCCGACCAGCACGGCGCTGCCGGCGCCGGCGTCGGACGGGAGGTTTCCGCTGCCGCCGCCGGCGGCGTCACCGATTGCTGCCGCCGTGTCGATGGCAGCCTGGGCGTAGTCGCCGCTGCGCAGTTGCGGATCGACGGCATTCTTGACGATGTTGTCCCGCTGGGCCTCGGTGATCTTGCTGTTGGATGGTTTGCTCAGTTGATACTGGCGGGTCTCCGTGGCGACGCTCAGCAGCATCGCGTTCGCGCCGAGACTGGCTTTGTTGGCCACGGCAGTCGCCCAGGCCACACGTTCCGTCGGGTTCTCGAATTTTTTCACGAACACGACGTGCAGAGTCATCGCGTGTTCCGCGCCGAGGTTCGTGATTGCCGCTTCAACCTCAGAAGTTCTGCCGCCGAGAACTCCCGCCGAGTCCACAACCTTTGTGACCGGATCCAGGGTGACGGGATCCTCAGCAAGCGCAGGAGCCGCAGGCAGTACCAGCAGTCCCGCGACGCCCAGAACCGCGAGGAGACGTTTGAACATAGACCGCATGCGCAACCCTTCAGCACTTCTTCAGCCGGTTCGGCCGAACCGGCAATCACATACGCAACAGCGCCCAACGCACGTGTGAAGCCGCAGGTTGCTGTGGCAGTTCCCTTTGATTCTATGGTGCCCACGAATGAGCGTCCACCGACGGGAATATGCCACCAGCGAAACACGCTGATGCAATCAGGCACCTCAGCCCCGCCTTCTTACCAGCCGCTCAGGAACCTCCCAGCAAATGTCCGCTCTAGTATCAGCCGGAGCGTCCATAGTTAATGACAGACGAGGAAAGGAAGTCCTATGACTGAGAACCCAGTGGAGGGTGCATCGCCGCACGACCGGGAGCCGCGGAAGCCGCACGACGGCTCCTCCGGGCCGGCCGGGGACTCGGCGCCGGACCGCGAGAACCCGACGCTTCCGCTCGACCGCCCCGAGGCCGGAACACCGCGCCCGGTCTATCCGCAGCACAAGCCGTCCTACGGCCAGCACACCGCTTCCGAAGATCGCCAGTACACGACGCCGGAAGTACAGCGGCCGGAAACACCGAAGCTGGAAGCACGCCAAGACCCCGCGCCCGACACCCGGCAGTCCGGCACTCCGGCCGACGCGGCCGGGCAGTCCGGGCCGCAGGCCCACACTCACGCGCAATCCACAGATGCGCGCTGGTACGGCGGCGGAGAGACCCCGTCCGGGCAGTCCACGTTCGGTTCCGCGGTGGGCAATCAGCAGCCGTCCGGGTCACCCTACGCCGGGTACGCCAACGACCCGGCCTATGCCCCCAAGCGCAAGGCCGCCTTTGGTGTCCCGACTCTGGTGGCCAGCATCCTCGCTGCCGGTCTGATCGGTGGCGCCGTCGTTGCCGGCGGCAACGCGCTGCTGGGCAACGGACCGACGGCCACCGTCGGCGCCACCAGCAGCCAGGCTGGCCCGGTGATCGTAAACAACATGGACGATGTCAACGCCATCACCGCAGCCGCCGTCAAGGCAACTCCGAGTGTGGTGACGATCAAGGCGTCCAGCGGCAGCGACGGCGGCACCGGGTCCGGGATCATCCTCGACGCCGAGGGCCACGTCCTCACCAACACACACGTCGTGACCCTTGACGGCACGGTCGCGAACGCTGCCATCGAGGTCCGCACGAGTGACGGGAAGGTCTACAGCGCCAAGATTGTTGGCACGGATCCGCTTTCAGACCTCGCCGTTGTGAAGATGGAAAATGCCTCCGGGCTGATCCCCGCGACACTGGGCGACTCCGGCAAAATGAACGTGGGGGACACCGCCGTCGCCATTGGCTCCCCGCTCGGACTCACCGGCACGGTGACGGATGGCATCGTTTCGACGTTGAACCGGACCATCAGCGTCGCATCCTCGGCAGCCCCCAAGAACCCGGCCGATAACTCCCAGGGTGGCGACCAGGGCTTCCAATTCGCCCCTCCAGGGGGCGGGCAGAGCCAGAACACCGCAAACCAGGGTTCCATCTCCATTAACGTCATCCAGACCGACGCGGCGATCAACCCGGGTAATTCCGGCGGGGCATTGGTGAACATCAAGGGCGAAGTCATCGGCGTTAACGTCGCGATCGCATCTGCCGGCGGAGATTCCAGCAGCACCGGCAATATCGGCGTGGGGTTCAGTATTCCGATCAACAACGCCAAGCGTATTGCGCAGGAAATCATCAGCAACGGCAAGGCAACGCACGGGCAGTTTGGCGTGAGCGTCAAGGCCAAATCAGCCAGCAGCTCCGGCTCCGGGTTCTCGGTAGGAGCGGAAGTCGCGACGGTTGAATCGGGCTCCGCCGCGGACAAAGCCGGTGTCAAGGTGGGCGATGTCGTGACCAAGTTCCAGAACCTCGTGATCAATGATCCCAACCAGCTGACCGCCGCGGTCCGGGAGCAGCCGGCGGGAGCGACGGTCAGGGTAACAGTCCTGCGCGGTGGCCAACTCAAGGAACTCGACGTGACCCTCGGCGCGGCAGCCGAGCAGTAGGCCTCAGCAGCCCCTCCGGCGCGCGGACGGCACCCGCGGGCGCCGTCCGCGCGCCGTTCCGTCCGGGCGTTCGGACGGCGTTCCGCCGGCAGGGCGCTGCCCGCGGGGCCGGCATCGTCCCCGGTCTGACACGGGCGTTAACCGAGGCGGCGCCGGGGAGCCGGTTTGTGGTTAGCTAGGACCAGCCCGGCACCCCGGGCGTCCGTGGCCATGACCCGCCAGGCTGGCCGTTCCCCGCATGGAAGGCTGCTGTCATCACAGTGGAAGAGACATTGAAGATCATCGTGCTGGTCAAGCACGTCCCGGATGCGCAGTTTGATCGCCACATCACCGGTGTCGGGAACACCACGGAGCGTTCCGAAAGTATCCTGTCCGAGCTGGACGAGTATGCGCTGGAGGCTGCGCTGCAGCTGATCGAAGCGCGCGGCGGCGAGGCTGCCGGCAACAAGGTTATCGCCCTGAGCATGGGACCTGCCGGGGCTGTCAACGCGGTGAAAAAGTCGCTGCAGATCGGCGCCACGGAAGGGGTCCACCTGACCGACGACGCGCTGGCCGGCTCGGACGCAGCCGCGACCTCGCTCGCGCTGGCCGCCGCCATCCGGTACCTCAACGCGGAGGCCCCGGCGGACCTGATCCTGACCGGCATGGCGTCCACCGACGGTGAAACCTCCCTCGTCCCGGCCCAGCTGGCAGAACGCTTGGGCTTTCCGCAGGTCACCTTCGCTGCGTCGCTGGAGCTCAACGGAGGCACCCTCACGGCCCGCCGCGACGGAGATTCCCACACCGACACCATTGAGGCGCCGCTGCCCGCCGTCGTATCCGTCACCGACCAGATCAACGATCCCCGGTACCCGAACTTCAAAGGCATCATGGCGGCCAAAAAGAAGACGATCACGACGCTGACCCTTGCCGACATCGGCGTGGACCCTGCCCAGGTCGGCCTCTCCGGGTCCTGGACCGTCGTCGACACGGCTGAAGCCCGCCCGCCGCGCACCGCCGGCACCATCATCACCGACGAGGGCGACGCCGGCATCCAGCTGGTTGACTTCCTGGCCGCCCAGAAGCTGCTCTAAGGGGACTACGCATGGCAAAAGTACTGGTATTTCTCGACAACCCCGGCGCCGTACTGAAGAAGTCCAGCCTGGAGCTGCTCACCATAGCGCGTTCGCTCGGCGAGGCTACCGTGGCGGTTAACGGTGAGCTGCACGGCGACGCCCAAGCATCCCTGGCCAGCTACGGCGCCCAGGGTCTGTACCGGCCCTCCGCCGGCAGCCTGGACGACTACCTTGTCGGCCCTAAAGCGGCATTTCTTGCCGCGGCCGCCGCGGCATCGGAAGCATCCGTGATCCTGACGGAAAACTCATCCGAGGGCAAGGAGATTGCCGCCCGGCTGGGCATCCGGCTTGGCGCCGGCGTCATCACCGACGTCGTGGCGGTGGACCCGGATGGGACCGCACACAAATCCGTGCTCGCCGGTTCCTACGTCACCACGGCACGGGCGACGACGCCGGTGGCCGTACTGACGGTCAAATCCAACAGCATCACCCCGGAGCCTGCCGTGACCGCCACGGCGCCGGCGACGATCATGGTCGACCTTCCTGCCGACGCCACGGCGGCGTCAGCCAGGGTCACCGCCCGCAGCGAAAAAGCTGCCAGCGGCCGGCCGGACCTGGCCGACGCGCGGATTGTCGTGGCAGGCGGACGTGGCGTGGACGGAAACTTCGGCCCGGTCGAGGAACTTGCCGATCTGCTGGGCGCAGCCGTCGGAGCCTCCCGGGCCGCCACCGATGCTGGCTGGATCGGCCACGATGCGCAGATCGGACAAACCGGGAAGACCGTATCGCCGCAGCTTTACATCTCCGCCGGCATCTCCGGCGCCATCCAGCAGAAAGCCGGGATGCAGACTGCAAAGGTGATCGTGGCGGTTAACAAGGACGCTGAATCTCCGGTCTTCGAGATCGCCGATTTCGGCATTGTCGGGGACCTCTTCCAGGTCCTGCCGCAGGCGGCCGAAGAAATCAAGAAACGCCGGGGCTGATCCCATGAGCATTGGCGCCGGCCGGCCGCAGAGCCCGTTTGATCCGGAAACGTCCCGGATTGAACGGGTCCTCTGCTTCACGGCGCACCCCGACGACATTGATTTTGGAGCTGCGGGCACCATCGCGGCCTGGACCGCCGCCGGCGTGCAGGTCAGCTACTGCATCATGACCGACGGCGACGCCGGCGGCTTCGATCCGGGGCAGCGCGATGAAATCGCGCTGCTGCGGATCGCCGAGCAGAAACGTGCCGCCGCCCTCGTTGGTGTCACGGACATCCACTATCTGCACCAGCGTGACGGCTACCTTGAGGCCTCGCATGAGGTGATCCGCGAGGTGGTGCGGCTGATCCGCGGGCTGCGGCCCGACATCGTGGTCTCCATGCACCCCGAACGCAACTGGAACCGGATCCAGAAGAGCCACCCGGACCACCTCGCCGTGGGGGAGGCCGTGACCCGGGCCGTATATCCGGCGCTGGAGAACCCGTTCGCGTACCCGGAACTCGCCGATGCCGGCCTGGCCGCCTACAAACTGCCGTGGCTATGGCTCTTCGCCGGACCGGACGAGCGCGAGAACCACTTCGTCGACGTCACCGACCATATCGACAGCAAGCTCGAAGCGATCCACATCCATGTCAGCCAGCATCCCGACGTGGACGCCATGGAGCGCACCGTGCGGGGTCTCATGCTGAAGACTGGACGCCGGGCAGGGCTTCCCGCCGGCCGCAGCGCCGAGGCTTTCCACGTGGTGGCGGTCAACGGGCCCGCAACGATCGCCGGATTTTAACGCCCGCGAAGCCGCGCAGGCCGCGGAACCCCACCCGGCAGGGAAGGGAACCGGCGGCCTGCGCGGCTTCTGAAGTTAATTTTTGGGTCGGCGCCCTTCGGCGCCGACCCGGGCGTCAGACCCCGAGCGGTGCCGCGGCGACGGTCGGCAGCGTCGGTGAGGCCGAGCCGCCCGCAGGTTCCACGGTAATCCCCAGAGCCGCGGCCGAACCGATGCCCTGGACAACGGCAGGTTTGGACAGCGCTTCGGCGTCCATCAGGCCCTGCGACACGGGTGCCGTACCGTCCTTGGGGATCAGCCACATTTGATAGACCTTGCCGGCGGGAGGCGCCGGGACGTCGTTCATCTCGACGACGGCAGCGTCCCTGGAAGCAGAGATGGACACGGTGGCGGTGCCGCCGCCGATGACCTGGACCGTGGCCTTGCGGATGTCAGCTGCCGCCATCACCTGGTTGAACGGATCGTTTTGGTTAGCCACGAAGGCGCCGACTCCCACTCCGCCCACGGCGATAATGGCAGCGGCAGCAATGCCGACCAGCCAGCTCCGCACGCCCTGGGGACGGCGCCGTTCCTCACGGCGCTGGCGGGCAGCACCGAGTTCGTCCCCGGCCGCAGGCTCCTGCAGACTCCGGTCGGGCTCAGCGTCACTGGGCGGCAGCGCAGGCACCGCGGAGAGCATTCCGGGGGCAGCGCCGTCACGTCCGGTCTCTGAGGGCGCCGGCAGCGAGGCCATGATCCGTTCCAGGAGCCCCGCAGGAGGTTCTTCCTCCACCATGAAGCCGGTGGCCAGGGCTTCCCCGGTCTGGCGGACGCGTTCAGCGAAGGCCAAGCGTTCGGCCGGCGGCGCCGCATCGAGGTGGGCCTCAATGGCGTCCCGTTCGGCGTCGTCGACGGCATTGAGGGCATAGATTTCGGCAAGGTCAACGAGCCGGCCCGAGGCGAGGTCCGTCGCGATATCAAGAGCGAAGGGGCCCGGGACCCGAGCGTTGTCCTGTGGATTTGTGTCAGTCATCTCAGTTCACCCCCAAGCAGGTCTTGAGTCGTATTAAGCCGTCGCGGATGCGGGACTTGATGGTGGGAACAGCCGCGTTCAACTTCTCGGCAACTTCCCGGTAGGTGAGGCCGCCGTAGTAGGCGAGCCGCACTGATTCCTGTTGTGTGTCCGTCAGCGTGCCAAGACATCTCACAACCGCCTCGGCTTCGAGCCGGCTGGAGACCTCGTCGGAGACGGAATCATGGTCGATCTCCTGGCTGCTGGCGCCATATTTGGCCTCGCGGTCCGTGGAGGACTGGGAGGACCGCACTTTGTCCACGGCCCTGCGGTGCGAAATCGTCATGAGCCAGGCGAGCGGGGTGCCCGCTTCAGGATTGAATTTTGATGCGTTCTGCCAGACCTGGAGGAAAACCTCCTGCGTTGTGTCCTCGCTGAGCTCCGCGTCGATGAGTACGCGCCGCGCCATGCCAAAAACCCGTCGTGAGGTGAGTCCGTAGAACTCCGCAAACGCGGCCTGGTCGCCGTGAGCGATCTGGGCCAGCAGGCTGCCGAGTCTTCGGTTGACGTCGGCTGAGGTACCCGGGGCAGCGGTGGCCCCGGGGTTGGGAGCATTGGGAGTTTCCATCACTTCCAAGCATATGCTCCCTGCCACCGATCCACGGGCAGGACGGGAGGAACACAAGACTTGATTGCCCAATGTTGGCCATCCTGGGCGTCTGTGCGCCTGAAGTGTTGTCACTTTCGGCTCCTCGCTCCTTTTGCCGCTCGTGTCCCGCCGGCCCGAACCGGCCTGCAAAAGTAATTCGCGGCAGCAGCGTGGCCGGATGGGCGGACGCCGGGCAAACTTCGGCGGGCTGCCGCGCTAGAGCTTCGCGCCGGTAAACCCGTTCTGCCGCCAGGCCTCATAAACCGCTATCGACGCGGCATTGGCGAGGTTCAGTGAGCGCAGGGACGGCAGCATCGGCAACCGGACGCGGGACGTCACGTGGGAATCGTGTTTCAGTTCCTCGGGCAGGCCCTCCGATTCGCAGCCGAACAGCAGCACATCGCCGGGAAGATAGCTGATGTCCGTGTACGAAGCTTCGCCGTCGGAAGTGAAAGCGAAAACGCGCTCCGGGTTCAGTGCCTCCCAGGCCGCGTCGATGTCCGGATGGACCGTTACGACGGCGAGGTCGTGATAGTCCAGTCCGGCACGTCGGAGTTTGGCGTCGGAGAAATCGAAACCCAAGGGCTCCACCAAGTGCAATTCGGCGCCGGTGATGGCGGCCAGGCGGATAGCGTTGCCGGTGTTGCCGGGGATTTCGGGGGCGTGGAAGAGGATGCGGAACACGCTCCCATCCTAGCGAGCCGGCGGCATCCGGTCCGCCACCGGGCAACGCGGGATCCGGCGCCGCTAGTGCATTCCGCGCAGGAGCCGGGCGACGACGGGAACGATGACCGTGTTGGGGGCGGGGCCGGAGCTCAGAAACTGCTTGAGCCCGCGCACCATCCCGGCGGCATTAAGAACCCGGATGGTGTCCTGGCTTCCGACCCGTCCGCTGCCTGAGCGCCGGTGATCGTCGATGACCGGCTGGTGAAGGTTGCCGTCCGTGCTGTGGATCACAGTCCAGCCCGTGACGTTGAGCTCCGGAAAGATGTCCTGCATCCGGCGCACGCTGCTCGCCAGCTGCGGCGGGGCAATGGAGCGCCCGCCGTGGGTCAGGGTGCTGCCGTTCCAGGCGTACGCTCCCGGCGGCAGGAGCATCGACCCAATGAGCGCCAACCGGTAGCCGGACAACAGTGCATGGTCGATGTGGCTGTTGTCCGCCGGTGATTGCAGTCCGTTGATCAGCCGGGCGGCGGGAATCGCCGGCAGGATTTGCCGGCTGATCAGTTGCACTGTCCGCAATTCGCGCTGGATTCGGGCCTCGGCTCCGAAAATGCCGCGCTTCCGGGGCATGCCGTGGACCTGCTGCCGGGCCAGCCCCGCCGGAATTAACGGCACCTCGCCGCTGCGCGTGACGTCCTCGAAGGACGGCACATAAACGGGCGCGTCGGCTGCCGTGTTCCGGGGCGTATTGGGACGGCGGACATGGGCGGAGGCATGGCTGCCGGCCGCCGGGGCATCGAAACGGGCGCCCTCGTCGTCGGCGGATTCGCCGGAGCTGGGGGCACGCGCGCCGCGGCCGGCGGACGCCGTGCCGTAGGAACGGTCGTAGTCGGCGCGGCGCTTGGCATCGATCAGGGTCTCGTAAGCGAGCGTCACCCGCCGGAAGGCGGCCGGATCGCCGCCGTGATCCGGGTGCGCCTTCCGGGCAGCCTTGCGGTAGGCCACCTTGATTTCCTTCTCTGTCGCCGTCACGGGGATCCTGAGGACCTGGTAGTGAGAGCCGTTGCCCTGGGTCAAGCAAAAATCCTTAAGTCGATGCTGCCGGTCTGTACCGGTCGGTCCGGTCAGTTTAACCGTCTGCCAGGACCAACGACCGTGCCTGCGCCGATGGTTCCGCCGGCGTCTGGGCGGCGCCGGGGTCAGCGCTCCCGCCGCGGGGACAGCCTGTTAAGGGCCAGAGCCCCGACCAATAGCCCGAAGTCACGCAGCGCGACGTCGTAAAAACCGCCAAGCACAAGAAGGTTAATGATGATGCCCAGCAGCCAGGCAGCCACCACGATCGAACCGAACCGGGGCCGGAATGCGACGGCGAGGCCCGCCAGGATCTCCACGGCACCCACAACATACATGATGCTCTGGGCCGGCAGCGGCACCAGCGACGTGATTGCCGGGGCGAGGTAGACGGTCCAGTCGGTGAGCAGGTTGGTGAACTTGTCCAGCCCGAAAATGATGGGTGCCACGGTGAAGACGGTCCGCAACAGCAGGAAGGCCTGGTGTTGCTGGAGTGCGGACGGCGCGTGTGCTGGTGCGGTGACGCTGGCTGGGGATTTCATGGTCGGCTCCTTCTAAAAGATGGTCCTCTAATTTTAGAAGCGCTTGAGACATTAAGCAATGGATCTTGTTTTTAGAGTTACGATGAATCTATGAACACACTTCCCTGGCGCCGCCGGGTCGCGGCCATTGCGTCCCTGGGGGATGAAAACCGCCGGAAGCTATTTGACTTCGTCCGCTCGGCCGGGGACGCCGTGAGCCGGGACGACGCCGCCCGAGCCGTTGGCCTGGCCAGAAGCACGGCGTCCTTCCATCTGGACCGGCTGGTCCATGACGGGGTGCTCTTGGTCGAGTTCCGAAAGCTGGGCGGCCGGGACGGGCCGGGTTCGGGCCGGCCGGCCAAGCTCTATCGGGCGGCCGTTCGTGAGGTGGGGGCCTCCGTCCCGGACCGGAACTACGATTTGGCCGCTGACCTGCTGGTCTCCGCCGTTGAAGCGTCAATGGCGGAGGGCGGGTCTGCCCGTGAGGTGCTGCTCCGGACCGCATACGCCCGGGGGTACGAGGCCGGCCGGACCCGGGCTGACGCGGCCGGTCCGGCCGCGGGCGCCGGTTTCGCAGAGCTGCTTGCAGCGGAAGGCTACCGGCCAGAGGATGACGGCGCCGGCGGCCTGCTCCTGCTGAACTGTCCCTTCGACCGCATCGCCTCCGGCCATGCCGGGGTGGTGTGTGCCATGAACGGCGCCTTTCTGGGCGGGGCCGCCGCAGGCTGCGGCATCGCACGCGAACGGGTGGAGGCGCTGGACATCGAGGATTTCAAAGCGCAGGGAGCCGCGCAGCAGGGACAATGCTGTGCCCGGATCAGACCGCCCGGAGCCTGACCCGGCCATGTCTGCCGGCGGACAGGAGACTTGCCGCCGCCTCGCCTGTGGGGGCGTCCGGTGGTCCCGTGGAGGATCCTTCCCGGAGGCTGCTGCGGGTAGAATTGGCCTGTGCCTGTCTACCTGGATCATGCCGCCACCACGCCCCTCGCCCCCGAAGCCCTGGCTGCGCTGACCCGTGAACTTTCCCGGACCGGGAACCCCTCGTCACTGCACGGCTCGGGGCCGCCGTGCCCGGCGGGCCGTTGAGGATGCCCGTGAGGCCCTGGCTGCGGCTGCCGGAGCCCATCCCTCGGAAGTGATCTTCACCTCCGGCGGTACGGAAGCCGACAACCTTGCCGTCAAGGGCCTCTATTGGGCCCGCCGCGCCGCGGACCCGGCCCGCACCCGCATCCTGTGTTCCGCCGTCGAGCACCATGCCGTCCTGGACACGGTGGAATGGCTGGAACGGCACGAAGGCGCCGACGTCTGCTGGCTGCCCGTGGACGCGGACGGTGTGCTGGATTTGGCTGCGCTCGAGGCGGAACTCGCCCGGGACCCGGCCTCGATCGCCCTCGCAACGGTCATGTGGGCCAACAACGAGGTCGGCACCATCCAGCCTGTTGCCCGGATCGTGGAACTGGCTCACAGTGCCGGTGTGCCGGTTCACTCCGATGCCGTCCAGGCCTTTGGCTCGATTCCGGTGGATTTCCGCGCTGCCGGACTCGACGCGATGTCCATCTCCGGGCACAAGATCGGCGGTCCCGTCGGCGTCGGGGCGCTGATCCTGGGCCGCGCCGTGACGTTGACCCCGGTCCAGCACGGCGGGGGGCAGGAACGTGACGTCCGGTCCGGCACGCTGGACACCGCCTCCATCGCCGCCTTCGCGGCGGCCGCCGATGCTGCCGCCGCCAAGCTTTCGGAAGAAGCGGACCGGATCGGCGCGCTGCGGGACCATCTCATTGACGGCGTCCGCGCAGCGGTTCCCGACGCCGTGCTGCGCGGGGCACCTTCTGCCGGACGGCTCCCCGGCAACGCGCACTTCACCTTCCCCGGCTGTGAGGGCGACTCGCTGCTGTTCCTGCTGGACCTGGCCGGGGTGGAGTCCTCCACCGGCTCGGCCTGCACCGCGGGGGTTCCACGGCCCTCCCATGTGCTCCTGGCGATGGGGCTGGACGAGGATACCGCCAGGGGCGCCCAGCGCTTCAGCCTGGGACACACCTCCACCGGCGCCGACGTCGATGCCCTGCTCACGGCACTTCCGGGAGCCTGCTCCCGGGCGCGCCAAGCCGGCATGGCAGGGCATGAGTCCAGCATCCAGACGGCCGGCACCGTGGCCCGTCAGGCCTCCGCCAGGAGCTGATCCAACGGCACGGACTCGTCCGCCAGGGCAAGCGCGCTGACGGGCGTCCGCGCCGCTATCAGGGCCTTGATGGCCTTCTGCGGCTTTCCCGCGTGGGGCCAGTTGACGGACATCCCGGCGACCACGCGGCCCTCGCGCTGCCAGAAGGCGATGAACTCTTTCCCTTCCAGCGTGCCGCGGACGGCGGGCGGGCCGGAGGTCAGGGACGGGAAGCCGGAATACTCCATGCTGACGTCGAACTGGTCCGTATAGAAGTACGGAATCGTGTCCAGCACGGCGTCCTGGCCGAGCATGGCCTTCGCCGCGACCTTGCCGCCGTTCAGGGCATTGGACCAGTGCTCGCTGCGATGGTGCTCCCCGGTGAAGGGGTGCAGGGCATTGGCGACATCGCCGGCCGCGAAGATCCCCGGCACCGCGGTCCGCAGCGACGCATCCGTCGGAATCCCGTTCCGGAGGTTGATCCCGGCCGCCGCGGCCAGCGACGTTTCAGGCACCACGCCTACGGCCAGGACCACCAGGTCTGCGGGCAGAAGTTCGCCGGCATCGGTCCGCACCCCGGTCACTTTCCCCGAACTGCCCGTTATTTCCTGCGCGGCGGCCGGGAGCCTGAACCGCACGCCGTGACTTTCGTGGAGTGCACGGAAAAATCCGCCGAGCTCCGGCCCGATGGCCGCACCCAGCGGCACGTCCTCGAGCCCGAGCAGCGTCACCTGGTTGCCGTACGCGGTGGCGGCGGCGGCCAGTTCCATCCCGATCCA
This sequence comes from Arthrobacter sp. PAMC25284, assembly GCF_019443425.1. Taxonomy (NCBI): domain Bacteria; kingdom Bacillati; phylum Actinomycetota; class Actinomycetes; order Micrococcales; family Micrococcaceae; genus Arthrobacter; species Arthrobacter sp. PAMC25284. The sequence goes on from NZ_CP080382.1 coordinate 3,625,561, forward strand.
GCCCGAACCGATCATCACCACGGTTCTGCCGCCGCCTGCCAGGCTGCTGCGCAGGCGCCGGCTGTCATCCACGGTCCGGAAAGTGCTGACGCCGTCCAGGCCGCTGCCCGGCAACGGAATGCTCCGGGGCCGAGCCCCGGTCGCGAGCAGCAGCCGGAAGTAGTCCAGCCGGCTGCCGTCGCCCAACCTCACGGTGTGCGCTGCCGGGTCCAGCGCGGTGACGGCATCGCCAAGGCGGAGATCGACGTCGTTCTCCGCGTACCAGTGCGCCGGCACCACCGGCAGCGCGTCCTCGCCCGCTTGACCCAACAGGTACTCCTTGGACAGCGGCGGCCGCAGATACGGGTGGTGGGACTCACCGGCCAGAACGGTGATGCCGCCGGAAAAACCTTCGGCGCGCAGCGTCCTGGCAGCGGTGGCCCCGGCCAGGCCGCCGCCCACAATCACGATCTTCTCGACGGCCATAACCGCCTGCCTCCTTGCATGAGTGCGGCGTCAGCCGCCGCACGGACCGATTCTAAAAACAGTACATTTGACGTTAGAGTTGAGCGGCTGATCCGTCTAGGGCCTTTAGGCAGGAAATCCGCGCGGCGATAGAATGGCCGGGCAGGCATTGTGCTAAGCGGCCACGTGCCGCAGATGCCGGCAGCACCCCAAACCTGGAGAAAGACAGTATGCGAGTTCTTGCAGCCATGAGTGGCGGCGTCGATTCCGCCGTTGCCGCCGCCCGCGCCGTCGAGGCGGGACACGACGTCGTTGGGGTCCACCTGGCGCTGTCCAGGATGCCCGGAACCCTGCGCACCGGCAGCCGCGGCTGTTGCACCATCGAGGACTCCCGCGATGCCTGGCGGGCCTGCGACGTGCTCGGGATTCCCTACTATGTGTGGGACTTCTCCGAGCGGTTCAAGGAAGATGTCGTCCAGGACTTCATCGACGAATACGCCGCCGGGCGGACCCCCAACCCGTGCATGCGCTGCAATGAACGGATCAAGTTCGCGGCGCTGCTGGAAAAGGCGATCGCCCTCGGCTTCGATGCCGTCTGCACCGGCCACTACGCGAAGGTGATCACCGACGCCGATGGCAACCCCGAGCTGCACCGGGCCGCGGACTGGGCCAAGGACCAGAGCTACGTCCTCGGTGTCCTGACCCACGAACAGCTCAGCCACTCCATGTTCCCGCTCGCCGACACGCCTTCGAAGGCCGAGGTCCGCGCGGAGGCTGAACGCCGCGGGCTCTCCGTGGCCAACAAACCCGACAGTCATGACATCTGCTTTATCCCCGACGGTGACACAGCCGGCTGGCTGGCCGAAAAAATCGAGATGACCACCGGCGACATTGTGGATGAGTCCGGGTCCAAGGTCGGCGAGCACCCCGGCGCCAACGCCTTCACCGTCGGCCAGCGCCGCGGGCTGAAGCTGGGCACCCCCGCCGCCGACGGCAAACCCCGCTTTGTGCTGGAAATCCGGCCGAAGGAAAACAAGGTTGTCGTGGGCCCGGAAGCCTTGCTGGCTATCGACGAGATCCGCGGGATCAAAGTGTCCTGGGCGGGGCTGCCGATCGCCGAGGTGGGCACGGGCGCGGAGTTTGAGTGTCACGCGCAGGTCCGCGCCCACGGTGACCCGGTCCCGGCCCGGGCCCGTATGGAGCCGGACAATCTCGTGGTCACCCTGACCGAACCGCTGCGCGGCGTCGCCCCTGGCCAGACCGTGGTGCTCTACCAGGGCAGCCGTGTCCTCGGGCAGGCAACCATCGATACCGCCCGCTCACTTCAGCGCGCTGTGCTTTAGCAGGCCCGAAACAGCCGTCGTATCCTGCAGCCCCGTCCGCCAGGACGGGGCTGTTGTGTTTGCGCTGTCACAGTGGACCGGACGGGCAGGTGTCACTGGCCGGTGTCGCTGGAGAATCGGGCGATTACCTGAAGAAAACGATGGAAGTCTCCTACTGTCTGGTAAATTTTGTGTCTCAACTCACAGGATTTGCCGATTCTCCGGCGGTCTTCTGGTTGAATCAGGCAATCAGCACAGCGTGCCGCCGGACGAGCCACACTTTTACGCCGGCTGGCACAGGCACTCATCGAACAGAAAGTTCACAGATGGCAATGAACAATAAGGCCTTCAAGAGCGCCATCGCGCTCGCCGGGGTTTCAGCCTTTGCACTGACCGCTTGCACCGGCCCCGCCGGAGGCGGCGGAACGGCCACCGGCGGCGCTGCCGGCGGCACCATCACCTTCGGCACCACCGATAAGGTTGTCACCCTCGACCCGGCCGGCTCCTACGATGCCGGCTCGTTCATGGTGATGAACCAGATCTACCCGTTCCTGCTCAACTCCAAGCCCGGAACGGCAGACTCAACGCCCGACATCGCGGAGTCCGCCTCGTTCACCAGCCCGACCGAATACACGGTCAAGCTCAAGTCCGGGCTCACCTTCGCCAACGGGCACGCCCTCACCGCCTCCGACGTGAAGTTCTCGATCGACCGTGTCGTGAAGATCGCCGACGACAACGGCCCCGCCTCGCTGCTGGCCAACCTGGACTCCGTTGAGGTCAAGGACGACTCGACCGTGGTCTTCACGCTGAAGGAGGGCAATGACCAGGTCTTCCCCGGCGTCCTCGCCGCCAACGCCGGGCCGATTATCGATGAAGAGGTCTTCCCGGCCGACGCGCTGATGACCGACGACGAGATCGTCGCGGGCAAGCCATTCGCCGGCCCGTACACGATCGAGAGCTACAAGAAGAACGAACTCGTCAGCCTCAAGGCCAACCCCGACTACAAGGGATTGCTCGGCGCCCCGGCCAACCCCGGCGCCACGATCAAGTACTACGCCGACTCCAACAACCTCAAGCTGGATGTCCAGCAGGGCAACATCGACGTTGCCGGCCGCAGCCTCACCGCGACCGACGCCGCGGATCTGGCCAATGATTCCAAGGTCACGGTCCATAAGGGCCCGGGTGGCGAACTGCGTTACATCGTCTTCAACTTCGACACCATGCCGTTCGGCGCGACAACCCCGGAAGCCGACCCGGCCAAGGCGCTCGCCGTCCGCCATGCCGTGGCCAACCTTATCGACCGTGACGCCATCGCCAGCGAGGTCTACAAGGGCACGTACCTGCCGGCCTATTCCGTTGTTCCGGACGGCTTCGCCGGGGCCATCCAGCCGCTGAAGGAACTCTATGGCGATGGCAATGGCCAGCCGAGTCTGGAGAAAGCCCAAAAAGCCTTCAGCGACGCCGGCGTAACCGCCCCGGTGACCCTGAAGCTGCAGTACAACCCGGACCACTACGGCAAATCCTCCGGCGACGAGTACGCCAGGATCAAGTCGCAGCTGGAGAAGTCCGGACTGTTCACGGTGGACCTGCAGTCCACCGAGTGGGTCACCTACAGCAAGGACCGCACCAAGGACGCGTACCCGGTGTACCAGCTCGGCTGGTTCCCGGACTACTCTGATGCCGACAACTACCTCACGCCGTTCTTCATCCCCGGCAACTTCCTGAAGAACCACTACGAGAACCCCGCCGTTACGGACCTGATCAAGAAGCAGCTCACCACCGTTGACAAGGCCGAGCGCGAAAAGGTCCTCGGCGAAGCCCAGACCGCCGTCGCCAAGGACCTGTCCACGCTGCCGCTGCTGCAGGGCGCCCAGCTGATGGTTGCTGGCAAGGACATCAAGGGTGTTGAAAAGACTCTGGACGCGTCCTTCAAGACCCGGCTTGGCGTCATTTCCAAGTAGGTCCTCTTCCCATCCGGTTCTGACCAGCCGAAAGGCGGGGCGCCTGCACGGCGTCCCGCCTTTCGGCTGAGTCCGGACAGCCAGTTTCCCAAGCCCACGAAGCCGGCGGAAACACAACCCTAGGTACCAATGACAACATTTATTGAGGCGCCGCCAACTGACGCCGACGGACTCCTTCCGTCAAAGAAAAAGTCGTCCGGTGGGGGACTGGGCCAGTACATTCTGGTCAGGTTCCTGCTGATCTTCCCAACCATCCTCATCCTGGTCACCATGGTGTTCTTCCTGATGCGGATCACGGGAGACCCCATCACGGCCGCCCTCGGCGGCCGGCTCCCTCCTGAGCAGCTTGCCGAACGGATTGCCGCGGCCGGCTATGACCGGCCCGTCATGATCCAGTACTTCGAGTACCTCGGGCAGTTGCTGACCGGCAACTTCGGTACCACGCTCTCCGACAACCGCAAGGTCACGGAGGTGCTGACGACCTACGGTGCCGCCACGTTCGAACTGGCTTTGAACGCCGTCCTCGTGGCGCTGCTCGTCGGTATTCCGCTGGGCATGATCGCGGCCCACCGGCGCGACAAGGCTCCGGACGCCGTGCTGCGGATCCTCGCCATCCTCTTTTATGCAACTCCGGTCTTCTTCTCCGGACTCCTGTTCAAGCTGACCTTCTCAGTCTGGCTGGGCTGGCTCCCCGTTGCCGGACGCGCCAGGACCTCGACCGAGCTGGCCCTCACTGCCCTGCAGGCGCCGACCGGCATCTACTGGCTGGACGCGATCCGCAGCGGCAATATCGATGCCCTGGGCGATGTTATGGCGCACGCGGTGCTGCCGGCGCTGGCCCTGGGCCTGCTCACGGCCGGAATTTTCCTTCGACTGGTCCGCACCAACGTCATCGGCACGCTCGGGAAGGACTATGTCGAAGCCGGCCGCTCCCGCGGCGTCAGCGAATTCCGGCTCGTCACCAAACACGCCTACAAACCGGCACTCATTCCCATCATCACCGTGATGGGCCCTGCAGATCGCCGTGCTCCTCGGCGGGGCCGTGCTGACTGAAACCACGTTCGAGTGGAAGGGGCTCGGCTTCCAGCTGGCCACCTACCTCACTGCCCGCGACTTCGTGGCCGTTCAGGGCATCGTGGTCCTGCTCGCCGTGATCGTAGCCGTAACCAATTTCATCGTGGACATCGTCGCCGCGCTGATCGACCCCCGCGTGAGGTACTGAGATGAGCACTAAACCCCTTCCGGTGAGCCACGGGGGTGCCCGGGGCTCATGGTTCGGGCGGCTGCCCGTCGTTTCCCACTTCAACAAAAGCGTCGGGCTGCAGCGGGGCATGCTGGTGGCAGGCCTCGTCCTGACCGCAGCCTTCCTGCTCACGGCGGCCTTCGCACCGCTGATCGCACCCTTCGGCTTCGCCCAGATTTCCGACGCCGGCGGCAGCTTCCCGGCACAGGAGGCCCCGAACGCCAAGCACCTTATGGGGACAACCGTCGGCGGCTACGACGTCTTTTCCCGGGTGATCTGGGGGACCCAGACGGCCCTGATGGTGATCATCGTCGCCGTCATTATGTCGATCTTCCTCGGCGTCATCCTGGGCCTGGTCAGCGGCTACATCGGTGGCTGGCTCGACCGGATCCTGGTGGTCATCGCCGATGCCATCTACGCCTTCCCGTCCCTGCTGGTGGCCATCGTTATGGCCATCGTCATCAGCGGCGGCCGCTCCAGCCTGTGGGGCGGCATCCTCGCCGCAGCGATCTCCATCACGGTGGTGTTCATTCCGCAGTACTTCCGCGTCATCCGTGCCGAGACCATCAGGCTCAAAGCCGAGCCCTTCGTCGAGTCCGCGAAGGTGGTGGGCGCCTCCAACATTCGCATCATGAGCCGCCACATCTTTAAAAACGCGACCCGGACGCTGCCGCTGATCTTTACGCTCAACGCCGCCGAGGCGATCCTGACCCTTGCCGGGCTGGGTTTCCTGGGCTTCGGCATCGAACCGACCTCCGCCGCTGAATGGGGCTTTGACCTGAACAAGGCCCTTGCGGACACCACCTCCGGGATCTGGTGGACCGGCGTCTTCCCCGGTCTGGCGATCGTCCTGACCGTCGTCGGCCTGACGCTGGTCGGCGAAAGCATCAACGACCTCAACGATCCCCGGCTCCGCGGCCGGAAGCGGGCGTCCGCCGGCAAAAACGGACCCGATCCCAGCACCGGCAACCAGGCAGCCACATCAGCAGAAGTGAGCAGTTCATGACCACCAACATCGACCAGACCCGCCGCGGCACCGGGCCAGTCCTGGACATCGACCACCTCCAAGTCACCTTCGCCACCGACGCCGGCGACGTGTACGCCGTAAAGGATGTCAGCCTGACCGTCAACCCCGGCGAGGTCGTGGCCATCGTGGGCGAATCGGGCTCCGGCAAGACCGTCACTGCCAAGACCATCCTCGGGCTGCTTCCCGAAACGGCCATCAGTTCCGGGGCCGTCCTCATCAACGGCAACAACGTCATCAGCGTCAGCGCCGCCGAGCTCCGGCAAATCCGGGGCCGGGACGTTGCCATGGTGTTCCAGGAACCGTCCACCGCCCTCAACCCGGTCTTCACCGTCGGCTGGCAGATCGCCGAGGGCATCAGAGCCCACGCCGGCCGCGGCGGAGCCGGACGGGTCAGCGCGAAGGACGCCAAGGCCCGCGCCATCGAGGCCCTTGGCAAGGTCGGCATCCCGGATCCGGAAACCCGGGTTAACTACTACCCACACCAGTTCTCCGGAGGGCAGAAACAGCGCGTGGTGATCGCCGCCGCGCTGGCGCTGAACCCGGGACTTATCGTCGCTGACGAACCGACAACGGCGCTGGACGTTACAGTGCAGGCCGAAATCCTGGAGCTCCTGCGTGACCTCCGGGACACGTACGGCACCTCGATCGTGCTTATCACCCACAACATGGGCGTCGTCGCGGACCTCGCGGACCGCGTCGTCGTGATGTACCAGGGTGACGTCGTCGAAGAGGCAAGCTCCCGGACGCTCTTTGCCGAGCCGAAACAGGACTACACGAAGCAGCTGCTGGCGGCTGTCCCGCACCTGGGCCGGAACTCCGCCTCCGCTGGAATGACCGAACGGGCCCACCAGGGCGGCAAGGTGCTGGTCGAGGCCAGGGACCTGACCATCGAATATCCCGGACGACTAGGACGGGGCGGTTTTAAGGCCGTCGACGGGGTCAGCTTTACCGTCTCCCAAGGCGAGGTCTTTGGGCTCGTCGGTGAATCGGGGTCCGGTAAAACCACCATCGGCCGGGCCATCGCCGGGCTGAACCGGACTACCGGCGGCAGCCTCAAGGTGCTCGATTACGAGATGCTGCATCTCAAAGAACGCAGTTTCAAGCCGTTGCGCAAGGACATTGGCTTCGTGTTCCAGGACCCGGCAGCGTCGTTCAATCCGCACCTGACCATCGGCGAGTGCGTCGCCGAACCACTCATCATCCACAGCAATCCGACGCCGGCACAGGCCCGCGCGCGGACGGCGGAGCTGCTCGAATCGGTGCAACTGCCCGCTTCGTACGCCGACAGATTCCCGCACGAGCTCTCCGGTGGGCAGCGGCAGCGGGCATCCCTGGCCCGGGCCCTGATCCTGAACCCGAAACTGTTGATCGCGGACGAGCCGACGTCGGCGCTCGACGTCTCGGTCCAGGCCAAGGTGCTGGAGCTGTTCAAGGAGATCCAGGCCGAGTTTGGCTTTGCCGCCCTGTTCATCAGCCACGACCTCGCCGTCGTTGACATCCTCTCGACCTGGGTGGGGGTGCTCTACAAGGGCAAGCTGGTGGAGCAAGGGCTCGGAAACCAGGTGATGGGCAGCCCGCAGCACGACTATACGAAGAAGCTCATTGCGTCACTGCCCGTCCCGGACCCCGATGAGCAAGCCCGACGGCGCGAGGCTTACCGCGCCGTGCTCGGGACCTAGCGTCGGGCGCTGAATCTGCCGGCCGCCGGCGCCGTCCGGAGGCCGCCGCGGGGTTCCGCGGGACATGCCCACCGTTCCCTGCGAATGGTGGGCATGTACCGTTTTCGGCGCCACCGCGGACCCCTGAATGGGTGCTGAACGGCGGAGAAGACGCAGGCCTTGCCCCTAATGGGGGTGTACCCGTAGGTCCTTTCGGGGGCATGCTGGGTATCCGAGCCGCTGGTGGGTGAGCACTTGACGCCCCTGGCCCCGTGTCGAGGCCTAGGTCTAGATCGTGCCCCTGCCGGTTGGTGAGGTGGGCCTGTAGCGCTGGTGGGGTGTCGTGCCGTGGAGCACTGATCCATTAGACCGCAGCCAGTTCCTTCCTCCCCGTCGTGCCCGGGATAAGCCCACAACGGAAGGGATCGGGACAATGCTGTTCATCGGCGACGACTGGGCGGAGGACCACCACGACATCGCGGTCATGGATGAGGGGGGGCCGGGTACTGACGCGCCGCAGGCTCACTGAGGGCGTATCCGGGCTCGAGGCCCTCCATGACCTGCTCGGAGGGTACCTGCCCGAGAACGCGGCACCGGCCGAAGTGCTGATCGGGATTGAGACCGACCGCGGGCCCTGGGTCCAGGGACTGCTGGCGTCCGGCTACACGGTTTACGCGATCAATCCGGCGCAGTCGGCCCGCTACCGGCAGCGCACCGGGGCGGCCGGGGCGAAATCGGATAAGGGTGATGCGCTGGTGCTGGCCCGGATCGTGGCTGTTGACCGGGAGTTGCACCGGGCGATCGCCGCCGACAGCGACGTCGCGGAGGAGGTCAAGGTCCTGGCGAGGGCTCACCAGTCGCTGATCTGGGCCAGGCAGCGGCAGGCGAACGTGCTGCGTTCGAACCTGCGCGAGTACTACCCGGCCGCGCTGTCCGCGTTCGGGCAGGACCTGCACGGACGGGACGCGATGGCCGTGCTCGGCGCCGCGCCTGGCCCCAAGGCCGGGGCCCGCCTCACCCCGGCCAGGGTCCAGGCGCTGTTGCGGCACGCCGGACGGCAACGCTACCTGGCCGCCCGAGCCGGCGAGATCGTCGAGGCACTGCACGCGCCCCAGTTGCCCGCCCGCCCGGGGATCGAGGCCGCCTACACGGCCACCACAGCGGCCCTGGTTGCCGTCATCCGCGAACTGAACGCCCAGATCGGCGTCCTGCAGGGGCAGGTGGAGGAATCTTTTGGCCGGCACCCGGACGCTGAGATCTACCTCAGCCAGCCGGGTCTGGGGCCGGTGCTCGGCGCCCGGGTGCTGGGCGAATTCGGGGACGCGGCGGACCGCTACGCCGACGCCAGATCACGGAGGAACTACGCAGGGACCAGCCCGGTCACCCGGGCCTCCGGCACCAAGCGCAGCGTGCTGGCCCGGCATGCCCGAAACCGGCGCCTGGCCGATGCCCTGGACCTGCAGGCCTTCACCGCACTCAGCGTCTCGCCCGGCGCACGCGCCTACTACGACGCCCGCCGCTCACGCGGCGCCACCCACCACCAGACCCTCCGGGCCCTGGCCAACCGGCTCGTCGGGATCCTCCACGGCTGCCTCCGCCACCACACCACCTACAACGAGGACACCGCCTGGCACACCACTACCCAAAACGTCGAACTCCGCGCCGCTTGACGGCTTAGCACCGTGGGGTATCTAGACTGGGACCATGACCGAGCAGAACTCCCTCCTTCCGGATGACGATTCCTTTGATCCCGCCGCCAGCTCGCTGGCCGGTCAGGTGGATCCGGCAGTGATGGCCGAACTGCTGTCCATCCGTTCCAGCATCGACAACATCGATGCCACCCTGGTGTTCCTTCTGGCTGAACGGTTCAAGGCCACACAGAAAGTTGGCTTCCTGAAGGCCGCCCACAAACTGCCCGCGGGGGATCCCGGCCGTGAGACCGCGCAAATCGCCCGTCTGCGGCGTCTCGCCGCCGAGGCCCAGCTCGACCCGGCGTTCGCCGAGAAATTCCTGAACTTCATCATCGGCGAGGTCATCCGACACCACGAGGCCATCGCCGAGAACCATGAGGCCGCCGCGCACGCGGCCGAAGACCGGCACCCCGGCGAGGTTCCCGGCGGGGACCCCGGAACCGGCTCCGCAGGCGACCCCGGGGTCCGTGCGGCCGGATCCCCGGATCCCGCCGTCGCCGCGGGCGCCTGACCGTGGCCGTCTCCGAACGGCCCGCCGCGGGCCAGGTTACGGCAACCGCCCTGGGCCCATGGCCGGGCGAGGACCCGGTCGAGGCCCTGCGCATCATTCGCGGAGAACTGGGCAGCCCGCACCTTCCCTTCCTGGTAGAGCTCCCTGACCGGGGCGTCGGCTCGGACGCCCTCGGCCGGACCGCCTCGCTGCTGGTGGAGCTTCCGGTCGATGTCCAGCCCTTCGGCTGGAGGCTGGTGGACCGGCCCGGCAAGGACCTGATGCGTGCGACGTCGGCGCTGTCGACGGACATCAACATCCTGGCTGACCTGATCGGCGCCGAAGATGCGCCGTCGTCGGAGCTCAAGGTACAGCTGCGCGGGCCGCACAGCCTCGCCGCCGGCCTCCATCTGCACAACGGCGAACGGGCGCTGATCGACTACGGCGCCCGGCGCGAAATCGCCGCCTCCCTGGCGGCCGGCGTCGGGGACTACCTGAAGCGGATCGCCGCGGCAGCGCCCGGGACCAGGCTCGTGGTCCAGATCGACGAACCCGACGTTGCCTCCGTCCTCGCCGGCACCATCCCGACGTCGAGCGGCTACCGGACCCTGCGGTCCGTGCCGGGCCAGGAAATCACCGAGTCATGGCAGCTGGTCATTGACGCCCTCCGGGGTGCGGGCGCCGCCGAAGTCGTTGTGGCAGTCCCCGAAGTTGAGGCCCCGTTTGACCGCATTCTGGCCGCCGGCGCGGACGGGATTGCCGTGCCGCTCCGGGCCCTCACGTCCCGGCAGTGGGAGCAGCTCGCCGGTGCGGTCGAGGCCGGCAAGCGGCTCTGGGCCGGCGCGCTGGACGTGACCAGCCCCGGCGTCTCCCTGCCCCGCGTGTCGGCGGTCGTGGAGGACATTTGGCGGCCGTGGCGGCAACTCGGGCTTCCCGCGTCCACGCTGGGCGCAGTGCGCGTCACCCCGTCGGACGGACTGGAGCGGCACTCGCCATCATCCGCGACGGCGGTGCTGGCGAGGCTGACCCAGGTCGCGGACGGGCTCAACCAGCTCGCACTGGGCTGACCGGCGGAACCCGCCGCCCCGGTCACTCCCGCCGTCGCTCCCGCCGTCAGGAGGGGCTCAGGTCCGGCGTTCCCAACGGTCCGGCTGCGCGTACAGAGGAAGATGGCCGGGAGCGGTCGTGCCGCCCGGATAGGGTTCCAACCGGTAATCGAAGTGTCCGGCGTAAACAAGGACCAGCCCGATTTGCGGCTGGATCACCTTGACCTGAATCCGGTGCTTGCCTGTGCCGTCGGCCTCCGGATCCCACCACTGCTCCGCGTAGGCCTTCGCGTCGAGGGCATCCGGCAGCGGAATCCGCAGCGGTCCCAGGAGCAGCCGGGAGGCCTCGGACACGCCCCGCAGCCTGCCGTCCGGAGTGACGCTCAGGTTCAGATCGGTAACGAGCCTCCGGTAGCGGCCCACATAATCCAGCAGCCCAGGGCTGCCGCCGGCGCCGTCAACACTCGTGGTGTCCTGGAAAATACGGGTTGTACCGGGAAAGTAGATCTCCCGCCGGGCCGTCAGGCTGGACCTGCCGAACGGATCAAGATGGGCGTGATTCTCGATCCGGAACCGGATGCCCTCGCCGTATTCGGGGAAAAAGGCCTGCTCCCCGCTCGCGGGCCGCAGCAGGGGACGGAGCCAAGGCTGCCGGCAGCCGACGACGTCGAACACCCCCTCGCCGACACCGTAGTGACCGGAGCCCGGCGCCAGGGAAAAGTATTCCTGCAGCTCCGGCTGCAGCCGGGTGAAGTCGCGGCCGAGGGCGAGTTCGTAGATCGGGGTGTACACGGGAACCTCCTGTGGTCCATGGCCGGAGGACCGGCGTCTGCCCACAGCATGCACGAGAGCAGGCCCTTTGTCACAACCGCTCTGCTGCCCGCGCGCCATGCCGGAAGGACCGGCAATACGACAAAGCCAAGTCCATAGGGGAATATATAACTATGAAGGCACGCATTCTGGTAGTGGACGATGACGAGGCACTTGCCGAGATGATCGGTATTGTGTTGCGCAATGACGGCTTCGAGCCCGTCTTCTGCGCGGACGGCGGAAAAGCGCTGGAAGTGTTCCGTGCTTCCAAGCCGGATCTCGTGCTGCTAGATCTGATGCTGCCGGGCATCGATGGCATTGAGGTTTGCCGCCAGATCCGGGGTGAATCCGATGTCCCGATCGTGATGCTCACGGCCAAAGCAGACACCTCCGACGTCGTCCGTGGACTCGAGTCCGGCGCCGATGACTACGTGCCCAAGCCGTTCAAACCCGCCGAACTGGTGGCCAGGGTCCGTGCCCGGTTGCGGCCCGGGGACCTCAAAGCGCCGGAAACCCTGCGGATCGCGGATGTCAGCATCGACGTCGCCGGTCACCTGGTGAGCCGGGGCGGAGACAGGATTTCCCTGACCCCGCTGGAATTTGACCTGCTCGTCGCGCTCGCGCGCAAGCCGTGGCAGGTTTTCACCCGTGAGCTGCTCCTGGAGCAGGTCTGGGGCTACCGCCACGCCGCCGACACGCGGTTGGTGAATGTCCATGTCCAGCGGCTGAGGTCAAAGATCGAACGTGACCCGGAAGCCCCCGAAGTTGTATTGACGGTCCGTGGTGTCGGCTACAAAGCAGGTTCCTGAGCCTCCCGAAGGCACCCCGGACGGCGGCGTCCAGGAAACCGGCGTTCAGGCCGTCGCGGCCACCCCGGGGCGGGACGCCGGGGCCCGTCAGGGCAGCGGGACAGCCGCCCGGCCGGCGCTGGTATTCCGCGTCAGCCTTTGGGTCCGGCGTGCCCGGATCGTCGGCGTCCGGGTGGCCCGCCTGGTCCGGACCGGAGTCGACCTGTTGCTTCCAGGCGTCCGGTACCTGCTCCACTCACTGCGCCGGCGGTGGCGCCGGTCCCTGCAGTTCCGGACCGTCCTGACAACGCTGATGCTGGCGGTCACCTCCTTTGCGGTGGTGGGGGCCTACTTGTCCAGCCAGATTGCCAACAACCTCTTCCAGGAACGGCTCACCCAAGCCGAATCAGAGACACGCTACAGCGTGAAGCAGGTCCAGGATACGTTCGACGGCGCACAGGTCACCGACCAGTCCAGCGTTATCACTCTCGTCTATGACACGCTCAACGCCGTCGAAGGGCGCGGCTCGGTGGTCCAGCGCCGCTATGTGTTCGAAGCAATGCCGGAGCAGACCAAGCCGCGGAACCGCTGGGTCGAGTCGCGGGCCTCCGACCAGCTGACCATCAGCGTTATCCCCACGGACCTGCGCAAAGCGGTGCAGGAGTCGGGCAAAGACCAGTTCTGGGCACCCACGGAGTTCGCGGTCGGCACCGAGGACCGCCCGGGGATCGCCGTCGGCAACAAGGTGACCTTCAACGGCACCGTCTACGAGCTCTACCTCATCTACGACCTCAACACGGCGCAGACGACCCTCGACGAGATCCAGGGCGTCCTGTTGGCCGGGGCCGCCGTGCTGGTCCTGATGATCGGCGCCGTGGCCTGGTATGTCACGCGCAACGTGGTGAGCCCGGTCAGCCATGCCGCCCTCGTCTCCGAAAAACTCGCGGCCGGCCAGTTGCAGGAACGCATGGTGGTCAAGGGCGAGGATGAGGTGGCCCGGCTTGGGGCCTCGTTCAACCACATGGCGGCGAGCCTGCAGGAGCAAATCACGCAACTGGCCACGCTGTCCCAGATGCAGCAGCGGTTTGTTTCCGACGTGTCCCACGAGCTCCGCACGCCGCTGACCACCGTCCGGATGGCCGCCGAAGTTCTCTACGACGCCCGTGAGGATTTCGACCCGATCAACAAACGCTCCGCTGAACTGCTCTACAACCAGGTCGAGCGGTTCCAGTCGCTGCTGGCAGACCTGCTGGAGATTTCCCGCTTCGACGCCGGCGCGGCCACCCTCGACGCCGAACCGACGGACATCGTTCAGCTCGTCGCACATGTCATCGAAGGTGTGGGCCCCGTCGCAGCCGAATACGGCTCGGTGGTCACCCTCAACGCCCCCGTCGACGGGATTGTGGTGGACATGGATGACCGCAGGATCGACAGAATCCTCCGCAACCTGATCCTCAACGCGCTCGAACACGGCGAGGGCCGGCCGGTGAACGTCTCCGTCGCCGCCAACGAGACCGCCGTGGCCGTGGCGGTGCGCGACCACGGCATCGGCATGGCCCCGGCTGACGCGGCGCGGGTCTTCGACCGGTTCTGGCGGGCCGATCCGGCCCGGGCCCGCACCACCGGCGGCAGCGGCCTGGGCCTGTCCATCGCTGCCGAAGACACGAAACTCCATGACGGCTGGCTGCAGGCCTGGGGGGAGAGAACGAACGGCTCCAACTTCCGCCTCACTCTTCCGCTCCGGCAGGGCGAGAGCATCGGCAGATCGCCGCTCCAGCTGGAGCCGGTCGATGTCACGTTCCCCGGCTCCGGACGCGACCGGACCATGCTGCTCCTTGAACACGCCCAGGCCCCGCAGGACCAGTCCGCCGCCGGCCTGCCCCGCGGGGCCGCCCAGCCGGTGAACGCCCACGCGGCCACACCCTTCCCGCCCGCCACCGGCACCAAGGACGGGTCGTGAACATTTCCTCGCGGCAACTCACCCGTCTGGGTGCGGCCCTGCTTGCCATGATTCTGGTCCTGCTGACCTCATGCGCCCAGATTCCCAGGTCCGGGCCGGTCGGCAAGAGCAAGGATGAGAGTGCCGGGAACCCCAATGCTCCGGTCTTCTTCCCGGCGGCCCCGCGCGCCGGCGCGAGCCCCCAGGCGATCATCGAGGACTTCTACCAGGCCGGCAGCGGCTACGAAGACGACTACGCAGTGGCCCGGCAGTACCTGACCCAGGCAGCCTCCGTGGCGTGGAAACCGGACCAGCGGGCGCTGGTCTTCCGGTCCGCCCGGGTGGTTCCGACCGGCGTTGACAACATCTTCAACTATGAACTTGACGTGGTGTACTCGGTGGACGCCGTGGGTGTCGCCACGCAGTTGCCCGAGGGGACGAAGGAATACATACCCGCCGCGTTGACACAGGTCGACGGCCAATGGCGGATCGCAGAAATCCCGGATGGCACAGCGATCCCTGAGGAGACCTTTAAAGTCATCTACGGGGCCTATCCGATCTACTTCTACGACCCCACCTTCACGTACGCGGTCCCTGACGTCCGCTGGTTCATCCGGAAGAAGACGGTTAAGGCCATGACGAGCGCGCTCCTGGGCGGACCGGCGCCTTATCTCAAGGGCGCCGTCGTGAGCGCGTTTCCCTCAGGCATCAAACTGGCCCGCGAATCGGTGCCGGTGGTGTCCGGGGCCGCCCAGGTGGATCTCACGGCCAAGGACCTGGTGGAGGCCTCCAACGAAGACCGGTTGCGGATGCAGAGCCAGCTGTCCCTGACCTTCCGCAGCCAGCCCGATGTGGTCAACGTCGAGCTCCGGGCCGACCAGGATCTCGTGCGGGTCGAAGACGACGGCAGCGTGCTCCCGCCCATCCGTGACAAGAACGTCCGGTCCCGCCAGATCGCAGTGAGCAACGACGACCTCGTCCGGTACGAGAACAACAGGCTGTCACAGTTGCCGGACATCGAATCCGTCACTGCCCTGGGTCCGCGCGCGCCGGCAGAATCGCCGGTGTCCCAATCGGTGGCGTTCCTCAACGCCGGCGGCACCACGCTGTACTCGGTTGTGCCGGGCCAGCAGGCCCGGGAGCTGACCACCCGGGAAGCCCTGACCGGTCCGTCCTTTGACCTGTACGACTGGGCATGGATTGCCGGCCCTGGCGCGTCCGGCGCCGCCGAGGTCGTGGCGTACCATCCCGCCGGAGTGGCCGCGGGAGCCACCGTTCCGGCCGTGACACTGGCCCCGGACTGGCTGGCCGGGAGCACCGTCAAGGACTTCCGGGTATCCCGCGATGGCACCCGCGCCCTGGTCATCTCCGAGCAGAACGGCCGGACCAGTGTTCGGATCACCGGCATCATCCGCCGGGTCGACGGTACGCCACGGGACCTGACCAGCCCGGTAGCGCTCTTGACCTCCCGTGACCCGGACCAGGGCGTGTGGGTGGATGACACCACCGTGGTGGTGATGAAGGGATCGGCCACCGAGAACGTGGTGCCGGAACTGCTTTCCCTGACTTCGGCTGAACCCCAGCCGCTGGCCCCGTGGCCGGGTCTTACCGCACTCAGCGCCGGCAACGGTGTAGGCGAAATTTACGCACAGTCTTCCGAAGGGGTCTTCCAACGCCTCGGCAACGGCTGGTCGGCCCAGCTGAAAGGCCCTATCGATCCGGCTTTCCCCGGCTGACCGCCGGCCCCGTTGTCCACTTGGCTGAAACTGGGGATCCGCCACGGGTCCCGCCGGTGAAGACTGTGAGGATGGCGCCCGAGAGGACCAACACATCAGGGACGGATCCCCGGCAGCCCCGGCCGGCCGGGGATCCGGACCTCACACCGGCTCCCCTGACGTCCGCGAAGCACCGCGGGGTGTATGCCCGTGCGCCGATCCGGCTGGCGGACCGGGCGGCCGCGGCCGCCGCGGAACTGGCCGCGCTTGCCGCCCCGGTGGAGTGCGTTTGCTGCGGTCTGGAGGATTCGGCCCTTTGCGCCGGCTGCGGACGTCAGGTCCGCCGGCTGACACTGCGCCCGTTCAGGGCAGAGTCCGCGGCGCCGGCCCTGGTGGCCACGGACGGTTCCGTGCTTCTGCCGGTGGTCGCCGCCGGTGTGTATCGCGGGGAACTGGCGCAGTGCCTGCTGGCATTCAAGCGCCAGGGTCAGGGCCGGCTGGGCATAGTTCTGGCGTTGGGGCTGGCCCGGGCACTGCGGGCCGCTGCGGGGGACACCCCGGGCGTGCTGCTGGTGCCGGTTCCGACCAGCGGCAGAGCCTTCCGGATGAGGGGATTCAGCCCGGTCCATCTTTTGCTCCGCAGGCTGGGCGGCACCGGCGGCATGACCGGGTTCGCTGTGGCTGACCGGCTGCGGACAACCGGGTCCAGCTGGATACTCCGGGCTCCCGGCGGTGCGTCCGGCGCGGGCGGGCAGAAGGGGCTGGGGCGCGGGGGCCCGGTCACGGCGGGTCCGGGGATCCATGCGCACCAGGTCCGGGCTGTGCTTCCCGGACCTCACGGGACAGCCCTGCATCATTGTGGACGACGTGCTCACCACGGGGGCAACCCTCGCGGAGGCTGCCCGGGCACTCCGCGCGGACGGTGCAGTGGTCTGCGGAGCCGTCGTCCTCGCCGCGACACGCCCGCCGGCCGGTCCGGACTTGGAAGCCGGCGACGGTGCCACGGTGCGGGGCGGAGGGCATGAAGGAAAAAAATAAACCGGAAAAGGATGAATAACAGGGTCCTATGAACTAACGTCGAAGATGGGTACCAAGAAGAGATGTACCTGTCGATAGCGGCTCGGAAAGGGGCTTGACTGTCAAGCAGATCGGTCCCCGGAAGTGCCGCTGTCGTGTCACCGAAGTCATTTGGAGGGCACCATGGAGTTCATGATCAGCGGACGCAATTTGACGGTCTCAGACCGCTTCCGCGAATACGCCGACGAAAAGATCGCGAAGATCGCCTCGTTGGGAGACAAGGTCCAGCGGGTGGACGCGAAGGTCACCAAGGAAACCAAAGCCCGCCAGATCGCCGAGTTGCTCACCGTGGAGCTCACCGTCCTGGGCCGCGGCCCCGTGATCCGTGCTGAGGCCAGCGCCGCCGATAAATTTGCAGCGTTTGATCTCGCCTACAACAAGCTCCTCGAAAGACTGCGCCGGGCCAAGGACCGGAAGAAGGTCCATCACGGCCGGCACACGCCGAAGTCCGTCACTGAAGCCACGGCGACCCTTGAACCGGCGAGTTCCACCACGCCCCTGTACGCCGAATCCGGCCTTCAGGCCGAGGCAACCGAAGCGGCGAAGTCTCCCTACGAGGTGGAAAACGACATCCCGGCCGGAGATTCGCCGGTGCTGATCCGCCGCAAGGTCTTTTCGGCGGCCAGCCTGACCCTGGATGATGCTGTCGACAACATGGAACTCGTCGGCCATGACTTTTACCTGTTCGTCGACAAGGAAACCAAGGCACCTTCCGTGGTCTACCGCCGCGAAGGCTGGACCTATGGCGTCATTTCCCTGGACCAGACCTGCGAACCGGGTCAGTCGCAGCTGGCAGAGCAGATCCTCGCCTATCGTTCCGAGGATGCGCCGGCCACGGCATAAACAGCCCGCGACCAGCCCAGGAAGGGACTGAGGTGCACCCAACGCTTAGCCTCGCGCAGGCGCGGCGGATCGCACTGGCAGCCCAGGGACTCGATAAGATGCGGCCCGCCGGACCCGTGACAGCACGGGCGGTGGGCCGCACCTTTGACCGCCTGCACCTGGTCCAGATCGACTCCGTCAACGTGCTCGCACGCAGCCACTATCTGCCGTTCTTTTCCCGTTTGGGCAGCTATGACCGCGAAATCCTGCACCGGATGGCCGGGAACCACCCACGCCGGATGATGGAGTACTGGGCCCATGAGGCCAGTTTCATCCGCCCGGAGCACTTCTTCGATCTGGTGCAGTGGCAGAAACGCGGCTGGGTCGGTGCCTCCGCCATGGACCCGGACCTGTTTAGCAGTGTCGCATCCGCCGTGCTGGCAGCCCTCGCCGACGGAGAGCCGATGACGGCGGCCGAACTGACTGCCCGGCTGGGCCATCAGGAGGCCGGGCCCCCGGGACAACTGGGGATGGAACTGGAACGCCATCAAACGCGTACTGGAGCACCTCTTCGAGGCCGGGCTCGTTTCGTCGGCATCCCGGACCGTCTCGTTCGAACGCCGGTACACACTGACAGGAAGGGTCCTGCCGGACGGAGTAGCTGCTGCCGGTGGCCCGTCCGGAGAAGTCATGTCCACCGGGACTGGGGACCGTGACCCCTCGGCAGCGATGGACCGGCTGATCGACGCGGCCGCGCAGGCTCACGGAATCGGCACGGTCAGGTGCTTCGCGGACTATTTCCGGGTGCCGGTGCGCGCGGCCGCGCTGTCCGTGCGGCGTCTCGTCGCGGCGGGCAGGCTGGGGCCGGTCACCGTGACCGGCTGGGACAAACCCCTGTACCGGCATGCGGCGGCGAAACTGCCCCGCGCCGCCACCGGACGGGCGCTGCTGAGTCCGTTCGACTCGCTCGTTTTTGAACGCCGCCGGCTGGAAGCGCTGTTCGGCTTCCACTACCGGATTGAGATCTACACCCCGGAACCCCGGCGGCGGTTTGGCTACTACGTGCTGCCGTTTCTGCTGCGGGACGGGATCGTGGCGCGGATAGACCTCAAAGCGGACCGGGCCGGCCGGCGGCTCCTCGCTCGGGCTGCCTTCGCGGAGCCCGGCGCGCCGCCGGACACCGCCGTCGAGCTGGCCGCCGAGCTGCGGCTTATGGCCGGGTGGCTGGACCTGGACGACATTGTGGTCACTCCGGCGGGGGACCTTGCCCCCGCGCTTGCCCGCGCTGTCGCCAGCCGGCATCAGCTCTGAGGGAACACACGACACCGGCGTCGTGTCCCTCCCGTAGACTGAACACGCCAGAATTCGGCAGCTTGAGACTGGGAGCAACTTCACGTGGCATCACTAATCGAAAAACTTCTCCGCACGGGTGACAAAAAGACCCTGCGCCAATTGCGGAACTATGCCGATTCCATTAATGCCCTGGAGTCCTCGTTCAAGACCTTTACGGACGCGGAACTGCGCGAAGAAACCGACCGGCTCCGTACGCGTCATGCGGACGGCGAGATGCTGGATGATCTCCTGCCCGAGGCGTTCGCCGCCGTGCGGGAGGCATCCTCGCGCACGCTCGGCATGCGTCACTTTGACGTGCAGCTGATGGGCGGCGCGGCCCTGCATCTGGGCAACATTGCCGAGATGAAGACCGGTGAAGGCAAGACCCTGGTGGCCACCGCTCCGGCTTATCTCAATGCCCTCTCAGGCAAGGGCGTCCACGTGGTGACCGTCAACGACTACCTTGCCGAGTACCAGTCGGAACTTATGGGTCGCGTCTACCGCTTCCTCGGCCTCAGCAGCGGCTGCATCCTCTCGAACCAGGACCCGGCGTACCGCCGCGAGCAGTACGCTGCCGACATCACCTACGGCACCAACAACGAATTCGGCTTTGATTACCTGCGGGATAACATGGCGTGGGACCAGTCAGAACTCGTCCAGCGCGGTCATAACTTCGCCATCGTCGATGAAGTCGACTCGATCCTTATTGACGAGGGCCCGGACCCCACTGATCATTTCCGGACCCGCCCAGGGGGACACGAACCGCTGGTACAGCGAGTTCGCCAAACTCGTTACGCGCCTGAAGCCTGAGCTCGACTACGAAGTGGACGAGAAGAAGCGCACTGTTGGTGTGCTGGAGGCCGGGATCGAGAAGATCGAGGATTACCTCGGCATCCACAATCTCTACGAGTCCGCAAACACGCCGCTGATCGGCTTCCTGAACAACGCCATCAAGGCCAAGGAACTGTTCAAGCGGGACAAGGACTACGTCATCATGAACGGCGAAGCCCTGATCGTGGACGAGCACACCGGTCGAATCCTGGCCGGACGCCGTTACAACGAAGGCATGCACCAGGCCATCGAAGCCAAAGAAGGCGTCGAGATCAAAGCCGAAAACCAGACGCTCGCCACGGTTACCCTGCAGAATTACTTCCGTATGTATGGCAAGCTCGCCGGCATGACCGGTACGGCCGAGACCGAGGCCGCCGAGTTCATGAGCACCTACAAGCTCGGGGTCGTGGCCATCCCGACCAACAAGGACATGCAGCGGATCGACCAGGCGGACCTGGTTTACAAGAACGAAGTCGTTAAGTTCGACGCCGTTGTGCAGGATATTGCAGAGCGGCACGCGAAAGGCCAGCCGGTCCTTGTCGGCACCACCAGCGTCGAAAAGAGCGAATACCTCTCCGGTCTGCTGGCTAAGGAAGGCGTCCGGCACGAGGTTCTCAACGCCAAGAACCACGCCCGTGAAGCTTCCATCGTCGCCCAGGCCGGACGCAAGGGCGCCGTGACCGTAGCGACCAACATGGCAGGCCGCGGCACCGACATCATGCTCGGCGGCAACGCCGAGTTCACCGCCGTCGCTGAATTGGCCAAGCAGGGATTGGACCCGCAGGAGAATTCCGAGGAATACGAGGCCGCATGGCCGGCCGCGATGGAGACCGCGAAGCTGTCCGTTAAGGAGGAACACGCGGAAGTTCTCGACCTCGGGGGGCTGTACGTGCTCGGCACCGAACGGCACGAGTCCCGCCGCATCGACAACCAGCTCCGCGGCCGTTCCGGCCGGCAGGGCGATCCGGGTGAGTCGCGTTTCTACCTGTCCCTGACCGATGACCTGATGCGGCTGTTCAATTCCGGCGCCGCCGAACGGCTCATGAACAGCTCCGTTCCTGACGACGTCGCGCTCGAATCCAAGCTCGTCTCCCGCGCCATCGCCTCGGCGCAGGGCCAGGTGGAGGGCCGGAATGCGGAGCAGCGCAAGAACGTCCTCAAGTACGACGACGTCCTGAACCGCCAGCGTGAGGCGATTTACGGCGACCGGCGCCGGATCCTCGAAGGCGGGGACCTGCACGAGAAAGTCCAGTTCTTCCTCGAAGACACCATTACCGCGTTCATCGACGGCGCGACGGCGGAAGGCACCGGCGACGACTGGGACTTCAACCTGCTCTGGACCAACCTCAAGACGCTCTACCCGGTGACCGTCACGCCGCACGATCTGATTGATGAGGCCGGCGGCACTTCCCGGATCACGGTTGAGTTCCTCAAGGAGGAAATCCTCTCCGATGCACGGCTCGTCTACCAGGGCCCGGGAACGAGCCATCGGCGATGACAGCATGCGCGAACTGGAGCGCCGGGTTGTGCTGTCCGTGATCGGGCGGAAGTGGCAGGAACACCTGTATGAGATGGACTATCTGAAGGAAGGCATCGGCCTGCGCGCGATGGCCCAGCGCGATCCACTGGTCGAGTACCAGCGCGAAGGGTTCATCATGTTCCAGGCCATGATGGAGGCCATCCGGGAGGAAAGCGTTGGCTTCCTGTTCAACCTCGATGTCGAGATCACTCCGGCCACAGACGTGGTCGTGACCGACGCCGAGGGCGGGCACACTGAGCACCGCGACGTCCAGATTCACGCGGCAGGACTTGAGGCGCCCGAGAAGCCGGCCCAGTTGCAGTACACAGCCCCGGGGGAGGACGGTGCTGCCCAGACCCGCATCGAGGCCAAGGGGTCCGGACGAACCGGAAAACCGGCGAAGTCAGGAAACCCCGCGAAGGCAGCGGGACAGGACGCCGGACGCCGCACGGCCAAGAAGAAGCGCCGCTAAACCCCGACTGCCGCCATCCGGCACTCGGACTGGCGCAGCCAGGCGTGACATCAAAGGAGGGCTGGAACAACTGTTCCGGCCCTCCTTTCACGTCACCCCCAAGCTCCCGGCCTCCGCCGCCGTCTCCGAAGCCGGTCCCGGCAGCGATGCCCTGCAGGCGTTCTGACCCCGGGCTGCCGCCTTATTAGCCAATCTCCAGCACGGTGACCCGCCAGACCGCTCTGCTGCGCTCGATCCGCAACGCGACGGCCCGGATCCGCGCCTCTTCCACAACGACGGCGCACGCTTCGTAGATGTGTTCAGATACCCGGCAGGCGTGGACGGAGCGAACTGAAGGATTGCGGTGAAGCAGTGCAGCTGTGCGCGAACCGCCGGTCCCCGCGCGCCGGGTGAGCGCCGCACGGTGCTGAAGCGAGGCGACGCACCGCGGATCCAGCCGGCGGGAAAGCTGCTGTGCCGGCCGGGTACCGGCGAGGACTTCGATGGCCGCCTGCACGGTGCTCCGTGAGATCGCGCAGACTTCCCGGTGGTCCTCGACGCTGCGCCAAGCCCCCGCCGCGTTTCCGCCGGCCCCGGCCGAAAGCTCCATCACCGCGGCCGCTGTCACGCAAATTCCAGTCAGTGTGCTCATCATGCATCCTTTCAATCGGGCTGGTTTGGGCCCGGGGCGGGGCTGGGTTGGGTGTGGGCGCTTGGGCCGCGGTCCGATCAGGTCCGGGGCGGAAGGCGGAGGACCTGACCCGGGTGCAGCAGGTGGGGATCGTCTCCGATGACTTCCCTGTTGGCCTGGTAGAGGCGGGGCCAGGCCCTGGCGATATCGACCTCGGAAGCGTAGGGGCCCAGTGCCGCTGCCGTAAGGCTCCAGAGCGAGTCTCCTGTACGGACTGTCACAACGGGAATAGCCCCGGTCTGCTCGGCTGAGCGCAGCTGCCGGGTAGCGAGGGAGCCTGGTTCCACGGCCGGGGCAGGAGGTTTCCACCGCGGATCGATTCCGGCGGGACCGTCGTCAAACCGTTCATTCCGGGGTGTGGCCGGCAACCACGGCACGGTTGCCGGTGCCCGGGCACCCGCTGCGTGGCCGCTGTCCACCACCCTGTCGGCTCGGGGCGACAAGGTGTCCGCTGGGACCAAGGCAGCCGCTACGGAAAACTCAACTGTCCGGGGCACACCGAGCCCAGCGTGCGGAGCGGAAGCGCTGGCGAGCGGGGCAGCGACCAGCTGAAGCCCAAAGACGGCGAGGGCCAGACGTCGCATAAAGACCGGGCTCAGCGACCCGGCGACGGCAGCGGCGCGAGTCCGGCCGCTCCGTTCCAGCGCGGCTGCAGTGATCGCAATTACGGCGGAGGTCGCCCACCAGCCAAGCACGATCAGTCCGGCCAGCGTCGCTGCGAGTCCGATCTGGTCCTCGAAGCCCATGGTCTGCCGGCCGCCCGGAGGATGCTGCCACCGTTGTACGAGGCTGTTCCCCGTGGCTGCCAGGAAGCCTCCCAGCAGCAGGATCACGGCAGCTACCGCGGCATCGTCCCTCATGGTGCCTGGAGTTCCATGTTTCGGTGATTCCGTCGTATCCATCGGGTGACCACCCTTTGATTAGATGTCTGTTGATGATGTTTGATCTTGTTTGAGACAGTTTGAACTCTCCTGAGGTCATTTGTCTAGACAGGGAGGGAGGGTTGTGAACGCAACAAGCCGGAGCCCCATTGATCCCTGCGGCAGACGTGCCTACGCTGACGCCATGCGTTGGGAGGCCTTGTTTGACGATCTCGAGACCCAGGCGGCCGCAAGCGAACGGCTGGACTTCGACGCGGAAGTCGCCGAGCGGGCGCGTCTGGACGGTGCCGCGGTTGAACTTGGGGACCGGCTCCGGGGGTCCCTTGGCGTGAATATCCGGGTCCGGCTAACCATGGGGACCGTGCTTGAAGGAACGGTAGGCCACGTCGGGCGCCAGGCGCTGGTGCTCCTCGAACCGCGGCACCAGATCCTCGTTCCCTACACAGCGGTGATCCAGTACACCGGTCTGGGGCGCCTCGCGGTGACGGAACCGCCGGGCGTCCATCACCGGCTGAGCCTGGCGAGTTCGCTGCGCGGGCTGGCCCGGGACCGCTCACTACTGTCGGTCCTGGTCACCTCCGGGCAGGCCCGGCCGGAGGAGCCTGCGCTCCATGGCGTTATCGACCGGGTGGGGCAGGATTTCCTGGACCTGGCCCTGATCCATGCGGGTGAAGACCGGCGGGCGGCCAATGTACGCGACGTCGCGACCATCCCTTTTCAGGCACTGGCGGGTATCCGGTCTGCCCGGGCCGCCGTCGGGTAGGGAATACAGCTCCGGGCCTCCCCATGGCGGGTCCATGCGGTGGCCTGCCCGCCGGCAAGGGTCGGGGCGCTCCCGGCGTCAGTTGCCGGCTGACTTGGCTTTGGCCTCTTCAATCATCCGGCTGGCCTCGGCATACCGCTCCTCGATGTACTGCTCAAGCATCTTTTCCTCAACACGCCACTGTCCGCGCCCACCGACCTGAATCGCTTTGAGTTCACCACTGCGGACCAGAGCGTAGGCAGCGGGGGAGTTGATCTGGAGCTGCTCGGCAACATCTGCGAGGGTCAGGAATCGTGGCATGCTCTCATTTTGCCACTGTTGCCGTCATACGGGGCCGTTATCCACAGTTTGTGCGTGTTTGGCTTTGTCTCTTCCGCCGGGACCTTTTGGACGTGAGAATGGTGGAATCCGGCACCCAGGGTGCGGGCGGCGACGGCAGTGGGGAGCAGTACGTATGAGTGGCAGTGTCAACGCGGCACGATTGAAGAAGCCGTCCTGGAAAGATCCCCGGCTCCTCATCGGCATACTGCTCGTCCTGGCCTCGGTTGTTGGTGTCGTCTCGCTCGTCGGTGCCGCGGACCGCACCTCCGAGGCCTACGCGGCCAGGGAATCGATTGCCGTCGGTGAGACGCTGACGACGGACAAGCTGTACCTGGTCAGGGTCCGTCTCGGCGACGTGGCCGGGCATTACCTGACGCCGGAGACAGGCCTGCGTGACGGACTCGTTGCAGTGCAGCGGATCGGCAAGGACCAGCTGCTCCCGCGCGAAAGCGTCGGGCCGGTCGACAGTCTGAACCGCAAACCGGTGGCTGTCACCATCGAAGAGAGCCTCCCGGTGCAGGCCGTGGCCGGCTCCCGGGTAGACGTCTGGGTCGCACTCCCGGATGCCCGCAACGGCTTCAACGATCCGGACCTGCTGCTGCCGGGCGCCGAAATCGCAGAGATCACCGCGGGCAGCACCGCCCTGGGATCGTCCCGTTCCACTGTCGTGATGGTCCTTGTCCCGGACGCCCAGATGCCCAGACTCCTCGGGGCGCAGGCCAACAAGGCGAAGATATCGGTTGTCTGGAACCCCGGGGGAGCCTCGCGATGAACATTCCTGTTGTCACGGTGGGGCACGCGCGGGATGATCTCGTCGGTGGCCTTGAGCGCCTCCACGGTCCGGTCTCCGTGGTCCGGCGGTGCGGTGAGCTCGCTGAACTGCTCGCCGCTTGCCAAAGCGGACTGGCGCGCGCCGCCGTCGTGGCTGACGGCAGTGAAGAGTTGACGGCATCCATGGTGGACCGCCTGTCCGCGGTCGGAGTGGCCGTGGTCGCCCTGACAGACAGCGGCGCGGAAATGACCCGGTTGCACGGGATCGGCGTCGCGGCGGAGCCGCGTGCCGTTGATCCGGCGGCACTTGCGCTTCGAATCTCCGCCGCCGTGGCCCAGCTCGGTGGCGCGGGTCCCAGGCCGCACCTGGCCGCCGGGAGGTTCGCTGACCCCGGTCCTTCACCGCTCCCCGCCGGCCCGGGGCCGGCCAGCGCAGCGGCCGCTGCGGGCCGCGGGACGATTATTGCTGTTTGGGGGCCGTGCGGCTCGCCCGGCAGGAGCCTCGTGGCCGCCAACATCGCCGGGGAGCTGGCGGCCGAAGGCAAGTCCGTGATGCTGGTGGACGCCGACAGCTACGGCGCGAGCATCGCTGCGATGCTCGGGCTGTTGGACGAGGCGGCCGGTCTCGCGCAGGCCTGCCGGCTGGCAGACCAGGGGGTGCTCGAACCTGATGCGCTGCTCAAAATTGCGACGCCGCTGGCCACCGGGGCGGGGACGCTCCATGTGCTCACCGGAATTACCAGATCGGACCGGTGGACGGAACTCCGGGCTGCGGCCCTGTCCCTCGTCCTGGAACGGGCGAGGGACGTTGCCGCGGTCACCGTCATCGACACCGGCTTCTGTCTGGAGGCCGACGAAGAACTGAGCTTCGACACGATGGCGCCGCGCCGCAACGCGGCCACGCTCCGGTCGTTGGAGCTGGCTGACACCATCTTTGTTGTCGGAGCCGCAGACTCGATTGGAGTCCCGCGGCTCGTCCGGGGCCTCGCCGAGCTGGCGGCGGCGGTGCCCGATGCTGCCCCCCGGGTGGTGCTGAACAAGGTCCGTCCGTCGTCCGTGGGCCGCTCTCCCGAGCGTCAATTGCGCGAGGCGTGGGAACGGTACGGTCCGGCGGTACCGCTTTCGGCGTTCCTGCCGGCGGATCCCGACGTGTGCGACGCGGCGCTGCTCGCCGGCTCGCTACTGCTGGAGGCGCACCCCGAATCGCCCCTCCGGAAGTCGATTGCCCGACTGGTTTGTGCAACCGACCAGCAAAAACGCAAAACCTCTGTCTTTACTGCCACAGCGAAGCGCCGGGCAAAGGGTTAGGGTCATCGTAGAGGCCGCAAAGAAGCGGCAATGAACTTCTTGATGGAGGCGTTTGTCGATGTCGTCTGAGTCCAGCGTGGATGATCAAACAGTCTCGGTGGGTGCCGGCGACGGCTACCTCGGTGACTACTACGAGCACCTCGCAGAGGAAGACGCCCGCTCCTATGCCACGGACGTCCTGTCCGCCCGTGCCGGGATGCACTATCGGCTGGCCGCCCAGCGGCACCCGGGTACGGCCAAGGTTTCCATCGTCGATGAGCCGGACTGCAGCGTCGTTTACATCGTCACCGATGACATGCCCTTCCTGGTCGACTCGGTCAACGCCGAGCTCGTGCGGCAGAATGCCCCGATCCATCTCGTCCTGCACCCCCTCTTTGTTGTCACCCGAAACCGCGAAACCGGAACGCTGGTAAAAGTCGCCCGGGTTCCCTCCCACCTCGGCATCTCCAGCGGTGACACCGCGGCCATGCCCAACCTGTCCGCCTTGATTGCCCAGGGTGACAACGCCTCGCACATGGAATCCTGGATCGCCGTCGAAATCGACGCTGTGGACGACGAAGCGCGCAAGGAGCTGACCGAAGGGATCAGCCGTGTGCTCGGCGACGTCCGTGCCGCAGTCGAGGACTGGCAAAAGATGCGGTTCAAGGCCCTCGAGATCGCCAGCGAACTGGAGAAGGTGGTCCACCCCGACCAAATCGCGGAAGTCCGGCAGGCCTCGGACCTGTTGCGCTGGATGGACGATGGTAATTTCACTTTTCTCGGCTACCGCGCCTACGACCTCACGAATGACGCGGGCGAGGACGTCCTGGCCCTGCGCGATGAGAGCGGCCTGGGCCTGCTCCGGCACGCCGATAAGCGCCAGATCCATCACCTGACCGAGGCCGGACGCAAAAAAGCGCGCGAGAAACGGGCCCTGGTCATCACTAAAGCCAACTCCCGTTCCACCGTGCACCGGCCGGCTTACCTTGACTACATCGGCGTTAAGAGCTTCGACGCTGCCGGCAACGTCAATGGCGAACGCCGCTTCATTGGTCTGCTGGCCACCAGCGCCTACTCCGGTTCCGTCCGGGACATCCCGGTTGTCCGGGAGAAAGTAGCCGCCGTGCTGCGGGACGCCGGATTCCCGCCGGATTCGCACTCGGGCAAGGACTTGCTGGGCATTCTGGAAACGTACCCGCGCGATGAGCTTTTCCAGATCGAAATCCCGGACCTGGCTGCCACCGTCACGGGCATCCAGCGGCTGCAGGAGCGCCGCCGGACGCGGTTGTTCCTCCGGCCGGACACCTACGGCCGGTTCATGTCCGCCGTTGTATACCTGCCCCGCGACCGCTACACCACCAACGTGCGGCTGCGCATCGAACAGGAACTGCGGGAGACCTTCGACGCCGTCACCATCGACTTCGAGGCGCGGATGACCGAATCCGCCCTGGCCCGGCTGTTCTTCCGCATCCGGCTGCCGAAAGACGCGGATGTCAGCGACGTCAACGCCCAGGAGCTGGAGAAGCGACTGGTCCGGGCGGCACGTTCCTGGAGCGAGGGCATCGCCGAGGTCCTGCAGGCAAAGACCGGGACTTACGGTGCAGACAGGGCGGCAGAGCTGGCCTCGCTGTGGGCCGAGGCCTTCCCCGCCGGCTACCGCGTGGACTACGAGGTCGAGGACGCCCTCGAGGATATCGATCGGTTCGAAAAATACGGTGCTGCGGCAGAACGTGCCGGGGACGGCGTGGCGGATAAACCGGGCGTGCACGTCTACCTGCCGGTGGGCGCCGGAGCAACACTGGAAGAGGACGCACGCGTCAAGCTCTACATGCTGGAACCCAAGAGCCTCAGCCAGATCCTGCCGTACTTCCACAACCTGGGCCTTGAGGTTCTGGATGAACGCCCGTTCGAGATCCAGACCGCGGACGGCCGCGACTTCTTCCTGTACGACCTGGGGCTGAAGTACCCGGCCGGGATCGAGCCCCTCGCCACCGGAGCGCTGCTGGCGGAGTCGTTCGGCGCCGCCGTGACCGGGATGGTCGAGTCGGACAGTTTTGACAGGCTGGTGCTCCGTGAAGGCATGCACTGGCGTCAGGTCGTTGTGCTGCGCGCCTATGCCAAATACATGCGCCAGATGGGCAATACCAACTCCTTCGGATTCCTGGCCGACACGTTGCTGGCGAACCCGGACGTGACCCGTGCGCTGGCCGCACTGTTCGAGGCCCGCTTTGACCCCGCCATTGACGACGCAGACCGCGGCGTACGCCAGGACGCAGTGCTTGTTGGGCTGGACGCCGCCATTGAGCAGGTCGCAACCCTGGACGCCGACCGGATTCTGCGGACATTTTCCAACCTCATCCAGGCGACTCTGCGGACCAACTACTTCCAGAACAAGACTCACCTCAGCTTCAAACTTGATCCGGCAGGCATCGAGGGGCTGCCGTTCCCGCGTCCGGTGTATGAGATTTGGGTCTACTCTCCCCGGGTCGAGGGAGTGCACCTGCGCTTCGGCAAGGTCGCCCGCGGCGGGCTCCGCTGGTCGGACCGGAGGGAGGACTTCCGCACCGAGATCCTCGGCCTCGTCAAGGCCCCAGACCGTCAAGAACGCGGTGATCGTTCCTACCGGGGCCAAGGGCGGGTTCTACGCGAAGCAGCTGCCGGACCCGGCCGCCGACCGGGGCGCCTGGATGGCCGAGGGCATCGAAAGCTACAAGACCTTCATCAGCGGTCTCCTGGACATCACCGACAACCTGGTCGCGACCGGCGGGGACGAGACTCTCGTGCCGCCCTCCGACGTCGTCCGCCATGACGACGACGATTCCTACCTGGTCGTCGCTGCCGATAAGGGCACGGCCTCGTTCTCCGACATCGCCAACTCCCTGGCCGCCGACTACGGCTTCTGGCTCGGCGATGCCTTCGCATCCGGCGGGTCGGTGGGCTACGACCACAAGGCGATGGGCATCACCGCCCGCGGCGCGTGGGAATCGGTAAAGCGCCACTTCAGCGAACTGGACGTCGACACCCAGACCGAGCCCTTCACCGTCGTGGGCGTCGGCGATATGTCCGGCGATGTCTTCGGAAACGGCATGCTTCTCTCGAAGCACATCAGGCTGCTCGCGGCGTTTGACCACCGGCACATCTTCCTCGACCCCAGCCCCGACGAGGCGGTTTCCTTCACCGAGCGGCAGCGGCTCTTCGAGCTGCCGCGGTCCTCATGGGACGACTACGACAAGTCGCTGATCAGCGAAGGCGGCGGCGTGTTCGCCCGCCACGCCAAGTCCATCCCCGTCTCCGGCCAGATCCGGGCAGCGCTGGGACTGCCGGACGGAACCACCCAGCTGAGCCCGCCGGAACTCCTGCGCGCAATTCTGCTCGCCCCCGCCGATCTGCTCTACAACGGCGGCATCGGCACCTATGTCAAGGCCAGTACAGAGTCGAACGCTGAAGTCGGCGACAAAGCCAACGACTCCATCCGGGTTGACGGCAACGAATTGCGCGTCAAGGTCGTCGGCGAGGGCGGCAATCTCGGCATGACGCAGCGCGGACGCATCGAGGCGGCGCTGCAGGGTGTCATTCTCAACACGGACGCGATCGACAACTCCGCCGGCGTCGACTGCTCCGACCACGAGGTCAACATCAAGATCTTCGTCGACCGGATGGTGGCGGCGGGCAAGCTGGATACGGCCGAACGGTCGCAGTTCCTGGCCTCCATGACCGACGAAGTCGGCCGGCTGGTCCTCGAAGACAACATCGACCAGAACATCCTGTTGCTCAATGACAGGATGAGGGTTGCCGAATGGAGCCCCAGCTACGAGCGCCTCATGGACTGGCTGGACAAGTACGCCGGGCTTAAGCGCGACCTCGAGGCGCTGCCCAGCACCGCCACGCTGCGTGAACGGTTGGCACTGGGCCAGGGGCTGACCTCCCCGGAACTCTCGGTCCTGGCCGCCTACGCCAAGATCGAGCTGACGACGGCATTGCGTGAGAGCGATCTGGCCGATGATCCCTGGTTCCGGGCGACGCTCCGGGCCCTATTTCCCGCAGCAGCTGCGGGAACGGTTCGACGCCGAACTGGACACGCACCCGCTGCGCCGGGAAATCATCGCGACCATCGTGGCCAATGACATGATCAACCTCGGCGGCATCACGTTCGCATTCCGGGCCATCGAGGAGACCTCAGCCACCGAGGCTGCGCTCGCGAAGGCGTTTATCGCGCTCCGTGATGTCTACGAACTGGACGTTATGGTCGCCGAACTCAACGAGCTGCCGGCGTCATTCCCGACCGAGCACTGGAGCGCCGTCCACCTGGACATCCGCCGGCTCCTGGACCGCGCCGTCCGCTGGGTCATCGTCCAGGGCTACACGTCCCGGTCCATCGGCGAGATCGTGGCGGAATTCAAGCCCCTGATGGACCCCATGCGGTCCCGGCTGCTGGACTACCTGCGCGGGGATGACCGCGCCCGGGTCAACGAATACCTCGACAGGGGCCGGAGCTGGGGCCTGCCCGAGGACCTCGCGCACCGCTGGGCGGAACTGTTCGAGTCCTACGTGCTCCTTGACGTCGCCCGGATTGTCCAGGAAAGCGCCGAACCGGTCGAAGATATAGCCCGCGTGTATTACACGGTGTTCAACCGTTTCCACGCCGATTCCCTGCTCGAGCGGATTACCACCTTGCCGCGCGAGGACCGCTGGCAGGCATTGGCCCGCGCGGCCCTCCGCGACGACCTGTACTCCACGATCTCGGATATGACGTCGGCCGTGCTGCAGTGCACGGCGGCGGGCGCCCCGGCGGAGGAAAGGCTGGCGGAATGGGAGAGCCAGAACGTGGAACAACTCAGCCGGGCCAAGAGCATGTTCGACGAAGTAAACGCCCTCGAAGCGGATGACATGGCCTCACTGTCGGTAGCATTGAGGCTCTTGAGGTCAATCGTCCGGCGCTAGGAAACTTCCGCGTCGTCAATGGAGGTGCTGTGGCAATCTTTACGGACCCTATCAGGGAGCATGCTGATTTCGGGCCGGGGGATGCCGAGTGGCTGCACCTCCTGGTCGGCGACTGGCAGATGGTCGCCGACCTCGCCTTCGCCGACCTGGCGCTGTGGTTCCCGCACCCGGAGCTCGGATATGTGGCGCTGGCCCACGTCCGGCCCTCCACCACGCATACGGTGTTCCACTCCGATTTCGTGGGGGAGGGGATCCGGTCGGACCTGCTGCCACTGGTCAACAAGGCCTGGGAGAACCGCACCATTGAGCGCTCCAACGAAACGAATTGGAGCAGCGACATGGCCCTGCGGGTCGAGGCTGTGCCGATGGTCCGCAACGGCCAGACCCTCGCGATCGTCACCACGCACATGGACCTCTCCAGCTCGCGGATGCCATCGCGGCTCGAGCTCACCTACCGCCAGTGCGCCTACGATCTGCTGCGGATGGGAACACTGGGCCTGTGGCCGGATTTCGCCTCACCGACCGGGTCCCGCCGCGGTGCGCCCCGGGTGGGAGACGGCCTGATCAGGCTGGACGCCGAGGGAATCGTGCAGTACGCCAGCCCCAATGGTGTCTCCGCTTTCCGCCGCCTCGGCGACGGCGAATCGCTGGAGGGCCGGTCCCTCGCGGAGGTGACGGCCGGGCTCCTGAAGGACCGGCGAATGGTCGACGAGACCCTGCCGCTCGTCGTCACCGGCCGGATGCCGTGGCGCAGTGAAATCGAATCACGCGGAGTCAGCCTGTCGCTGCGGGCCATCCCGTTGCGCGATGAACAGCAGCGGTTTGGGGCCCTGGTCCTGTGCCGCGACGTGTCGGAGCTGCGGCGCAGGGAACAGGAACTCGTCACGAAGGACGCGACGATCCGTGAGATCCATCACCGGGTGAAGAATAATCTTCAGACCGTGGCGGCGCTGTTGCGGATGCAGTCCCGCCGGATGGTCAGCGATGAGGCCAAACAGGGGCTGGAACAGGCCATGCGGCGGGTGGCCACCATCGCGCTGGTGCACGAGACCCTGTCCCAGGGCCTGGCCCAGAGCGTTGACTTCGATGAACTCATTGGCCGCCAGTTCAGGCTTTCTGCCGAGGTGGCCTCCGGGTCGCAGCAGGTCAAGACCCAGCGGTCCGGATTGTTCGGTGAGCTCCCCAGCGACTTTGCCACGCCACTGGCCCTGGTGATCAACGAACTCGTGACCAACGCCGTTGAGCACGGGCTGGCGGGGCGCGCCGGAACCGTCCGGCTGCTCGCCGACCGTTCTGAAAACGACGACGCCGAGGAACTCCTGACCGTCACCGTGGAAGACGACGGCATCGGCTTGCCCGAATCGCCGTATGCGGAGGGTCTGGGACTGCAGATTGTCCGGACCCTGGTAACAAGCGAACTGGGCGGAACCATCCGGTGGACGGCCAGGGAGGGCGGCGGTACCGCTGTCCAGATCGTCCTCAGCCTGGCAACCCGCTAAGCCAATCCGGATTGCCGGGCCGTGCGGGAGATGGCTGCTGGTTGAGACCGGTATGCGGATCGTGCCTGGAGGCGGGCTTCCGGGAGCGTTAAACGGGAAGGGCCGCAGACCAATTCGGTCTGCGGCCCTTCCCGTCGTTAGCTGCTATCGGATGGCCCGTTCTGCCCCACAGGTGGGTGGCGTTCCGCCGGCGAAGATCAGGAGGCCCGGCGGGCCCGGGCCGCGCGGCGCTTCAGGGCACGGCGTTCATCTTCGCTCATTCCGCCCCAGACCCCGGCATCCTGGCCGGATTCCAGCGCCCACTGCAGGCAGGTGTCCACCACGGGGCAGCGCCGGCAGACGCTCTTGGCTTCCTCAATCTGCAGAAGGGCGGGCCCGGTGTTCCCAACGGGGAAAAACAACTCCGGGTCCTTTTCGAGGCACGCTGCGCGGTTACGCCAATCCATGCTGATCAGTTGCTCCAATTCTGGGAATGCGTTAAATGCCTTGTGAAATTATTCACTAGAGGCTTCATAAGAAAAGGGCCCTGTAGGCCCCCTCGATCATCTCGAATAAGCGTGTCATGTTAACGCTGTGTAAACAAGGGGTAGGAGGCGTCGAAATGCCCTAAAATCGTGAGCGATGCATCACACAGGATGGCGAAGACCTCACAAGTAGACGACTATGTCCGGTAGGGTGCCAGTGTGTCAAGACCCCCTTTGAACCCGTCTGATTCCCCCGAAAATTCCAATGAAGACTCTGCCGCGTCGACCGGCGACGGGCAGGCCGGCCCGGGAAACGGCGGGGCTGGCGATCAGCCGGTACGGCCCGGCGGAATCGTCGTCATTGCGGCTATCGTGGCGCTTGAGGCCGCCGCGCTCCTGCTGGCGGCAGGCTGGTACGGCTGGCAGCTGGTGACCGGGGCGCCCGTGCTCTCCTTCTGGGGCGCTGTCTTCACCCTGGCCCTGCTGCTTGCGCTTTCCACCTGGCTGTTTGCCGTCGCCCGCTTTCTGCTCCGCGGCTACCGCTGGCCGAGGGCCGGGGCCCTCGTGGCCCAGCTTCTCGTCCTGACCATCGGGTTCCCGACGGCCACTGGAGGCTATGCCGCTGCCGGTGCGGCAATGCTGGTGCCGGCTGCCGCCGCGATTGTGCTCTTGTTCGACAAACGGGTCGTCGCCTACACCTCCCGCGTTGGCGACGCCCCGCCCGCATTGTAGATACTGCGCAGCACCGCCCGCCTGCCTATGAGAGCAGGGGCGGCTAACCGGTCCGGAGCCCTTCCGGCCCGGCGAGCTGCACGGCTTTCGCGCGGCCCTCCGAAACGACGAGGGCCCGTCCCGGAGGCGGACTGGCTTCTTGTTCGAACCGGATTCCGAACAGGTCCCCGTCCATGAGGGTCCTCGGCCGGATCAGAATGCCCCGGCCCTGGCTGCGGGCGTTCAGGGCCAGAGGCACCCGTTGCTGGAGGGAGGCGGCATACCCGGCGGTGAAAATGACCGCCCAACCGAGGCTGTTCAGAGTGAGCAGCAGCGCATTGGTGTGTTCAGACTGCTGGTCCAGGTCATCAGCCAGCAGGATAGCGGTGCGGTCCAGTGTCCCGGCGAGCGCCATCGCATGCAGCTCTGACCAATAGTGTTCCGGGTCTGTGCCGTCCTTCGGCGGCCGCAAGAAGCCGACGGCCGGGTTCAGGTCCGGGAGAACCGCCAGGAACGTGCTCTTGCCGGCCCCGGCCCCGCCGAGGACGGCGGAGACGCTGCCTGCCGGAACCGAAACCCGCGCCGGCATCAGCTCGTCTCCTCCCACCCCGACGCACAACAGCCGATGGGAGGATGGCCGTTGCGGCAGCGCTGACGAATCCGGCTGACCCCCGGAGCTCTCTTCCGGGGCAGTTCCGGGAGCCACCGGGTCCGGGTCCGCTGCTGCGGTGCTGCCCGGAGCCGGGGTGCCGTTGCGCTTCCTTAGCTCCGCCACCGTAACAAGCGCAGGCAGTGCCTCGATCCGGAACGGCCTGACGCGGACGGGCACGGCGGCCCAGTGCCCGGCGGCCGGGGCCACCGGTTCGAACAGCTGGCCCGCATGCCCGGTGGCCGCCGCGCTCTCCACAAACGCCCCGAAAACGGCTACCCGGCCCGGCACCGGTTCCAGCTCCGGCAACCGGGGCCAGGCGAGGCGGCCCTCGTCGGTTGAGCCCACGGGCAGGAACGCCCGGTTGGGGATGGCCGCAAAAAACCTCGACGTGACAAGCTCGCGTTCTCCGGACATCACGACGGTGAGTCCGGCACGGGAACCGTCGCGGACTATGTCGAGGACAAGGTCTTCGGCCCAGGACAGTGGGCCGGACCGGAACGCCGATACCCAGGATCCCCAGCCGCCAATGACCAGGACAAGGGGAGGAGCGTCTTGGGATTGCGGCCCCGCAACGCGCCGGGTCATTTCGCAGGCAAGGCGTTCGAGCACTCTCACCGCCCGGCGGAGCTCCGCCAGGCCGGCCACGGCGCCGGTACGCGGACAGGCTGCTGCCGCGCCGAAACGGCCCGCGGCATCAAGAATGTACACGTGGAACTCCACCGGCCCGGACAGCAACTGCGCGACGGTCAGTGCCAGAGCCGCGTCGGCCGCCCCCGCCGCCCCGCCGACCAGCCCGAGGTGCCCGTGCCGCCGGGGACTCCAGCGCAGCCCGGCCACCCGCTGCTCTTCAGGAAGATCCACCCGCCCGAGGCGGACCGTGTCGGGCGGATCATTCGGTTCATTCGGTTCAGGCGGTGCGTCGGGCGCGGCTGCCGGCCCGGCGAGGAGCGGCCATGTATCAGGTCCGGCCGGGTGCGGATACGGCAGCAGGGCGGGAAGCGGATCTGCCACGGGATGGTGGGGCGGGGCACCGCCGCGGGCTGTCCACAGCCGGACCGTTGCTTCTACCAGGGGCGTCGCGGCCTCGGCCGGGGTCCGCTCTGCGGGTTGCCCGCACACGCTGGCTCCGTGCCAGCTGTCGGTAACGGTCACGGCCGCGGCCCGCGGGCCTGTCAGGACCTCCCGGGCGGTGTCCACGCTGATCGCGGGGTCAGCCTCAGCCGCAGGGGCGGCCGCAGCGGCCATCGTCGCTGTCTGGAACTCCTCCGGAGCCTCGTTTCCACGGGTCAGGTAAGCGCGCCCGGGCCGGTCCCGCGGAATACCGGCAGCAAGCCGGGAATTCATCACATCGATCGACTCCGGGTCGGACTGGACCCGCAGGACGACGCAACTGGTGACGTTGGCGCGGATATCGGCGGTCACGGCCCCTTGCGGGCGCTGGGTGGCCATCACAAGGTGAACCCCCAGCGATCGTCCGATCGCCGCTATCCGCATGAGTTCCGTGAGCGCAGCGGGTGCGTCCTCCACCAGCATCCGGAACTCATCAATCACAATGACGAGATGCGGCAGCGGCGGGCCGGGCAGCGCCAATGACTCGTACGCCGCGAGGTCGGGCGCCTGTGCGGCCGCGAGCAGTTGTTCACGGCGCCTGACCTCAGCCCGAAGCGAAACCAGGGCCCGCCCGACGCCGTTTGCGTTCAGATCGGTGAGCATGCCAACGCAGTGCGGCAGCCCGGTCAACGGCCCGAGGCCGGAGCCGCCCTTAAAGTCGATAAAGAGGAGGTTGACGCGTTCCGGGGGATAGCCGGCCGCGAGGCCCGCTGCCAGGGTGCGCAGAAATTCGGACTTCCCGGATCCCGTTGTGCCCGCCACCAGGAGGTGCGGGCCGTCCGTCTGCAGGTCCAGGAGCACGGGGCCGCGGACGCCGGCGCCGACCGGGACAGAGAGCCCTGGTGTTTGGTGCGCCCAGCTCCAGCGCCGCGCAATGTGAGTCTCCTCAAGCGGCAGAACGTCGGCGAGCACACACACGTCGGGAACAGCGGACGGCTGCGCCTGTCGGGTGCTCTCTCTGGCGGCGAGGCCGCGGCAGCATTTGTCGAACACCGGACCGGGTACCACGTCGGGAATGAAGCGGACAGAGACGGGACCGGTGATCAGCCGGCCACAGCGCTCGCCGAGACGGATCGCAGTGCCGTCCCCGGGCCCGGGGACGGGGGCGCAATCGATCACCCTCCAGCCATGGCCGGCCGCCGCGGCACGAAGCACGGCGGCGGCATCGCATGGGCGCTGGAGCGGCGGGTCAGGCGCCGCGGGCAGCTGGGGGTCCGTCAACGGCCCGTCCGGTCGGCCGCCCCGGCCCGTGGAGCCCGACGGTGCGGTGCCGCCGGGGTCCAGGATGATCAGCAGGCCGTCGTCGAACCCCTCCCCGGGACCGGCTGCCAGCGACGCAGCCGTCTCTGCCGGCTCCGCCGACAGTGACACTCCCGGCAGGAAACGTGCCGGGAACGGGAGCGTCTCAGCGCTGCCATGCACGAGGACGCGGGTGCGCCGGGCCAGCGGGTAGCCGGCGAGCTGGATGACGAGGGACCGGACCAGCCCCTGCACGGCCTGGTGGGGACCGCGGATCGTGACCAGCGCAGCCGACGGGTCCAAGACCAGCGGGACCAGGCCGAGGGCAGGCGGTACAAACCCGCTGCGAGGCGGTTCCAGCCGGAGATTCGCCGG
Organism: Arthrobacter sp. PAMC25284; assembly: GCF_019443425.1. Taxonomy (NCBI): domain Bacteria; kingdom Bacillati; phylum Actinomycetota; class Actinomycetes; order Micrococcales; family Micrococcaceae; genus Arthrobacter; species Arthrobacter sp. PAMC25284. The sequence continues at coordinate 3,663,432 of NZ_CP080382.1, forward strand.
CTGTTCTGCCAGCCCGAGTCGCAACCAAACGGGGCCGGACCGGCTGGCGGGCGGCTCCGGTGGGGGGTCCCCGGCTATTGCGTGGGCGGCCAGGTCCGCTGCGGACGGCGCGGACCTGCGTCGCCGTTGCCGGTCCTGCTGCGCGGCAGCGGCGACGGCCTCCCGGAGTTCGCGGCGCTGACGGCGGCCGGATACTGCCGGTGCCAGGATCGAGACCGCGGAGACGGCGGTAAAGGCCAGAAACATCCACATCCCGGTGAAGACGGCGAGTCCGACTCCGGCCAGCAGCGGCAGGGCCGCCGTCAGGATCAGGGCTGCCGGGCTGACGGGGGTGACTCCGTTACGGACCACTATCGGTTCGTCGACTGTGCCGCCGGCATCCCCCAGCCCGGTCTCCTCCGGTCCGTACCGGTCCGTACCGGTGCCGAAGCCCAGTGACATCGTTGAGTCCCCGCAACGGATCACCGACGCGGTGGTCACCGAACACGACCGGACCCGCAGCCCGTCCACAAAGGTTCCATTCGCGCTGCCCAGGTCGGCCAGGGTCACGGACGACTCTGAAACATCCAGCCGCGCGTGCTCCCGGGAAAGCCCGGCATCCGGGATCACGATGTCCGTCCCGCTGCGTCCGATCCGGAACTGCCCGCGGTGCAGGGCGAAGATCGTGCCGGCGGCGGGGGCCGCCGTGCACCGCGAGCGCCAACGCCGCGGCGGCAGATGCGCCGGCCGCCGTCGGACGCGGAATCCCGGATAAACCGTCGACGAGGATGGCCCCGTTGATCAAGGGACGTTCGCCGACCACCAGGGAAGTGAGGCGCAAACCCTGGATGAACAGTCCGCCCGTTCCGTAGCGCCGGGTGAGGGCCGCCTGCAAATGCCGTCCGGCCAGGCCCGGCGGCGCATCGATGGCGAGTTCGACCGGTTCGTGGGCCAGCCGCGAACCCGGGGCCGGGACCAGCGTGCAATGCAGCATGTTCGGGGGAGTCCTCTCGCGCGGCGTCGTCTGTGTCCGAGCCTAGGGAGAGGCATCGCCTGGCCGCCCACGGAAAAGGGTCCATGTGGATAACCGGCGCGGCAGGGGGCGCGAAACGGCCCGCTTCCCCGGCCTGCCGCCGCCGTCCCGGTCTCTTGCTTTCGGGCCCCGATCACTGATTCGGATAACGGCTCGGGTACGCTGGTGCAGCAGACAATGCGCAACATTGCGCTGCCCGCATTCGAATCAGGAGAGTTTGTGACCGCTGACCTTGTCATCGTAGGGTCGGGCTTCTTTGGCCTGACAATCGCAGAACAGGCCGCCACTGAGCTGGGCTTGAAGGTCGTCGTCATCGACCGCCGCCACCACATTGGTGGCAACGCCTACAGCCAAAAGGAAGAGCAGACCGGCATCGAGGTCCACCGTTACGGTGCGCACCTCTTCCACACCTCCAACGACCGCGTGTGGGAGTACGTGAACCGGTTTACGACGTTCACCAACTACGTGCACAAGGTGTATGGCGTCCACAAGGGCGAGGTCTACTCGCTGCCGATCAACCTCGCCACGATCAACCAGTTCTTCCGGGCCAACCTGACCCCCGGCCAGGCCCAGGAGCTGATCCGGGAACAGTCCGGCGAACTGGCCGGCACTGATCCGCAGAACCTCAATGACAAGGGCATCCAGCTCATCGGACGCCCGCTGTACGAGGCGTTCATCAAGCACTACACCGGCAAACAGTGGCAGACGGACCCCAAAGACCTGCCGGCCGGGATCATCTCCCGCCTCCCGGTCCGGTACAACTACGACAACCGGTACTTCAACGACAAGTACGAGGGTCTCCCGACCAACGGCTATACGGCCTGGATCGAGAAGATGGCGGAGCACCCGAACATCGAAGTCCGGCTTAACACGGACTTCTTTGATGAGTCGCACGAATACAGCAAAGACAAGGTCGTCGGCACGATTCCGGTCGTCTACACCGGTCCTGTGGACCGGTACTTCGACTATGCCGAGGGCGACCTTTCCTGGCGGACCATCGACTTTGAGCAGGAAGTGCTCGAGGTCGGCGATTTCCAGGGAACGTCAGTAGTGAACTACAACGACGCCGACGTCCCGTACACCCGCATCATCGAACCGCGCCACTTCCACCCGGAACGGGACTACCAGACGGAGAAAACCGTCATCATGCGCGAGTTCTCCCGCGCGGCGGAGAAGGGCGACGAGCCCTACTACCCCATTAACACCGCCGCTGACCGCGATCGCCTGCTCAAGTACCGCGACCTGGCGGCTGCAGAACGGGACGTCCTCTTCGGCGGACGCCTGGGCACCTACAAGTACCTGGATATGCACATGGCGATCGGCTCCGCCCTGGCCATGTTCGACAACAAGATCCGCCCGCACTTCGAGAGCGGCGCCACGATCGAAAGCGGAGGAGTGGACGCATGAGCGCCGCCGAAACGACAACCGGCTGGACAACGATTCAGCGCGTCATCCTGCCCTCGGCAGACCAGACGGACACCGTTCCGCTCTACGTCGACGCCGGGACAGCCAGCGGCATCCGGCTTCGCGAGAACGATGAGCTGGCCCGCACTCCGAAACTCCCCGAAGAAAAACTTCAAATGTTCAGCTCGGGCGGACAGGCAGCGCACTTCGAGGACCTCCTGGGCCGGCACTCCATGCGGGTCCGTTCCGGAGAGCAGATCTCCTTCGGAACCTACTTCAACGCCTTCCCGGCCAGCTACTGGCGCCGCTGGACCTCCGTGCGGGATATCCGCCTCGTGGCCAGCACCCGCGGGACCGGCACTGTCACGGTCTACAAGTCGAATGCCCGCGGCTCGGTCCAGCGCGTTGACGGCCGGCACGTTGACGGCACCACCACGTCGGTCTTCGAGCTGAGCCTGAAGCCGTTCGGCGACGGCGGCTGGTACTGGTTCGATCTGGCGGCCAGCTCCGAGGAGCTGGTGCTGGAGAACGCGCAGTGGGAAACCACCGGCGGCGGCGGCCCCCGAAACCCCCGGCCAGGTCACCCTGGAAATCACCACGATGAACAAGCCGGACTTCTGTCTCAACAACGCCCGCATCCTGGCCGCGAATCCCGACGTCCTTCAAAACGTCAAGGAAATCCTGATCGTGGACCAGGGCACGCAGAAGGTCGAGGATGAGGAAGGGTTCGCGGAGGTCCGCGCCGCCCTCGGCGGGAAACTCCGGATCATCAACCAGGCCAACCTCGGCGGCTCGGGCGGCTTCGCCCGCGGCATGTACGAAGCGGTCGAGAACGGCAGCGACTACGCCCTGCTCCTGGATGACGACATCGTCGTCGAACCCGAGAGCATCGCCCGGCTGCTGACCTTCGCCGACCACTGCCGGACCCCGACCATCGTCGGCGGCCACATGTTCGACCTCTACAACCGCAGCATCCTGCACACCTTCGGTGAAGTCGTCGATCCGTACCGGTTCGTGCCGGCGGCACCGCACGCGGACATGGAGGTCCGGCACGACTTCAGCGTCGCGAATCTCCGGCAGACGGCCTGGCTGCACCGCCGGGTCGATGTGGACTACAACGGCTGGTGGATGTGCCTGATCCCGACGAAGGTGATCCGGGAAATCGGGCTGTCCCTTCCGCTGTTCATCAAGTGGGACGACGCCGAATACGGGCTGCGCGCCCGCGAAGCCGGCTTCGCCACGGTCTCGCTGCCCGGTGCTGCCGTCTGGCATGTCTCATGGATCGACAAGGATGACCTCGTCGGCTGGCAGGCGTACTTCCACGAGCGCAACCGGCTGATTGCCACGCTGATCCACAGCCCGTACCCGAAGGGCGGCCGGGTGCTGCGCGAATCCGTGCAGGCCGACGTCAAGCATCTCGTGTCCATGCAGTACTTCACCGAACATGGCCGGATCGAGGCCCTCAAGGACATCCTTAAAGGCCCGGGGGACCTGCACCAGGTCCTTGCCACCAAGCTGCCGGAAATCAACGCGCTGAAGGCCGAGTATCCGGATGCCCAGCTGAAGGAAGACGTCAACGACTTCCCCGCGCCGAAGCTGGGCCGCGGCCCCATGGGCGGGGCCGTCGTCGGGATGCCCCGGAAGAAGGACCTGATCCCGTGGGGGATCAAGACGGTGGCCCGGCAGCTGATCAAGGCCCCGGGACCCGAGAGCGCCGAGCGGCCACAGGCGTACCTGGCGCACCGCGACAACCGCTGGTTCCGGGTGGCGCACTACGACAGTGTGGTTGTCTCCAATGCAGAGGGCACGGGCGCGTCCTGGTACCAGCGGGACCCGAAGAAGCTCAAGTCGATGCTGACCGAAGCCACTGCGCTGCACCTGCGGCTGTTCCGGGAGTGGGACACCCTCGCCGAGCAGTACCGCAGCGCCGTGGCCGAGATCAGCTCGATCGAGGCCTGGAAGAAGACGTTTGAGGCGTCTTCCCGGGACGGCAGCTAGATGGCCGGTCAAGCCGACCAACTGAACACTCCCGGAAGCGGCCGCGGCCTCCTTGATGTTTACGGCGACAGGTTCCTCCTGAAGCTGCTGGTCCGTAAAGAAATCAAGGTCCGTTACCGCGGCTCCGTACTGGGCCTGCTCTGGTCCTATGTGAAGCCGCTCGTACAGTTCCTGATCTACTACGTTGCCCTCGGTATTTTCCTGAACCTGCAGCGCGGTACACCCAATTACGCCATCTACCTCTTCGCGGGCATCGTCCTGGTGAATTTCTTCACCGAGTCGCTGTCGAACGCCACGCGCTCGATTGTCGATAACCGCGACCTCATCCGGAAGATTTACCTGCCGCGGGAGCTGTTCCCGGTCGCAACCGTGTGGGTTTCGGCGGCCCATTTCTTTCCGCAGCTCGTTGTCCTGGTCGGGGCCTGCCTGCTGGTGGGCTGGACCCCAACGGTCTTCCAGCTGCTGGCCATCATTCTGGTGTTCCTGATGGTGGCTGTCCTGGCGACAGGACTGGGCCTGCTGTTCGGGGCGATGAACGTCTACTTCCGCGACTCCGAAAACATCGTGGACATGATCGTCATGGTCGTCACGTGGGCCTCGCCGGTGCTCTACGTCTGGTCGATGGTGGAGCGGGTCATGGGTCCGTGGTTCTGGGTCTACCAGCTGAACCCGATGACGGTCGCCGTCGAAGTCTTCCACTGGTCCTTCTGGGAGCCGACGCTCAATACCGATCAGGCCGTGGCCCAGGCGATCCCGCCGGATCTCTTCGGGCTCTGGCTGCCGGTCGCCATGATCATCACGCTCGGCATTCTGTTCCTGGGACAGTTGACGTTCCGCCGCCTTGCCGTCCACTTTGCACAGGAGCTTTGAGATGACCCTGCAAGGCCAGGTGGCGATCAGCTGCACGGGTGTCCGGAAGCAGTTCGTCCTGCGGCACACCCGTTCCCTCAAGGAAGCCCTCGTCTGGCTCGTGAAGGGCCGCAAGGGCGATCTTTCCAAGAAGTTTCTGGCTCTGCAGGACGTTGACCTTGAGGTCAAACAGGGCGAGACCGTTGCGCTGCTTGGCCTCAACGGCTCGGGCAAGTCCACCCTGCTGAAGTTGATTTCGGGAGTCCTGCAGCCCGACGGCGGGAGCGTGCGCACCCGCGGGCGGGTGGCCGGGCTGATCGAAGTCGGCGCCGGCTTCCACCACGACCTCAGCGGCCGGGACAACGTGTACCTGAACGGCGCGATTCTCGGGATGACGGAGAAGCAGATCGACGAGAAATTCGACTCTATCGTCGAGTTCTCGGAAATCGGTGAGTTCATTGATACCGAGGTCAAGTTCTATTCCTCGGGCATGTACCTGCGGCTGGCATTCTCCATCGCCGTGCACACTGATCCGGAAGTCTTCCTGATCGACGAGATCCTCGCCGTGGGCGACGAACCGTTCCAGCGGAAGTGCATCGCGAAGATCAAAGAGCTCTCCGCGAAGGGCAAGACCCTGTTCGTCGTCAGCCACGACCTCGACCTGGTCGCCACGGTGTGTGAGCGCGGTGTCCTGCTCGAACACGGCAAGGTCATCATGGACGGGGAAGTGCATGATGTCGTCGGCGAGCTCCGCCGCCGCACCAGCACACACTGACAGCAGCTCTGCCGGGCGGGTCACTCGCGTGGCTCCGCCCTAGGCGTCATTCTGCGGCGCGCTCAAGGTCGCGAGGCTCTGCAGCTGAACGTTCGAGGCCTGCACCCTGCGCATATAGCGGCCGGGCGTCGATCCCGACACGGTGCGGAACTCGGTGATCAGGTGCGCCTGGTCCGCGTACCCGAGTTCTGCCGCGATGGCTGCGATGCCCGTGGCCGGGGCTGAGAGGCGCCGGACGACTTCCTGGAGTCGGATGCGGCGGGCAACGTCGTTCGGTCCGATTCCAACTGTTGCACGCAGAGCTCGTTGCAGAATGCGCTCACTCACTCCCAACTCCGCCGCGACCGCGCCGCCCGGGCGCACCCGGGGCGCAGCGGTGAGCGCCTCCACCGCCGCGTTCGCGAGAACCTGGGCGCGACCTATCGGTCGGTCACGCAGCGCGTCCCGGATCAATTCGTCAGCGCGCCGGGAACGATCGGTCGTCGTGGGTGCGCCCGCGATGAGACTCAAAACTTCGTGAAGTCCCGCGTCCAGGTGTGGCGAGATTTCCTGCTCGTGCGCCAGCAGGGTCGGATCGAGATCCGACAGGACAGCGAGACCCGCGGGCCGCAAGCGGATCGCGAAGACCGAGCCGCGCCCCCGGATCACCCGGGACCAGGCTTGGGGCCGGACAGTCGTCGCAACGAAGGCAGCGGGAACGTCGCCTGCTTCGATGCTCAAAGTGATGGCGGGAAAGTCCACGATCTGCTGGTGTACCTCCTCACCCGGGGGTAGAGACCAACTCACCGACCAGTACGTCTCAATCGACGCGCCTGCGGTTCCGCCGACAAACGCCGTCAAACCCACCGTGGCGGCACTCCAGTTCGATCTCCTTGCCGGGCATCCCTACGAGTTGACCTCCGACGAGATCCTGTTCGCCGTGCATGCGATCCGGGCCGAGATTCCCAAGGCTGCAATCGATGCCGAACGAGCGCGTTTCCCTGCGAAAGACCAGGCCTGCCTTCGTGCATCGCCCCTGGGATCGCTCCATCGGCTATGACCGTTCAGCCGGCGACGGCCGCTTCCCCATCCCGTATTACATCGTTCCGTTCATCGGTGCCTTTCTGAGCACCCTCATCGTCGCCGTCTTCGCAGCCCTGATCGAACCGCATGGCATCCCAGGCTCAGCCGCCGTCGGGGCGGGCATCGGCCTCGCGATCGGAGCCGCAACCCTCACCAACGCACTGACTCCCCACACCCCCAAGCCGTACCTCTTTGCCGCGATCACCGCCGGCTACCACCTCGCAGGTTGTACCATCGTCGGCGCTGTGCTTGGCGCGTTCCCGTAGCGCCCGGGGACACCCCCAGGGACCGGCCGGCGCCCGAAAACCCAGATCACGCGCGGGACTTCCTGTCCCGAGGTGCCGGGTTACCGTGTGAGTAAGCGAGTGAACTGGAGGAGGGCGCAAGCGGGGATTAGAGCACCACCGAGACGACGGGGATGATCGTCATGAGTCCCAGGAGGATGAACACTGCCCCTGAGATCCGTTCTATGCTCCTCGTGACTGCCGGGCGGTTGAGCCAGACGCTGGCCGTGCGTGCTCCCATGGTGATGAGCAGGAGATAGGCCCCGATGATCGCCGCGACTGTACCTCCCACGACGACGATGACGTAGAGGGCGCCAGCGTTGGCGGGCGTGAATTGAGGGATCAGGGCCAGGAAGAACAGACCAGTCTTCGGATTGGTGAGGCAGCACAGCAGGCCCGCCAGGAATGGTGACCGTGCTGCCGGGTTGGGTTTCGGCTCGCTGGAATCGAACTCGTCTGGTGTGTTGGACGGTGTTGTGGGCCCCGAGGCCCCGGACCCTTCGGGAGCAGCGACACGTGCGCCGACGGGCACGCTGGCTGGGGCGGAAGGGGTTTGGGCCGGGGCACGGTGACGGGACGCAAATGCCCGGAAGCCGAGGTAGAAGAGGTAGGCCCCACCCAGGACCCGCAGGGAGTGGAATGTCACCGGCGAGTCCTGCAGGAATGCAGCGACGCCTGCGGCCACCAGGCCCGCCCAGACGAAGATCCCGGTCGTGGTACCGAGGGCGGCGAGGACGCCGGCGCGTTGCTTACGCAAGGCATACTGCAGAGTCAGCAGAGTGTCGGGGCCGGGCGTTACAGCCAGGACGACGGCCACACCCAACAGGGCGAAGTAATTTGATGCGTTCATGGCATCGGGCCTTTCTGTACAGCGCGGAGGGACGCCTTCGGTTGTCGGCGGCCTGCGTCGGAATCCTCAAACGAGGGGTGGATCAGGAAGTGCACTCAGATTGGTGTGGAGTCGTCGTGATCACCCCGGTGCATTTCCACTGTGACACCGGGTAAGCGTCGGCACAAGCAAGTGTTAGCGCACAATTGGCAGGCATTACCGTACAGTTGGCAGGTGCTTGACCTTCACCGCCTCGTCATTCTGCGTGCCGTCATCGCTGCCGGCTCCGTCCACGGAGCAGCGAGCAGTCTGCATCTCGCGCCGGCCACAGTGAGCCAACACCTGCGTGTTCTCGCGCGGGAGACTGGCCTGGTGCTGTTCGAGAAGAACGGCCGGGGCATTGACGCCACTCCTGCCGCTCTCCATCTCGCGGAAGAAAGTGCCCATGCCCTGGCTGATATGGAACGCCTCGAGCGTACGGTGATGGACCTGCGCCAGGGCCGGGCCGAGCGGATCACTTTTGCATGCTTCGCGTCCGTCGCCCAAGCCTGGATGCCGCACGTCGTGACGGTTCTCCGGTCCGTTGCGCCCGCGGCGGTGGTGGAGATCAGCATTACCGAACTTCACCCGGCTGGCGGGCGGCGGCAAGCGGATATCGACATACGCAATGAAGCCCTCGATGCGGACCCCCTCCACCTCCACGGGCACCACCGGCATGTCCTCACCGACGAGGAGCTATGGCTGGTCCTGCCTGCAGAGCATCCTTTGGCCGCCCACGACGTCGTTGACATGCTCGAGTTGCGGGACCAACCGTGGATCGATCACGACATCAACGACGGTCCAACGGGGAGAATCATTGCCCGGGCCTGCCTCACCGCAGGATTCACACCCCGATATGTGGCTCGCCTTGATGACCATCACGCCGCCGTAAGCCTCGCCGCCGCGGGCCTTGGCATCACGGTCCTTCCCCTTATCGCCCTCACGGGTCTGCCCGACAATCTCACAATCCGGCCTCTGGCCAACCCATCGGTTGGCCGGCGCATCGTCGCCTTTACCAAAAGCCACCCTGACCGGGCCCGCCTCATCCACGCCGCGCTTACCGCACTCCGCGACGTGGCCGGGACGTCTCGCTGGCAGAGGTGAAAACCTGTCCGCGGTCCGGCGTCGACCTCCCGCCGATCAGCCGGCGTCCGCTGCTGTCCTCATCTGGTCGAGGGTGGGGGAGCCCGCGGCCCCGTCCGGAGTCATGTAGCGGCCGCACGCCAATCCCACCGTTCGACCATGATGTAACTCGGGTGGCATCTCCGGGGCCGGAGATCTGGTCGCCCGTAACACTTAGGACCTTCTGTCGCCCTTACGGCGTCCCAAGCGTGCTTTCGAGGAAAGGGTTCCAGAACTTCCCTTGCGGGTCGTAGTGTCTGCGAACGGCCTTAAAATCGGTGAGGCGAGGAAACCGCTGGCCGATGACGTCAGCGCCGAAATGGAAGAGTTTGCCCCAATGCTGCCGTGGCGCGAATGGCGCGAGTGCGTCCTCGATCACGGGCAGCAGCGCCGCCACTTCCGCGGGGTGCTTGGCCCACGTGAAGCCGATACACAGAACGTCCCGCTCGTAGGCCGGGCTGAGCCACAAAGAGTCTGCTGCTGCCGTGCGGATCTCGGAGATCAGCAGGTGCGGGGAGATCTGCGCTCCCAAAGTTCGGAGCACCTCCAGCGCCTGCACGCCGTACTCGCGGCCGACGTAATACTCGCTCTGCAACTCATCACCGCCGTTGGAGGGTTGCCGGTCAAGGCGGAAGTGCGGCATCCGTTCCGACCACGGGCCCCGGCACGCTGGCACGTTGATTCACATTATCCGGCGCGGGCTCTTCCGAGTCGTCGTACCACGTCCCGCCGAACAGGGTGGGGGCCAGCTCGGGATGCCTACCCTCGCCTAGCCGGGTCTTGAGCCAGACCTGCAGCACGGTGGGGCTCGCGAAGTCCGCGAGGAGGCTGACGCTGTATGCGCTGGCCATGACCTCGTCCAGTCGCTCGAGGACGGTCTCCCACGGCGCGTAGCGGTAGACATCCTGGCGCACAAGGTAAGTCGGTTCAATGTCGACGGTGACACGGATAATGATCCCGAACGCACCGAGGCCGACGGCGATCGCGGATAGCTGCCCGCTGGACCGGTCGATTTTGACCACTGAGCCGTCCGCCGTTAACAGCTCCACCGCCGAGATCGCAGTGGACAGAATTCCGTTGCCGTCACCGGAGCCATGCGTCCCTGTCGCTGTGGCACCCGCCACCGAGATATGCGGCAGTGAGCCGGTGTTGTGCAGGGCAAACCCTTGCGACTGCAGCTCGCTGATCAGTACTCCGAAACGGGTTCCCCCGGTGACGCTGGCGGTCATCGCTGTCGGGTCGATCCTGATATCCGGGTTAAGGCCAGCCAGGGAGATCAACGCGCCAGAAGTATCCGCGATGTCATTGAACGAATGCCGGGTACCGAGCGCCCGGACGCGTGGCCATCGAGCGACCAGGCCCTGCACCTCGTCGACGGTCGCCGGTTCAAAGATCTTCTCGGCGCTGTAGGTCTGGTTGCCTGCCCAATTCAAGTGGTTGGTCGACACGACGATCCTCTCGGTGGACCGGAAGCTTGTTAGATGAGCGAGCCCGGCTTTCGACGCCAGCTTCCGGTCAAGAGTATCGAGATCGGGCAAGTGCCGGCGTGAGGAGTCAGCTAGCGCAGGCGGTGATCTTGTACAGCCGGGCCCGGCCTTCGCTGTCGACCAGTTCCATGCCGGGGTTGTACGCGAGCCGGAAAAGCCCGGGCGGAGTGTGGTAACCGCGGTGCACTTCCTTGCTGCCGAAGTCCAGGATGTAAAACGCGTTCGCTTCCCGCACCGCCTGGCAGACACTGGGGTCCGATGTGATGGTACCCGCGGAATCGTAGATTTTCTGCACGGCGGGCGAGACACTGCTCATGATATGCAGCTGGGCCGACTTCCGGTCTCCCAGCGCGTAGGACAGCGCAGCCCCCGTATAGGGGTTTCCGATCAGGAGGGCATCCGCCGGGACGGTGTCCTTCAGCCGGTGGATGAGGGCAAGCTCGTCGGTGGAGACCAGTGGGGAGTCGTCGTCGATCTCGTAGCGGGAGGAGGCAAGCTGCACTTCCTCCTTGAAGCCGCCCTGCTGCCCGAGCGCAACCGCCGCCACGACCAGCACGAGCCCGACGGCCGCCCGGTACGCCGCCGTTCCGGCCCCGCCGAGACGCCGGGGACCGTCAACGGCCATCGCCAGCGCCCTGGAGCGGGCCCGGGCCGAGACAAGCGCCCGGGCGGCCCAGTCAAGGCCGACGGCGGTCAGCACCACTGCCGCGACAGGCAGAAGTGCGGCGATGCGCGGGCTGTCGTTGTACCAGACCCCGGTCAGAAAGTCTCTGGTCGGGGATTTGGGGAAGCCGGCGACGACGACGTAGAGCCCGGCGAAGACAAGGTAGGCCGCGCCGATCCAGGCGAACCGGCGGGGGGCCTGTAAACACGCCCAGAGCCCGAGCAACGCCAGCGGGGCGACGAGCCAGGCGGGGGAGAGGTCCACCGGGGAGAAGCTCAGGGCTTCACCAAAAGCCTGCGGAGCCGTGCCGTTGGGGCCCCAGAAGGCGGCGTCCGCCGGCGGACGCAGGACGATCCACAGTGTCAGGAACACGGCGGCGTACCCGGCTGCGCCCAGCACCCGGAGCCTCAGGCGCCGCGGTTCGGTCTGCCGGCCGCGCCAGGCGTGCGCGATGGCCCGCCACGAGAGGATGGCCGCCATCGGCAGGGTCCAGGTCAGCCATGCCATAAAGGTCGTGGGGTGGGCGACCACGAGCCCGGACAGCGCCAGAAGCAGGGCCAGCACGGTCGGCAGCACGTCAGCCGGCCCGTGCGGCGCCAGGCCAGGCCCGCGCGGCGCCAGGCCAGGCCCGCGCGGCGCCAGGCCAGGCCCGTGCGGTGTCCGCCCCGGGGCAAGGCCTGCCAGCGACGCGGCAAGTGCGATGGACGCGGGCAGGACGCTGATGGCAAGCAGGTTCGGATACAACACGCCGAAGTCCATCATGAGGAGCGGGAAGGCGCCCAGCGATGCGGCGGCAATTCCGGCCCCGAGGATTCCGGCCGGTCGTGCGCCGACTGCCCATTTGGCCAGCAGCACCACACTCAGCGGCCAGAACACGGCGGCGAGTACGAGTGTGGTGATGTTGACGGCGACAGGCACACCGGTGCCAGTTGTCGCCGCCACGAGCGTCGCCACGGCGTTCCAGCCGGCAGGGTAGAACCCGCCGCCCGTCATGCCGCCGAGGGTCAGCGAGGAGGACTGGCCCGTATCGAGGGCGAACCTGACCGAGTTGAGGTGGAAGACGGCGTCGTACGTTTGGGAGAAGGCATCCGGGGTGCCCGTGGCCTGGAGGACGCGGACCGCCAGCAGGAGTCCTGCGATGAGCACGGCCGCGAAGGCCGCGGCGTCACGCCGCCACCAGGGCGCACTCCCGGACACCGGAGGTGACGCGTGGGTCGGCTGCGCGGCGCTGGCCGGCGGCGCAGGAACAGACCGGGACCGGGCGCCCCAGGCAGCGACGGCGGCCAGGACAAGCGCCACCGCTGCGGTGGGAAGCAGTCCGAAGCCGAGGCCAACAAAAGGCGCCGCCGTCGAGGCGAGCACGATGATTCCGACCGAGAAGGCAGGAGCCAGGGCGAGCGCTTCAAAGCCTCTGAAGCGCAAGGCGAGGGAGACCATGAGCCCCGGCAGAATCAGCAGTGCGACTGCGCCGAGGATGTGCGGAAGGAACGACCACCACATGGGGCGGCTACGGCTCCAAGAGTTCGAGCAGGTACGCGCCGTAGCCGCTCTTGATCAGCGGCTCTGCACGCTGGCGGAGCTCGTCGTCGCTCAGGAAGCCCTGGCGCCAGGCGACCTCTTCCGGGGCACCGATCTTCAGGCCCTGGCGGTTTTCCACCGTACGGACGAAGTTGGAGGCGTCGTTAAGATCATCGAACGTTCCGGTGTCGAGCCAGGCGGTACCGCGGGGCAGGATTTCGACGCGGAGCTTGCCGTTCTCCAGGTAGGTCCGGTTGACATCCGTGATCTCCAGCTCGCCGCGCGGCGAGGGCTTGAGGTTCTTGGAGATTTCCACGACGTCGTTGTCGTAGAAGTACAGGCCGGGAACCGCATAGTGCGACTTCGGATGCTCCGGCTTCTCCTCGAGGGAGATGGCCTGGCCCGCATCGTTGAACTCCACGACGCCGTAGGCTTTCGGATCCTTAACCCAGTAACCGAAGACGGCGCCGCCGTCGATATCGGCGTGCTTGCGCAGCTGGGTGCCCATGCCCTGGCCATAAAAGACGTTGTCACCCAGGACCAGGGCCACGGTTTCGTTGCCGATGTGCTCTTCGCCGAGGATAAAAGCCTGGGCGAGCCCGTCCGGGGAGGCCTGCTGGACGTAAGTCAGGTTGATGCCGAACTGCGAACCGTCGCCGAGGAGGCGTTTGAACTGTTCGGCGTCGTGCGGGGTGGTGATGATCAGGATGTCGCGGATGCCGGCCAGGATCAGGGTCGACAGCGGGTAGTAGATCATCGGCTTGTCATAGACCGGGACGAGCTGCTTGCTGATGCCGTGGGTGATGGGGTGAAGACGAGAGCCGGTCCCGCCGGCAAGAATAATTCCGCGCATGGACTACATCTTCTCTTATCCGTCTAGCGCGGGCCAAACCCGGGACCCCGGGGATGACGCCGGCCGCCGGCCGGCTGCGCGAGACCGGTCAGTTCGTGTGTCGCCGGCCGCTGCGGCCACGGAACCCATCGGCGATGCCGCGCAATGCCGAGCCCAGCCTGGCCGGACGTCCCGGCGCCAGCAGAGTCACCGCCAACAGGTGGCGGAGGTCGGTCCAGATCCCGGCGGCCACCCAACCCGGGTTCCTGGCGGCATACCGCCGGCTGACGAGCACCCGGTTCCGGAAGATGTAGTAGTACCGCCAGGTGGCTGCGATGCGGACCTTCAACGGATTTCCGCCCGCGGGAATGGTCCGGCCGAACACGACGGCGTCGACCATGGTGCCGAGGGAATGGTCGAATTCGGCGGCAGCGAGGACGGTGGGCAGGCCCGCGTTGAGGGCACGGAAGTAGTATTCGGTGTCGACCAGGTCGATGAACAACTCTTCCCAGAACCCTCCGACAGCCTCCAGCGTCGCAACCGGAATCAGAAGCCCGGACTGGATCGGTTCCTTGCCGAGGGGGACCCCGTTTCGGGACCCGGCGCGCAGGACCGGGTTTCCGTGGATCCGGGCGGGGGATACCAGTCCGGGTTCCACGCCGGCGTCCCGGGCAGCGACGGCGGCGTCGCGCAGGGCACGGACGTAACCGGCCGGCAAATGCGAGTCCTGGTCTACGGTGAGGATGTACTCGGGTGCGCCGTCCTCCCGGGGCCCCGCCCGATGCCGGCGTTCAGGGCCGCGGCAATACCGGCGTTGGCGTCGAGCCGGACCACCGTGGCGCCGGCACCGGCAAGGGCGGCGAAGACGTCGTCAAAGCCGGGGCCGCCGCCGTCGTCGACCACCACCACGGACGCGACCTGGCGCAGCAGCGATTGAACGTTGCCGATCAGGTCCGGGGCAGGTCGGAAGGCCGTCACGACGGCGGTGACGTTACTGACGGGAACGTCCGGATCGTCGGGCATCGTCGGGTGGCTCACTTTCCGAAGGCGTGCCGGAGCAGTGTGCCCAGCGGTCCGGTGCGGATCCGGCGGGTGGCGCCTGGAACGAACAGCAGCGCATGGGCCCGTGAGGTCAGCCGCAGGCGTGCGGCGCCGGCCGCCTTCCGCCAGCCTTTGGCGGCGCAGAGGCGCTCTGCCAGGGCGAAGTAGTCACGTTCGCCGGTGAACCGGCTGCCGTCGACGAGCTTGGCCGCAGAGGCGCTGGAGGTGTGCCGGCGGTACTCAAAGCAGGTCTCGGGTTCAATCAGCAGTTCGGCGCCGCCCAGGACCATATCGATG
This sequence comes from Arthrobacter sp. PAMC25284, assembly GCF_019443425.1. Lineage (NCBI taxonomy): Bacteria > Bacillati > Actinomycetota > Actinomycetes > Micrococcales > Micrococcaceae > Arthrobacter > Arthrobacter sp. PAMC25284. The sequence goes on from NZ_CP080382.1 coordinate 3,678,645, forward strand.
ACCAGGGCCAGGTCCTGGATGACGGGGAACCCGTCCCGGAAGTCGTAGTCCCGGATGCGGTCGGTCCGGAAGGCCAGCGAGGGCCAGTACAACCAGTCGCCGTGGAGCAGGCTGACGGCCAGCGGTTCACCGGACACGATCCGGGCGCCGGAACCGCGTGGTTTGACCAGGCGTTGTTTGACGATGTCCACGAGCGGGAAGGCCGGATTGCCGGATTCGTCGATGATCTGCACGCCTGGCTGGATGATCCAGGCCTGCGGAAACGCCGCGTGGGCGCTCAGCACCACGTCCACGTAGTTCGGCAGCAGCAGGTCATCGCAGCCCATCACCACCAGGACCTCCTGGCTTGCCAGTGAGACGCAGGTGCGGAAGTTCTCGGTAATGCCCTCGTTGGTGTCCTTGCGGAGGTAGGTGATCCGCGGATCGTCCAGGCCCGTGACGTAGCGGCGGATCTCGTCGCCGGGGTAGGCGTCGTCCACGACGGTGAGGCGCCATTCGCCGTTGGTCTGGGCCAGGACGCTCTCGACGGCCATTTTCATCAACGGAACGTCACCCCAGTAGGGGATAAAGATATCAAGTGCCATAACTGGTTTCCGGGCCCCTATTTCGACGTCGGTGACGCCGGTGCGTCGCCGCCGGAGTCCTGCGGGGTCAGCTCCTCGACCATGGTTCGCAGGATCGCGACTTCTTCAGCGAGGGTGCGTGTTTCGTCCTCGACCACCGAAATCTCCCACGACAAATGCAGACAGACGCCCAGGAGCAGCAGGATGCTGATGATGAACAGCAGGTTCGAGGGCAGCTGGACGCCCACGGTCTCCGCGACAATGGTCAGCAGCCGTGGGAACGCGGCCAGGACGAGGGTTCCGACGCCGACGATCAGCCACAGGGCGGCGTACTTCTCGCGGAGTTTCTTCCGCCGGAGCATCTCGAAAACGACACCGACGATCGCCAGTGACAGAACAAATGCTGCGATGTTTATCACAGTGCCCTCCCCTGGGCGTCGAGCGGTGCCGCGGGAAGGCGCGACGGCTTACGGGTCAGGGCGAGCAACAGGGCGAAGATTGAGCGGCCGAGGTAGATGGCCGCCTTCACCGGGTTGTGACTCGGAGTGCCGCCCTGGCGCGGACGCATGGCAACCGGAATCTGGGTGACCGTGCATCCGGACCGGACAGCGACCACGAGGGAATCGATGGTGTCACCGAGGTACTCCGCGGGATAGTGGTCCAGATATTGGCTGATGGCGCGCTCGTTGGCGGCGCGGAACCCCGAGGTAACGTCGGTCAGTCGGGTCTTCGCGAGGGTGGAAATGACCTTGGCCAGGAACTGCATGGCCCACTTGCGCGGGCCGCTGACCTCGTAGTCGCCGCGGTCAGCGAACCGGGCGCCGATGGAGATGTCGGCATGCTCGAGCCCGGCCAGGACCTCGTCGATGTTGCGGGGATCATGCTGGCCGTCCGCGTCGACCTGGATCACCCGGCAGTAGCCCAGGCGCCGGGCGTACTTGAACCCGGCGCGCATGGCGCCGCCGACGCCGAGGTTGAAGGGCAGCGTCAGCACGGTGGCGCCAGCTGCTTGGGCCACGTCAGCGGTGGCGTCCGTTGAGCCGTCATTGACAACGAGAACGTCATAAGGACGTCCGACGCCGAGGACCTCGCGGACGGTGTTGCCCACTGACTCGGCTTCGTTCCACGCCGGCATGATGACCAGGACGCGTGTCGAGTCATGAATTTTCATAGTTCTCCAATATATCAACGCGCCCGAAAGCGGTTGAGGAGGTCGTTGCTGATCTGGCCGTCGCGGCCGCGGACCGCATCAAGAAGGCCCTGCCAGGCGGCGGCCACCAGGCTGCTGCGGTCGGGACTGAAGGTAAACCGCAGAATCTGGGCCTTGCTTTCCTCAACGGACCGGCGGAGCAGCCAGGCCGGGTTGCGGCGCCAGTAGCGCCGGATGAGGACCGTCCCGTTGCGCACGATGTAGTACATCCGGAACGGGGCGTAGTAATTAAAGGACAGTTCATTGCCCTTGAAGCGGAGCTGTCGGCCGAACAGCCGGGCCGGCAGGCGCGCCCCGAGCCGGTGCTCGACGGCGCAGCCGGCGCCAATCAGGACACTGTACCCGGCGGCCCGGGCACGGGCGGTGAACTCGGAATCCACGCAGTCGATGAAGAAACCGGCCTCAAAACGGCCAATCGCCGCGAACGTGGTGGCCGGGACAAAGAAACCGGACTGCATGGGATCGAAAGCCTCAGGCTGTCCGGTGCCGGTGCCAATGCTCATGGCTGGGACGCGGTGTCCGCTGAATGATTCCGCGGACACAAACCCCACGCGGTGGCCCGCGGCGGTCGCCCGGTCGTAGGTCGCCAGTGCGTTGTCGACGTAGCCGGCCACGGGTAATGAGTCCTGGTCGAAAGTGAGGATGAACTCCGGGCGGGTGGTCGCCTCGAGTTCCTCGACGCCCCGGTTAAGGGTCGCGGCGATGCCGGAATTGCGGGGCATCGCGAGGACGGTGATGCCGTCCTGCGTCAGCCGGCTGAATATTCCGGCAGCGTCCGGTGCGGTGCTGCAATCGTCGACAACCACGAGCTCATCGACCTGGGCCCGGATGGCGGCCGCGTGGGCAAGGAGGTCGTCGTCGGGGTTGAACGCGGCAATTACGGCGGCAATCCGCCGCTGGCGTCTATCAGTCACGCTGTTGATCCTACCTGTCGACCGTTGCCGGGCTGGTAACGGTGGGGAGGATCCGCAGGGCCGGGACCAGCAGGCCGGCGAAGAGGATCGCCTCGCTCACCGCCATCCCCAGTGCGACGCCGGGGACGTTGGCGGCCAGGCCGGCCAGGAACATCAGGAGCACACCGACGACGGCAGAGACCGCGGTCCACAGCAGGACCGTTTTTTGCCGCCGGGCAGGAATCAGGAGGTTCCGGATGAGCGGAGTGGAGGCCGAGAGGAAGAAGAATGACACACCGAAGTACACGCACGTCAGAGTGTCGGCGCGGACTGCCTCAACGAACATCACGCTGGAGACCCAGGGGGCAAAGAGAGCCAGGAACGTGCCGCCGGCGACGCCGAGGACAGCGTGGGCGGCCAGCGCAACCAGATGCCGGCGCCGCGGATCGGCGGCATCGCGTTCAAGCGTCCAGCCCTGGAAGGTATTGCCAAGGGCAACAACGCTGAATAGCCCCAGCCGGTAGATAGCGTCGGCCGATGCGAAGCCGGCCGTGGCCGCGGCGGTCGGAACCGTAGCGGTGGCGATCGGCAAGGGCGAGGAAGCGTAGGCGCTGCCGGTGAGGTTGATGCCCGCGGTCCCTGCGTGCGGGAGGATCAGTTCGCGGACGACGGCGCCTGGTCTCTTCGGAAACCACGTTCCCGCCTCGCCGAAACGGCGGTGGAAAGAGACCAGCGCGACCAGCACCGCGACGACCGTGGCAGCGCCGTAGGTCCAGATCTGGCCGGTGAAGAGAATCAGCGGGGCACTGATCACGGCCGCGAAAAAGCGGGGGAGGGTGTCGTAGACAGCGAGGATCCGCGGCTGCCCGGTACCGATCCCGTACCAGGCAGGCGAGAACCCGGTGAGGGCCGTTGCCCAGGCCATCGTGACGGCGTCGAGCTCGAAGCCGTCCTTGGCCACGAACACTACAATCAAGGTCATCAGCGGCAGGACTATGGCGGCAATCACCGTCCGGGACCGGATGCTGCTTGAATACAGGGCCGCGCGGGCGGGGGCGGCGCCGGAACGGGCGATCTCGACGGGGCCGGAAATGTTCCAGCTCCAGAGGATGATCGTCGCCGCAAACACGCCGATGGCTTGGCCTGACATGATGCTGGACCAGCCGTCCGCCCCGACAACCCGGGAGATGATCGGCAGCAGCAGGAAGGGCAGGACCAGTGCCAGCAGCGGCAGCAGGGTGAAGCCTGCGAGCCGGAGCAATACGGGTTTCATGCGGTGTAGGTCCTATTGCTCGAGGGCTTGACCCAACGATGATACGCGATCTCCGGGCCCGGACTTCGGTCCGCCGAACTTCACCTAAAGTGGTCTGCATGACTGATTCGACGGCGCCGGACGGGCGGAACATCCGGGTGAGCGTGTGCATGGCGACCTATCGGGGCGCCGCCTTCGTCGAGGAGCAGGTTGCGTCCATCCTCGCCGAACTGGGGCCCGACGACGAGCTCGTCATTGTGGACGACGCTTCCCCGGATGAGACAGCCGACGTGATCGCCGCGATCGAGGATCCCCGCGTCCGCCTGGTCCGGGCCACGGCCAACCGCGGCTACGTCCGTACCTTCGAAGAAGCCGTCCGGCTCAGCCGGGGCGACTACATCTTCCTCTCCGACCAGGACGATGTGTGGATCCCGGGGCGGGTTGAGCTGATGCTCGGTGCTCTCGCCGGCTCCCGCGTGGTGGCCAGTAACTTTGACATGCTCGGCGGCGGGGCCGCGGCCGTGGATCCGCCCGCTGCGCTCGTCGGACTCCCGACGTCATCTGGCGAACCTCGCCGCCACCCTGGTGGGCGTCCGGGCCTATTACGGCTGCGCGATGGCGTTCCGCCGGGATGCTGCGGCGTTGTTCACCCCGATTCCTTCCTACGTCCGGGAATCCCACGATCTCTGGCTCGCCATCTGCGGAAATATGTCGGGCTCGATCACGCATCTGGATGAGTCGACCATCCACCGGCGCCTGCACGAGGAAAACCAGACCCCGGCCGGCTGGCGGTCGCTGCGCAGGATCATCGCCGCGCGTATTATGCTGCTGCGGCTCATGGTCGAAGCCCGCCGCAGGACACGAAACCCCGCCTGAGACGTCCGGACTTGTCCCGGCCTGTTTCCCGGCCGTCGCCGGGCGTTGGGTAGGCTGGGCACATGCAGAAACTCCTCGTTACCGGCGGCGCCGGCTTCATTGGTTCGAACTTCGTCCACTACGTGATGTCCAACACCGACCGCCACGTGACGGTCCTGGACAAGCTGACGTACGCGGGCAACCTCGAATCACTCAAGGACCTGCCGGGCGACCGGTTCAACTTCGTCGAGGGGGATATTGCCGACCCGGCCGTCGTGGATGCCCTGGTCCGCGATCACGACGTGGTGGTCCACTACGCTGCCGAGTCGCACAACGACAACTCGCTGCATGATCCGCGGCCGTTCCTGGACACCAACATCATCGGCACTTACACGCTGATCGAAGGCGCACGGAAGCACAACAAACGCTTCCACCACATCTCCACCGATGAGGTGTACGGCGACCTCGAACTTGATGACCCCGAGCGCTTCACCGAAAACACCCCGTACAACCCGTCCAGCCCGTATTCTTCGACCAAGGCCGGTTCCGACCTGCTGGTCCGTGCCTGGGTGCGGTCCTTCGGGCTGCAGGCCACCATCAGCAACTGCTCCAACAACTACGGGCCCTACCAGCACGTGGAGAAGTTCATTCCGCGCCAGATCACCAACGTGATCGACGGCATCCGGCCCAAGCTCTACGGCAAGGGCGAAAACGTCCGGGACTGGATCCACGCCAACGACCACTCCTCGGCCGTGCTGGCCATCATCGACCAGGGCAAAATCGGGGAAACCTACCTGATCGGCGCCGACGGCGAGAAAAACAACAAGGAGGTCGTTGAGCTGATCCTTGAGCACATGGGCCAGCCCTCCGACGCCTACGACCACGTCGTTGACCGTCCCGGCCACGACATGCGCTACGCGATCGACTCGACCAAGCTGCGCACCGAGCTGGGCTGGACCCCGCAGTACTCCAACTTCGACGCCGGCATCGAGGACACCATCGCCTGGTACCGCGACAACCAGGACTGGTGGCGCCCGCAGAAGGCCGCGACCGAGGCAAAGTACAAGGAGCAGGGCCAGTAACGTGACGATTGAATTCTCGAAACCGCTGCAGGCCATCGAAACGCCCATTCCCGGCGTCGTGCTCTATAACCTTCCGGTCCACGGCGACAACCGCGGCTGGTTCAAGGAGAACTGGCAGCGCGAAAAGATGCTGGCTCTCGGGCTGCCAGACTTTTCCCCGGTCCAGAACAACATTTCCTTTAATGAAAAGGCCGGGACCACCCGGGGGATTCACGCCGAGCCGTGGGACAAGTTCATTTCGGTCGCGACCGGCAGGATCTTCGGCGCCTGGGTGGACCTCCGCGAGGGCCCGAGCTTCGGGACGGTCTTCACCGCCGAACTCGATCCCAGCCAGGCGATCTTTATCCCCCGCGGGGTCGGCAACGCCTTCCAGACACTCGAGGACAACACCGCTTACACCTACCTCGTCAGCGACCACTGGAGTGCCGATGCGCAGGGCCAGTACACGTTCCTGAACCTGGCAGACAGCACCGCTGACATCGCCTGGCCCATCCCGCTGGAGCAGGCGGAACTCTCGGACAAGGACAAAGCACACCCGCACCTTGCGGACGTCGTTGCCATGCCGCCGAAGAAAATCCTGGTCCTGGGCGCGAACGGGCAGCTCGGCCTGGCCCTGCGCGAAGAGTACGCGGGCCGCGGCGAGGTCGAGTTCGCCGGCCGGGCCGAGTTCGATATTTCCGCTCCGGAGAGCTATGCCGGGCGCAACTGGAAGAACTACTCCACGATCATCAACGCCGCGGCATACACGGCCGTGGATGAGGCGGAGACGGTTGAAGGCCGCCGGCACGCGTGGGCCGCCAACGTCCAGGCCGTCGCGGAACTTGCCCGGATCGCCGCAGCCCACGGCATCACCCTGGTCCAGGTTTCCAGCGACTATGTGTTCGACGGCACCGCCGCCACGCACGGTGAGGACGAGCCGCTGAGTCCGCTCGGCGTATACGGGCAGACCAAAGCCGCCGGGGACGCCGTGGCCGCCGGTGCGCCGCAGCACTACATTGTGCGGACCAGCTGGGTCATCGGCGAAGGCAATAACTTCGTCCGGACCATGGCGTCGCTGGCCGGGCGGGGCATCAAGCCCAGCGTGGTCGATGACCAGGTTGGCCGGTTGAGCTTCACCCCGGACATCGCCGCCGCCATCCGGCACCTGCTGGAAAGCGGGGCGCCGTTCGGAGCCTACAACGTCAGCAGCGACGGTGAGCCGCAGTCCTGGGCGGCCATCGCGGCGGAGGTCTACGAGCTGGCAGGAGCGCAGGGCACGGACGTGACCGGTGTCAGCACGGCAGAGTACTTCAAGGACAAGGCGGCCGCGCCGCGCCCGCTGAACAGCGTCCTGTCCCTGACCAAGATCAAGTCCACCGGTTTCGAGCCCCCGCAGTCCGCCGCACGGCTCAAGGACTACATGGCCGCCGGAACATCCGGGGCGTAGCACCAGCGCACCACGTCCCAACGCGGAAGGACCCGTTCACAGCGCAGGCTGTGAACGGGTCCTTCCGTATCTCCGGACGGTATCTCCGGAACCTCGTCCACGACGGGTCAGCCGCGCGCGCCGCCGGGCCGGCGGCCGGTGCGCAGCGTCGCCAACCGGCGGGAGAGCCGCGGCAGCAACGTATGACCCGGATGCAGGTAGCTGAAGAACGCCGACGCGGCGACCAGCAGCACGGCGGTGAACAACACGGTAAGGACTTCCCAGGTCAGCGGCGGCTGCCAGCCCGGGACAGTGAACATGGTCTGCCAGTTACCCCACGGCTGCAGGCCCACGACATAGCGTCGAAGCACGTTCAGGAAACCGTAGGTTTGTGCGACACACGCCCCGAGCAGGACAATCCGGGCGATAGTCCGGCCTTGGGGGCGCTGCGGGAAGGGCCGGAACCTCATGGCCAGGCCCGCGGAGATCAGCGCGATGATGAACAGCGGGAGGCTGTACCGGCCCTGCCAGATGAACCCGGTGGTGTTTACCAGTGCTGCCTGGAGCACCGCGGGAACGACGGCGAGGAAGGCCAGGGCGACCCAGAATCCGGCCTGCAACCGGTACGGGCGGACGAGGAGCACCATCAGCACCAGACCGATCAGGAGCATGTTCCAGAACATCATCACGCCTTGCGGCATCGGTGCGTCCAGCCAGCCGGCGACGCCGATGTACTGGCCGACAAAGTCGAAAGACCGGTCCATCATGGTCAGGAAGGCGTTGTACGGGCGGACTTCCCCGTCGACGTTGGAGATCCCGGCCGGAGCCTCACCGGCGGAGGCAGGGGCCCGCAGCATCAGGAAGTTCCAGGCCACGCCCAGGACCACCCCCACCGTGGTTAGGGCCGTCACGGCGAGCACAAGCTTGTTCCGGAAGAGGGCAGCGATATCAGCCCAGCGGAAGAACAGGCCGGCAACGATCACGCCGCAAAGCAGCCAGAGGAGGGAGACGTTGCGGGTGTTGGCCAGCGTCGCGGCGGAGATGCCGACCGCCAGGATCCCCGGCAGGGCCCGGTCCAGTCGCCGCGCGTTTTCCAGGACGGATACCAGCCCGCAGAAGGCCGCCATGGAGGCTGCGACTTCCAGCGAATTGGGGTTGATGCCGCTGGCCAGGAACAACACCATCGGCGTCGTCGCGATGGCGGCACCGATGAGTGGCCATTTCGGGTGCCGGAGACGGGACAGGGCCGTGAAGCCTGCGGCGTAAAAGGCGGCGGACAGCAGCCCGCTGACGATGCGCATGGCGAACAGGGCAGGGGCGCCGGACATAAACAGGCTGGGCAGACCGACGAGCCAGTAGTACATGGGGTTGTACAGCCCGGCCGAGGTCACCCCGATGGTGAGGTAGTTGTCATCCAGCGGGATTGACGGGGCACACCCCGCGGGCTCCTGCATTTTGAAGGCAAAGCACATCTGCGACTGCAGGTTTGCGATGTAGGACGGGACCTGGACGTGGACGCCGTGGCCGTAGGATTCCCCGGGGCCCGGGAAGATCTGGCCGCGGGCGACGGCGGCCGCCTTAATGGTGTGCGCGGGCTCGTCCGGGTATGCCATCAGTGGTGTGGCGAGGATCCACAGCGTGATAAGCATCGAGAGCAGGCCAAAGGCCGGGAGGAAGAACCGCAGGCCGCTGCGGGTGGTCGATGAGATGCCGTATTTGCGGACCCGGCCGGCCGGTGGTGTGCCTGCGCCGTCCACTTCGGTCTGTGCGGGCCTGCCGGCCTCAGTTGCGTGGATCACTGCGCCGCTCCGATCGTTTGAATCAACGTCCTGGCTTCACGGATGGCGTCTTCGCCGGGTGAGGCTACATTTGCGAAGTAGGTGGACGCCACCTGGCCGTCGGAGCTGAGCACGAATTTTCCCCAGGACTTCACGAGGCCGGCCAGTTGCGGGTTCTTATACGAACGGCAGAAGGCCTGGTAGTTGACGACGCCGAGAGGGTAGCCCTGCTCGCTGGTTTCCGGCAGTGTGAATTCAACGCCGGTAGGAGTGGTCCGGGTGCTGCCCTGCTGGGCCCCGAGGGCGGAGGAGTCCTTGGAGATGCGGACAAAACCGCCGCCGAACGGCAACAGCGCGGTGTCGAACCGGGTGCCGATCGATCCGAGGTCCATGAACGCGATGGCTCCCGCGGTCTGGTCGAGTTCTTCGGCAACGTCTGTCTGCTTCTTCACCGCCTGCCCGTTCTCCGGCGTGGGCCAGGCATCGACGACGCCGGCTGTCCAGTCCGCGGCGGTGCTGAGATAGGTGGTGGCGGCGGTGGTCTCGGCGCTGGGCGTCGTGGCCGTGACGGGAATGATGTCCCCGGACGGCAGTGTCACCCCGGGATTAATGGTGGCGATTTCGCGGGCGTCCCAGCGGGTGACGGTACCGGTGAAGATGCCGGCCAGGACATCCGGTGTCAGCTTGAGGCTCCGGATGCTTGGCATGTTGAACGCGACGCCGAGGGTCGTGACCGATACCGGCACGGAAAACGCGCCGGACGGCCCGCAGGCAGCCTGGGTCTGATCCTGCTGGTCCGGGGTGAGCGGCGCGTCCAGTGCGGCGAAGTACGCCTGGCCCGTGGACAGGGCGGAGATCCCGACGTCGGCTCCGTCCGGGGAGTAATTCAGGGACGTGGCGTTGTTGTCCTTGGTCCAGGCATTGCTCCAGGCCCGGATCGGGTCTTTCTGCACAGGGCTCCCGATCGCGGTCAGCGCACCCCTGATGGCGGTGGGGGACGCGCCGCCGGAGCACCCGGCGAGGCCTATTCCGGCGAGCACAGTGCAGGCGAGAATGCCGCCAGTGGGCCAATTGCGCAACGATCATCCTTCCCGTGGGGGAGTTCCCCGAGCCATACGTAACTACAACACCCTAGCCGCTCCCGGTTCCAGGACCCCGATTTGCCGGTTCCCGGGCCCCCTTTTTCCGGCTCCCGGGGCCCCAAAATATCGACCGTTCCGGGCATGCTGCGTGTGCCGGTTAGACTGGGCTAACCTCCAGGACGATGCGGTGCCGGAGACTTCAACACCACAGGCGGTACGTTCAAAATCATGCGCGATGGATCCAGGGGCTTGATTCGCCGTCTTCAAATGGTGGTCGCCAACGGGTATCTGGTGAAATTCCTGGTGGTCGGGGGTGCGTCGTTTGCGATCGACCTCGGATTGCTCGCGCTGCTCCATGAGGTAGGCGGCGTGGATCTCTGGATCGCCACGCCGATCGCCTTCCTCGTGAGCCTTGTCTTCAATTTCCTGGTGCAACGGAAGTTCACCTTCCAATCGAGCGGCCGTGCCGACGTCAGCCTGCTCAAATACTGCGCTCTTGTTGTTTTTAACGTCATCGCCACCGACGTCGTCGTGATCGTCGTCGACGGCGCCGGGTATCCCTACGCGCTCGGCAAGGTCATTGCGACCATCGCCACTACCGTCTGGAACTTCCTGCTCTACAAGCACTGGATCTTCAAGTCCCCGCGCCGAAACGACGGTGCCGCGGACGCCCGGGACGAATCCGGCGCACCGGTGCCGGAGCCCCTTCCCAAGGACTAGGAATCCACTGCGCCGGCCCCGCAGCCGCGCCGGCCCCCCGCAGCCGCGGCCGCCGCTGGGCCGCCTAGTAGGTCAGTGAACGGCATCCCAAGAGTGAGTTTGCCGCACTCAGCGGCGACGCTGCCACGCCGTAGGCGCAGACCTCGTATTGACCGCGCTGGGTCACCGGCACGGACGAGACAAACCCGTGGTTCCCGACGGTCGCCAGGGCACTGTTGACGTCCGGCCGCTTGAGGCCCGCGGTGAAGGCGAAGCCCCTACGGGTGCCGTCCGGGTAGGTGACGTAGACGTGGTCCGGGATGGAGACCGCCGGGAAGACAGGGTCCAGCGTCCAGCCGGTGACGGTGATGCTGGTCTTGCCCGCGGAAGTCCGGAGGGTCGCCGAGTCCAGGTACCCCATGGTGGCCGGGGTGGACGGCACGGCGATGGTGGAGCAACCCAGCGAGGGGTTGCCGAGGGGGACGGGCGCAACCGAGATCGCATAGGCACACACCGTGTACGATCCCGCGCCGCCAATCGGTACGGAGGCGGAGAATCCATGATTACCCGTGGAGCCCAGCACGCTGTTCACGTCCGCGCGCGGCTTGTTGGCCGTGAAGGCGTAGCCGGGGTTGCCGCCGTTGGAGGACCGGACGTAGACGTGGACCGGGATGCTCGCCGAGGATTTCGATGGGTCCAACGCCCAGCCGGTGACCACGAGCCGGGCTGAATTCGGAACCAGGCGGAGCGAGAGGGAGTCGTAGGAACCGACCGGGAGCTGGGCCGGCTTTGCCTCGACGCCACTCGCCTGCACGGTCTTGCAGCCCAGCGAGGTGTTTTCGAATTTCCCGATGGCGTGGGCGCAGACCTTGTAGGTTCCGGACGCTGTGATCTTAATGGTTCCGTCGAAACCGTGGGCAGCGCCGTAGCCGAAGGCCTGGTCCACGTCGGGGCGTGATTTATTGGCGGTCCAGGCGTATCCGGTGGTGGTGCCGGACGGGTCAGTGACGTAAACATGGGCCGGTATGGCCGAGGAGGGCGCGGAGCGGTCCACCGCCCAGCCCGTGGCCTGCAGGGACGTGTCGCTGCCGCTGCGCGTCACAGAGACGCCGTCGAGAGAACCGACGGGCGACGCTGCCCCCGCAAATGTGCGGAGCGACTCATAATTGCCGTTCCAGATATTGGAGTCCCCCGGGAACGGCCCGGTGCTGCTGTACTGCCAGATGCTGTAAGTGGCCCAGCTGGAGGGGACAGGTCCGGCGTTATCTGTCGCGGCGCCCGGGTAGGCCGCCACCCACAGCGGATAGTCGCCGAATCCGGGCGCGGTGCCGAGGCAGTAGTTCCACCAGTTGGTGTTCGTGTAGATCACGGGAAGCCGGCCGGTCAGCCCCACCATGGTGTCGCCGAAGTCGCGGACCCAGGACCTGAGCTGGGCAGGAGTCATGTCGTAGCAGGTGTTGCCGAATTTGAACCCGTTGATGGTCCGGCCCGCGTAGGGGTTGAACTCGAAGTCCAGGACCGGCGGCATGGTGTAGCCGTCAGCGCTCCAACCCCCGCCGTTGGCCACGAAGTAGCGTGCCTGGTTGGCGCCCGAGGACCAGTTCGGAATGGCGAAGTGGTAAGCACCGCGGATCATCCCGACGCTGCGCGATCCCTGATACTGCGAATCGAAGAGGGGGTTGGTGAAGTAGTTGCCTTCGCTGGCCTTGACGTAGGCGAAGCGTGCGCCGCGGTTCCACTCCCTCTGCCAGTCCATGGTCGGCTGGTGGCTGCTGACGTCCAGGCCCAGGACGCCGAAGCTGGGCGACCAAGCGGCCTGGGCAGTGAGGGACTGTGTCGACGCCCTGGCCGCCTTTCCGGCGGGGTCCTGGCCCATCGCCGCGCCTCCGGGGCCGACGGCCGTGGCCATCGCAGCCCGGTCGGCGGGGGAGTTGGGGTCCGGCGCAGCCGTTGTGGTCTGTGCCGGCTGGGCGGCCTGCGCCGCTGCCGGGGTGGGTGCCGGGGTGGGTGCCGGTGCCGGCGCAGTACTGGGTTTGGCGGCGGAGGTGACAGAAGGCGTGGCGGTCGGGGTTGTGGCCGCGGACGTTGTGACCCCGGGTGCAGGAGTAGTCGTGCTGCCCGCGGGTGCCGCCGGGGCGGCGGGAGCCGGTGATGGCTCGGCCGCCACGGAGGGGGCCGCCAGGGCAGGCCCGGCCAGCAACGCGGCGGCAAGAAGTGTGGCCCAGATCCGGCTGCTCGCCTGGCTGCTGTGGGTAAGGGTGGTCCGCTTCATATATCGCTCCGGAACGAAGGCGCGCTGTGGAGGCCGCGCCAAATAAGTCTTGTGCCGGGGGAATGCCGCAGGAGCTGCCCGGTTAGAGAATGCCTGACTGGTCGCGCCCACCATAACACCGGCAATTGGACGAAACCAGCGATTCAGGTGTTGCTGGTGTGAAAGTTGTCATCTCGATATTTACCGGGTAGCCGCTCCGCAGCCCCGCAGCCCGGGCGGGGCTCCAAAGGTGGCGGCCCGTCTGCTGTCGCCGGGCCCTCCGCCGGGCTTCACGCCGGGCCCTCCGCCGGGCTTCACGCCGGGCTTTACGCCGGGCCGGGTGCCGGCGCGGAAACCGACGATGGTCCGTGCGTGCCGCCGTCGGCCGCTGTGGCATCCGGCGTGAACAGGTGCCGGTGGAACAGCACGCCGGCGACGGCGGTGACGACCAGGTAGGCCGCCGTCAGCGCCAGCCAGCCCAGCGGCGGCTCCCACTTCGCGGCGCCGAACATGTCGCCCCAGTTGGCCTCGTCGAAGATGCCCACGCCGTATCGGCGCAGGGCGTTGGCGAATACGGTCGTGTGCGCGGCAATGCTGAGGCCGATCACCCAGCCGGCGAGCCGCCGGGCGAAGGGGCTGTCCGGCAGGTCGCGGAAGCGGAGCGCCACGCCGGCCGCGAGGAGCATCGGGACGATGACCGGCAGGATGTACCGGCCCTGCCAGATGTAGCCGAGCTCGTTGATGACCTGGGACTGGAGGATCGGCGGAATAGCCAGGGCGGCGACAAAGAGGACGATGAAGCCCAGCCGTATCCGCAGCCCCTGCACCGTGATGGCCATGACCATCAGTGCAACCATCAGGAATGACCACCAGACGTAGACGCCGTTGGGGCCGTTGGTGTCCAGCCACCCGAGCTGCGCCACATACGCGGCGGCAAAGTCAAAGGTGCGGTAGACCATGGTGCCAAAGGCCTGCTCCGGGGTGATGGTGTTGGGAACACCGAGCAGGCTGGCCAGGGTGTTGGAACGCTGCAGCCAGACCAGACCGGCGGCGGCGGCGATGGCGATGAGTCCGGTCATGCCCAGAACCAGTTTGTTCCTGGCGATCAGCAGCAGGTCTTTTGGCGGGAACATCAGCAGAGCCGCGATGACGGCCAGCGCGAGCCACAGCAGGGACAGCGCCCGGGTGTTGGCCAGGACGGCCGCCGCGACCCCGACGGCGACGATGTTGAAGCGGACCCGGCCCAGGTCCCGGGCGTTGTCCAGGACGAGGGCCAGGTTCATAAACACGGCGGAGGCGGTGACGATCTCCAGGGCATTGGGGTTCACGGCTCCGCTCAAGTACAAAACCATGGGGGTGATGGCGACGCCGGCAGCGACGAACGGCCATTTGCGGCGGGTGAACTGCGTGGCGGCCAGCACCGTGGCGGCCAGGAACAGCGAGGTCAGCAGGCCGCTCAGGATCCGCATGGCGTAGATGGCCGGTTCGCCGCTGATGCCCCGGGAGCCCATCCCGACCACCAGGTAGTAGAGCGGGTTGTAGTTGCCGGCCGAGGTGCCCGCGACGGCCGGGTAGCGGTCGTCGGGGTTCAGCCGCGGGGCGCAGTCCGCAGTGACATTGACCTTAAAGCGGTAGCAGGCCAGCTCGGGCACGTCGGCGATGTACTTGGGCACCACCACGTTGAGAACTTCGCCCTGGGTTTCGCCCGAGGTTCCCAGGAACTGCCCCCGGGCCACGGCCGCGGCCTTGATGGTGTGGGCCGGTTCGTCCGGGACGGACATTAGCGGTGAGGCGAGGCTCCAGAGCGTCGTGAGCAGGGACAGCACAAGGAAGGTCACGCCGAAGCGGCGCGTCAGGCGAGGGGCATTGTCGGCTCGCTGGTGCGGGACCGGGCGCGGGGCTCTGCGCGAGGGGGACTTCATGGTTTCACTGCACCGTTTCGGTAATAACAAACGCGTCGTGCGTCGCTGGGCGTCGGGCCGGAATGGCCCGGCGTGACGGTCCCGGCAGCCAGCTGCGAAGGGATACGGGGACTGTCCGGCCCCGTGTTGATGGTAGGGCCAACGGGTCTTCGGTTCAAAAATACGCCCCTGCCGCGCACTGCCGCTCGCCGTTCCCCGTCGTCCCTTACTGTTCCTCGCTGTTCCGACGTCGGCGGCGGTCTCGGCGGTGTGCCGCCGTCCGAGTGGGGAAGGCGGAAATCTGCGCGGTACGCCGCGTAAATCCTGGCACCGGTGGGACTGCTGATACGCCAGTGAAAATTGTTCTGTCGCGAGGTCGGAAGTTATCCACATAGGCCCTTCGGGGGCCTTGCCGGGCGATCCAGCCCCGCCTAGTTTTAACCCCAGTTGCACGCCTCGTCCTTGGGGCGTCAGTCCTATTGGGGGCCGCATATGGAGGCTGTGCGCATTGTCGAGGATGAAGTCCGCGAGCTCATTCGACGGCGCGGGCTGGACCCGCTCCGGCAGGCCGGCGAGGTGCGCCGGCTCGTGGAAGCGGCGGTCACCGACTATGACGAGCGCGCCCTCCTGGCGCCATTGCCTCCTCTCGGCCCGCTGGAAGGCGCCCGCAGATTCGTTTTCGACGCCGTCGCCGGGTTTGGCCCGCTCCAGCCGTTGCTGGACGACCCGACGATTGAAGAAATCTGGCTCAACGCCCCAGTCAAGTCCCGTTTTGCGTGTCTTTCAATTACGCTTCATTTATGGCGCACACGGTACAGGCTTGCGGGATCTACGCCCGAATCTCTCAGGACGATGGGACGGCGTTAGGGGTTGCCCGACAGATAGAGGATTGTACGGCGGAAGCGGAGCGCCGCGGCTGGCCCATCGCTGAGGTCTTTACGGATAACGACGTGTCTGCCACGAAGTCGAAGATACGCCCAGAGTATGAACGCCTGCTGGCCGCTATTGAATCTGGATCCATTGACGCCCTCATTGTCTATGATGTGGATCGTCTCACCCGGACCCCTACTGAACTGGAACGATTCATTGCGCTGGCGGACAAGCGTCGCACGGCCCTAGCGTCCATCGGCGGGGAAGTGGACCTTGCAACGCCACAGGGACGGCTCACAGCCCGCATCAAAGGCGATGTGGCCCGCCACGAGGTAGAGCAGATGTCACGTCGCCTAAAGCGCAAATTTCAGGAGAATGCCAAAGACGGTAAAGCCCACGGTGTTACTCCGTTTGGATACGTGCGTGAGCGGCTGACTGACGATCAGGGCAGAGACGCCGGCTACCGTGAAGTTATTGAACCGGCCCAGGCTGAGGCTATCCGCGAGTTGTACCGGCTACTGATCGCGGGGGAGTCGCTGCGTAGCCTCGCCGCCTACCTCAACGACAGGGGATTCAAGACGGGGCGCGGTAACGCCTTCGCCGGAAACACCGTCGGGAACATGCTTCGCCGCCCACGCTACGCCGGCCACCGGACCCACGCTAAGCAGATCGTGTCTAAGGGGCAGTGGGAACCCATCATCACCCAGGACACCTACGACCAGGCAATAGCAGTACTCACGGCACCGGGGCCGGCGCATCTCCCACGGACTGGAACCCAAGCACCTACTGTCAGGGATCGCCTTATGTGGCCGGTGTGGGACCGCGCTGCGCCCGATCATCAGCAGTCGCCGCAAACCGTCCTACGCTTGCCCTGGCTGCATGAAGCTCACACGGCAAATGGAACCGGTGCACGAGGTCGTGAACGAATTCATGGTTCGGATGCTGTCGCTACCGGGCGCAGTCGCCGCTATGGCCGCTAAGCCGGACGAATTGCACGCCGCTGTTGAGTCGCGGAATGCGATTCTGGCGAGGATGGATAGCGCGGCTGACAGTTTCGCCCAGGGAATTACTACGGCGCGGCAGATGGCCCGCATTAATGAGCAATTGAAAACACAGTTAGAGGCCGCTGAATTGGCTGTGCTGAGGTGCCAGCCGTTGAGCATTCTTGACGGCATGACGGGCAGCGGTTCGGTGGCTGCGTGGGCTGCTACTTCTATTGAGCGTAAGCGGCAGATCATTAGGGCGCTGGTTACGGTCACCATTCTGCCCAGCGGGCCGGGGATCAAGTTCTCTGCTGACCAGGTGCGATTCACGCCAAGGGGTGAACAGTAAAGGTTACTGGCCCGGCGACACGCCCTAAACGAAGAATTATTTTTTAGCTCACAAAATGTGCTGTTCTGGAATGCCCCGAATCAGTCCGAACTAATCCGGACAAAACCAGAATGGGCTAGGGCCTTAGGTGCCCGGTGTGACGCCGATTAGCGTCCGCGGTCGCTACTAGGATGTCTATAGAAATCAACGACTGATGCCCGAACACTCTTACGAAGTGTCCGGGCATGTAAATCAGTTCTGAGTTTCGCTCGATAAGACGACGATCCCCCAGTAGAGGAACCCATATGGCTTACCGCTCAACAGCCAAGCGCTCATTCAAGGCCGATGCATCAAACCTACCGGATGCTGTACAGACAGCGCAAGCTAGCCGCGCCGCGTACATCGACTCCGTTCTAGCCGAATGGCCAGCATTCACCGCACACCAGCAGAACGTCATAGCGACCCTGCTTGCCAGCGGAGCCGCGAATTGAACGCCGCCCCGTGCCCCCAGTGCATGGAGTTCTACCTCCGCGGGCACTTGGAAGGGCAGGGCACCGCCCAGCAGTTGGCAGAGAACGCCGCACGGATACAGCTCGCACTCGAATTAGAGGCAGGCGACAACAGAAAGCGTGCCAAGGCCGCAGGTAGTTGGATCGACGTCGAAAAGTCACGCAGCACCCCCGGCACCGCCTACGTCCCTAGGAAGGCCGCGGCGTGAGCGGCTGGGATCCCGAACTCGAAGACCTGCAGGAACAGATGCTCTTGGAGATGCACGAGCGGGAAACCTCAGCACAGTTCGACGCGCGGTCCACAGAAGCACCCACAGTGCCGCAGACGACCGATGACAGCGCGTGGGCCGGGATCAACCTGGACAGCGTCCTAGATGGTACTTACAAGCCCGCAGAGGCGACGCTCATGCTGCGAACTGACGGCGTACCGCTCGTTTATCCGGGTTTGGTTCACAGCTTCAACGGCGAATCGGAGTCCATGAAGTCTTTCGTCTTACAAGGCGAAATAGCTAAGGAAATCAACGCCGGGCACAACGTCGGGTTAGCCGACTTTGAATCCGATCAGGCAACCGTCGTAAACCGGCTCATGATGCTTGGGGCAGATCCCGAAAAGATCCGCCGGCACCTTACCTACATCCGACCAGACGGCCCGCATAACGCCACGCCCCAGGACCGGGCGGCGTGGGAACGGCTCATGCAGCAGAAGTTCTCACTGTTTGTTATCGACGGCGTGACTGAGGCTTTCGCCGTCTACGGAGTAAGCACCGTGGACAACGACGAAGTGACTGCCTGGGGACGCATGATGCCCCGTCAGATCGCAGACCGCACCGGGGCCGCTGTGGCACTGGTGGACCACGTAACCAAGAGCGTCGAGGGCCGTGGACGGTTCGCTATCGGCGCGCAGGCGAAGATGAGCTTCCTTACCGGGGCTTCATATTCGGTGGAAGTGATCGAGCCGGGCGGCGTGGGCATGGTTGGGAAAATCTCGTTGCGTATCGGGAAGGACCGCCCCGGAATGGTTAGGCCGCACGGCGGACCCTTCCGCAAGTCTGACCGAACCCAAGAGGCCGCAGTCGCCATTCTTGACTCGTCTGACCGGAAGACCATTCGTTACACGCTTGTACCGCCCAGGGACCCCGCAGACGCGACGGGAACGGGTAGGACCGCTGAAACTATGGACGCCGTTCTGGAGGCCATTAGGGACGCTCCCACGCCACCCAGCTTCCGCACCTTGCAAGCAGTTGTGAAGGGCAGCGCGGACCTGTTGCGCAGGTCCATAGCCGAACTTATTACTAGCGGGCAGATCACGACCGAACCGGGACCACGCAGCGCGACTCTCCACAGGATCGCGGGACCGTATTCAACCGACACACTCACCCATGAAAACGCAGCGTGACTGTGTCTCCCCTAAAGAAAAGGGGGGAGACACACACACTCAACCGTGTTTCCGACACAGTCGGACACAGTCAGACACAGTCAAAGGAAACGCCGTGATGGATCCCAGAAACACACTAGAAAACTGGCGGAACCTCGCCAACGTTCGCCAATTTTTGATTAACAAGCTCGACGCTAAAAATGCTGCGTTGGAAGCCAAGCTTGCGGCCCTACAGGCCCGCGTAAGCCTCTACGAAGCGCGTGAACGGCTGTGACGGAGGCCCGAAGCCCTCCAACACCTGGCCGACCTCCACATTCAGCTTGTACGCCGTATGGACGCCCTCTACGCGCCCCGCCCCAAACACACCCAGGACCACACCATGACACCTAGAACCATCCCCGACGCGCCCGTAACCGACGTCCAAACCGATCACCGCCGCGGGATCCGAACCGTAATGATCCGGTGCCCGTACTGCCCCGGCACACACACCCACGGATGGCCCCTCGAAGACAGTGACGCGAACATCGGGCACCGCGTCTCCCACTGCCACGACGGGCGACCGAACAACGGTTACAACATCGTCATGCCCCCGAAGCCGGCACGATGACCGACGCCGAACTCATCGCCTACTGGCGGTATCAGGCACTCCATTACAAGGGGTTGGCTCAACGGCTTCACCAGGCGCTCGAAGCCAGCCGGCGGACCCCCGAAACCCACAGAGACCGATACGAGCGGAAAGATCCCGTTGGGAATCTCGCCGCCGCTCGGGCCGACAAGAAAAGGAAATGACCTTGGGATACACCTATTCGCCCAATCGTGTTGAGCAGTGGGATTACTCCGCTCAGGCCCAATATTGGCGGCTTCTCAGCGAAAACCTGGAACGCAACTGCCACTACTGGAAAACCCGTTGCGAAGCCCTCGAAGCCGGCAAACCGTGACCGCGTGTCGTTGGTGCGGGGCCGATACCAGGACCGCCACAACACCAGCACCGGCAACAGGCCGGCCCTTCCACACACCGGAATGCAAAGCCATTCTTCCCCGCCAATTTCGCAACTAACAGGAGACCATCTTGGGACAGCTCGACAACCTCACGCAGAGCGAACTACCGGCGATTCTTCGCCGGCTGGATAAGCTCGAACGCGCCACACCGACGAACAATTCCGCGATTGGGCGGGATGGCCTGCTGGTCTATAACGGCGGCGTCATCACGATTGAAAACGGTGGGCTGAACGTCACCGGGACCGCAACAATCACCGGCACGCTACAGGCAGACGGAACAATTGCTTTCACCGGCACGCTCACCCAGTCAGGCCCCAGCACGTTCACCGGCAATACGACCGTCGCGGGCAACCTCAACGTCAACGGACCCATGAAAACGACCGGCACACTGTCGGTTGAGGGCGTGACCACGCTAAAGAACGACCTCAACGTCACTACGGGCAAGGTCAAGGCCGGCGGCATGACCATGGATCCGTCCGTAGCATCCGGCGCCCTCGTATTCAGCAACGGCGCCCAAGTCTTCACCGACGCAACCAGCATCCAGGTTTACAAAGGCACCTCAGTAGTCCAAGTCGAAAACGGCACCGCACGGGTACAAGGCGACGGATCACACTGGCTCAAAGTCGATGCCAACGGCGTCACCATCGGCGGACTGCCCACCACCACGCAGCCGGCAAACCTGCACCAGGATCCCGCAACCGGTCGCGTCTACCGGTCCACCGCAGCATGAAATACACAATCCACGACCCCTTTGTCGGGCGCCCGGACAAGTACGACATGAACGTCCAAGGCTCAGCCGTGACCTACGTAAAAGCCGCATACATGGACGGACCCTACGGACGGGAACCCGCCATAGCGATATTCCGCAACCGTGCACTACTCGCCCTACTCACCCCAGACCACGCCATCCGCATAGCCGACGCTATCGCTGACGCCGTAGAACAACACGAAAGCCCGGTCCATGCACCCCTGTAATTGCCAGACCAAGATCCTTCTCCAGGAAGCCCTCGAAGGTTTCGCACACAAATGCCCCGACGCACCGGACACCAGCACCGAAACCATGCCAGGCGAACCGCCCGCACTCAACAGCAACGCCCTCATCGACACCCTTACCGCCGCCGTCGCGCGCCACGAACACTAGGAGACACCCCTTGTTTGACTACATCCGCCGCATCAACCGCACCTTCGCCGCCCTCGACATCGCACTCCCCAAGGAATGCCAGGCCGCAACCGCACTAGCAGAAGCCGCCATCGAAGCAACGAACCCCACCACCGCAGACGACCTCAACGACGCCATCGCCGCCGGGACCATCACCCCCAAAAACCTTGGTGCAAAACTCATCGAAGCCGCCCTAGCCTTGGTCGCCGCCGAACGGATCCACGCCGCAGCCGAAGGCACCCAGTCAGCCATCACCACCATCTACTACGACGGCTTCCGCAACCACGCCGACAAGCTCGTAGAAGCCCTCCGCACCCCGTTCAACGAAGCCGCCGCAACACTCACCGCAGCAGCCCGACACTTCCAAGACGGCGCCACACCACAGCAGATCCTCAACGCCGGCCCCGAAGCCGTCACCGCATGGCACGGACTCGACGCCGCACGACACACCATGGGCCAGGTTCGCACCGCCCGCGCCATCATCGCCGACATCGAACGCGACAACGCAGACGCCTACCTCCACTACATCGGAGGCAACCACAACCAGGCCGAACTCTGGCACGCCGAAGCACAGTACACCGGCGTAGGCGACGGACTGCACAACCTCGCAACAGCCGGCTACACGCTCCACCTGAACACCCGCGCCGAAGCCGCCGCCCTCGCCCGCACAGCACAGACCAAGAGCGCGAAGGAACAGGCCGCAGCCGAAGCCGCACGCATCGCCGAACACAAAGCCAGCAGCTCGCTCGCTTTCGAGCTAGGCGCACGCGCCGCACTCATCAACCACGGCTAACAACCAACATCACAACAGCAGGGGGCCGCGCTCACCACAACGGGAGCGCGGCCCTCGCCATACCCCCAGGAGAAAGCATTGCCACGAGCAAAACGAATCTGCGGCAAAACAGGATGCCCGGAAGCAGCAGCCGGACGCTGGTGCACCAAACACAACCGGGAAGCAGACAAAGCACGCGGGACCAGCACCGAACGCGGATACGGAACGCAGCATCAGACCTTGCGCCGTGCGTTCATCCCCGAACACCAGGCCGGGACGCTCATCTGCTGGCGGTGCCGTGAACTCATCCCAGCCAACGAACCATTTGACCTCGGCCACGATGACGACGACCGCACACAGTACCGCGGGCCAGAGCATGCCAACCGCTGCAACCGATCAGCAGCAGGCAAACGCGCCCACCAATACGACTGACCACCACACGCACACGCAAAGGCGCGTGGGGGCTACCGGAGCCCACCGGGCCAAATTAGAAATCTAGACCGCCGGTGAGAGCGCTGGATTACGCGGTGATCCTTAGCCCCTCGTTTTTTGTTTTCGTTCATGAGTTTTGATTGGAGTTTTGATGGTTGGAAAACCTAGGCCGCCCGCGGATTTGCGGGATGTTGGCCGGAAGATGTGGCGCGACACGATAGGCGTGTTTGAACTGACGGCACCGGAGTTACGGCTCCTTTTGGAGGCTTGCAGGACGGCGGATGAGCTGGAAATCCTGCGTAATGCGTTGTTAGAGGGCGATTTGATTACGCAGGGCAGCACGGGACAGCCTGTAGTGTCACGTGTCTATGACGAGATCCGCAAGCATCGGGATTCTTTGGCTAAGACTTTGCATGCCCTGGCGTTGCCGTCTGATGAGGATGAGAAGCCGTTGACGGTGGCTCAGATCAGGTCTCAGAAGGCTAATAACAACCGTTGGGCGGCTCACCGTAGCAGCGTGGCGCGGCATGGCTAGACGGCGCGTTCTGGAGCTTCCCCCGGAGCCGGTGGACGACAACCCGGACCGTGTTTCTCAGCAGCGTTTGGAGTCGCCGCGGGGCATGGTCCGGGCGTGGTTCAAGGGCGGTGTCTGTTACCGGGTTTCGGTTGCCGGCACTTTCTATGGGTGGGGCGAGGGGCCGGCGGTTTGGGCTGCGATCCTGGACGGCAGTTTCAGGCCGCAGGACTTCGGGAAGCACAATCGATAGTGCCCACTGGGTGGTAGGGGTCAAGCAGCAGGCTTGACCCCTACCAGTCCGATCCACCGGCGCTTGTGCCTTAGAAAGCCTTCCCGGCTTCACGTGCTTTTTTAGTGATGATGCCCCAGCCGTTTACCTGATTTCCGTCGTCGTCACTGAAGCTTGTGTTCTGCGGGTTCAACGCGGAGAGTTCCTGAGCGATGGAGAGCAGGGCCGCAACTTCTGCGACTTTGAGCCGCTGGTCTACGCTCAAGTGATCCTGATCAGTGACACTGCCCGCGCTTTGGCCTTTCGCTGCCCCAATGGCTTCAGCCAACGCATCCCAAGCCGTCGCGTAGTCGTTACTCATGATGCTTCCCCTTAGCTTGATAGTGACCGGCGTACACCGGGCGAGCATAACGCTACTGGCAGTATCTGACTTTCCAGGCCCCACGCGGTTCGGAGAGGTCTAGAGATTGACCTTGTCAGGAGTTTCCGCCCCAGTCGCCGTGGCAGTCAGCGCTACAGCAATGCGCTTGAGGTAGCCGGCGCAGATCATGAGGAGCCCTAGGACGCCACCGCCCAAGAGGACCAACCCGTTCGGCGTGCCGCCACCAAATGCGGCGAGCAGGTAGATAACGAAACCCAGAATGCAGACCATTGTCCCGAATCCGATAAGGGTGTCTCCGGCCAGTTTCTGCTTTGTCCCCAATTTAATTGCCATGCGTTGATCTAACCACAGGTCAGAGCGGTAAAGGCGCATGGCCCTACCTCGTGACGTATTGGGAGCCCTTAGTAATGGCGGGGACGCCCATCATCGAAAAGCAGGTGATACCGGTCCTTCAGGAAGCCTTCGTCGTAAACGACTTTCGGGTCCCATTTGCGCATCGTCCCTTGCCCCTCGCCCGTCCCAGTCACCCGAGATAGTTCGACGGCGAGCTTTTGCAGGGAGGGGTCATTCCTGCCCAAGACGCGATAGAGAGAGACAATGAAGTGAGCTACGGCGCCGTACTGTTGCGCGTCATACATTCTCAAATACGAAGACATCGTGAAGTCCACCCCACCAGGTAGGGTGCTTGACATAGGAAGGTACGACGCTCGGTTGCAGGTCAAGGTGCCAGCATTCGCTACGCACACGAGATCTACAAGGTCCCGAGGGTGGCTGGCTGTGTCCGCCACTGTATCGAACCCCTCGGCCATCGCCGTGACTGGCTCTTGGCCCAAATCGTGTGAATGGGCAAGAAACCCGGTAGGTATCCCGGACAGGAGTTGCCCCTCGACTGTTGTTTTGTCGACGTGGCTTAGCTCTGCGAGGGACTTCGACCATCCGGCAATCTCTTTGAAGTGACTCTTGCGGGCCGTAAGCTTCACAGAAAACGCTGCCGCGACCCCTCCCGCGTGTACCTTGGCGCGATAACGGAGGTGCTGCGGGTAGGCGGGTTCAAAGACGACTATGTCAGTTTCGAATGGCTTTACCTTATCGTCGCTTCCAATAATGTACTTTCGAAGTCCAACGCCATATGCGGGTGGCAACCACTTGGACAAGAGGTCAGCCCAGGTCGATTCCCCTTCATGCCCTGACCGTTGGATGTCCTCTTTGTGTGTCAGCTGAGCATCAGAGTAGTCTTTGGCCATTTCTTCTTGGATGGACTCGAACCACCGTCTCGTTTCGCTCATGGAACATGAGCATAGTGCGCTCTTGATGTCCGCCCCTGCCTTTACGGTTCTGGACATGGTGAAACTGGATGTGGAAGCAACACGAAAACTCTTGGATGATCTGTTGTCTGAACCGATCCGGCGTTCCCCTTGGGAGGAAATCGAACCGGATTATGAGTTCCTGGATCCGTTTGTGACGGTCCTGCATCGTTCAGGGGCAGGACGCGCGTAGGGTTGGATTATTCCTCATTCCCCCGATGGAACACAGAAGGCCCGGCCAGTCATTGCGACTGCCGGGCCTTTTGCTGTGGTTCAGGGCGTGTATCTAGGCGCAGCGGCTCCGTGGTGTCTTGGTGTTGAGTGTGATGATGCTGTCTAGGTGTTCCTGCGTGAAGCGGACTTTCGCGCCGATGAGAGTGTGCGGCCATGCTTGGACGTTGCTGTAAACCTCCGTGCGTGTCACATGGAAAATGTCTGCCATGTCGTCGACGGTGTAGAGGGGCTGGACGTGTGTTGTGCTCATGGTGAGACCGTTCTTTCTTGCGATGGTTTACCGTAAGGCCCCAGGCCCCCGGCGTTGATTGGTTGGTGCGCCCCAGCAGGTGAGGGGAGCAGGTCTAAGGATGAATCGGGCCTAAGGGACTGGCTGTCATAGTCCCTCGTCCCGTCGATTTCCCGCCGCTCCCACCCCTTGTCTGCTGCATTCCACGCCCGTAGCCCGCCACGGTTTCCGGGGCAGGCTCGAGCGCACCTGACCACTAGCGCTTTGTGGACAGTAGCCCTGGCGGTTCAGGGCTTGAAGAGGGGTATTACCGCGCCCGGTTGAGTACGTCGAGGGGCTGGAACACGTGAACGAGACGTTCAGCAAGCTGCAGGTACGCGGGGCACCTGCAGCAGACTCAGCGGCTCGTTGTGGGCTCAGTGTGGAGTAGCGCCGCTTTAGCGTCGGTCTTGGTGCGGAACCCGCCGAAGGTCACGGCGCCGCACGTCTCGCAGCTCGCCGCGTATCCCTTGTACTGGCCTTGGTCCCCGTACGTGCCGCGCTCGAACGCAACGGCCTTATGCGCGCTCATGCCGTCGCGCCGAAGATCAGACCCTCAAGAATGGAGGGGATCAGGAAGAAGCACGAAACCATCAGGGTATAGACGATGAATTGCACTGTGCTTTGCACGGCGCGGGCTGTAATGTTGTTCATGTTGCCGGTCCTATTCACTGGTAACCACGCCCCGGAGGATTCCAGTCCTGCCGGGGCTTCTCATGACCAAGAGGCCACGTGGACAACGTATAAGGGATCTTTTCCCCGAATGAGGTGTACGTGGCGCGCAATGGTGAGTCGGAACTGACCTCGGTATCGCTCACCGACCAGCAGGTACGCGATCTGGTGGAACGTATGCTGAAGTCGTCGGGGCGGCGGCTGGACATGTCCTCCCCCTTTGTGGATGCGGCGCTTCCGGATGGGTCCCGCCTTCACGTGGTCATCCCGGATGTGACCCGGCGCCACTGGGCGGTCAACATCCGTAAATTCGTTGTGAAGGCCAGTCGGCTTGAGCATCTCGTGGAGCTCGGAACGCTGACGGCGCAGTCCGCCCGGTTTCTCGGGGCCGCGGTGGCCAGTGGCCTGAACATCCTCGTATCAGGTGCCACCCAGGCCGGAAAAACCACCATGCTCAATTGCCTTGCGGCGAGCATCGGCACCCGTGAGCGCGTCATCACCGTCGAGGAGATCTTTGAACTGCAGTTTCCGCTGCGCGATGTGGTGGGACTGCAGTGCCGGCAACCGAACCTCGAAGGCGAAGGCGCGATCCCGCTGCGCAGGCTCGTCAAGGAGGCTTTGCGCATGCGGCCGGACCGGCTGGTCGTCGGCGAGGTCCGGGAAGCCGAGAGCCTGGACATGCTGATCGCGCTTAATTCGGGCTTGCCCGGAATGTGCACCGTCCATGCGAACTCAGCTCACGATGCGGTGACGAAGATTTGCACGCTTCCGCTGCTGGCTGGCGACAACATATCCAGCGCCTTCGTTGTCCCGACGGTGGCATCCTGCATCGACCTGGTGGTCCACTGCAGCCGGCACCCGAACGGCCGCCGCCAGGTCACTGAGATCCTGGCCCTCGGCCGCCGGGTGGAGAACGGCATCATTGAATCTTCGATGATCTTTGCCCTCACGGACGGACATTTGCAGCCGAACGTCAATTCGATGCCGGCCGCGGAGAAGTTTGCGCGATCCGGGTATGACGTCGCGGCGTTGCTGGAGGTGCACTAGTGGCGCCGATCGTCGGGGTACTCGCCGGGGTGGGGTTGCTGCTCATCTGGTGGTCTGCCTGGGAGCAGCCGGCAAAGGCGGACTCCAGGGTCCGGACGAGCCGGCTGGAGGACCTGTTGAGGTCGGCCGGCATAGAAAGGGTCGGTGCAGCCGGATTGGTGGCTTCCTGTCTGGCGGTGGCAGCGTTCACAACGCTTGTCTTCTTTGCTGTGACCCGGTCGTGGCCGATTTCCGGATGCTTCGGGCTGTTTGGCGGCTGGTTGCCGGTGGCCATCGTGCGGTGGCGCGCCCGGAAGCGCGTGACTCTCCTGCGCCAGCTGTGGCCCGACGTCGTCGACCATCTCAGGTCTGCCATCAGAGCCGGGCTGTCCCTGCCTGAGGCGCTGATCCAGCTGGGGGAGAAGGGGCCGGAAGAACTCCGGCATGTGTTCCTCGACTTCGGCTCTGACTACCGTTCCGGCGGGCAATTTGATCCGGCGCTGACCCTGCTCAAGCAGCGGCTGGCAGATCCAGTGGGTGACAGGATTGTCGAGGCCTTGCGCCTAACCCGTGAGGTGGGGGGCTCAGACCTCGGCCGCCTGCTGGGCACTCTTGCGGAGTTTCTGCGGGAGAGCGCCCGGACCCGGAGCGAACTCGAGGCCAGACAATCGTGGACTGTCAACGCGGCCAGGCTGGCTGTAGCTGCGCCTTGGATTGTACTGGTGCTCTTGGCCAGCCGCCCCGAAGCCGTCGCTGCCTACAACACGCCCGGAGGTGCTGCTGTACTTCTCGGCGGGCTGACGGTCTCGCTGGCCTCCTATTCGATCATGCTCCGCATCGGAGCTTTGCCGGAAGAGGAGCGGGTACTTCGATGACAGGCCTCATGGCGAGTGCAACAGTCTGCGGCGTGCTTCTCGGCGCCGGTCTCTGGCTCTTGCTCGTGCGTCTGCCCTTCATGCGGCCCGTGAGCTTCGTCGAACGCATTGGACCGCAGCTGAAAGCCCAAAACCTGGAATCACGGCTCCTGCGTACCGCGCCGGGAAACAACGCTCTCTTCGGACCACTTGAATCAATCCTCCGGCCCGTGATCCGGGATGCCGTAGCTTCACTGGGCAGGATCAACCCCGGTTCAGCCGCATTGGCGCGACGGCTTGCCCGGGCCGGGAGCGTTCAAACGACGGCCGACTTCCGGGCGGAACAAATCCTCTGGGCCGCCGGCGGATTCATTCTTTCCCTGCTGGTAGTCGTGCTGGGCGGAGTCGTCGGACGATTCAGTCCGGTGATGGCGTTAGCTGCTGTTCTTGGCAGTGCGGCCGGGGGATACCTTCTGCGGGACTACGTTCTCGGCGCCCGGATCAAGAAGCGTGAGACCCGCATGATGGCGGAGTTCCCGAGCATCGCGGAGCTTATGGCGCTCGCCGTCAGTGCGGGACAGAGCGCCACGGGGGCCCTGGACCGGGTCTGCTGCAGCGCGCACGGAGAGCTCCCGGCGGAATTCTCCCGGGTCCTCACAGAGACCAGGTCCGGCAAACCGTTGATCGAGGCATTGCAGGAGTTCTCGGCCCGGACGGATCTCGGGCCGCTCGTGCGTTTCGTCGACGGATTGATCGTGGCCGTAGAACGCGGAACTCCGCTGGCCGACGTCCTGAGGGCACAGGCCCAGGATGTTCGGGACACAGCGAAGCGGGACCTTATGGAGGCCGCCGGAAGGAAAGAGATAGGCATGATGGTGCCGCTCGTCTTTGGGGTGCTCCCGCTAACCGTCGTCTTCGCCGTGTTTCCGGGACTCGCCGCCATCAGCTTTGGACTGTAACCGCAACAAATAATCGAACCGTCGATGTCACAAGAAATGAGGACCCATGAAGACCACCGGGATGCATCTCACCTGGCTCGCTTGCCTACTCACCATGCTGATCCGGCCCTCCGGCCTGCGGCTGCAGGCCGCCGCGGAACCGGCCCGGCGCAGGGCCCACCCCGAGCGCGGCGATGTGCCCGGTTGGGTAATGATCACCCTGATGTCGGCCGTCCTGGTCGCAGCGCTTCTGGCGCTCGCCGGCCCCGCGCTTGAGGCGCTGTTCAACCAGGCCATGGACAAGGTCGGCCAGTAGCCAATGCCGGCAGCCGGCCGACGCAGGGGAGACCGGGCCACGGGCACGGACCGCGCACCGGAGGATGCCCTGGACGAACCCCGGTCCGGGGACCACTGCGACCGTGAACGCGGCTCGGTCATCGTGGACTTCGTTCTGATTGGCGGACTGCTGACGCTGTTCTTCCTCGCCATCATCCAGCTGACACTAATCCTTCATGTGCGGAACACACTGATCGACGCCGCCGCGTCCGGCGCCAGATACGGGACGCTGGCCGACCGCAACTCAGACGACGCCCGCGACAGGACGGCACGACTGATCACTACCGCCCTCAACGCGGAGTTCAGCGGCGATGTGACAGCGGGCGAATCCACGTATCACGGGCTCCGCACGTTGGAAGTGACAGTCCGCGCCCCGTTTCCCGTCATTGGCCTGATCGGCCCGGCGGCGGTGTTGGAGGTGAAGGGCCATGCGGCCATCCAACCGTGAACCGGACGCTTCCCGCGACATAGGGGGCGACCTGGAACAGGGTAGCGCCGTCGTCGAGTTCGTCTTTCTGTCCCTGCTGCTGATGGTGCCCCTCGTCTACTTCATCATCACCATGGGGCAGCTCCAGGGCGGATCGTTCGCCGTGGTCGGCGCCGCGGATCAGGCCGCCAAGGTCTTTGTGTCGCAGCCGGACACAGCCAGCGGCCGGGCAGCGGCCGAACACGCTGTCCTGCTGGCCCTGGCTGATCACGGGCACGCAGTCGAGGACGGTGGCCTGAACATCAGCTGCGAACCCGCTGACTGCTCGGCCGCCGGATCGGCCGTGACCGTAACCGTGCACCTGACGGTGCCGCTGCCGTTCGTGCCGTTCGGCGAAGCCGTACCGCTTTATGTCGGCCAGCTCAGCGCGTCGGCTACCCAGTTGGTCGGGCGTTTCCGATGATCCGGGCCGCGCCAGCCACTGCCGGAACGAGTGCCGTGTGCCACGGCAACCGGCCCCGGCACGGGAAAGACCAGCCCCGGCGCAGAAAAAACCGGCAAGAGGGGCAGGTGTTGGTGTTCATCATCGGCTATGTTGTGCTGGCCCTGCTCGTCACCACCGTGGTGGTGGATGCTTCCAGCGTCTACTTGGAGCACAAGAAGCTGCTCTCGCTGGCTGACGGGGCCCTCCGTCGCCGCGGCGGACAGCTTCACCCTCGGAGCGCTGGAGGATCCGGCGGGAAGCCCGGCCGCGGTCCTGACCAGCGCAAGGGTGCGCAGCGCCGCGGACGAGTACCTGAACCGAAGCGGCGCCTTCAGCAGATTCAGTGGCCTCGACGTGGCGCCCGTGACCGGGAGCCCGGACGGGTACACCGCCGTCGTGGTGCTGAGCGCCGCCGTTCATCTGCCGGTGGTCAACTACCTGGTTCCGGACGGGATCCGGATCGAGGCGCGTTCCACGGCACGCGCCCGGCTGACCCGCTAACCCGGACGGCCGGGGCAGCCCGTCGAGCAGGGTCAATCCGTCGCGGCGGTTCCGGATCCCGCGCAGCGGCATCAGACATTATGGCCGCGGAGCAGCGGCCTGGCCCGGCTCGAGCAACCCGCCGCTGGCCCACCGCCGCAGGGCAATCATTTCCGTGTCCTCAAATTCCAGCAGCGCGACGCGGCACAGCTCCTCAACGTTCTTCGTCCACGCGGCGGCCAGGACCGCAGCGGAGGGCTGGCCGGAGAGCGGGAAGTTGGCGACGAGCAGGCCCTGGATTACGAAGTTGACGGCTTGCCGGGCAACGGCCTGTCCCGCCGCGACGCACCCGTCCCGCACCGATTTGGCGAGCTCGTTCCGGTTCGCGGGCGGATCGCGCAGCGTGGATTCCATTGAGAGGAACATCTGCCGGAACTGTGCGGTCGAGAGCGCCGGCACATCGGTCACCCGGGCGATCTGCTCTTCGACGGCCGGTCGGATTTCTGTGGCCGGCGGCAGGTCGCTCCGCGAAAAACGCGCCGCGTCCCACACCCAGCCCGGTCCCGGAGCAGACGAATATTCAATTCCGCCGCCGAGCTGGGCGATCCAGGTGCCGAATTTTCCGTAGCCGCCCCAGTCGCTCTTGAGAGCTGGTTCCGCCGTCAGTGCCGTATGCGCGACCACCGCTCCGGTGACCGGGCCCGGCGCGTTCTGAACCAGCGTGCGGACCGCACCTACGGCGGCAGTTGCCGCCCCCGACGCCGCGGGCCCGGACTTCAGCGGCCCCGGTGGTGCGATGGGCCGCACCATCCGGGGAACGATGTCCGCGGACGTTCCGTTGAGAATCGCCACGAAGTCATGGGACTCCACCACATGGTCCGCCATTTCCCGGTAGGCAAAGGCCACTGCGCCGGCCGCAATGACCGTGGTCATGCGGTCGGCTGCCCGGAACCGCTGGATCAGCGAGGTGAAGTCTGCATCCGCGGAGGCGAGGAAGAACTCCTCAATGCCGCCGTTGCCGGCGAGGGCATCCATCGCCTCCAGGACCAGATTTATATCGGTGCTGCTTTTGCCGCGCTGGGTCAGGGACGGGCAGTCCACCACCCGGAACCCTGCCCGGGTCCAGAACGTCCGGTATTTCGAGTAGACCACCGGGTTCAGATAGCAGTTACGGATCAGGAACCGCCGGGAATTCCCTCCGCTGCCGTCGCCGGCCAGCGCTTCCATCCAGTGCTTCGGATCCTCGGCGAACCGTTTGGCCGCTGCCGGATCCAGCGCCTGCAGCCCTGTATAAACGTTGTCGAAGTCAACGAACATCGCGGCGCGAGTGCCGGGCCGCTGGGACTGGAAGGGCTGTTCAATCATTGGGACAGTGTGCCACGCGCCCCGCACGTGGGCCCGATATGGGCGGATAGCGTAGGCTTGAAAAACCATGGCAAACATCGATTTTCCCGCTGAAATCCGCGCGCTGCGGGCCACCTACACCTCCATCGAGAACGTCTCGAATGTCGAGCAGCTCAAGGAAGACATCGCGGAGCTGAGTGAGCGCGCCGGCGAACCCAATCTCTGGGATGATCCCGCGGCCGGGCAGGTCATCACCTCCAGGCTCTCGCACCGGCAGTCCGAGCTGGCGCGACTGAACAACCTCGTAGCCCGGATCGACGACCTCGAAGTCCTCGTGGAACTCGGCCAGGACGAGAACGACGCCGACTCCATGGGCGAAGCCGCCACGGAACTGGAATCCATCCGCAAGGCGCTCAAGGACCTCGAGGTGGTGACGCTGCTGTCCGGCGAATTCGACGTGCGCGAGGCCGTAGTCACCATCCGCGCCGGCGCCGGCGGCGTGGACGCCGCGGACTTCGCCGAGATGCTGCTGCGGATGTACCTGCGCTGGGCCGAACGCCACGGCTACCCCACCACCATCATGGACACCTCCTACGCCGAAGAGGCCGGACTCAAATCCGCCACCTTCGAGGTCAAGGCGCCATACGCCTATGGCACGCTCAGCGTCGAGGCCGGCACCCACCGGCTGGTCCGGATCAGCCCCTTCGACAACCAGGGCCGCCGCCAGACCTCCTTCGCCGCCGTCGAAGTTATTCCGCTGATTGAACAGACGGACTCGATCGACATCCCGGACAACGAAATCCGCGTGGACGTCTTCCGTTCCTCCGGACCGGGCGGGCAGTCGGTCAACACCACCGACTCCGCCGTGCGCCTGACCCACATCCCCACCGGCACCGTCGTATCGATGCAGAACGAAAAGTCGCAGCTGCAGAACCGGGCCGCGGCCCTGCGGGTGCTGCAGTCCCGGCTCCTGCTGCTCAAGAAGGAACAGGAAGACGCGGAAAAGAAGGCTTTCGCCGGAGACGTCAAAGCCTCCTGGGGTGACCAGATGCGCTCCTACGTGCTCAACCCGTACCAGATGGTCAAGGACCTCCGCACCGAACACGAAGTCGGCAACACCTCGGCCGTGTTCGACGGCGAAATCGACGACTTCATCGATGCCGGCATCCGCTGGCGGACCGACAACCGCAACGCCGAAGCCCAGTAGCCGGCGCGCAGGCCCCGCTTCGACGGTTAGCTGCCCGCTCGACGCCTCGGAACGTCGAGCGGGCACGCCGCCATCAAATCGGTGGACCACCGTAAGGGACGGCAGCGGCGGAATCGCGCGACACGCCCCGGCGTTCCGGCTGATCCGCCGGGGCCCGTGCGTATAGTCGAGAAGCCGGAGCCCTACTTCCCCGATCGAAAGCCCTTGCCCCGGCGGCAGAAGCGTGTCTCCAAGCCGTGTCCTGCCGGGTACTAAGGGCCATGATCCGTTTCGAGAATGTCACCAAGGTCTATGACCGGACCGGTCGTCCCGCGCTGGATTCGGTCACTCTGGAAATCGACCGCGGCGAGTTCGCCTTCCTGGTAGGTTCGTCCGGTTCCGGCAAGTCCACTTTCCTGCGCCTTGTCCTCAAAGAGGACCGGGCGTCTTCCGGCTCCGTCTATGTCGCCGGCCAGAACGTCGCCAACATCTCCAGCTGGCGCGTGCCCCGGTTGCGACGGGGGATCGGCGTCGTCTTCCAGGATTTCCGGCTGCTCCCGCAAAAGACCGTCTTCGCGAACGTCGCCTTCGCCATGCAAGTTATCGGCAGGAGCCGCAGCGTCATCCGGGACACGGTCCCCGAGGTCCTCAAGACCGTCGGCCTCGAAGGCAAAGAGAACCGGCTGCCCAACGAACTCTCCGGCGGTGAGCAGCAGCGCGTGGCGATCGCCCGCGCCGTCGTGAACCGTCCCGGCATCCTGCTCGCTGACGAGCCCACCGGAAACCTTGACCCCACCACGTCCATGGGGATCATGGGTGTGCTGGACAAGATCAACCAGAACGGCACCACGGTGGTGATGGCTACCCACGACGACGACATCGTCAACGAGATGCGCAGGCGCGTCATCGAGCTCCGCAACGGCGTCGTGATCCGGGACGAGGCCAAGGCGCTCTACACCTCCATGATTCCCGTCGTCGGGCAGTCCCGCCGTCTGCGCGACGCCAGCGGCCGGGACTTCTCGACGGAGTCCCCGCGCAGCGGGACACGCGCCGAAGCACGCGCAGCAGCAGCCTCCGCGGGGGAGGGCCAGCTGTGAGGCTTGCATTTATCCTCGGCGAGATCGGCAGCGGACTGCGCCGCAACCTGTCCATGGTGGTCTCTGTCATCCTGGTGACCTTCGTGTCCCTGACCTTCGTTGGCGCCGCCGGGATGCTCCAGCTGCAGATCAACCAGATGAAGGGCTACTGGTACGACAAGGTCCAGGTAGCCATCTTCCTATGCAGCGACGGGTCGACGGCGCCCGGCTGCGCCACCGGCCCGGCCACGGCGGAGCAGCAGGACATCCTGCGCAGCCTGCTGGAATCACCCGCGGTATCCCCGTACATCAACGACTTCCAGTACGAGTCCCAGGACGACGCCTACCGGCACTTCAAAGACCAGTTCTCCAATTCCCCGATCGTGGACGCGGTCACGCCGGACCAGCTACCGGCGTCTTTCCGGATCAACATGAAGGACCCGGAAAAATACCAGATCATCAGCGAGACGTTCTCCTCCCAGACCGGGGTCGAAACCGTCGTCGACCAGCGCCAACTGCTGGAACAGCTGTTCTCGGTGATGAACGCCGCCTCCCTGGTGGCCGTCAGCATCGCCGGCGTCATGATCGTCTGCGCCATACTCCTGATCGCGACCACCATCCGGTTGTCCGCCATCAGCCGCCGCCGCGAAACCGGAATTATGCGTCTGGTGGGGGCGTCCAAACTGGTCATCCAGCTGCCGTTCATCCTGGAAGGTGTCATCGCGGCGGTGATCGGCGCGGCCCTCGCCTCCGGAACCCTGTGGGCGGTGGCGCACTTCTTCATCGGCGAGATGCTCTCCAAGCAGTACCCGGACACCGCGTTCATCTCGCCGGCGCAAACGCTGATCCTGGCCCCGGCCCTCATCGGATTGGGCGCACTGCTGGCCGGTACCTCCTCGCTCCTGACCCTCCGCCGGCACGTGCGGGTCTGACCGTGCCCCACACCGTCCCGCCGAACGCCACCGAGCCCCACGAAAAGGGAATCCCCATGTCTCCGAAAGTCCGTCACGTTCGCCGGCCCCGCCTGGTCGGGCGCCGCAGCCGGATGATCAGCGCCACGCTGGCGCTGATCCTGGCCGGGAGCTTGGGCGCCTTCACGCCCGGGGCATTCGCAGACGAGCTTGAAGACAAACAGGCGGCGCTGCGGCAAAAGGCGGAGGAGGTCGAGCACTCGCTTGAGTTCGTCGACGCCGGGATCGCCCAGACCGCTGCGGACCTCGTGGTGTTCCAGGGACAGTTGCCGGGCGCGCAGCAGGCGCTGCTCGAAGCCCAGGGCCGGGTGGCCGGCGCCGTGAAGGAATCCGAAGCCCTCGCGGCCCGGGTTGACCTTGCCCAGCAGAATAAGGCGAAGCTCTCGCAGCAACTGGAGACGGACAACAAGAAAATCGCTGAAACCCGCCGGCTGATCGGGCAGATCGCCACCCAGGCGTATAAGTCCGGCGGTGTGCCGTCCAACCTCTCGCTGTTCTTTGGCGCCAACAAGGGCGGCACCCTGGCGGACACCATCGACCTCGCCGACCAGGCCATGCGGAGCCAGAACTCCGCCATGGGAAAGCTCTCCCAGCAGAACGCCACGAACGTCAATTCCCAGGCCCGACTGGAAGCGGTGGAAACCGAAATCCAGGATCTTAAAGCCAAGGCCGACGCCGCCCTGGAGCGGGAAAAGACTGCCCGCGACGAAGCGGAAGCCCAGAAAGCCCAAGTCGACAAGCTCATCTCTGACGCCACCCGGCTCGACGCCGAACTTCAGGCAGCCAAGCCGGGCATCCAGAACCAGCTCGCCCAGGTCAAAGCGCAGCAGGACGCTGTTGCCGCGGAAATCGTCGAACGCGACCGGAAGCTGCGCGAAGCCTGGGAAGCTGAGCAGCGGCGTATCGCCGAGGCCGCTGCCGAAGCCGCCCGACTCAAGGGCCAGGCCGTACAGCCGTACGTCCCCCCGGCACCTGGGCCGCCGTCTGCCTTTGGCATCCAGCGCCCGCTGAGCGCACCGATTACTTCCGGTTTCGGCTGGCGTGCGACGCCGCCGGGCACCATAGACTTCTTCGGACAGGGCGGGTACATGCACACCGGCATCGATTTCGGTGCCGCGTGCGGGACGCCCGTGTACGCGCCTGCGGCCGGCACCGTGTTCTCGGCCGGCTGGGCCAACGACGGCGGCGGCAATAACGTCAAGATCTCGCACGGTGTGGTCCAAGGCAACTCGCTGACCACCATCTTCTACCACAACGTCAGTGTCACGGTCTCGGCGGGCCAGCGGGTCAGCCAGGGCCAGCTCATTGCGTATGTAGGCTCCACGGGCAACTCCACCGGGTGCCATTCGCACTTCGAAACCTGGCTCAACGGCCGGGCCGTGAACCCGCTGAACCTGCTCTGACCCCATCCGTGCAGGGCCGGCCGCTGCGGCGGTGGCCGCCCTGCCGTAAACTGGGATAGCCCCGCGGCACACCGGCCGCGGACCGCCACCACGAGATCCAAGGAGCCCGACCGTGCCGAAAGAAAGTGGCCGAAAGGCAGTGGCCACCAACCGCAAGGCCCGGCACGACTATCACATCCTCGATACGTACGAAGCCGGCATTGCGCTGATGGGCACCGAAGTGAAGTCCCTCCGCGAGGGCCATGCCTCCATGGTCGACGGGTTCTGCACCTTCTACAACGACGAGCTCTGGATGGAGGGTATCCACATCCCGGAGTACCACCAGGGGAGCTGGACCAACCATGCCGCGCGCCGCCGCCGGAAGCTGCTGCTGCACCGCGATGAGCTCACCAAAATCTCGCATAAGATCCGCGAATCCGGCTTCACGATCGTGCCGCTTCAACTGTATTTCCTGGACGGCCGGGCAAAAGTCGAGATCGGCGTCGCCCGCGGCAAAAAGGAGTACGACAAGCGCCAGACGCTGCGTGAGCAGCAGGACAAACGCGAGGCGCAACGGGTCATGCGTGAACGCAACCGGCGCTGACACCGCTGCCCCTGCAGAAAATGGTGCAGCGGGAATGTTTCCGTGCAGCCGTGCGTTATGATGAATAGTCCAGGACGGATCCGCAGGAACACTGCAGATATCCCGACTGGGTTTGATAAAAAAATACGGGGATGATCGGTTTCGACGATGTTAGTCGCGACAGGTGAAGCGGGCCGAGGATGCAGAATTATCTCGTAAACGCTGTCTGCAAACCAATAAGTGCCGAATCAAAACGCACTGACTTCGCTCTTGCTGCCTAAGCAGTAAGACAGTCCGTCAGCCCGAGGTTGCTATTGCCCCGGATCCTGGCGTCATTTAGATAGCCACTGCTGTTTACCCCCGTCATCGGGGTGAGCGGGACTCTTAGATGACTGGGCCCGGATCGGCCAGCTGTTCGCAGCATGGCCGGGGCCGAGAAAATCCGACGCGAACTGCGCCCGGAGAAGCCCTGACAACACGACATCGGACGGGGGTTCAATTCCCCCCATCTCCACCATCGGAGCACCGGAAGCGGCGCTCCACCCCGTAGTTCCAAAGCGAAAGGCCGGAAGCACATGCTTCCGGCCTTTCGCTTTAACCGGACACTCAACGTATCCAGGACGCGGCTTAACGCTTCTTGATGTGTGCCACCGGGTCCGCATGCCCGTCCACCTCGTGCTTGGACTTCTTGTCGGCCCGCTTTTCCTTAATAGTCTTCACCGGCTTTTTGGTCTGGTGCTGGTGCGGCGATTTGTCAGGCATGATGCGCTCCCTCGCAGGTGAGGCCCGGACGGGCCCCGTCTTTCCACGCTACGCCCCGGAATGTACAACGTCCATGATGCGAACGAGCCGGCTGCCCGGAACCGTATAGCTTGGCGACAAAGCGGCGGCGGCCCGGTGTTCCGGGCCGCCGCCGGCGGTGTCATACAGGTGTTGCGGTGTTGCGGTGTTGCGGGTTAGCTGGCGGGTGCCGTTTCCAGGGTGTCCTGGTGTGCGGTCCAGGCGGCGTAGCTGCCGTCGAGTTCGACGATGTCGTAGCCGGCGCGGCGCAGGGCGCTGGCCGCGACGGAGTTCCGGACCCCGCTCTGGCAGTACGACACGATGGTGCCGTCGGCCGGGAGTTCGTTCAGGTTCCACATCACCCGTCCGCCGGAGAGCTGGTGCGAGCCGGGGATGTGCCCGGCGGTGTGCTCGGTGCGGTTGCGGACATCGAGGACCATGGCGGCGTCAAAGTCGTTGAGGTCCCCGGGCTGGAGCAGCTTCGGGGTGAACGTCGGCAGGCCCTGGAGTGTGGTGACGTAGCCGGCGACGTGGTCGATGCCGACCCGGACCAGGTGATCCCACATTTCCTGCGCGGCGGCCTGGTTGGGGGCCAGGAGCACGAGCGGGTTCTTGTCGGTTTCGGGGTTGACCACCCAGGCGCCGAAGCTGGCCGTGGACTTACCGGCCGGGATGTTGACGGAGCGAACGACCGTGCCGGTGTGGACTTCGGCGTTGGACCGGGTGTCCACGAAAGTCATGGTGTCCTCTTCGAGGTCACGGACGACGTCGGCGGTGAGGAGTTCCTGAAGCGGCGCACGTTCCCCCATCACGGCCGGTCCGTCGCGGTTTTCGCGCTTCATCCGGGCGAAGTAGGCGTGGGCGTCCGGCTGGCCGTCGAGGAGTTCGTTGATGAAGCCCTGCTCGTCATTCGCGGCGAGGTAGGGACCCCACCAGGCGTAGAGCCGCTCGTAGCCGACCGTGCTGGACGGGAGGGCACCCAGGGCCTTGCCGCAGGCGCTGCCGGCACCGTGGCCGGGGTAGACCTGGACGTGGTCTGGAAGCGTCAGGAACTTATCCCGCAGGCTCGCGAAGAGCTGCTTCGCTCCCTCGAACCGGGTATCGACGCCGCCGGCGGCTTCGTCGAGCAGGTCCGGGCGGCCCAGGTCGCCGGAGAAGACGAAGTCGCCGGAGAGCAGGTAGCCGGCGGTGTCCGCGAAGGCGCCGTCGGTGATCAGGAAGGACAAGTGCTCGGGAGTGTGGCCGGGGGTGTGCAGGGCCTTGATGGTGATGTTGCCGATGCTGACCGTCCCGCCGTCGTGCAGGCGTTCGGCGTCGAAGCCGTACTGCCAGTCCAGTCCGCCCTCGCCGGAGACGTACGCGGTGGCGCCGGTTGCGGCAGCCAGTTCGCGGGTTCCGGAAAGGAAATCGGCGTGGATGTGGGTTTCCGCAACGGCCACGATCTTCATGCCGTTGGCGGCGGCGAGCTCGCGGTAGACGTTGATGTCGCGGCGGGCGTCGATAACGACGGCCTCTCCCTTGCGCTGGCAGCCGATGACGTAGCTGGCCTGGGCGAGGTCTTCATCGTAAATGCGTTCCAGAAGCATAAGGTCTCCTTCAAAAGATCGGACGGGGCGGGGTTCTTACCCCTCGACTAATAACAACGGTAATACCCCCGGGGGTATATTTCAAGTCAGGAGGCGACCGGTGCTGGCTGGGCCTCGCGGTTGGACTTGCGCAGCGGGCAGGAAGCGACGAACAGCCGGCAGGCGACTGCCGCAGCGATGGCCAGGGCCACAACGGCGGCAAAGACGAGGCCACGCATGTCAGCGGGAGCCTGCTGGGTGAGCACAAAGGTGCCCATGGCCAAGACAAACCAGCCGAAACCTTTACGCAGGGCGGTTTCGGGGATGCGGCCGGAGATCTTGGAGCCGATCAGGGTGCCCACAATGGCAGCGCCGGTGACTGCCAGGACCAGTCCCCAGTCCAGCTCGACGCTGGTGAGGTACCCGGCGAGTCCGGCGAAGGACTTCATGGCGATGACCACGAGGGAGGTTCCCACGGCAATGGACATGGGCAGTCCGCCGAGCAGTGCCAGGGCGGGGACCACGAGGAAACCGCCGCCGGCACCGACGAGGCCGGTGACCAGGCCAACCACGGCACCGTCGAGCAATACTCGGCCGAGGGGCAACTCGTGCTTTTCCGGTGTGCCGGAGCCGTCTCCGGCGGGCTTCTTCCTGCCGCGGATCATGGCCACGGAGGTTGCGACCATCATGAGCGCGAAGGCGACCAGGAGAATCTGGCCGGGGATTTTCCCGCCGAGGAGACCGCCGACAAACGCGCCGGCCATGCCCGCGGCGCCGAAGACGAGGCCGGTCCGCCACATCACGCGACCCGCACGGGCGTGGCTGATGACGCTGACGGCTGAGGTGACGCCAACGACGAACAGCGACGCGGCGATCGCCTCCTTCGCCTCGAGTCCGGCAACGTACACCAGAATCGGGACGGTCAGGATTGAGCCGCCGCCGCCAAGGACGCCGAGCGACAGTCCGACGACGACCGACAGCGCAAGGACAAGAATCAGGGTGGCGGTCATGCGGCTGTTACCTCGTTTCCGGCGGCGCGTACGGGCAGCTGGAGGATGGCGGATTCGCGGGTGGGCTCCTTGGCAGCCTTGTTCCAAGGCATCGCGGAGATGGCCTGGCCCATGGCGCAGGTATTGGTCGCTGCGGAGAACGTCAGGCCGGCGCCGATCGCCCCTGCGAGCAGGGTGATCTTGGGCGAGACGAATTTCCCGCCGGCCAGGCCCAGGACCACGAGGGAGCCGGCGGCCAGGCGGACCTGGCGTTCGAGGTCCCAGCGGGTTTTGCCGCGGACCACGTCGCCGCCGGCGGCTGCGAATCCCGGAACGCCTCCGGTCAGGACGTAGGCGGTGTCAATGCCGGCTCCGCCGAGCCGCTGGCGCGCCTGTTCGGCCCGGGCCCCGGACTGGCAGACCAGGACCACGCGGCTGCCGAGCCGGGCGGCGAGTTCGTCGGTGTGCTCCGAGAGCAGCGGCAGCGGGACGTTGTAGGAGCCGCGGATATGCATGTTCTCAAACTCCGC
Source organism: Arthrobacter sp. PAMC25284 (assembly GCF_019443425.1). Classification (NCBI taxonomy): domain Bacteria; kingdom Bacillati; phylum Actinomycetota; class Actinomycetes; order Micrococcales; family Micrococcaceae; genus Arthrobacter; species Arthrobacter sp. PAMC25284. The sequence continues at coordinate 3,719,600 of NZ_CP080382.1, forward strand.
GGCGGAGCGGACATCGATCACGACCAGGTCCCGGTGCTCCTGGAACCAGCTGCGCAGGGCCTCCGGGGCCAGGGCGGTGATGGAAGGGGCGGCCGGGGTGGCCGGCGCCGGGGCGGTGGAGGGAGTCATGGGCGTCCTTTCGGGACAAAACAAACAAGAACTGAATACCCCACCGAGTATTACAGATACCCCCCGGGGTAGTCAAAAATACCTAGGGGGGTATATTCTCGGGTGTGGAAACGCCAATCTGAGGAGCCTTCCGTGGAACTTGATACAGCAGACCTTGCCCCGGTCATCAACCGCCTCAAAAGGGCCCAGGGCCAGCTCGCCGCCGTGACCCGGATGCTCGAGGAAGGCCGGGACTGCAAAGACACCGTCACCCAGCTCGCCGCGGTCTCCAAAGCACTGGACCGGGCCGGCTTCGCCATCATCGCCAGCGGCCTCGAGCAGTGCATCGTCCAAAAAGATGCTGGCATGAGCACCAAAGACCTGGAAAAACTCTTCCTCTCCCTCGCCTGAGACCACGCTGAGACCACGCTGAGACCACGCTGAGACCACGCTGAGACAACACCTGAGACAACAACGGCATGGGCGGGGTGAAAGGCACGTGAGCCCGGCCAGTGCGGTGCTTCCGAAGCGCGGGCTGGTAAGAAGCGCGGGCCGGTAAACCGCCGGGCTGACGGCCGGATGCGGGGTGCTACGCCCCGGGGACGGCGGCGTCCACGATTCCGGCGAAGCGGCTTCCGACGCCGTCGTATATGCTGCGCACGAGCCCGGGTCCAAGGACCGGGATCTCGCGGGCCTCGTGGTCGGTGCAGCAGACATAAGTGAAGGCCGGCCACCATTTCTTGGGCCGGGCAGCCTCCGAGAAGCCGCAGACGTCGCAGGTCAGCTGCGTCCACACCGGGCGTTTGCCGGTGCGGTTTGCCCTCGACTGGACAAGCCAGGCCGGGGGATTGTCCAGGATGGCGCCGAGTTCTGCTTCGGTTAACCGGGACGGAATGTTGTGGCGGTGGGCCATCTCCAAGGGAATGTCGAGGGCTTGGGCTGCTTCACGTCGGGTAACCATCCATCAACGATACGCGAGCCCGGCACCGCCCGCGTGCCGGGTTGCGTGCAGGGCCCCGCGGCCCCTGCCCGGCCGCCCGGCGCGGGTGTAGGCTCAGGACAAATTCCGGGCTCCCAGTCGAGGAGGAAGCAGGCATGACGAGCGCCGCCGATGCCAGCGCCGCCGGCGCCGACGCTCCGGACGCCGCCACCGCGAAGCTGCAAAAACGGGTGCTCGTGGTGGCTATCGTGGCATCCTTTATAGCGTTCCTGGACGGCTCGGTCGTGAACCTCGCCCTGCCTGCCATCGAACGCGAACTCGGCGGCGGACTCGTGGTCCAGCAATGGGTGGTCGACGCGTACCTGCTGACCCTCGGCGCCCTGATTCTTGTGGCGGGCTCGTTGTCGGACTCGTTCGGCCGGGCCAGGGTCCTGCGCTGGGGTCTGGCCGGGTTCACCCTGACCTCGGTGCTCTGCGGACTCGCGTGGAACGGTGAATCGCTGATTGTGGCCCGGGGACTCCAGGGCATTGCCGGAGCGATGCTGGTTCCCGGTTCGCTGGCCCTGATCGTCACGGTCTTCCACGGAGCCGAGCAGTCCCATGCGATCGGCAAGTGGTCCGGCTGGACCAGCGGCGCCATCGTCCTGGCCCCGCTGATCGGTGGCTTGTCCGTGGATCTGCTGTCCTGGCGTGTGGTGTTTTTTATCAACGTCATTCCCGCCATCGCCATCTGGCCGGTGCTGGGCAGGCTGCGCGGCATGGACGGAATGGCCGGCTCTACCCGGCGGATCGATATCCGCGGTGCCCTGCTGGCCGTTGTGGGCCTCGGCGGTGCCGTCTACGCCTTCATTGAACGCGGCACCTTCGACTGGGACAGCCCACAGGTTTACCTGCCGCTGGCGCTCGGGGCGACCGCACTCGTGGCGTTCGTGCGCCACGAAGCCCGTAGCCCGTTCCCGATGATGCCGCTGCGGCTCTTCCGGATCCGTAACTTCGGCTGGGGCAACCTGGCGACCGCTGTGATCTACGGCGCGCTGTCTTTGGGCTTTTTCGTGTTGGGCCTCTACCTTCAGCAGGTTGCCGGCCTGAGCGCGACGGCCGCCGGGTTCGCGTTGCTGCCCTCAACCCTGCTCCTCCTGCTGCTCTCGGCCAAAATGGGCAGCCTTGCGGGCACGATCGGTCCGCGCTGGTTCATGACGGGCGGTCCGCTGCTGTGCGCGGCAGGGTTCCTGCTGTTCCTGGCAGTGCAGACACCTCTGGACTTTCTTTCCCAGGTGCTGCCCGGCGTCCTGGTCTTCGGCCTGGGGCTCGCCGTCACCGTGGCACCGCTGACGGCGGCCATCCTGGGGGCCGTTCCTCCCGAGGAAGCCGGCATCGGTTCGGCCATTAACAACGCGATCGCCAGGATCGCCGGTCTGGTGACGATTGCCTTTGCCGGACTGATCACCGGTCCTGTCCTGACGACGGCGGGACTCCGGGACGCCTGCTACGTCACGGCCGCCCTCTTTGTCGCGGGTGCCGTCCTGTCCGCCGTCGGGATCCGGAATCCGACGGCTGCGGCCCCGCCGGTGTTAACCGGCGACGAGTAAACCGAGCGACGCTGCCACAAGACCCAGCAGCAGATTGGCCGCGACGTTGAGTCCGGCGGCCCGGTAGCGTGTTTCGCTGGCCAGCCGCACCGTGGCCGTGGTCCAGGAACTGAAGGTCGTCAGTCCACCGGCCAGCCCGGCGGTCAGGGCAGTAAGCGCCTCGGCACCGATGGCCAGGTGGCCGGCCAGCCCGATGGCCACCCCGAAGAGGAACGAGCCGGCGGTATTGACCGTCAGTGTGGCCCACGGCCAGTGCGGATGCCGGCCCGGGTGGTGCGCAAACCAGGAGTCGACGGCGAACCGCAGCAACGCCCCGGTCATGCCAAAAAACCCCACCAGCAGTGCCGTCATCATGACGCACCGCCGCGACGATCGGCGATGGCCTTGCCGGTCTTCCAGCCGGCCGCCGCCGCGGCAAGGCCCAGGACCAGGCTGAGGCCGAGATACACCAGCCAGACGGCATGCGCGCCACCGCGAAAATCCCGGTCGATCGCCACGACCAGTGCCGAGAACGTCGTAAAGGAGCCCAGCAGGCCCGGGCCAATCCCCGCCCGAAGCCAGAACGCCGTCTTCGGCCGGGCGATCCAGACGGTGGTCAGGGTGGCGAGGACGAAACTCCCAACAACGTTAATGGCCAGGGTTGTCCAAGGGACGGCACCGGAGGTCTCGTGAAAGAGCAGCCCGGCCCCGTACCGCAGCTCGGTCCCAACCAGGCCGCCGACAGCGACGGCGGTCCAAGCCTGCCAGCCGGGCAGGCCCGGGCGCTTCAGCGCACGGGATTCAGCCGGGGCGCTCTTCACTCAGTGGCCCTCGACGCTGCAGCCGGAATGGCGGGTGTTGCTGTGCACCCAGACGGAGTCGGCGACTTCGTCGGCAAGGTCGAAGTCGCGCGGAGCAGGCCCGGCGCCAATCCGGACCACGAGTGGGCCGCCGAACGGCCTGCGGCCCAGGATTTCGATCTCAGCGTCGAGGTTGATGTTTTCGGCCGCGAGGTAGCGCAGCAACTCCGGGTTGTCGTCGCTGATCCGGATGATCGTGCCGGAATGGCCGTCGTCGAGCTCACTCAGGCGGTGCGCGGCAGGCATGTGGACCGAGCCGTCCGCGGCTGGGATCGGATCGCCGTGCGGATCCCTGGACGGATGGCCCAGCTTGCCGGCCAGCCGCTCAACGAAGGTGTCCGAGACGGCGTGTTCAAGGAGTTCGGCCTCGTCGTGGACCTCGTCCCAGCGATAGCCGAGCTCCTCGACGAGGAAGGTCTCGATCAGCCGGTGCCGGCGGACCATGGACAGGGCCAGCCGGGTGCCCCCGGCCGTCAGGGTGATGGCGCTGTAGGGCTTGTGGTCCACCAGGCCCTGGTCCTTGAGCTTGCGGACCATCTCCGAGACCGAGGAGTTGGCGACGCCAAGCCGCTGTGCCAGCTGGCTGGACGTGATGGGTTTCTCCTGCCACTCCGTGAAGGAGTAGATGACCTTGACGTAGTCCTCTATCGAGGAGGAGGGCGCGGTGGTCTTCACGGTCTCCAGCCTACCGTCACCCAAGGTTTGAGGCTGTTAGCCAGAGCAGCACGGCGTTCAGGGCAACAACCAGCAGCACGCTGATGACGGCTGCGATCCGCAGCGCCGTCCCGTCCACGAACCGGCCCATGAGCTTCTTATCGCCCGTGAGCAGCACGAGCGGTACGAGCACAAAGGGGATGCCGAAACTGAGGACCACCTGGCTCAGCACGAGGCCCCAGGTCGGGTCGAAGCCGACGGACAGCAGCACGATGGCCGGGATCATGGTGACCACACGGCGGGTCATCAGCGGGATCCTGACCTTGAGCAGGCCCTGCATGATGGTGCCGCCCGCGTAACAGCCCACGGAGGTGGAGGCGAGGCCTGAGGCCAGCAGGCCGACGGCGAAGATGACGCCCACCACGGGGCCCAGGCTCGCCGTGATGGCGGCGTGGGCGCCCTCGATGGTGTCGGTGCCTTCGGCGCCTCCCAGGGTGGAGGCGGCCAGCAGGAGCATCCCGACGTTGACCAGTCCGGCAATCGCCAGCGCCGCCACGACATCCCAGCGCGTCGCTCTGACCAGCCGTGCCATCGCGGGGGCCGGCACATGGAGGTGTGGGTCCGGACGGTGCCGGTCCCGGGAAAGTGCGGAATGGACGTAGATGGCGTGCGGCATCACAGTGGCGCCGAGCATGCTGGCGGCCAGCAGGACGGTGTCCGGGCCCCTGGAAACCGGGGATTAGTCCGGCGGCAATCCCGGCCGGATCGGGCGGGCTGATGAACAGCCCGGCGAGAAACCCGATGGTGATGATGCCGAGCAGGAACATAATGACGAATTCGAAAGGCCGTTGCCGGTTCTTACGCTGCACCGCGAGCAGGATCATGGACACAATGCCAACGATCACCGCGCCAAGGGGAAGGGGCAGTCCAAAGAGCAGATACAGCGCGATCGCGCCGCCCACAACTTCGGCGAGGTCGGTGGCTGCAGCCACGATTTCGGCCTGCACCCAGAAGGCCCGCCGCCAGAACGTTCCGAGGCGATCCCCGAGGAGCTCCGGCAGGCTCCTGCCGGTCACGATCCCCAGTTTGGCGGACTGGTACTGGATCAGCACGGCCATCACGTTGGCCACCACGAGCACCCAGACCAGAAGGTAGCCGTACTGGGCGCCGGCGGTGAGGTTGGCGGCGACGTTGCCGGGGTCCACGTAGGCGATTGAGGCCACGAAGGCAGGTCCCAGGAGCCCGATCAGTGCGGTGCGGGCCGGGCGCCGCCGGTCGGCGTCCGGCCCCACGGGTTTTATGCCGTGTCCTGAGCTGTCCAGCACGGTGGAACTCCTGGGAATCAGCGCGGCTGCGGCGGCGCGCGGTCGGACGGCACGGAACAGCGCCTGGCGGAAAAGTTTCACGCACCTACAAGAGGTAATGAGGGATACCGAAAGACTAGGGCGGATGACGGAGCCGCGCAATCCGTCCGCGAATCAGGCTTTGATGGCCCGCCAGGTCTGCGTCAGGTAAGGAAGCCGGAGGCCCGCGCCCCGCGGATGGCCGAGGTGCTCGTGCAGATACCAGTCAAGATTGCCCATCACCTTGGCCCGGGTGGCCTCTGTTGCTGCCAGATAGTAGCTCCGGGACTTGGTGAGCTCCTTGATGTCCTCCGGAGTTACCGGATCTTCCCAGCGGCTCAGACGGCTCTCCAACGCGGTGAACTCCGGGCCCACGGCGGGTTTGAAGTGTGGCTTGTGGACGTCGCCGGCGTGCATGATGCGGGAGAGCCGGTGCACCCAGGGCACGGAGGTGTCCAGCTGGTTCCAGATCAGCCCGAGCACGCCGTGCGGCCGTAAGATCCGGGCGATCTCGGCGCTGGCCTGCTGCGGGTCGCACCAGTGCCAGGCCTGGGCCACCGTGACGAGGTCAAATGCTGTGGAGTCGAGCCCCGTGTGCTCCGCGGATCCCTCGACGGCGCTCACCCCGGGCAGGGCCCGGCGGAGCTGGTCCAGCATGTCCGGGGACGGATCGACGGCGACCGTGCGGAGTCCGCTTGCCACGAGCAGGGCGGTGAATTTTCCGGTTCCCGCGCCGACGTCGGCGGCGTCAGCCGCCTTGGCCGGAATCAGCCAGTGCGCAGACTCTGCGGGATAGCCCGGCCGGACGCGGTCATAGTGTTCTCCGCCGTCCTGGAAGCTCTGGCCGAGCTCCCGGCGTCGCTCCTGGTAGAGCTTGGGGCCGCCGCGTGCCACGTGCGATCTCCTTCGGAAGGTCCTGACTGTTTCGGATACCTTTCGAATTTACCGTACGAATACGGCAGCTCGTTTACCCCGTCCCGCCGTCGGGGCCCGGATGCAGGGGACTGGTCCGGAGCGCCCGGCACCCGCGCCTAGTCACCGGTGCAGGGTGCCGCGCCCGCCGTACCTGGGGTGTTGGGCGCCCAGTGCGGGTAGATGCGGGTGTCGTTGGCGGGCACCCAGCGGCCCGCGTCGACGACGTAGTCCCAGCCGGGCCCCGTTCGCAAAAGCTCTTCGATGCCGGCGAGCAGCCGCTGTGCGTCCTCGAGCCGTGAGCCGAGGCCGAAACTGGCGCGCAGGGAGCCGGCGGGCAAGCCGAGGCGCTTGAGCAGCGGGTGGGCGCAGAAGCGGCCGTCGCGCAGGCCGATGCCGTGCTCGGCGGCCAGGTAGGCGGCGACCAGGCCGGCGTCGTAGCCTTTGAGGGAGAAATTGACGACGCCGATGCTGCCGGGCCCGGCGTCTTCCGCCGGGCGGTCCGCTGCAGCGGTGTCCGCGAAGATCCGGTGTACGGTGACGCCGTCGATCCGCTGGAGCCCGTCGACGAGGTAGGAGCGGATGGCGTCTTCGTGGGCCTGCCAGTCCTTTTCGTCCAGGGCGGCGATGACTTGGGTGGCCCGGGCCAGCGTCGCTGCGCCGAGGACGTTCGGGGAGCCGCCTTCGTGCCGTGCCGGGCCGGTGGTCCACGTGACGGAGTCGAGTCGTGCGTCGCGGACGGCGCCGCCGCCGGCCAGGTGCGGGGTTCCGGCGTCGAGCCAGTCCGGCCGCCCCACCAGCACTCCGGCGCCGAAGGGCGCATACAGTTTGTGCCCGGAGAAGGCGACGTAGTCGACGTCGTCCGCGCTGATGTTGATCCGGCGGTGCGCGGCCAGTTGGGCTGCGTCGACGACGATTCGGGCGCCGTACTCGTGGGCCAACGCGGCCAGGGTGTCGATCGGCAGGATCTCGCCGGTGACGTTGGAGGCTCCGGTCACGGCCAGCAGGGCGACATTGCCCAGGGCGAGTTCGGCGCGCAGCCGGTTCAGAGTGCCCGCGAGGGTCGGCGCCGCCACAATGCTGCGGTGCGGCACACCCTGCCACGGCAGCAGGTTGGCGTGGTGCTCGATATCGAGGTAGAGCACGTCGCCGCTGTGCTGGCCATCCTTCAGCGGCAGGCAGCCGGCCAGCAGGTTCAGGGAGTCGGTGGTGTTGCGGGTGAAGATCACCGAGTCGTCAGCCCGGCCGCCGACGAAGTCCCGGACAATGGTGCGGGCGTTTTCGTAGACCGAGGTGCTGATCTGGGAGGCGTACCCGGCGCCGCGGTGGACACTGGCGTAGTACGGCAGGATCTCGTTCAGGTAGGCGGAGACCACGGAAAGCGCCGGGGCCGAGGCGCCGTAGTCCAGATTGGCGTACCGGACGTGGCCACCGTGGATCAGCGGGGTCCGGATCTCCGCCCCGGTGACGGCGGCGAGCGGGTGGCGTCCGGCGGCGAATCGTGCGTCGGACAGGCCGGGGATGGTGACGGGAAAAGTGGCAGTTGTCATGGGACCTCGCTCAAAAAAGGACCCCTCACACCGGGGATCCGCGCTTGCCAGGTCCGCTCCGGACCGGCCAGGTCGTCACCCGGGGCACCCCACCGCGAATGGAGGGTTGCCGGCCAGCAAACCGGGGTTTAGCGCTGGCACTCGTGACCTGATTCGAGCGTAAGGCATCCCCGCGGCGGAGGAAAACAGCCGCATTCAATGTGAAGCGGTTTATTACGCGGTGCGGTCAATCGGTCTGCAAATCGAAGAAACGGCGCCTGACTCCCCGGTGCGGGGGAGTCAGGCGCCGTTTCTTCGGTTTTGGCGGCATTCCGGAGGTCTTGCTAGAGCAGGTCGTCCAGGTCGTCCAGGCCCGGATTGAGGCGCTTGAGGACCTCCGAGTGGAGGATCGAGTTGGTCGCGAGGGCGTTGCCGCCGAACGGGCCGTCTACACCCTCCAGGGACGTGAACCGGCCGCCGGCCTCGGTCACGATCGGGACCAGGGCGGCCATGTCGTAGAGGTTGAGCTCAGGTTCGCAGGCAATGTCCACAGCGCCTTCGGCGACCAGGCAGTAAGACCAGAAATCGCCGTAGGCGCGGGTCCGCCAGACCTCCTCGGTCAGGCCGATGAACTCATCCAGGTTGCCGCGCTCCTTCCAGCCCGACAGGCTGGAATACGACAGCGACGCGTCGGAGAGCTCTGAGATGTTGGAGACTTTCAGCCGGGTCGCGGCGGCCAGTGAACGGCCGGTGTAGGCGCCGGAGCCCTTCGCGGCCCACCAGCGTTTCCCCAGGGCCGGGGCGCTGACGACGCCGACCACCGGTTCGCCCTCATCAACGAGGGCGATCAGGGTCGCCCAGACCGGGACGCCGCGGACAAAGTTCTTGGTGCCGTCGATCGGGTCGATGATCCAGCGGCGGGAACCGTGGCCGGAACTGCCGAACTCTTCGCCGAGGACGGCGTCGCGCGGGCGGGACCGGGACAGCTGCCCGCGGATGGCTTCCTCCGCAGACTTGTCGGCGTCCGTGACCGGGGTGAGGTCGGGCTTCGTTTCGATCCGCAGGTCGAGGGCCTTGAAACGGCTCATCGTCTGGTCGTCGACGGAATCTGCCAGCACGTGGGCAAGTCGCAGGTCATCGTTGTAGCTCGAAGCGGGTTGACTCATGGTTCTAAACTACCGCCAAAGCAGGCCCGTCTGCGGCAGGCCGGGCTTGGTGGCGCGGAACGACCGGCCGCCGGACTGCCGGCCTGCCTAGGAGACGATGCCGAGTTCCTTGGCGTCCTGTGCTTCCATCCGCGGATCGGTGCCCAACAGGCGGCGCAGGGAAGCGAGCCGGGCCGGTCCCGAGGGGCCTGCCTGTCCGGCAGCCACCCAGGCGTCCACACCGCAGTTGACGGCGTCGGAATTGTGTTTGCAGCCCCGCTCGCAGTCATCCGTCCCCGGCTCAAGGTCCGGGAAGGAGCGAAGGATCCGGTCCGGGTCCACATGCGCCAGGCCAAAGGACCGGATGCCGGGGGTGTCGATGATCCAGCTGCCGGCCGGTGCGTCGTTGACTTTAAGTGCCAGGGCCGACGAGGAGGTGTGCCGGCCGCGCCCGGTAACGGCGTTGACGCCGCCGGTGGCGCGTTCGGCGCCGGTCAGGGCGTTCACCATGGTGGACTTCCCGACGCCGGAATGGCCGAGCATCACGGTGACCTTGCCGTCGAGGTGGCCGCGCAACTGGGACACTGCGTCGCGGTCCAGCCGGGCGGAGAGCCCGTCGTCCGAGCGGGCATCGATCCCGGACGCAGCCGAGTCCGCGGTCCGGCTGATGATGACCGGAAAATCGAGGTGCTGGTAATTGGACAACAGCTCCGCAGGATCCTTGACGTCGGCCTTGGTCACCAGCAGCAGCGGCGAAATGCCGGCGTCGTAGGCGGCTACCAGGGCGCGGTCGATAAAGCCGGTGCGTGGCTCCGGGTTGGCGGCGGCGACCACGATCACCAGGGTGTCCGCGTTGGCGACCACGGCGCGTTCGATCGGATCGGTGTCGTCCGCGCTGCGCCGCAGGAGCGTCTTGCGGTCCTGGATCTTCACGAGCCGGGCAAGGGTGTCCGGTTCGCCGCTCACATCCCCGACCAGCGAGACAAAATCGCCGGCGACGACGGGATTGCGGCGCAGTTCCCGGGCCCGGGCAGCGATGATCTTGCGTTCGTCAGCGGTGCCTTCGCCCACCACTGCGGTGTACCGGCCCCGGTCCACGGTGATGATGCGCCCGGTCTGGGCGTCGTCGTAGCTGGGCCGGTCCTTTGTGCGCGGGCGCGTGCCCTTCTTATTCGGCCGGATCCGGACGTCGGACTCGTCCCACGAGTCAGTGCTGCGCGCCATGGGTGTTGTCCTTCCCGGCCGCGGGGGAGTCCGTGGAGGCTCCGGCGGACCCGGTGCGGTCTCCGGCGGATCCCTGTTCCAGCATGGCGGACCACATCTGTGGAAAGTCCGGCATGGTCTTGGCCGTGGTCCCGATGTCCTCGACCTCGACGCCGGGTACCGCGAGGCCCAGGATGGCGCCTGCGGTGGCCATCCGGTGGTCCGCGTAGCTGTGCACAACGCCGCCGTGGAGGGCGGCGGGACGGATGATGAGGCCGTCGGAGGTTTCTTCCGCGTCGCCGCCGAGGCGGTTGATCTCCGCCACCAGGGCCGCGAGCCGGTCCGTTTCGTGGCCGCGGAGGTGCGCGATCCCGCCCAGGCGCGATGGCCCGGTGGCCAGGGCGCAGAGGGCCGCGACAGTCGGCGCGAGTTCGCTGGTTTCATCGAAATCCGCGCCCCGGATCTCCGGACCGCCGGTCACCGTCAGGATGCCGTCCTGCAGGGTCACCGTGGCCCCCATGGTGGTCAGGATGCTGCGCCAGAGGTCGCCGACCTGAGTGGTCTCGGCCGGCCAGTCCGGGATGCGCACGGTGCCGCGGGTTGCCAGCGCGGCCGCCAGGAACGGGCCGGCGTTCGAGAGATCCTGCTCGATCCGGTGGTCAAAGGCCCTGATGCTGCCGGGTGCCACGATCCAATGGTCCGGGCGGGAGTCGTCTACGGACACACCGGCGCCGCGCAGCACGGCGACCGTCATGTTGATGTGGTCCAGGCTGGGGACCGGAGGGCCGGTATGTTCCAGATGCAGTCCATCGGTGAAGCGGGCGCCTGCGAGGAGCAGCGCGGAGACGAACTGTGAGGAGGCACTGGCATCAATGATGAGGTGTCCGCCGCGCACTTCACCCGTTCCGTGGACCGTGAACGGCAGCGCGGCGGCCGGACCTCCGTCCGGTGCCGTGACCCCGACACCCAGCCCGGCGAGGGCCTCGATGATGGTGCCCATCGGGCGCTTCCGGGCGTGGGGGTCGCCGTCGAACAGGGTGGTTCCGTGGCGCAGAGCGGCTACCGGCGGGACGAAGCGCATGACGGTCCCGGCCAGGCCGCAGTCGATGCCGGTGCCGGCGGCCGGCGCGTCCAGGCTGATCGGGCTGATTTCCAGATCGGGTCCGAAGGCGCCGTCGCCCGGGACCTCAGTGATGGCGGCCCCCAACTGGCGCAGTGCCTCGATCATGAGGGCCGAGTCGCGGGAGTGCAACGGAGCGCGCAGCCGGGACGGACCGTCGGCGAGGGCCGCCAATACCAGATATCGGTTGGTCAGGGATTTGGACCCCGGCACGGTGACGGTGGCGTCGACGGGCCGTTCCGCGAATGGTGCCCGCCACTGGGCGCCTCCGGTGGACGGGACGGGAACGGGTGCTGCTGTCGAGGTGGGGCCGGTCATTGCTGCTTTAGGCTCCGGTCGCGTGGTCGACGGCCTTGCGGACTGCCTTGTCGGCCTTGTTCAGCCGCTTGGCGGTGGTCTTTTTGGCATCCGCCGCGAGGTGTCCCGCGCTCTTTTTGGCGTCGGCGGCAAAGTGCTCAGCCCGCCAGGCCAGGCTGGGGCGTCCGGCTGTGTCGACAGAGGCCAGCAGCACGCCACCGGTCAGCGAGACATTTTTCAGCAGTTGTTTGCGGCGGGCGTCGCGGGCCCTGCACTGAGGAGATGTCCGCACTGCGCCATTCCACGTAGCTGTTGAGCACCGAGACGACGGCCAGGATGGTGGCGGCCAGTCGGGCGGACTTGCCGAGGGCAAAAAATACCCCGGCGCCAATCTGGGTGCCGCCGATCACGCGGGCCAGGACTTTCTCATCGGTCTGGAAGGGCAATGATTCCGCCGCCCGGCGTAACAGGGGAGACAGCTGCGTGGCAGTGTCATCCGCGTTCTTTAATTTGTCCATGCCGGCAAGGACGAAGCTGGAAGCGAGCATGGGGCGGGCGAGAAAACGGACAAAGGACATGAATTTCCTCCTGGATGGACGAGCCGCGGACGCTGCGCGCGAGAACCGGTTCCAGTCTCGCACTTTTGCGGAATATTTGCCCGTCGCACGTGGTTGTTGATGACAGGTTCGCACCGCTCTTTGGAGCGGGTTTTTGAGTCGCGTCGGCCCGTGATCACGGGCCTGTGGTCAGTTTCGCCGGCGTTCGGCGGCTAAGGAGGCAAAGGTTTGATACTGGTGAAGGACATTGGAGGACGGACGGGTCCGTCGGACGGCGTCGCGTCGGGGACTGCGACGGCATTGCTGGACGCCCCGGCGCTGGGCGCCGCGCCTGCCGATCCCTGGGGCCGGAGCGCTTCGGGTGCAGCGCCGGCCGGAGTCCGGGCGGGCCGCGGGGCGGTGACAGTAGACTTGAAGGTAATGAGCACCATGGAACCGGCCGGATCGGCCACGCACGAGGCCGCCGGCGACGACGCCCAGCCCGCCACCACCCCGGATGCCGACCCGGCTGCCACGCTTCGGGAGGCCGCCGCCGCACAGGAAACTGTGGTGGACGGGGAGCCGCTGGACGTGGCCTCAGAGACCGTCGAGCAGCGCCGGCTCCGGTTCGAACGCGATGCCATGCAGTACGTGGACCAGCTGTATTCCGCTGCGATGCGGATGGCACGGAACCCTTCGGACGCGGAAGATCTGGTCCAGGAGGCCTACACCAAGGCGTTCTCGGCGTTCCACCAGTACAAGCCGGGAACCAACCTGAAGGCCTGGCTGTACCGCATCCTCACGAACACCTACATCAACCTGTACCGCAAGCGTCAGCGCGAACCGCTCCAGTCCAACTCGGACACCATTGAGGACTGGCAACTGGCGCGCGCGGAGTCGCACACATCGTCGGGGCTTCGTTCCGCCGAGGCGGAAGCGCTCGACCACCTGCCGGACTCGGACGTCAAACGGGCACTGCAGGCGATCCCTGAGGAGTTCCGGCTGGCGGTCTACTTCGCCGACGTCGAGGGCTTCGCCTACAAGGAAATTTCCGAAATTATGAATACCCCCATCGGAACCGTGATGTCCCGGCTGCACCGAGGCCGGCGGATGCTGCGGGACATGCTTGCCGACTACGCCGCCGAGCGGGGTTTCAGCGCCGCGGGGTCAACCGCCGCGGCGAAAAGCATCACAGAGGAGAGCACGAAATGAGCGACTGCCAGGGACTGGGCGACTGCGACGATACCCGGATGCAACGCATCTACGAGTACCTGGATGGGGCGCTGACGCACGACGACATCGCCGACATCAAGAAGCACCTGGACACGTGTCCTGAATGTTTCGAACAGTATGACCTCGAATGCGTTATTCGCACGATCGTCAAGAGGTCCTGTATCGAGGCGGCGCCCGAGAACCTGAAGAACAACATCCTGAACAGGATCCACTCGATGCGGACCGTCGAAGCCTGACCGGTTGCGCAGCCCAGGTACACAGCAAATAACCCCGTACACCGTGAGGTGTCCGGGGTTATTTGCTTAATACTGACAATCCAAGCCGTAGCTTAGGCGTTGGGGCGCTTGCCGTGGTTCGCGCCGCCACGCTTACGGTCACGACGTTTACGTGCACGCTTGCTCATAGCTGGCCTCCTTAAATGTTGGTACTCAAAAGAGCTGCCCTCAAGTCTCCCACATCAGGGCATCCGCCGCGAAACGGCGGACAGTCAGCCCTGCAGTGAATTACGGATGGAAATCCGGGCCTGGTCCAGCACCGCCCTGACCGTTTCCAGCGTCATCGGCGTGATGGGGTGGCCCCCGGCGTGACGCCGCAGCTCCACGCGCATGTCGTCCCGGAATGCCTGCACCAGCTGCTCCGCCTCCTGCCGCAGCCGTTCGCCTTCAGGGGAGAAGCCGGGAGCGGCCGCAGAGCCGGACGCTGAGCCGGCCGCAGTGCCGGCCCGGGCTGCCGCCCGTGCGGCCTCGGCAGTCGCGGCGAGGTCCGCCCGGAGTCCGCGCATGTTGCCCCGGATGTCCTCACGGAGCGTCTCGGCGAGCCGGCGCACCGAGGCGGAGATATCGCTCTCCACGCCGGCGAGTTCGTCGCGGCGTTTGTTGAGTTCGACGAGCCCGGCCGGGGTGATGTTGTAGTTGGTCCGTCGGCCGTCCGCCCGGGTGGCTACCAGCCCCTCGTCCTCCAGCTTGCCAAGGCGGGGGTAGATGGTTCCTGCGCTGGGGGAGTAGGTGCCGCCGAACCGCTCGTTGAGGGCCCTGATCAGCTCATAGCCGTGCTTGGGGCCCTTTTCCAGCAGCGCCAGCAGGTAGAGACGCAGCGCGCCGTGGGCGAAGACCGGGGGCATCGGCGTGCCTAGCCGGCGTCCGGTGCGGGCTGGCGGTGAATGACCGAGGTGGTCCCGGAGACGGAGTTGGTGCGGAGCAGCATCAGCTGGGCGTCAGGCCCGGCAATGGTCTCGACGGCGCCACCGGGATGGGGGTATTTCTGCCCGTCGATGATGACGGTGCCGCTGCCGGAATTGGCGATGATGTCCACGCCGACGTCGTGCGGCACCCGGACAGTGACGTCGCCGGAGACCGAATTCGCGCCCACATCGCGGGTGAAACCGTGCAGGTCGAAGCTCAAGTCGCCGCTGACCGTATTGGAGCGGACATTGCTGATCTCGCCGGAGGCCGTCACTTCGCCCGAGACGCTCCGGGCCGTCAGGACGCCCCGATGATTGCGGGCGATCACGGCGCCACTGACGGTGTTGATGGACAGCTCACCGGACGTGTCATCCGCCAGAATGGACCCGGATACGGTGTTCAGCCGGGTGTGTCCGCCGGTCCCCGAGACCATGCCATCGCCGCTGACGGTTCCGGCCTCCACATCGACGCCGGCCGGCAGCTCCACGCGGAGAATAACGGAGTTGCTGCTGCCGGTGCTGACGGTGCGCATCAGGTTCTTGAACCAGCCCTGCGGACCGTGCAGCTGGTGCCGGATTTCGAGGCGGCCATCGACCTGCGAAACCGCGAGCGGATCGCCGTCAACCGTGGAGACCTCAATCCGGGTGTGGTCTGCCTTGCCCGTTGTAATGTCGAAGCGGCCGCGGATGATGCCAAGCCGGAGGGATCGGACACCCTCCAGCTCAATCGTCTCGGGACCGGTGACGGTCCAGTTGGCCTCTGTCATGATTTCCTCCCGGGTGTCGCGCAGGTGCGCGAAATTCGCGATATATCGCGACACCGGCCACGCTAGCCCGTGGTCACGCCGCGGGTCAAGCCGGGCGCGGGCGCGCGCTATTCCGGGGCATCCATGCCAAGCCACTGGAACCAGCCGCGGTGCAGCACCAGCCACGCCATCAGACCGTAGCCGGCCTGGCCCGGGGTGCCACCGTTCGCGGCCAGGTCCTGGCGCCACTGTTCGTGGTTCAGCAGCGGCGAAAACGTGTCCACGTAGAGGTGTTTCCGGCGCGTTGTGACATCGGCGAACGCAGTGTTGAGCTCGCCCAGCCGCCGGTTCTGCGCCGGATCCAGGGTGGGGGGCGGACCCACCACAAAAACCTCGATCTTGTTCTGTGAAGCGGTATCGAGGATATTGGCCAGGTTCAGCCGGCTGCGGGCGGTGGAGAGGCCGAAAGCGATGTCCCGGCCGGAGAGTCCAATCACGAGGCGATTCTCGTGATGGTCGCCGAAGCGGCGTCCGGCTTCCTCGAGCCAGCGGGCTGCGAGGCCCTCTGTTCCCTCCTCGGGGCACGGCAGGGAGTAGCTTTCGAGCGCCGTCCCGTCCTGTGGGGTCCGGGCCAGCACCCGCCCCAGCCAGCCCAGCGCGCGGGGATCACCGAGCCCGGCCAACAGCTCGTCCCCAACGGCTGCGATCCGCAGCTTCCGATCTTCCACGACTACCTCTTCACTCCACGTTGCCCCGTGACCCTGTCACATTGACCGGATCATCACACGCTGTCCTTCAAAAATTCTGTTCACGCAGTTCTGTTCATTAAACAGAACTGCCCGGCCGGAGTCGCACGTGTGGGTTTCCGGCCGGGCAGCTGTGACACTACTTCCGCGCAAATGCCTGCTTCAGCAGCGCGTCCTGCTCGGCTGCGTGGCGCTTCATCGACCCGGCGGCGGTGGCCGCCGAGGCGGGGCGGGAGATGCGCCGCACCGGCCGGTCGAGCTCCTCCGGCAGGTTGAGGCCGATAAACGGCCACGGACCCTGGTTGGCGGGTTCGTCCTGGACCCAGCACACCTCGGCGTTCGGGTACTTGGCCAACTCGGCCGCGATGTCCTCCGCGGGCAGCGGGTAGAGCTGCTCAACCCGGACGATCGCCGTCGTCTTGTCCTCGGTCTTCTGCCGGGTGGACAGCAGATCGTAGTACAGCCGGCCGGAGACCAGGAGGACGCGTTCGACGGCGTCCGCCTGCAGGTGCTCGTGGTCCGGGATGACCGGACGGAAGGCGCCCGTGGTGAAGTCCTCGACAGAGGACGCAGCGGCCTTGAGGCGCAGCAGCTGCTTCGGGGTGAAGATGATCAGCGGCTTGCGCGGCCGGCTGTACGCCTGGCGGCGCAGCAGGTGGAAGTGCGACGCCGCCGTGGTCGGGTTGGCCACGATCATGTTGTCTTCCGCGCACATCTGCAGGAAGCGCTCGATCCGGGCCGAGGAGTGGTCCGGGCCCTGGCCTTCGTAGCCGTGCGGCAGCATCAGCACGAGCGAGGACCGCTGGCCCCACTTCTGCTCAGCCGAGGAGATGAACTCGTCAATGATGGTCTGGGCGCCGTTGACGAAGTCACCGAACTGCGCCTCCCACAAAACGAGCGCGTCGGGGCGCTCGACGGAGTAGCCGTATTCGAAGCCCATCGCGGCGAATTCAGAGAGCAGCGAGTCATAGATCCACAGTTTGGCCTGGTCATCGGAGAGGTTCGCGAGCGGGAGCCACTCGTCGCCGTTGGCGCGGTCGTGGAAGACGGCGTGGCGCTGGACGAAGGTGCCGCGGCGGGAGTCCTGGCCTGCCAGCCGGACCGGTACGCCTTCCATGATGAGCGAGCCGAAGGCGGCGAGCTCGCCGAAGCCCCAGTCGATGCCGCCCTCACGGGACATCACTTCACGCTTCTCCAGCAATTGCTTGAGTTTGGCGTGGACGGTGAAGCCCTCCGGGATTTCGAGGTGGGCTTTACCGATGCGGGCCAATGTGTCGGCGGAAATCGCCGTCGAGGCAGGGGCATTGATGCCGAAATCGGACTGCTGGGCGATTGGGCGTTCGATGTCCGACACCGCGGCGGAGTCGGCCGTCACGATCGGAATCGGGGACGTCTGGGCCGCGTGGGTCTCCGCAAAAACACGTTCCAGCCGTTCCTGGTAGTCGCGCAGGAGCTGCTCGGCCTCTTCCTCGGTGATGTCACCTCGGCCGATCAGGGATTCCGTGTACAGCTTGCGGACCGAACGCTTGGCTTCGATCAGGTTGTACATCAGCGGCTGCGTCATCGAGGGGTCGTCGCCCTCGTTGTGGCCGCGGCGGCGGTAGCAGACCATGTCGATAACAACGTCCTTGTGGAACCGCTGGCGGAACTCGTAGGCGAGCTGGCCGATCCGGACCACGGCTTCCGGGTCATCGCCATTCACGTGGAACACCGGTGCCTGGATCATCTTGGCGACGTCCGTGGAGTACGTGGAGGAACGCGACGACGACGGGGCGGTGGTGAAGCCGACCTGGTTGTTGACCACGATGTGGATGGTGCCGCCGGTACGGTAGCCGCGCAGCTGGGAGAGGTTAAGCGTCTCCGCCACCACACCCTGGCCGGCGAAGGGCCGCGTCGCCGTGAACCATGATCGGCAGCACGGGGAAGTTCTCGCCCTGGTCGAGGCGGTCCTGCTTGGCGCGGACGATGCCCTCCAGGACGGAGTCCACGGCTTCCAGATGAGAGGGGTTGGCGGCGAGGTAGACCTTGGTCTCGTTACCGTTGTCGGAGGTGAACGTGCCCTCGGTGCCGAGGTGGTACTTCACGTCGCCGGAACCCTGCACTGAACGCGGGTCCTGGGTGCCTTCGAATTCGCGGAAGACCTGGGCGTAGGTCTTGCCGGCGATGTTCGTGAGGACGTTAAGCCGGCCGCGGTGGGCCATGCCGATCGCCACCTCGTCGAGCTGGTCGTCGGCTGCGTCCGAAATGATGGCGTCCAGCAGCGGGATCAGCGACTCGCCGCCTTCCAGGGAGAACCGTTTCTGGCCGACGAACTTGGTCTGCAGGAAGGTCTCGAAGGCCTCGGCGGAGTTGAGCTTGGAGACAATCCGCAGCTGCTCCTCGCGGCTCGGCTTGGAGTACGGGTGCTCCAGCTGGTCCTGAAACCACTTGCGCTCGTCCGGGTCCTGGATGTGCATGTACTCGATGCCGGTCGTGCGGCAGTAGGCGTCGCGGAGGACCCCGAGGATGCTCCGGAACTTCAGCATCGGTTTGCCGCCGAAGCCGCCGGTGGGCCATTCGCGGTCCAGGTCCCAGAGCGTCAGGCCATAGGTGAGGACATCGAGGTCAGGGTGTTTGCGCTGGACGTATTCCAGCGGGTCGGTGTCCGCCATGAGGTGGCCACGGACGCGGTAGGAGTGGATCAGTTGCTGGATCCGGGCGACTTTATTGATCTGGTCGGCCGGGTCCACCTGCAGGTCCGGGCTCCAGCGGACAGGCTCGTAGGGGATGCGCAGCGATTCGAAGATCTCATCGTAGAAATTCTGGCCACCCAGGAGGAGCTGGTGGACCAGTTTCAGGAACTCGCCGCTGCCGGCACCCTGGATGACCCGGTGGTCGTAGGTGGAAGTCAACGTGAGGACCTTGCTGATGGCGTTCTGCGCGAGGATCTTCTCGCTCGCGCCCTGGAACTCCGCGGGGTAGTCGAGGGCGCCGACGCCGATAATGGCGGCCTGGCCCTTGGACAGGCGTGGCACAGAGTGCACGGTGCCGATGCCGCCGGGGTTGGTCAGCGACACGGTGGTGCCGGAGTGGTCATCGGCGGTCAGCTTGCCGCTGCGGGCCCCGTTTGATCAGGTCCTCGTACGTGTGCCAGAACTCGGAGAAGTTGAGTGTCTCGGCCTTCTTGATGTTCGGCACCATCAGCAGGCGGGTGCCGTCCGGCTTGGGCATGTCGATGGCGATGCCGAAGTTCACGTGCGCCGGCTGGACGGCGACGGGCTTGCCGTCGATTTCGTCGTAGTAGACGTTCATGGACGGGAACTGGGAGAGGGCGCGGATGACGGCGTAGCCGATGAAGTGCGTAAAGGAGACCTTGCCGCCGCGGGCGCGGGCCAGGTTGGAGTTGATGACCACGCGGTTGTCGATCAGCAGCTTGGCCGGGATCGCCCGGACGCTGGTGGCCGTCGGGACCTCAAGGCTGGACACCATGTTGGTGGCGATGGCCTTGGCCGGGCCGCGCAGGATCGAAACGACGTCTTCTTCGGGAGCCGTGGGCGCCTTGATGTTCTTGGGCAGCTGGGCCGGAATCGGCGTGGTGGCCGTGCCCGGTTCGGTGTTCTTGGAGCCGTCGCGGGCGACGGTGGCAGGGGCCTTGGGTGCTGCTGTAATGGGTGCGGCCGCGGCGGGTGCAGCCGTTGCCGGAGCCGTTGCGGGCTGGGTGGGAGCCTGAGTCGGTGCTGCAGGGGCCGTCGCTGCCGCAGGACGGGTTACGGCGGGCAGTTCACGGGTTTCGGGGCGCGCGGCGTTTCCTGCCGTGCCTGTCGTTCCATTGGTCGAGGAACCGTCGCCGGCGTCGTAGGACTCGAACAAGGGCCACCACTTGGCGTCAACCGTGTTCTTGTCCTGCTGGTAACGCTCGTACAGTTCGTCAACGAGCCACTCGTTTCCGCCAAATTCCTCGGGTAGACGGTGGCTAGGCTGCTCTGGCACTTGAAATACGCCTCTTCCATGAGTTTGATTCCCGCTGATTCCACGGCGCGTCGGCACGACGGATGAACCAGTTTGTACGTCCAGTGGACCCAGACCCATGCCAGTCTAATGACGATCCTCGCGAAACCGCCAATAAGGGTGACGCAATTCATGATGTCGCCCGGAACCGGCTGCCGGAGGGCTCCGGATCGCGTGGGCAGAAGCCGTGCCGCTGACCCGCCCCTCGCCTAGAATCGCAGGAGCCGCGCCGATGCGACACCGGGGATGTCCGGTAAAAGCCAGCCCGCCGACAAAGGAGCCACCGTGCGTTTCCTGAATGAGCCCAGCACCGACCTCACCTATTCCGATGTCTTCCTGGTCCCGTCCCGTTCGGACGTCATCTCGCGGCTGGACGTGGACCTGGCCGCGGACGACGGTACGGGCTCGACGATTCCGCTGGTGGCGTCCAACATGACGGCAGTGACGGGCAAGCGGATGGCCGAAACCATGGCCCGCCGCGGCGGCCTGGCAGTCCTGCCCCAGGACGTGCCGATAGGGGTCATCCGGGACGTCACGGGGTGGCTCAAGACCCGGCATCCGGTGCTGGAAACTCCCGTCCGGCTGGCGCCCTCCGATACCGTCATCGATGCCCTGCACCTGATGGGCAAACGGCCGCACGGTGCCGTTGTGGTGGCGGACGACGCCGGAACGGTGACCGGCGTGATCCGCGCCGCCGACTGCGAAGGGCAGGACCGCTTCGCCTCGCTGGCTTCCGTGATCCGGCACCAGCCCCTCGTTCTGGCCGCCGGGACGCTCGATGGCGGATCGGGACAAGCGCTCCAGAACGCGTTCGCCGCGATGGACGCAGCCGGGACCGATTACGCCCCGGTCCAGCACGACGGCGCCCTGATTGGTGTCCTCACCCGGAAGGGGGCCCTGCGCTCCACCCTGTACCGACCCTCCCTGGACACCGACGGGAACCTCAAGGTGGCTGCCGCGGTAGGGATCAACGGCGACGTTGCCGGCCGGGCGGCCGAGCTGCTGGCCGCCGGCGTCAATGTGCTGGTCCTTGATACGGCGCACGGCCATCAGCAGAAGATGTTCGATGCGCTGGCCGCCGTCAAACGTCTCAGCCCCGGTGTGCCGGTCGTCGCCGGCAACGTGGTCACGGCGGAAGCCACCCGCGAGCTGATCAGCGCCGGTGCGGACATCGTGAAGGTCGGCGTCGGCCCCGGCGCGATGTGTACCACCCGGATGATGACGGCGGTTGGCCGTCCGCAGTTCTCGGCCGTCCTCGAATGCTCCGCCGCGGCGCGCGCCGCCGGAGGCCGGGTCTGGGCTGACGGCGGGGTCCGGTATCCGCGCGATGTGGCCCTGGCCCTGGCCGCCGGAGCCAGCCAGGTCATGATTGGTTCCTGGTTCGCCGGCACACACGAAAGTCCTGGCGACCTCCAGACTGATGCCGGTGGACGCCAGTACAAGGAAAGCTTCGGGATGGCCTCGGCCCGCGCGGTGCAGCACCGCAACCAGCGGGAGGGGGCCTTCGAGAAGGACCGGAAGGCGCTGTTCGAGGAGGGCATCTCCACGTCGCGGATGTACGTGGATGCGGCGAGGCCCGGCGTCGAGGACCTACTGGACATGATCACCGCGGGCGTGCGGAGCTCGATGAGCTACGCCGGCGCCGCAGACCTGGCCGAATTCCGCGAACGCGCCGTCGCCGGAATCCAGTCCGCGGCAGGCTACGAAGAGGGCCGGCCACTGGCGCAGAGCTGGTGACCCGGCGGCCGGACGCCCGCCGACGTCGTCCGTACCGTGCACGGCGCACGGCTCGAGCGCGACGGGGAGGCGGCCGCTCCCTGTAGACTGGAACTCTTATGGACAGTAAATCTAGGTGCCGGCCTGGGGGCTGTCAGCGGGTAACGGAAACCGTTCCCGCGCAGTCCACCCGCAGAGCCGGCAAACCCCGTTCACGCGCCCATCATTCTCCGGCGGCACATCACCCCGGAGCCTTCCAGGAAACAGCGTCAGCCTCCGCTGACCATCCTCCGCCGGGCAGCTTGCCCGCGCGCGGCCTCCCGTCCGGACCGCGGCACCACGGGCCTGCAGGCCCGCCGGAAGCAGGCCGCTAGATGGAATGGCTACTCCTCGCGGCCGGCCTGCTGCTCATCCTCGGCACCGGTTTCTTCGTTGCCGTGGAATTCTCTTTGGTGGCCCTTGACCAGTCCACGGTGCAGCGTGCCGTGGACAACGGCGATACGGCCGCCGAGCCACTGCTGAAGTGCCTCAAATCCCTGTCCACGCAGCTGTCGAGCTGTCAGTTGGGCATCACCATGACCACCCTGCTGACCGGCTACGTCATGGAGCCCTCCGTCGGCAAGTTGCTCGAGGGGCCTCTGGCCGCGGTCGGGGTCCCGTCCGCAGCCGCCGGCTCGGTGTCACTGGTCCTTGCCATGACGCTGGCGACGCTGCTTTCCATGCTGATCGGCGAACTGGTGCCGAAGAATATGGCCATTGCGCTGTCGTTTCCGGTCGGTAGGGCCCTGGCCCGCCCGCAACTGGTCTTCACCGCCGTCTTCAAGCCCGCCATAGTGGTCCTGAACGGCTTCTCCAACAAGGTCCTGAACGTCTTTGGGCTTGAGGCCAAGGAAGAGATCTCGGGAGCCCGCACCCCGGCCGAGCTGGCTTCGCTCGTGCGCCGGTCCGCCGCGATGGGCACCCTGGACGCCGGCACGGCAAACTTCATCTCGCGGACGCTGAAGTTCTCCGGCCGGACCGCTGCGGACGTTATGACGCCCCGGATCCGGGTGGAGACCATCGACGCCGACCAGCCGGTCTCGGACATCGTGGAGGCGGCCAAACGCACCGGCTACTCCCGGTTCCCGGTCATCGGGGAGTCCTCCGACGACATCCGCGGCGTGGTCCACATCAAAAAAGCCATTGCCGTGCCTGCGGACCGGCGCGCGAACCTGGAGGCGGGCGCCATCATGACCGATGTGCTCCGCGTGCCGGAAACGATCCACCTCGATGCGCTGCTCGCCGAATTGCGCGAGGGTACCGGCAATCTCCAGCTCGCCGTGGTCCTCGACGAATACGGCGGAACCGCAGGAATCGCCACACTCGAGGACCTCGTTGAGGAAATCGTTGGGGAAGTCGCCGACGAGCACGACAGGGTCCGGCCCGGACTGCTGCAGAGCGCCGCGGGCGACTGGTACTTCCCCGGGCTGCTGCGTCCCGATGAGCTCTCCGAGCAGGTTCCCGGCCTGACTGTCCCTGACGAGGCCAGCTATGAAACGGTGGGAGGCTACGTCATGAGCCAGCTTGGCAGGATTGCGGCCGAGGGGGACACCGTCGACGTCGGTGGCGGAACCCTCAGCGTGACCCGGATGGATGGCCGGCGGATCGACCGGATCTGCTTCCGCCCCGTCAGGAATACCGGCGGGGAAAAGTCCGACATCCAGGCAGGTGCCGCATGAGTGACTGGGCCGGAATTCTTTGGCTTGTCGTCCTGCTGATCGGCAACGCCTTCTTCGTGGCCGCCGAGTTCGCCGTGATGTCGGCCCGGCGCAGCCAGATCGAACCGCTGGCCGAGGCCGGCTCCAAACGCGCGCAGACCACCCTGCGCGCCATGGAAAACGTTTCGCTGATGCTCGCGTGCGCACAGTTGGGCATTACCGTGTGCTCGCTGCTGATCCTGCAGGTTGCCGAACCGGCGATCCACCACCTGCTGGCGGTGCCGTTGCACGCCGTCGGCGTTCCGGTGGAGATCGCGGACGTCGCGGCCTTCGCCATAGCCCTCCTGGCGGTCACCTTCCTGCACGTCACCTTCGGCGAAATGGTCCCCAAGAACATTTCGGTGTCCGTCGCGGATAAGGCGGCGCTGCTGCTGGCCCCGCCGCTGATGTTCATTGCCCGGATGGTCCGACCTGTCATCGTCGCCCTGAACTGGTCCGCGAACCACATCCTCCGGTTGATGCGGATCGAACCCAAGGACGAAGTCAACTCCTCGTTCACCCTCGAGGAGGTCCAGTCGATCGTGCAGGAATCCACCCGGCACGGCCTGGTGGACGACGACGCCGGACTGATCACCGGTGCGCTCGAATTCTCGGAGCACACCGCGGCCCGGGTCATGGTTCCGCTGGACAAGCTGGTCATGCTCAAAACGGCGACGACGCCCGCGGAATTCGAAAAAGCGGTCAGCCGGACAGGCTTTTCGCGGTTCCCGATGCTTGACGACGACGGGATGCTCTACGGATACCTCCACATCAAGGATGTGCTGTCCATCCCCGAGTCCGCCTATCACCAGCCGGTCGCGGACAGCCGGATCCGTTCGCTCGCCAATCTGGCCATGGACGACGAGGTAGAGAAGGCCATGTCTGTGATGCAGCGGACCGGTTCGCATCTGGCCCGGGTGATCGGCCCGGACGGTAATACGAGGGGCGTGCTCTTCCTGGAAGACGTCATCGAAGAGCTTGTCGGTGAGATCAGGGACGCTACCCAGGCCACCGGCTACCGCCGGCTGGGCCAGGACAAATAGTCACGGCCGTGTATCCCTAGATAGGAATGATTCCTATTTAGGGATACACTCGTGCTATTGCTCCTGATTCTCAATAACAGATCCGAGGTTCCCTTGCGTCGTCCTGCTCCCCGTGCCCTGATGACCGCCGTCGCCGGTATCACGCTCGTGCTGACCGCGTGCGGAACGCCCGCCGGCAGCGGCGGCGGAGAGACCGGCGACGGCACCGTCGATGTGGTCGCGTCGACCAGCGTCTACGGGGACATTGTCAGCATCATCGGCGGGGATAAGGTCCGCGTCACCGCACTTATCTCGCGGGTCAGCCAGGATCCGCACTCGTATGAGGCCACGACCCAGGACAAGCTGGCTGTCTCGAAGGCGGAACTGATCGTGGAGAACGGTGGCGGCTACGACGACTTCATCCACAAACTGGCCGACGACACCGGCCTGGACCACGGCAGCCTCATCAGCGCCGTGGATGTTTCCGGGCTTGCCCCGGCGGCCGCTGATGCCGGGTCCTCAGCTGCCCCGGATGGGGCCGGCCACAGCCACGGCTACGGTTCGTTCAACGAGCACGTCTGGTACAGCCTGCCGGCCATGGGCCGGCTTGCCGACGCAGTCGCCGCCAGACTCGCGGACCTGGAACCTGCCAACGCGGAGACTTTCCGGATCAACGCTGTGTCCTTCAAAGAGTCGCTCGGCCAGCTTGAAGCCCGGCTCGCCGCCCTCAAATCGACGTCCGATCAGGTCCCGATGGCAGTGACCGAGCCGGTCCCGCTGTACCTGCTGGAGGATGCGGGACTGGAAAACAAAATGCCCATGGCGTATCTGGCCGCCATCGAAGATGACGCCGATGTGCCGCCCGTTGTGCTCAAAGACGCCGTCGACCTGATGGGATCCGGCGCCGTCAGGCTGCTCGCGTACAACACGCAGACGGAAGGCCCGCAGACCCAGGCCGTGAAAAAAGCGGCCGAGGACGCGGGCGTCACGGTGCTGGACTTCCGCGAGACCCTGCCGGAGGGGCAGTCCTACGTGCAGTGGATGACCGCCAACGTGGACAGCATCAGCGCAGCCCTGGGCTGAACGGCCGGCGGCCGCCGCGGAGCCCCGGCTAGAGGCTGACCAGCCTAAGATGATCGGAAAAGCGGAAGCATCTGACGACGCAGGAAATCGAGGAAATTTCAGTTGACACCGGTAGTGAGCCTGCGGGGTGCCACCCTCTCCTTTGGGCAGCGGACCCTGTGGGAGGGCCTGGACCTGGATATCAACCCGGGCGAATTTTTCGCTGTGCTGGGTCCCAACGGCAGCGGCAAGACCACGTTCCTGAAAGTCCTGCTCGGCCTGGTGGAACTGAGCGCAGGCACGGCGGAACTCGGCGGGCGGCCGGTGGAACGCGGCAGCCGCCGGATCGGCTATGTCCCGCAGCAGAAGTCCTTCGACCCCGACACCCCGCTGCGCGCCCGGGATCTCGTGGGTCTCGGCGTCGACGGCCACCGCTGGGGCATCCGCACCGGCGTCGCAAAAACCAGCCGCCGGATCGATGAGCTCCTCGGGTTCGTCGGCGCCACGGACTACGCGAACGTCCCGGTCGGCCAGCTCTCCGGCGGCGAGCAGCAGCGGCTGCGCGTGGCGCAGGCCCTGGCGGCCGACCCGGCGGTACTGCTTTGCGATGAGCCTTTGCTGTCCCTGGACCTCCAGCACCAGCAGGCCGTCAGCGCGCTCATCAACAGGCAGTGTCACGAGCGGGACAGCGCCGTCGTCTTCGTGACCCATGAGATCAACCCGATCATGGACTATGTGGACCGCGTGCTGTACCTCGCCGACGGCCGGTTCCGCGTGGGCACCCCCGCCGAAGTCATGACCACCGAGGTCCTCTCCGAGCTGTACTGCAGCCATGTGGAGGTCATCCAGGCGAACGGCCGGCTGATCGTCGTGGGGCTGCCGGAAGCGGCTACCCACCATCATGAAGACTCCCACGCCGTAGCCGGGGAGGTGGGCTGAGTGGATCCGGATGCTTTGCTGAACGCTGTTTTCAACTTCGAGAACTATGGCGAACTGCTGGTCCTCGTCCAGAATTCCCTGTGGGCCGGAGCGGTCCTTGGGCTCCTCGGCGGACTGATGGGCACGTTCGTGATGAAACGGGACCTCGCGTTCGCTGTCCACGGGATCTCCGAACTCTCCTTCGCCGGGGCTGCTCTGGCGCTGCTGATCGGGGCGGACGTCATCCTGGGCTCGCTGGCCGGCTCGGTTACCGCGGCGCTGGTCCTCGGCGTGATGGGCATCAGGGCTCGGGACAAGAACTCGATCATCGGTGTCATCATGCCGTTCGGACTGGGCCTGGGCATTCTCTTCCTGTCCCTCTATGAGGGCCGCGCCGCCAATAAGTTTGGCCTGCTCACCGGCCAGATCGTGTCGGTGGGCACAGTCCAGCTTCAGGTGCTGGCCGGTGCCGCCGTTGTGGTGATGCTCGCGCTCGTTGCCATCTGGCGGCCGCTGACGTTTGCCAGCGTGGACCCGGATGTCGCGACGGCCCGCGGCGTGCCGGTCCGCGCCCTCGGTATCGGGTTTATGGTGCTGCTGGGTATCAGCGTGGCGCTGTCCATCCAGATCGTGGGCGCACTGCTGGTGCTGGCGTTGCTGATCACGCCGGCGGCTGCCGCACTGCGGGTGACGTCCTCGCCGCGGCTTGTGGTGACGCTCAGTGTGGTGTTCGCCATGACGGCGACGGTGGGCGGCATCATGCTGGCCCTTGGCGGGCGCCTCCCGATCAGCCCCTACGTGACCACGCTGTCGTTCCTGATCTACGTGGTGTGCCGGCTGGTGGGGAACTACCGGATGAAACAGGGCATCAACGGACGCGTACTGCGGACTTCCCCGGTTCCGGCCGCCTGAACGACGCCGGGGAGATGCAGCCGGCGGGTGGCGCCACCCTTTCTAGCTGCCGGACGCGATGGTGCACGCCGGGCACAGCCCGAAGATTTCCACCGTGTGTTCCACCTGGGTGAAGCCGTGTTCCGTGGCGATCCGCGCGGTCCAGGCTTCGACCGCGGGGGCTTCCACCTCGACAGCCTTGCCGCAGGTACGGCACAGGAGATGGTGGTGGTGTCCGGTCACGGCGCAGCGCCGGTATACGGCTTCGCCGTCGGCGTTCCGGAGCACATCCACGAGGCCGTCGTCGGCGAGTGACTGCAGGATCCGGTAGGTAGTCGCCAGGGACACGGCGGTGTCCCGGTCCTGGAGGATGCGGTGCAACTCCTGCGTGCTGACAAAGTCCGCCAGATCATCCAGGGCGGCGCTGACGGCGAGGCGCTGCTTGGTGACGCGTTGTTCCTTGCCGGCCGCCGGGGCCGCGGCGGATGTCCGGCCGGTGCTGGCGCCCTGGGTCATGGTGGAACTCGCCTCGCTGACGCTGGTGTTTCGGGTGGTGGAAAAGTTCAAGATTACCAGTCGGGTCCGTGGACACTGCGACGGGGGATGCCTAGGCTGGCCCGATGAAGCTCACGAAATTCACCCATGCCTGCGTCCGCCTCGAAAAGGACGGCCGGGTCCTGGTGCTGGATCCGGGGACCTTTTCCGAAACGGACCAGGCCTTGGCCGGGGCTGACGCCGTGCTGATCACCCACGAGCATCCTGACCACATAGACGTCGAGGCCGTGGTGTCGGCGCTGCTCGGGAGCAACGTCCTGCAGCTCTTCGCCCCGGAAGGGGTCGCGGCCCAACTGAGGGGAAAGTCCGACGGTGCCGCGGAGCGGATCCACACCGTGGCCCCGGGGGAGGACTTCGACGCGGCGGGATTCGCGGTGAAGAGCTTCGGCGGCCAGCACGCCCTGATCCACCCGCAGATTCCGGTGGTGGCCAATATCGGCTACCTCGTGGATTCCAATCTGTACCACCCCGGGGATTCCTTCATCATTCCCGACGGCGTCGAGGTCCGGACCCTGCTCGTGCCGATCCACGCGCCATGGAACAAGGTCGGTGACGTTGTGGACTTCGTGATCGGGATCCGCGCGCCGCGGGCCTTCCAGATCCACGACGCGCTGCTCAACGCCAGCGGACTGGGGCTCGTCGAGGGGCATGTCACCCGGTTCGGCGCCAAGTACGGGACCGATTTCCGGCACCTGGACAGCGGCGAGTCGGTGGAGCTGTAGCGATCCCGGACGGACCCGGGGCAGGAGCCTGCCGGCGGGATTCGGCCGGTTCCTAGGACGGCCAGGCCCCGGTCGCGAAGAAACGGGCGATGGCCGCCTCGTACGGTTCCGGATCGAGGTCCTGGCTGCGCAGCCAGTCCTGGTTGTAGTAGTTCCCGGCGTACCGTTCCCCGCCGTCGCACATGAGGGAGACGATGCTGCCGCGGCGGCCGTCGGCGATCATGCCGGCGATGAGCTGCCACACACCCCACAGATTGGTCCCGGTCGAGGGGCCTGCGTGCAGCCCGGCGTGCTCCTGCAAATGCCGCATCGCAGCCACCGACGCGGCATCGGGAACCTCGATCATGTGGTCAATGACCGCGGGGACGAAGCTGGGTTCGAGCCGGGGGCGGCCGATGCCCTCGATCCGGGACGGCAGTGCTGTTCCCGGCGTGGCAGAGGCGCCGCCATGACCGCCGCGGGCTGCCAGCCAGCCTGGGCGAAAAGCGGAGTTCTGCGGGTCCACGACGCACAACTGCGTGTTGTGGCTCTGGTAGCGGAGGTAGCGGCCGATCGTGGCGGAGGTGCCGCCGGTCCCGGCGCCGACAACGATCCAGTCCGGAACGGGATGTTCCTCCAGCGCCAGCTGGCCGAAGATCGACTCCGCGATGTTGTTGTTGCCCCGCCAGTCGGTGGCGCGCTCGGCGTAGGTGAACTGGTCCATATAGTGGCCGTTGGTGCTGCGGGCCAGCTCACCGGCGACATCGTAAACTTCCGAGGCATGGTCCACCAGCACACAGGACCCGCCGAACTGCTCGATCAGGGCGATCTTCTCGCGGCTCGTGGTGCGGGCCATCACGGCCATAAACGGCAGGCCCAGCAATTGGGCGAAATAGGCTTCCGAGACCGCGGTGCTTCCGCTCGAGGCTTCCACGATCGTGGTGCCTTCCCTGATCCAGCCGTTGACCAGGCCGAAGAGGAAAAGGGAACGGGCCAGCCGGTGTTTGAGGCTGCCCGTGCGGTGGGTGGACTCGTCCTTAAGGTACAGCCGGACGCCCCACTGTTCCGGAAGCGGGACCGAATACAAATGAGTGTCGGCGGACCGGTTATTCTCTGCATTGATTCTGCGGATGGCCTCGTCGGCCCACGCACGGTCCTGGTTACGCATACTAATCACCGCACCAGACTACCTGCGGCCCTGATCCGCGTGGATATAGTGGGCAGATGCAGACCCTGATGGATGTGGCCGAACTCAACGACCGGCGGCACTCCGGCCGGCGGACCGTCCTGCTGGACGTGCGCTGGGCGCTGGGAGACCCGCATGGCCGCGACCATTACCTCGGCGGACACCTGCCCGGGGCGGTCTTTGTTGATCTCGCGGGCGAACTCGCCGGCCCCGCGGATCCCCGGCGGGGCCGGCACCCGCTTCCGCCGCGTGACCGGTTCGAGGAATCGGTGCGCCGCTGGGGTGTCCGCGACAACGACGTGGTGGTGGTCTACGACGACAGCGGCAATACGGCCGCCGCACGGCTCTGGTGGATGCTGCGGCATGCCGGTTTCCAGACTGTGTACCTGCTCGACGGCGGCCTCGCCGCCTGGCGCGCGGCAGGCTACGGACTGGCCACGGGGCCGGAATCGCCGGCTCGCGGCGACGTCACGCTCTCCGACGGCGCGATGCCGATCATCGACGCCGGACAGGCTGCGGCCTGGGCAGGGGCGGGACTGCTGCTCGACGCCCGCGCGGTGGAGCGGTACCGCGGCGAAATCGAACCGGTCGATCCCCGGGCCGGCCACATTCCGGGCGCCGTCAGCGCCCCCACCGCCGCGAACCTCGGCAACGACGGTCGTTTTCTGCCCGCTGCGGAACTGCGGCAGCGTTTCGCCGCGCTGGGGATGAGCGATGATGTCCCCGCCGCCGTCTATTGCGGCTCCGGTGTCACCGCGGCCCACGAAATCGCGGCGCTGGAAATCGCAGGCTTTCCGGCTGCACTATATCCGGGCTCCTTCTCCGAATGGTCCAACAACCCGGCGAACCCGGTGGTGACCGGACCGGGGCAGTAGCCGCAGCGCCGGACCAGTCACGGTCCGGAACCCGCGCCGTGATCGGGTCCGGCCCCGGCACCGCAGCTTATCCCTGCTGCCCCGGGATCCGGATAAGCCGGCGCCGGGTCGCAGCGGCGATGGCCGCGGTGCGGTTCTCCACCCCGAGTTTTCCGTAGATGTGCACCAGATGGGTCTTGACGGTTGCCTCGGAAATGAAGATCTGTTTGGCGATGGCGCGGTTGGACAGCCCGGTCGCGAGCAATTCGAGCAATTGGGCTTCCCTCGGGGTGAGCGCGGTGGCGGGATTGCTGATCCGGTTCATCAGCAATGCCGCGATTTTTGGAGCCAGGGCAGTCTGGCCGGCGGCGGCCGCCAGCACGGCCTGCCGGATCTCTTCCGGTGCCGCATCCTTGAGCATGTAGCCGCTGGCCCCTGCCTCCACGGCGGCCAGGATGTCCGCATCCGAGTCGTACGTGGTCAGGATCAGGACCGGCGGGGCTGCCTCCAACAGCCTGATCCGTGAAGTCGCGGTGACTCCGTCCATGCCTGCGCCCATTTGCAGGTCCATCAGCACCACATCGACCGGGTCGTCCAGGGTTTGCAGCCGGTGCAGTTCCCTGAGCGCGGCGTCGCCGTCGGCGGCTTCGGCTGCGACGGCGATGCCCTCGAATCCGGTGAGCATGGCCCGCAGTCCTGCCCTGACGACGGGATGGTCATCAACGAGCAGAATACGGATGTCGTTCATTGTGTTGGCCTTCCGGGCGTGCCGCCCAATGGCAGGCGTATGGCCACCACCGTACCTTCCCCGGGAGCGGATTCGATGTCGAGTGAGCCGTGGAGGGCTGTGACCCGTTCCTGCAGTGACCGCAGCCCGAACCCACTCCCGTCCGTTGGGGCCTGCATTCGGGCGGCCAATCCGGCGGGGTTAAAGCCGATACCGTCATCAAAGATATCCAGGGTGACTTCACTGCCCAGAAAGGCGACGGTCACCACGGCATTGCCGGCGGCGGCGTGGTCCCTGACGTTGGCGAGGCTCGCCTGGGCGGCGCGCAGCAGGGTCACCCGGTACTGTTGCGGCAGCTCCGTAGGGTCGCCGTCGAGTTCGAACCGGCAGCGCAGCCCGGCGCCCCGGGCCGCGGAACTGGTTTCCGTGTTGATGCAGAGTCTGCGCAGGCTGTCCACGAGGGAGGACTCCTGCAGTTCCGGGGAGGAGAGGCCCCGGACAAAATTCCGGGCCTCAGCCAGGTTCTCCGAGGCGGTCTGCTGCACGAGTGCCAAGCGTGCGGTGGCGGTGGCGGTGTCGCCGTCGGCGATTGACTTTTCCGCCGCGCGGGCCACCAGGACAATGCTGGAGAGCCCCTGGGCGAGGGTGTCGTGGATTTCCCGGGCGAGCCGCTCGCGTTCGGCGACCACGCCCGCGTCGTGCTGGGTTGCGGCCAGTTCCGCCCGGGTGCTGCGGAGTACATCGGCGGCACGGCGCTGGTTCTCGGCCTCGCGGTAAAGGGCCCGGTATGCCAGACCCGTAACGACGGAAAAAGCCGCGCCAAACAGCGGGCCCAGCACCACGGCCAGATGGGGGAGCGGGAGTCCGCTGGCCGCCCACTGCGCCGCAACCACCGCAGCCGTCATCAGCGCGATTGCCGGCAGGGCGACCCGTCGCGGCAACAGGTGCACGTGCAGGAAGAAGAGCGGGAAGGCCAGCCAGGCGAAATCGGCGCTTCCGGCCAGCAGAACGAACCACAACACCGTGATGATTCCCAGCCACAGGACCCCGTAGCGGCGCGGATCGAAGTCCGTGCTGCCGGCGGCGAAGCGCTTTTCCATGATGGTGCCGAAGAGGTAGACGCCGGCCAGAACAGCCGCGGTCCCGGTCAGGGCATAGTGCAGGGGGTCCCCGCCGCCTGATATCAGCAGCCTCAGCACGGCCACGCCCAGCAGGGCGGCGAAGCCGACGTGCAGCGTCACTCTCAGCGCGCGCAGGACCGCGGCTAACGGAGCGGCATCCAGGCCGCTGAGCAGATCGATGGATCCCTGGACACCGGCCCCGTCCGGGGTGTGGCGTGATTCCGTGACAGGCATTGGATCAGCTTATGCCGGTCCTGTCAGGGCGGGATCAACCAAATGGTTGAGCCGGGGATCAGCCATTCGTCCGCCGCGTATCAACCAGCTGCGCGATGGCGCCGGGGGCCGGCCCGCAGGAGAGTGGAGGTAAGAGCCTTTTGGTTGCCGCGCCACCCACTGAAAGAAGAACCAACGTGTTTCTTGCTATCCGCGATATTCGCTTTGCCAAGGGCCGGTTTGCCCTGATGGGCGGCGTCGTTGCCCTGATCACCCTGCTGCTGGTTATGCTCTCGGGTTTGACGGCCGGCCTGGCCGACCAGTCGACGTCGGCGATCGCCAAACTCGGAGCCGGCAACACCGGCCCGGGCACCTCCGGGCCGGTGGACCGCATCGTCTTCGGCGCCCCCGGCACCAGTGAGCCCAAGGCTTCCTTCACTGAAAGTGAAGTCACCGCTGCGCAGATTGAGAGCTGGAAGAACCAGCCCGGGGTCGGCAACGCCGAGGCAGTGGGCATCAGCCAGACCCGGTTCCAGTCCGTCGCAGGCGGCAGCGGCGCGGCCGCAGGCACCACCAACGTCGCGGTCTTCGGCGTCTCACAGGACGGCCAGCTGGCACCGTCGCCGGTCACATCCGACACGGTGGTGATCGGCAAAACCGTCGCCGCGGCCCTGTCCCTGAACACCGGGGACCGGGCCAGCGTCGGGGGAACCGAACTGACCGTCAGCGCCGTGGTCGAGGACCAGTGGTACTCCCACACCAGTGTCGTCTGGACCGCGCTTCCCACCTGGTCCAGGCTGTCCCACCTGACCGACCCGGAGCAGCTCGGAACCGTCGGCACCATCACCTACAACGATGGCGCCACCGTTGACGAGGCTGCCGCCAACGCCGCAGCCCGGACCGTGAGCGATTCGCGAACCGGGTCCTTTCAGGCGCTGGGCTCCTTCAAGAGCGAGAACGGCTCTCTGGCCCTGATGCAGGCATTTCTCTACGGCATCTCCGCCCTGGTCATCGTGGCCTTCCTGACCGTATGGACCGTCCAGCGGACCCGCGACATTGCGGTGCTGAAGGCAATGGGGGCAGCCGGCAGCTATATCCTGCGCGACGCCATCACCCAGGCTGCGATCGTCCTGCTCGCCGGTGCCGGAATCGGCGGTGCACTCGGCATCCTCGGCGGCTTCTTCGCAGCCCAGGCAGCACCCTTTTTGGTCAACCCTGCAACAACACTCCTCCCTATCCTCGGGATCGTTGTCCTCGGCCTGGCCGGTGCGGCACTGGCGGTCCGCCGCGTCACCAAGGTCGACGCCCTGATCGCGCTCGGCGGGAACTGAGGCACTTCGCCGCCCGCCGGCCCTGTCCGCGCAACAGTCCCCAGCCCAGCAGTTTCGGAAAGGAAACACCCCCCATGTCTTTCACCCCCAGCACCGCCGTCCGCGGGCCCCTGAACCTCGTCAACGTCACCCTCGAGTACCCGGACGGGGAGGGAACCATCAAGGCATTGGACGCCGTGGACCTCACGGTGCAGGCCGGCCAGATGATTTCGCTCGTCGGACCGTCCGGCTCCGGAAAATCCAGTCTCCTCGCGGCCGCCGCCACCCTCATCCGGCCCACCCACGGACTGGTCATGATCGACGGCACCGACGCGACCGGCCTCGCCGACAAGGACCTCACCGCGCTGCGGCGGGAGAAAATCGGCATCATCTTCCAGCAGCCCAACCTGCTCGCGTCGCTCACCGCCGCCGAACAACTCATCATCGGCGACCACCTGCGCGGCAAGGCCGTCAAAGCCGCCCGGGCCAGGGCAGCTGAACTCCTCGACATTGTCGGACTCTCGTCCTGCGCGGACAAACGCCCGCACCAGCTCTCCGGCGGCCAGCGCCAACGGGTCAACATCGCCCGCGCATTGATGGGAGATCCCAGAATCCTGCTGGTCGACGAACCCACGGCGGCCCTGGACCACGAACGCAGCGACTCCATCGTCCGGCTCCTGCGCCGCGTCACCGACGACTTTATGGTCGCCACCGTGATGGTCACCCACGACACCGAATTCGTCCCGCTGACCGACGCCGTGGCGACTATGCGCGACGGGAAACTCACTGCCCCTGTGCTGACGGCGGCCTGAGACCCTGCCAGCCCGGCGGGACCCGGTTCCGGAGAAACCTACTGGCGGGTATCGCTGTGAGCGGACGAATTAGATAACGGAACGGCAACGGGCGTAACGTCAGAATATGACTCCAGGACGCCCCGTACCCCCGCCCCTCGCCACTGCCCTGCCCGAGCTGGGCGACGCCCAGCTGATCGACAACGTTCAGGCTGACGGCAGCACCCTCGTTGCAGCCTACGGCTCCACGTCCGCCGACAGCGGCCTGGTTCCGCTGACCGTTGCACGCCGCGCACCCAAGGCCGACGACGTCGAGATTTCCATCGACTTCGTCGGCCTGTGCCACTCGGATGTTCACGCCACCCGCGGTGAATGGGGCGGCGACAAGTACCCGCTCGTTCCGGGCCACGAAATCGTCGGCCGCGTCAGCCGCGTCGGCTCCGACGTCGATGACTTCGCGGTCGGTGACCGCGTCGGCGTCGGCTGCATGGTCGATTCCTGCCGCGAATGTGAGGCCTGCCTCGACGGCCTCGAGCAGTACTGCGAAAAGGGCATGATCGGCACCTACGGCGCTCATGATCCGCGCAACGCCGACGCCGTCACCCAGGGCGGCTACTCCACCTCCATCGTGGTGGACCGCAACTACGTTCTCACCATCCCGGAAGGTCTGGACCCGGCCGCCGCGGCGCCGCTGCTCTGCGCCGGTGTGACCACCTACTCGCCGCTGAACCACTTCGAGGTGGAAGCGGGCGACGTCGTCGGTGTCGTTGGACTCGGCGGCCTGGGCCACATGGCCGTGAAGATTGCCAAGGCCATGGGCGCCGAGGTCAAGGTCTTCACCACCTCGGAGAAGAAGTTCGCCGCCGCCCGTGAACTCGGTGCGGACGACGTCATCCTCTCCAAGGACCCGGCCGCGATGGCCGCAGCGGGCCGCAGCATCGACGTCATCATCGACACCGTCGCAGCCCCGCACGACCTCAACCCGTACTTCCGCACGCTCCGCCAGGACGGCGCGCTGTTCCAGCTGGGACTGCCGTCCGAGGCAATGCCGCCGGTCAACCCCGGTGCCCTCATCAGCCGCCGGATCGCGTACGCCGGTTCGCTGATCGGCGGCATCGCCGAGACCCAGGAAATGCTGGACTTCTGCGCCGAGCACGGTGTGGTTTCCGACATCGAAATGGTGTCCGCGGACCAGTTGAACAAGGCCTACGACCGGATGGTGGCCGGCGACGTCAAGTACCGGTTCGTCCTGGACGTGAGCACTCTCCACGCCCCGTCGGGAAGCGCCGACGCATGAGCACCATCTTCACCCGGATCATCAACGGTGAAATCCCCGGACGGTTCGTGTGGCGCGAGGACGATGTGGTGGCATTCCTGACAATGGGTCCGTTGGCCGACGGCCACACCCTGGTGGTGCCCACCGAGGAAGTCGACCGCTGGACCGACGCCCCGCCCGAGCTTCTGGCCCGGGTCATGGAGGTCGCACGCAAGATCGGCGCCGTCCAGGTGGACGTCTTCGACGCCGCCCGCGCGGGTCTGATCGTGGCCGGCTACGAAGTCAACCACCTGCACGTCCACGTGTGGCCCTCCAATTCGATGGCCGACTATGATTTCGGATCGGCGGACCAGAATCCCGACCCGGCACGGCTCGATGCTAATGCGGAAAAACTCCGCGACGGGCTGCGGTCGGCTGGCTACACGGAACAGGTCCCGCTGGCCTGATCCGCGGCACGTACTACGGCGCTGGCGTCGGCCTCCTGCCCCTTCGGGGGCTTCAGGCCGGCGCCAGCACTTTGTTAAGCGCCGCCCGGATCCGCTTTTCGGAGACCGAGTAGGCGGTGCCGAGCTCGACGGCAAACAGGCTCACGCGCAGTTCCTCGATCATCCAGCGGACACGGGTTAACTCGGTCCCGGCCCGGCGGCCGGGCAGCAGCGCCGAGACGGCATCGTCGTAATCGTCCTCGATCGCCTGGACCGCGGCCATGTGCTGGGCGTCGCGCTGGACGTTGCCGGGCAGCTTTTCGAGGCGTTTTTCGATGGCGGCGAGGTATCGGGGCAGCTGGCTGAGCTGGGCGTAGCCCGTGCGCGCCACGAAGCCCGGGAAGACCAGTTGTTCGAGCTGGCTGCGGACATCGTTCAGGGCGCTGATCAGGGCCAGGCTGGTGGTTCCCTTCAGCTGCTTCTCGATCCGGCGCGTGCTGGCGAGGATCCGCTCGACGACGGCGGTCACGGTGAAAACCGTGTCGATCAGTTCCGCCCGGACATTCTCGTAGAGCTCCTGGAACGAAGCCTCGTCCCAGGGCAGGGCAGCCGGCGTGAGCTTGTCAATGGCGGCGAGGGAACAATCCGCGATCAGGGCCGAAACGGAACCGTGGGGGTTCTGGCTGAACGTCAGTTTCTCCGTGTTGTTCAGGTGCTCAAGGACGTAGCGGTCCGGCGGCGGAACCTTCAGGGCAAGGAGCCGGATGACACCGGCGCGCATGGCCTGTTCCTGCTCGGAGCCGGTCTGGAACAGGCGCAGGGCCACGGAGCTGCCCTCGTCTACCAGCGCCGGGAAGCCGGTGACGGTATGTCCCGCGACGATGCCCTGGACCTGGCGCTGGACAGTCCCGAAGGACCAGCCGGTGAGGCCGGACTGCTCAGCGAAACCGCCGGGTCCAGCCGCCGGGCGGGATGCGGTGGCGCCGGCCAGGGAGCCGGCCGCGTCGCGGCTGTCTGCACCGCGGGCCGCTGACTTGCCGGACGTTTTGGACTTCGGCGCCGTCGTTGACGGGGTGGCACCGAGGGATTCCGCGATGGCCCGGCGGGTGGCAGGGGCCAGCCGTTCCTGCAGCCCCCCAAGGTCTTTGCCCTCATCGATCACCTTGCCCAGGGAGTCCACAACGCGGAAGCTGACCCGCAGGTGCGCCGGCACCGCGTCCCAGTTCCATGAACCCGGCGGAATGACCTGCCCGCGGATCCGGCGCAGGACAAGCTCCAGTGAGGGCTCGAGCTCGTCGGCGGCGGGATCGAAGCCTGCGTCGAGGGCTGCCACGGCCTGACGGGCGACGTCCGGGGCGGGAACGAAGTTCTTACGCACCTGCTTTGGCAGGGACTTGATCAGCGCAGTGATGAGTTCAACGCGTTGGCCCGGGATCAGCCAGCGGAACGCTGCGTCCTCGAGCTGGTTCAGGAACAGTACCGGGATCTCGGCGGTGACGCCGTCGGAGGGGTTGGGCGGCGAACCGGGCGCGACCGGATGGAACTCGTAGCTCAGCGGCAGTTCGAAGCCCTTGTGCAGCAGGGTCTTCGGATACGCCGCGTCATCCAGCCCGTCGGCGTCCTCGCTGATCAGCAGGGCCTGGTCGAAATCCAGCAGCGCCGGGTCCTGTTGCCGCGCTTCCTTCCACCACTTGTCGAAGTGCCGTTCGGAGACGACCTCCTTGCCGATCCGGGCGTCGTAGAACTCGAAGAGGGTTTCGTCGTCGACAAGGATATCGCGGCGGCGCATCCGTGCCTCCAGCTCCTCGACTTCGTGGAGCAGGGCACGATTGCGGTGGAAGAACTTGTGGTGCGTCTGCCAGTCGCCCTCCACGAGGGCATGGCGGATGAAAAGCTCCCGGCACAGCTCCGGTTCGACCTTGCCGTAGTTAATGCGGCGGCTGGGGATGATGGGCACGCCGTAGAGCGTGACCTTCTCATGCGCCATCACCGAGCCCATCTTCTTGGACCAGTGCGGCTCGCTGTAGCTGTGCTTGACCAGGTCCGGAGCGACCTGCTCGGCCCAGAATGGATCGAACTTCGCGGCTACGCGGGCCCACAGCCGGCTGGTCTCGACGAGCTCTGCGGCCATTACGAAGGTGGGGGACTTCCTGAACAGCGCCGAACCGGGGAAGATCGCGAAGCGGCTGCCGCGGGCACCGGCGTACTCGCGCTTGCGTTCGTCCAGGATGCCGATGTGGCTCAGCAATCCGGAGAGCAGGCTGATGTGGATGCCCTCGTGGAGGCCCACCGGGTCCGCAAGCCGGCCATTGTCCAGGCTGATGCCCAGCGGCCGGGCGAGCTGGCGGAGCTGGGCGAAGAGGTCCTGCCATTCCCGGACGCGCAGGTAATTGATGAACTCGGCGCGGCAAAGCCGGCGGAACGCGGAGGAAGAGAGCTCCTGCTGCTTCTCCTGCACGTAGTTCCAGAGGTTGAGGAAACCGGTGAAGTCCGAGTTCTCATCCCGGAACCGCGCGTGCTTCTCGGCGGCAAGCTGCTGCTTGTCTGTCGGGCGTTCCCTGGGGTCCTGGATCGTCAACGCCGCCGCGAGGATCATGACCTCCCGGACGCAGCCGCGCCGGCCGGACTCGACGATCATCCGGCCCAGCCGGGGGTCGACCGGCAGCTGGGCGAGTTGCTGCCCGACGGCGGTCAGGCCGCCGGATGCCGGCGGCCTGAGGGCCCCGAGCTCGCGCAGGAGGCTCACGCCGTCGTTGATGGCGCGGGAATCCGGCGG
The DNA here is from genome assembly GCF_019443425.1 of Arthrobacter sp. PAMC25284. Taxonomy (NCBI): domain Bacteria; kingdom Bacillati; phylum Actinomycetota; class Actinomycetes; order Micrococcales; family Micrococcaceae; genus Arthrobacter; species Arthrobacter sp. PAMC25284. The sequence goes on from NZ_CP080382.1 coordinate 3,758,987, forward strand.
CTCCACAAACGGGAAGTTCTCCACGTCCTTGGGCCCGCGGGCCACCCCCATGGCGGTCATCTGCAGGATCACGGCAGCGAGGTTGGTGCGCAGGATTTCCGGGTCGGTAAACAGCGGGCGGGACTCGAAGTCCTCTTCGGAGTAGAGCCGGATCGCGATGCCGTCGGAGACACGGCCGCAGCGGCCGGACCGTTGGTTGGCGGACGCCTGCGAGACGCGTTCGATCGGGAGGCGCTGGACCTTGGTGCGGTGCGAGTAGCGGGAGATACGCGCGGTGCCGGTGTCAATGACGTACTTGATGCCGGGCACGGTCAGGGAGGTCTCGGCGACGTTGGTGGCCAGGATGATCCGGCGTTTATTGCCGGGGTGGAAGACCTTGTGCTGTTCCTGCAGGCTGAGCCGGGCAAAGAGCGGCAGTACTTCGGTGCCGCTGAGCCGGCGGTTGGACTGGATCCGTGCGTTCAGGGCCTCGGCAGCGTCGCGGATCTCGCGTTCGCCCGAGAAGAAGATCAGGATGTCCCCGGGAGCCTCCAGCGCCAGTTCGTCGACGGCGTCGCAGACGGCATCGAGCGGGTCCCGGTCCTCCTCAAGCTCATCGTCCGAGGCTGCAACAGGATCGTCGCCGGCGGCACCGCCGGCGGGCTGGGAGAGCGGGCGGTACCGGATCTCGACCGGGTAGGTGCGCCCGGAGACCTCGATGATGGGCGAGGGCTCGTCTTCGGAGCCGAAGTGCTTCGCGAAGCGCTGCGGATCGATGGTGGCCGAGGTAATGATGATCTTCAGGTCCGGGCGCTGCGGCAGGATCCGCTTGAGGTAGCCGAGGATGAAGTCGATGTTGAGGCTGCGCTCGTGCGCCTCGTCAATGATGATGGCGTTGTACTTGCGCAGGAGCTTGTCCCGCTGAATTTCCGCCAGCAGGATGCCGTCAGTCATGAGCTTGACCTTGGTGGAGCGGCTGACCTCGCCGGTGAAGCGGACCTGGAAGCCGACCTCCTGGCCGATCTCAACCCCGAGCTCCTCCGCAATGCGCTCGGCAACCGTCCGCGCGGCGAGCCGGCGGGGCTGGGTGTGGCCGATCAGGCCGTTTTCGCCCAGGCCCAGTTCGAGGCACATCTTGGGAATCTGGGTGGTCTTTCCAGAGCCGGTTTCGCCGGCAATGATGGTGACCTGGTTGGCGGCGATGGCTGCCATCAGATCGTCGCGGCGCTCGGAGACCGGCAGCTCGGCAGGGTAGGAAATATGCAGTGTCATGGCTGGAGACAGTCTACTGGGGGAAGCGGCCGGGGGTTGCCGGGGGCTCCCCGTGGCGGACGGCGTCCATCCGGTGCGGAGGGTGTGGGCGGTTGAGGCGGGTAGCGGGTACGGGGTGCTGGGGGTGTCCGGGTGGTGTCCGGTCTGGCGCCGGGCTTAGAGGATCCGGCGAAGGTAGGTGACGCTGGGCAGATCCAGCGCCGTCCAATCGTCGTCGGAGCGGACGGCGGGAGTATGGCCGCGCCCGTCGTCGCGAAGGCTCTTGATGGTGGCGGCAACGGTGCTGAGGATAAGGATGATGAGGGCTGTCCCGAGGAGTTCCATACCTCCATGGTTCTCCGACGGGGACCACAATAACAGTGGCAGTAACGACCAAAATGAACGAATTTCTGCCATAATTGATTCATGCTTAGTTCCGTGGCCGTCATCGTTTTACCGCCTCTTGCGGCGTTCGAATTTGGCGTAGCCGCCGAGGTGTTCGGCATCGACCGCTCGGCCCGGGAACCCGGTCTGCCGCGCTTCGATTTCCGCGTGTGCACGGTGGTTCCAGGCCCGGTCACCCTCAAGGGTGGCGTGTCCCTGCTGGTGGACCGGGGCCTTGAAGCAACCGCCGACGCAGACCTGGTCATCATGGCTCCCTTCGGGGACAACGACGGACAAGTCATCCCGGAACCGGTGCTGGACGCACTGCGGGCGGCCCACGCCCGGGGCGCCTGGGTGATGTCGATCTGTTCCGGAGCTTTCGCGCTGGCCCGGGCAGGACTGCTCGATGGCCGGCGCTGCACGACGCACTGGCATTTCTCCGGGCTGCTGGCAGAACAGTATCCGCAGGCGCTCGTGGACGAGAACGTGCTGTACGTCCAGGACGGCCGGGTCATTACGAGCGCTGGAACGGCTGCAGGGATCGATGCCTGCCTGCATCTGGTCCGGGTCGAGTTCGGCGCCAAAGTTGCTGCCGCGATCGCCCGCGACATGGTGGTTCCGCCACACCGCGACGGCGGCCAGGCCCAATACATCGACCGGCCGATCCCGGCGTGCGGGTCCGAGCCGATGGAGCGGCTGCTGGAATGGATGGTCCGCCACCTGCAGGAGGAACATTCCGTCAACGAGCTTGCCGCCCGGGTCCATATGTCCCCGCGCACCTTTGCCCGACGGTTCCGGGCCGAAACGGGGGCCACGCCCGCGGCATGGCTCAACTCGCAACGGGTCCTGCGGGCGCAGGAACTCCTGGAGACCACGGATTTCAGTATTGACGAGGTGGCCCGGGCGGCGGGCTTCGGCCACTCGGTCTTGCTGCGGCACCATTTCATCAAAGCGCTCGACACCAGCCCGCAGGGCTACCGCCGCGCCTTCCGGGGACAGCTGGCCACAGTCTAGCCGGACGGTGTCTGCCGGCCTTTCCGGGGCGCTGCCGCTTCTGCGGCTTCCCGGGCGAGCTCCACGAGGGTCCGCCACGGCCCGGTCAGGGAGTGCTCCGGCACCGTTGCCCGGTGGCGCCCGGCCCGGATGTTGTAGGTGAAACGGTCCGGCCCTCCGCCGCCCGGGAAGCCCCGGTCCGGCCGGGGAACGGTGTCCCACGGGCACGCCTCGACGACCGGCTGCCAGCGCTGCTCTTCGTCGGCAGACGCCGCCTCGGCGGTCCAGACCCGCTTGATGCCGGCAAAGCCGCCGCTGCGCTCGACGGTGATTTTCAGCCGGCTGGGATTCTCATTAGGCAGAAATTTCATCAGACTGCGATCGTCATGGGACTGCGGTCCTGATCAGGCTGTGGCACTGAAGGGCCGCGGCCCAGGGGAAAGTTAGAGCTTTACCTTCACAGTTTCCCATGCAGACCGCACCGCGTCATGCTCTTTCGAGCCCGTTCCGTAGCGCTCCTTGGCTGTACCGGCCGTCGCCCGGGCGAAAGTCCTGAAGGTGGCCTTGGGCGAGAGAGATCCGCCGGTCAGGGTTTCGTACCAGATCTGCGCGGGCGCGTCCCAGGCATTGCCGCCCAACGCAATGGCAACGAGACAGAACGCCCGGTTCGGAATGCCTGAGTTCAGGTGCACCCCGCCGTTGTCTGCGCTGGTCCGGATGTATGAATCCATCGAGTCGGGCTGCGGGTCCTTGCCGAGAATATCGTCGTCGTAGGCGGTTCCGGGCGCCTTCATGGAGCGCAGGGCAGAACCTTGGACCTGATCCGTGAAGAGGCCTTCCCCGATCAGCCAGCTCGCCTCGGCGCTGGACTGCTGTTTCGCGTACTGCTCCACCAGGGCGCCGAAAACGTCGGACATCGATTCGTTCAGGGCGCCGGCCTGGTACCGGTAGACGAGTCCGGCCGAATACTGCGTCACCCCGTGCGCCAGCTCGTGGCCGATCACGCTCAGTGACTTCGTGAAGCGGTCGAAGATCTGCCCGTCCCCGTCCCCGAAGACCATTTGCCGGCCGTCCCAGAAGGCGTTGTCATAGCGCTCGCCGTAGTGCACGGTGGCGATGAGCGGCAGCCCGCGGCCGTCGATGGAGTCGCGGCCGAAGGCATCCGTGTAAAGCCGGTGGGTGTGCCCCAACCCCTCGTAGGCTTCGTCTGCCGCAGGGTCGCCGGTCGGCGGCGCCCCCTCTTTTCGGACAATGGTGCCGGGGAGTTCCTCGATGGAACCGGCGTTGTAGATGGTTCGCTCCGGCGGACCGGGCTTGGCCCCGTGCAGGCCCGGGGGTGCCGGGGGAGTGGCGGGAGCCAGCTGCTCACGGGTTTCCTGGAAAGTGTGGGCGTGCCGGAGGGCTTTCCGGGCAGCCTCGGCGGCCCCGGTGAGCTGAGGTTCGCGCAGGGACGCCACGCGGCGGAGCAGGTACGGAGGAACGATGGAACAGAACATGCGAGACCTCTTTTCGCTTCTGCGGGTTCCGGGAAGCCGGGCAGCCCTGCGGACGGCGGCCGGATCCCGCTGCCGATGCGAACAGCCTACGTCCGGGCACCGACAATTTGCGTGACCCGGTCCCGGCGGGGTGAAGTTCCGATCCGAGGCCGTGAAGGCTCCCGGGCGGGAAGGATACGTGCCCGTTCCGCCACGTGTGGCGGTCCCGCCGGTCAGGCACCGATGGGCGGGTTCCAGTGTCAAAGGCGTGCATCATGTTGACGCGTCAAGGTAACCATCGCGTCAAGGTCAGCATCGTGCGGGCACCACTGACGACCGGGCGACCGCCCGTAGGCCGATCCTGCCACGCCTCAACAAAACCCCGGCGTTCTTCCAGCTAGAGTCACACCTATCTGGCCGTGATCGGGTGGTCCTGCCAAAGCAAGCAAGAAGGGAATCCATGTCGGCCGTAGGAAACGATGGAGATGGCGTCCCGGCTCTCCGTCAGCAACTCCGGGACGCTGTCGACCCGCCGGGCACGCAATTCGCGTTGATGGAAGGAATCCGGGACTCGTCCGGGGCAGAGTGCCCATGACGGACTCCGGACAAAGCCCCCCTCCCGGCGGCAGCTCCCCGGGAAGCGACCGGCTTCGTACAGCGGAAGAAGTGGCCGGCCGCCTGGATAAGCCCATGGGAATTTTGGGTGTCATTTTCCTTTTTGTGGTGCTCGGCCAGCTGATAGCGACAGAGCCCGTCATGGTGGGTGTTCTCGCCGTCATGGGCTGGGCGTTCTGGGCCGTGTTTGTTGCTGAATTCCTGCTGCGCGCGTACATTGCCGGCTCCAGCAAGGACTTCTGGAAGAAGAGCTGGTGGCAGGTTATTTTCCTCCTCGTACCTTTCCTTAGGTTCTTCCGTGCCCTGCAGGCCTTCAGACTCGTCCGCATCGCCAGGCTGGCCCGCTATGGCTCAATCCTCTCGGCAGGAGTCCGGGGCTCCCGCTCGGCCGGAAGGCTTTTGACCAGCAGGATCGGATGGCTCACCGCCGTAACAGCGGTCGTGATCCTGGCATCAAGCCAACTCCTCTACGCGACTGGCGAGCACGACTCGTACGCCGAATCCCTCTACGAGTCAGCCATGGCCGCCATCACGGGCAGCGGAATCACCGGCGACAGCATCTTCTCCCGCATCATCCAGGTCCTTCTGGCCATCTACTCGGTGGCCGTCTTCGCAACCCTGGCCGGGACCCTGGGCGCCTACTTCCTGAGACGGCAAGATTGAGCGTCGCCACGGGGCGCCAAGTGTGCAAGCGTCGCAGCAGCAATTTCCCGCGGCGAGTCTTTTAGAGGGATGCGTTTGCCTGCCACCTCGCGGTTAGCGGTGCCTGGCGATTCATTCGGTGGAATGATTGTCCCGTGTCCCGCGGCCGGATTCGGCGACCGGGTGTTGGGCCTTGGACTGCTGGACTGCCCGAACCCTGCATGAAAGTGCGCAGTTCGACCGGGATTGTTTGAGAACCAACGGAGGAAGCCATGTCAGAGCTCCTGATCATTTCGGTTGTTGTTTTCGGCTTTGCCATGGTGTCTGGGCGGCTGTCCCTGTCGCCGGTCACGGCACCGATGGTATTTACCGCGGTCGGAGTTCTGCTCGGTGCGGTCGGCGGGCCGTGGTTTCACCTTGATTTGGAGAGCGAGGCGGTCTCCTTGCTGGTGGAGGCCACCCTCGTGCTGGTCCTTTTCACGGATGCCGTGCGCATCGACCTGAGGATGCTGCGACGCCAGATCCTGCTCCCCGCACGTCTGTTGGGTATCGGGCTGCCGCTCACTATCGTGCTTGGGACCCTCGCTGCTGCCGCGCTGTTCGGGCGGCTCACGATCGTCGAGGCGGCGCTCATCGCCGCCATCCTTGCGCCGACCGACGCCGCGCTTGGCCAGGCCGTGGTGAGCGACAAACGGCTGCCGGTGCGCATCCGGCAGGGACTGAATGTGGAGAGCGGCCTCAACGACGGAATAATGGTTCCGATAGTGACGGTGTTCCTTGCGATCGCAGCGACGGAGACGGGTGCGACTGCGGGCAAGTGGGGCCTGTTTGCTGCGCAGCAGGTCGGATTCGGGATCCTCGCCGGGGCTCTGGCTGGGGTGCTCGGCGGGTGGCTGCTCCACCGCTTCGCCTCGGCCGGCTTTGTCGACGGAATCTACCGCCAGCTCGCGACGATCGCGATTGCTGTCGCTGCGTTCACGAGCGCAGGAGTGGTGGGGGGAAACGGGTTCATCGCTGCCTTCGTTGCCGGGCTTGCGTTCAGTCATGTCGCTCGCGAACAATGCAAAAACGTTCAAGACTTCACAGAGGACGAGGGTGAACTCCTGGGGTCCATGACGTTTCTGGTGTTTGGTGCGGTGTTGGCTGCCCCGGTGCTCGGGTCGTTGACCTGGCAGATCGCACTGTACGTTGTGCTTTCATTGACCGTAGTGCGGATGCTGCCGGTGCTGGTCGCGCTCGCCGGGTCCCGCACCCGCTTCGAGACCCGCCTGTTCATCGGGTGGTTCGGGCCGAGAGGGTTGGCGTCAATCCTGTTCGCACTCCTGGTCTTCGAGCAGTTGAGCGGGACCGTGGCCGACGCAGTGTTTTCCGTTGCGGTGTGGACGATTCTGGTGAGTGTGTTTGCTCACGGCATCACGGCGAGCCCGTGGACGTCACGACTCGCCCGTCGCCTGAATGAGGCACCAGCTTCCGCACCTGAAATGGTTGAGGTTGGCGAGATGCTGACCCGCCGCCGCCTGTGACGGGCTGGTGTCGCGTGCCGGCCGCGAACCCGTCGCTGTATCCACCACGAACAGGCGTCACCTGCAGGGGTCCCGGCCGTGTGCATGCGTTTGGGAAGACTTCTCAGCTGGGTCGACGCCGAAAAGTACTGGGACTGCCCCTGCACGGCTGACGCTTTCCGCCTCAAGGGGAAGTTCTCCAGGGCCCAACTGCTTGGGGATGTCGAGCGGCGAAACCTTCAGTTAACGCCTGGGCCAGCGCCAGGATGTGGTGTCGGTTCAGACGCCCCCATCGTGTTCCCGCGCTGCCTTGTCGAGAGCTTCCAACACCCGCGCGTTGTTGGCCGCGTCCGTGAGGTCGTAGCGGAGCGGCGTACCGTTCAGGACGCTGTCGGCGAAGTGTTCGCCCATCCGTACGAAGTGGTTTTCGCCCTTGACCTCGTGATAGATGGTGTCCTGCCCGAAGTGGTGCTCCTCCAGGACCGAGTCCTCCTCCAGGAGCCCAAAAGGATTGTTGAGGTAGAGCCGGCCACCGGTGCCGGTGAGCTCCAGAAAGTTGCGTCGCTCGAGGTTCACTCCGGTGTCAAGAAGCGCCGTGGCGCTGCCGGGAAAGCGCAGCATGCCCGCGATGCTGGTGTCGATTCGACCTCCGTCGTTGGCGTCGCGGTAGTTGCCAAAGGCGGCGACGTGAGCCGGCTCCTGCGCCGTGACCATCCGGCTGACGTTGACGCAGTAGGACCCCGCATCGAAAAGTGCGCCTCCGCCGAGCCCGGTGTACCAGCGGATGTTGTCGTCCCCGCCCGCGTCGAAGGAGTGACCGACGTGGACGAATGTCAGTTGGCCCACTGCATGGGCCGCGAGCAGCTCTTGCAGCTTTTCGAACCGCGGGTGGAAACGGTACATGAAGCCTTCCAGGACTTTGAGCCCGGTCTCGTCGGCCCTGCGCGCAATCTCCTCGCACTCGGCGGCGCTCATCGCCAAGGGTTTTTCACAGAGGACGTGCTTGCCTGCGTCCAGGGATTTTAGAATCCACTCGAGGTGCAGTGCGTTCGGCAACGCAATGTAGACAGCGTCGATGTCCGGGGAAGCGAGCAGCGCCTCATAAGAGCCAAACGACTGTGGGATGCCGTGCTTATCGGCGTACTCCCTGGCCTTTTCCTCGGTGCAACACAATATCCACACGTGGGTCTGCCATGAGCTACTCAATGGCCTCAGTGCGTGCTCCGTCGATACGTCCAGTATCGGGCCCGCAATGTAGTGCTCAAGAGCCATCCCGGAAACAGAAATATAGATCGTCCGGGGGTCTGGGGACGCCGGCTTCGTGTTTTGGATACGCGAATCAACCGACGTCGTGCCTGGCCGCCCCCAGTGCGGACAGGGGAGAGCCGGAGGGGATGCCCGGACCGTACGTCTGCCAAAGTGAGCAGCAAAAACCCCGCCACTTTGTTGAAGTGACGGGGTTTTCTTTTGTGCCCTCGATTGGAATCGAACCAACGACCTTCTGCTCCGGAGGCAGACGCTCTATCCCCTGAGCTACGAGGGCAGTCAGGGATCCTGCCTAAACCGGCGGGACGTCCTAGAGCTTAGCAGGAAGGTGGCCCCCAAGGGAAAATCGACGCGGGCGGGGTGTCGCGACGGGCCGGTCAGTAGCCCGCGAAAGAATCGACATGGATCCGGCGGGCGCCGGCACCGCGGGCAGCGGACCGCAGCGACCGCACACTCGCGGGCGAACCGGACACAAAGACATCCCGTGCGGAAATATCCGGCACAAGCTCACGGAGACGGGCCGCATCGAGCCTGGCGTCCCCGGCGTCCTGTGCGAACCCGGGCGCGGCAGACCCATCAGCGAGCCGGACGATAACGCGCGCTCCGGAGCGTTCGAGTTCGTCCGCGTAGGCCAGCTCGTCGGTGCTCCGGACCAGATACAGCAGGACAACGTCACGGTCCCGGGCTGCGCTGGTGCCCAGCTGGGCAAGGTAAGGAGTGATGCCGATGCCGGCGGCAATCAACAGCACCGGAGCCTGGCGGTTCCGGGGCAGGACAAAGTCGCCGCCCACGGCGGTTCCGGTCAGTTCCTCGCCGGGTTCCAGGGCCAGCAACGAGCGCTTCGCGGAGGACAGCGGTGCGGCGATGCCCACACCGATCCTCAGCTCGGGAGAGCCAGGAGCACTTGTCAGGCTGAAAATCCGCCGCAGCCCCTTTCCATCGGCCCGGGTGTGGGGCAGATGCAGTTCCAGGTACTGCCCGGCCGCATACCGGAGGGGACGGGTCGGGCGGAACCGGAACTCCGTCGTCGTCGGCGTCAGTGGGCGCGAGCCTTCGAAACGGAGCCGGATGCCACCACGCTGTCCGGCGGCAAACGCCAGCAGGTTCCCGACCAGGAGCGCGAGCTCGGGGGAGTTGGCCGCCAACCCCAGATTGAATGGGACGGCGAAGAGCAACGCGACGACGCCGGCGAGCGCGAGCTGCTGCCAGCGCCGCGGCGGCAGGGTGAGCGGCTCAGTAAGCATAAAGCCGACGAAGAACAGGACAGGACGTTGCGCGACGGCCTGCCACAGGGCCGTACCGGTGTCCAGACCTGCACGGAGCAGTTCGAATGTCACGATGCCCACGGTGAGGACCGTGAATACCGCGGCCATCTGCAGTTTCCGGACCCGGTAGAGGACCAGGAGCACCCCTGGCAGGACGAGCCACAGCATGGCCGGGGTCGCAGCCCACCAGGTTGCGATGTTGAGGCCGGTAAGGCCGGTCAGGAACGCGCCGGCAGCAGCAGGGTTGAAGATGTGCCGGCCGCGCCAGGCCAAGGCGTACTTCGAGGCTGACGCCAGCACGCAGGCCAGGGCCACACCCGCGAGGTCCGGCAGCCGCACGCCGTCGGTGAGCTGTGTGGGCCAGAAGAGGAAATACAGCAGCAGGCCCGTGATGAGCGAGGATTCCGCGTGCGGGCGAACATGGAAGACCGCAGCCAGTGCCCGGTTGGAGGCATAGGTCAGGCCGAGACAGAGAACCAGGTGGGCGAGCATCTCCGGCAGCCCGAACGTCAGCCAGCCGAGAAGGTCGAGCAGCAGGCTGTAAACGGCAAGGACCGCGAGAACCAGAAGAACCAGCCGGTACATGGTGAACCGGCCCAGGGCCGTGTCCAGCCGGGCGGCAGCCGGAGCTGCTGAACGTGTTGTCATGAGAAAAGTGTCCCCTCGAAATCGGCGGAGAATTCGGCGTGTCCGTCCGAATACACGGTGAGCCAGGCAAAATCGAACTCGCGCTGCAGCCTGGCACCTTCGACGAAAAAGAGCGCGGTTGCGAGCGCATCGGCGACCATCGCCGTCCCGGCCATCGCCCAGCTGGCGACGACGGACCGGACAGGTGATCCGGTGGTGCCGTCGAGGACATGATGGAGGCCTTCGCCCCAGACCCGACGGTTGGCGGCCGAGGCGCACAAGGCTCCCGGGCCGAGCATCACGGTGCCAATTCCCTGGCCGTGGTCGGCGGGATGCTCCAGGGCGATCCGCACGGGGTCCGGTCCCCGGTTCAGCAGGTCCCCGCTGGCGTCGATGAAATGCTCGCCGTGGCCGCAGGCGTTCAGCTCGGCGGACAGCAAATCAGCCAGTTGACCCTTGCCGGCAGCGCCGACGTCGATGGTGACGGGGGCGGCGGTGGTCACGACGGACCCCTGCCAGTGCAGGACGTCCTCCCACCGCGGCGCGGGCAGCGGCGGACCGGCCGCGCGCAGCGAGTACCGCGCATCGTAGCCAAGCTGCGCCAGGCTTCCGCCGACCAGCGGTGTCATGGCGCCGCCGGTGAGCCGGTAGAGGGTGCCATAGAGCCGGCCCAGGTCCGTCGCCCCGGCGGGGAGTTCATAACGCCCCGGGCAGCGCGCGATGGTGGCTACGAGCGAGTCGATCCGGAACCGGGACCAGGCGGCGTCATAGCCGGTCACGACGTCAAGCAGGCGTTGCCTAATGTCGGCGGACAGCGTGGACGGCGTCGAGATTTCCCAGCCGGTTCCGATTCCATCGAACGTGAACGACACCCAGCCTGGATGCGGCACGCCTGCTCCTCTGCCTCGCCGCCTGTCCCGGTCCGGCTACGAGGCCTGGGTCTTGATCTTGGCCACGGCCTCGTTGAAGCCGCCGCTGGTCAGCGAGGACCCGGCCACCTTCGAGACACTGATCGCGTCCAGTTTCTTCCCCACGATCTGGTCCTGGATCCCGCCGGCGAACTCGCCCTGGAATTTCTTGGTATTGGGGTTGGACGGGTGCGGCGTGATCTGGACACCGGACACCGTGCCGCCGGCCAAGGTCAGTTCAACGCCCACAGTCTCCGTGCCGTTCGGGGAGACATAGTTGCCATCAGCGCTGTAAGTGCCGTCCTTATACGCGGTGGAGCCTCCGCCGGCTGCGGCGGAACCGGGAACCCCGGTCGCTGAAGCTGCGGGAGCGGCCTCAGCTGCGGGGGTTTCTGCCGGGGCGCAACCGGCGGCGCTGCCTGCCAGGGACAAGCCGGCGAGGCCGGCGAGGACACTCTTGCGGATTACGGAATTCATAGTGTGACTCCATTCGTTGCGACGACCGGACAGGCGGGGGCTGCGGACAGCGACACCACTAACAACGTCGACACCAGCGTATCGGTTCACTCTGTTCGGCGGGGGAACCCGGGCGGGCTGGGACCGGACACCGCACGCGGCTGTTACGCCCACAACCGAATGTTGCCGAATTCCGCCACACTCCGGCCCACCGGTAGGCTGGAACTGTGACCCCAGAAGAACTCTCCCTCGCCATATCCGCCTGCCTGAAAGACGCCGTCGCCGGCGGCGACATCGCGCTGTCAGCCTCGGACATTCCGGACGAGGTGCGCGTCGAACGCCCGAAGAACAGGGATCACGGCGATTGGGCCACCAACATCGCCCTGCAGCTGGCCAAGGCAGCGGGCACCAACCCGCGGGAATTGGCCTCCGTGCTCAGCGCCCGGCTGAAGTCCATCGACGGCGTCTCCGCCGTTGACATCGCCGGCCCCGGGTTCCTCAACATCACCGTGGATGCGGCCGCCGCGGGCGCGCTGGCCCGGGCGATCGTGGACGCGGGCCCGGCCTACGGCACCAACTCGGCGCTCGCCGGACACGTGGTCAACATGGAATTTGTCTCAGCCAACCCCACCGGGCCGCTGCACATCGGCCACACCCGCTGGGCGGCGCTGGGCGACTCGGTTGCCCGGGTCCTGCGGGCGTCCGGGGCGGACGTCACCGCGGAGTACTACATCAACGACGCCGGATCGCAGATGAATGTCTTCGCGCATTCTGTCCTCGCCAGGCTGCACGGCCGGGATGTGCCGGAGGGCGGCTACCCCGGCGGATACATCGCAGACCTCGGCCACGAGGTCCTGACCCGCCACCCGGACATCCGTGAACTCACCGACGTCGCGGCGCTCCCGGTGATCCGCGGTGCGGCCTACAAGGCGCAACTGCAGGACATCAAGCAGACGCTGGCGGAGTTCGGCGTCGCCTTCGACGTGTTCTTCTCCGAACAGGAGCTCCACGACGCCGGTGCGATTGCTGACGCCGTCGCACGGCTGCGCGAGCAGGGACATGTCTACGACGACGGCGGTGCGGTCTGGCTGCGCACCACGGACTTCGGTGACGACAAAGACCGCGTGATGATCCGCGCCAACGGCGAGCCCACCTACTTCGCCGCCGATGCCGCGTACTACCTCTCCAAGAAAGACCGTGGCTACACGGAAAAGATCTACCTCCTCGGCGCCGATCACCACGGCTACATCCACCGGCTCAAGGCGATCGCTGCCGCCGCGGGCGATGATCCCGACGTCAACATCGAGGTCCTGATCGGGCAGCTGGTCTCCGTCAACGGCGCCAAACTGTCCAAGCGCGCGGGCAACATCATCGAGCTCAAGGACCTCATCTCCTGGCTGGGCAAGGACGCAGTTCGTTACTCGCTGGCCCGCTTTCCGGCCGATTCGCCGCTGACCCTGGACCCGGAACTGCTCAAGAAGCACAGCAACGAAAACCCGGTCTTCTATGTCCAGTACGCGCATGCCCGATCGCGCGGAACGGCCCGTAACGCCGTGGCAGCAGGCGTCGAGCGCCGTGTTGACGGCAGAGACCGCTTCGAGGCCGCGCTGCTGGACCACGCGACGGAGAATGAACTCCTGTCCTATCTCGGCAGCTACCCCTCGATCGTGGCCAAGGCCGCGGAACTGCGCGAACCGCACCGCGTTGCCCGGCACCTGGAAGTTATTGCCGGCGCCTACCACCGCTGGTACGACGCCTGCCGCGTGGCGCCCCAGGGCGAGGACGTGATCACTGATCTCCACCGCACGCGGCTGTGGCTCAATGACGCCACCAGCCAGGTGCTGGCCAACGGACTGGAACTGCTGGGCGTTTCGGCGCCGGAACGGATGTGACCGCCATGAACGCAACCCCCATGAACGCAACCCCCATGAACGCAACCCCCGGGCACCGGGCCGGGCCGGGTTCGCCGCTGGCACCGGAGTGGCTGCAGGTTCCCGCGGACCTGAATGCCCTCCAGGAACCGCTGTGGGCAGCCGGTGTCGCCCGGAACAACGACGGCGAACTCAGCATCGACGGGCTCTCCGTCAGCGAGCTCCAGCGCCAGTTCGGCACACCGTTATTCGTGATGAGCGAGACGGACTTCCGGGCCAGGGCCCGGGCGTTCAGCGACGCCTTCAACGAGGCCTTCGCGGACATCTGCGGCGGCGTGGACGTCTACTACGCCGGTAAATCGTTCCTGTGCACCTCCGTTGTCCGGTGGGTGGAGGAAGAAGGGCTCCGGCTCGACACCGCCTCCGGCGGGGAACTCGCCGTCGCGGCCCGCGCGGGTATTCCCGGCGCCGACGTCGCGCTGCACGGCAACAACAAATCCGACGCCGAGATCAACCGGGCCCTGGACATGGGACTGGGCCGGATCGTGGTGGACAGCCTGGCCGAGCTGGACCGGGTTGCCGCGATCGCCGCCCACCGGGGTGACACCGCCAAAGTGATGCTCCGGCTGACCCCCGGGGTCCACGCCCACACCCACGAGTTCATCGCCACCGCGCACGAGGACCAAAAGTTTGGTCTCTCAATGGCCGGCGACTCCACCGAGAAGGCCGGGTTGTCCGCGGCCGAGGAAGCCGTGGCCGCAGCCGCCGGCTACGGCAGCATCGAACTGCTGGGCCTGCACTGCCATATCGGCTCCCAGATATTCGAACCCGACGGATTCGCCCTCGCCGCCGTGAAGCTGCTGGAGTTCCTGGCCGCCATGCAGACCAAGTACTCAATTGTGCTGCCGGAGCTGGACCTCGGAGGCGGCTACGGGATTGCCTACACGCCGGTGGACACGCCGCGGCCCGCAGCGGACATCGCGCAGGCGATGGCCGCCGTCGTCCGGTCCAAGTGCGCGGAGCTGGACATTGTCCCGCCCCGGATTTCAATCGAACCGGGCCGCGCCATCGTCGGCAGCAGCACGTTTACGCTCTATGAAGTCGGCACGCTTAAGACCATCCGCGTTGATGCCCCCGTCGCAGACGACGCTGCAGTCGACGCTGCAGACAGCGCCAAAGAGGGTGCTGAAGACGGCACCGCAGGCGCCGTCAGCACCGCACGCGGCGCCGCGGCCGGGAAGAACGTTACGCACCCCCGCCGGTATGTGTCGGTGGACGGCGGGATGAGCGACAACCCCCGGCCGGTGCTGTACGACGCGGATTATTCGGCGATTCTGGCATCACGGACTTCGGACGCGGCTCCGCAGCTGTCCCGCGTGGTGGGCAAACATTGCGAGAGCGGCGACATAGTTGTTAGAGATGTATATCTGCCCGAGGACGTGGCAGCCGGTGATCTGCTCGCTGTACCGGGGACCGGCGCCTACTGCTGGGCCCTGTCAAGCAACTACAACTATCTGGCCCGGCCGGGCGTTGTCGCTGTGCGCGACGGATCTGCCCGGCTCATTGTCCGCGGGGAAACCGAAGAAGATCTGCTCAACCGCGACATGGGAGTCTGAATGACTGAATTGCGAACCCTGAAAGTAGCCCTGCTCGGCTGCGGCAACGTCGGGGCCCAGGTTGCACGAATTCTCCTCGAAGACGCCGAGGCGTTGGCCTCCCGGACGGGGGCACGTCTGGAGCTGACCGGCATTGCCGTCCGGAACCTCGACACCAAGCGCGACGTCGAACTGCCGCAGGAGCTGTTCACCACCGACGCCGAATCGCTGGTCAAGGATGCCGACCTCGTGGTGGAGCTGATGGGCGGGATCGAACCGGCCCGCAGCCTGATCCTCAGCGCCCTGCGGAGCGGTGCTTGCGTCGTCACCGGCAATAAGGCGCTGATTGCGCAGGACGGCGCGACACTGCACGAGGAAGCGGACCGCGCCGGCGTGCAGCTCTCCTACGAGGCAGCCGTTGCCGGGGCCATCCCCATCCTGCGGCCTATCCGGGACAGCCTCTCCGGCGACCGGATCACGCGCGTGCTCGGGATCGTCAACGGCACCACGAACTTCATCCTGGACCAGATGGACTCCACGGGAGCGCAGTTCGCCGACGCACTGGCCGAAGCACAGCGCCTGGGTTACGCCGAAGCCGACCCCACCGCCGACGTCGAAGGCCATGATGCCGCCTCCAAGGCCGCCATCCTTGCCGCTCTTTCCTTCCACACCCGGTTCGCCCTGGATGATGTCTATTGCGAGGGCATCAGTTCGGTCAGCGCTGCCGACATCGCCGCAGCGAAAGACGCCGGGTTCGTCATCAAGCTGCTCGCCATTGCCGAGAAACTCACCGACGAGCAGGGCGCCACGGGCGTCTCCGTCCGGGTCCACCCGACGCTGCTCCCGCGGGACCACCCGCTGGCAGCTGTCCGTGGTGCGTTTAATGCGGTCTTCATCGAAGCCGAGAACGCCGGCGAACTGATGTTCTACGGCCAGGGTGCCGGCGGGACCCCGACAGCCTCGGCCGTGCTGGGCGACCTCGTGTCCGCCGCCCGCCGGATTGTCCTGGGTGGCCCGGCCGGTACGGAAACCACCACCGGCCACGTCGCCGCGCTGCCCATCGACGCTGCTGTCACGAGCTACTACATCGGACTCGACGTCGCGGACCAGCCCGGCGTCCTGGCCCGCATTGCCCAACTCTTTGCAGAGCACGGCGTTTCCATCGAGATCATGCGGCAGACCATCCACCGGGCCGAGGACTCCTCTGTGGAGTCCGCGGAGCTGCGGATTGTGACGCACCGTGCAACCGAGGCTGCCCTGGCAGCAACCGTCGAGGCCGTCAAGCGCCTGGACGTCATCAATACCGTCACATCCGTACTGCGGGTAGAAGGGGTCTAAGTGGCTCACCAATGGCGCGGAGTCATCCGCGAATATGCTGAACGTCTGCCGGTCACCGAGGCTACGAAGGTCATCACCCTCGGCGAGGGCGGCACGCCGCTGGTCCACGCGCAGAAGCTCTCCGAGCTGACGGGTTCGTCGGTGTACCTCAAGGTCGAGGGCATGAACCCGACCGGTTCCTTTAAGGACCGCGGGATGACCATGGCCATGACGGCGGCGGTCGCCGCCGGCGCCAAGGCTGTTGTCTGTGCCTCCACCGGCAACACCTCCGCGTCGGCCGCGGCCTACGCGACGGCGGCCGGGCTGCAGTGCGCAGTCCTCGTCCCCGAGGGGAAGATCTCCATGGGCAAACTGTCCCAGGCGATCGCCCACGGCGCCACGCTGCTGCAGGTCGACGGCAACTTCGACGACTGCCTGGACATCGCCCGCAAGCTCGGCGAGTCCTACCCGGTATTCCTGGTCAACTCCGTCAACCCGGCCCGGATCGAGGGCCAGAAGACCGGTGCTTTCGAAATCGTCGATTCCCTCGGCGACGCGCCGGACTACCATGTGCTTCCGGTCGGCAACGCGGGCAACATCAGCGCGTACTGGAAGGGCTACAAGGAGTACGCGGCACCGTTTGAATCCGCCACGGCCGGCACACTTCCCGCCGTCGCCACGAAAACTCCGATCATGTGGGGCTTCCAGGCCGCCGGTGCGGCCCCGTTCGTTGCCGGGCATCCCATCACCGACCCTGACACCATCGCGACGGCCATCCGGATCGGCAACCCCGCCTCCTGGGAGACCGCCGTGGGTGCCCGCGACGAATCCGGCGGAGTGATTGAAGCCGTGACGGATGAGGAGATCCTGTCCGCGCACCGCTGGTTGTCCGCCCGCGAAGGCGTTTTTGTGGAGCCCGGCTCCGCCGCCGGCGTCGCAGGCCTGATCAAGAAGCACGCCGCAGGGGAGGTGCCCGCCGGGAAGACCATCGTGATCACCGTGACCGGTCACGGACTGAAGGACCCGCAGTGGGCCCTCCGGACCGAAGACGGCAGCGACGTGCAGCCGGTCAAGGTTTCCAACGACGTCGTTACCGTCGCCGCAGAACTGGGACTGGAAGCAAAATAGCCTTGGAAACCACCCTTACCGTCCCCGCCGAGCCGGCTGCCGTCAATCCTGCGGTGCCGGCCGCGCAGGTGGTCACCGTCCGTGTCCCCGCCACGAGCGCCAACCTGGGACCGGGCTACGACAGCCTCGGGCTGGCCCTGTCACTTCACGACACCCTCACGGTGGAAACCCTGGCCAGCGGGGAACTGGAGTTCGAGCTCAGCGGTGAAGGGGCGGATTCGCTGCCGCGCGACGCCACGCATCTGGTCGCCAAAGCCATCACAGAAGCCCTGCACCGCCTCGGATACCGGCACGAAGGGCTGCGGATCACGGCGGACAACGTCAACCCGCACGGCCGCGGCCTCGGCTCCTCGGCGTCGGCCGTCGTGGCGGCAGTGTCCGCAGCCAACGCCCTCGTGCCCGAAGCGGCACGCCGCGGCAAGGACTGGATTCTCCAGCTCACGAGCGAAATGGAAGGCCACCCGGACAACGTTGCCCCGGCCATTTTCGGTGGACTGGCGCTGTCGTGGCAGAACAGTGACCAGTACAGCAGCACTTGCGCAACGGTCGCACCGACGGTCATTCCGGTCGTGGCCGTTCCCGATTACGAACTGTCGACCGAGGCCGCGCGGGCGCTGCTGCCGGCCTCGGTGGGTCACCACGCCGCGGCGATGAATTCCGGCCGGGCCGCGCTGCTGATCCATGCGTTGACCCGGGACCCGGAGTTCCTCCTGCCTGGCACCGAGGACTACTTGCACCAGAGCTACCGGGCCCAGGCGATGCGGCCCAGCGCGGACCTGATTGCCGCACTGCGGCGGGCCGGGCACGCCGCCGTCGTCTCCGGAGCGGGACCCACGGTCCTGGTGCTGGCCGACGGCGAGCAGGACGCCCAGGCGGTACTGGACTTCATCGCAGCCCACACCGCACGCAACACGCCGGAGGTGGGCTGGCGGGTGATGAAACTGGCTGTGGACATCGAAGGTGCTAAAGTGGAAGTGCACCGGCGGTAATCGCGCAACTGTTCACCTTCGCAATTGTTCATCAGCGCAACTGTTCATAAGACCGTGATGTTGGCCCTGTAGCCTTTCTCATCTTTTGACGCGTCTCGTCTTCACTGCGTCTCGTCTTCACTGCGCAATATTTTCCGGTGCCACCTGCTTTCGGTCTGACGCAGGACTTTGCAGAGCTGCTCTGCACTCCCTCCATGTCAGCCCGCCGTTCCACGTGATTTGGAACGTGCAAGGTGACGCAATATCCGGTCCTGCTGGCCAATATCCGTCCGGCATGACCGACAATCGCGTCTGCAGATCTGAACTGCAGCGCAGATCAAATCATCGCGTCCAGCTCCCAGTCTGGACGCCGTCGAGGGGGAAGGATCCTTCGTGACCGAAACCACTGAGCTGTCTTCAGCTGTGGACACATCTTCTGCTGCCGGATCGTCAACGGAAGCACCCGTAAAGAGCAGTGGCCTCGCCGGCCTCAAGCTCGCCCAGCTCCAGGCGCTTGCCAGCCAGCTGGGTATTTCCGGCGGTTCCCGCATGCGCAAGGGCGATCTGGTTTCGGCCATTTCAGCCCACCGCGCGGGCACTCCGGTCAGCAAGGCTCCGGCCCGTAGCGCTGCGAAGACGGCCGAGAACGGTGCCGCTCCGGCTGCTGCGGCGCCGGCCGCCGCCGAGGCTGAAGCCCCGGTAACGGAAAACCCGCGCACCCGGACACGCGGACGCAGCCGCCGCGCCGGCAGCGACGGCATCATTACGGCAGCCGCCGCCGAAGTGCCGGCCGCTGCCCAGGAGTCAGCGCCTGCCGTCGAAGCCGCCCCCGAGGCCGCACCCGCAGAGACCAGCGAACGCCGCCAGCCGCGGACCCGCAACCGCCGGCGCGGCGAAGCTGCCACCCAGTCCGGCCAGGGTTCCGAGACCACGGAAGCACCGGCCGAACAGCCCGCAGGCGAACAGCGCACTGAACAGCGCGGCGAACAGCGCACTGAACTGCGCACTGAACAGCGCACTGAACAGACCACCGAGCAGCGCGGCGAACAGCGCCAGCAGGAAAAGCGGTCCGAACAGGGCAGCGACGACGGCCAGCGCCGCGAAAACACCCGGACCCGCGGTGGCCGCGACAGCGCCGACACCCGCGATAACTCCCGCGACAATGACGACAACGACGGCGGCAGCCGCCGGAACCGCCGGAACCGCCGCGACCGCAACGACCGCTCCGGCGGCCAGGACAACCGGGACAACGCCCGTAACGATCGCAGTGACCGCAACAGCAGCTTCCGCGACCGCAACGACCGCCGTCGCGGACGCGTCCAGGGACCGGACTTCGACGACGTCGAGGTCACCGATGACGACGTGCTGCTGCCCGTCGCCGGCATCCTGGACGTGCTGGAAAACTACGCGTTCATCCGCACCTCCGGCTACTTGCCGGGCCCGAATGACGTTTATGTCTCCCTCGCCCAGGTCAAGAAATACAACCTGCGCAAGGGCGACGCCGTCGTCGGTGCCATCCGCGCACCACGCGAAGGCGAGGCCCAGCAGGGGAATCAGCAGCAGACCGCACGCCAGAAGTTCAACGCACTGGTCCGTGTCACCTCGGTCAACGGCAAAACCCCTGAGGAGCTCAAGGACCGGGTCGAATTCGCGAAACTCGTTCCGCTGTACCCCTCCGAGCGCCTGCGCCTCGAGACGGACCCCAAGAAGATCGGCCCCCGCGTCATCGACCTGGTTGCCCCGATCGGCAAGGGCCAGCGCGGCCTGATCGTTTCGCCGCCCAAGGCCGGCAAGACGCTCATCCTGCAGTCCATCGCGAACGCCATCACCACCAACAACCCTGAGGTTCACCTCATGATGGTGCTCGTTGACGAACGTCCCGAAGAAGTCACGGACATGCAGCGCACCGTCAAGGGCGAGGTCATTGCCTCAACCTTCGACCGTCCCGCCGACGACCACACCACGGTGGCCGAACTGTCCATCGAGCGCGCCAAGCGTCTCGTGGAAATGGGTATGGACGTTGTGGTGCTCCTGGACTCCATGACCCGTCTGGGACGCGCGTACAACCTGGCCGCACCCGCTTCGGGCCGTATCCTCTCCGGTGGCGTCGACTCCGCGGCCCTGTACCCGCCGAAGCGGTTCTTCGGTGCTGCCCGCAACATCGAAAACGGCGGCTCGCTGACCATTCTGGCGACGGCTCTTGTCGAGACCGGCTCCAAGATGGACGAGGTCATTTTCGAAGAGTTCAAGGGCACCGGCAACATGGAACTGCGCCTGTCACGCCAGCTCGCGGACAAGCGCATCTTCCCGGCTGTGGACGTCAACGCGTCCGGTACCCGCCGTGAGGAAAACCTGCTGTCGCCCGAGGAAGTCAAGATCATGTGGAAGCTGCGCCGCGTCCTGTCCGGACTCGAAACGCAGCAGAGCCTTGAACTGCTGACAAACAAGATCCGGGAGACCCAGAGCAACGTCGAGTTCCTGATGCAGGTGCAGAAGACGACGCTGGGTGCGAAGTCCGATAACGACAAATAGCGTCGCGTAACCGCTCGAAAATTGGCGGCCCCGCCCCTACGCCGGGTGGCAGACGATCTGCGATCGTCAGCCACCCGGCTTCGGCAGGCCCGAAGCCACTCCCAGGCCGCCAATTTTTCGAGCGGTTGTTGGTTTAATCGAACGTGCCGCCGTAACTAGACTTGTAAAAGTCGAAAGAGGTTTGAAATGTTTGAGTCCGTACAGGGCCTGCTGGATGAGCACAACGCGATCCAGGCCCAGCTTGGGGATCCTGCTGTTTACGCCGACCAGCGGCTGGCCCGGAAACTGGGGCGCCGTTCAGCTGAACTGAACGGCATCGTCGAGGCGTACCACAAGTGGCATGCCATCCAGGACGACCTCTCAGCGGCCAGGGAAATGGCGGCAGAGGACCCGGAGTTCGCCGCCGAAGTGCCCGAGCTTGAGGCGGCCCTCGAGACCACGGCGGCGCGGCTGCGCCGGTTGCTCATTCCCCGCGACCCCGACGATGCGCGCAATGTGATCCTTGAGGTCAAGGGCGGCGAAGGCGGCGACGAAGCGGCCCTGTTCGCCGGCGACCTGCTGCGGATGTACAGCCGCTATGCTGAATCCCGCGGCTGGAAGACCGAACTGATTTCCGCCACCGAATCGGACCTGGGCGGCTACAAGGACGTACAAATGGCGGTCAAGGGCAGCTCCAACGACCCGGCCGAGGGCGTTTACGCCCGGCTCAAGTTCGAAGGCGGCGTGCACCGCGTGCAGCGCGTGCCCGTGACCGAGTCGCAGGGCCGTATCCACACGTCGGCCGCCGGCGTGCTGGTGCTGCCCGAAGTGGACGAGCCCGAAGAGCTGGACATCAACCAGAACGACCTCAAGATCGACGTCTACCGCTCCTCGGGCCCCGGCGGGCAGTCCGTCAACACCACGGACTCCGCAGTCCGCATCACCCACCTTCCCACCGGGATCGTGGTGGCGATGCAGAACGAGAAATCGCAGCTGCAGAACCGCGAAGCCGGAATGCGCGTGCTCCGCGCCCGCATCCTGGCGCACCAGCAGCAGATTATCGACGCCGAAAACTCCGCCCAGCGCAAGTCGCAGATCCGCACCATGGACCGTTCCGAGCGCATCCGCACGTACAACTACCCGGAAAACCGGATCGCGGACCACCGCACCGGTTATAAGGCCTACAACCTGGACCAGGTCATGAACGGTGACCTGGAGCCGGTGATCCAGTCCGCGATCGAGATGGACGAACAGGCCCGCCTGGACGCCATCGGCGACTAGCCGCGGGTTCCTGCGTTTTATGACAGTGCAATCATGACGGTGCCGGCAGCAGGTCTCGCCGAGGCGGTCCGGGACGCGGCGGCGCTCCTTGCGGCCGCCGGTGTGCCGAGCCCGCGGGTTGACGCCGAGCTTCTGGCCGAGCACCTGCTCGGCGTTGGTCTCGGGCGGCTCCGTGCCCTGATGCTCGGCGATGCCCCCGTGCCGGAAGGCTACGCGGAGCTCGTCGCCGAACGGGCGCGGCGGATCCCGCTGCAGCACATTACCGGCGTCGCGCATTTCCGTTATCTGGAACTCGCCGTGGGCCCCGGCGTCTTCATTCCCCGGCCCGAAACCGAGTCCGTGGTGCAGCTGGTGATCGACCGGCTGCAGGGCATGGCGCATCCCAAGGTGGTGGATCTGGGCACCGGATCCGGAGCGATCGCCGGCTCGATCGCGCACGAGGTGCCAGGCGCAGAGGTCCATGCCGTTGAGTTCAGCGAGTTTGCCCACGCCTGGGCGGCAAAGAACCTGCTGCCGCTCGGCGTCGCACTGGTCCGCGGCGACCTCCGCGATGCGTTGCCGGACCACAATGGCAGCTTTGACGTTGTGGTTTCCAATCCGCCGTACATCCCGGCGGAAGCCATTCCGAACGAACCCGAAGTAGCGCTGCATGATCCGCCGGAGGCTCTGTACGGTGGGGGAGCGGACGGCATGGAACTTCCGACGGCGGCCGCCGCCACCGCGGCCCGGCTGCTGGTCCCCGGCGGCTTCTTCGTGATGGAACACGCCGAGGTGCAGGCCGGCTGGATTGCCACGATGCTGAAACGCACGGGGCACTGGACCGACGTGACGACGCACCGGGACCTCAACTGCAAGGACCGCGCCACGAGCGCGGTGCTCGCTGCGCCGGCGCCCTGACCGGCCCGCACGTCACAAGCGTCGGTGCACCTCACGAAGTGATGAAAGAATAGTCACGTGACGACTAGCTACGATTGCTCGGCCGCAGATCAGCGGGCCGCAGGACTTGAACATGCCCAGCGGGCCATCCGGGAGAACAAGTGCGTGGTGCTTCCCACGGACACGGTGTACGGGATCGGAGCCGACGCGTTTTCGCCCCTCGCCGTGACCTTGCTGCTGGCAGCCAAAGGCCGTGGCCGGAAGATGCCGCCGCCGGTGCTGATTCCGCGGCTCAACGCCCTTGACGGCCTGGCCACCGATGTTCCGGCGGACGCACGGCTGCTGGCCGAGGCCTTTTGGCCGGGCGGCCTGACCCTCATCCTGCATTCCCAGCCCTCGCTGGACTGGGACCTCGGCGACACCAAAGGCACCGTCGCGCTGCGAATCCCCGCCGACGAGCTCGCGCAGGACCTTTTGACGCTCACCGGGCCGCTGGCGGTTTCTTCAGCCAACCGCACGGGCCAGGCCGCCGCGCAGACTGCCGCCGAGGCGGAAGGCCAGTTGGCGGAATCCGTGGAAGTCTACCTCGAGGCCGGACTCCGGCCCGCCGACGGCGCCGAAGCGCTGCCGTCCACCATCGTCGATGCCACCGCCGTGCCGCTGCGCGTGGTCCGGCCGGGGTCGATCAGCCTCGAGCGCCTGCGTGCCGTGGTTCCGGGACTGGTTGACGTCGACGGCAACGGTCCCGACGCCGACGCAGACGCCGTCGGCACGGGTACTGCCGCTGCCCCCGATATCGAAAGCGATGCCAACGCCGGCGCTGACGTCGACAGCGATGCCGACGCCGTCAGCACGGGTGCTGCCGCTGCCCTCGATATCGAAAGCGATGCCGACGCCGGCGCTGACAACGCGGGTGGTGACGGCCCGGACATTCACGCAGGACCCGGCACGGCATGATGCCGGCCCGCCAGCGCGTCCCCGTGCTCGATGTCGACGCGACGCCCCTGACGGTTCCCGAACTGACCGATGTCCTCAACAGCTTCATTGCCGAGGGCGGCACCAGGACCGTGGTGGGGCACAACCTGCACAGCGTTACCCTGCTGCACTCGGATCCGGACTTCCGGTCCTTTTACGAGCAAAGCGATGTTGTCCTGATCGACGGTGCGCCGGTCCTCTGGTTCTGGGCCACGGCGCCGAACAAGGCGACCGGGCGTGCACCCGCCATGGACTACCGGCTGGGTTCGACCGACTGGATCCCGGCACTTGCCGACGTCCGGGGGCTGGAACGCATCGCGGTACTCGGCGCGGGCAGTGCCGCCAACGCCGGAGCCGCCGCCCGGCTCCGGGAGATCGTACCCGGGGCGCAGGTGCACGGAATGCCCGGCGACGACTGGAACCACGAGGTCGAAGAACGGGCTGCGGCCTGGCTCGCAGGACTGCGGCCCCAGCTGGTGCTGCTGGGTCTGGGGATGCCGCTGCAGGAAAAAGTGCTGCTCCGCCGGCTTACCGCACTTCCCCCGGCGGTCTACTGCACCGTGGGCGGCGCGATTGATCAGCTCGCCGGAGTCCAGAAACTGGCGCCGCGCTGGATCGGGCGGCTGGGCCTGGAATGGGCATGGCGGCTCCTTCTGCACCCGCGCCGCGTCGGCTACCGCGTTTTCGGCGAACCGTGGGTCCTGCTCGGGCTGCTGCTGCGCCGTCGCTTCCGCCGCTAGGTTCCGCCAGCTAGAACTTCTGGTCCTTCAGCGGCCCGAAACCCTTGCCCCGGAGCCCGGTGGAAAAGGCCTGGAACCAGCTGGCCAGGCCGCGGAAATCGCCACGGCGCAGGAAATATCCGAGGTAACCGCCGACGTCGGCCACGAAGGACTTAACGCGGAAGTGGCGCCGGATCATGTAGCCGCGGTTCCGGTAGTAGAAGTACCGCTTGAACGCGGAGTCCGGAACAATCACGTGCCACCGGGCCCCGAAGACGTGCTTGGTTTCGGAAAAAGCGTGCGGGTGCGTGATGGCGGCCGTGGTGACAGTCCCGAATCGGATCCCGGCCTTCCGGAGCCTGAGCGTAAAGTCGACCTCGTCGCCGCGGATGAAGAGCCGCATGTCCGGCAGCCCGACCTTAAAGAATACATCGGAGCGGATGAGGGCGCCGTTGAAGAAGTGGCCGTCGTTGGGCAGGAAACCGACCTTCTCCAGCGCGGCCCGCTCGTGCGTGACTTTGCCGTCCAGCCGGAAAAAGAAGGAGAGCCGGTCCGGATGTCCGGGCGCCACAACGAGCGGCACGACTGCGTCCAGGCCGCGGGCTTCAGCCTCGCGGAGCAGCGTGGCGAGGCATTCGGGGTCGGCCGGTTCGGCGTCGTCGTCCATCATCCAGATCCAGTCAGCGCCGCTGGCCACGGCCTTCAGGATCGCCAGCGAAAAACCTCCCGCGCCGCCCAGATTTGCCTCGGACCGGACGTAGTCCACATTGGGGTGCCGGTCGGCGACGTCCTTGGCCGGCACGGTGCCGCTGTCCACGAGGCAAATCGAACGGACTTTTGCGCTCTGGTTGTTGATGGCGTCCAGCAGGACCGCCAGCTCCCTGGGACGGTCAAACGTCACGGCAGCAACTGCAACCGGCAGGGTCATCACGGGGGTCCTTTCAGCACGGCCGGCGGCGCGTTTCCCGCCGACAATGGGCCGTGTGACGCGAAGACAGGTGGCCGTTGGCATTAGTATCTTGACTAGAGTCCACTGTAATACAGCCCTGTCAGGCACTATGCACTGCCTGCCCTGTGCACGGCGACGGAGAAGTTTCATTTATCGAGCGACAGTTCCACAGTCCTTCGCATCACCTCGAAATCCCCACCTGAAGCGCAGCCTGAGGCTGGCCCGGGTGCGGCGGGGTGCTGCCTGCGCTGACGCCGCCGGGACGGTGTTGTCCGCATGATCATGTATTTGCTCATGATGCTGACCGCGGCAATCGTCAGCTACGGGGCGACGTGGGGTGCCCGCTTCGCAGGCAACAGGCTGGGGCTGTTCCAGCCGATCCGCAGCCGCGACATGCATTCGACCCCTGTCTCCAGGCTTGGCGGACTGGGAATCTTCTCCGGAGTCCTCGTCGCGCTGGTCGTTGCCAGTAACTCCTTCTTCGTCAAGGACATCTTCCGCAACAATGATGCCCCGTGGGGGATCCTTGCGGGGGCCGGCGTGATCGTCCTCGTGGGTGTCGCCGATGACTTGGTGGACCTGCGATGGTGGGTCAAACTGATCGGCCAGAGCGTGGCAGCCCTCGTGGTGGCCGTATGGGGTGTGCGGATGACCATCATCCCGTTCGTCACAGAGTCCATCCCGCTCGAGTCCGAGATGCTGCAGATCATCGTGACGGCCGGGCTGATCGTGACCACCATGAACGCATTCAACTTCATCGACGGACTCGATGGGCTGGCCGCCGGCGTGGCCATCATTGGGGGAGTGGCGTTCTTCCTCACCGCCTACTGGGTGCACCGGAACGCTCCGCTGACGGATTTCTCCGACCTGGCGACACTACTGACCGCGGTGCTGGTGGGAAGCTGCGTCGGCTTCCTGCCGCACAACTGGTTCCCGTCCAAGATCTTTATGGGCGATTCCGGGGCCATGCTGATTGGCCTGCTGATGGCATCCGCCGCCGTTGTCTCCACCGGCCAGATCACGTCCGGTCTCTACGACCGCGCCAATGGTATTCCCACGATCATCCCCATCCTTTTGCCCTTCGCAGTGCTCTTCCTGCCGTTGCTCGACCTGGGCCTGTCCGTGATCCGCCGGACGGCCCGCGGACGTTCGCCGTGGTCCGCAGACCGCGGCCACCTGCACCACAAACTCCTGGACATCGGTTACTCGCACCGGGGAGCCGTGGTGCTGATGTACCTCTGGACCTGCATCCTGGCGTTCGGCGGCCTGGCATTCGCGATCTTCCCATGGCCGGTGATCCTCGCCATCGACCTGGCGGCGACGGCGGTGATGGCGGTCGTCACGGCGTGGCCGTACCTGCGCCAGCGCAGGCCCGGGCGGACGGCGGGAATGCCGGAGTGATTGCCGGACCGGACGGTTTCCTTCCGCCCGACACACTTTTCCGTATAGTTTCTATCTGCTGTAGAATTCAGGGGCGGTCTTCAGCCCGCCTTGTCGACCAGCACCCACCCGCGACGATTGGGATCTTATGACCTCCAACGCCGATCCCGGACCCGCGTCCGGCGCCGGACCCGTTGGTGTTTCAGGTCCCACGACGTCATTGTGGCTGCGGTTGCTGGCTTTGAGTTCGGCCGCATCCGGCTGCGCCCTCGTGCTGACCGGCATTGCGGCTTTTGTCATCAACGGCGGCGCCGGCCTGTGGTCGTCCGTCCTCGGCGGAGTCCTCGTGATGGTGTTCTTCGCCATCAGCCTGGCGGTCGGGCATATCGTTGGCCGCAACAACCCCTCCGGTGCGATCGGCGTCTTCGTCGCGACCTATTTCATTAAGGTCGTCGGGTTCGCCGTCGTACTTCTCGTCATCGGGGCTCCGGACTGGCTGCAGCCGCGCTGGTTCGTCATCGGTGCCGTCGTGACCGTAGTGTCATGGCAGGCCGCCGAGATCTATGGCTTCAGCAAAGCCCGCCTTCAGATTTACAACGACCCCCAACCCCCGGAAGACGGCAGCAATGCGTAGCCGCAAAACAGGACGAAAGACCATGCCCGACAACGCCAAAACGACGACTGGCGCCCCCGGTGTATCCGCGGACAGCAACGACGGCGGATACAACGCCGGGATCGCCGTCTTCAGCTATATTGTTGGCGGAATCGTGGTCTGGAGTTTGATAGGGTGGGGTCTGGATAATCTGTGGGGAACCCGCTGGATTGTGCTCGCAGGCGCTCTGCTTGGAGCTGCCGGAGGGTTCTATCTTTCTCATATGCACGGCCTCACCTCAGCTGTATTACGGGGTGGGGATGACTCTGCACGTGGCCCGTCCAAGGACGAGGAACAGTAATGCCGAATAATTTCACACGGGGAGTGCCAGACAGCAATGTCGCCGCTGCCCGACCAACGCCCAATGACGGACACTGCAGAGAGGAAACGCGTTGATCGCGCTTGCGCTCCCGGCCCAAGAATCAGGACCCTTCACGCCTCCTGGAATCGAAGAAATGCACCTGCCGGCTATCCTGCCCTGGGGTGCGGCCGAAGGATTCTCCAAGCAGATGCTGCTGGTAATCCTCTCGGTTGTCATAATCGCCACATTCTTTATCCTGGCTGCGCGTAAGCGCCAGCTCGTTCCCGGCAAGCTGCAGTTCGCAGGCGAAATGGCCTACGGCTTTGTACGGAACAGCATTGCCAAGGACATTATCGGCGGCAAAGACTTTATGAAGTACGTCCCGCTGCTGTTCAGCCTCTTCTTCTTCATCCTGGTGAACAACATCTACGGGGCCATCCCGGTAATCCAGCTCCCGAGCTTCTCCCATGTGGGCGGCGCCTACGTGCTGGCAGGGATTGTCTACTTCACCTGGATTGCCATTGGCATCAAGAAGAACGGCCTCAAATACTTCAAGCTGGCCACCGTGCCCTCCGGAGTTCCGTTCTACATCCTCCCGATCGTTGTTCCGATTGAGATCATCTCGAACTTCCTGGTCCGCCCGGTCACGCACAGCCTCCGTCTGTTCGCCACCATGCTGGCAGGCCACCTGATCGTGATGCTTGCCGGTTCCGGCATCGAGTACCTGATCATGCAGGAAAACATTTTCCTGAAGGGCACCTCGGTGCTCGTCCTGGTCGGCGCCATCGCGATGTACATGCTGGAAGCGCTGATCATGGCGCTGCAGGCGTACGTTTTCACCCTGCTGACCGCCATCTACATTGAAGGCGCTCTGCACGCGGACAGCCACTAGGCTCCCACAATCTTCCCCTAGCGGGGATGAAGTACACCAAACAACCTGCCACAAAGATGGCATCTTGAAAGGAAAAAAATGGAAGGCAATCTCAACCTCGTAGGTTACGGTCTGTCCGCAATCGGCGGTGGTATCGGTGTTGGTCTCGTGTTCGCCGCTTACATCAACGGCGTTGCACGTCAGCCGGAAGCACAGCGTGTGCTGCAGCCGATCGCATTCCTCGGCCTCGCGCTGACTGAAGCTCTCGCCATCCTCGGCCTGGTCTTCGCTTTCGTTCTCTAGTCTGAGCTTCAGAACCAAGCGAACATCCAGAACCGAGTAGATAAGGACGGGTGAATTATGAATCAAGCGATCATCTCAGCCGCCGTTGAGGGCCAGAGCCCGCTCGTTCCCAACGTCTGGGAAATGGGCGTAGTCCTCGTCGGCTTCGCTGTCCTCATGTACATCGTGGTCAAGTACATTGTCCCGATGTTCGAGAAGACTTTTGCGGAGCGCGCCGAGGCCATCGAAGGCGGCATTGCCAAGGCTGAAAAGGCCCAGGCAGAAGCATCCGCCGCCCTCGAAGAGTACAAGCAGCAGCTCACCGATGCACGCGCCGAGGCCAACCGGATCCGCGAGGAAGCCCGCGCCGAAGGCGCTCAGATCCTCGCGGACCTGAAGGAAAAAGCCGGTGCAGAGTCTGCCCGTATTACGGCCCAGGCCCATGCGGCGATCGAGTCCGAGCGAAAGGCGGCCGTTGTGTCGCTGCGCGCGGAGGTCGGCACGCTTGCTACGACGCTTGCAGGACGCATCGTTGGCGAGGCATTGACCGACGACGCACGTTCGGCCCGTGTTGTGGACCGCTTCCTTGCAGATCTGGAGAACCAGAACGCAGGTGCAGCTAAGTAATGGCAGGTGTATCGAGCGAATCGCTGACCGCGGCGCTGGCTGCGCTGGAAGCCAAGCTTCCCACCGCATCGCTGCAGTTGGCTAAGGAACTCTTCGGAATCCTGGGAACAGTGGACAGCTCGGCTGGCTTGCGCCGTGCCCTGACTGACCCGTCCCGCAACGGTGACGAAAAGTCAGCGCTGGTCAAGCAGCTTATCGGCGGGAAAGTTTCCGCCGAAGCTGTGGAAATCACGAGCGGATTGGCCGGCTCACGCTGGGCATCGGCCCGGGATATCGGCGATGCACTCGAGACTCTTGCCGCTTCGGTGGTAATTGCCGTTGCCGAGAACAAATCGGCCGCCTCTGCCTCGGGGCTTAGCGGACTGGAAGCGCTGGAGAACGATTTGTTCGCCTTCAACCAGACCGTCGAGTCAAGCCACGAGATCCAGCGTGCCTTGTCCGAGCCGCAAGCGAGCCCGGCGGCCAAAATCGCCCTCGCCGAAAAACTCGTACCCGGTGCCAGCGCCGAAGCGAAAGTCCTGATCGGACAGGCTGTTTCTCAGCCCCGTGGGCTGAGGGTCACCAGGCTGGTCGGTCGTTTCGCCGAGCTTGCAGCCCAGCGCCAGCAGCGCTGGATTGCGACGGTCAGCGTTACCCGTCCGCTGACGGCGACGCAAACCAGCCGACTGCAGGCAGCGCTTGACGAGCTGTACGGGCGCGAGCTCAAGATTAACTCGACCGTTGACCCGGCCCTTA
This sequence comes from Arthrobacter sp. PAMC25284, assembly GCF_019443425.1. Lineage (NCBI taxonomy): Bacteria > Bacillati > Actinomycetota > Actinomycetes > Micrococcales > Micrococcaceae > Arthrobacter > Arthrobacter sp. PAMC25284. Next base: position 3,789,388 of record NZ_CP080382.1, read on the forward strand.
TCGGTGGAATCCGGGTCCAGGTTGGCGACGAAGTGGTTGACGCTTCGGTCCTCGCCCGTCTGGGCCAGCTCCAGCGTCAGCTTGCCTAACCAGCCGGACAAGCACAACTTAACGAAACGAAACCCCGGTCATCGTGAGCAACGATGATCACGAAAACAGGAGAGCAGGGACTGCAGATGGCCGAATTGACCATCAACGCCGACGACGTCCGTAATGCGTTGAACGAGTTCGCGGCGTCCTACGAACCCGGAAACGCCGAGCGCGTAGAGGTTGGCCGTGTAACGACCGCAGGTGACGGCATCGCCCGTGTTGAGGGCCTACCCTCGGTCATGGCGAACGAGCTGCTTCGCTTTGAAGACGGCACCCTGGGCCTGGCCCAGAACCTCGACGTCCGCGAGATCGGTGTCATCATCCTCGGTGACTTCACCGGCATCGAAGAAGGCCAGGAAGTCCACCGCACCGGACAGGTTCTCTCTGTCCCGGTGGGCGACGCCTTCCTTGGCCGTGTTGTTGACCCGCTGGGCCAGCCCATCGATGACCTCGGCGAGATCAAGGCCGAGACCACCCGGGCACTGGAACTTCAGGCGCCCGGCGTGACCCAGCGCAAATCGGTTCACGAGCCGATGCAGACCGGTCTGAAGGCTATTGACGCCATGATCCCGATCGGCCGCGGCCAGCGCCAGCTGATCATCGGTGACCGCCAGACCGGCAAGTCGGCAATCGCCATCGACACGATCATCAACCAGAAGGCCAACTGGGCTTCCGGGGACACCACGAAGCAGGTGCGCTGCATCTACGTGGCCATCGGCCAGAAGGCATCCACGATCGCTGCCGTCCGCCAGACCCTGGAGGACAACGGCGCCCTGGAGTACACCACCATCGTGGCTTCCCCGGCGTCAGACCCCGCAGGCTTCAAGTACTTGGCACCGTACGCCGGTTCGGCCATCGGCCAGCACTGGATGTACGGCGGCAAGCACGTCCTCATCGTCTTCGATGACCTCTCCAAGCAGGCTGAGGCCTACCGTGCAGTATCGCTGCTGCTCCGCCGCCCGCCGGGACGCGAAGCCTACCCGGGCGACGTTTTCTACTTGCACTCCCGTCTACTCGAACGTTGTGCCAAGCTCTCCGACGAGCTCGGTGCCGGTTCGATGACCGGTCTGCCGCTCATCGAGACCAAGGCAAACGATGTTTCCGCCTACATCCCGACGAACGTGATCTCCATTACCGATGGCCAGATCTTCCTGCAGTCGGACCTCTTCAACGCCAACCAGCGTCCGGCCGTCGACGTGGGTGTCTCCGTCTCCCGCGTGGGTGGTGCTGCCCAGGTCAAGTCCATGAAGAAGGTCTCCGGTACTTTGAAGCTGGAACTGGCCCAGTACCGCGATATGCAGGCGTTCGCGATGTTCGCGTCGGACCTCGACGCCGCATCGCGCCAGCAGCTCACCCGTGGCGCCCGCCTGATGGAACTGCTCAAGCAGGGCCAGTACTCGCCGTTCCCGGTTGAGGACCAGGTCGTCTCCATCTGGGCCGGCACCAACGGCCACCTCGACGACGTTCCGGTTGAGGACATCAACCGCTTCGAAACAGAGTTCCTGGAGCACCTCAAGCACAAGTCCTCCATCCTGACCACGCTGGCACAGACCAACGTGATGAGCGATGACACCGCTGAAGCACTGAAGACCGCGATCGTGGACTTCAAAAAGGGCTTCTTCGGCGAGGGCGACAGCTACCTGGTAGGTGCGGGGCACGAAGAGCACGCCGCCATCGACGAGGCTCAGGTCGACCAGGAAAAAATCGTCAAGCAGAAGCGCTAGTTTCGCTGGCAGGGCCTGCCGGAACCCGCAAGGGTTCCGGCAGGCCCGGCCACCGGGATCTTAGGAAAGGATAAGTATGGGAGCCCAGATCCGGGTCTACCGCCAGAAGATCACCTCGACGACGTCGATGCGCAAGATCTTCAAGGCGATGGAACTGATCGCTACCTCGCGCATCGGCAAGGCCCGGGCACGCGTAGCAGCTTCACTGCCTTACGCAAACGCCATCACGCGTGCCGTTTCTGCTGTTGCAAGCCAGAGCGAAATTGACCACCCGTTGGTCACCGAGCCGGAGCAGATCCGCCGGGCAGCCGTCCTGGTCATCACCTCGGACCGTGGCCTCGCAGGGTCATACTCTGCGAGCGTCCTCAAGCAGGCCGAAGGCCTTGCTGAGCTGCTCCATGAGGAAGGCAAGGAAGTCAAGACGTTCCTGATGGGCCGCAAGGCGCAGGCGTATTTTGATTTCCGGAACCGTCCCTACGGGCGTGTCTGGACGGGCAACACGGATGCACCGGAGTTCGCGACCGCGCAGGAAGTCAGCTCCGCACTGCTGGCCGACTTCGCAACAGCCTACGAAGAGGGCGGCGTCGACGAGATCCATGTCGTGTACACCCGCTTCAAGTCCATGGTGACCCAGGAGCCGACGGTCGTCCGCCTGCTCCCGCTCGAAGTTGTGGAAGAGCAGGCAGCATCCGAATCGGATCTCCTGCCGCTCTACGAGTTCGAGCCGGAAACGGAGCAGGTACTCGATGCCCTGCTGCCGCGCTACATCGAATCACGTATCTTCGCCGCCATGTTGCAGGCTGCAGCTTCCGAGCTCGCTGCCCGCCAGCGGGCAATGAAGTCCGCCGGTGACAACGCCACGGACCTCATCAAGAAGTACACGCGTCTGCGCAACACTGCCCGCCAGGCTGAAATTACGCAGGAGCTTTCCGAAATCGTTGCCGGTGCCGACGCCTTGAACGCGTCCTGACCAGCACGAGTCCGGCCCAGCTGTACCTGCACCAAAGATAAACTTAACCCCCACGCCATCTACTGAGTGAAGTGAGAGAGATGACTGCCACTGCTACCGAACACGTAGCCGCAACGTCCGGTGCTACCGGCCGTATTGCCCGTGTTATTGGCCCGGTTGTCGACGTCGAATTCCCGGCTGACGCAATCCCCTCGATTTACAACGCTCTCACCACGGAGATTACTCTCAACGGTGAGACCAAGACCATCACGTTCGAGGTTGCCCTGCACCTGGGCGACAACGTCATTCGCGCCATTTCCCTGCAGGCGACCGACGGCCTTGTCCGCGGTACCGCTGTAGTGGATTCGGGTGCCCCGATCTCCGTGCCTGTCGGCGACGTGGTCAAGGGACACATCTTCAACGTCCTCGGTCAGCCGCTGGACGTTACGGAGGCGGAACTCGACATCACCGAGCGCTGGCCCATTCACCGCAAGGCTCCCGCCTTCGCGACGCTTGAGGGTTCCACCGAGATGATGGAAACCGGCATCAAGGTCATTGACCTTCTCACCCCGTACATCAAGGGTGGCAAGATCGGTCTGTTCGGTGGTGCCGGTGTCGGCAAGACCGTGTTGATCCAGGAAATGATCACCCGTGTTGCCCGTAACTTCGGTGGCACCTCGGTGTTCGCCGGTGTCGGCGAGCGTACGCGTGAAGGTAACGACCTCTGGGTTGAAATGGAAGAGGCAGGCGTCCTCAAGGACACCGCCCTTGTCTTCGGCCAGATGGACGAGCCGCCGGGAACGCGTCTTCGCGTGGCGCTGTCCGCACTGACCATGGCGGAATACTTCCGCGATGTCCAGAACCAGGACGTGCTGCTCTTCATTGACAACATCTTCCGCTTCACCCAGGCAGGTTCCGAGGTTTCCACCCTCCTCGGCCGTATGCCCTCGGCTGTGGGCTACCAGCCCAACCTGGCAGATGAGATGGGTCTCCTCCAGGAGCGCATCACGTCTACCAAGGGCCACTCCATCACCTCGATGCAGGCCATCTACGTCCCCGCAGATGACTACACCGACCCGGCTCCGGCCACGACCTTCGCACACCTCGACGCGACCACGGAACTGTCCCGTGAAATCGCTTCCCGTGGTCTGTACCCGGCCGTTGACCCGCTGACGTCGACGTCCCGCATCCTGGATCCGCAGTACATCGGACAGGACCACTACAACACGGCCGTCCGCGTCAAGCAGATCCTGCAGAAGAACAAGGAACTTCAGGACATCATCGCCATCCTCGGCGTTGACGAACTCTCTGAAGAAGACAAGATTGTTGTCTCGCGTGCACGCCGCATCCAGCAGTTCCTCTCGCAGAACACCTACACCGCCAAGCAGTTCACCGGCGTCGAGGGCTCTACCGTCTCCATCAAGGACACGGTCGAAGGCTTCACCGCTATCTGCGACGGCGAGCTGGACCACATCGCAGAGCAGGCGTTCTTCAACGTCGGCGGCCTGGATGACGTCGAGCGCCAGTGGGCCAAGATCCAGGAACAGACCAAGTAATATGGCTGAGCTTGAGGTTGAGATTGTCGCAGCGGACCATTTTGTCTGGTCCGGAGCGGCCAAGATGGTCAAGGCCCGCACCAGCGATGGTGAAATCGGAATCCTGCCCGGCCACTCGCCCCTGCTGGCGATTCTGGCCGAAGGTGAACTGGCAATTGAGCCGGTATCCGGTGACCGCATTGCCGTAGCTGTCGACGGCGGATTCTTCTCCGTCGACAACGACCGGGTGGTCATTGTTGCTGACAACGCCCAACTGGGTGACGCAGCGACTGCTGGGATCCGCTAGCACTACCTTGATGAACGATCTCGGTTTGCCGTTCATCATTCTGGCCGCCCTCTTCGGGCTGCTGGTCTTAGCACTGTGCCTATCGGGGGTGCGCCGCCTTACCTTGCGGCGTGCCCTCGGCACAGTGGACGCCTCCATTTGCACAGCGGGAAACCGTTGGCAGATGGGGGTTTGTCGTTATCAGGACAACGAACTCGAATGGTTCCGGCTTGTCTCGCTCAGCTTCCGGCCCAAGCACACCTTCCTGCGAAGCTCGCTGGAACTGCAGGGCAGGCGCGAACCCAGCGAAGATGAGCTCGTCAGAGTCCAGCCGGAAGCCGTAATTGTGGAGCTCCGGTACGAGGGGCAGGACATCCGGCTGGCCATGCGCTTTGACGCCTACACCGGCCTGTCTTCCTGGCTGGAGGCCGGCCCTGTGGTGGGTGTCGGCACCTGGCGCTAGTGACCTTGGATTTCCTTCAGGACATCAGACTCGTCGACGGACCAGTGATGTGGTTTGCCTGGGCTGCCGGTGCCAGCGGCCTGGCCTTCCTCGCCTGGCGCGCCGTCCGGCACCGCAAACCCACCGCTTCCGCCGCCCTGCTCGGAACAACGGCCGTCCTTGCCGCAGCACTCGTGGCCGGAATCCACTGGCTCCTGATCTATGGCTGGTCCGTCTTCCCCGACGAGTTGCCCCCGGATATCCTGGGCTGGTCTCTACCCGCGGCGGCCGCCCTCTTCCTGTGGCTGCACCGGCTCGGTGGCCTGTGGCTCCGTTCCGGACGATCGGCCGGCCCGCAGCCGGCCCGACGCCGGACCACGGCGCGGCCCTGGCGTGCCACGGCCGGAGCAACGGCGGCACTGCTCGGAGTGGTACTGCTCTCCCAGGCCCAGATCAACCTTTACTTCGGGCTGAACCAGACCGTCGGCGACGTGACCGGAACAGCGGTGGAACGGATCCCCTGGCTGGAAGCGGAACTCACCCGCGGCGCGTCTCCTGCAGTCGACCTGGCACAGTGGGACGATCCTGGCGGAATGCCGGCCGGGGTGCTGCGGAAGGCCACGATCCCCGGGACGGCATCAGGCTTCACCAGCCGCGATGCCTACATCTATCTGCCACCGGCCTATCAGAGCGTGCCGCGGCCAAAGCTTCCCGTGCTTGTGCTGTTTGCCGGGCAGCCGGGGAGCCCACAGGATTGGCTCGTCGGCGGCGCCCTCCGGGCGCGGATGGACCGTTTTGCGGACGGTCACCGGGGCATCGCTCCGGTGACGGTGGTAGTCGATCCCAACGGGACGCAGTCGGCGAACACGCTCTGCCTCGACAGCCGCATTGCGCAGGCGGATACTTTCCTATCGGTGGACGTTCCGGGATGGATCAAGACCAACCTCGACGTCGATCCGGATCCGCGGTTGTGGACCGCCGGCGGATTCTCCTTCGGCGCCACCTGCGCAGTCCAAATGGTTACACGCCATCCTGGCGTTTATCACGACGCCGTGGCGGTCGCGAGCGAGAAGGAACCCGCCCTGGCGAAGGAACGCGACAAAACAGTCCAGGCCTCCTTCGGGGGTGACACAGCGGCCTTTGACCGGCAGACCCCCCTCTGGCTCATGCAGCACCGGAGCTACACCGGACAGGCCATCGTCTTTTACGCCGGCGGGCGTGACCGGGAGTTCATGGACAACATGAGCGTACTCGCGGACGCAGCCACAGCGTCCGGATTCATTGTGAAGTCGAATGTGATCGCCAACGCCGGCCATTCCTGGCAGACTGCCTCCGCAGGCCTGGCTGACGCCCTGGAGTTCCTCGCCCCGCGCTGGGGGATCACATGAGCCGGGGCATCACGTGACGGGACCGGCCGCGCCCTTGCCCGGGGACCTCCGCCCCGCGGATCCGTCCCTGGTCGGCGGCGTCCTCCGCCGGACACTGACACACTTCCGGGCGGTACCGTTCACGCTCGCCGTCCTCGGTGTGTTCCTCGCCGTCAGCGCCGTGACCGGCAGCTTCCTCGCCGGGCCGCCGGCATCGCTGCTGGGCTTCGCCTCGGTCAGCGCTCCCGGGTTGAAGGCCGGGCACTGGTGGTCGATGTTCACGTCGCTGTTCTTTGCGACGAACCTGCCCGCCTACCTTGCGGCGTCATTGATGATCCTGCTGCTGCTTGGACTCGCCGAACGGTATTTGGGCACGCTGCGTACGGCCGTGTTTTTCTTCGCCGGTCAGTTCGCCGCCGTGACGGTGTTTCTACTCGTCACACAGTTGTTCCGGTTTGCCGGCGATGTCTGGCTTGGCCGGATGGCGGACGCCCGGCTGATCGGCCCCTATGCCGCCGTCCTCGCCGTGGTCCTCGCGGCCAGCGGTCTGCTGCCGGCCCTGTGGCAACGGCGGCTGCGCACCGCCGCCGTCTCCGGTGCGCTGCTGCTGGTGCTCTACTCAGGGCACGCCGAGACCGTCGTCGGACTGGTAGGCACACTGGTGGGTCTGACGGCAGGCTGGTGGATCCAGGGCGACCAGGGTGGGCCTCACCGGCACCGCTCAACCGGCGGCGAAACCCGGAACCTGCTGGCCCTGACGGTGGCGATCTTCGCCGTCGGGCCGCTCGTCACGGCCACAGTCCGCAGCCCCACGGGGCCGCTGGCCCTGCTGCGGGACGTCGTGGTGAACCCGGTTCCCACACTGGCGCAGCTGGAGGCGAACTGTGGCGGCACGGTCGACGTCGGGTGCCTGGCTGGCGGCCAGGCCGGGTTCGCCGGTCCGCTGGGCCTCGTGCTGGCTGTGGTGCCCGTGGTTCTGTTACTGATGTGTGCCGATGGCCTGCGCAAGGGCCGCAGGCTTGCGCTCTGGATCACCATCGCCGTTCAGCTCGCCGTGGCCGCCCTCGCCGCCGTGTATCTTCTGCTGATTGCGCAGATCCCGCACCAGCCGGGTAAACCGGCGGGCGCAGTGCTGAGTTCCGGCATTGTCCACATCCTCCCCCTCGTGGCCGTGCCCCTGCTGCTGGCGGTACTCTTGTGGGCCAGCCGGCGGCAGTTCCGGGTTGAGACGGAACCGGGGTCCCGGCGCAGCCTGGGCCTGGCGGTCGGCGGAACATGGCTGGTACTGGTCAGCAGCTACAGTGCGGTATGGTTCGGGACCGGCGGAATGGTCCGCGACGGCGGACTTCGGGGACTGGCCGCGGAACTCGTGCGGCAGTACCTGCCGCTGCCGTTCTCGGGCGTCTTCAACCGCGTTTTCCAAGGCCGCAGTGCCGTGGAGGCGTTTCTCTTCGGCGCCTCCGGCCCCGTCTTCTGGACAGTCTGCCTCGCGGCGGTCTGGATCGCGCTGAGACGCCGGGCACCCCGACGGGATGCCGGCGCGGGGGACCGGGATGTTGCCCGTCGCCTGATCCGTCAGGGCGGAGACTCGCTGTCCTGGATGGCCTTGTGGGAGCCGAACAAGTACTGGTTCACGCCGGACCGAAGCGGAGGGATCGCCTACCAGCAGCACGGCAATGTGGCGCTGACCCTGGCGGGTCCGTTCGGACCGGCGGACCGGCATGCCGAGACTGCGGCGGGATTTCTGCGCTACTGCGCCGATCAGGCCCTGATCCCGGGTCTCTACTCCTGCACCGATGAGCTGTGGCCCCTTGTCAGGAACAACGGCTTCCGGCGGGTCGCCGTCGCGCAGGAGACCCGGCTCGCCGTGCGGGAACTCGAATTCAAGGGCAAGGACTGGCAAAACGTCCGCACCGCACTGAACCGCGCGGCGAAAACCGGCGTTCGGGCTGTCTGGGGCCGGTACGGTGACTTCCCCGCTCAGCTGCGGGCCCAGCTCAGGGAGGTCTCGGAGGACTGGGCGGCGCAAAAGGAAGTGCCGGAGATGGGTTTCACGCTCGGCGGCATCGACGAACTCGACGACGACGATGTGCTGTGCTGCCTGGCGGTGGACGGCGAAGGACGGGTCCAGGGGGTCACCAGCTGGCTTCCCGTTTTTGCGGACGGCAAGCTGGTGCGCTGGACGCTGGACTTCATGCGCCGCAGCCACGACGCCTTTCCCGGAGTGATGGAGTTCCTGATCGCGTCGGCCATCCTGGAGCACCGGAATACGGTGGAGGTCATTTCCCTCTCCGGCTCACCGTTGGCCAAAGACGCTGACACTGCAGGTGCTCCCGAAGGACTCGCGGGAATTCTGGATGTGGTCGGGCGCGCCCTCGAGCCCGTCTATGGATTCCGGTCTCTCGCCTCATTCAAATCGCGCTTCAAGCCCGAATACCGCACCCTTTACCTGTACTACCAGGAGCCGCTGCACCTGCCGGCGATCGGACGGGCCCTGAGCCTTGCGTATCTTCCGGGCCTTTCGCTCCGGCAAAGCGCGCGGCTGCTGCGGACCCTTGTGCGGTAACCGCCGGCCGGCGCAATGATCGTGAGGTAACCGCGGCGCGGCGCAATGAAGGGATATCCGCACAGAAAATAATCCCCGGCATAAGTGCCGGGGATTATCCCTTCGGAGAGTGCCTCGGGCAGCTATCCGGCCAAGAACTAGACCAGCGTCACGCCGGTGGCCTGGGGGCCCTTGGAGCCCTGGCCGATCTCGAACTGAACGCGCTGGTTCTCGTCGAGGGTCTTGAATCCGCCGGTCTGGATTTCGGAGTAGTGAACGAAGACATCGCCATCGGCGTCATCCGGGGTGATGAAGCCGAAGCCCTTTTCTGCGTTAAACCACTTGACGGTTCCCTGTGCCATTTAATTCTCCTCATCTGGAACTTGAATAAGTCCGGCACGGTTCTTACCGGACTTGGTCACTCTGCGAGAAGAACCGTGGCTGTCGCCCGAACAGGACGGTTTAGCGGCAGGAGCTTCACGCTCGCAACATGTCTTGCGAGCATGAAAAAACACCTACACAAAGACTTGTCTTAGAATTACATGGCACTTTCATCAGGTCAACGGATCCGCGCAAGATGTGCTTAAATTTCGTGCAAGGAAATCAGTATCTGTCGACGCCGCGCCGGTCCTTTAGTCGGCTCAGAAGAGCCGGGACTCGCTGTCGTCGACGCCGCGCATGGCGTCGTAGTCCAGGGTGATGCAGTCGATGCCGCGGTCATTGGCCAGAACCTTGGCCTGCGGCTTGATCTGCTGTGCGGCGAAGATTCCGCGCACCGGCGCCAGCAGGGGATCGCGGTTCAGCAGTTCGAGGTAGCGCGTGAGCTGCTCGACGCCGTCAATGTCACCACGGCGTTTAAGCTCGATCGCGACGGTGGCGCCGTTCGAGTCCCGGGCAAGGATATCGACGGGACCGATGGCGGTGAAGTATTCGCGGCGGATAAGGGAGAATCCCGTGCCGAGGAGCTCGATCTGTTCGGCCAGGAGGCGCTGCAGATCCGCTTCGACGCCGTCCTTGATCAGACCCGGATCCTGCCCGAGCTCATGCGAGGTGTCGTGCAGTTGCTCATGGATATTGATGATCAGCCGGTCATCGGTTTTCGCGGACTGCACTGTCCACTGCTCGATCACGCCGACCTCGACGTCGATCTCGTCAGGGCTGGAGACCCGCAGTGAGGCGGGGGGACTCATCCAGTTCAACGGTTTATAGGATCCGCCATCGGAATGGACCAGGACGGACCCGTCGGCTTTGACCAGCAAAAGCCGGGTGGCCAGCGGGAGATGGGCTTTGAGCCGGCCAACATAATCAACGGAGCACCGGGCTATCACTAAACGCACCCGGCCAACTCTACCGTCTGCCGGGACGGAGGCGAGCCGGGCTGGGGCAGAATGGAACCATGCCCCGTTCGAACAGACCCCGCCGCACCGCCGCCGGGAAGGCCGGCTTCGCACGGGCCGCCAAACCAGGATCCAAACACGGCCCGGCACCGGAGCTGGATCTGGAACGCGCCCGGACCGGCGTTGCCCGGCGGGAGAGCGCGCCCGACGGCGAGTGGATGGTCCGCCTCATCACGGCCGGGCGCGCCGAGAAAACCTACATTTGCCCCGGCTGTTCGACGGCGGTCCCGCCCGGAAGTGCCCACCTTGTGGTTTGGTCCGAGGACCATCTGTTCGGGGCCGCCGCCGGCCTGGCAGAGCGCAGGCACTGGCACTCCAATTGCTGGACGTCACGGAGCTACCGGTATCGCTAAGCTGGACAGCATGACTTTTGACCCGGCGTCGTACGTATTCAGCCAGCCTTCGGCACCCACCGCCATCCGCGCGTCGACCGTTCTGCCGGCCCGCCGCGAGAACGTGGAACTCCACACCGCGGACGGCCATGTGCTCGTGGGGGAGTTGTCCGTGCCGGAGTCCGGCGAGATCAAGGCCACGCTGATCACCCTGCACCCGCTGCCCACGCACGGCGGTTTTATGGACTCCCATGTGTACCGGAAGGCGTCCTACCGCCTGCCGGCCCTCGCCGGAATTGCCGTGCTGCGCTTTAACACCCGGGGAACCGAATCGCCGCGGGGCACCAGCAGCGGGGCCTTTGCGGAGGGCGTCGACGAGCGGATGGACGTTGAGGCGGCCGTTCACTTCGCGGTGCAGCGCGGCCTGCCCAACCGCTGGCTCGTGGGCTGGTCATTCGGCACCGAGCTGGCGCTGATGTACGGGGCTTCGGAGCCGGTGGCGGGCGAGATCGAGGGCGCCATCCTGCTTTCGCCGCCGCTGCACCGCGCCACCGAGGAGCACCTCGGGGAATGGGCTGCGTCGGGCAAACCGCTGAAGGTGCTGGTTCCCGAGTTTGACGACTTCCTGCAGCCCGCCGAAGCCGCCGAGCGGTTCGGCGCCGTGCCGCAGGCCCGGCTGGTGGCCGTCGACGGCGCCAAGCACCTCTGGGTTGGGGAAAAGTACGCCGGCCGGGTGCTCAACGAGATCGTGGACGAGGTTATTCCCGGCGGAACCGGCGGCGCTGCGCTGCCGCACGAGTGGACGGGACCGGTGGCCGCGGCGCACGCCTGAGCCGGACGGACCTGCCGGCGGTCCGGTCCGTCAGTGGACATCCTGGCGTGCGATGAAGAGCTCCTTGAGCAGGAGCATGATCGCGGCGGCAGTGGGGATGGCGATCAGTGCCCCCAGCACCCCGAGGAGGCTGCCGCCGGCGATGACTGAGATGACGGCGACGGCGCCGGGCACCGCGACAGCTTTTTGCATGATCCGGGGCGAGATGAAATAGGCCTCGAATTGCAGATAGGCGAAATAGAAGGCGGCGTAGGAGACCGCAGTCTGCCAGCCGGCCGTCAACGCAATGACCGTCACAAGGACTCCGGCAATCAGGCCGCCGACGAGCGGAATGAAGGCCAGGAGCGCCACCAGGAAGGCCAGCAGTACGGCAAAGGGCACACCGACGCTCGACATCACGATAAACGCGAACGTCGCATTAAGCACGGCGACGAGGGCCTGGCCGATCACGTAGTTGCCCACCGACCCGGTAATCTCCTCGGCCAGGGCCTCGACCCGGTCACGCCGGGAGCGGGGAGCAAGCCGATAACCCCAGATCTTCATGGCCGGCAGCGCGGTGAGGAAGTACAGGCTGAGTACAAGCACGATCAGCGCGCCGAACAGTCCGTTCGCCACGGTGGTGCCGAACCCGACGACGCCGCCGAAAATGCCACCCATGGCCTCGGGGTCGTTAACGAATTTCTCGAGCTCCTGCTGGATGCGGTCCCGGACACCAAACTGGCTGTCAACGGACCGGAAGAAATCAGAGTCGATGAAGTCCTGGACCCACCGCGGCGCCTGGCCGACGATCTGGGTCACCTGCTGCACGATCGTGGGGATCAGTGTGGCGAAGAAACCCACCACAGCCAGGGTCAGCGCGGAGACGGACACAAGAACGCCGGCGGCGCGCGGTAAGTTTTTCCGTTCCAGCCAGCGCACTACGGGATCGAGGCCCAGGGCGATGAACAGGGCAGTGACGATCCAGAGGAGCAGTTGTGTGGTGTTGGAACCGATCCAGTAGACCCCCAGTGCTGCTCCAACGCCGACCGTGCCCATGAACCCGGTGTAGAGGGGATGCTGCGCCGACGTCCGCAGGCCGCGGTCGCTGACGAGGTCCCCGTCAGTGCCGTCACCGGCAAGCTCCAGCACAGGCGGCATTTCAAAGCGCAGCCGCGGCTGGGGCCCGGGGAGGGGCCCGACCAGCCGCCGCACCATGGACATCAGCACTCCGGCCGTGGCCGCCCGGGGCAGCGAGATCTCGTCCTGCCCGCCGGCTTCCTGGCCGCTGGCTTCCTGCCCGCCGGTGGCCGCGGGAGCGGGACTCTGGGCCTGGTCACCGGTTTCCTGCACGCCGGATGTCCGGGCACCGTCCGGTCCCTGAATTGACGCATCCGTATGTTCAGTCACTGCGTAGAAGCCCTTAGTTCTGTGCGGCGCCAAGCAGGCGTCCCGGGTCGAATGATCACCGCAAAGACTATCAGCAGGCTTGCCAGCAGGCGGGGAAGAGTCCGGCAGCAGTGGCGCCGCCGTCCGGGGGATGCGGCCCGATCTGACTCGCTGGTAACAAAACGGCTACTATTGAAGCAAAATGTCCGCTGATGATGGGTTATATTTTGCGTTTCAAGACTGCAGCTGCACTAGTGCTGCTCGGCCTCCTGACACTGCTGGCCGGGATCGGTCAGAAGACTTTTTGGGCCCCGGCCGAGAATATTACGGCCACGGCCCCTGCGGATGCCACGGCCGCTCCGCTGACCGTCTTTGACGAGAAATTGCGCACGGCGCACGGCGGCCCGGTGAAGATCAACGTCAAGGGCGAGGGCAGCTTCCTGCTTGCGGCCGGCCGGCCGGACGACGTCGCAGCCTGGGTCGGCCCGACCGCCCACAACACGGTCACCGGACTCTCCACGGACGGCACGGCGCTCGAAGTGTCCCATACGGACGGTGAGGCAACCGCGCCGTCCCCGGCGGGCTCGGACCTCTGGGTCACGAGCGAGAACGCCAGCGGGGAACTCAGCTACACCTGGACCCCGCCTGCCGACGGCGAATGGTCACTCCTGCTCGCGACGGACGGGACCAAACCGGCACCGTCATCGATCACGATGACCTTCCCCAATGACACCTCCACTCCGTGGGCCGTGCCGTTTATGGTCCTGGGCATCCTGCTGATGGCCGGCGGTGCGTTACTGATCCTCAAGCCCCGGTCTGGTGGCACGGGCCCGGACAGCAACCGGCGCGGCAGCCGGCCCGCCGCGGGCCGGAACCAGCCAACGCCGACGGCGGAGAGCAAGTCCACCGGCTCCGGCAACGGCACCGCCCAGCAGCGCCGTGTTGCACTGCGGGTCCGGCGCCCCGGCCTGGCCGTCGCCTTGCTGACGGCCGCCGCCGTCGCCGGCACCGGAACCATCGCGCAGGCCAGCCAGACCCCGGCGCCCGGCCCGTCGACGTCCCCGGAAACTTCGGCTGGCGACGGTGAGGCCGCCGGCGTCCCCGTGCTGCTTGATTCCCAGTTCCGCCGCGTCCTGGAGCAGGTCGCCGGCGCGGTTGACGCCGGAGATGCGGCCAAGGACGCCGGCAAGCTCGAACCGCGGGTAACGGACACCGAGATGCAGATCCGGACCCAGAACTACAAGATCCGCTCCCAGGTTGGCGCCTACGAGGCCCGGATGCCCGTCCGGGCCACCAAGCTGCTGACCACCGTTGTCACCAATGACCGCAGCTGGCCGCGGACAGTCCTGGCCGTGACGCAGGGCGAAGGGAACGTCGTTCCGCAGTTGCTGACCCTGACCCAGGCTTCGGCCCGGGAGAACTACAAGCTCGTCAACAGCACCCCGCTGCAGCCGGGCGCAACGTTCCCCGCGATTTCGCGTGGCGGCACGGACTCCCTGGCGCCGGCGGACAAATCAGGGCTGCTCTACAGCGGCGAGGAGGCCCTGGCCGGACTGGGCGACCGCCTGAGCTCCGCCGACTCGGCCTTCAAGGACAAGCTCGTGGAAGGCGAATCGTCTCCGTACATCGCCGACACACTGGCCTACCAGGCGGACGTGGTGGCTTCCGGCGTGAACGGTACCTTCTCCTTCACCCACAAAGTCGACCCCGCCAGCACGGCGGTGTTCCGCACGTCCGACGGCGGTGCCCTGGTGCTGGGCCGGCTGGATTTTACCTTTGAAGGAACCCCCAAAGCCGAAGGCGACAAGCTGACCATTGGCGACGATGCGGCTGCGCTGGCCGGCAGCAAGGAAACCAGCACGGGCATGGTGCTGAACTTTGCCGAGGTGGCCGCCGTGTATGTCCCGCCGGCGGGGTCCACGGATCCGATGCGGCTCGTGGCCGCCACCCGCGGCCTGGTGGGGGCGAGCTTCAAGTAACACGCACGGAAACGGCGGTGGCCATGGCGGGCGCCGGAGTGGATAGAGTGGAGCTATGACTTCGCCAGCTTCCCGCCCGGTCCCGCCAGCTGCCGCCAATCCGCTGAACCTGCGGGGCGCCGTCGACCTTTCTTCGCTGAAACAGCGGCCGGCGCCCCCCGGGCCGCCGGCCGATGGGACCTCCCCGGCAACGGCAGGTCCTCCGGCCGACGGCGGGACCGGGCAGCACGGCAGACCGCTCCGGGTCGACGTCACGGAAGCGAACTTCCAGGAACTCGTCGAGCTCTCCGCCCAGGTGCCCGTGGTCATCGCCCTGTGGGCTGCGTATTCACCGGGCTCCGGCCAGATCGTCGACGTTCTGGAACGGATCGTGGAAACCTACGATGGCCGGATGGTCCTTGGCGTGGCGGACATCGAGGCATTCCCGCAACTCGCGCAGGCGTTCCAGGTCCAGACGGTGCCCACTGCGGTCGCCCTCGTCAAGGGCCAGCCTGTGCCGCTCTTCCAGGGCGGTGCCGATGAGCAGCAGGTGCGCAACCTGTTTGACGAATTGCTGAAGGTCGCGGCCGCCAACGGCGTGACGGGACGGATCGGTGCCGGCGGCCCCGCCGCGGCCGAGCCGGAGCCCGAGCCGCTGCCGCCCCTGCATCAGGCCGCGTTCGATGCGATTGAGGCCGGCGATTACGACACCGCCGCTGCAGCGTTCCGGCAGGCGCTCCTGGAGATGCCGGCCGACGCCGAAGCCAAGGCTGGCCTGGTCCAGGTGGAACTGATGGGACGGCTCCAGCCGCTTTCCGGTCCCGACGCCGATGCGCTCCGGCAGCTTGCCGCCCAGGAGCCGGACAACCTCGATGCGCAGTTGACGGTGGCCGATCTCGACGTCGCCGGCGGCCACATCGAGGACGGGCTGGGCCGCATTGTCGCCTTTATCGGCCGGAACTTCGGACCCGAACGGGAAACCGCCCGGATTCGGCTGCTGGAACTTTTCGAAGTTGTGGGCACGGCCGACGAGCGCGTCGCCAAAGCACGGCAGCAGCTGGCGCGGGTGCTGTTTTAATGTCGTCGGCGTTGTTCACGCCGCTGGATCTCCGGTCGCTGCGACTGGAGCACCGCGGCTGGGTATCGCCGATGTGCCAGTACAGTTGCGGCCCGGAAACCGGAGAAGGGGTCCCTACCGACTGGCACCTTATGCATTTGGGCTCCTTCGCCGTCGGGGGAGCGGCCCTCATCCTCACCGAGGCGGCCGCCGTCAACGCAGCAGGCCGGATCAGCCCCCGCGACGCCGGAATCTACAACGAGGACCAGGCCGCGGGCTGGGAGCGCATCATTGCTTTCGTCCACCGCCACGGTGCCGCCGGCGCAAAGATTGGCACCCAACTGGCGCACGCCGGCCGCAAGGCCTCCACGTACTGGCCGTTTTCCGGGAAACAGGGCACCGTTCCGGCCGCCGACGGCGGCTGGAACAGCGTCGGACCCGGTACCGGTGCTTTTGACGGCTTTGCCGCGCCGTCGGCCCTGACCACGGAGGAAATCGACGGCGTGATCGCCGACTTCGCCGCAGCGGCGGTCCGGGCCGTCGACGCCGGTTTTGATACCGTCGAAATCCATGGCGCCCACGGCTATCTCCTGCACCAGTTCCAAAGTCCGCTGGTCAACGACCGGACGGACGATTGGGGCGGCGATGAAACCGCCCGGAACCGCCTGACGCTCGCCGTCGTGGATGCCGTCCGGAGCGTCATTCCCGAGTCCATGCCGCTGCTCCTGCGGATCTCCGCCTCTGACTGGGCCGAGGGCGGGATCGACGCCGCAGCGTCGGTCCGGCTGGCCCGTACGGCCGCCGGCCGCGGCGTGGACCTCGTAGACGTCTCGAGCGGCGGGGCCGTGGCCCACCAGAAAATTCCGGCGGGCCCCGGGTACCAGACCGGGTTTGCCGCGCGGATCCGCCGTGAAACCGGTATCCGGACCGGCACCGTTGGTCTTCTGACATCCGCCGGCCAGGCCGAACACGCGGTCGCCACCGGACAAGCTGACGGGGTGTTCATCGCCCGGGCCGCCCTGCGCAACCCGCACTGGTGGCTGCGGGCGGCCTACGAGCTTGGCGGCGATCTGGCGTGGCCGCCCCAGTACGAGCGTGCGGCGCCCCGGCATTCGTTCTAGCGCCGGTGCCTGACGGTGCCCGCCGCAGCAGTGACCGTGGCCGGCAGGTAGGGGCGGCCGGGGAGCACCGTAGGGGATACTCTGCTGTTCACGGCCTGCGGCGGCTAATCTGACCTCATGACTTTCCCCCGGTCGGTTCCGCCCGGCCCGGATCCCCGGATTCCGGCGCCCGTCCCGGCGCTCTCGCTGCGCGGGCTGGCCAAGCGCTTTGGTTCCAAAATCGCCGTCGACGGCATCTGCCTGGAGGTTCCAGCCGGGTCCTTTTATGGCATGGTCGGGCCCAACGGCGCCGGAAAGACCACTACATTATCGATGGCGACCGGACTGCTCCGTCCGGAATTCGGCACCGCACTGGTGCACGGAGTCGACGTCTGGCAGCATCCGCTGGCCGCCAAGAAGCTGATGGGTGTGATGGCCGACGGGGTCCGGCTCTTCGACCGCCTGAGCGGCGAACAACTGGTCAGCTATGCAGGCCTGCTGCGCGGCATGGACAAAGATGTTGTGGCATCGCGGGTCAAGGAGCTGCTCGCAGCCCTGGACCTGAGCGGGGATGCGGGAACCCTGGTCGTGGACTATTCCGCGGGAATGACCAAAAAAATCGCCCTCGCTTCGGCCCTGATCCACGCACCGCGGCTGCTGGTGCTTGACGAGCCCTTCGAATCAGTGGATCCGGTGTCCGCCGCCAATATCCACGGAATCCTCGACCGCTACGTGGCATCAGGCGGCACCGTGATTGTGTCAAGCCACGTGATGGACATGGTCCAGCGGATGTGCGACCACGTCGCTGTCGTCGCCGCCGGACGGGTGCTTGCCGCCGGCACCGTGGACGAGGTGCGGTCCGGAGCGTCGCTGGAGGACCGCTTTGTCCAGCTCGTCGGCGGCCGCGGCCACACGGAAGGCCTGGAATGGTTGAGCACCTTCTGAGGCTGAAGATCACCCTGTTGCGCAACAGTGTCCGGCGCAGCCCCCGGCAGCTCGTCGGTTTGGCCATCGGGGCGCTGTTCTCGCTGGCTCTTGTGGGTCTCGGCGTGGCCGGGCTGCTGGCCTTGCGAATGGACCTGGAACTGGCCCGGACCGTGGTGGTGCTGGCCGGCGCCACGGCCCTCCTCGGCTGGGCTGTTGTTCCTGTCGTGATGACCGCCGGGGACCTGATGCTCGATCCTGCCCGCTTCTCGACCTTCGCGGTCCCGATGCCGCAACTGCTGACCGGACTCGCCCTGGGCGGCCTCATCGGCATCCCGGGTGCCGCCACGTCAGTGCTGGCGCTCGCCACGGTGGGCACCTGGTCCCGCAGCGCCCCCGCCGCGGCAGGGGCGCTGCTGGGCGCGGTCCTGGGGGTGCTGAGCTGCGTCGTCCTGTCCAAGGTGGTCACCACGGCCACTGCCCGGCTGGTCGGATCCCGGCGGTTCCGGGACATCAGCGCGGTCGTATTCCTGATTCCGCTCGTGCTCACCGGACCCATCGTGGCCGGCGTGGCAGACGGCATTGCCCGTTCCGGAGAGTTCCTGCCGCAGCTGGCCCGCACCCTGTCCTGGACTCCGGCCGGCGCTGCCTGGTCGCTTGGCGGGGAGCTCGCCGCCGGGAGCTACGGCGCGGCCGCGCTGAAACTGCTGATCGCCCTGGCCACGCTCGCCGGGCTGGCACTGTGCTGGAAAACCTTGCTGCAACGCGCCCTGGTGTCGCCGCCCAATGCCGGCCAGGCCCGGAAGAAGAACGGGGGCCTGGGCCTGTTCGTGCTGTTTCCGGCAACGCCGACGGGGGCCGTCGCAGCCCGCTCGCTGAGCTATTGGGTGCGGGATCCGCGCTACACCGGCGCGCTCATCGTCGTTCCGCTGATGCCGGTCCTGCTCTTCTTCCAATCGAGCCAGACCGGAACCTACGCACCCCTGCTGATGGTCGGGCCGCTGACCGCCTTCCTGCTCGCGTGGGCCATTTCCTCCGACGTCTCCTATGACAGCACCGCGTTCGCGCTGCACGTGGCCACCGGCGTCCGCGGGGTCCATGACCGCCTCGGCCGCGCCCTGGCCTGCCTGGCCTTCGCCCTGCCGGCGGTGCTGGTGTTCAGCATCGGCCCGTTCGTCCTCCTCGGTGACTGGGATGGACTGCCCGGAATGCTCGGATTGTCCCTGGGCGTGCTGTTCAGCGGGATGGGACTGTCCTCGGCTGTCTCGGCCCGCTACACGGTCAATGTGCCGTTACCGGGCGACAGCCCCTTCAAGGAGCCGCCGGGCAACGTGGCGCAAACCCTGGCCGTACAGTTCGGCGGCATGGGGGTGCTCGTGGTGCTCGTCTCACCGGAAATCGCCCTGCTCGCGGCGCAGTGGAGCACCGGCAGTCCGGTGCCAGGCTGGATCAACCTGTTCGTGGGGCCGGTCCTGGGACTCGCGCTCTTCGGCGCGGGTGTGCGGCTCGGCGGAAGATGGCTGGACGCGCGCGGACCGGAACTGCTGGCCCAACTGGCCGTCCACCGCTGACGGCGGTCCGCGATGGCTTACGGGTCCGGCCCGCAGGCCCGGCCGCATGGCCCTGACCGGGGCACACAGGTCTGGGATACCCTGCCACTAGGACACACACGCACCCGGGCAGTTCATCGCCGCAACCAGCACCCGGCACAACCAGCACCCGGCACTAACAGAGGCAGGGACCATGGAAGTCGTCATTCTTCCGGACAGCAAACAGATCGCCGCGCTCGCGGCGGACACCGTCGAGGCCCTGCTGAGGCGCAGACCCGACGCCGTCCTGGGGCTCGGGACCGGCCCTTCGGTGCGGCCGCTTTTTGACGAACTGACGAGGCGGCATGTGGAGGACGGACTCGACTTCGGCCAGGTCACGGTCTTTGTCCCGGACGAATACCTCGGCCTGCCTGCGGGGCATCCGGAGTCGTCCCGGCACTCCCTGGCCCGGGACTTTACCGGGTCTGTGGGTATCAGCCCCGCAAACGTCCGTGCCCCGGACGGAACCGCGGCGAACATCCCCGCGGCCTGCCGGGACTATGACGAGGCCATCCGGGCGGCCGGGGGAGTGGACCTGCAAATCCTTGGCGTCGGTACGGACGGGCATCTGGGCTTCAACGAACCTGGCTCCTCGCTGGCCTCTCGGACCCGGATCAAGTCCCTCGTGGAGCAGACACGCAGGGACAGCGCACGCCTGTTCGGCGGGCTGTCCGAGGTGCCCCAGCATGTCCTCACCCAAGGGCTGGGCACCATCCTTGATGCCCGCCATGTGATCCTGCTGGCCACGGGGGCGCAAAAGGCCCAGACCGTCCGGGACCTGGCGGAAGGACCGGTCACCGCCATCTGCCCGGCCTCGGTCCTGCAACTGCACCGGCACGCCACGGTCCTGCTGGACGAGGCGGCGGCGTCGTCCCTGCGGCTGGCCGATTACTACCGGCACAGCTATGAGATGAAACTCCCGTGGCAGGGCCTTTAAGCCGCCGGGAAGGGCGGTGCCGTCGTCACCATGTCTGCGTCAGCGGCTAAGATGGTGTCCATGACTAGCATGACCGATCCCCTCGACAACGACCCGATGCGCGAGCTCTCCGGAGCCGGGACGTCCACGGCCACGATCGAGCGCGAGGAACTGCGGCAGGAAGTGGAACCCGGCGACCGGGAGCGCTTCTCGCACTACGTGCGCAAGGAAAAGATCATGGA
The DNA here is from genome assembly GCF_019443425.1 of Arthrobacter sp. PAMC25284. NCBI lineage: Bacteria > Bacillati > Actinomycetota > Actinomycetes > Micrococcales > Micrococcaceae > Arthrobacter > Arthrobacter sp. PAMC25284. Next base: position 3,810,038 of record NZ_CP080382.1, read on the forward strand.
ATCCGCACTGACCGGTGAGCCTGTCATCGCACTGTGCGGCAAAGTGTGGACACCCGGCCGCGATCCGCAGAAGTTCCCCGTCTGCCCGGAATGCAAGGAAGTCTATGAAGGCCTCCGCCCCGGCAAAGACGGCGGCGGCAAGGACTCCGGCGACAAATAGCGGGTCAGGCGCCGTCAGGCGCCCCGGCAATCCGCCTGCCTTCAGCCCGGCCTGACCCGTCCGCGGCTTGCCTGCCTGCAGGACTACCTTCACGGGATGCGTGAGCAGCTGCGCCCCGTCAACAGCGGCTGCCCCGTTTTCCGCTGTCCGGTTCATCCGAAAAAGATTGGTGTTTTTGTGCTTACTTGGGTTTCTCCTCCGGCTACAGCCGTGCGCGGAACGGACGGCACCTAAGTGACAGAGACGCTCTTTGGCGGACCCACACTGCCGCCCGCCTACCCGGAGCGGGCCGCCTGGGGCACCGCCCAGAAGCTCCGCGCCTGGCAGCAGGAAGCCCTGGACCTCTATTTCACCAGCCAGCCCAAGGACTTCCTGGCCGTGGCGACACCCGGCGCAGGAAAAACCACGTTCGCGCTGCGGGTAGCCTCCATGCTGATCGAATCGGGCGTCGTCAAGCGCGTCACGATCGTGGCGCCGACGGACCACCTCAAACGCCAGTGGGCCGACGCGGCCGCCAAGGTGGGCATCGCCATCGACCCGAACTTCAAAAACGCCGACGGGCAGCACGGCCGCGGCTTTGTGGGCGTCGCCGTCACGTACGCCCAGGTGGCCAGCAAGCCGATGCTGCACCGGGCCAAGACTGAAGCCGCCCGGACGCTGGTCATCCTCGACGAGATTCACCACGGCGGCGAGGCGCTGTCCTGGGGCGACGGGCTCCGCGAGGCGTTCGATCCCGCGGCCCGCCGGCTTTCCCTCACCGGTACGCCATTCCGGTCCGACACCTCTCCCATCCCCTTCGTGGAGTACGCCGAGGACCGGGACGGCATCCGGCGCTCCAAGGCCGATTACACCTATGGCTACGGCAAGGCGCTGCGGGACCATGTGGTGCGCCCGGTGATGTTTATGGCCTACTCCGGTCAGATGCGCTGGCGGACCAGCGGCGGCGAGGAAATGGCCGCGTCGCTGGGCGAAACCGCCGTGACCAAGGACATCATTTCGCAGGCCTGGCGGACCGCGCTGAACCCCACGGGCGAATGGATTCCGGCCGTCCTGGCCGGGGCGGACAAGCGGCTCAGCGAGGTCCGCCGGACCGTCCCCGACGCCGGCGGCCTCGTGATCGCCACCGACCACGACGACGCCCGGGCCTACGCCGGGCAGTTGAAGCGGATCACCGGTGAATCGCCCACCGTCATCCTCTCCGACGACGCTAAAGCCTCCAGCAAGATCGAGGAGTTCACCGCGAGCGACAAACGGTGGATGGTGGCCGTCCGGATGGTTTCTGAAGGCGTCGACGTCCCCCGGCTTTCGGTCGGCGTGTACGCGACCTCCACGTCCACACCGCTGTTCTTCGCCCAGGCGGTGGGACGCTTCGTGCGTGCCCGGAAACGCGGCGAGACGGCGTCGGTCTTCCTGCCCTCGGTACCGCAACTGACGGCCCTGGCCAACTCCATGGAAGCCGAGCGCGACCACGCCCTGGACCGCCCGGAGAAGGAGGACGGCGACGGACTCTTCAACCCGGAAGACTCACTGATGGACGAGGCCAACCGCGAGGAGAAGGCTTCGGACTCCTTGATGAAGGGAAAGTTTGAGGCCCTGGACTCGCAGGCCTCCTTTGACCGGGTGCTCTTTGACGGCGGCGAATTCGGAACCGGCGGCGAGGTGGGGTCCGACGACGAACTGGACTTCCTCGGGATCCCCGGATTGCTCGACGCCGAGCAGGTCGGGACGCTGTTGCGCCAGCGCCAGCATGAGCAGCTGAACCGCAAGAACCAGCGCGCGGCTCCGCAGGCTGCCGCCAGTCCTGCTGCCGGCGCAGCCGTACCGGATCACCGGATGCTGATGGACCTGCGGAACGAACTGGCCAAGAACGTGGCGGCCTGGTCCGCGCGGACCGGCACCCCCCATGGTGTGGTGCACACCAAGCTCCGGACGGTCTGCGGCGGCCCGCCCGTGGCCCAGGCCAATGAGGAGCAATTACAGACCCGCCTGCGGAAGCTGCAGGACTGGTTTATCGGCCGCAAGTAGCTGCCGGCGGCGTGCCGGGGGAGGACATCACCCGGCCGGGATCAGTCCAGCGTACGGCGCAACGACCGTTCCGGTTGCCGTCGAGTCGGGGTTCAGCATCCAGCCGACCTGTTTTGCCGTGGTCAGCATAACGACGCTTTCGACCAGCTCGATGCCCGGAATGCGTTGCTGGATGGCCTGCTCCATCTCCAGCACATCGGCCAACGAACGCAGCCACATGCTAACGACGAAGTTTGTGCGCCCGGTGGTCGACGCCGTGAACCGGACGTTCCGGACCCCCCGGAGCTCCGCGGCGGCAGCCTCATGGCGTCCCGGCGGGACGTTCGCGGCCCACTGGCAAGTGACCGGGTGGCCGGAATACGCCTGCGCGATCTCGCACCGGAAAGACAGCAGTTTGCTCGCCAGCACTCGGCCCAGTTGCCGCTGCACTGTGGCAGGATTCCGCCCAAGCACCCTGGCAATTTCGGCGGCTGAGGCGCGGCCGTCGCGCGCTAGCAGCGGGAAGAGCGCCAGATGGCTTTCCGGGAGCGGCGCCGTGGCGGTATCGGTGGCCAGGGGACCGGCCGATTCGGGCCCGGCCAGGGCCCGCAGGGCCCGCTGTTCGGTCCGGTTCAGGACGTTGAGCCGCCAGGCATGGCCACTGGTATAGATCCGGGTGCACAAAACGGTCCGGTACTTGGTCACTCCGGGGATGGCCTTGAGGCGCGGCACCAGTTGACCGCTGAACTCGGCCAGGTCCCGGGTGATCACTGTCAGCATCAGGTCATGGTTACCGGCCGCTTCCGCCACGGTGATGACATCCGGGAGGGCAGCAAGGGCCGCAGTGACATCCGGCCGCCGACGCATCTCACAGTCCACGTCCACGAGTGCAAGGCACACGTTTCGGGGGTCGCCCATGAGGTGCGCAGTCGTCCAGGCCGAACCCGAGGAGCGCAGGCGCTCCCAGCGGGAGGCCAGCGTGGTCGCGTGGACTCCGAGGACGGCGGCGGCATCGGACCAGCTGATCCGCGGCGAGATCTGCAACGCATTGATCAGCCGGAGATCCTCCTCGTTCAGTTCCATCCGCAACTACTTTCGTATAGATGCATGAATCCTGATGGTTTCACCGGATAAATGAGTATTTTCAGGGGTTTGAAGGGAAGTGATCGGGCTCACCGCAAAATGGTATCAGCCCCAATTTACGCCCCTTCAGGAGAACACATGACACTCGCCGCCGACGCCCGCGAACTGCAGGATGACATCATCCGGCTCCGCCATGACCTCCACCGTGAACCCGAGATCGGCCTGCAGTTGCCACGCACCCAGGAAAAAGTTCTCCGGGCGCTGGACGGTCTCCCGTACGAAATCAACCTCGGCGAAGACTCGACGTCAATCACGGCTGTGCTGCGCGGTGGCGCTGGCACCGCCGGCGCGGAAAAGCCCGTGGTACTGCTCCGCGCCGACATGGACGCGCTGCCCGTGCAGGAATCCACCGGCGTCGAGTTCACCTCCCGGTTTGACGGCGCCATGCATGCCTGCGGCCACGATCTCCATACGTCCATGCTCGCCGGGGCCGCCACGCTGCTGGCCGAACGGCGCGGTCAGTTGGCAGGGGACGTCGTCCTGATGTTCCAGCCAGGCGAGGAAGGATTCGACGGTGCGGCCTGCATGATCCGCGAAGGTGTCCTGGACGCGGCCGGGCGCCGGGCGGACACTGCCTACGGGATGCACGTGTTCTCTGCCCTGGAGCCCCACGGCCAGTTCTCCACCAAACCGGGGGTGATGCTCAGCGCCTCCGACGGGCTGTTCGTCACCGTGATAGGTGCCGGCGGGCACGGTTCGGCGCCGCACACGGCCAAGGACCCGGTCACGGCGGCCGCAGAGATGGTCACCGCCCTGCAGGTCATGGTGACCCGCCAGTTCAACATGTTCGACCCTGTGGTCCTCACCGTCGGCCTGCTGCAGGCGGGGACCAAACGGAACATCATTCCCGAAACCGCCCGCATCGAAGCGACGGTCCGTACCTTCTCCGAACACTCACGCCAAAAGATGATGGATGCGGTTCCCCGGCTGCTCCGCGGCATCGCCGCAGCCCACGGGCTGGAGGTGGACGTGCGCTACCAGGAGGAATACCCTCTCACCGTCACCAATGAGGATGAGACGGCGACAGCGGAAGGCGTCATCGCCGGCATGTTCGGCGACTCCAGGCTCACCCGGATGGCGACGCCCCTGAGCGGCTCCGAAGACTTCTCGCGCGTGCTGGCAGAAGTACCCGGCACTTTCATCGGCCTGAGCGCCGTGCCGGCGGGCGCCGACCACACGTCGTCGCCGTTCAACCACTCGGCCTACGCGACGTTCGACGACGGCGTACTCGCCGACGGAGCCGCGTTGTATGCCACCCTGGCCATCTCCCGGATCGCGGCCCTCGCCGCCGCGAACTGACCGACCCGCGCACCCTTTGGAGCAGGACATGACAACTACCACCAGCCCCGCGGCCGCGGCCGCGCCCGCCCGGACATCGCACTGGCGCACGCTCATCGGCACCGGCATCGGAAACGCCGTGGAATGGTACGACTGGGCCATCTATGCCACGTTTGCGCCGTTCTTTGCCGGCCAGCTCTTCAGCAGCACCGACCCGACCTCGGCCATGCTTTCGACTCTGGCGATCTTCGCCGTCGGCTTCGTGGCGCGGCCCTTCGGCGGCTTTCTCTTCGGCCTCATCGGAGACAGGATCGGCCGGAAGGCATCCATGACGCTGGCCGTGGGCCTGGCCGCCTTCGGCAGCCTCCTGATCGGTATCGCCCCAACGTTCCAGGCCGTGGGTTTCTGGGCATCGCTGATGCTTCTTGTAGCCCGGCTGATCCAGGGGCTCGCGCACGGCGGCGAGCTGCCGTCGTCGCAGACCTACCTGTCCGAAATGGCGCCGAAGGAGAAACGCGGTTTCTGGGCCACCCTCATCTACACATCCGGCACCATGGGCATCCTGGCCGGAACCGCGTTGGCCGCCGTCCTCAATGGGCTGCTCAGCACGGACGACATGGCTGCCTGGGGCTGGCGCGTCCCGTTCCTGATCGGCGCAGGACTTGGTCTCTACGCGCTCATCATGCGGGCGGGAATGAAGGAGACCGAAGCCTTTATGCGCGAGAGCACCGACGAGAAGCGCGAACCCATGTGGCCCCAAATCGTCCGTCACCGCAAGCAGGCTGCACAGGTAATCGGGCTGACCATGGGCCTGACCGTCACGTATTACATTTGGGGGGTCGTCGCTCCGTCGTACGCGGCGACTGCGCTCAAGATGGATCGCGGCGACGCACTCTGGGCCAGTGTGGGGGCGATGGTCGTGTTCATCGGAGTCTTGCCGCTGTGGGGAAAATTGTCCGACCGCATTGGCCGCAAACCCGTCCTGCTGATTGGCGCCGTCGGCTCAGCCGTGTTCCATTTCCCCATGACCTGGCTGCTGAAGGATTCGCCCTGGCAGCTGACAGTCTCGATGACCGTGATGCTGGTGTTCATCGCTGCCAGTGCGGCCATTGTCCCGGCTGTCTACGCCGAGCTGTTCCCCACGACGATCCGCACCGTCGGAGTCGGGGTGCCGTACGCGATCTGCGTCGCGGTGTTCGGCGGCACGGCCCCGTACCTCCAGGCCTGGTTCGCCAGTATTAGTCAGGCCTCCATGTTCAACACCTACGCCGTGGTGCTGCTGGCCATCAGCGCCGTCTGCGTGTTCACCATACCGGAGACGAAAGGCAAGGACCTGACACACTAGCCCGGCTGCCCGGGGCAGCCACACCTCTCCGGTGTGCCGGCTGTACCCGGAGCACGAAGAGCTCCGGCCGGGATTCCCGGCCGGAGCTCTTGTGGGTGTGGCCCGGTCCTGCCGGGCGTTACTGGCTGCAGACCGCGGTGTAGGTCTGGCCGGCCGCGGCGTACCTCGCCTGGAGCTCCGCCAGCGTTGCGGCATCGGGGTTGTCCCTGGTGGACTCGTCCAGGTACGCGAGAATGTCCTGCAGCGGAGCCTTCAGCTCATCGGAGGACGACGCCGCGATCGGTCGGATCTGGTTGGCGAACCGGATCGTGCCGTATTTGTCCGAGCTGGCGGGCTGGCCCGCGGCAACGGAGTTGATCCGGGCGCAGGTTTCCTCGCTGCTCAGCTGCGGGGCCGAGCAGCCGGCGGCGCCGATCAGGGCCGCGGCAGCGATCAGGACGGTCAGGGTCTTCTTCATGGTGTACTCCGGAGTCGTGCGTGTCTGCCGAACATGGCGGGATTTCGAGTCTAACGGCGGGATGGTGCTTTTTCGGCCAAGCGGATCACATTCCGGCAGGCCGGGGTCCGCAACGGCAGCCGCTCAGCCGACTTCGACGCCGCCCAGTTCCATCTCCGCCACCGCGTCCTCGAGGTCCTCCGCGAGTCCTGCCGTCAAACCGCGCAGCACTGTGACGGTGTAGCCGGCCTGGACTGCGTCCAGCGCGGTCGCCCGGACACAGTAGTCCGTGGCGAGCCCGACGATCATGACCTCTTCAACGTCGTGGCTTTGCAGCCAGTCGTCCAGCCCGACCGCGTCAGCGTCGACGGCGTAATCGGCGGCATCGGTCAGCGGCATGGCGCCGGGCTTGCGGTCACCGGTGGGGACGGCCTCGTCGGGGGCGAGCAGCCCGTCAAAACCGGAGTAAGCCGCCGTGTACTGGCCCTTGCGGAAGTAAGCCTGGATGTATTCCGTGTCGAGGTCAGGGTGGAGTTCCGCGCCCTTCGTTCCGGCCACACAGTGCCGGGGCCAGCTGTCCACGTAGTCGGGTTCGTCGGAAAAATGCGCCCCCGGATCAATGTGCCAGTCCTGGGTGGCAACGATGTGGTCGAACTGGCTGTGGTGGGCCTCGACGTACTCGCTGATGTCGCCGGCCAGCGCGGCTCCGCCCTCGACCGGCAGCGCACCGCCTTCGCAGAAGTCGTTCTGCACGTCAACAATGATCAGGGCGCGGGACATTAGTCCTCCTCGTAGATGGTGGGGATGGCGGCTTCGCCGCGCTGCAGCCGGTTCACGACCGCGGGAAGCTCGCGCATCGTGTCCGCGTGGCGGCGGCGGGCACGCTGCACGCCTTCGGCGCCGGTCCAGCCGGGCAGGAGTTCACCGTTCTTGATGAACTGTTGCAGCAACTGGCGGTCGTTGCCGTCATCCTCCGAGGGACGGCCGATCCCGACGATTTCGTGGGTCGCGGTGCCGCGTTCGTTGAGCCGACGCAAGGCGTATTTACGGCCGCCCTTGCTGGTTTTGTTCTTGGCGGCCTTGGCCACCGGGGTGAAGACACCGGCGTCGTCGGTTCGGCTGACCAGTTTGTAGACCATGCTGGCCGTCGGCGCGCCGGAACCGGTCACGAGGGACGTGCCGACGCCGTAGGAATCCACGGGGGCGGACTGCAGGGCCGCGATGGCGTACTCGTCAAGGTCCGAGGTCACCACGATCCTGGTGCGGTCGTTGCCAAGTTCGTCCAGGAACCGGCGGACCCATTGCGCCTGCGCCACCAGGTCGCCCGAATCGAGCCGGACCGCGCCGAGCCGGCTGCCGGCAAGGTCGACGGCGGTGCGGACGGCCGCTTCGACGTCGTACGTGTCCACCAGCAGGGTGGTTTCCGGGCCGAACGCAGCGATCTGGGCGCTGAAAGCCTCACGCTCAGTGTCATGGAGCAGGGTGAAGGAATGGGCTGCGGTGCCGACGGTCTTCAGCCCGTACCGCCGCCCCGCCTCAAGGTTGGAGGTGCTGTCGAAGCCGGCAATGACGGCGGCGCGGGCCGCGGCGGTGGCGGATTCCTCGTGCGTCCGGCGGGAACCCATTTCAATACACGGCCGGTTGCCCGCGGCCGTGATCATCCGCGATGCCGCGGAGGCGATGGCGCTGTCGTGGTTCAGGACCGAGAGCACATAGGTTTCCAGGATGCAGGCCTCGGCGAACGTGGACTCTACGATCAGGACGGGGGAGTTGGGGAAGTACGCCTCACCTTCCGGGTACCCCCACACGTCGCCGGAGAAGCTGTACCCGGCGAGGTATTCGAGGGTCTCGTCATTAACAACCCCCGTACGGCGCAGGTAATCCAGCTCCGGTTGGCCGAAACGGAAGTTCGCGATCCCCTCCAGCAGGCGGCCGGTGCCGGCGACGATCCCGTAGCGGCGGCCGTCCGGCAGGCGCCGGGCAAACGCCTCGAACACCGATTTCCGGTGGGCTGCGCCGGACTGCAGGGCGGCCTGCAGCATCGTCAGTTCGTAATGGTCGGTGTGCAGGGACGTGCGGGGATGGTCCCAGCCGGCTGAGGTACTCACAAATTCACTCTAGTCCCCACCGGCTCCCGCGTCTCGCTTCGCTTCGCCGCGGGGCCCTCGCCGGCGTGGGCCCACCCACCGGCTCCCGCGTCTCGCTTCGCTTCGCCGCGGGGCCCTCGCCGGCGTGGGCCCCACCATCCCCATAGAATGGACAGATGACCCTCAGCGTTGCGCTCGGCCCCGACACGCGGGAGAGCTCCCAGACCGGAACATTGACGTCCTCGGACGTCTTGACCGCCCCGGACATCCCTTGGAACCTCGTGATCTGGAACGATCCGGTGAACCTGATGAGCTATGTGAGCTATGTGTTCCGCAGCTACTTCGGTTATTCAGAGGCCAAAGCCACCAAACTCATGTTGGAGGTCCACAAGAAGGGCCGCTCCATCGTCGCGCACGGCAGCAAGGAGCAGGTGGAGCAGCACGCCGTTGCCATGCATGGCTTCGGACTCTGGGCCACCGTGGAAAAAGCAACAGGCGGCGGCGACGGCACCGGAAACGGCAAAGGCAAGGGAAAACGTGGCTAGAGCATTTAAATACGGGCTCAAAGGCATCACCGGCTACCTCGAGCCGGCCGAGCGGGAGCTTCTGCGCAGCCTCTTCGGTGACGTCATCTCGATGCTCGAACCCGAGGAACGGGCCGGCGAGGACCCGCTGGCCGCGCTGGTGGGGCTCGACGCCGAGGCCCGGGAACCCTCCGACCGTGCCCTGCGCCGGCTCCTGCCGAACGTGATGAAGGATGACGACGAGGCGTCCCTGGAGTTCCGCCGGCTCACCGAGCGCTCCCTGCGCGAGAGCAAGATCGGCGCGCTGAAGGCGGCCGCGCTGGGGCTGGACAAGGACGTTCTGGTGCTCACCCCGGCCAATGCCCGGCACTGGTCCACGGCCCTGAACGATGTCCGGCTGGTCCTCGCCGAACGCCTGGACATCCGCGACGACGCCGACGCCGGGCACGTGCACCTCATGCAGGACTGGTCCCAGGCTGAGGATGTCGAAAGCTACCTCGCCCTCGTCTACAATTTCGCCACCTGGCTGCAGGAGTCCCTCGTCCAGGCCTTGGTCCAATCCCTTGAGACACGCCGCTGAGCCGGCCGTGACAGGCCCGGAAGTGACACAGCAGACACGAGTCCCGCGCCACAATGTGGCGACCGGACCGGCGGCAACGCCCTATCCTCGAATAACCATGACATCACCATCGAATCTGGACCCGACGGCAGCTGCGGCGAACTCCCCGGCGAGCAGTCCTGAGAGCACACGGATCGGATCCCGGCCCATCGGCGTCTTCGACTCCGGGGTCGGCGGGCTCACCGTGGCGCGGTCCATCATCGACCAGCTCCCCAACGAGTCCATCCTCTATGTCGGGGACACCGCCCACGGCCCGTACGGACCGCTGCCCATCGCCGAGGTCCGGGCCAACGCGCTCGGCGTAATGGACGAGCTGGTGGATTCCGGCGTGAAACTGCTGACCATTGCCTGCAACTCCGCGTCCGCCGCCGTCCTCCGTGACGCCCGTGAACGTTACACGGCCCGCTACGGCATCCCCGTGATCGAGGTTATCCAGCCGGCCGTCCGGCGCGCCGTCGCTGCCACCCGCAGCGGCCACATCGGCGTGATCGGGACCTCGGCCACGGTCGGATCCCGGGCCTATGAGGACACCTTCGCGGCCGCCCCGGACCTGGAGATCACCTCGGTTGCCTGCCCGGCGTTCGTTCCGTACGTGGAGGCCGGAATTACCACCGGACCCGAGCTCCTGGCCGTCGCGCGTGAGTACCTTGCGCCGCTCAAGGCCGCCGGCGTGGACACTGTTGTGCTGGGCTGCACGCATTACCCGCTGCTGACCGGCGTGATTTCCTATGTCATGGGTGAGGACGTCACCCTGGTCTCGAGTGCCGAAGAAACGGCCAAGGACGTCTACCGGGCGCTCGCCTCCCGGGGCCTGGAACGGATGGATGCTGCGGTTCCGGAGCACAACTTCATCGCCACGGGAGACGCGGCCCAGTTCGAGTCCCTGGCCCGCCGGTTCCTTGGGCCCGAAGTCCTCAGCGTCCGCCACGTGGACCATGTGGCCGCGCAGTACCCCACGGGCAGCCTGGCGAGGATCACCCCCGAGATGATCGCCGCAGCCCAGTCCGCGGCGGGCCGTCCGCGGCTGTCCAACTTCGTGGCACCGTCCGCGGTGCGGGGGACCGTCCTGTGAAGCTGACCATTGTCGGGTGCACCGGATCCTTCCCCGGGCCGGGATCGCCGGCGTCGTGCTACCTGTTGACGGCGAACGACGGCGAGCGGGACTGGAAGATCGTCCTTGACATTGGCAGCGGCGCGCTCGGGGCCATCCAGCGGTATACGGATCTTGAGGACATTGACGCGATCTTCCTGTCCCACCTCCACCCGGATCACTGCATGGACCTGTGCGGACTGCATGTCGCCGTGCGCTGGCGGCCGGGCGGCTGGGGCCGGGGCCGGATTCCGGTGTGGGGGCCGGCGGCGACGGCCGACCGGATGGCCACGGCCTACGGGCTGGAGCTCGATCCCGGCATGCACGAGGAATTTGACTTCAGCAACTGGTCGGAGCGCAAACCGGTGGCCGTGGGCCCCTTCACGGTGACCCCCTACGCGGTCAACCACCCGATCGAGGAATGCTATGCGCTCCGGGTGGAGGCCACGGAACCCGGCAAGGACGGCGCTCCGGTGACGCGGGTGCTGAGCTATTCGGGTGACACGGATTCCTGCCGTGCACTGGAGGAATCGGCCCGTGACGCGGACCTGTTCCTCTGTGAGGCGGCGTTCGAGGAAGGCCGCGACGACGCAATCAAGGACGTTCACCTGACCGGAAAACGGGCCGGGGAAGCTGCCGTGGCCGCGGGCGCCCGGCGCCTGCTGCTGACGCACATCCCGGTGTGGACCTCCCCCGCGACTGTTATGACCGAGGCCAAGGCCGTCTTCGGGAAGGACGTCGCCGTGGCCGTCGCCGGAGTGCACTACTCCGTCTGAACCGTCTGACCCGTCAGACCTGTCGTCCGTGCCGGAGCCGGATGTCGATAAGCTGGAGGCATGACTTCCGAAGCTCTTACTGTCCCCGTCATCCGCGCTGATGGCCGCACCCCTGATCAGCTGCGCCCGATCAGTATCACCCGCGGCTGGTCCAATCAGGCCGAAGGCTCGGCCCTGATCGAGTTCGGCAATACCCGCGTCCTGTGCACCGCGTCCCTGACCCAGGGTGTCCCGCGGTGGCTCAAGGGCGAGGGCCGCGGCTGGGTGACGGCCGAGTACGCGATGCTGCCGCGGGCCACGAACACCCGGTCCGACCGCGAGTCCGTCAAGGGCAAAGTCGGCGGCCGGACGCATGAGATCTCCCGGCTGATCGGCCGCTCCCTGCGCTCCATCATCGACACCAAGGCCCTCGGTGAAATCACGATCGTGCTGGACTGCGACGTCCTGCAGGCCGACGGCGGCACCCGCACCGCGGCGATCACCGGCGCGTACGTCGCGCTGGCCGACGCCATCCGCTACGCCCGTGAGAACAAGATGCTGGCCCGCAATGCCCAGCCCCTGACCGACACCATCGCAGCCGTCTCGGTCGGCATCATCGACGGCGTGCCGATGCTGGACCTGCCCTACGTCGAAGACGTCCGGGCCGAAACAGACATGAACGTCGTGGTGACGGGGTCCGGAAAATTCGTTGAGGTCCAGGGCACCGCCGAGGGCGCACCCTTCGACCGGGATGAGCTGAACAAGCTGCTGGACCTGGCGCTGATGGGCACGGAGCAGCTCGCCGCCATCCAGCGCGAAACGCTGGCGGAAGCCCCGTGACAGGTTCTCCCTCGCCGCGGCTCGTCCTCGCCACGCACAATAAAGGCAAACTCCGGGAGCTCCGCGAACTGCTGCGCGGCCAGGTGCCCGGACTCGACGTCGACACCCAGGTCGTGGACGCCGCTGCGGTCGGCGCCCCGGACGTGGCCGAAACCGGCGTGACGTTTGCCGAGAACTCGCTGCTCAAGGGCCCGGGCGGTTGCGGAGGCGACCGGGCTCGTGGCGATCGCCGACGACTCCGGGCTCGCGGTCGACGTGCTCGGCGGCGCACCGGGAATCTTTTCGGCCCGCTGGGCCGGACGGCACGGGGACGACGACGCCAACCTGCGGCTGCTGCTGGCACAGCTGGCCGACGTGCCCGACGAACACCGGAATGCCGCGTTCGTCTGCGCTGCTGCCCTCGCCGTGCCCGGTGCTTCACCGGACGGCGGACGGGAAGTGGTGGAATACGGGCAACTGGAGGGCACGCTGCTGCGCGAACCCCGCGGCGCCGGCGGCTTCGGCTACGACCCCGTGCTCCAGCCGCGCGGACTGGACCGCAGCTGCGCCGAGCTGAGCCCGGCGGAGAAGAACGGCATCAGCCACCGCGGCCAGGCCTTCCGGGCGCTGCTGCCGGCGATCGTTGAGGCACTGGCAGCCAGCTAGGCGCCCGCGTGGCCTGGCATCGAACGTGCGGCCAACTAGCGGTTAACGAGCGAAGGCGCCCCATCCTGTGGGGCGCCTTCGCTCGATTGTGCGGCCTGACCGCCTAGGGTGTCCGGCGTTCCTCTTCGGGTTCGTGCTCTTCGATGAACTCCTCCACGACGTCCGTGCCGTACTTTTCGGCCTGGCGCTTGGCGATGAAGCCGCGAATCACTTCGATGCCGATCGGGATGACGGAGACCAGGACGATCACGATGAAGATGATGTCCAGATTCTCGCGGACCCACGGCACTGTGTCGCCCAGCAGGTACCCCAGCAGGGTCACGCCGCCGCCCCACAGGACGGCGCCGATGACGTTGAAGAGGAAGAACCTGGGCTTGCTCATCTGGGCCACCCCGACGATCACGGGGACAAACGTCCGGATGATCGGCACGAAACGGGCCAGGATCAGGGCCTTGCCGCCGTGCTTTTCGAAGAAGGCGTGGGCCTTCTCGACGTTCTCGCGCTTGAACAGCTTCGAATCGGGTTTGTTGAAGATCGCCGGGCCCACCTTGGAACCGATCAGGTAGCCCGTCTGGTTGCCGACGATCGCGGACACCATGATCAGCGCGGCGAAGGCCCAGATATTGAATTTGATGGTTTCCGTGGCCACAAGGAGCCCGGCCGTAAACAGCAAAGAGTCGCCCGGCAGGAAGAAGCCGATCAGCAGCCCGGTTTCGGCGAAGATGATGCCGCAGACCAGCAGCACGACCCACGGCGCGAGGGCGGGGTCGGCCAGGAACACTTGCGGGTTGAGCCATTCCGGGAGGAGGGAGGACATACGGGGTTGCACCGGTCCGGCGCCCCCGAGGGCAGAGACGGCAAAATCACTCATTGCTATAAGGTTCACCCGTTAAGGGTACTGGAACGCCGCCGTCGGGCGATCGGGTCCGGTCCGGATGCTCAGCGGCGGCTCAGGATGCGGCCGGGTGCGCCAATGGACGGTAAAGTTGACGCGTGGGTTTGGACTTTACGGCGATCGACTTTGAGACCGCGAACGGCTTCCGCGGTTCACCGTGCGCTGTTGGCCTGACCAAGGTCCGTGGCGGCGTGGTCGTGGAGGAAGCCTCATGGCTCATGCGGCCGCCGGAAAACCACGACTCCTTCGACCACCACAACGTCCGGATCCACGGCATCCGGCCGGACCGCGTGGCGGGACTTCCCCGGTTCGGTGACCTGTTTCCGGAGATCGGCGCCTTCATCGGCGGGGATGTGCTGGCCGCGCACAATGCCGCCTTCGATCTCGGCGTGATCCGCTCCGGCCTGGAGGTATCGGGACTTGCCGGACCAGCCTACGACTATGTCTGCACGGTCATGCTGTCCCGTCGCTGCTACTCGCTGGTCTCGAACTCCCTGCCCTACGCGGCCGAGGAAGCCGGCGTGCCCCTGCTCAACCACCACGACGCGGCCGAGGATGCGCGCGCGTGTGCCGGCATCCTGATCGACATAGCCGCCCGTCACGGGGCAGGCAGCATCGCCGAACTGTACCTGTCCCTGGGGCTGAACGTGTCCCGGCAGCCGGCCTTCGATCCGCGGTGCGATCCACTCTCCAAGGCCACACAATCGGCGCTGGCCGCGCTCTCCGGCGGACCCGGCGGCGCTGCCGCGCCCGCAGCCCGGGCGTACCTCCCCGGCTGGCCGGAAGAGGGAGCCAACCCGGCGCCCAACGCCGACGCCGCCCCGGACCACCCGTTATTCGGACAGACGGTCGTTTTCACCGGCGAACTGGCAATTCCCCGGACCGAGGCGAAGATCCGTTCCGCCGAACTCGGCGCCCGGACCGAAAGCCGGGTCACCTCGCGCACGACGGTCCTGGTGGTGGGGGACGGGTTTGTCGCCGCGGACCTCCGTTCAGGGCGGCTCACCGGCAAGGCCCGCCGGGTCCTGGGATTGCACGACCGCGGGCAGCCGATCGAGGTGTTGTCGGAGGGCGAATTCCTGCAGATGGTCGGCGGCCACCTGGCGCCGGCTGTCCTGGCCTGACGTCATAAGGCGCAACAAACATTTACCGGGCGGCCCGCCGGCTCCTAGCCTTGACTGATGAGCGAACTGATGGATGCACAGACCCCGGCCTCACGGGGCGGCATCAACTGGGCCGCGGTCTTTGCTTTCCCCAACCCGGTCAATGAATATGCCGCACGGATCACTGCCGCCCTGGTGGTGGCACTGTCCGCCGTGACGCTGCTGACGGGCTCCGGCTGGGGGCTGGCGGTAATTGCAGCGGGTTTCTGGCTGCGCGTCCTGTTCGGCCCGCGGTTCTCACCGCTCGCCCTGCTCTCCGTCAAGGTTCTGACGCCCTGGCTGGGACGCACCCGCCTCGTTCCGGGTCCGCCCAAGCGTTTCGCCCAAGGTATCGGCGCGGCGGTGTCGACGGCGGCTGCGGTGCTGTTCGCGCTCGGCGCCGCACCGGCAGCCTGGATCCTGCTCGCCGTACTGATTGTCGCGGCTTCGCTTGAGGCCTTCGTCGGCTTTTGCCTGGGATGCACCATCTTCGGTTTCCTGCAGCGCCGCGGCCTCATTCCCGAGGACATCTGCGAAGCGTGCAATAACATCTCGCTGCGACGCGCCTAGCTGCGCACGGCCGGAGGACGCTTAGGCTCCGGTAACGGCCGTCAGCTTCCCGGCAAGACCGCGAATGACGTCCACGGCGTCCAACGCTTCAAGCCACTGCGCCGGCAGGCCTTCCTCGCCGTAGAACGCCCCCAGGATGCTCCCTGCAATTGACGCGGTGGTGTCGCTGCCGCCGCTGTGGTTGACCGCGACGGCCAGGGCCGAGCGGACATGCGCCTCGGCCGCGCCCGGTGCCGTGGTGGGCTCCGCCGCTCCAGTGGTGGGTTCCGCCGGTGCCGTGGCGAGCACAGCGTAGACGGCGATGGCGAGCGCCTGCTCGGCGGTGCGGCCCTCGCCCAGTTCGCGAACCATATCCTCCGGGCCGAGCAGGGTGGGCCCTGTTTCGGGCATAGTATCCCGCTCATCTGCCGGTCCGCTCAGCCGCAGGGCCGCCTCCAACTGCCCGATCAGGGCGGCATCCGGCGCCTCGCCTCGTTGCAGGGGTTCCTCCCGCAGGTGCCGCAGCGCAAATTCCGCCGCCTCCCGCAGTGCCAGCCCGGCTGTGACGGCGTGGATGAGCAGGCTGAAGATCCCCGCACCCTGCCGCGCCGCAGGGTGGCCGTGGGTCAGCGCCGCGGCGTCGGCGCTGAGCTTGTAGACCGTCGCCGGTTCGATATGCGGGATCAGGCCGAACGGGGCCGACCGTGCCACAGTGCTGCTGCCGTTCAGGTCCTGATTGACGGGCCGGAGGACGGTGCCCATTTCGCCGGTTGCCAGGCCGCTCAGGCAGGCCTCGTCCGGCGAGCGGCGGTGCTTGAGGGCCGCATGCGAGTCAATCCAGCGTGGCGGCTGGACCGGCGCCGAGGGCGGGACCGCGACGCCCTGGGTGGCGAGCCAGCGCAGGTATGCGAGCCACACGCAGGCGTTGATGTCCGCCGCCACACCGTCGTTTGCCCATTCCAGCGCCTCAAGGAGACCATCTGCGGTGTACAGCGTCAGTTGGGTGTCGTCCGCGACGTGACTGCCGCCGTCGAGCGGGCTGAAGTCCCGCAGCCCGCTGGGACCGAACCTGGCCAGGATGGCGTCAATATCGTCAAATTCGACGGCGGACCCCAACGCGTCACCAATCGCACCGCCGAGCAGGCAGCCGTGAATCCGGGAGGCAAAGGACGGGGCTGCCGATTCCCGGGACGGTGCCGGTGGCTGTGCAGGGGACGTGCCAGGCTCAAAGCTCATGTCGTCCAATTTACCCCGTGGGTGGACCGCGGATGGTGCTGCGGCCGTCGGGGTGGCTGCGTCGGGTATGGTGCTGTTGAGAACGCCGGGATTGGGGCGCCGGGGCTGGGACGCCGGCCGTGGCAGCCGGCCCGAGCAGAGGACAAGGATGCGCGAACCCGCATGGCGCAGGACGGGCAGCACACCGGATTACAGGTTCTCCCTCGCCAATGAACGGACTTTCCTGGCCTGGCTCAGGACGTCCCTGGCTCTGATCGCCGGGGCCCTTGCGATAGACCAGCTGGCCCCGGATATCGCGCCGGCGCCGGTCCGGATCACCGTGTGCGTCATCCTGGCCGTCCTCGGCGCCGCCCTTGCCACGCTCGCCTACCGGCGCTGGGGACAGATGGAAGCCGCCATGCGGCACGAACGGGAACTGCCGTTCTCCGGAGTCATGTTGCTGACGACCTTGGGCGTCGCGGCCGCTGCACTGGTTTTCGCGGTCCTGATCCTGCTGGCACCGTGACTCCGGGGGCCGTGAATCCCGGGCCGGCCCGGGATCCCGGGCTGCAGCCGGAACGGACGTCGCTGGCCTGGCGCCGCACACTGCTGGCCCTGGTGGTCGTGGACCTGCTGATCTGGCGCAGCTGGGTGCTCGCAGGCAACCGGACGCCCGATCCCGGCGCCGTCGACTATCTCGGAATCTGTGCCCTCACCGCGGCCCTGGCAACCGTCGTCCTGTGCCTCTGCGTGCTCGAACGCGGCCGGGAACTCCACCGGTCCACGGCGGCCCCCGCGGGCAGTAATCCTGCGCTGGGCATCAAGTGCCGCCGTCGCGCTGGCCGCCAGCGCCGTCGCCGCCGTGGCGCTGGGCGGCTGAACCCCCGGCTCGGGCGGCCGGACCCGCCGCTGAAGCCCCGCGAACGGCCCCGCCGTCCGTTCTTGTCGGTGGCAGCCGATACCGTAGGAGCATGCGGTTATTGCACACTTCGGACTGGCACCTGGGCCGGTCGTTCCACGGCGTCGGGATGCTCGACGCCCAGCGCGCCTTTGTGGACCAGCTCGTCTCGTTCGTCCGGGACGAATCGGTCGACGTCGTCCTGATCGCCGGAGATGTCTATGACCGCGCCCTGCCCGGAGTGGACGTTGTGAGCCTGCTCGACGATGCCCTGGTGCGCCTCACCGGGACCGGAGCCCAGGTGGTGCTGACCAGCGGCAACCACGATTCGGCCATTCGGCTGGGATTCGCCTCACGCCTGCTGGAGCGCGGGGGAGTACATCTGCGCACCCGGCTCGCCGAGCTGGAACAGCCCGTCGTGTTCCCGCTCGGCAATGACCCTGGCGCCGCCGACGATCCTGCCGGTCCCGTCCTTGCCATCTATGGCATCCCCTGGCTGGAACCCCGTCTGGTTGCCGAGCAGCTGGACGCCGGGACGGCGAGCCACTTTGAGGTCACCCGCGCCGCCACGGAACGGATCCGGGCGGACCTGCTCAACCGGTCCGCGACCCGGACCGTCCATTCGGTCGTCCTGGCGCACACCTTCGCCAGCGGCGGGATCAGCTCAGACAGTGAGCGGGACTTGAGTATCGGCGGTGTCGGGGCCGTGCCGCTGGATCTCTTCGACGGCTTCGGTTACACGGCACTGGGCCATCTGCACGGCCGCCAGGAGCTCTCAGACACCGTGCGCTACTCCGGCTCGCCACTCGCGTACTCCTTCTCCGAAGCGAAACACAACAAGGGCAGCTGGCTCGTCGAAGTGGACGCCTCCGGCGTCACCGGTGTCAGCGCGGTGCTCTGGGACGCGCCGCGGGCCCTGGCGGTGCTGCGGGGGAAGCTGGAGCACCTGCTGTCTGCAGAGGAGTTCGCCTGGGCCGAAAACGCCTACTGCCAGGTCACCGTGACCGATGCCCAGCGGCCCGCGCAGGCCATGGAACGGCTGCGCCGCCGGTTCCCGGACACCCTGGTCCTCGGCTTCGACCCGGAAGGAGCCGCCACAACGGCGAAGGCCAGCTACAGCAGCAGGCTCGCCGAGGCCAACGACGATCTCTCGGTCTGCTGTGGATTCCTCGACCACGTCCGCGGTCGCGGCGCGGACGACGCCGAATCCGCCGTCCTCGCCGAAGCCCTGGAAGCCGTTCGACTCGACGGAGTATCGCTGTGAGAATCCACCGGCTCGAAATCTCGGCGTTCGGCCCCTTCGCCGGGACTGAACAAATCGACTTCGACCGGCTTAGCGCCCATGGACTGTTCCTGCTGAACGGGCCCACCGGCGCCGGAAAGACCAGCGTTCTGGACGCCATCTGCTTCGCCCTCTATGGGTCCGTCCCCGGAGCCCGGCAGGACGGCAAGCGGCTGCGCAGCGATCATGCGGAGACCGGTGCCGAGCCCCGCGTCACCTGCGAATTCTCCGCCCGTGGCCGGCATTTCGAAGTGTCCCGAGCCCCGGCCTGGGACAAGCCAAGCTCCCGGGGAAAGAACGGCTTTACGGTCCAGCAGGCAAACACGCTGCTGCGCGAACGCGTTGACGGAGTCTGGGTCGAGAAGTCCGGCCGGAACGATGAGGCCGGAGCAGAGATCACCGACGTCCTGGGCATGAACCGGGACCAGTTCACGCGCGTAGTGATGTTGCCGCAGGGCGATTTCGCGGCGTTCCTCCGCTCGAAGGCTGCCGACCGGCTCGACCTGCTGCAGAGCCTCTTCGGCACCCAGCGCTTTGAGGCGGTGGAAGCGGAGCTCAGCCGGAAGGCCCAGCTCGCCCGCGCCGAGTTAGCCAGCCTCAACAGCCAGTTGGAGCTCCTGCTGGCCCGCGCCGAGGCTGAAACAGCGGCCCTGGAACTCGACACCGCAGAAGCCCCGGATGGGACCGACGCCGACGGACGGCTGGCGTGGCTGAAAACCCAGACTGCCGCGGCTGCTGCGGATCGCAAAGAAGCGGCAGTCGCGGCAGAGTTGCTGCGGGCAGGGCACGCGGCCACACTTGACGCCGCCACGTCGCGGGCCGCACGCCAGGCCAGGCTCGACGCTGCGTTGGCGCGCCGGTCGGCGGCGGAGGCCAGCGCTTCCGCCCTCACCCTGAAGGCCGACCAACTGGGGCTGCACCGCAAAGCCGAAGTGCTCAGCGGTCAGCTGCAGGCCGTGGTCCAGGCCGAGGCGGCCGAGGAACTCGCGGCTGCCGCCATGGCAGGCGCCGCCCGGGAACTGGACGCCGCGGCCGCGGCGGACCCGGAACTTGTTGCGCTCCGGACCGCCGGAACGGAAGATGCCACCGGCAGCGGGGCGCCCACTGGGGCCCGCGCCACCGCCGCGCTGCGGACTGTCCTCGGCGACCTGCGGTCCGTCCGCGCGGTGCTCAACGCGGGGCTCCCGAACGAAGAGAAGCTGTCCGGGCTGAAAGCCCGCGACGCCCGGCTGAGCCAGGCCCTGGGGGGGTTGCGCGGGGCCAGGGACGCGGCCCAGGGAACTTCGGATGCTCTCCGCGCCGAATCGGAGACGCTGCTGGCGGGACTGCGTCCGCTTGAGGAACTCGCCGCCGAAGTCCAGTTGCGCGTCAAGGAAGCCGAGTCAGCCGAAGAACTCGTCATCATGGTGGGGCGCTACGCCGCCGCCGAAACGGCCTGCCTCGCTGTCACGGAACGCCGTGGCCGGGCCCGGGACGGGCACCAGGAGCGGCGGCAGCACTGGCTTGACCTCCGCGAGGAACGGCTCGCGAACGCCGCGGCCGAGCTCGCGTCCCAGCTCCGGGCCGGTGTCCCGTGTGCGGTGTGTGGCAGCACTGATCACCCGCTTCCCGCCCCCGCGGCGGCCTCCGCACTGGCCGTCGCCGAAGCCGAGCAGGCGGCAGAGCACGCGTGCGCCGAAGCCGAGGCAGCTCTCGCTGCCGTTGAGCGGGACCTCGCCGACGCGCAGCGGGAGGTTGCCGTGCTGGCGGCCCAGGGCGGTACCACCGCGGCGGAAGACGCCCGGCTGGACGCTGTCCTCGCCAGGGACCGGGCCGCGGAGGCAGTCCGTGCTGCCGATGACCTTGCCGCCAGCCGCGCCCGGCAGTCCGCGCTGGAGGAGGAGATCGCCGCGGCGGGACGTGCCGCGGCCGCGGCCGTCTCCGATATTGCCCAGACGGAGTCAACGATTGTGGCGGTCCGGGAGCAGGCTGTCTCCCTTGAGTTGGCGTTGAATGAGTTGCGTGCCGGACACCCGACCCTGGGGGAGCGCATCGCGGCCCTCGACGGGGCTACCGCAGTGCTGGAGCGGACGGACACCGCACGGGCGCGGCTTGAGACGGCCCAAACCCGGACTGCGGAGGCCCTGACATCCCTGGAACAGGCTCTGCCGGCCGCCGGCTTCGACTCGGCCGGCTCGGCCCGGGCCGTGCTGCTTCCGGCGGACGTCGCAGCAGCACTGGAAGCGGAGATCCGGGCCGGGCAGGACGAAGCTGCCCGGATCGGAGAGCTGTTCGCCAGCGAAGACGTGACACTCGCCGCGCAGGAGCGTGAGACCGATGGACCCGTCGCCGGGGATGTCGTCCCGGCGCTCCGGCTCGAGTACGAAGCCGCCGAACGTTTTGCCCGGGACACGGCGCTCGCCTCCGGACTCGCCGGGAAGTCTGTTCAGACCCTTGGCCGGATCGCGGCCGACTACGCTGCGCTGGCTGAAGCCGGCCGGGCGCCTCGCGACCGTGCGGCGCTGCTCGCCGCTGTGGCCGACGCGGCCCGGGGCGCGGGGGACAACACCTACCGGATGAGCCTGAACACCTACGTGCTGGCCGCGAGGCTTGAACAAGTGGCGCTCGCGGCCTCCGAACGATTGACCGGGATGAGCGACGGACGCTACACGCTGCAGCACACGGACGCGAAGGCCGCACGCGGGGCCAAATCGGGGCTAGGCCTGGAGGTCGTGGACGAGTGGACCGGGCAGCGCCGCGACACCGCCACGCTGTCCGGCGGCGAGTCGTTCATGGCGTCCCTCGCCCTTGCCCTCGGCCTGGCCGACGTGGTCCAGCAGGAATCAGGCGGCGTGGATATCGAGACGCTCTTTGTCGACGAGGGGTTCGGAAGCCTCGACGAGCAGGCCCTGGAACAGGTCATGGATGCGCTGGAGGGGCTCCGGGACGGCGGTCGCGTTGTGGGGCTCGTGAGCCACGTCGGTGAAATGAAGCAGCGCATCGGGACCCAGCTTCAGGTGCTCAAGGGGCGCAACGGCTCCACCCTGCACATCGCTGACGACGCGAACGGCTGAGCTGCGCGGCTGGCGGCCGCGGCAGCCGCTGATTGCCGGCGCCGCAATCCCGCGGGCGGCCATGCCAGCCGGCCGCGGCAGCGTCCGCTACCATGGGAGAGTTACCGGGTTGCGCGCATCGGGAGGAGGGACGATGCGCATCATTGAGCGAACCCGGAAACATGAACACTTCAACGCTTTCTTCGGCGGCAGTCACTGACGCGCCCACCCTCCCACCCGCAGGTTCCAGCAGCGGCGGCCGTTTTGCCCGGCTCCCGCAGCTTGCCGGCCGCAGCTTCCTGCCGATCGGCCTCTTCGCCCGGCTCCCGCTGGCCATGCTCACCATTGGCGCCCTGACCCTGGTCACGGCCGTTACCGGTTCCTACGCCATCGGCGGCGCCGCGGCCGGCGCGGTGGGCATCGGCTCCGCCATCGGCTCACCGGTCCTGGGCTATCTCGCAGACCGGCTGGGCCAGCGCGGAGTCCTGTTGGTTGCCGCCGTCTTCAACACGATCGCCATCGTCGGACTGATCCTGGCCGCCTATGGCATCCCCGGCGGACCGGACCTGTCCGCCGCCGTTCCGGTGCTGGCCGCGGCGTTCATCGCCGGTGCCAGTTCGCCGCAGGTCGGCCCGTTGGCCCGCGTGCGCTGGATGGCGCTGACTTCCCGTGGCGGCGCGACGAACAGCGGCGCGGCCAACAACGACCTCGATACCGCACTGTCCTACGAGAGCACGGCCGACGAACTGACGTTCGTGCTGGGCCCGGCCCTCGTCGGCATCCTCGCCAGCCTCGTCACGCCCTGGCTTCCGCTCGCGCTGGCGGCCGCCCTGACGCTGACCCTGGTCCCGGCTTTCGCTGTCCACCCCACCCACGCGGTCGTGCCGCCGGCTCCGGCACGGTCCAAGCCCGGCTCCGAGCGGGCAGCGGCGGACGCGGGTGGACCGGTGCGCAGCCGGATCGCGTCGACCGCCGCCGTGGCACTCCCCGTTCTGGCCATGGTCTGCATGGGGTCCTTCTTTGGCGGCACCCAAGCGGCGTTGAGTTCGTTCTCGGCCGGAGTCGCCACATCGGAGGTGGCCGGCCTGCTGTACTCCGTCATGGGACTCAGTTCCGCGGCAGCGGCGCTCTCGGTAGCCTATTGGTCCCGGCGGTTCACCGTCCAGGCCCGCTGGGTGGCGTGCGCCGCCCTGATGATCGGGCTAGCCTCGCTTCTGCTGCTCCCCACGACGGCATTGTCCATGATCGTGGTGCTGCTGTTCCTGGGCCTGCCCGTCGGTCCACTCATGGTCACCGTCTTCGCAATCGGCGGCGCCGTCGCCCCGGCCGCGAAGCTCGGTACCGTCATGACCGCCCTGGCCAGCGGCATCGTCGCCGGCCAGGCCCTCGGTTCCTCCGTGGCGGGCCGGCTGGCCGAGGACCACGGCTCCACCGCGGCCTTTCTTGTTTCGGTCTGCGCCGCGGCCGGGTTGTTCCTGCTCGGGGCCGCGGCCGCCGCGGTCATCCGGCGGCGGAACCCGGCCTGACGGTCCTGGCGCCTCAGCCCAACTGGGTCTCGATGCGCGCGGCACTCGCCGCCAGGGCAGCCGCCACCTCGTCCGGGTCCTGGTCCGCACGGATGTAGACGACGGCGAGCGCTGCGGGCCGCCCGCCGGGAATCCTGACCGGTACGGCGAGCGAGGAAACCCCGGCAATGACCTCGTCGTGGCTGGCGGCGTAGCCGCGGCGGCGGGCTTCGGCAGCTTCCGTCCGGTACTCGGTCCCCGGTGCGAGGATGCCCCATTCGGACTCCGAGAGCGCGGACTGGATGGCAATTCCCGGAGCGCCCCGGTTGATCGGGTGCCGTGATCCCGGGTGCTGCACCACCACGGCCCCGGCGTGGCGGGGATCGACGGTGACCAGGGTGACGCAGTCCTCGTGATCCCACACCGCCACAAACGCGCTCATCATCAGCGAGTTGGCCAACTGGGTGAGTTCCGGAAGTGCCGCCGTCTGCAGGCTCCGGGAGACGCCCCTGGCCAGAACGGCGAGGCCGGGTCCGGGCTGGACCCTGCCGGCGTCGTCGCGGACCAGGAGGGAATGGTCCTCCAATGTGCGCAGGATGCGGTAGGCCACCGAACGATGGACGCCCATGGCGTCAGCCAGCTCGGCAATCGTGAGGGGGCGCTGGACCTCGGCGAGGATCTCGAGGGCGCGGATGCCGCGGGAGAGCGTCTGGGACGGAGATGCCTGGGCGCTGCCGGCGTTCGTGGTCATGGCTTCCATCCTAGGTGTGCACTGCCGGTGTACCGGGACGGTCCCCGGTCAACCCTTGTTTTTCGGAATACCACGGGTTATCGTTCTATATATGAAGTTGATGTTCGATTATAGAACACACTTTATACTTGAAGTGCAGAGCAGACAAGAAGTGGCCCCTGGGACATAAAGACCTTGAGCGGAGATTATCCAGGGAGCATCGTTAATGAACCGCCGCACCCACCGGACCGGATCGAGGTCCGGAAGCGCCAGACAAAATGCAAGGGATCGATGATGATTGCCAAGCCCCGCGCCGCAGGGCATCTCGATGCCCCGGACCGAATGTCCGGCCCCCGCACCAGCCATTTCCGCGGCAGTCTCGGCAGGTTCGCCACCGGCGTCGCGATTGTCACGTTTGACGGGGCAGCCAGACGCCACGGCATCACCGTCAACTCCTTCACCTCGGTGTCCATGGAGCCGCCGCTGGTGCTCGTGAGCATTGCCCGCTCCGCGAAGGCACACGATGAGCTGGCCGGCCGGCCGTTCAGCGTCAACATCCTCGGCGCGGAGCAGCGCCGGCTCGCGATGCACTTCGCCGGGAGCCCGGGACCCGAACCGCTGTGGGTCGAAGGCGAGACGGCGCCGCGGCTCTCCAACGTTCTCGCCTACTTCGAGTGCACCCCGTGGGCGGCGTACGACGGCGGCGACCACACGCTGTATCTCGGCGAGGTCGTGGACTTCAACTACCGCAGCGGGGATGCGCTCGCCTACGCCAACAGCGCCTTCACGACCATTCCGGAAAGCCAACTGGGTGTGGAAGACCTGCTCTAGGCAAAGCGCAACATCTTGGCCACGGCGCAGCACTTTTGTACAGCGCAGCACTTTTGTACAGCGCAGCACTTTCGACACAGCTCAACGAGGACTGGAGAGATGATCATGGGTATCCGCACCGGCCGGCAGTACCTGGACAAACTCAACGCCATGACGCCGCATGTCACGATCAACGGCGAGGTGGTGAGCGAAAAGATTGCCGAGCACCCCGCCTTCCGGAACGTGGCGCGTTCGTACGCGAAGCTCTTCGACATGCAGCATGATCCGGCCTACCAGGGGGCGCTGACGTACACCTCGCCCAGCACCGGCGATCTGGTCAACGCGTCCTTCCTCGTACCCAGAACAGCCGGGGACCTCGAGCGCCGGCGCCGGGCCATCTCCACCTGGGCGGAATCCTCCCACGGCTTCCTGGGCCGCTCGGGCGACTGCATGAACTCCGCACTCACCGCCCTCGGCTCCGCGCAGACATGGTTTACCCAGGCCGGCCCAAAGTACGCCGACAACATCCGCAACTACTACGAATGGGCCCGCGAAAACGACATTCTGGCCACCCACACCCTGATCCCGCCCCAGGTCAACCGGTCGGTTTCGGGCTCGGAGCAACTCGGCGGGCAGCTCTCGGCCCGGATCGTGGAGGAGCGTGAGGACGGGATCGTCGTCCACGGTGCCCGGATGCTCGCCACCATCGCCCCGATCGCTGACGAACTGCTCGTCTTTCCTTCCACGGTCCTCCGCGGGACCCCCGAGGATGCGCCCTACTCCTATGCCTTCGCCATTCCCAATGATGCCCCGGGCCTGCGCTACCTCTGCCGCAGCTCGCTGTATAACGGCGGCAGTACCCACGACGAACCGCTCGCGTCCCGCTATGAGGAAATGGACGCCGTCGCCGTCTTCGACCACGTCTTTGTGCCCAACGCGCGGATCTTTATGCTCGGCAACCCCCAGTTGTGCAATGCGTTCTACACAGAAACCGGCGCCGGTGCACTCATGACGCACCAGGTCGTTACCCGGACCATCGCCAAGAGCGAGTTCTTCCTCGGCCTGGCCTCCGAACTCGCCGAGTCCATCGGCATCGACGGTTTCCAGCACATTCAGGAGGATATCGCCGAGCTCATCGTCGACGTCGAGATCGGCAAGGCCCTGATCCGGGCCTCCGAGGCCGATGCTGCCCTGAACGAGGCCGGCGTTCTGCTGCCGAAGTGGACCACGCTGAACGCGGCCCGCAACTGGTACCCCAAGATTGCCCAGCGCTTCCCGCAGATCATCCGCAAGTTCTCGGCCTCGGGCCTCATGGCACTGCCGGGGGAAGCCGATGTCCACAGCGAGGCGCGGGCGGACATCGACCTGTACCTCCAGGGAAAGACCCTCACCGGTCCGGAACGGGTCAGGCTGTTCAAGCTCGCGTTCGACGCCTCTATTTCCGGCTTCGCCGGGCGTCAGTCCCTCTATGAGTACTTCTTCTTCGGCGATCCGGTACGGATGGCCGCGGCCATGGTCAACAGCTACGACCGCGAACCGGCCCGGGCGCGCGTCCGCGATCTGCTTAGCCGTGCGGACTGAGACGCGGGGATCGAGGGCACCGCCCCGATTTCTGTGGGTGGCCGCACATTCCCACGGCAAACACGTGCGCCGGATCACATTTCCTAGTAGTCTAATTTCAACCAACTGACCGTTCGATCAGTTAATCACCTGCACCCATCCCGGCAGCACCTCTGCCACCAACAACGGAGTTCCAATGACCGCAACTTCATCCGTCGATCTCGAGGCGGGTCCCAGCAGCAAGCGCGAGGAACGCAAAGTCCTCGCAGGGACCCTGGTGGGAACCACTATCGAGTGGTACGACTTCTTTATTTTTGCCCAGCTGACCGCAACGCTGCTGTCTCCGCTGTTCCTGGCCCCGCTCAACGCCTCCAATCCGGGCCTGGCTCAGATTCTTTCCTTCGCCCTCATCGGCATCAGCTTCCTGTTCCGCCCGCTTGGCGCCATCGTCGCCGGCCACCTCGGCGACCGCCTCGGTCGCAAGGCGATGCTGGTCTTCACCCTCATCATGATGGGTGCCGCCACGGCCCTGATCGGCATGCTCCCGACGTACAACGAGATCGGCGTCTGGGCGCCTATCCTGCTGATCACGCTGCGTGTGGTCCAGGGCTTCTCGGCCGGCGGCGAATGGGGCGGCGCGGCACTGATGGCTGTGGAGCACGCTCCCAAGTCCAAGCGCGGCCTGTTCGGCGCCTACCCGCAGATCGGCGTCCCGGTGGGCATGATCCTCGCCACCGGCCTGCTGTACTTCCTCAACACCAGCATGTCCAAGGAAGACTTCGCAGCCTGGGGCTGGCGCGTCCCGTTCCTGCTCTCGATCCTCCTGATCGTGGTCGGCTACCTCATCCGCCGCGCCGTGGCCGAAAGCCCGGTCTTCAAGGAAATGACCGAACGCAAGGCCCAGAGCAAGGCCCCCCTGAGCGAGCTCATCCGGAATCACAAGAAGCCGGTGCTGTTCTCGACCATGATTTTCATCGGCAATAACGCCGCCGGCTACCTGCTGATCGCGTTCTTCATCTCCTACGCCACCAAGTCGCTGAAGATGCCCCTCCCGGAGGTCCTGCTCGCCACCACCCTGGCTTCCTTCGGCTGGCTGATCTTCACGCTGGTCGGCGGCTGGCTCTCGGACAAGATCGGCCGGGTCAAGACGTTCCTTACCGGCTACGCGATTGTCTTCGTCTGGATGATCCCACTCTTTGCCCTCATCGAGACCAAGAACATCATGCTGTACGGTGTGGGGCCTCTTCGTCCTGACGATCGGCCTGGGTCTTTCCTACGGCCCGATGTCCGCGATGTACGCTGAAATGTTCCCCGCCCAGGTGCGTTACTCGGGTATCTCGATCGGCTACGCCTTCGGAGCCATCCTGGGCGGTGCCTTCGCCGCGATGATTGCCGAAGCCCTCCTGCAGACCACCAAGTGGAGCGGCTCGGTCGGCATCTACATCATGGTCCTGTGCGTCATTTCCGCCGTCGGCGTTGTGCTGGCCAAGGAAACGAAGGGCAACCCGCTCGGCGTCAGCAGCCACCACTAGAACAACAACAACGCGGGGTCACTTCTCGCCCATCCGGTAGTCCCGGACCGGCGAGGAGTGACCCCGCATTGTTTTAAGACAGGAAGGCGATGGCGCCTTGCTTGAAGGCCCGGCTCGTGACGGCGTTGGTGTGGCTGCGTCCGGGCAGGATGAGCTGCTCAACCAGGGTGCCCGCCTTGGCCGCGATCGCGGCCAGCTCCGGCATGGAGGCGGCCCGCTCGTCGCTCTCGCCGGCCACCAGGAGCATTGGCATGTGCGGGACAGCCTCGGCCGGATCATAGGGTTCGGCCTTGATGGCTTCCACGAGGGAGAGCAGCGCGAAGATATTGTTGCTGGGGAGCAGCTGGGCCATCTTCAGTAGCCCGGCGGTCGATTCGTCGGTGATCGGCGTGCCGTCGGCGAGGTGCCGCTGGGCGGCCACCAGGTCGAACCGCGCCAGCGGGTCCGAAACGTTGGGTCCGCCGAGGACCAGCCGGTGCACCAGTTCCGGCTGTGTGGCACCGAACTCCCAGGCCAGCCGGGAGCCCAGCGAGTAGCCGATCACGTCCAGCCCGCTGGAGGGGTCTCCGTCGCGCAGTGGCGTGGCGCCGGCGTCGACCGACATCTGCAGCAGGTCCGCCCGGATCCGGCTCGGCGAATACGAATCCAGATCCTCGGGGCTGGCGCTGCGGCCGTGGCCGGGAAGGTCCACGGTTACCACCCGGCGGCCGGCGTCCAGCAGCGCCGAGATCCAGCCGGTGTCCTCCCAATTGAGCTTGCTGGAGGAGGAAAAGCCGTGCAGCAGCAGGACCGGACGCAGCCCGGCATCGTTCGCGGGCTCGTGGATCCCCACATACAACTGGGGATCGGTTCCCTCCACGGTGTGGACGTGCTGTTCGCCCGTGTGCCTGCCGCTCATCGTCTCAGTCCTCATCAGGTACGGCGCTCAGGCGGACCCGGCGCCGGGGTGGTTCTTCCGTTGGTACCGTGCCGACGATGCCGGCGGTGTTGTCCGGCACCTCAAACACAACCAGGGGCTCGCCGACGTTGATTTTGTCACCGGGCCCACCATGGATACGCACCACCTTACCCGCCTGGGGGCTGGGCAATTCAAGGGCCGACTTCGCGGTTTCCACCTCGACGAGCGGCTGGTTCCGCTCCACGTGGTCACCGGCGGCCACGAGCCATTCGAGCACCGTGGCCTCGATCAGCCCCTCGCCGAGGTCGGGCAGGGGAAACGAAATTTCAGCCACGCCGGTACTCCAATACTCGCTGGATCCCGAAGAGGATCCGGTCAATGTTCGGGATGTATTCGTCCTCCAGGTCCCCGGAGGGGTAGGGCACGTCGAAGCCGGTGACCCGTTCCACCGGCGCCTTGAGGGTGTCAAAGCAGCTTTGGGTGATCAACTGCGCTACTTCGGCGCCAAGCCCGGACGTCAGCGGCGCTTCATGAACGACGACGGCGCGCCGCGTCTTCCCCACGGAGGCGGCCAGTGCGGCAGCATCAATTGGTTTGAGCCAGCGCAGGTCCAGGACCTCGACGTCGATCCCGTCCTCGGCGGCAAGCTCCGCCACCTGCAGGCAGCGGGCCACCATGGCACCCCAGGCCACGAGCGTGACGTGCCGGCCCGTGCGCATGACTTTGGCGCCGGTGGGGGAATCCGCGGCGGCGCCACTCTGGGCGAGGTCGACCGCACCTTTCTGCCAGTAGCGGGACTTCGGCTCCATAAAGACCACCGGGTCCGGCCGCGTGGCGGCGTACTTGAGCAGGTGGTAAGCCTCGTGCGGGGTCGACGGCGAGACGACCTTGAGGCCGGGGACGTGGGCGAAGAGCGCCTCCAGGCTTTCGCCGTGGTGTTCGGGGGCGCGGATGCCGCCGAAGCTGGGCACCCGGAGCGTGACGGGCATCGGCAGGGCGCCGCGGCTGCGGTAGTTCAGCCGGGCGATCTGGCAGATGATCTGGTTGATCGCAGGGTAGGCGAAGCCGTCGAACTGGACCTCGGGGATCGGGTGGAACCCGGCCATGGCCAGGCCCGCTGCCATACCCAGGATGCCGGATTCGGCCAGTGGCGTGTCGAAGACGCGGCGCTCGCCGTGTTTGGCCTGCAGCCCGTCCGTGATCCGGAAGACGCCGCCGAGCTTGCCGCAGTCCTCGCCGAAAACCAGTGTCCGGGGATTCTCGGTGAGGAGTTCGTCGAGGGCCAGGTTGAGGGCCTGCTGCATCGACAGGGTCACGGTGGCCGGATTCACCCCTGCCTCGCTTTCAAGGATCGCATTAGACATGTTCGGACTCCTCGCGCCAGCTGGCGGACTGGGCCTGCAGGGCAGGGGTGGTTTCCTGGAAGACCAGGTCGAACATTTCAGCGCCGGGCCGCGGGCGGAGGGCCTGGAGGCCGGTCCGGATCTGTTCCTCTTCGGCCCGGGCCGCGGCGTCGGCGGCGTCGAAGAAGGCCGCATCGGCGAGTCCGTCGGCGAGCAGGCGCTCACGGAGGCGATCCAGCGGATCCTGGCCGGCGCCGTCGCGCTCTTCCGTCAGCGTGCGGTAGCGGCCGGGATCATCGGCGGTTGAATGCGGGCCGCGCCGGTAGGTCATGGCCTCAATAACCACGGGGCCATGGCCGGCCCGGGCATGGGCGACGGCGCGGCGGGTTGCCATCACGACGGCGGCGACGTCGTTGCCGTCGATCTGCAGCGCCGGAATGCCGTAGCCGGCGGCACGTGCGGCGACGGAACCGCCCGCCACCTGGCGTTCGGTCGGGACGGAGATGGCCCAGCCGTTGTTCTGGATGAAGAACACCACGGGCGCCTTCAGGATGGCGGCGAAGTTCATCGCTTCGTGGACGTCGCCCTGCGAGGAGGCGCCGTCGCCGAAGTAGCTCAGGGCCACACCGGGTATGCGATCGGCGGTTCCGTCCTCGCACTCCAGCGTCTGGCCGTGGGCCCAGCCGACGGCGTGCAGGACGGATCCGGCGACGACAGCCTGGATCGGCGCGAGCCGGGACTCCACGGGGTTGTAGAGGCCGCCATGCCATGTGGCCTTGTGGGTGGCCATGTAGGCGATCATGTCCACACCCAGGGTGCGGGCAACGCCCATTTCCCGGTAAGTCGGGAAGGCGAAGTCCCGGGTGGTGTCCATGGCGTAGCCGCTGCCGACCTGGGCTGCTTCCTGGCCGTGCTCGGGCGCGTAGCCGGGAATCAGGCCCTGCCGCTGCCAGGCGACGGCCGAGGTGTCGAGGTGGCGGACAGCCGCCATCAGGGTATAGAGCTCGCGGAGCTCATCGGGTGTCAGCGGCGGTGCATCAGTACCGGGCGCCAAGGGGAAAAGGGTCTCCATGCCTGTGACCCTAGTCACCCCAACGCCGCCGTGCAATCAGCTCAGTGATGGCTGGCCAAGCTGTACAAATATGCGGGAATTGAGCCGCCCAGTCCTGGCAATTTGTAAGATTCCCGATCCGCCACACCGGTTCGGCCGCCGGAGCGGCGCCGGGCGGACTCAGCTGATTTCGACGGCGTCACCGCTGACGATAATCCCGCCGAGCAGCGGAACCTCGACGGTGAGCACGCTCGGGCGGCCGACGTGGCTGCCCTGGTGCACGACCACGCGGGCGGGCAGTTCCACGAGTGAGAGCAGGCGGAGGTATCCGCCGAACGACGCGGCGGCCGAACCCGTCGCCGGGTCCTCGGTGATGGTGCCCACCGGGAAGAGGTTGCGTGAGTCGAACTCGCCCGGTCCCGTCGCGCAGAGCGTTGTGACGGTGCCGGCCCAGTGCTGATCATCCATCAGCGCGCGCAGCGGAGCCGGGTCGAAGACAAAGGAATCGAAGGTCGTCCGGTCGGCGAAGACGAGGATCGGGTGCCAGTTACCGGCGAACGCGACCATCGGCGGGTAGCCGGGGTCCAGATCGTCCCGGACCACGCCGAGCAGCCCGAGCAATCTCTCCAGGATGCCGTCGGGAAACCCGGCCAGCTGCGGCTCAACGCTCGTGAACCGTGCCGTCACCGCGGTGCCCTGGCCTGCGGTCTCGATCACGACCGGCCCCCACCGCTGTGTCGAAGGTGAAGGATCCGGTTCCGTCGCGCCCTGACAGCGCCACGGCCAGGGCGATGGTGGCGTGGCCGCAAAATGGAACCTCGGCAATCGGCGAGAAGAAGCGCACCCGGTGCCGCCGGGGGTTTCCCTCAAGCGCCACTCCGGTGACGAATACCGTTTCGGCGTAGCCGACGTCGGCGGCGATGGCCTGCATAAGGGCGTCGTCCAGACGGGTCGCGTCGAGCACTACCCCCGCAGGGTTTCCACCGCCGGGGGTAGTGCTGAAGGCGGCGTAACGCAGTACGTCCGTGGCCTGTTCCATTCGGACATGGTCGCACATGGCCCGGGAGGGTCAGCCGGCGGAGTCGGCCGGTTCCTTGTCCCGGGCATCCTGCTCCGGGCGGCGCGCGCTGACCCGGGCGCCGATCCAGCAGGCCACGGCGATGCCGGCGACGAGCGCGAAGGTGCTGACCAGCTGGCGGCTGCTGTCCGGGTTGCTGAAGCCGACGGCGAAGATCGCAGCCAGGATCACAAGCCCGGCGATGGTCAGTGCCGGGAAGCCCTTCATCCGCAGCGGCAGGACGGTGCCGTCCCGGTCCGCGCGGCGCCGCAGGATCAGCTGGGATACGAGGGCGGAGCCCCACACCACCAGGCAGGTGGAACCGACCAGCTGGAACAGGGCCGGCAGGATCCGCTCCGGGAACAAGAGCTCCAGCACGGCGGCAACGAAGCCGAAGGCCACGGAGATGCCCACGGCTACGGCCGGCACCCGGGCCGTGTTCAGCCTCGACAGGATGCGGGGTGCCTCGCCGCGCTTGGACAGCGAGTACGCCATCCGGGACGCGCCGTAGAGATTGGCGTTCAGAGCCGAGAGGAGGGCGACGACGGCGACCAGCGTGATCGCTGACCCGGCGCCGGGGATGCGGGCCACGTCCAGGACGCCGGCGAACGGCGACGCGAGTGCTTCGGATGTCGCGGGCAGGATGGCGGCGATGACGAATACGGAGCCGATGTAGAAGACCAGGATGCGCCAGAGGACCGTGCGGACCGCCTGACCGACGCTGCGCGCGGGATTCTCAGTCTCGGCGGCTGCCACGCTGACGATCTCGGTACCGCCGAAGGCGAAGATCACCACAAACAGGGCGGTGGCAATCCCGCCAAATCCTGCGGGTGCGAAGTCGGTGGTGATGTTGGCCAGTCCGGGCGAGGCGACCCCGGGGAGCCAGCCAAGCAGCAGTGCGGCGCCGATGCCGACGAACAGCAGGATCGCGGCGACCTTGAGGATCGCAAACCAGAACTCGAACTCACCGAAGTTCTTCACGCCGGCGAGGTTGATGGCCGTGAACAGTGCCATAAACACCAGTGACAGTGCCCAGACCGGGAGGACCGGCCAGACGGTGACGAGCAATGCGGCGGCGCCGAGGGCTTCGGCGGCGATGACCACTACCAGTTGCAGCCACCACAGCCACCCAACGGTCGCTCCGGCGGTCCGGCCCATGGCCTTCGCGGCGTAGACGGAAAACGCGCCGCTGTTGGGATTGGCGGCGGCCATTTCCCCCAGCGCCCACATGACCAGAATGATCAGTGTTCCGGCGACCAGGTAGGAGATCAGCACGGCGGGGCCGGCCGCCTGGATGCCGGCCCCGGAGCCGAGGAACAGGCCGGCGCCGATGGCGCTGCCGAGTCCCATCATGGTGAGTTGGCGCGGTTTCATGCTCTGGCCCTGGCTCCGTGTTGGATCAGGGCGCTGCGCGGTGGACGTCATTATCATGCTGGCGAACCTTCGTGTGGTCGTTGTCGGGGGGTCCTTGTGGGACTTAACAAATTTACCGCCTCCGGCACGCCGCAGCCGCCGCATCCGGCCCGGGGCCGTGAGAGCATGGTGGCAGTTTGCCAGACTAAACAGCGCATTGGCTGACGGTTTGTCCGGTCATGACCGCAGGGAAAAGGAAGAACGATGACGGTTGATCCGCTGGACGCGAAAATTGTCCGGTTCTTCACGGATACGCCGCGGGCCTCTGTCCTGGAGGCCTCACGCGTGCTCAAAGTGGCCCGCGCCACCGTCCAGTCGCGGCTGGACCGAATGCAGGACAGCGCTGTCATCGGTTCCTGGGTGCCGCAACCGGATCCGGCACACTTTGGCTTTCCGGTGGTGGCGTTCTGTTCGCTGACCATCAACCAGGACCTCGGGCACGACGCCGTCGTCGCTGCCCTGTCCCGGATCCCTGAACTGATTGAAATTCACACGGTCTCCGGCAGTTCGGACCTCATGGCGAGGGTCGCGGCCCGGTCCAACCCGGATCTTCAACGGGTGCTCGACGCCATGATTGCCACCCGGACCGTGCTGCGCTCCTCCTCCGTCATAGTCCTCAACACCCACTTCCAGGGACGCACCTTGCCGCTGCTCGAGGCCGCCGCACGGGGGGAGTGAGCCGAAACACGCACGGGACGCATTTTGTCCGTCGCGTCCATGGTCGTAGAATGAGTTCTAGTCAATATGACTATAACTAATCCGGCGGTCGGACCGGAGCCAGCCGGGCCGTTCCGCCAGGACCCGCCCGGATCCCTGAAAGCGGGGTGAACACCGTGTACATCACAGCAGCCAACGTCTCCGAACGCCAGACGGCACCGCCGACGCTGGCCATTTCCACCGTGATCTTCGCCCTCCGGCCCAGCGAACGGACCGGCCGTCCCACGCTCTGGATTCCCCTGGTGTGCAGGATCCGGGAACCGTTCAAGGATCTCTGGGCGCTCCCCGGCGGACCGCTGACGCACTCGGATTCGCTGCAGGACGCCGCTTCCCGGAACCTGCGTGAGACCACCGGGCTCGCCCCGAACTACCTTGAGCAGCTCTACGCCTTCGGCGGGCTGCACCGCTCACCCACCCAGCGCGTCGTTTCGATTGTGTACTGGGCCCTCGTCCAGCCCACCGAGGCCGCGCTCGCGGATGAATCCGAAAACGTCCGCTGGTTCCGCGCCGACAGGCTGGGGGAGTTGGCCTTCGACCACAACGCAATCATTGAGTATGCCCTCTGGCGGCTGCGCAACAAGATGGCGTACGGCTCGATTGCCTACCACCTGCTCGGTGAATATTTCACCCTGGCCCAGGTCCGCGAAGTCTACGAAGCAGTCCTGGACCGCGAGCTGGATCCGGCCAACTTCAGACGCCAGATCAAGGCCGCCCCGGAAATCGAAGAAACCGATCAGTACCTGCAGGGCGGCAAACACCGTCCACCCCGCCTCTACCGCTTCACCGGCCGCCCCGGCCTCGACCCAGATACCAGGAGCACACCATGAGCAGCGTCAACACGGCAATCCAGCTGATTACGCGTGAACAGGCGGAGCGGAAGGTGCCGGCAGCTTCCACCTGCAGCCCGGCGCTCGCCCGGGGGCCCTGGGATTTCGACGCCGCCGAGTCGCGCGCCGGGGCCCCGGCCTACGGCCCCGGCGCCTCCTCGGCCGACGTCGCCCCGGCGTCGACGCCGCGCCAAGGCCAGCTCCCTGAGGAGTACAAGCTCGCCAGCGACGCCGAACTGGACGCCCGGATCCGGGCCGCCAAAGCCACGCTCGGGGACCGCGCCGTCGTCCTGGGCCACTTTTACCAACGCGATGAGGTGATCGAATACGCCGACTTTGTGGGCGACTCGTTCCAGCTCGCCAACGCGGCCCTGACCCGGCCGGACGCTGAAGCCATCATCTTCTGCGGTGTGCACTTTATGGCCGAGACGGCGGATATTCTGTCCCGGCCGGACCAGGCCGTCATTCTGCCCAACCTCGCCGCCGGCTGCTCGATGGCGGACATGGCCGACATCGACTCGGTCACCGAATGCTGGGAACAG
Source organism: Arthrobacter sp. PAMC25284 (assembly GCF_019443425.1). Lineage (NCBI taxonomy): Bacteria > Bacillati > Actinomycetota > Actinomycetes > Micrococcales > Micrococcaceae > Arthrobacter > Arthrobacter sp. PAMC25284. The sequence goes on from NZ_CP080382.1 coordinate 3,845,962, forward strand.
CTGGAGGAGCTCTACGGCACGGAACCCGACGCCGACGGACGGGTACCCGTCATCCCCGTCACCTACATGAACTCCTCGGCAGCACTCAAAGGCTTCTGCGGCGACCACGGCGGGATCGTCTGCACGTCGTCCAATGCCGCGACCGTGCTGGAGTGGGCCTTCGAGCGCGGGCAGCGGGTGCTGTTCTTCCCGGACCAGCACCTGGGCCGCAACACCGCCAAGGCGATGGGCGTACCGCTGGAGAAGATGCCGATGTGGAACCCGCGCAAAGACCTCGGCGGCAACGACGAGCAGACCCTCCAGGACTCCCGCGTCATCCTATGGCACGGGTTCTGCTCGGTGCACAAGCGCTTCAACGTGGGCCAGATCGACAAGGCCCCGCGCCGAGAACCCCGGCGTCCAGGTGATCGTGCACCCGGAATGTCCGATGGAGGTCGTTGATGCCGCCGACTCCGCCGGGTCCACCGACTTCATCAAAAAGGCCATCGCCGCAGCCACCGAACCCGCCACGTTCGCGATCGGGACCGAGATCAACATGGTCAACCGGCTGGCCGCCGAATACCCGCAGCACACGATCTTCTGCCTCGATCCGGTGATCTGCCCCTGCTCAACGATGTACCGGATCCACCCCGGCTACCTCGCCTGGGTCCTCGAAGCCCTTGTCCGGGGCGAGGTGCTCAACCGCATCACGGTGGATGACGAGGTCGCTGGCCCTGCCCGGGTCGCGCTGGAGCGCATGTTGGCCGCGCGGCCATGACCAGGGCCATCCCGGGGCCGCCCCGCCTCGTGATCGTCGGCAGCGGGATCGCCGGTCTCTATGCCGCGCTGCTGGCCTCCGACGCCGATGTTGGCACGGGCACGCCGGCCGTCGAGGTCGTGCTCCTGACCAAGGGGACACTGGAGCAGAGCAACACGTTCTACGCCCAGGGCGGAGTCTCGGCAGTGCTTGCTCCGGCCGAGGCCTCCCCGGGAGACTCCGTGGCGGCCCACATTGCCGATACCCTCGCCGCCGGCGCCGGGCTGAACGATGCCGAGGCGGTCCGGATCCTCTGCACGGAAGCCGTCCGGGACATCGAGGGCCTGCGCCGCTACGGCGTGCACTTCGATGCAGGCCCCGGCGGCGCCCCTGCGCTGGGGCTGGAAGCCGCCCATTCAGCCCCGCGCATCCTGCACGCTGGCGGCGACGCCACAGGCACCTGCATCGCCCGGAGTCTCGTCGCTGCCGTCCTGGACCGCGCTGTCCAGGGCCGGATCCGGGTCGAAACCAGCGCCTTCGTGACCGGCCTGCTGACCGGAACCCCGGAGGGTGGCAGCACTGCGGCCGGCCCGGCGGAGCCCCGCATCACGGGCGTCGCGTACCTGTCCAACGGACAGCCGAAGCAGCTCGACGCCGACGCCGTCCTGCTCGCCACAGGCGGCGCCGGCCGGCTGTTTGCCCGGACCAGCAACCCCTCGGTAGCCACCGCCGACGGCGTCGCGCTCGCCTGGCGTGCCGGGGCGGCCGTACGGGACCTCGAGTTCTTCCAGTTCCACCCGACGACGCTCGCCGTGGCCGAAGTGCCGGGCGGGCCTCCCGCGCTGCTGATCTCCGAAGCAGTGCGCGGCGAAGGAGCCGTCCTGCTCGACGCCACCGGCCACCGCTTTATGCCCGGCTATCACCCGGATGCGGAGCTCGCCCCGCGTGACGTCGTATCGCGCAGCATCGCCCTGCACCTGGCCGCCACGGAAGCGTCCGCCGACAGCCCGGTCTTCCTGGATGCCCGGGGCATTGAGGCGGACCGGGGCGCCGGCTACCTCGCCCGGCGCTTCCCCACCATCACGGCCGCCACCCGGGCCGCCGGATACGACTGGACGCGCCAGCCGGTTCCGGTGTCACCTGCCGCGCACTACTGGATGGGCGGCGTGGCCACCGACCTTTGGGCCCGCACTTCCGTCCCCGGCCTGTACGCCGCCGGCGAAGTCGCCCGCACAGGAGCCCAGGGCGCCAACAGGCTGGCCAGCAACTCACTGCTGGAAGGCCTCGTGTTCGGCCGCCGCGCCGTAACGGCCTTCCTGCACGATGCCCGGCCGGCCGCCGCCGGACCGGACCGCCGGTGCCCGGTACCGGCGGAACAACCGGCCAGCCACAACCCTGCCGGCGATGAGGCCGGTGCCGCCGCCATGGCGGACCCGGCCGGTATTCCGTTCAGCCGGGCCGCCCTGGCGCGCCTCATGACCGGCGCCGCCGGCGTACTGCGCAGCGGAGCCCAACTGGAACAAGCCAGGCGACAGTTGGCGCGCTGGGCCGCCGGGATCAACGACGCGGACGACACCGGCGTGACCCTGGGCCAGGGCGACCACGAGGACCGCAACCTGCTGCTGGCCGCCCAGCTGCTCGTGGCGGCTGCCCTGCAGCGCGCCGGTTCCGCCGGCGCCCACTACCGGGACGACGCCGCCCCGCCAACGGACCGGCACGCTGCCGGCACCCGACCCATGCAAAGGACCTAGCAATGACCGCAACCGCCGCCACCATGGCACCACGCGCCGCCCTCCCGACCGCCGACGGTTTCGCCGGGACCCTGCCGGAGTCCGCCGTCGATGCCGTTCTCCGCATGGCACTGCAGGAGGACGCCCCTTACGGCGACATCACGTCCCAGACCCTCATCCCCACCGGCGCGCGGGCGACGGCGGTACTGAACGCGCGCGAGCCCGGTGTCCTCAGCGGCGGGGCGGTCTTCGCCGCCGCAATGAAGCTGACGGATCCGGACGCCGTCGTGGACCTCCTTGTCCGCGACGGCGAGGCGTTTGCGGCCGGGACGGCGCTGGCGACCGTCACCGGCAACGCCCGGGCCGTGCTGCTCGCCGAACGCGTGGCCCTGAACCTGGTCCAGCGAATGAGCGCCATCGCCACCAAAACGGCCGGCTTCGTCGCGCTGGTGGCGGGCACGAAGGCGCGGATCACCGATACCCGGAAGACGACCCCCGGACTCCGGGTGCTCGAACGCTATGCCGTCCGTTGCGGCGGCGGCGCCAACCACCGCTTCAGCCTCTCCGACGCCGTACTCGCCAAGGACAACCACCTGGCCGTGCTCAGTGGTGGCGATCCGGAGAAGCTCACCGCAGTGCTGCGGAACGCCAAGGCCCAATTGGGCCACACAACGCACTTCGAAGTGGAAGTGGACAGTATGGCGCAGATCGAACCGGTGCTGGCCGCCGGGGTGGACACGATCATGCTCGACAACTTCACGCTGGCGGATCTGGCAGCCGGCGTGGCGCTGGTGGCGGGCCGGGGCCCGGGTCGAGGCCAGCGGCAACGTCAATGCCGGCACCGTGGCGGACATCGCCGCCACCGGGGTGGATGACATCTCCATCGGCGGCCTCACCCACAGCGTCATCGCGCTGGACCTCGGGCTGGACATCGGTCTGGACATGGCCCCCGGGACCGGCTCCGGTGCCGGGCCGACGGCCGGCTGAGGCACACCGTGATCTTCCTCGATGCCGCGGCCACAACGCCGGTCCGCCGCGAGGTGCTGGAGGCCATGTGGCCCCTCCTCAGCGGCGACTTCGGCAACCCCTCCAGCCACCATTCGCTGGGCGAGGCCGCCGCCGCCGCACTCGCGGGGGCCCGGACCGCCACCGCCAAGGCCATGGGCTGCCGGGCGGGGGAAATCATCTTCACCTCCGGAGGCACGGAAGCGGACAACCTGGCGGTCAAGGGTATTGCCCTGGCCCGGCGTGCGGCGGACCCCCGGCTGGACCGGGTGGTGATCAGCGCCGTCGAGCATCCCGCGGTGGAGGACTCCGCACGCTACCTGGCCCGGATCCACGGTTTCGTTGTGGACGTGGTGCCCGTGGACGCCTTCGGGCAGGTCACCGTGGAGGCGCTCGCCGCCGTGCTGCGGCCGGAGACGGCCCTCGTCAGCATCATATTCGCGAACAACGAGGTCGGCACCGTGCAGCCCATCGCCCGGCTTGCCGGGCTCTGCCGTGCACAGGGGATTCCGTTCCACACCGATGCGGTCCAGGCCGCGGGCTGGCTGCCGTTGGAGGCGGCTGCGCTCGGCGTGGACGCATTGAGTATTTCCGGGCATAAGCTGGGGGCGCCCAAAGGCAACGGGGCGCTGTTTGTGCGCGGCCGGACCCGGCTGGAGCCGCTGATCCACGGCGGCGGCCAGGAACGCGGCCGCCGTTCAGGCACGGAAAACGTAGCCGGGGCCGTTGCGCTCTCGACGGCACTGACGCTGGCCGGGGCGTCAGGGCGGCAGCCCGCGGCAGCCATTGCGGCGCTGCGTGACACGTTCATCGCCGCTGTCCTGGCCGGCGTGCCCGGTGCCATCCTCACCGGCCACCCCACCGAGCGGCTCCCGTCCGTGGCGTCTTTCTGCTTCCCGGGCACCAGCGGCGAATCGGTGCTGCTCGAGCTTGAGCGCCGCGGCGTCATTTGCTCGAGCGGGTCCGCCTGCGCGGCAGGCTCCGATGCGCCGTCCCCGGTGCTGCTGGCACTGGGCATCAGTCCCGAAGTTGCCCAGACGGCGGTGCGGTTCAGCTTCGATGCCGCCATTACGGCGGCGGAACTGCGGGAGGCCGCGGAAGCGGTCCGAGCCGCCGTCGGCAGCGTCCGGTCCCTGGCGCAACGGGGATGACGGCGAAGACACGGCGGGGCCGGGCAATTAACGAACCAGCCGCCGCTGTTCGTGAGACATGATGAGCACATGAAAAAAATCCTGCTCATCGTCCTGTGTTTCTTCCTTCCTCCGGTGGCCGTGTGGCTTCACCAGGGGCTCAACAAAAAGGTTTTGTGGGCATTCCTGTGGCAGCTTCTCGGTCACGTGCCGGGCGTGATCTACAGCCTCCTGGTGGTGCTGAAAGCCAAACCCGTGAACTCCTGACGCACAGCTGAGCGCGGCGCCGCTTCCTAGCGGTGCCGTGCCCGGCGGAAGATCCAGTGCCGCAGGAGGCTGAAACGCACCGCTGTCGCGACAAAACCCGCGAGGGTGGTGGTCCAGAGTTCTTCGGTCACCGTGGCCCCGGGCCTGAGCCAGTGCAGGAAGGCGAGGCTGCCACCGGTGAGCAGCAGCGCCACAAGGATCACAGTCAGCCCGCTCAGATGATCCCGCTTCATCCGGCGCCGGTCAGTGATCTTGAAGGTCAGACGCCGGTTCAGGGCGGTGTTCATCACCGAGGTGACAATAAGGGCGGCAGCGTTGGCCGGCTGGGGGCCGATCCAGGGCCTGAGCAGGGCGTAGAGGGCCAGTGACGTCACCGTGCACACGACGCCGACGCCGGTGAACCGGATCAGCTGTCTGATCAACGGGTAGCGCAGGACCCCGCGGTGGCGACGGGCAGCAGGCGGGCGGACAACGCCCGCCGCGGCTGTCACGGAGAGAACAGCCGTTGCCGCAGGCAGCAAGGCATCTGAGTCAAGTCCGGGGAGCGGCCGGCCGGGCACGGTGGCCGGGACGGCAGGGGATTCCATCCGTAAAGACTGTCACACGGGTCCGGGATATCCCGAAACAGACCCGGGCCGCAGTCCCGGCGCTATGCGGCCCGGACTCAGTACAGCTCGCCCACCGGGATCTCCACAGCCAGCCGGTTGGACGGGCCGGCGAGGGGGCATGCCCACGCCTCGTTGTAGGCGCAGGAGGGATTGTAGGCAAAATTGAAGTCCAGGACGTACTCAGTCTGCGGCCCGGACCCACGGACCCCGTGGAAGGCGCCCTTGATGGTGTCCACCAGGTAGCGCCCGGCACCGTAGGTCCCGCCCGGTTGCCCGGCGGTGGCATCCCGGAACGGGACAAAAATGCCGCCCCCGTAGCCGTTCAGCTTCCAGACGGCCAGCTGCCCCATCTCGGGGAGGTCGAAGGTGCCCAGCCGGACAAACTGGACCGCGCCGTCGGTCCCGGTCTCCACAGTCATCTCCCGGCCTGCCCCCTCCTTCGTCAGCGGGACGTAGAAGCGGTAGATCGGATCATAGTCGGCGGTCTTGAGCCCGTCGAAGCCTGACTTGGCGGGGGCGGTCAGCGCCGACGCCGGGTGGGTCCCGAACATGCGGTCCCGCTCCTGGCGCCAATAGGAATGCGCCTCGGCGGGGTTGTCGTCCGCAATTTTCCGGACCGTGGCATACAGCGCGAAAGTCCGGAGCCGCCAGTCCGCGACGTCCAGGGCGGATATCTCCGCCACGTCATCCGGGTCTCCGACATGCGTTCTGTATAAGTGCTGTTCCGCCATGCCCCCAGCGTAGCCCGCTTATGCGTGGTCCGGGCTCCCACAAGGGACTCCCGGACAGGGCGTGCCGGGGGTTCTCCTGGCAAGGACTAAATTTTACAGATTACATGAGATTTCCACAGGCAAATGCTAGTCTCTGAGAAACATTGGTCGCTGGGGTCAATGTGGAGTAGTGCGAGTGGGGGAGCCAACGTGCATTCCGTCAACCGAGATCACAATCGTCATGTCGAAAATTCCCGGCCCGGGAAACGCCGCGTTGGTCCGCGCGGCGGCGGGGCTCGGCAGCGCGGCGCTTCGGCGGTCATCGTTGCCCTGATGGTTCCCGTGCTCTTCGCGGCGGCCGCCATGACCATCGATGTCGGAAAGCTGGTCTACGAGCGGCAACGACTGAACAACGCGCTGGATTCCGCTGCCCTGGGGGGTGCCTACTTGCTCCCGGGTGATCTGCTCGGTGCCCAGGCCGCCGCGTTAAACCTTGCCAAGTTGAACGATCTGCAAGCGAACCCGGCAGCGACCTTCTGGTGTGTCATCGCGTCCACGGGCGCCGCCAAAACCCCGGATACCAGCCAAATTCCGGGAGTCTGCAACCCGGGGACGGCCGCCGGCGCCAAATGCGACGAGAAGATCTGCGCGGTTCCCTGCTCCATCGGACTCGGCCGCACCTGCAACACGATGACGTTGACCGATGCCAAGGATGTGCCCTTCGCTGTGGCCCCGGCCATCGGCATCAACAAAGGAAACACCGGTGCGGTCGCCGCCACGGCGTGCGTCGGGTCGTGCGGCGCGGTCACCCCCAACCCCATGGATGTGGTCCTGGTCGCGGACCGTACCGGCAGCATGAGTACCGCCGATCGAAACCTGATGGTCAGCGGGATCAAGAGCACCCTGCAGACCATGACCAAGGACCAGAAATACGTCGCGCTCGGCACGATCCACCGAAGCAGCGCCACTCCCGGACTCTGCATCACCACCGGCTCGGCATCGGCCACGACCGGCCCGTGGATCCCGGTTCCTTTCTCCAACGACTACACGCTGCTCCCCGCTTTTCCCGGCGCCACGCCCGCTCTGAACCCCATCAGCGCGCTCATCAGTGGTCTGAACTGTCTTCCGGCGTCGAGTTCAGGCACCTACCTCGCCTCGCCGATGAAGGCCGCCGCGCGGTACCTGCTCGGTCTGGCACCCAACAACCTCGCCAGCCTGCCGGCACGCTCCCAGCCGGCAAAGAAGGCCATCATCTTCGAGACCGACGGCCAGCCCAACGAGACGGCCATCGTGGGCACCACGTCCTTGAACGACGCCACCGACATCGGCACCACCAACGGGACCACCGCGTGCAACAACCTCAAGACGGTGGCGGCGAACGCCAAAGCCCAGGGCATCCTGATCGTGACGGTTGCGTTCGGGGCCGCCAACACCGCCCAGTGCGCGGGCGGCGGAGAGTTCGTCCGCAATGTCCTCGCCGCCGCGTCCTCGCCTGACTCGACAGGCAATCCGAGCATCGCCGACAACGACTGCGGGACGGCGGCAAAGCGTTCGGCCGAGAATTCCGACGGGGACTTCTTCTTCTGCGCGGCCAGCGGTACAGAGCTCGGCCCGATCTTCGTCTCGGCCGTGAACGCCATCAGCCCGAACTCCCGCCTGATCCGCATCCCGGGCTGAGACCCCGCTCCTCCGCGGGGTCCCTGGGGCCCTGCGCGGTATCCCGCACGGGGATACCCGCAGGCCCCTTCCCGTCTGCGGTGCGGCTGGATACTCGAGGCCGCCCGCGACGGGGCCATCGGATGCTAATGTCTCTGGAGATCAATAACGAGTCCCGACCGCCCGTACACCTCCGGGCCAGGCCCCAGCCCTCGCCGGCATCGGGTTTCGTCTGCCGTCATCCCACATTCCGGAGATACATGGAACGCACCGTAGCCGCCCGCCTGGCTTTCAAAACCACCGCTGACACCAAGATCGCCCTGGCGGTGGCGGTCGCCCGGAATGCCGGCTATACCTCCCTCGAGGAGTCGCTGTCCGTCACATCATGCGGCGTCGAGGTGCCGCTCACGGAACTGACGGATCACCACGGCGGGCGCTTCCACTACATGGAATTCACCGACCCTGCCGAGGTCCTGGTGGACTACGCCGCGACCGTCGCCGGCACCGCTGCGCCCGAAGAGCCGGGACTGATGGAACTCATCCGCTACGTTCGGCCCAGCCGCTACGCCGAATCGGACCGGTTGCTTCCCACCGCGTATGCCGAATTCGGCGGACTCCAGGGCTGGGAACTGCTGCTGGCCGTGCGCAACTGGGTGTACAGCGAACTGCGCTACGTCAGCGGATCCTCGCGGGGGACCGACGGCGCCGTCGAGACCCTGCTGCACCGTCGCGGAGTCTGCCGCGACTTCGCGCATCTCGCCATCGCGTTGCTGCGGTCCAAAAACATCCCTGCCCGGCTGGCCGCCGTGTACGCCCCCGGGCTCAGTCCGATGGACTTCCACGCGGTAGCTGAAGCGCACATCAACGGTGCCTGGCACGTCATCGATCCCACGGGCCTGGCGCCGCGGGAAAGTATGCTGCGGATCACGGCGGGCCGCGACTCCTCGGACACGGCCTTCCTCTCCACCATCGGTGGCAGCCTCGTCCTGACCGACCTCAGGGTCATGGCCACCGTCTCCGGGGACCTGCCGGAAGAGGATCCGGCCCGGCCCGTCATTATCCGCTAGCGGAGCGGGTCAGCGCGACGCCACAGACGCGCGCAGTTTCGCGGTCAGTTTCAGCAGTTCCTTTTGCTCGGCGGCCGTGAGAGCCGGTACAACCAGGTCCGCGATGTCGCGGACGTGTTCCCGGCCAATCTGCTTCTGCAGGTCCCTGCCCTCCGCGGTGAGTCTGATCAGGATCCCGCGTCCGTCCTCCGGTGAAGGCGTCCGCTCCAGCAGGCCGCGCTTTTCGAGCCGTTCCACGAGCCGGCTGAGGCTCGACTGGCTCAGGAGCACATGGTCATTGAGTTCGTTCAGCCGCAGCCAGCCCGACGGGCACCGGGACAGCGTGAACAGGACATCGTACTCATTCAGGGCGAGCTGCTTGAAAGCCGGTGCTGCCTGCAGTTGACGCATGACGGCGACCTGGGCCCGGAACAGGGATTCCCAGGTCTCGGCGGCCAGCCGGATGCCTGCACCGGCCGTGGCGGCGGGCTCCTGTCCGGAACTGTGGGACATCACGCCTCCCGGCTGCCGGTCGGGCTCAGCTCCGCGGAGACCGTGCTGTTGGCCGCGCTCCCGGCCAGCGATGCGGCGACGCGTCCCGCGTGGGTGGGCGGCGCGGGGATCCCGGCGGGCGTCAGGGCCGCGTATTCCCGGCGCAGCACCGGCAGGACTTCTTCACCGAACAGGTCCAGTTGTTCCAGCACAGTCTTCAGCGGCAGTCCTGCGTGGTCGATGAGGAACAGTTGGCGCTGGTAATCGCCGAAAAATTCCCGGAAGGTCAGGGTCTTGTCGATGACTTCCTGCGGGCTCCCGACGGTCAGCGGGGTCTGCGAGGTGAAATCCTCGAGCGAAGGCCCGTGGCCGTAGACCGGGGCATTGTCGAAGTACGGCCGGAACTCATTGATCGCGTCCTGGGAATTCTTGCGCATGAAGAACTGTCCGCCGAGGCCCACGATGGCCTGCGCGGCCGTGCCGTGGCCGTAGTGTTCGTAGCGTTCGCGGTAGAGCCCGATCAACTGCTGGTAGTGCTCTTTGGGCCAGAAAATGTTGTTGGCGAAGAAGCCGTCGCCGTAGTAGGCAGCAACCTCCGCGATCTGCGGCGTGCGGATGGAGCCGTGCCACACGAAGGGGGCGACGCCGTCGAGCGGGCGCGGGGTGGAGGTGAAGTTCTCCAGCGGTGTGCGGTGTTTCCCGGACCAGTTGACGGTGTCCTCGTCCCACAGCCGGCGGAGCAGGCTGTAGTTCTCGACGGCGAGTTCGATCCCGTCCTGGATGTTCTTGCCGAACCAGGGGTAGACCGGCGCCGTATTGCCGCGGCCCAGGACCAGGTCCACGCGGCCGTCGGACAGGTGCTGGAGCATGGCGAAGTCTTCGGCGATTTTCACCGGGTCATTGGTGGTGATCAGTGTGGTGGCCGTAGAGAGGATGATGCGCTCGGTCTGGGCCGCGATGTACGCCAGCGTGGTGGTGGGCGACGAGGAGAAGAAGGGCCGGTTGTGATGCTCGCCGAGGGCGAAGACGTCCATGCCGATTTCTTCGACTTTGCGGGCAATCGCCACGGCGGCCTTAATGCGTTCACGCTCCGACGGGGTTCGTCCCGTCGTGGGGTCTGTGGTGATGTCGCTGACGCTGAATACGCCGATCTGCATGATCTTCCTTTCCGTGGCCGGACTCATCCGATGATGATTCCAGCTTATCCGATTTGCATGCATTTGCATGTATCGACCGGTATAACGCAGACATCCCCGAACTATTCCCGCCCCCACGGCGGGCACCGGCGTCCAGGTTCAGCGGGAGCCGCTGGGGACCGGGGCTTCTTCGGACAGATCGTCGGGGAATCCGTCCTCAACCGCCGGAGCGGCGTGCCGCGCCCGCCGCGCCCGCCGCGGCCGCCGCGGGACTGGGTGGCGCAGCGTTTTGCGCTCCCGGCGGCCCTCCACGAGCCGGTACAGCACGGGAACCAGGACCAGGGTCAGGGCGGTCGAGGAGATCAGCCCGCCGATCACCACGATCGCCAGCGGCTGGGAGATGAACCCGCCGCCGCCGGTCAGGCCCAGCGCCATCGGCGTCAGGGCGAACACCGTGGCCAGCGCCGTCATCAGGATCGGTCGGAGGCGCTGCCGTGCGCCGTGGGTGATGGCATCCGCCACGCTCATCCCGGGCTCGCCGTTGCGGGGCTGGCGGTACTGGTTGATGAGGTCAATCAGCACGATCGCGTTGGTCACCACAATGCCCACCAGCATCAGCATGCCGATCAGGGAGGGCAGCCCCAACGGCACGCCGGTCACCAGCAGGAGCGCGATGGCCCCGGTCGCTGCGAAGGGCACGGACACCAGCAGGATCAGCGGCTGGATGAGGGACTTAAAGGCGGCCACCATGATCACGAAGACGATCGCGACGGCGGCGAGCAGAGCCAGCCCCAGCTGCGCAAAGGACTCCGCCTGTTGCGTCGTGGCACCGCCAATCGTGGCTGTCACGCCGGCCGGCAGTTCGACCTCCGCGAGCCGGCGCTGCACTTCGGCGCTCACCGCGCCGAGATTGGCGCCCGACGGCGTGACGGAGACCCGGGCGGTGCGCTGCCCGTTGCTGGCCGTGATCGAGACGGGGACGTCAACTTCTTCGACGGTGGCGATACTGCCCAGCGGGACCGGGCCGGCCGCGGCCGGCAACGGGATATCCCGGACGGCACCGATGCTGGTGAAGCGGGTCCCCTCGCCAATCCGGACCGGGAAGTCGTCGGTGCCGATGCGCACGGTTCCGGCCGGAATCGGACTGATCGTGGAGGCCAGGATGCCGGCCACTTGATCCTCGTTCAGGCCCGCCGCGACGGCCTTGGCGCGGTCCACTTTGACCTGGACGACGGCCTGGCTCGCGGCCAGGTTGGAGGCGACCTCGTTGCTGCCGGGGACATTGGTCATCGCCTTGACCATGGCCCCGTTGGCAGTCTTGAGGTCTGCCGAGGTTGCCGCGCGGAGCGTGATGTCCACGGTTGACGAGGTGCCGAATCCGCCCTGCTGGGAACCGACGGTAATCTTGCCTGCATCGCCAAGTCCGGCGAGTTCGGTCCGGACCGTTTCCTGAAGGGCGGACTGCTTGGCTTTTTCGTCGGTGACGACGGTGAAGCTGGAATTCGAGGCGCCGGTGGAGCGCAGGGCAGAGAATCCGGACTGGGCGTTCCCGGTGGTGACCTGGACGTCCTTGACGCCGTCGATGGTCCGCAGCACGCCTTCGACCCTGATGGCCGCCGCGTTGGCTTCGCTGAGGCTGGTACCCGCGGGCAGCTCCTGCTTCACCGTCATGCTGTTCTGGCCGGAGCTGCCGAGCAGGTCGGTGGCGAGCAGCGGGGTCATCGCGGCGGTGCCGCCGAGGACGAGGACGGCCGCGACGAGGGTGATGACCGGATGCCGTTGGGTCCCGGTCAGGACGGGAAGGTAACTGCGCTGCAGCCGGCTGCGCTGTTCGGCCGCATGTGCCTTCGCGGCGATGTCGCGGGCGGCGGCCTCGGAAATACCGGAGTCCGCCGGTGACTTCAGGAACCAGTACGCCAGCACCGGCACGATGGTCAGTGCGACCAGCAACGATGAGAGCAGGGCGATCGTGACGGTGAGCGCGAAGGGACGAAACAGCTCGCCGGAAAGTCCCGCGACGAAAGCGATGGGCAGGAAGACGGCCACCGTGGTCAGGGTGGAGGCGGTGATGGCGCCGGCCACCTCCCGGATGGAGGTCAGGATTGCCGTGATCTTGGCTTCGCCGTAGCTCAGGTGGCGTTTGATGTTCTCGATCACCACGATCGAGTCGTCCACGACGCGGCCAATAGCGATCGTGAGCGCGCCGAGGGTCAGGATATTCAGTGAGTAGCCGGTGACCGAGAGACCAATGAAGGTAATCAGCAGGGACAACGGGATGGAGATCGCCGTGACCAGGGTCGAGCGGACGGACATCAGGAACACCAGGATCACGGCGACGGCGAACCCAAGACCCAGCAGCCCTTCGGTGGTGAGATCCTTGATGGACTTTTCGATAAACGGTGCCTGGTCAAAGATCGGGGTGAACTTGGCGTTGGCGCCAAGCTCGGCCTCCAACTGGGGGATGGCGTCCTTGACTGCCTGCGAGATCGCCACGGTGTCGCCCTCGGGCTTTTTGGTGACCGACAGGGCCAGTGTTTCTTTGCCGTTGGTCCGGGTGATCGAGGTGCGGGTGTCCTCGGCGATGCTGACGTCGGCCACGCTTCCAATCGTGGCCCCGGCCTTGGTTCCGGCCAGCGGGAGGCTCTTGACGGTATCGAGGGAGTCCACCGGGCTGCCGATCTGCAGCGAGAGCGTCCTGCCCTGTTCTTCGACGGTGCCGGCAGGAATGAGCGAGCCGTTATTGGTCAACGCGGTGCTGATGGCCTGGATGCCGGCGCCGGCGGCGGCCATATCGGCGGCCCGGGGCAGGACCCGGATGTACTGGCTGGCGCCTCCGGTGACGTCTGCGCCGCGCACGCCGTCGAGCTTTTGCAGCATTGGCACGCTGAGGCGGGCGAGATCGGTGTTGAGTTCGCTCAACGGCTTGTCCGACGAGACCGCGAGGAAGATGATCGGGAAGTCGCTGATGCTCCCGGCGATCGCCTGGGGCTGGACGTCTTTGGGGAGAGCCTGCCTGGTATTGGAAATCGCACGGTCGATCTGGTTTCGCGCGCGGTCCAGGTTGGAGCCGTAGGTGAAGACCATGGTGATCTGTGAGATGCCGCTGCGCGACGTTGACGACGTCGATTCCAGCCCTTCGACGCCGTTCAAGGCAGTCTCCAGCGGGGCGCTGACCTGCTTGTCCACAACCTCCGGTGACGCCCCCGGCATCGCCGAGAGGACGGTAATCTGGGGAAACTCGACGGACGGGATGAGCTCCTGCTTCAGCGAGGACATCGTGATGACGCCAAAGACGGACGCGAACACGGTCACAAGCGCGATCAGCGCCCGGTTAGCCAGTGAGAGCTGTGCGAGCCGGAACATCCAAGGGACTCCTGACGGGTCGACGGAGGTACTTCAACGGGATTTCAAACGATGGGGTACCGCCGCGACCGGGCCGGGCCTCAGCTGTGCGCGGCGTCGACCTGTTCAAGCTGGAGCGCCGTTGTCGTTTCAGCCTCCAGTTTCGCGGCGAGCTCAGGGTTTTCGTTGAGCTTGACGCCGTAGCCGGGCATCATCTCCTTGAGCTTGGCCTGCCAGCCCTTGAAGTTCTTGGGGAAAGTCTTCTGCAGCAGTTCGATCATGATCGGAACGGCCGTGGACGCGCCCGGGGATGCGCCGAGCAGGGCGCCGATGGTGCCGTCGCGCCCGGCGATGACCTCGGTCCCGAACTGGAGCACACCGCCCCTTTTCGGATCCTTCTTGATGATCTGGACGCGCTGGCCGGCGGTAATGAGTTCCCAGTCGCTGTCCTTGGCTTCCGGGTAGTACTCGCGCAGCGCCTCGACCTTGTCGCCGTGGCGTTTGGCGACTTCCTTGACCAGGTATGCGGTGAGGTCCATGTTGTCCTTGGCCACGGCCAGCATCGGGATGATGTTCGAGGGCCGGATGGACAACGGCAGGTCCAGGTAGGAGCCGTTCTTGAGGAAGTTGGTGGAGAAGCCGGCATAGGGGCCGAACAGGAGGGACCGTTTGCCGTTGACGTAGCGGGTGTCCAGGTGCGGGACGGACATGGGCGGTGCCCCGACCGACGCCTGGCCGTAGACCTTGGCGCTGTGCTGCGCGGCGAGGGTCTGGTCCGTGCAGCGGAAGAACTGGCCGGAAACTGGGAAGCCGCCGTAACCCTTGCTCTCCGGAATACCGGAGGCCTGCAACAGGTGCAGGGCTCCTCCGCCGGCGCCGACAAAAACGAACTTGGCGTGGATGGAGCCGTGTTCCCCGGACCTCGGGTGTTTGAGGGCGAGGTCCCAGCCGCCGTCGGAAGCCCTCGTGATGCCAGTGACGTTGTGGCCGTAGTTGACCTCGACACCATTGTTGCCGAGGTAGCCGGTGAGTTCACGGGTCAGTGCGCCGAAGTCGACGTCGGTTCCCTCCGCGGCGCGGGTCGCGGCAATGCGCTGCCGGGGATCGCGGCCTTTCACGATCAGGGGGGCCCATTTGGCGATCTGCGCGTGGTCCTCGGAGTATTCCATCGACCGGAAGAGCGGGTTTGGCTTGAGTGCCTCGTAGCGGGTACGCAGGAAGTCGACGTTGGAGTCGCCGATGACAAAGCTCATGTGCGGCACCGTGTTGATGAAGCCCTTGGGTGAGCCGATCAGGGACTTCTCCACCAGGTGGGACCAGAACTGGCGGGACAGCTGGAACTGCTCGTTGATCTTCAGTGCTTTGCCGGGATCGACTGAACCGTCCTTGGCCGCGGGGGAGTAGTTAAGTTCACACAGGGCGGCGTGGCCGGTGCCGGCATTGTTCCACGGGTCGGAGCTTTCCAGCCCCGGCTCGTCCAGGCGCTCGAACAGCGAGATGCTCCAGCCCGGCTCGAGCTGCTTGAGGAAGGTGCCCAGCGTGGCGCTCATGATGCCGCCGCCGATCAGTACGACGTCGGCATGTTGGGTCTTGGAAATGAAAGTCACATCAGTCTCCGATAGCAGCGGCTCTGGCTGTCACAGAATATCCCGCAGGGCTTACTAACTGAAATTGGGCCTGCGCGTCAAGGCTTTAGCCGGACCTTTGTAAAAACCTCATCGAGGACCGGCGATGCAGGGTAGGACTCCACCCGGTCAGAGAGCGCCAGTGCAGAGATGGGAAAAGCAATCGGGATGGCCGGGACGGTCTCGGCGATATGGGTATTGATCGTCCGGTACGCCTCGACGCGTTCCCCACCGTCCGGCAGGCCGCGGGCCCGGGCGATCTTGGAGAAGAGTTGCGGGTCCTGCAAGCCGAATTCGCCGTTGTTCTCACCGAAGAGCGGGCCCACGAAATTGTCCTGGTCCGCGTACGAACCGTTCCACCCGAGCAGGTGGAAGGCATGATCTCCAGGTGAGGTGACTTGTTTCAGGTAGCCTTCCGACCATTCCACCGGGACCGGCTTGATGTTCAGCCCGACGGCGGTCAGTTGCCTGCTGATTTCCGCGTAGACCTTCTCCGGTGTGGGCAGATAGGGCCGGGCGACGTTGAGCGGGTAGTAGAACTTCAGTTCCGCCCCGTCGTAGCCGGCGTCAGCGAGATACTGCTTGGCCTTGGCAGGATCATATCCCAAGGCCGGGGCGTTGTTGTTGAAGCCGCTGAGCTTCGGCGGGACGAACTGCGAGGCCTTGGCTGTGTTGTCGATGAAAAACCGCCGGATCAGGGTGTCCTTGTCCAGGGCCATTTCGATCGCCTGGCGGACCTTGATGTTCAGCAGGGCGGGCACGGCCTGGTTCACGCCCAGATACATCACGGAGAACGGGTCGCGCTGAATGATCTGCTGGCCGTTCTTGACGAGGTCGTCGAAGTTGCCGACCGTCACGGAGTCGTAGACATCGATCTTGCCGTCAAGGAGCGCCTGGAGCCGGCTCTCAGGGTGGTCGTAGGTGACAAAATTCACCGTACCGATCTGGCCCTTTTCGCCCCAGTAATCCGCGTTGCTGCCCAGTGTAATGCTGTCCCCGTCACGGGCTGTGAAAACGTAGGGACCGGTCCCGACCGGGTGGAGCGCATAGGCCGAGGCAGCCAAACCGTTGACGTTCTGGTCCAGAGCATCGGCGTTTTGCGCCGCGAGGGCCTGCGGGGAGGACATTGCGAACGCCGGCATGGTCAGGGCCTGGAGGAAGCCGGTGAAGGGTTCGGCCAGGTCGATGCGGACGTTGTCCGGGGCGAGGGCAGTGCAGCTCCGGTAGAGGGAGAGCTCGGCCTGGTCCGCGTGGGCTTTGAAAACACCTTTGAAGCTGCTTCCGGGGGCCTGGCTGCGGAGGGCATCGGAAAAGTTGAACCAGCGGTTGAAGTTGGTGCACACGGCGGCGGCATCGAAGGCCGTGCCGTCGTGGAACCTGACGTCGCCGCGAAGCTGGAAGTCGTACGCCTTGCCGTCGTCGCTCTGCTTCCATTCCGTGGCGAGCAGCGGTGTCGGCTGGCCGGTGGTCTGGTCCACTCCGACCAGCCCCTCCAGTACCTGCCGGGTGACGCGGTAGGCCTCGATATCGGCGACGAGGGCCGGATCGAGACCGGGAGCCCGGGCGGCGGTGCCGAACGTGAACACTGCCGTGGGCCCGGCTGCGGGTGTGTCGGACGGAGTGGCTGGAGAGCTGGCGCCGGGGGCCGGCGTCCCGGTGCACGCGGCGAGCGTCAGCGGAAGGAGGACAGCACAGATACCGGCTGCAATACGGTGCAACCTCTTGCTGGGCGCTACAGTGCGGGGCATCTGGAAATCACCTCGGGGGGAACTGGACGAGCCGATGGCTGCGGACCAGCCCCAGTCTAGTTGACCCTGACGACCCGGGACGTCGTACCGGGAGCGGGATGAGGGTGTCCGCCACACAAGCGAAGGCCCGCACCTAAGGGTGCGGGCCTTGCTTCTCCATGTTGGTCCAGGGAGTCAGGCTGGGACCGGATCAGGAGTGCTTGGTGCTGCTTACTTCGGCATCAGAACGGAGTCGACGAGGTAAACAGTGGCGTTGGCGGTCATAACGCCGCCGCAGATAACGCTGGCGTCGTCGACCTTCAGGGCATCCTTGGAGCCGGTGACCGTCACTGAACCGCCTTCAACGGTCTTGTGCGTGCCAACGATGTTGTCCGGGGTGATCTGGCCGGGGACTACGTGGTAGGTCAGGATCTTGCTGAGCAGGGCGTCGTCCGTCTTCAGCGTTTCGATCGTGGCCGGGTCGATCTTGGCGAACGCGTCATCAACCGGTGCGAAGACCGTGAATTCGCTGCCATTGAGCGTGTCCACGAGATCAACCTTCGGGTTGAGCTTGCCGGAGACTGCGGCCGTGAGGGTCGTCAGGAGCGGGTTGTTCGATGCGGCGACGGCTACCGGGTCAAGGGCCATGCCGGATACCGAACCGGCGCCGGAGGGAACGGCCTCGGCGTATGCGGCACAGCCGGCGCCGACCAGGTTGGCGGTCGGGTCCATAGCCGCCGCAGAGCTGGTCGCCGGGGCAGCGGCTTCGCTGGTGGCCGGGGTGGTTGCCGGTGCTGAGGAAGCTGCCGTGGTGCTGGATCCGCCACAGGCAGTCAGGCTGAGCATGGCTGCTGCTGCGATTCCGGCGACGGCGAACGTGGTGCGCTTGATGGTCTGCATTTCGGTTTCTCCTTGTTTGTGCCGATTGGTGGCTGCGGTTGACTTCGCCGCTCTAATCCATTTCCGACTGTCGGGCACCTACCCTTGGTTGGTGTCTCAATGGGTATTCGCCGGGTCGATGGAAACGGATGGGTGAAGATTCCAATTTCTTTTTTCGGTCCCGGAAAGTCCGGTATTCCAGCGTCTTTCGGGGACCGCAGCGCAACACCGGTCCGCTGCGCGCGCTGGCTGTTCGTGCGAAGTCCTTAAACCAACGCAACCCCGGCCAAAGGGCCGGGGTTGCGTTGTAGTGCCATCACATTGTGCGCAAGGGGGGACTTGAACCCCCACGCCCGAAGGCACAGGAACCTAAATCCTGCGTGTCTGCCAATTTCACCACTCGCGCGCGGCGCCGTCGTCGGAACCAGTCCCAGACCAGAAGTCTTCAGAGGGCCGACGGCGGATGCCAGCCTCCATTGTACCTATAACAGGATCATGCATCACTGTTGCGGGACGCCTTCAGGGCTACCCGTCCAGCTTTAGGTCGCGGCGGAGTTTGGTGACGTGGCCGGTGGCGCGGACGTTGTACTGCGCCAGCGCCACGGTTCCCCCGGCGTCCACCACCACGGTGGAGCGGATGAGTCCCTCATAGGTGCGGCCGTAGTTCTTCTTCTCCCCCCATGCGCCGTACGCCTCTGCGACAGCGTGGTCCTCATCGGAGAGCAGCGGGAAGTTCAGTCCCTCGGCGTCGGCGAAAGCGGCGAGCTTGGACTGGGGATCCGGGGAGATGCCGAGAACCTCGTAGCCGGCCTGCTGCAGGGAGGACAGGGAGTCGCGGAAGTCACAGGCCTCCTTGGTGCAGCCGGGCGTGGACGCCGCCGGGTAGAAATAAACCACCGTGCTCCGTCCGCGGAAGTCCCGCAGGCTGACGGACTGGCCTGCTGCATTTTGGAGGGTGAAATCCGGCGCCGGGGCGCCGGGGGTGAGTCGTTCCTGCACGGTTTCTCCTTCGGGGTGGCGTAATGTCCCAGCGTAACCAGCCTGCTGGCGCGCAACGAAACTACTGCTCGCTATACTCGTATGTATGCCTGATATGGATCGCTGGCCTACGGGCCGCCTATTGTCCACGGCAGCGCGCCTTGTAGAACACTCCTGGAACGAAAAGCTGGGGGCTATTGGCCTGACCCACGCCGGCGTTATCGCCATGGAGGTGTTGTCCGCCAACGGACCCATGACGCAGGCTCAGCTGGCCCACCTTGTCCGCGTCCAGGCGCAAACCATGGGGAAGACGCTGAGCCGGTTGGAGGCGCACGGCCATATTTCCCGGCAACGGAGCGACTCGGACCGCCGGAGCCAGGTGGTGTCGCTGACCGACCGCGGCCGCGAGGCAGTTGGCGAAGCCGCCGATATGGAGCGCTCGGTTCTTGCTGCAACGTCGATAGACCCGGACGTTCTGCGCCAGGAGCTGCAGTCCGTCGTCCGGGTGCTTGCGATCAGGGGCCTCTGCGGACCTCAAGATCGTCGTCGACGCCGGATCAGACACCGCGGCCGGGTCCTCTGCCTGAGCCAGCCGCTTCGGGCGGCCGCCGTCACGTCCCGACTGTGGACGGACGGGCTGCGGGTCCAGTCCGAGAACCTGCAGAAGACATCCAGCAGAAGGCCCCTCAGTGAGGGGCCTTCTGCTGTTCGGGGCAGAAGTTAATGGGCAAAACAAAACCCCGCCTTGGCCAGCCGCTAGGCCGGTGAAGACGGGGTTTTGACTGAGTGGTGCACCCCCCGGGACTCGAACCCGGAACCCATTGATTAAGAGTCAATTGCTCTGCCAGTTGAGCTAGAGGTGCATCTGTTGTTCTTGTTCAGCGCGGGTTTTGTTTCCCTCGTTGTTCTCCGCAACGACATGAAACTCTACACGAGAATTGGTGTTGTGTGAAATCGGCTCCGCGGGCCTGCTCCTGCGTCACTTTGACGGGTCCAAAATCAGCACGAAATCAGGGTTTTTGTTGTTGCTCAGGACCCACAGCAGGCCGTCCGGGGCCCGTGTGACGCCGCGCAGCCGCCCGTAGGTTCCTGTGAAATGGGCCACAGGATCGGCGGCGAATTCCCCGTTCAATGGGACGACCCACAGCCGCTGACCGCGCAGGGCGCCCACGTAGGCGGTGTCGCCTGCGATTTCCAGACCGCTGGGAGAGGACTCCGCCGTCGAGGGCCACACCACTTTCGCGTCGAGAAAACCGGGGCGATGCGGGGCTCCAGTGACTTCGGGCCAGCCGTAGTTTCCGCCGGGGACGATTAAATTGAGTTCATCGTTGACCTCCGGGCCGAATTCGCTGGACCACAACCGCCCGGCACTGTCCCAGGCAAGGCCCTGCACGTTGCGGTGGCCCAGGCTGTAGACGGGATTGTCGCCGAAAGGATTCCCGGGGGCAGGATCGCCGTCCGGCGTGAGCCGCAGGATCTTCCCGCCCAGGGCGTTCCTGTCCTGTGGCTGGTCGCGGCGTTGCGAATCGCCCGTTCCCACATAGAGGAAGCCGTCCGGGCCAAAGCGGATCCTGCCGCCGTTATGCGTTCGGGCCTTCGGGATCCCGGTAAACACAATGTCCGGGGGGCCGAGGATGAGTTGCTGCCCGCTGCCTTCGAGGCGAAGGCGGGCGATCCGGTTGTCATCGGCCGCCGTGAAATAGGCGTAGAGGTAACGGTCCTGCCCGAAATCCGGGGACAGCGCAATGCCCAGCAGCCCGCCTTCGCCGCCAGGGACGACGCCGGGTACCTGGCCGATCGTCGCTGCCGGCGCGCTGCCTGCCCCACCGTTGCCGGCCGAGGCGCCGGGAAGGGATTTGAGCAACGCTGTGTCGCGTTCGCTGATGACGGCAGTGCCGTCCGGCAGGAACACGGTGGACCAGGGCAGTTGCAGCCCGGCGTCGATCGTCCCGATGACCGCTGGCGGGGCCGGGCCCTGGGCTGCCGTGCTGCCGCCTGTACCGGCAGGTACGGACCCGTTCCCGGTGCAGCCGGCGAGGACGAGCGAGACCGCCACTGCTGCGGCGCTCCGGCCCAGCCGCCGGCACACGTGGCCAGGGTCTGCAAGGGTCATCGGATTCGCCATCTCGTCAGGGTCCGCGACGGGGCCGTCCGCGGGGCTTCCGGCTACCGGCGGTTCCGGCGCGGGGGCCTGAAGCCGGCCGCCTCGGCGTGGGCGGGGGAGAGGAACCAGACCTCCGCGCGGGTTTCTTCGAACGAGGGGCTGGACTCGTCGTGGTAGGTCATCGAGGAGGCGTCGCCCTTGACTGAGAAGCCATCGGGTCCGCTGCCGTTGGCAGCGGGTGCGGCTGATCCCTCGCCGTAGGGCTGCTCAACCGCGAGATGGCCTGCAGGTTCTGCTGGCTGCACCGTCGGCTCCGCCGGCTGATCTGCAGGCCCGGCGGTGTGGCCGACGGGCTCGGCCGTGTGACTCGCAAATGACTCGGCGGCTGCCGAGGACTGCGTCGTTTGCAGGATTTCAGCTTCCGCCAGCGGGGCCTTCGCCGCGCTGTCACGTGTATGGTCTCCGGCCGTGGTCGAGACTGCCGCCGGTCCGGCAGCCGGGGTCGAGGCTGCCGACGCAGGGGCGGGTCCGTCCCCGGCTTGCTCCGGGGTCTCCGCTGCGGCGGACTCCGCCCCGGGCAGGGTCGGTGCGTGGGGTTCTGTGTATTCCGGATGGTGGACCGGGACGTGGGCGTCCGGTTCGGCGCGGGATTCGTTCGGCGCCTCGGCCGCGGCCCCGACCGGAGCAGCCTCCGCTGCGGCGGATTCCGCCCCGGGCAGGGTCGGTGCATGGGGTTCGGTGTATTCCGGATGGTGGACCGGGGCGTGGGCCTCCGGTTTCGTGCGGGCGTCCGGTTCCACGCTGGGTGCGGCGGACGCATCAGCCGTAACAGCATCAACCCCGACAGCATCAGCCCTGACCGCTGCAACCGCGTCGGCTTCAGCTTCCGGCTGCCTTGTTCCGTGCGGCGCTTCTGCTGCTGCGCCCCCAGCCGGCACGGAGGCTGCAGCGGGCGCGGTGGATGCCGGCTCGCCGGGCCCGGACGTGGGAGCAGGGGAGCCGGCGGTGGCGCTCAAGTCTGCGCCGGTGCGGGAGTTGTTGCGGTTCAGCAGCCACCACACGACGGCGACGATGACGACGATGACGATCAGCCAGACGATCCAATCCATAGCAAAGTCCTTCTGTCGTTAAGGCGGTTGCAGTTGCTTGACGTTACGACGCGCCCCAGCAGCCTGTCCACCCTTGGAGGACGCACCCGCGGTTGTGGGGCGGGCGCCGGATCAGCCGCAGCGACTGCCGGAGTGTGTGTAGTAACCGGGAACGGTGCCGGGTCCGCCGTGTAGCCTCGCTTCATGGATTTCAAGCGACTGCGGATACTCCGCGAGCTCTCCGAACGGGGCACTGTCGGCGCCACGGCCGAGGCTTTGAAGGTGACGCCTTCGGCCGTGTCCCAGCAGCTCAAAACCCTCCAGCAGGAACTCGGTGTCGTCCTGGTGGAGAAGTCAGGCCGTGGTGTGCGGCTTACGGAAGCGGGACTGGCCATGGCCGGCGCCGCAGCCGACCTCTCGACGGCGGTGGCGCGCGCGGAAGCCACGATCGACCTGTACCGGCACGGGCGGCAGACCCACGTCAGGGCCGCTTTCTTCCCCAGCGCGGCAGAAATGTTCTTGCCGGGCCTACTGCACCGGACGAAAGAAATCGACGGACTCCACTTCGAAGCGCACTTCCAGGACCCGGCCGTTGCCGGATTCGCAGGTCTGACGGCGGACTATGACATCGTGATCGCCCACAGCGTCGATGGCGCGGACGTGTTCGCCCGCCGAGGCCTCACGGTGGTGCCGCTGCTGGAGGAACCGCTGGACGTGGCACTGCCGGTCGGCCATCCGCTGGCGGAGAAGGAAGCGCTGACTGCAGCGGACGTCGTGGCCTACCCCTGGATGGGAATGCCGGAGGGGTTTCCCTTCGATACGGTCGTGCGCCGGATCGAACTCCAGGCCGACACTCCAGTGTTCCGGGCCCAGCTCTTTCCCGATCTGCGGGTGCTGGAAGCGCTGGTCAGTGCCGGGCACGGACTGACAGTGCTGCCCCGTTTTACGGCGCTCCGGAACCAGGACCGCGGCTTCGTTCTCCGTCCGCTGGAAGGTCTGGAGGCGAGCCGGATCATCGTCGCCCTGGCGCGCCCCGATGTTGCCGCCCGGACGACCATCCAGCTGGTTCTGGCCATGCTGGTTGCCGAGGCGCAGTCGGTCGCCGCGGCTCCCGGTTTGAGTGATCCGCCTCACGATGAGGGGCAAAACCAAGAACGAAGGTCCAAAATGTGAGACGGATGTCCATTATTTGGTCGAAATATTCAGGAAATCGGCCTTAATCCGGCGGGCCCGGTCGCTGGCACCTTCCGCAGAGCCCTAGACTTTGACCCATGAGTGAGGACACCCAAACAGCGACAGAAACCACGCCGGACATCAAGCCCCGCAGCCGGGTCGTTACCGACGGAATCCATGCTGCCCCAGCGCGTGGCATGTTCCGCGCGATCGGTATGGGCGACGATGACTTCGCCAAGCCCCAGATTGGCGTGGCCAGCTCCTGGAACGAAATCACTCCCTGCAACCTGTCGTTGAACAGGCTGGCCCAGGCCGTCAAGGAAGGCGTCCACGCCGGCGGCGGATTCCCGATGCAGTTCGGGACGATCTCCGTTTCCGACGGCATCTCGATGGGACACGAGGGCATGCACTTCTCCCTCGTGTCCCGCGAAGTCATCGCCGACTCGGTCGAGACCGTCATGCAGGCCGAGCGGATCGACGGCTCGGTCCTCCTGGCCGGCTGCGACAAATCGCTCCCGGGCATGCTCATGGCAGCCGCCCGCCTGGACCTCGCCGCCGTCTTCCTCTATGCCGGCTCCATCATGCCGGGCTGGGTCAAGCTCGAGGACGGATCCGAGAAGGAAGTCACCCTGATCGACGCGTTCGAGGCCGTTGGCGCCTGCGCCGCGGGCAAGATGAGCCTTGGGGACCTGGAGCGCATCGAAAAGGCTATTTGCCCGGGTGAAGGCGCCTGTGGCGGCATGTACACCGCCAATACGATGGCCTGCATCGGCGAGGCCATGGGTATGTCACTGCCTGGTTCCGCTGCACCGCCTTCGGCGGACCGCCGCCGCGACGACTTCGCCCGCAAGTCCGGCGAGGCCGTCGTCAACCTGCTGCGCAAGGGCATCACGGCCCGCGACATCATGACCAAGAAGGCTTTCGAGAATGCGATTGCCGTCACCATGGCCTTTGGCGGCTCCACCAATGCGGTGCTGCACCTGCTGGCAATTGCCCGTGAAGCGGAAGTCGAGCTGAGCCTGGATGACTTCAACCGGATCGGTGACAAGATCCCGCACCTGGGCGACCTGAAGCCCTTCGGCCGTTACGTCATGACCGACGTCGACAAGATTGGCGGCGTGCCGGTCATCATGAAGGCCCTGCTCGACGCCGGTCTGCTGCACGGTGATTGCCTTACCGTCACGGGCAAGACGGTCGCGGAAAACCTGTCCACGATCAACCCGCCGGACCTGGACGGCAAGATCCTGCGTGCCATGGACAATCCCATCCACAAGACCGGCGGCATCACGATCCTGCACGGCTCGATGGCCCCGGAAGGCGCCGTGGTCAAGACTGCCGGCTTCGACGCCGACGTCTTTGAGGGCTCGGCCCGCGTCTTTGAACGCGAAAAGGGCGCCCTGGACGCCCTGGACAGGGGCGAGATCCACAAGGGTGACGTCGTCGTCATCCGCTACGAGGGACCCAAGGGCGGACCCGGCATGCGCGAAATGCTCGCCATTACCGGGGCCATCAAGGGCGCCGGCCTGGGGAAGGACGTCCTGCTGCTGACCGACGGCCGGTTCTCCGGCGGCACCACGGGACTGTGCATCGGCCACGTTGCCCCCGAGGCGGCCGACGGCGGACCCATCGCCTTCGTCAAGGACGGCGACCGGATCCGTGTCGATATCGCGGCCCGGTCCTTTGACCTGTTGGTGGACGATTCCGAGCTCGAGGCCCGCAAGGAAGGCTGGCAGCCGCTGCCCGCGAAGTTCACCAAGGGCGTGCTCGCCAAGTACGCCAAGCTCGTTCACAGCGCCTCCACCGGCGCCTACTGCGGGTAGTGCCGATCCTGCGGCGGCGGTCATCCGGCCACCGCCGCAAGATCACTCAGTGGACAATGATGTCCACATCGTGAGACGGAAGGTGGGCTCGTTGACACCTGTCTCACCCAGAGGGAACACTGAACGCATGATCAAGTTCGTAACCGCCGGCGTCACAGCAGTTGACATCACCGTCGTACTCACCAAGCGCGTGGCTCAATAGCCGGTACTGGTAACGAACCATCACGCGCAACCCCTCGAAGAGCCGATCAGGCTGAGGGGTTTTTTTATTCCCGCAACATACGCAGCACCAGCACCATACCGATCGCAGAAGATCCACCAGTAGATCCCCAAAGGAAGAGTCCGATGAGCAAAGGATCGCCGATCAGCCCCTCGCTGATGGCCTCAAAGTCCGCTGGAGCCCACAAGGCTTCGGAACGCGTCGACCGTGCGGCTGATGCCGCCGTCGACACTGCCGCCGTCTCTCCTGTCCTTGGGCCGAACAACGTCGTACCCCCGACGGTGATGACCGGCTCGCAAGCAATCGTCCGCGCGCTCGAAGAACTCGGCGTCGACGACATCTTTGGTTTGCCCGGTGGCGCGATCCTGCCCACCTATGACCCTCTGATGGCTTCCCGAATGAACCACATTCTGGTCCGTCACGAGCAGGGAGCCGGCCACGCCGCGCAAGGCTATGCCATGGTCACCGGACGGGTCGGCGTCTGCATCGCCACCTCCGGCCCCGGTGCCACCAACCTCGTTACCGCCATCATGGACGCCCACATGGACTCCGTGCCGATGGTCGCCATTACCGGACAGGTCTCCAGCGGAGTCATCGGCACCGATGCGTTCCAGGAGGCGGACATCGTCGGCATCACCATGCCAATCACGAAGCACTCCTTCCTGGTCACGGACCCGAACGACATCCCGCACGTGATGGCCGAGGCTTTCCACCTGGCGTCCACCGGCCGTCCCGGTCCCGTCCTCGTGGACATCGCGAAGGATGCCCAGCAGGGCGAAATGACCTTCTCGTGGCCGCCCAAGATCGACCTCCCGGGCTACCATCCGGTACTTCGTGGCCACAGCAAGCAGCTCCGCGAGGCCGCCCGGCTGATTGCGGCCGCCGTCAAGCCCGTGCTCTATGTGGGCGGCGGAGTGGTCAAGTCCCATGCCGCAGCGGAACTGCGTGAACTCGCCGAGCTGACCGGCGCCCCTGTGGTCACCACCCTGATGGCCCGCGGCGTGTTCCCGGACTCGCACCCGCAGCACGTGGGCATGCCCGGTATGCACGGGACCGTGTCTGCCGTGACCGCCCTGCAACAGTCCGATCTGCTGATCACGCTTGGAGCGCGCTTCGATGACCGGGTGACCGGCATCCTGAAGTCCTTCGCCCCCTACGCCAAGGTCATCCACGCCGACATCGACCCCGCGGAAATCTCCAAGAACCGCACGGCCGACGTGCCGATTGTTGGTTCGGTCGAGGAGATCATTCCGGAACTGACTGAAGCCGTCCGACTCCAGTTCGAGGCAGCCGGAACCCCTGACCTGACGAGCTGGTGGGCCTTCCTGAACAACCTCAAGGAGACCTACCCGCTGGGCTGGACGGAACCGGAGGACGGCCTGAGCGCCCCGCAGCGCGTGATCGAACGTATCGGTGCCCTCACCGGACCGGAAGGCGTCTACGTCGCAGGCGTTGGCCAGCACCAGATGTGGGCCGCCCAGTTCATCAAATACGAGCGTCCGCACGCCTGGCTTAACTCCGGCGGGGCCGGCACCATGGGCTACGCCGTCCCGGCGGCCATGGGCGCCAAGGTCGGCAACCCGGACCGGGTGGTCTGGGCGATCGACGGCGACGGCTGCTTCCAGATGACCAACCAGGAGCTCGCCACCTGCGCGATCAACAAGATTCCGATCAAGGTTGCTGTTATCAACAACTCCTCGCTCGGTATGGTGCGCCAGTGGCAGACCCTGTTCTATGAGGGCCGTTATTCCAACACGGACCTGAATACCGGCCATGACACCGTCCGCATCCCGGACTTCGTCAAGCTGGCGGACGCCTACGGCTGCGCTTCCTTCCGCTGCGAGCGGGATGAGGATATCGACGCCACCATCCAGAAGGCACTGGCCATTAACGACCGCCCGGTGGTCATTGACTTCGTCGTAAGCCCCAACTCCATGGTGTGGCCAATGGTCCCCGCCGGAGTCAGCAACGACCAGATCCAGGTTGCCCGCAACATGACCCCGGAATGGGAAGAGGAGGACTGAACATGACCCGCCACACACTGTCCGTTCTGGTCGAAGACAAGCCCGGTGTGCTGACACGCGTTGCCAGCCTCTTTGCCCGCCGCGCCTTTAACATCAATTCCCTGGCCGTCGGCCCGACGGAAGTTCCGGGCATGTCCCGGATGACCGTCGTCGTGGACGCCGATGGTGAGCTGATCGAGCAGGTCACGAAGCAGCTCAACAAGCTGATCAACGTGCTCAAAATCGTTGAGCTCACCTCAGAATCTTCCGTACAGCGCGACCACATCCTGGTCAAGGTACGTGCGGATGCCGCAACACGGCTGCAGGTCACCCAGGCTGCAGACCTGTTCCGCGCTTCAGTGGTCGACGTCTCCACAGAGTCGGTGGTCATCGAGGCTACAGGCCACCCCGAGAAGCTCACGGCCTTGTTGTCCGTGCTCGAGCCTTTCGGTATCCGCGAAATCGTGCAGTCCGGCACCCTCGCCGTCGGGCGGGGATCCCGCTCCATGAGTGACAGGGCCCTGCGCTCCGCCTAAGACACGGCATAGGCGACAGCCTGGCCACGCGCTGTGTTCACCGCAGCACCAAAGACACCATCGAAGAAACCACTCAAGAGGAGTTACGCAAGTGACTGAAATGTTCTACGACGACGATGCCGACCTGTCAATCATCCAGGGTCGCAAGGTTGCCATTGTTGGCTACGGCTCCCAGGGCCACGCCCACGCGCAGAACCTGCGCGACTCCGGCGTCGAAGTTGTTATCGCGCTCAAGGAAGGCTCGAACTCGATCGCCAAGGCCGAGAATGCGGGCTTCACGGTCAAGACCGTCGCCGACGCCGCGGAATGGGCCGACGTCATCATGATCCTGGCGCCGGACCAGTACCAGCGCTCGATCTACAACGACTCCATCAAGGACAAGCTGACCCCGGGCAAGGCCCTGGCCTTCGCCCACGGCTTCAACATCCGCTTTGGCTACATCGAGGCACCGGAGGGCGTTGACGTCATCCTGGTCGCCCCGAAGGCTCCCGGCCACACCGTGCGCCGCGAGTTCGAAGCCGGCCGCGGCATCCCGGACATCATCGCCGTCGAGCAGGACGCCTCCGGTTCCGCCTGGGATCTGGCGAAGTCCTACGCCAAGGCGATCGGCGGAACCCGCGCCGGCGTCATCAAGACCACCTTCACCGAAGAGACCGAAACGGACCTCTTCGGCGAGCAGGCTGTCCTGTGCGGCGGCGTGTCCCAGCTGGTCCAGTACGGCTTCGAGACCCTGACCGAGGCCGGCTACCAGCCGGAAATCGCCTACTTCGAGGTGCTGCACGAGCTCAAGCTCATCGTTGACCTCATGTGGGAGGGCGGCATTGCCAAGCAGCGCTGGAGCGTCTCCGACACCGCCGAATACGGCGACTACGTCTCCGGCCCGCGCGTCATCACCCCCGAGGTGAAGGAGAACATGCAGGCTGTCCTGAAGGACATCCAGGAGGGTGCCTTCGCCAAGCGGTTCATTGACGACCAGGATGCCGGCGCACCTGAGTTCAAGGAGCTGCGGGCCAAGGCCGAGCAGCACCCGATCGAAGCCGTTGGCCGCGATCTGCGGTCGCTTTTCGCATGGCAGCAGCAGGACACGGACTACGTCGAAGGTTCTGCAGCCCGCTAGGCTTAACCCGGCAGGGAAGCCGGACACCATACTGGGGTCCGGCTTCCCTGCTTTTCAGCGTCAACCGTTTCACCAATATCCGCGCCTGTTATACAAGAGAGCTAAAGAGGTCACCGGTGACAAGCACCAAACCTGTTGTACTCCTCGCTGAGGAACTTTCGCCCGCCACCGTCGAGGCCCTCGGCCCGGACTTCGAGATCCGCCAGACCGACGGCGCCGACCGTTCCCAGTTGCTCTCCGCAATCGTCGACGTCGACGCCATCCTCGTCCGGTCGGCCACGCAGGTCGACGCCGAGGCCATCGCCGCGGCGAAGAACCTCAAGATCATCGCCCGTGCCGGCGTCGGCCTGGACAACGTCGATATCAAGGCTGCCACGCAGGGGCGGCGTGATGGTGGTCAACGCCCCGACCTCGAACATCATCTCCGCAGCCGAACTGACAGTCGGCCACATCCTGAGCCTGGCCCGTCACATCCCGCAGGCCAGCGCCGCCCTCAAGGATGGCGAGTGGAAGCGCTCCAAGTACACCGGTACCGAGCTCTATGAAAAGAAAATCGGCATCATCGGACTGGGCCGGATCGGCGCCCTCGTCGCGGCCCGGCTCAAGGGCTTCGAGACCCAGATCCTCGCGTACGATCCCTACATCACCGCAGCCCGGGCGGCCCAGCTCGGCGTGCAGCTGGTGACCCTTGACGAGTTGCTCGCGCAGGCGGACTTCATCACCATCCACATGCCCAAGACCCCGGAGACCGTCGGTATGCTCGGCGCGGACGCCTTCCGGAAGATGAAGGGCACCGCGTACGTCGTCAACGTCGCCCGCGGTGGCCTGGTGGACGAAGAGGCCCTGTACACGGCGCTGGAGTCTGGTGAGATCGCCGGCGCCGGCGTCGACGTCTTCGTCAAAGAGCCCAGCACCGACCTGCCGTTCTTCAAGCTCGACAACGTCGTGGTGACCCCGCACCTGGGCGCCTCCACTGATGAGGCGCAGGAGAAGGCCGGTGTGTCGGTGGCCAAATCCGTCCGCCTGGCACTGGCCGGCGAACTCGTCCCCGACGCCGTCAACGTCGCCGGCGGCATCATCGACCCCGATGTCCGTCCCGGCATCCCGCTGATCGAGAAGCTGGGCCGGATCTTCACCGCGCTGACCCACGCCTCCCTGACACAGTTCGACGTCGAGGTTGCCGGCGAGATCTCAACCCTTGATGTGAAGGTGCTGGAACTCTCGGCGCTGAAGGGAATCTTTGCCGATATCGTGACCGAGCAGGTCTCCTACGTCAACGCCCCCGTCATCGCCGAACAGCGCGGTATCAACGTCCGCCTCATCACCACTCCGGACACCGAGTCCTACCGCAATGTGCTGACCCTGCGCGGGGCGCTTAGCGACGGAAGCCAGATTTCCGTGGCAGGAACCCTGACCGGGCCAAAGCAGATCCAGAAGCTCGTCGGCGTGAACGGCTTCGAAGTGGAAATCCCGATCAGCGAACACCTCGTGGTGGTCGCCTACGCGGACCGTCCCGGCGTGATCGGTACGATCGGCCACATCCTGGGCATGAACAACATCAACATTGCCGGCATGCAGGTGGCACGCCAGACCGAGGGCGGCCAGGTGCTGGCGCTGCTCACGATCGACAGTTCCGTGCCGCAGCAGGTCCTTGACGCGATCAAGGGCCGGCATCGGCGCTGACATGGTCCGCGAGGTTGATCTCGAGGACTGACACCCGATGTGACGCGCGGCGCCTGTCGAACGGTGCCGCGCGTCATTGAACGGGCAGCTCTCCGCGTACAATGGCTACGTCCGATACTTCGGATCCGGCCGGTTAACCGGCCATTACTTTTGCGCGCCCGGCAGGGGACGCCCCCACTTCCGCACGGAATATAGGTGGCGTGCGCACGCAATCCAGCTTTCAGGAGCCCAATGAACGCCGTCCAGAGGTTCATCAGAAGCCGAGTGCTTCTGCTGACCGCGTCCATTTTGATCGTGGCCATGGGCCTTTCGGTCCTTGTCCAGACCCAGTCGCAGGCAGCACTGAACCGGACTGTGGACCAGAACTCCCGTGGCCTCTACGACATTCTGGTTCACGCCAGCCCGGGGGATAACGGGGCCCTGATGCAGCCGGATATCGCCACCGGCCAGGGCGGCATCGGCTTCGACCAGCTGGACGCCATCCGCAAGCTCTCCGGCACGTCTGTTGCCGCTCCCATCAGCCTGGTTTCCCGCGTGACGCAAAACCTCGAGTCCCCGCGGCTCGAAGCCACTGATTACCTCGGCTACAGCGCCGGGCTCGCCGGCACCGCGGGGGACCCGACCGCCACGGATCCGGGCAAGTGGCCGGCCGCCGAGTCGGTCCTCAACGACGCCGCCACGAAGTACCGGCTCACCGCCCACCGCCGTCAGCTCAGACGGCCACTCCGAGCAGACGCTCTTCAAAACGACGGCCGAAGGTTCCGTCGGCAAAGCCAAGCTTGTCGAAGAGGAAGTTGCCGGCGGCAAGAACGTCCGGATCCAGGGCCCCGGCAGGGAGACCGGCATCAAGTTCCCGGCCCCGGCCGGCGGATCAGAGCACACACTCTTCAACCTCGCTGTATCCCTGCCGATGGCGCCGCAGGTGGACCGAGTCCGTCGTCGCCGTCGATCCCGTCTCCGAGCGTGCGCTGCTCGGTTCCGCGGGTGACTTCCTTGCCCCGCTGGAGAAGGCTCCGCCCGCTGACGCCCGCAACGCCGGAGCGATCGGGCGTCACTTCGAAAGCCTCTTCACCAGCGGCATCAGCATGGACGAACTCAAGGAAGCCCCGACTTTCCTGGGCGTTAAGCTCAAGTACTGGGCTCCGCTGATGACCCAGTACCAGCAGGCCAAGCGCAGCGGCCAGCTCACGGACAAATCTCAGGCGATCCCGCTGATCGTCCGCTCAGGCACGTCCCTGGACCTGACGTACTCGGTCAAGATCGAGAAATCGATGCCGACGGGAACGTCACAAAAGACGTCGGCACAGCCACCCGCTCGCTCGGCAAGGACTACCTGCCGTTCGTGTCCAAGTCACCGTTCGCACTTGCCTGGGCCCGGGTCCACAGACCTGACGCAGCTCCTCGGCGACACCGGCTCGTTCGGCCAGGGCCTCTACAGCCCCGCGAACTGGAGCACCGACTTCGCGGCGGCGCCCCGGTACCAGGACGGCGAAACCCGCCGGCAACGGTGCCATGGACAAAAACTGCCACCCCCGGCGAATGGGTCACCGTGAACCGGTTGCCGGAGAAGTCCGCGAGCGGCGAACCCGTGGACCAGACCCAGCGCGAGCCCGTGGACGAGCGCGCCTACCGGGAGGGACCTGGAGACCGGCAAGCAGCTGGCGAGCCCGCTCGCCATGGTCTATGGCACCTTTGACCCCGAGCAGGTTAAGGAAGCCGCCGGCGACGTCAACCGTCTGCCGCTCGGCGGCTACGATCCGACTCCGTTCACGCTGACCCGGGATGCCGACGGCAAGGCGGTCGAAAACACTGAACTCAAGCCGTCGTTGAGCGCCACCGGACTGGCAAGCCAGTCCGCCGGTGCCATCACCCGACTACTACGGCCTCGCCGCCGCGCGCGGTTTCGAAGCCAACGCCAAGGTCATCGACGCCGTCCGGGTCCGCGCCAAGGCCGCCGGCAGCTGGAAGCAGGCGCAGCCCGAGGTAGAGAAGCTCGCCGACGAGATCCGCGGCATGGGCCTGCAGGCCACTGTGGTCGCCGGTTCCGCCCGCGAGGATGCGAACATCGCGGTACCGGGCTACTCCAAGGACGACGCCGCAAGGAATCGCCGCTGGGCGTCGTGGAGCAGTCGTGGGTCCGGCAGAACGCCGCCGACGCCGTGTCCTCGTCGCTGACCGCCACCAACCTCACGCTTTTGTTCCTGACCCTCTGCGGCGCCGCGCTCCTGACCGGAGCCCTCCACCGTGAGCTTCATCCGGAAGCGCCGCAGTGATGCCGGCATCCTGCGCGCCATGGGCTGGACGCAGAAGAAGATCCCGCAACTGGGTACTGTCCGAGTTCGGCGTCGGCGCGGTACTGCTCGCCGCCGCCGGAATCATCCTTACCCTGCTCAGCTGGAGCCTGCCGACGGCCATCGTCTCGGCGTCGGTACTGGCGCTCTACACCGGGGGCCGCACTCGTCGCGGCGCAGCAGCTGCGCCACCGGGACGTGGTGGACCAGGAACCGCAGCACGATGAGCGGCTCATTGCGGTCGATTCCCCGCTGACGTTCGCCAACCGGCAGCTGAGCACCAATAAGTTCAACACCATCTCGCTCGCCGTCGCCGTCGGAGTCTTCGGCTCGGCTGTCGGCGGACTGGCCGCGCTACTGATTGACATTCCGCGGGCAGCCGGCGCGAGCGCGCTGAGCGGGCTGGCCGCAGCCAGCATCGCCACGCCCAGCATTGTCCTGGGCGTTGCGGGCGTCGCCGTCGGCCTGATCCTGACCCTCGTGACCGGACGCTTTGAACTGCAGTCCAAGCGCCAGTACCTCGGAACCCTGGCCGCGATGGGCTGGAACCCGGGACATGCTCGGTCAGGTCCGCTTCTTTGAAACTGCCATGGTCGGGACGGTCGGCATTGCCGCTGGGTGTGCTGGGCGCCCTCGGCATCGGACTGCTCGTTGGCCCCCTATGCCGCACTGTGGGCGGCGCTTGCCGGCCTTGTGGCTGTCATCTGCTGGATTCCCATTGCAACGAAAGTGGTCAATGACTAACGACCTGAACCCCGACCGGGCGGCACACGACCGGATGACGGCGAGCACCCGCCGCACGGCGCCCACAAGACCCGGGCCAACACGATCGTCAAGGTCACGGACCACGCCACACCGCTGGAACTGAGCAATGTCACCATCCACTACGGCGGAGGCAAGGGCGGTGCGGATGCCGTCGACGTTGTTGATGATTTCAACCTGACGCTGCACGCCGGTGAGATGCACTGCGTCGCGGGCCGCTCCGGCTCGGGCAAGACCAGCATCCTGACGGTCAGTGCGGGCCCTGACCTGCCGACGTCGGGCCGGGTCTTCTGGGAAGGCGACTCACTCGAGTCGATGGCCGACGACGAAATCGCCGACCGCCGACGCGCCCTGATCGGCTATGTGGACCAGTGGCGGGGCCTTGATCGACCGGAATGAGCGCGCTGGAAAACGTCCTGCTGCCGGCCGTCCCCGACGGCGAGGTGGACCAGCGCCGCGACATGGCCAAAGACCTCCTGGACCTCGTGGGGCCTGGGCCGGCGGATGCGGCACCGTCCCGCGCAGCTCTCCGGCGGTGAGCGGCAACGGGTGGCAATCGCGCGGGGCCCTGATTCTGGGCACCCGCGTCCTGGTGGTCGACGAGCCGACGGCCAGCCTGGACCGGGCCGCGGCGAACCGCATCATCAGCATCCTCAAGGACACGACCTCCGGACGGCATCGCCGTGCTGGTGGCATCACATGACCACGAACTCGTCCGACTGAGCGATACCCTCACCGAACTGATCTAGATCAGTCATCCCTTCGCACCAAAGGTAACGTCCCTCCCGTGACATTTTCTGAAAAGACCCCGTTCTACATCACCACGGCCATCACCTACCCGAACGGTGTGCCGCACATCGGCCATGCCTACGAGTACATTGCCACCGATGCGATGGCCCGCTTCAAGCGGCTGGACGGGTTCGACGTCTTCTTCCTGACCGGAACGGACGAGCACGGAATGAAAATTGCCCAGACGGCGGAGAAGGAAGGGATCACCCCCAAGGAGCTGGTGGACCGGAACGCGGACATCTACAAGGCGGCGCACGCGGCCCTGGGGATTTCCTATGACCGGTTCATCCGCACCACCGACGCCGACCACTACGCCGCATCGCAGGCCATCTGGAAGAAGATGGAAGCCAATGGCGACATCTACCTCTCCAAGTACGAGGGCTGGTACTCCGTCCGGGACGAGGGCCTACTACGTCGCGGATGAGACGGTCGTTAAGGACGACGGCGTCCGCTACTCGCGCGAAACCGACACTGAGGTGACGTGGACGGCGGAGGAGAGCTACTTCTTCCGGCTCTCCTCCTACCAGGACAAGCTGCTGGCGCTCTATGAAGCCAACCCCGAATTCGGCGCCCCGCAATACCGCTTCAACGAGGTCATCAGCTTCGTCCGGAACGGCCTGGAGGACCTGTCCATCAGCCGGACCAGCTTCGACTGGGGCGTACCGGTCCCCGGCAACGACAAGCACGTGATGTATGTCTGGGTGGACGCGCTCACCAACTACCTCACCGGCGTCGGCTACCCCGATTTGGAATCGGAATCGTTTAAGAAGTTCTGGCCGGCCGATGTCCATGTGATCGGTAAGGACATCTCCCGGTTCCACGCCATTTTCTGGCCTGCCTTCCTGATGAGTGCAGGACTGGAACTGCCCAAGCGGGTCATGATTCACGGCTTCCTGCAGAACAATGGCGTCAAGATGTCAAAATCCGTCGGCAACGTCGTGGCGCCCGAAGATTTCGTGGCGCAGTACGGCCTGGACCAGGTGCGGTTCTTCCTCCTCCGTGAGGTCCCGTTCGGCGCGGACGGCAACTACAACCATGAGGCCATTGTGGGCCGGATGAATTCGGACCTCGCCAACAACTTCGGCAACCTCGCCCAGCGGTCGCTGTCCATGGTGGCCAAGAACTGTGAGGGCCGGGTTCCCGTGCCGGGCACGTTCACCGCCGCAGACGAGGCGCTCCTGGGCCAGGCCGGCGGCCTCCTGGAGATTGCCCGGGCCGCGTTCGAAAAGCAGGAATTCAGCCGGGCACTGGAAGCGATCTGGGCCGTCCTGGGGGACACCAACGCGTACTTCGCCGACCAGGCCCCGTGGGTGCTGCGCAAGACCGACGTCGAGCGCATGAACACTGTTCTTTACGTCACCCTGGAAGTGCTGCGGATCGTGGCCATCCTCGCCCAGCCGGTCATGCCGACCGCCGCCGCGGCGATCCTGACCAGCCTGGGCCAGCCCGAGGGGGAGGCCCGGCAGTTCGCTGCCATCCCGGCGCCCATCGTTGCCGGCACCAATCTGCCCGCCCCGGCCCCGGTCTTCCCGAAGTACGAGGAGCCCGCGGAGGCGTAGCCCCGCCACCGCGACGCTCCCTCACATCCTGCCGTTCCTGCCGCGACGCTCCCTCACATCCTGCCGTTCCTGCCGCGACGCTCCCTCACATCCTGCAGGTCTTGCCGCGACGCTCCCTCACATCCTGAAGGTCTTACGGCGACGCTCCCTCACCGCCTCCATCGCGGTGCGGAAGCGTTCGCGTGTGGACTGCAGAACGTGCGGGAGCGTCGTCTCAGAAAATGAGACAACTTGACCAGTATGTGGATTCCTTGGCTAACCTGACAGTATGAGCGCATCCACGATCGATCTGGCAGTCATCCCGGGCGACGGCATCGGACCCGAGGTCACGGCCGAAGCCCTGAAAGTCCTCGAAAAGGCCGCCGCCGCGGAAGGACTGGTGCTGCAGCAGACCCACTACGTCCTGGGCGCCCAGCACTGGCTCGAAACCGGCGAGACCCTCCCGGAAGACACCCTCGCGGACCTCCGCACCCGGGACGCGATTCTCTTCGGCGCCATTGGGGCGGCCCCCGGGGACACCCGGATCCCCTCCGGCCTGATCGAGCGCGAACTCCTGCTCAAGTTGCGCTTCAGCCTGGACCACTTCGTCAACCTGCGCCCGTCCCGGCTGTACTCCGGGGTGGGCAGCCCGCTGGCTGATCCCGGCGAGATCGACTTCATCGTCGTCCGCGAAGGCACCGAAGGCCCCTACGTCGGCAACGGCGGTGTGCTGCGCGCCGGCACCCCGCACGAAGTCGCCACCGAGGTATCGCTGAACACCGCCCACGGTGTCGAGCGTGTGGTCCGGGACGCCTTCCGCCGTGCCAGTGAGCGTCCCCGCAAGAAGCTGACGCTCGTGCACAAGCACAACGTGCTGGTTTTTGCCGGCCACCTCTGGAAACGCACCGTTGAAGCCGTCGCCCAGGAATTCCCGGAGGTCACCCACGATTACCTCCACATCGACGCGGCGACGATCTTTATGGTCACCGACCCCTCCCGCTTCGACGTGATCGTTACGGACAACCTGTTCGGCGACATCATCACGGACCTTGCGGCGGCCGTGACCGGCGGCATCGGACTCGCAGCCTCCG
Source organism: Arthrobacter sp. PAMC25284 (assembly GCF_019443425.1). Taxonomy (NCBI): domain Bacteria; kingdom Bacillati; phylum Actinomycetota; class Actinomycetes; order Micrococcales; family Micrococcaceae; genus Arthrobacter; species Arthrobacter sp. PAMC25284. Next base: position 3,883,244 of record NZ_CP080382.1, read on the forward strand.
GAAACATCAACATGGAACGCACCGCCCCGTCCATGTTTGAGCCCGTCCACGGGTCCGCGCCGGACATCGCCGGGCAGCAAAAAGCCGATCCCACCGCGGCCATCCTGTCCGCAGCGATGCTGCTGGAGCACCTGGGCTTCGCAGGTGCCGCCAGGAAGATCGAGACGGCCGTCGTCGCCGACGTCGAAAGCCGAGACGGCGGATTCCGCTCCACCAGCGCGATTGGCGACGCGATCGCCGCAGCACTCTAGGCGCGCCGCACGGCGGACCACCTCATCGGCGACCCGCAGGCCGCACCTGGTAGCCCGCGGCATCAGGCGTAAGCTTGTCTCGAATCACCAATATGCTGCCGTGGTCCGAGGGTGAACCACGTTCACTGGCCAGGCAGCCGATCGTGGAGGAACCATGACTCAGACTGCCCCTGGCGTCGAAT